>CAVXOG010000010.1:0-431094 GCA_963763395.1 Candidatus Acidiferrales bacterium | reverse complement strand
GTGCCGAAACGGATGATTGATGATGAGGAATTAACTGACATGGGGAGCTTCCAAGTAGGCGAAGTCTAGCACTTTTCGGTGCGCAAGTCCGACGTGAGATCGCTCCGTATCAGGTGCCGAGAACAATGTGCTCCTGACCCTCTTCCGACTCGCTCCGCTAGCTGCCAGATGTCGGCCATCCGGAAGTAATCCAGGTCGCGCGGAACCGCCCGGAGACCAGCGTCTGGGCTTTTTCAGGCGGCCCGAATGGCGACGAATCTGCCGTTGTTTCCTCGCCGCCTCCAGTTTCCCTTCCTTGTCACCGTCAGATCTGTCCGTGTCCGTCAGTCTCGCACAATTCAGGGGCCGAAGAGCCAGCCGGAGAGCTGTTTCGGACGGATGTGCCTAAGTCCCGAGAAACGCATTATAAAAGGGCGCCCGTTTGGAGTAGGTTTTGATCGTTTGCATCTCAACCTACAACAAGGAGCACCCTCATGAATGACGCCAAGTATATTGGGATGGATGTGCATCAGGCAACGATCTCTATGGCCGTTCCGGGATTCGCGCGGGAATCTGGTGATGGAGGCGATTCTCGAACCAAAGCCGAGACGATTCTCCAGTTCATCCGTGGCCTGCGTGGCAGCTTGTACGTGGCCTTTGAAGAAGGAACCTCGGCGGCCTGGTTGCACGATCTGCTCCAGCCTCACGTCGCCCGAGTGTTGGCCAGCGATCCGCGCAAGAATGCCCTGTTAAAAGCTGGGAACAAGAGTGACCGCATCGACGCCGGAAATTGTCCGAGCTTTTGTATCTGAACAAGCTCAGCCCGGTGTACCACGGCGAACAGGGTATCCGCACTTTGAAGGAGCTAAAAGAATGAGAGTGCGAGTCGCACATAGAGGCGAAGTGCACAGCGTGGAAGTGCTTTGGTTGCCTTCCGCAGGAATCTGGACCGGCTCGAGAAGATTGAGTAACCGCTATTGGGACCTATTCGGGGTCGGTAAACCCAGTCAATCAGCTCCGAACCCAATCACATGAATAGAAAATCTTGTCCGCAGGTAGATCCTTCTCAAGGTGTTGGGTAAGCGGAAAGTCGTGCAAGTCAAACTCAGCGGCCCTAAACGCATCCCTGATTCCGTCCGACGTCCAATGCGCAGCCTGAATCTCAGCGATATACGGCGCAGCCATTACAAGGCCCTCCTGTAGACAAACCAGCCAAGCAATTCATTTCATGGTTTTCTAATAGACGGTGGCACTCTAACATTGTTCATTTTTCGCGGCCATCGCTAGTGAAAGCGTTTCGCGTTCCTGATAATTGGACGACTCAAGTTTTGAGGTTTCGAGGGTTTGGGGACCTATTAAAACAACCCTGGGCCTCTCTGCAGAGGGGTTTGCAGGGGTTTTGGGGTGGGGCAACGGGTTCAACAGGGGTTTTCGGGTTGCAACCGGGAAAACGGTGGTTTGCTGGAAATTTCAGAATTGGTTGGGGTTCGTCTAAAAATGCAACAAAATTCCTCCTTCTTCTTTTTTCTCTTACCTTTCACTTTCACTATTTGTTGTGGATTGGGAATACTAGAAGTTAGGCTTTCGTTCACCCAACCATTGGGAGTAGGCAAGGACATCAACCATTGGTACAGTTGCGCTGAGTTGAAGCCTCGCGATAAGTTCAAACAGAAAAGCCGTAGCGGGCTTGCCGTCCGAGACGATAGTGCAGGCGCCAGACGGGTCGCAGGAAAACATTCCATGAGCAGCAACGCATCCTAGGTCGAGGTGACCATCTTCGTCGCCTCGGTTGAGCGCGTCTACGAGAGACTGGCCAAGTGCGGGTTCCCAATCGCTCTCGAATGAAAGTAGCCCTCCAAGAATGTGGGGCAGAGGCTTCGGCGGGTAGGTTCCTCCGGCATGCGGGATTGGCAGGCTGGTCCTATAAAGACGGCGGACACTCGCTATTTTCTGTTGAGCGTAAGAAACGTGACCTGCATTGATGGTCTGCTTGGCCTCAAAAGCCCCATAGACACTTTCTGCGGGGATTACGATTTTTCCTTCGAAACTAAAAATGAAGGGCGAGTACTGTCGGTCAAACACGATGACATCAATTTGCTCACTGAACGTGCCCTTACTGTCAACTACGTGTGCGGACTCGGTCTGATAGCGCTTGGGCAGGTAGGTTTGGAGTAGGTCGCGCCAGACGTTCTCGGTTGCGTCGCCTTTCGTGCCCGAATGACCGACGGCCTCGCGAGCATTCGACAAACGTCGTTCGATATCCTGGTGAAGCACCTCGAGAAGCTTGGATAGCGACCATGTGCTCATGTGACGATCTCGCTCCAATCCTTCGCACTCAGCGCCCGTGCGGCGGCAGCCTTAACTTTAGCCTTCTCCGCAGCGGTCAGGTCGTCGGAAATGATGTTGTTAGTGTTAGCCGGGTCGACCACACGTGCAGTCGGAAAACTATCACGGAGGTAGTCGAAGACCTTCCACACGTTTTTTGACAGTGCCCCGCCAAGCTGTGCTGAAAGTGCATCGATAGCACTTAGCTCCAGGAAGAACGAAGGAAAGTCCAACCCTTTCTGGTCCCGCCAAAGCTTGATGATTCGGATTTCATTCTGACGCCCAGACTGCCAGACCTTTTTGATGTGCACCGCTACGTCTGTCTTGGTCCAGGTGTCTGCACGACGGCGGTAAAGACTGTGGTCATTGCTCCACCTGTCTTGGCGCTTGCCTGGAACCAAGTCCACATCGTATCCGCTCACGCGAACTTTGACCGAGACGTTTTGCCGCTTTGGTGAATACCCCTTTTCAGTCATTGTGTTGAACAGTTTGTTGTAGATTTCCCTGAGGCTCTCACTTGTTTGCTCGGAGAGGGAGACAAACAAATCTATGTCCGTACCGCTCCTGTTTGCCGTTCCCTTCGCGAAGGATCCGCTCGGACTGATACTCAATAGCTTATCGCCCGCCCATTTTCGGATGATGGGGTCAAGTTGAGTCAGAACGCTTCTTACCGGCGAGTAAGGGCCGGTGTCGACGGTCTCGCGCAAGAGAATGCGTTGCAAGTATTCGTCAGCGCTCATCTATTCTCCGGAGAGCACGGGAGGTAACTACTAGCGAACGTATCATGCATAGAATTTGATGACCAGTGCGCAAGGCGCGAGCATTGGGACCGTGGGAGGTTGACGGTGGGGAGCAAAAAGCACTGTAGTTAATTCGTAGTAGTTCGTTGTTCAGAAACCGTGAAATCAGATACAAACGGTTCAACTCACAAGCGTTGTAACTGCTTGAGGAATATAGTAGAGTCGAAAGCTTTCAGAACGAGTCAGAAAAGTGGTCAGGTTTGCTAAACCGTTGTAAAGGCCAAGACCTGTACCGGGGGTTCGAATCCCCCCTCTCCGACAGTTCCTTTATCGCGTGCCGATGTGAATCTTGCCTGAACGAAGGAAATCCAAGAAGTCCAACCCGGAGTATTTGCACGTCTGGCACACACTCAACAGGATGAGGTATTCTTCAATTCCCCTCGGTGTCGAGAGACCTTCGATGGCACGGCGGAGCCTGGCAAACGCTTTAATCGCATGCTCAGCGTTGTTGTTGTTCCAAGGAACACCATCGTGGCTTAGAAAGGTGAACAATTTGGCTCGGTCTTTTTCCAACCGAACCTTCCATTTCGACGCGGCTGCGCTTGCGAGCCCCGTCTTCGACATCTTCTTGTAAAACCGGGCTACGTCGACCAGATGTTTGCGCAGGAACCTGCTTTTGAGCCCCCACCGGTCGGTTGTCTTCACAATTCCTTGCAACAGTTCGGCAAATGCCGTAACAATTCTCTTTACGTCCTCATCGTATGGATTGTCCAAAACAGCGTCGTTGAGGTCACGGATCAGGTGAAGCAAGCACTTCTGCTGGGGGCACGGCATCGAGTCGTACGCAGCGTAGAAATCGGATACCAAAACGCCCTTGAACTCAGCTAGAGCATTTTGGACTAGGCTTCCTTCCCGCGTCTCCGAATAAAAGTAGACCACTTCTCGGAGCGTGGCAAAAACCCAGACGTAAGCCGTCTTTGCACGCAACCTAATTCGTGTTTCATCGGCATGAATCAGGTTGCCCTTAATCATCTCCGCAAGGATATTCTGCCGGGTTTCCCGGTAGTAGTCAGCCCCTCGCTGCTTGAATCGAGCTACGACGTTCTCGTTCATTTGGAAGCCGAAGAGTCTATTCAGGGTTTGAGTCACAGAACGCTGAGAAACGCAGAGCTCAATGATTTCAAAAAGGGAGAATGCGGCCAGGTTGTGGCCATACATGCCTCGATCAGAGAATTCCTTCGGCCAAGGGCTGAATTCCCGGCAAACCGGGCACCAGAAAACCTGAAACTGATACTTCACCACCCATCCGGTGACTCCCGACCTGCTAAACTTTAAATCGTGTAGGCACTTCGTTATTCTCCGAAACGTCTGGGTCGCCTTTCTTTGGCAACGGGGACACACACGCAATGGTTCGCAGACCACTACTTTGTTCACGCGGATGGTCTTTTTCGCGCTGCTCGCCCCTCTCCGCTTGGCTCTCTTCAACTTCGCGTCAGTCCTGATGTAGATACTGTCGCGCTGGTAATCCCAGCGGGCAGCCTTATTAATCGTCTCGAACCCATCGATGGAACTCCTGAATCTGGGCCACAAGGACACTTTGGAATCCAGCCTATCAGCAACCACAATCTCTAAACGCTCTGCCGCTTCCGTACTTGGTCTGATATCTTGACGGTTGGTTTGTGCAACGGCACGGGCAATTAGCTCCAGCGCTGCACAATCCTCCAAGTTATAAGTGATGAGTTTTTCCTTCGCCAACGACGTTTTGGTTTGTTCCCAGGTGTCCCGCCACCTTATAGACTGGACACCAGAAACGTCCTGGTCTGACCATTTGAACCCCAGCCAGCCTCCAATCTCCTTCAATCCATTCGAGTAGGTTGGAAAATAAATCTGCCCATAAATAACGGAGAGGAGATTGATAGGTGATTCGAGTGCTTTAGCCGCGCGCGAGCCATCTGGCGGCACACCGTATCTTTGGCGCATTCGTTTGAGGTAGACAGTCTCAAAGCTGCCGTAGTGGATCAAAACTGGGTTCTCGACTTCCATCAGCTTGGACAAGAACTCCCTCCAGATGTTGCCCTCGTCCGTAGGACCGTCAGCCCAAAGGCTGTGTTGAACGACAGAGTCGCCCTCTTTGAATCGAATACTAATAAGGTAGTAGAAGTCCCGGTCGGGCAAACCCTCGGCATCCATGTAAACAGGTGTGCCCTCGATCTTCAGTTCTGGGCTGCCAACGATATGGATTTTCTTCTCCCGGATTGCAAGTGCTTTCAAGGAGAGGTGGTATCTCTCTTTCATCTCTCTTAGCCCTTGTTGCCGGCGGCGTGGTCGGAAGGTATAGGAGAGTTGGGTAACGGTGAAGATACCCTTGCTGTTGAGATCGGTGCGCTCCTTCTCTGTCATAGCTGCGAGCAAGCTCAGGTCATCTTTTTCAATTGCCTTTTGTCGGCAGCGGCGTTGAAACTCGCACTCGGCGCAGTGTCGGTTCAGAACTAGGTCGGGAGGTGAGGGACTGGCAAGCAGCGTTCGAATCTTGTCCTCCAACTTGCGTATGTCACGCGCCAGAGCTGAGGTCTTCACTTTCAGGGTTGCATAGTTCTCCCCATGTACAATCTTGCCCAGAACAACCTCTCGGCCAATCACTTCGGACAATACGCACGCATCAAATGCTAGTAAAAGTCTGTCGGCCCGGGTGAGCTTGTTGCTGAACATGAATCGAATTGGCACAAACTGCACGGTTCGGCCTCGGCCGGCCGGGAGAATTTGTTCTACCGCGTGATAGGAACATTGCAAATTCTGACTTTCTACAGTGAAATCTATAGCCAATCGCCATTGGGCCGGCTTAAGTATCTCCATGGCCGGTCTGCCAGTGACACATTTATCGGGCGCGACGCCTGCCACTAGACGCTTAATCCCTTCGATGCGAAAGAAGTTGTTCTTAGTGCGAACCCAGGCTGCATAAGCGTTTCCCGTCTCAGCCTTCCCACATGACAGGAGGAAACATTTAGTGGGGCATTTAAGGAAGGTCTCCACGAGCTCAGAAGTGATAGCCATATTCAGCAATCGTCAAGGTGACAGATTCCGGCGTCCCCATCTAACTTGGATCATAACCCTTGTCCGGAAAGAGGGCAGCAACCTGCGGGCCTACTTCTCTGGTGTTGCTAAAGGCTGGAGGAAAGTCTTTCGCTGGGCGGACTCCGCCGTTGGATAGAGACTCAGAAGTGTCCGTCGCAGGGGTGTGATAAAAACGTGATAGTTCTCCGATCATATCCGTTCAATTTGCATAGGAACGGTTCAGATCATTGTCGTTGTATCTCATTGAAAGATATAGTAAAGTCCGAAGTTTTCATAACGCGTCAGAATAATCCCGTGTTCTCCGAAGCAAGAGGTCGGGCGTTCGAATCGCCCCGGGCGCGCCACTTTCTTATGGTCCAGCCCGGACACATGGGTAACACTTTTGGGCCGAACGGATTTTCGAGTGGTTCGAGCACCCGTGTCTCCAGATCGAAGTAACCCAGATCATAATCCATAAAACTCACCAGCCAAATATCGTCGTGGACTTCTTTGATGCCGACGGCCTGGCCGGCAAAGACCTGGCTGAAATTGCGAGTCATAGCGGCACTTCCAATGCCCGGTCACATAGTGGTTGACTGAGGCAAAACGAGAAGAATTCTCTCGGGCCGGGCAGCTCGATGGAAAGCAACCGGAGGGGCAAAGCGAGGAACATTGAATGGGACATGCTAGCAGCTAGACGGCGGGGTTCGCCGTTGCTGGTAGTTCGTTCTCCTGATACAGAAAAACCTCTTCCACGTTCTTTCCAAAGGCACGCGCGATCTTGAAAGCCAACAAGAGACTCGGATCGTACTTGCCAGTTTCAATGGCGTTGATGGTGCCTCGCGCGACTCCGACATTGGCCGCCAGTTCGGCTTGCGACCATTCCTTCTCTGCACGAAGCACGCGCAGCCGAGTCTTCATCGGTCCCGCCATGAATACAGAATTAGCCCAAAGCTCCACAGGACGATCATCACTGCAGGAAGCCCGAACCAGGACACGGAATGAAGTCCAAGTTGCTGTGCCATGCCGACAGCGAGCGAGAAGACGAGCGTGCCGACAAACGCAAACGTCAGTGCGCGGTAGTTGATCTGGCGTTCGCGTTCATCTCTCGAATGCAAGAAAAGCACGAGGAAAAAGGCAGCGGCGAGAGCCGTCAGAAGAGCGAGGACAAGCAAAGGCCTGTGGTAGGAAAGTGGGGCATCAGACGCAGCACTGAACATGATGGCTGACAGAAATGCGGAGGAATAGAAAAGCCACAGCACGTTGCGAGGATGACTGGAATCAAGGAAGGACATAGCAGACTTCGGTCAATTAATGTACTCTATACAGAACACTATATCAACTATAACAGGCTTTTTGTCTGATAAGGCGCTCTTGACTGGATATAGTCTATGAGCTATATTCCTTCTATGGAATGGGAGGTCGAATTCACCAGGCGAGTTCGAAGATTGGTGGACCAGCCTCTCCGAAGATGAACAAGCCGATGTGAACGCGAAAGTGATCCTGCTGCAGAAACTCGGACCAAGCCTTCCGCGGCCGCACGCCGATCTGATTCATTCTTCGCGGCACGCGAACATGAAGGAACTTCGAATTCAGCATTCTGGCAGGCCCTATCGCGTGCTCTTTGCGTTCGACCCGCGCCGTTGCGCCATTCTGCTGATTGGTGGCGACAAGACGGGCAATGATCGCTGGTATGAAGAATTCGTTCCGGTCGCGGACGGACTCTACGACCGGCATCTTGAGGCACTGAAGAAGGAACAGGAGAAAAAGTGACCATGGCCAAAAACTTCAAAGAACTTCAAGAGAAGATGCCGCGCGAAGCTCGTCTCCGCAGCGAAGCATCTGCCGCGAAGATGATTTCGGAAATGGGTCTGGCGGAACTTCGCGCCGCTATGGACATGACGCAGGAATCGCTCGCGAATGCACTGCATGTTAAACAGGCGTCGATCTCCAAAATGGAGCGTCGTTCGGATATGTATATCAGCACGCTCAGCAAAATCATTGAAGCCATGGGCGGCGAGCTGCAAATCGTTGCCAAGATGCCGAATGGCAACGTGAAAATCCGTCAGTTTACCCAAATCCGGCAAAACGAATCTGAGACTGCGTCCGTCCTCAGTTAAAAGCCAGAACCGAAAGCTGGCCTACCTCGGGATAGGCTTCATGTACTCGCGGATGATGTGGAAGTCTCCACTTTGCCAATCACTGAGTTCAGCTCCTACGGCGAACATGTCACAGGCATAACGGACACAAAAGCTCGTCTGGTCCGTGAAACGGACGGTGAAGTACAGCATGCCGTTGTCGATGGTGTGGGTGATGAAGTCCACAACCTTACCGTGAACTTCGGGGTATTTCCCGCGAAGGAGCCCTTCTCGCCGCTTACTGCGTCTTTCCATTTCTCGGCGTTCCTTCGGAGTCATCGGTGTCATGGTTGCCCGCCACTACTTCCGAGGCTTTCTGGGGCGTTTCTTCTTCCGCTCCTGCTCTGCTTCCCAACATTCTTCCGCCTGGGCCACTGCAAAGTGCGGCAGAATGCTGCCAATAACGCGAGGCGGCAATCCTAGCTTCTTGCGTTCTTCCTCGCGACGCTCGACGTCGATGTACACATCGTCGGGGTCTCGCCACTTCTTCTCAAACGCTCGACGCTGCTTCCAGAAGTGTCCTTCATCGAAGCGTTCACTGTCAGCCAGGTGCTCGGTGAAATCCGCGTTCATATCGCAGCGGACCCTCGTTGCGAAGCGCATTGAGAGAAGAGAATGTCAAATCCGAAATACGCTGACTACGAGGCCTCTAGGCCTTACTTTGAGCTGGTTCGAGGGGCGCTAGGCGATCTTGTTGATGGCGAGCACTTCTTCGACATCGTCACTGACGACGTGGTCTACGAGGTCCTCTACGATTTCCCCGGTTGGCCTCGCATTATCCAGGGACGGGCCGACCTGATGGCCAAGTTCAGGGGCTACGGCAACAACATCCAACTGCAATCTGCCGATAAGTTGATTGCCCATAAAGCAGACAACGGCCGTGTCTTGGTCATCGAGTACGAAGTCAATGGGACTGTCCTCGCGACAGGCGTAAACTACAACAATCGGTTTTGCTCAATCATCAAGATTGAAAACCGGAAGATTTCGCATTGGAGAGACTACATGGACTCTCTCGCAGCTTGGAACACACTGAACGTGCACACACGCTAAAAAATCAGAATTTCGACCAGACAAATCCTTATGAGGACGGGTGGCCCTCGAATAGAAACCACAGTTTATGAGAGTGTTAAAGGGGAGTTACTCTCCGCGCCTGGTTCCGGTGCGGACGGATTTTTTGGGGTTTGGTCGGGATTTCATCTGATTGATGTTTGGAGAAAGGGCCGTCGAACTCCTGAGAACCAGGCGCGTTTTGAGCATGAATTCAGTGCCGTCAGGAGCGGGAGTTTCTCGTTTCACTTCCTTCAGGAGTGCTTCAAACGCAAGTCTTGCCAATTCCGATTGCGACATTTGAATTGTGGTCAGGGGAGGAGTCATAAACTCCGCCATGCGTATATCGTCAAACCCGACAACCGATAATTCCTGGGGCACCTTGATCCCTAGCTCGAACGCGGCCCGCATAACCCCGATGGCGGTCATATCGTTAGAGCACAATAGTGCTGTGGGACGGTCCCGAAGTTCCGCCAGCTGTTGCAGCGCTCTTTTCCCGCCTTCCAGGCGGTGATCTCCCTCAACCACGAAATCAGGATTTACAGGCAGACCTATCTCATGCATTGATTCCAGGAAAGCAGTTCTACGCGCAATTGCGGATCGCAGCCTGAGTGGCCCTGTTATGAAACCAATCTGATCATGACGTAACGCTGCCAGATGTTGCACGGCCTGGCGTATTCCATCGGCGTAGTCGACACGAATGTTACTGACCCGCGGCGCCTTGGGACCAACATCGACAAACACGAGTGGCAGGTTCCTAAAGCGAAGGTGTTCCAACAACTCGTCTTCCATTCCGAAGGTCAGGATAGCGACACCGTCTACACGGCTTTCTATCATCCTCCGAACGGCAAGCTCCATGCGTTTGGGATCATGGATTGTAGAGGTCAGAAGAATTTCATAGTGCTGTTCGACGGCGAGCGTTTCGAAAGTCTGGACGATCTCCGGGAAGAACGGATTCGTGATTTCGGAAACGATCAGGCCAAAGACTCGGCTTCTTCCGGAGACCAACGCACGCGCTTGCCGGTTTGGATAGTAACCAAGCTCCTCGATGGCTTTCCACACCCGTTTCGCCAATTGCGCATCTACGCTTGCCACTTGATTGACGGTACGTGATACAGTAGCGGTAGAAACTTTAGCCCGCCTGGCGACGTCGCGAATGTCCAAGAGTGACGGCCTCCTTCTCCAAGAACATGCGACGAGAGTATACGCTATCCCAACGGGATGCAAGTAAATGGGTCATAGGGCATTACTGCCTGGCTGGCTGCGTAAACTGAAATCGAGTGACACGTGATTGACTAATCGGCATCGCCGGGAATGCGCTCCCCATCAATCGACGAACAAGGGGAAGGCCCTTGCATTAAGCCGATTTGCATGGTAAACGTTTACTTGATTTGGTGGTTTTTGCCCCCTCTATGCGGAAACGCGGGAGGGCAATCGTCGAGCGCCTCTGCCCGGCAAATTCTGATTCGGCAAGAGGAGTTGCCAATTCCGCAGAGTCAAAAATATGTTTGTATGCGCGCGAAGTCGGGCCTCGTGAAAACTGCTGAAAATGGCAGTCCATGGCGGGCAATCGTGGCGATAAGTTGAGGATTAATGGTGCAAGAAAGATTACGTCGAGAGGTCCTTGAAGCGAACCTGGACTTGGTCCGGAGAGGGTTGGTGCTCTCTACCTTCGGAAACGTCAGCGGTGTTGCCCGCAATGAGGGACTGATTGTGATCAAGCCGAGTGGCGTTTCCTATGAGGAGATGAAGCCAGAGCACCTTGTCGTTACGGATATGCACGGCAGGGTTGTCGAAGGGACGCTTCGGCCTTCTTCCGATCTTCCCACGCATGCTGCTCTGTACAGAGCGTTTCCCGGAATCGGCGGCATCGCACACACGCATTCGGAATACGCCACCGCATGGGCGCAAGCTCGAAAATCAATTCCTTGCTTTGGCACCACGCACGCCGACTATTTTCATGGTGCTATTCCTCTGACGGAAATGATGTCCGACGTCGAAATCAATGGAGAATACGAAGAAAATACCGGAGTTGCGATCGTTCGTGCGTTCGAGAAAATCGATCCAATGGCGGTTCCCGCCGTGTTGGTGGTGAACCACGGGCCATTTGCCTGGGGCTCGGATCCACGGAAAGCCGCGGAAAATGCCTGGATGCTGGAGGCAGCTGCACGAATGGCGTACTTCACCGTCGGCATCAACCCCCAATCGAGTCCTGTTGGCCGAACACTTCACGATCGTCATTTTCTGAGGAAACATGGCAAGAACGCCTACTACGGCCAGAAATAACAGTAGGGAAACAATTAAGGAGCGGCGGAGATGGCAGACAAGAAGAAAATGACGATGGGAGTGATTGTAGGAAATCGAGGGTTTTTCCCTGATCACTTGGCGAGGACCGGCCGGGAGGAAATGATCCAGGTTCTGCAAAAGGCGGGCATGGACGTTGTAGTGCTTGGCCCGGAACAGAGCAAGCATGGAGCCGTCGAGACTTACGATGAAGCGCGCCGTTGCGCGGAGTTGTTCAAATCAAAGGCAGACGTCATTGACGGTGTAATCGTAACTTTGCCGAATTTCGGTGACGAGCGAGCCATTGCGGATACGTTGCGGCTCTCGCGTTTGAATGTGCCGGTGCTCGTACAAGCTACTCCCGACACTCCCGGCAAGATGCTGATCACCCACCGTCGAGATAGTTTTTGTGGGAAAATGTCTGCCTGCAACAATTTGAGAGCAGTACCGCATTCCATATTCGCTTACCACGCTACATACGGAAACGCCGGATTCCTCCGAGTTTTCTAAAGACCTGGAATGGTTCGCGGGGGTATGCCGCGTAGTGAAGGGGCTGCGCAATCTTCGCATCGGTGCTTTGGGTGCCCGACCGACGGCCTTCAATACCGTGCGTTATAGCGAGAAATTGCTGGAATCCAGTGGCATTTCCGTCGAGACTCTGGACCTCAGCGAGGTGCTTGGTCGAATCAGCCGGATGAAAGACACCGACCAAGCTGCGGTGCAGAAACTGCAGTCGATCCAGAACTACGTCTCAACTAAAGATATTCCTCAGGCAGCGTTGCTCAAGATGGCAAAGCTCGGTGCGGTAGTCGACGAGTGGATGAAAGCGACCAACGTGCAGATCAGCGCCGTGCAGTGTTGGACTTCATTGGAGGAAAATCTTGGCGTGGTCCCTTGCACAGTAATGAGTATGATGAGCGACTCGCTGCTTTCCAGCGCCTGCGAAGTAGATGTCTGCGGGGTGCTTGGCATGCACGCGTTGCAACTTGCCTCAGAAACGCCCAGCGCGTTGCTGGACTGGAACAATAACTACGGAAATGACCCCGACAAGGCTGTTTGCTTTCATTGCAGCAATCTGCCCAAACACTTTTTCAAAGATGTAAAGATGGACTATCAAGCTATCATCGCAGGTACCGTGGGAATGGAAAACACCTTTGGCACCTGCGTGGGACAAGTAAAGGCCGGAGCGATGAGCTTTGCTCGGTTCTCCACGGACGATGCCACGGGCAAAATCCGCGGCTATTCCGGCGGTGGGAAATTCACGGACGATCCACTGGAGACTTTTGGGGGGGCGGGTGTCGTGGAGATTCCTGGGCTACAGAAATTACTGCGCTACATCTGTGAAAACGGTTTCGAACACCACGTTGCGGCCAACTTCTCGTCTGTAGCTCCGGTGGTTCACGAAGCGGCCAGACAGTATCTTGGTTGGGAAATGTACGCCCACGTGGGTTAGCTCTAAATTCGTAGGAAGCGAGTGCAAATCTCATGGCGATGGTGGCGGGAGTTGATTTTGGAACATTGAGCGTTCGCGTTTCCATCGTGGACAGTGAACGCGGTTTGCTGGCCACGGCATTGGCGGAATATCCGCTACATCGAAAGCGCGAAGATCCGGAATTTGCTACACAGTCACACGACGATCAGATGAGCGCACTGGTTGCAGCCACCCGCGAAGCTGTTAAGAAGGCCGGAATTTCAGGTGATCAAGTGGAAGCCATGGCCCTCGATACCACCGGCTCTTCCGTGATTCCCGTGGGCAGGAATTTGCAGCCGCTCGATGAATACTCTCTTTGGTGCGACCACCGCGCCAAAGCGGAAGCTGCGGAAATCACAGACGCAGCGCACCGCGAAAACCTGCAAGCCATTCAGTGGTGCGGCGGAGTCTATTCCTCTGAATGGGGTTTCTCAAAGTTGCTGCATTGGCTGCGCCACAATCCAGCAAAACGTTCCGAATTTGTCTCCGCTTTCGAACACTGCGACATGGTCGCGGCCACGCTGTGTGGAATCACCGATGCTCGCAAGGTGAAGCGCAGTATTTGTGCTATGGGCCATAAGTGGTTGTGGAACGCAGAATTGGGTGGACTGCCTCCTGAAGAATTCCTCGTCAGAGTTGATCCATTGTTTTCAGGGGTGCGAGAGAAACTTCAAGGCGAATATGCAACTTCGGATCAAATCGCAGGAGCACTTTCTGCTTTCTGGGCGGAAAAACTTGGATTGAAGGCGGGGATCCCGATTCCTGTCGGCGCCTTTGATGCCCACTGGGACGCAATCGGCGCAGGATGCCGCACTGACGATATGGTGAATGTCGTCGGCACATCGACGTGCATCATCGGCATCACGCCATCAGTGAATCTAGTTCCGGGAGTTTGCGGAGTTGTTCAAGGAAGCGTGCATCCGCGCCGTACCGGGATTGAGGCCGGTCTTTCGGCCGTCGGAGATATTTTCAGTGCCATCGCGACGCGAGCCGGTACCGATGTCGCAACACTGAGCAAAGGGCTCGAAAATTATCGCGCGGGACAAACCGGCCTTCTTCGCATGACATGGGACAACGGTGACCGCACCGTGCTCGTCAATCCGAATTTGCGAGGTGTCACTTTGGGTTGGAACCTCCAGAATACAGCCCAGGACGAACTGTTTGCCGCCATTGAAGGCACCGCATTCCACACCCGCATTATTCTGGACCGCATGGCGGAACACGGCGTGGAGATAAAGCGCGTGATCAACGCCGGCGGCATTCCACAGAAGAACAATGTTCTCAATCAAACATACGCCAGCGTTTTGGGTAGACCCGTTCTGGTTCCCAGCAAAAGCGTAACCAGCCTTGGTTCGGCGATTTTCGCCTTTCTCGCGGCGGGGACATTCAAAACTATCGAAGAGGCACAGGACAAGATCTGCCCCGGCCACTCGGTTTTTTCACCTGATCCGGCAGCGAAGAAAGTTTATGACTCGCTGTACGCGGTCTATCAGAAGCTTTACTTCGCGTTTGGCAGTCCCGACGACTCTAGATTTGGTGATGTCCTGCCGACATTGATTCGATTGACGCAAGGCGCGTATCCGGCTGCGTGAGGTTCTTTTTGCTGAGAATCACCAGGAGGATTTTGCGCCTTTGAGATAACTGTTGTGCGGGATTGAATTCAGATTCATGGAGGTTCGTATGAGAAAAAAGTCTAAAATCTCGCGCCGTGAATTTGTTGGTACGGCTATTTCCACAGCGGCGGTTAGCGCCTTGCCCCTGCAAAATGTGCTGGCCGCCACATGGGCAGACACAACAACCATGCCCGAAACAAGCTGGAAGGAGGAAGGCGTCCTCTTTGTCGACAAATCCCCATTCGCCAGATTGCACAATGTTCCGGTCCATGCAGTGACCATCACACAAGGGTTTTGGGGAGCGCGACGTGAGGTCAACGTCGACAAGAGCATTCCCTCCATGGAGAAATTGCTGGAAGTGAACGGGCGGATGGACAACTATCTTCGCCTTGCAGGCAAAAGTGACGCCCAACAAAAAGGTCCCGTCTACTCGGATTCTGACGTATACAAATGGACAGAAGCGGTTGGCTTTGCCCTGCAGTCTGGAGATCGTCCGGAATTACGCGAGCAAACGGAAAAAATCATTAAAGAAGTAGTCGCAGTGCAGGAGCCCAGCGGATACCTGAATACCTACTACGTAGGCGACAAGGCCAAGCAACGCATGGAACCCGAGGTGCAGCGCTGGGGCCACGAGCTCTACAATCTCGGACACATGATACAAGGCGCGATCGCGTATTACCGGGGAACGGGCGACCGCACCTTACTGGATGCGGGCATTCGTTTTGTCGATGGTTACTTGCTGCCGAATTTCGGCCCGGGAGCCGACAAGAAGCCAGTTTTTTCGGGACATCCCGAAATTGAATTGGCATTGATAGAGCTGTACCGCACTACCGGCAACAAGCGTTACCTCGAGCTAGCCGGCTATATCCTTCAGGGTGATGACCGCATTAAAGTTCAGAAGTGGGGCTATGTATATCACTTCTGTGGAACCCCTTTCACTTCTCGCACTCATCTCGAAGGTCACGCTGTCCGTGCCATGTATGCCTGTTGCGGTGCGACCGACTATTACATGGAAACGGGAGACGAGAATTACCTCAAGACCCTCAACGTTCTTTGGAACGACCTGAATACCAAGCAGATGTACGTTAACGGGGGAGTCGGAGCCCGCAGTGAGGGTGAGGCCTTTGGCGATTCCTATGAGCTTCCGAACTACACGGCCTATGGGGAAAGTTGCGCGGCCATCGGCAACATGATGTGGAACTGGCGCATGCTTACAGCAACCGGCGAAGCAAAATATGCCGATGTAATTGAGCGCGCCTTGTATAACGGAATTAATTCGGGGATGTCACTTGACGGTACTCTCTATTGTTATCGCAATCCTCTCGCTTTCGATCCTTCCGGTGGAGACCAGATCCGCAATCCGTGGTACGACACTACCTGCTGTCCTCCGAATCTTGAGCGCACCTTCGCTTCCTTGCCCGGCTACTTCTACAGCACAAGTAAAGACGGGCTCTATTTGCATCTTTACGACAATTCGCAACTCGACTGGCATCTGGAAGATGGAACCGGCCTGAAGGTGGTCCAGAAAACAAAATATCCGTGGGACGGCGTCGCGGAAATCACGGTGACTCCCGCAAAATCCACGGATTTTGCTTTCTATCTTCGCATTCCTGGTTGGTCAGACGGCACTCAAGTGAGGATCAATGGGAGTGCCGTTACCGGAGCAACGCCGGGTCAGTATCTTGCTCTGCGCCGCCGCTGGTCGCCGGGTGATGTGATCAGTGTAAAGCTCAACATGGCTCCGCAGGTGATCGAAGCTAATACTCGCGTGGTTGATGATTATGGGCGCGTAGCAGTACAGCGTGGGCCACTAGTCTACTGTCTCGAACAGCTCGACCAGCCGGAAGGCGTCGCGTTGTACGACGTCTCACTCGATTTGCGCTCAAAGTCATCCGGGGAATTCCACGAAGAGTTCCAGAGCGATTTGCTGGGCGGTGTAGTGCTTATGAAGCACGCGGGGGCAGCAAAACAAAAGTCCAGTTCGGATAACTCACTCTATCACTCCCTTACCCAGAAGCCGACGGAGACGCGACAAGTAGAGCTCAAGTTCATCCCCTACTATGCCTGGGCGAATCGTACGCCTACTCCCATGCAGGTTTGGACACCGCTTCTTCGGGCCTAGCTCAGTTTGGCCCATGGTGCATTTGGAATCTGGCAGCATCGATTGGGACATTCTGACGCGCTTCCTCGAATTGGATAGTGAAGCTGCTCCCAGGTTCTGAACGTGTGACTTGAAACGGAACTTGTACTCCGTCGACACCACGGTAATCAGCGTAGTCGATTTGCGTGGGATTGAGGCCAAGTGGAGAATCGACGAAACGTATAACACGCACAAGAAGCCCTGACTGCCGGTCGAAATAGAATTTCGCAGACAGCCTGTCTCCCCGGATACCGAACAGCACGTTGCATTCGCGATCCCGGATTGTTTCCGGGTACTCGACTCGCAATTCCGGAAATATCTCCTGGATGTGCAAAGGGAATTGCGGATCGGCGTCCATCCGCGCCGCTTCAATTTCAGTGCTCTCCATAGATCGAGTCGGACGCTTCGGAATGCTGATCCATCCCGTGTGACCGTCAAAAGCGGCGACGCTATCCCCTTCGGCAAGGTGACGAACGAGTGCCCACTTTTCCGGGACCTGGGTGAACAGTTCTGTCTTCACTGTTTTGCCAGCGATGGCAATATTTCCTCTTTCCACACGACTTGTGATCCTGCCAATCGCGGCCACTCCGCCGAGCGCCTGAATATAATTGTCGATCAGGTGACTTGCGGTAGAAAAACTCGCAGAGAGGTTCACCGAATCGGAAGTGGAACGGCGAAGATTCACCTGCATCTCGCCATCAACCATTGGAGTGCCAACCGGGTTTCGCAGCCCACGGTGGCAAGAGTAGCAGGTCACTTCGCGATGCCCTTCGAAACTTTCCTTGTTTAGAGTGTTCGTCATTCGCATCATTTGGCGTGCAGTTTCCTTGGGTTTCTTGTCGTCTTCCTCAAAATGACTCTCCACGTGACAGAAAGTGCATTCCACCCCAAGTGCGGACGCCATAAATTGCATGGCAGGAATCAATTGAACTGACGGAACCCCTTTGAGCACCTGAATATTTTTGAAGACTTCTTCGGCGTTTTTTTGCGAGTCGATGGCGGAACCTGTTTGCTTGGTTTGACCGGCATCAGACCCTCCGGTCATTGCTGTTTTGATCTTGGACGACAAATCGGCAGCTTCCGTGACTTTCCCTTGTTTTTCATAGAGCCTCATCAACGTGCTGGCAGCCGGCAAAAACAAGGGATCGACGGTGAGGGCGCGTTCCAGGTGCGCAATCGCGCTGGCGTCATCTCCTTCCTGTATGTAAGGCGAAGCAGCGCTCGCTTCGGTAAGCGCCGAGTCGGGATCAAGTTGTAATGCACGGCCGAACGCAAGTTTGGCATCAGAGGTCTGTTTTGCGAGAAGAAGGGCTTCGCCGATCCATTTGAACAAATCGCTATCATCGGCAAACTGTCTCTGAACACTCGTAAGCGTGCGATAGCCCTGAACTATGAAGGGCGATGAATGTCGCTGCATGCCGACGTCGATGTAGGCAATTCCCAGATTTCTTTTTTGCAGTTCCAGAGAGGGCTCGCGCCATGCGGCGATGTCGCTACTAGAGGGAAGAGCCGGCCGTACCTCGGGCCTCCTCTGGATCCTGTGGTCGGTAAAAGCTGTGTGGCCTCCGTCTTTTGCATCGCGACGCGGCATATGGCAGCCCAGACAATCGCTGTCCTTAGCGGGATGAGTAGTGGGGAAGTTCGTCGAATGGCAAGACAAGCAGCGCGTACGGTAATATCGAACGTCCTGAGGCATCTTTTCGTGGGGATCGTGGCAGGTGGCGCACCACAATCGGCCGCCACTTTTGCGAGCGCAGGCACTCAATGCAAGCTGTTCGACGTGGCTGATCACTTTGAAATCGCCAGCCGGAGAGCCCGGAGGCATGACATTTCGATAAATGGTGAACGTCTCTTCCAGGGCTTTCCCGGGGACGAAGTCGCTTAGCTTCTTCCGGGGGTTTGCGACACGTGCGACTCCAAATAAATGGCATTGCTCGCAGATGCTATCGCGAGCTGCGGGCTCGAGTTTCGCGGGATTGAGAATTGTTCCTGCTTTGGGATTCGCAAGGTGCTTTTCCGAGGGGCCATGACAGCGTTCGCAGGTGATCGCTTCTGCAGCGAATGCCGGCGATCGATATTGATTCAGGGTTCCGGGAACATGCAGCGCCGTCCCCGAATGGCAAAGAACACATTCTTCAGTGACAGGCCGTGTGAAATCTGGGTCAGCCTGATTTTCATATCCAGGCGCAAGATCATAGGATTGACGGCTCCTGTAATATGCGACCGGAGACTGGAAGAGATGCCCGCCAATCTCGACCAGATATCCGCTGGCGTGTTCGCCCGAGCCAATCACATAGTCAACGCGGTACTCCGTTTTCACTCCGCCATTTTCCCAGCTCTGCCAGGAACCCGTTGGCGATGAATGAATCGTCACTTTGGTCCCGTGTGCGGTGACGTTCCCGTCTGGTTCCTGTCCAGCGCGCCGCAAGGCACGAGCCATGGCAGATCGAGCATATCCTCGGACTTCGGCAGGGTGGCAGAACGAGCATCTGTCTGCGCCAGCAGGCTGATTCAATTGTGATTGAGGAACAGACTTTGTCACCAGCTGTGTGGATGTGATGCTATCAGACTGCGCTCTGGTCGAGGTAGCACCAAATACGAAAGCGAGAGTTAGCGTTAACGCAGGAATCTGCATGTTATTCGCGAGAATTGATCGACGAAGCATGCGGAGGAGCGATCCAATTAGCAAGATTTTACGCTTGAACTAAACAAGCGGCAAAGCCCGTCACCTTCAAAACGCCAGGCGTAAACCCTAGTCTCCGACCTTCTGATAGAGACGGTAGGATTCATCTCCTATTGCGGCGAATGGACGGAAGGTCACTTTGCGTGAATCTGCCTGAACGTTCCAATCCACCGGAGATTGCCCGGTAGCCGAAGCGGCCAGCAATTGCGAACGAGAAAAACTCGCCGGCAGATCTCCGATTCCAAACAGAGCGATTGGGCCCCGAGCCAACGCAGCGATCTGCGGGTTTTGCGGGTCCACCGCAAGCAGACGGATCGGCATTCCGATCTCGTACTCAATGCGATCTCCGTTCTTCCATGTTCGGTTCAATGCCAGAAACTTTCCTGGAACGACCTCTTCCTCTACCCGCTTGCCATTAACGGATACACGAGTCTTTGCGTCTGCCCATGCCGGAATTCGCAGGTAAATGGTAAACGCTTCAGAGCGGGCCATGTCCAGCTGGAGTTGCGTCGAATTGGCAGTCGGATAGCTCGTTTTTTGCGTCAGCGTACACTTTGAACCGTTTTGTGGCCAAGTGACCGTGGATGGAAGGAATAGATTGACGTAGACCCCATCTTTCCCCGGGTAGTAGGAACTAATTCCATAGTCGGCGCTCAATTGCGGGAAAGTTCCGGAGCAGCAGGGCCATTTGTCTTTGTAATAGACTTTCTTGCCCGCATCATTGTTGTAATCGGAGTAGTAGAAGCTGGTGCCATCGGGAAGAATCGGTTTTGCTCCCGCCACCGTGTTGTACAGCACCTGTTCCATGCTGTCTCCGTAACGCGAATCGCGCGTGACGCGCAGCAAATACCGCGTGATTTTGAACTGCCCATAAGCCCCGCAGGGAGTTTCAAAACTGGAGCGCGTTTTCCCCAAACTTGCGGCAAGAAGCCCTTTACCCGGCACAACAAATGCTTCGTCTGGTCCCCACCCTCCCGTGGCATAGCTTTGTTCTTGAACCATGCGCAACCCATTCGTTGCGGCCCGGAGATATTTTTCGTCGCCGAGCACCAGATAAGACTTCATCGCCGAACTCAGGGTATTGACGTGACTGTAGGCGTGCTTTCCGGGAAAGGCGTTCTGATTTTCCGCAAGGGCATCGTAGAACTCATGGTAAATAAAACGCTCCGCAAGTTCGCGGTAACGCTTATCGCCGCTGCGCTCGTAGGCCAGGAAGAAATTCTCCGGCAACGTGTACGTTTCATCCCATGTGTAAGCAATTGTCTTGTGAGGCCGCGCTTCCTGCTCCGCGCGGCTAAGCGCTTTCTCTGGCAAATGAGGCAGAACCGCTTCCGTGGCTCGCTTAAGTACTTCCAAGGCGGCAGGGTCGGCTGCAAATTCATGCGCGTCAATCAGGCCGCAGCACGTCTTGTCAAACGTGTATCCTGGCAAGCGGTAATCCACGTAAAACTTTCCCGTGGGTTCCACAGTCGCTCCGAATCCCTTCACCAGCCGCTCTATCTTTTCCTGCGTTGGCTTGGATCCGGTTACCGCGTAGGCGCGAGCTAGTCCGGAAAGATATTGGCCAAAGGAGTGTCCGGCGATGAACGCGTGAAAATTGTCTTTCTCGTTAAAGTCATCGCCATTGTCGTACCACCCGCCCATGTCGGGGCCCGGCGCAGGCAGGCCTTGGCGTTGACGGAACGGTTTGAGTAAACCGTCTTCGTCGAGATTCAGGAACAACTTGTGATTCTGGTCGAATTGAAGGCGAAACGGTCCATCGAGCAACTGAACGCTTGAGTATCCAAAAACCGAGAGGGGAGGGGTCACGGGAGTTGCGCCGCTTTTGCCAGCCCAAGTGGGAAGGGAACGGGCTGCAATCAAACCAGCGGTGGAGACCGCCGCCGTACTTAGAAATTGCCGTCTTGATTTCTTTCTCATGGTCAACTCTCCTGGGCTTGCTTGCGGGAGGTCATCTCCCAGATCCTGAGTGCCTCCTGAGGGGCAAGGCCTCCAATGGTCAAAAACTGAGCAAGCGTTTTCTCAACGGTCCATGTATAGCGCGAGCGAGGCCCGGCGTCAAACAGAAGCTGTAAACATTTTCTCGGATACAGTATTCTTCCCTTGGAGTGATTTTCGTTCCGCCAAAACTGTGATGGTCCCTTTCCGGAATTTGTGCTTCGCCGTGCTGCTCTTCGTTGGCTATTCCTTTGCCCATGGCCAAACACCTGCCAACCAGGCTGACCCTATCAGTGCTGCGTTGCGTGCCGGGCAGTTCGACAAGGCCGTGGAGTTGAGTCGAGCTGCTTTGCAGCAATCGCCCAACAATGCGCAATTGTGGACCTTACAGGGAATAGCCTTCTCTAGCAAAGGCAGCAATAAAGAAGCTCTGGTAGCATTCCAAAAGGCTCTGAAGCTTTCGCCGAACAGCGTCCCAGCATTGGCAGGTGCGTCGCAGATCTATTATGAGGCGGGAAATCAGGCTGCAGTGCCACTCCTGAATCGCCTGGTCCAACTCCGTCCTGAAGAACCCACAGCTCATGCCATGCTGGCTGTTTTGGCCTTTCAGCGAGGGGACTGCGTCACAGCCGTACCCCATTTCGCGAAAGGGGGCCAATTAATTGACTCTCAGCTCGATGCCTTACACGCTTACTCCACTTGCCTGGTGAAGCTGAAACATTTCGAAGATGCCATTACGGTTTTTCAAAGAGCGCTCACCCTTCACCCCGACGACACCCGGGAACGTCACATTCTTGCTTCCATTCAACTCATGGCTCACAAGGCTCCAGACGCCTTGGTGACGTTGCAACCACTTCTGGAGGCGCAAAACCCGGACTCGGGTACGCTTGAACTTGCTTCAAGAGCCTATGAAGAAACTGGCGACACCCCGCGAGCAGTCAGTACTTTGAGGCAGGCGTTACTCCTCGACCCGCGCAGGACTAGCTTGTATCTGGACTTCGCCACCATCTGTTTTGCGCACGAATCGTTTCAGGTCGGTATAAATGTGATCACAGAAGGTTTATCGCTTCAGCCGAATGCGGATGACCTCTATGTGGCGCGTGGCGTCTTGTACGTGCAACTGGCGCAGTACGACAAGGCGGAAGCCGACTTTGAAAAGGCGTACGAATTGAACCCGAACCAATCTCTCAGTGTCGCTGCGCAAGGCTTGACGTCTGTGCAAGCGAACGATCTTGATCACGCCCTCGCATCCGTGCAAGAGAAATTGAAAGTGAAACCGAACGACCCGCTTCTACTTTATCTTCAGGCCGATGTCCTCTCACAAAAAGGTGCGGATCCAGGCACGCCTGAATTCAATCTCGCGCTGCGTTCAGCAAAAAGGGCGGTAGAGCTGCAACCTGCGCTGCCCGCAGCCCGTACCGTTCTCGCCAAGCTCTACATGCAAAAAGAACAATATCCCGAAGCGATTGAGCAGTGCCGGAAGGCCCTGATTATCGATCCGAAGGATCAAACTGCGGTTTACCGCCTGATTCAAGCGTTGCGTAAAACTGGACAGCAGAAGGAGATTCCCGAACTCCTTCAGCGTCTCGCTAAACTCCGCGAGCAGGCTACGCAAGACGAACGCGAACGATACCGTTACAAGCTTTTTGAAGAAGCCCCTGCTCCGAAGCAGATGCAGCCTTAATCGAACATTCGTCCGGGATCTCGTCGCCAATCAATGGGTAAATGTTTACTGCATTTGACGAAACAGCGGCAATCGTCGCCTAATATCACCATGCAACCAAAAGGAAATCTCTCTAAATGACGTTCTCGCGGCGGGACTTCATGCGCTTTTCGCTTGGTTCGGCGATTTCGTTGACTGCCGAACGAACTCTTGCACAAGGCATGGGAGGTCGTGCGGCCAAGCCAATCGCTCGCCAGGCGCCAACTGGGCGTCCCTTCGACGCGCACTTCATTGACGTTGCGGCCAAAGCAGGACTGCATGCGCCGACCGTTTATGGTGGCGAAGAGTTTAATAAATACATTCTGGAATCGGACGGTTGCGGCTGTGCCTTCATTGATTACGACAATGACGGCTGGATGGATATTTTCTTGCTCTCTGGCACGTTGCTTGAGGGTGCGCCGGCTGGAGCAACGAACCGGCTATACAAAAACAACCGTGACGGTACTTTTACTGATGTTACCGAACAATCGGGCCTGCATTTTGCTGGCTGGGCCAACGGTGTATGCATTGGGGACTACAACAACGACGGCTTCGACGATATTTTTTGTACTTATTTTGGGCAAAATATTTTGTACAAAAACAACGGCAATGGCACGTTTACGAATGTGACCAAAGAAGCCGGACTCTCAAACGATCAGCCACGATGGGGAGCGGGCTGTGCATTCCTGGACTACAATCGCGATGGGTTTCTGGATCTTTTTGTCTCAAACTATGTGCGGTTCTCGTTTGAGCATGCTCCCGTTCCCGGTGCAAGTTCGAATTGTAATTTTAAAGGTGTCCCCGTGGAGTGTGGTCCGCGCGGCCTTCCCACCGGGCGGCACTCTCTCTACAAGAACAATGGGGACGGAACGTTTACTGACGTCAGTCAGCAGGCAGGCATCTCGCAATTCACCCAGTGTTACGGTATGACCGTTGTGGCTGCTGACCTGGACGAAGACGGATGGCAGGATATCTACGTTGCCTGTGATTCCACTCCCAGCTTGCTGTTCATGAACAATCATGACGGGACGTTTCGGGAAGAAGGAGTCCTTCGCGGCGTGGCTCTCAGTGACGATGGTGCGGAGCAGGCGGGAATGGGCGTGGGAATCGGTGACTACGATCTCGACGGCCACCTGGATCTGTTCAAAACGCACTTCACCGATGATTCCTGCGTGCTGTACCACAACGATGGAAAAGGCAACTTCGACGATGTTACCCGGCCGGCGCGTATCGGCGTGGAGACCCGCTACGTCTGCTGGGGCGCGGGAATCTTCGATCTTGATAACGATGGCTATCCGGACTTGTTTATGGTTACCGGAAACGTTTACCCGGAAGTTGAACGCAAACTTCCCCAATACGCGTACAAGACTCCCCGCGCAATCTTCCGTAATCTCGGGAACAAGTCTTTCGAGGAATTGATGGAAGAGGGTGGACCAGGAATTTCCGCGGCGCACAGCAGTCGTGGCTGCGCTTTTGGAGATTTCGACAACGACGGCGACATCGATATTCTGATCATAAATATGCACGAGCCACCCTCCTTGTTGCGCAACGATATTCGCGGGAAACCAAACTGGATCAAGGTGAAACTGGAAGGCGTAAAATCCAATCGGAGCGCCATTGGAGCACGTGTTCTCGCGCGATATGGCGGGAAAACGCAGGCTCAGAGCGTTTTGAGTCAGTCTAGTTTCTATTCCTGCAATGATCCCCGGCTTCACTTCGGGCTGGGAACTGCCACTTCGGTCGACCTGGAAGTGCACTGGCCAAATGGACTTGTGGAATCCTTTAAGCAATTGTCTGCCAATCAGTTGATCACCCTCCGGGAAGGCGTCGGCCGGGTGCCAGATCGTGGCTGGTCCAAGACCTGAAACAGCAGGTGGTTTTGCTGGGATACGTTTCCTCAGACCCGCCTAATGGGAAACCACTAGAAAAAAGCTTGACAGCGCAAATGGTGTAGTTTATACGTAGGAGCAATCGAGAAAACGTTTACACGAAATCGATCCTGTAAATGTTTCTTTTTAACGTGGGGGTGAACGCACGATGCAAGCGAAATCTATTCTTCGATGGTCCTTTGGGGTTCTTACTCTTCTGCTTCTAACCGCAGGCTCGGCTTGGGCCCAATTTACGGCGAGCATTCAGGGAACCGTTACAGATCAGACTGGCGCGACTGTCGCGCAGGCCAAAGTCTCTTTGGAAAACACGACTAATCACGTCACTGCTTCAACCACCAGCGATGGCGAAGGTACGTACCGCTTTTTGAGCCTTGCCCCGGGTACATACCAAATTTCTGTCGTCGCGGCGGGTTTTGCCACTACGGCAACAACAGTCACGCTTGAGACCAATCAGGTTCTAAACGTGCCGGTTGCAGTTAAAGTCGGGTCCGCCACTGAGTCCGTGATCGTAACAAGCGAGAATCCGCTCGTGAACACCACAGAAACACGGAATCAGCAGACTCTGGAAACTCAGGAGTTGTCCGTTCTTCCCCTTGCCGGCCGCAACATGCTTGCGTTGACCAGTCTGGCTCCCGGCGTTTCGGGATTGGGAGTCAATGGCGGTCCAGGCGTCTCTTCCGGTACTCCGGGTTCGGGTGTAGACAATTTTTCTACGGAAACTGGCGTTGACGTCAGTGCAAACGGTCAAGGTACCGTTGCAAACATGTGGATCATCGACGGATTGGACGTGACCAGCGGCATTCGGCAAGGTGTCGCAAACCTTACTCCCAACCCTGATGCCATTCAGGAAACATCGATTCAGGTAAATACGTTCGGGTCTGAGTACGGACGCGGTAGCGGACTTCAGGTCGCAATGACGACGAAGTCCGGCTCGGATCAATTTCACGGACTCGTCAGCGATTATTTTAACTATCAAGAAATGTACGCCAAGAATTCGCTGCCGGGCTCGGATCACACTTATAATCCTTTCCACAGCAATAACTTCTCTGCCGCGATCGGCGGCCCGATTATTCCCCATCACCAATTTTTCTTCTTTTTCTCTGTCGAACCTCTGCGCTCCTCCGCCTCTACTGGCAACTCGGTACTCACTTTCCCGGACCAGCAGTTCGCTTCATGGGCTCAAACCAATTATCCAAATACATTCGGCACCAAGATTCTGAATACCTACAAGCCTTCTTCGGCAGTGGCGATCAGCGGCGTAACCTCAACCGCGAATGATATTTTTCCCACTACTTGCGGCACCAGCGCCACGAATAACTTGCCTTGTGCTACTCCCATGATTGACAGCGGCGTCTTCAATTCCACCAATTTCCGTAACGGGACGCAGTATTTCGTTCGCGTTGACAAATATTTCAGCAAGGATCGTATTTACGGCAGCTTTTTCCGTACCCTTCTGAACTACGGGGGACCGAACGTAATTCCCCAGTTCTCTACGACCAATCACAACTGGCAGCGTGCTCTTCAGGTGAACTGGACCCATACCTTCAGTCCCTCAACCCTGAATGAAGTTATCTTTGCCCAGAATCGCATCGAGGGCAAACTCGGCGAAACTGGCGACTTCACTATCCCCGGAATCGGTGTCACCGGACAGTCTGTCGGATATGGAGTGGGCTTCGCACAGGGCGATTTCATTCAACACAATTACCACTGGCGCGACGTCCTTACCCATGTTCGTGGCGCACACGTGATAAAAGTCGGCTACGAAGGCTGGTACGGCGATGACGTCGAGCCTTTCGAAGGACCGTGGTCACATCCCGGTTTCAATTTCAACAACTTGCTGACCCTGGCGCAGGATGCTCCCACACAGGAAGCCGGAGTTATGTATAACCCCATCACCGGTCAGCAGCAATTGTGGAACTGGGACGCCGCCTCCAAGACTTGGGGTCTTTTTGCAGAAGATACGTGGAAGGCAAAACGAAATCTGACTCTGACATTTGGATTCCGTTTCGATGACCAGGGCAATCCATATTCAAAATCCGCTTCAACCGTTTTTGGCAACTTCTACCTTGGAACCGGCTCTACCTTCCAGGATCGCGTCGCCACTGGTTTTGCCAAGCCCACGCACAACGCCCTGCTCAGTACACCTAAAGCTTATCAGCCACGCATCGGCGCGGCTTGGGATATCACTGGGAAAGGCGATTGGCTCTTACGAGGCGGTTTCGGAATGTATTCCAACTGGCTCACCCCTGCTAACATCCAGGAAGAATTCCGCGGCAATCCTCCGGGCTTGATCCTGCCTACGTTCTTTGCTGCAAACACCGATCCGGCCACCCGGCCCGTTTTCGTGCAGGGCACCAGTAGCACACCACCCTTTGGGTTCCAGTTTCCATCACTCGCCGGAACGACTTTGTGTCCGACGGCTCCCTGTTTGGATGCCAACGGGGGAATTGCTGGTGCTGGACTATCGATTGGCGGAATCGCCCCTCATATCATTTCTCCGACGGCATACACCTATGCTGCCACCTTGGAACGTCGCCTCGGCAGGTATTTTGTCGCCAGCATCCTTTACAGCGGGTCTCACGACTCGAATCTCGTCGGAAATGGCAATGCTGGAGGCCAAGTCTCTTACGGCTCCAACATCAATTCTCTTGCAGGGGATCTGATCGGCAAACCGCCCAACTCTGCGCCCACTCGACTCAATCCAAGCTTTGGCTCGATTGCTTACACCCAGAATGATCGGGTCAGCAACTACCAGGGCGTCTCCTTTGACCTTAGGGCAAGAATCCAGCGCGGATTCTTCGACGTTTCCTATACGCGCTCTTCGTCCAAAGATGACGCGGGCAATTATCCGACTGCGCTCAATCCTCATCAGTACTACGGACCATCTCCATGGGATGTTCCCAACCGTTTTTCGGCCAGCTTCAACTATGAATTCAAGGGCTTGAATGGCGGCGATGGAGCGGTAGGCAAACTGACCGGGGGATGGGGGGTAAGCGGCACGAGCATCTATCAGACCGGCTATCCCTTCTCGGTCTTCACCTCCGCCTCTTTCTCCAATGGCGGCGACTACAACGCGGACGGCACCAACCTGGACTATCCCGACGTGACTGGCTACAGTCAGAATATGTCGCGCAGCGCCTATATAAGCGGCGTCTTTGCATCTGGCCAATTTACGGCGCCAGCTCCTGGCACGGAGGGCAACGAAAAACCAAATCAGTTCCGCAATCCGGCCTACGTGCAGACCGATTTCACTGTCTACAAGAACACGCTCATTACGGAAAGAATCAACTTCCAGATGCGCTTTGAGTTCTTTAACCTTTTCAACCATCCCAATTTCCAGAATATTCAAGGCGATTTGTCGGCGGGAAACTTCGGACAAGTCACCCAGCAACTGCTTCCAAGATTCTGGCAGATTGGCGGAAAGATCACGTTCTAGCCTGCTCTTGAACTAAACCGAACGGGAACCACCGTTTAACACCCCAAACGGTGGTTCCTCTCTCGAACTAGTTGAGAGGACGAGCTTGGATCTCTGACAGTTCCAGAATTTCCTGAACAACCAACGAGCAGTACCCGAGGCGGCGTGGTGCAACGCCGCCTCGTTCTTCTTTATTTCGGATTATTCAACCTTAATTTGGTGCCGCGGGGCGAGATGGCTCTCGCACACTCCAGACTCACGCACTTCACATCCAGTTGTTGAACGTCAAGGCTCCATTCTTAGATGTTTATGCAACGCAGTTTGGAATCGCGGACCAAATTCAGGTTGGGGTCGCACCTGGTTTCAAGTCAGCCTGATGTTAAGCCCCACGACGGATGCTGGCGGAAACTCCACAACAAGCGATTCACCGCTGGGAAGTACCACGCTTGCCGACACCCGCGCATCGATCATTTTTTCTGTATCAAATCTTCACGAATTCAAGGATATAAGTTGTGCCAGCCTCAAGAGAGAGCAATTCCACCCGCTCGCTCGTGTTCCCTTCACGCAGGGGAATGAACTTACCTGCCGAGGTTTTTACCGAAGCGACCCGATAGCCGGAAGGGGCACGGAGTTTGTGCTCTCCATCACGCAGAGCATGCAGCTTCGCCCGCGATGGCGCTCCATCTTTCCAGGCAATGTCCACTTCGATTCCTCCGCGTGCGCGAAGGCCACGCACTTCTCCCGTCGCCCACGTTGCTGGCAAGGCAGGCAGCAACGCAATCTGGCCGTCGTGACTCTGCAAAAGCATCTCTGCCATCGCCGCTGTCCCGCCGAAATTTCCGTCAATTTGAAAAATGCTTCCCCCAGGAGCCGGGTGTGAATCGAACAGATTGATCCCAGTGCTATGTTCCATCAGTTTTCGCAAAGACTCCGCGGCCGCATCACCGTCTCCAAGTCGCGCCCACAGGCCGATGGCCCAGGCACGGCTCCAACCGGTTTGCGCCCCTCCGTGTTCGATCCGCAGTTCCAACGACTTCCGCGCAGCCTTCGCCAAATCTGGAGTTTGTAGATAGGAAATCTCGCTCCCCGGATAAACCGGATAGAGATGAGACATATGGCGTTGTTCTGGTTCGCTTTCTGGAAAATCTTCCGACCATTCCTGCAATTGGCCGTAGCGACCCATCTTATAAGATGGCAGCTTCTTTCGAAGCGAAGTCAGTCGATCGGCGAAAGCGCGGTCCTGTCCGAGAATCGAACTTGCTTGTTCACAATTTCGGAACAACTCGGAAATCAGGGCAATGTCCAATGTACATCCGGCGCTGGTAAATGCCCGCTTTCCATCGGGTGCAACAAAGCTGTTCTCCGTGGAGAAGGAAGGGCAAGTCGTCAGATTGCCTTGTCCGTCCTCGATGATCCAATCCAGCAAGAACTCAGCCGAGCTTCTCATAATCGGATAAGCGGTGTCGCGCAAAAATGTGTTGTCCGCTGTGAATAAATAATGTTCCCAAAGATGCGCACACAGCCAGGGGCCGCTCATGCAAAAGTTTGCCCAGGTGGGGCTTGAAAATTCGCTGCCCATGCCGACTGGGGCAGACTGGCGCCATAGATCAATATTGTGGTGAGATACCCAGCCCGCGGCTGCGTAGTTTACAGCGGCAGTTTTTTTACCGTTCTCACTAAGCCCTTTCAGCATGTCAAAGAGTGGGCTATGGCATTCAGAGAGATTGCAGGTCTCCGTCAGCCAATAGTTCATCTGCACATTAATATTGGCCGTCCAGTTGGAACTCCACGGAGGCCGGACATCTCCGCACCAGATGCCTTGGAGGTTTGCTGGTTGAGTCCCTGGCCGCGAACTGCCCATGAGAAGGTAACGCCCATATTGAAAATAAAGTGCCAGGAGCGAAGGATCAGGGTTCGCAGCAAGATCCTTCACACGTTTTCCCGTGGAGATATTTCTGCCTTTGGTCGAGTCGCCAAGCACCAGCGAGACTCTCCGAAAAATGTTCCGGTGGTCTTCCAGATGAGCTTGCCGCAGTTTCTCATACGGAATGGGTGCCGAGTGATCCAACGGCTTTCTAGCTGCTGCTACAACTTCCTCCAGCGGAACATCAGGCGCGACCGCATAGCCTTTGTAACCGGTGGCCGCGCCGACCAATAGTACTGCCTCAGTTGCACCCGCGACGCGAAGCCCGCCGTCCCGCAATGTTGAAACCGCTCCTCCAGCAGTGCGAACTTTCAGGACCGTAGCGAAATGCATTCCCTTGCCCGGCGCGTCATCGTATCGGACTGGATCCTTTTCATCTCGAAGATAGTCTGGTGCGCTGTAGCTCGGAGCTTTGCCACGTAAAACGATCTCGCCTGAAGCAGTGGATTCTGAATTTGCACGCAATTGGCTGCTAAGGCGAATGTCAAAATTGAGTTGATTTGGTTTGCTCGCGGAGAAACGTACAACAATCAATTGCGCTGGAGCGGAAGAAAATACTTCCCGCACAAATCTGCAAGCTTCCGCTTCGTAACTGACCGCGGCAATACCAGAATCCAGATCGAGACTCCGCCGGTAAGACTTGATGTTTTCCCCATGATCGAACGTCACCAAAAGGTCAGCCAAAGGCTCGTAGGACTGGTTGAACGGCCCCTGCATCTTGCTGCATTCCCGGTCTGCCCCGTGATAATCCCTGTCTTGCAAGACCAGCTTCCGAACGATGGGCAGATGTTCTTTTGCACCGGGATTATTCCAGTCGCGTGGCCCGCCGGACCACAAGGTATCTTCGTTTAGGGCCAAGCGCTCATTACTACGCCCGCCGAACACCATTGCACCTAATCTTCCATTTCCAACAGGAAGTGCATCACCCCACTGAGCGGCGGGCTCTTTGTACCACAGAGTAAGGTCGCTTTCCGGCCCGGCAGGACGGTTTTTGTCGACAATAGTCTTCCATGCAATGAGCTTGTGAAAAGGGAAGAAAGCGGCGATTGAAGCTAGACGTTCAAGAAAGCGTCTGCGCGAAGATGTCCAGTTCATGGAAGTCCCCTCAAAACGCCGATGCGAGGATCATGCATCCGCCGCTGTATTTCGCATACAGTCTCCCGAACTATCCAAATCGAAGGGTGGCGTGGGCGAAAAACCTTTGGCAAACGGGGAAGAAGATTCCACTTCAGTCTGTGACCACCCTCTTGCCCAGCTTGCGATCCGCATACTGCTGCGAAATCCAGGCGTAAGTCTTTTCCATCCCGACTTTAAGGGGAGTGCTCGGTTCCCAGCCAAAAACGCTCTTAATAAATGTGTTGTCACTATTCCGTCCTGCCACGCCCTTCGGCGCATTTAAATCATGCGTTCGCTTCAGTTTTACTCCTCCGATGTTTTCCGCCATGGTCACAAGGTCGGTGATCGAAATCAGTTCGTTCGATCCAAGATTAATCGGCGTGGCAATGAGCTTGTCGCAATGCGTGATCATGTCGATACCAAGCACGCAATCCTCTATGTAGCAAAAACTCCTCGTCTGGGTGCCATCTCCCCAGATATCGATCGCCATGCTCCCGTTGTCCTTCGCTTCGATCACCTTACGGCAAATTGCCGCTGGCGCTTTTTCACGGCCTCCAAACCATGTGCCGTTTGGGCCATAAATATTGTGGAACCGGGCGATGTGCGTCTCCAATCCACGCTCTGCCCAGTATTCCTGGCAAAACATTTCGGAAATGAGTTTTTCCCAGCCGTAACCGCGTTCCGCCATCGCCGGGTATGCGTCAGATTCTTTCAGCGCTCGCACGTGCGGATCTTTTTGCAGGTCCGTGTTGTAGGCGCATGCAGACGAGGAGAAGAAATAACGCTGCACTCCAGCGCGCCAGGCCGCTTCGATCATATGGGTATTGACCAGGATGCTGCGCAGGCATTCCACTCGAAAATGTTCGATGAATCCCATACCACCCATGTCAGCAGCCAGGTTGTAGACTTCCGTGGCTCCCGCAACAGCGCGTATGGCATTTTCCTTCTCGCTCAAATCCATCGACAAACTCTCGACCCCTTGCACATGTTGATACCACTGCGGCAGAGGTTTGCGATCCACAGCGCGGATTCGCGTATATCCGAGATCGTGGAAGTAACGGGTAAGGGCTCCTCCGATAAAGCCACCTGCTCCAGAAATAACGATCAGATCGTCACGGTTCAGTCGGCGCTCTATCTTCAGATTGGAGTTTTCCGTCATGGGATGTTGGTCTCTCTTGGCCTTTAAATTCTTCTATTATCGCTACAGTAAATGATTGTATCGTAGTTCTCCGATCAGTGTCCGTCAATCCGGTACACTCGCTTATCATTAGACGGTTGTCATGCCAGAGATGTCGTACTCGCCTTGGCACCTACTCCCTTTGGGCCAAACTGGGAACGCTTTACATTCAGTAGGGATTTCGAATAGGAATGGAATGCACAATCTGCGATTGGAATTGGGAACGATAATTGAAATGCGTTCGTCTGGAGAGTGATCGATGTCAATGCAACCAATGGAAGCGCACCGGCGAGGTGTCTCAACGCCTGCGCGACATGTGCTGTTCCCGGTCGGACAAATCGTTCCCTTTATCTTGGTCACCGCACTCTTCTTCCTTTGGGGAATACCAAACAATCTGAATGACGTTTTGATCCGGCATTTTATGAAATCGTTCGAGATTTCCAGATTTCAAGCTGGACTGGTCCAATCGGCGTTCTACATGGGCTATTTCCTACTGGCTATCCCCGCCGCTCTACTCATGAAACGCGCGGGCTACAAATCCGGATTCATTGTCGGTCTTTTACTGTTTGGAATAGGAGCCTTCCTTTTTTGGCCGGCGGCCTTAAGTGGCAGTTACGGTTTCTTCCTCTTTGCGTTGTTCGTTATCGCAAGCGGTCTCTCCTTCCTGGAGACTGCTTCCAATCCATTCATTGCACAACTTGGTGATCCGGACAGTTCGGAACGCCGGCTGAATTTTTCCCAGGCTTTTAATCCGATCGGCGCCATAACGGGTGCACTGATTGGAACGGTCTTCATTTTTTCCGGTGTGGAATTGACCAAGGAAGAGATAGCCACTCGCATAGCGAACAACACGTATCAGGCTTATCTGCGTCTTGAAACTCTTCGGGTTGTCCGGCCATACCTGGTGATCGGGGCCGTTGCAATCATTTGGGCTGTACTCATTCTGCTTACGAAGTTTCCGCACGTTCAAGGTGAACATGAAGCGGGGCAAAGCGATGAGGGAAAGTTTTCCGAGCTTTTCATCGAGCGCCATTTCGTCCTTGCTGTGATTGCGCAGTTCTTCTATGTCGGGGCGCAGGTGGGCACTTGGAGTTATTTCATTTCGTATGTGCAGGAGTACGCGCATCAGCCTGAAAAAGTGGCCGGCTATTTCTTGACCGGTACCCTTGCCGCATTTGGAGTCGGCCGATTCGCTTCGGCCTATCTCATGCGCTTTATCCAACCCAGCAAGCTGATGGGTGCTTATGCCCTTACAAATATAGCGTTGCTATTGGTTGCCGTTCTTCATCCTGGATGGGTCGGATTGTGGTGTGTGTTCCTGACCAGTTTCTTCATGTCTCTGATGTTTCCCACTATTTTTGCCCTGGGTTTGAAGGGACTCGGCCCAAACACCAAGATTGGTGGCTCCTTGATCGTGATGGCGATTATCGGTGGCGCTGTCCTGACGCCCGTGATGGGCTTTATCGCCGAAAAAACGCACAGTCTCGCGCTCAGCTATTCGGTCCCGTTGTTTGCTTATATTGTGATTGCATCCTATTCGTTCTGGGGTTCGCGGAGACAAGACGCGGCGGCTCCTGTAACTTAATTTCCTCGCTGGAAACTCAGCACTTCTCTCGGGTAGGGAATACGACCGGCAATGTCGGCGCGGCGATATTAGTCATTGATAATATATCTGAGTATATATTAAATAGGGCCGCTTCGTCCCGAGACAGGAATGGATTTTGGAAAGAACAGACAATGCAACAGCTGCGAGACATTTCTATTCGAATAGAAGGCGTGTTTCGCGCGTTCGAATGGAATTGAATAAATCTAGCGAGATGTCGGCGCCGACAATTGTTCGTTGGTGGTCCCTGAAAGCCAGATATCACTATCGATGCGCAGAGGCTTATGTAATGAGATTAACCCGTTTCACCCATTACATGGCAGCTGTATTTCGTTGAATCTAAAACCCCCGCTTAGTGGGTGTGAGTGAGTTCGCTCTCGTGAGTGTGTGCGTCAGCGAGACTCGTAATTTGTTGGTTGCGGATACATTCCATGCCGGCCTCGATGGCCAGGTAATCCACTTCGAGGAGTTTAAGGTTGCGGACTTTGGCTTTCAGCACGGCGAATGCAGTTTCCTTGGGCAGCGTGTGCGTCAATTCCAGAAGGGCACCAAGCATAACCATGTTGGTGGCTTTTGTTGTTCCCAAAGTATCTGCGATTTCGGCCGCGGGCACGCAGTAGGTACGCGTAATCCCAGGCTTGAAACCATCCGGGAGCTTTGAGTTATTAAAGAGGATGATGCCTTCCCTTGATACTTGCGCACTGAATTTGTTCAGCGAAAGTTCGTTCATGGCAATAAGAACACCGGGATGATCGACGAGCGGTGAACCAACGCGTTCGCTATTGAGGCATACAAAGCAGTGGGCGCTGCCACTGCGCATCTCGGGGCCATAGGAAGGTAGCCAACTGACCTCACGACCCGCCCGCATACCCATTTCGGCCAGGATCTGCCCAAGGAGAAGGACCCCTTGGCCACCAAAACCGGCAATGTTGATGGAGAGATCGCGGTGCGGTTGGGCCTCAGGAACAGTTTTCGGAGTCTCTTCTTCCCTGGCTTCTATATTAAGGAGCTTTGAAACCGTAATCTGCGGGACCGCATTTTCGGTGAATTCCGGTTTGCGATCGCGGAAGACGCCGAGAGGAAAAACTGGCAACATTTTCTCTTCAATCCATTGACGCGCATCTTGAGGAGTCATCTTCCAGATGGTGGGACAGGGAGAAAGTATCTCGACGAAGGTGAAGCCGGCACCGTCGCGCTGGAGTTGCAATGCTTTGCGAACAGCCTTGCGAACTTTCATTAGATTCTTGTTGTCAGTAAGCGCAACGCGCTCCACATAGACCGGCGCTTCGAGCGTCGACAGTAGCTCTGACATGTGCAACGGAAAGCCTTCGTTGGATGGGCGGCGTCCCCAAGGAGAAGTAGAACTGTTTTGGCCGACCAGCGTGGTGGGAGCCATTTGTCCGCCGGTCATTCCATAGATGGCGTTGTTCATGAAGAAAATGCTGATCTTTTCGCCGCGGTTTGCGGCATGGACGATTTCCGCTGTGCCGATGGCGGCCAGGTCTCCGTCGCCTTGATATCCGATGACCATGCTTTGCGGATGGGAACGCTTGACGGCGGTGGCAACAGCGGGCACCCGGCCGTGAGCTGCCTGCACGTTGCCAAGATCAAAATAATAGTAAGCAAAAACAGAGCAACCGACGGGGCTGACAAAGATGGTGCGATCCTGGCAGCCGAGGTCGGTGATGGCTTCGGCGATGAGCTTGTGAACTACACCGTGGCCACATCCCGGACAATAGTGGGTTTGGTGCTGCAAGTCCGATTTGCGTTCGTATTTGTCGAAAAAGACTGGAGACTTCGACTCGATTACTTGATATTCGTCCACGATCCCACCTCTTCGGTGAAGCTTGCTAAATCAAACGCCCCAATCCGCGGTCATGCCCATGCGTTCATAGAGTTGCTTACAGACTTCGTTGGCCATGGGAACGTTGCCACCATAGCGTCCAAAGAATTCAACTTCCACTCTCCCATCGAGCGCCAAGCGAACATCTTCCACCATCTGACCGGTGCTCATCTCCACAACGAGGACCATTTGGGCGCGACGCGCGGCGTGACGGAGCGCTTCGGAAGGGAAAGGCCAGAGGGAGATCGGGCGGAAGAGACCGGCGCGCATGCCATCTTTGCGGGCCATATCGACGACGGAGCGCAAAACGCGCGATGTGATGCCGTAACCCACGAGAAGGACTTCGGGATCCTCCGCGCGATACAACTCGTAGCGCATTTCACACTCGGCGGCTTTCTTATATTTGTCCTCGAGTTTATTGATGTGGGCTTCGAGTTGGTCGGGTTCAAGAAAGATGGAGGAGATCAGATTCTTTCGCGTTTCCGCAGTGCCACAGACGGCCCAGGGCTTTTCTGGGGCGAGTGATTCTGCGGTTTTGAGATCAAGCGGCTCCATCATCTGACCAATGAAACCATCGGTTAGAACGACAGCGGGATTGCGATAACGATCGGCGAGATCGAAGGCCAGCATGGTCAGGTCGGCCATCTCTTGAACGGAAGCGGGAGCTAAAACGATGTTGCGGTAATTGCCGTGGCCTCCCCCCTTTACTACGGCGAAATAATCACTCTGTTCGGGCGCGATGTTGCCAAGGCCTGGACCACCGCGAACGACATCCACGATGACGCAGGGAAGTTCTGCACCTGCCAGATAAGACATGCCTTCCTGCATCAGGCTGAGACCAGGACCGGAGGAAGCCGTCATCACGCGGACACCGGCAGAGGCCGCGCCATAAACCATGTTTATAGCAGCGACTTCGCTCTCAGCTTGCAGAAAGGTGCCCCCGACCTGCGGCATATACTCTGCGGCGGCTTCAGCGATTTCGCTGGCAGGAGTGATGGGATACCCGTAATAAGAGCGGCAACCGGCAAGCAACGCGCCCTTTACAACGGCGACATTTCCCTTACAAAGATGGCGCATGGGAACCCTCCAATGGAAGAATCGGTGGCTTTGGAGCAACCCAGCGATAGACCGTGATGGCGCCTGGTTCGGGGCAAGCGTAGAAGCAGATGCCGCACGCGGTGCAGTGTTCACCGGTGTACTGGGCCGGATGGACGCCGTAGGAATTCAGTTCGGACCTGAGCAGCAGGCATTTGGGCGGGCAAGCGTCGATGCACAAACCGCAACCTTTGCACTCGAGAGTGTCGATGGTGACTTTGCCGCGTGGAGGTGTGGCCATGATTCACCTTTCCTGAAGAGCAGGCCGCTGAAGCCAGCGAGTCTTCTCACAATATTGGTAAAGTTCTTCGCGGAAGCTTGGATGAGCGATGGAGATTAAGGCTTCGGCGCGTTGACGAATGGTGCGACCGTGCAAATAAGCGATGCCGAATTCCGTGACAACGTAGTGGACGGAACCGCGAGAGGTGACAACGCCAGCCCCCGGATCCAACATCGGTACGATGCGGGAAAGTTCTCCGTCTTTGGCGGTGGCGCGCATGGCAATGATGGGCTTGCCGCCCTTGCAGCGAGAGGCACCGCGAATGAAATCGACCTGACCGCCGATGCCGCTGTAGAAGTAGGTACCGATGGAGTCTGCGCAGACCTGCCCGGTGAGGTCGACTTGCAGTGCAGAATTTACGGCGACCATCTTGTTGTTAGTGGAGATTACATAAGGATCGTTGGTGTAGCGACTGGGATGAAACTCAAATATGGGATTGTTATTCACGAAATCGAACAATTTCTTGGAACCGAGGACAAATCCCAGAACGATTTTTCCACGATGTATAGACTTCATGCTGCCGTTGATGACGCCGGATTCGATCAGAGGAATGGCACAATCACTGAGCATTTCGGTGTGCACGCCGAGATTGTGATGATTGCCAAGTTCCAGGAGGACAGCGTCAGGAATCGCACCAATTCCCAGTTGCAATGTGGCGCCTTCTTCCACCAGGCTGGCAACGTTTTTGCCGATGGCATGATGAACGTCGGTAATTTTGGCGGGTTTCAGTTCGCAGAGTGGCCGTGAAACTTCCACCACGGCATCCAGATCCTTGACGTGTATAAAGCTGTCGCCGTAAGTCCGGGGCATCTGGTCATTTACCTGTGCCAGAACGAACTTGGCATTGCGTGCGGCTCCCAGAGTTGCATCTACACCCACGCCAAAACTGCAGAAGCCGTGGGCATCGGGAGGCGATACTTGAATCAGGGCCACGTCGATGGGCATCTGGCCGGATTCAAACAGATCTTCTACCTGGCTGAGAAACACAGGGGTGTAATCCGCCCGGCCTTCGTTGATTGCTTGGCGTACATTGCCACCAATGAACATGGCATTGTGGCGGAAATGGCCTTCCATCTGAGAATGGATGTAGTCGGCGCGGCCGACGGTCAAGAGGTGAACGATCTCGACGTTCTTGACGAAGGGAGCGCGGGCCATCAGGGCTTCGACTAATTCCTCGGGTTCCGCACACCCAGGATGAATGTAAACCCTCATATTCGACTGAATGCACTGGACCGCTTCATGGGAAGGTAGAGTCTTACGGCGATAATCGGCTAGCCAATCCATGGGACTCCTCGAGGTGTGGAAATCTGAATGGGAGAACAAGATAGAAGAGGGGTGCAGGAATACCGTAGTTCAGTGAAAGCGTGAGGCGAAGATTGAGCGAAACCGACCAGCGGCTGCACAGAGGCTGCCTCCCAGGGGATAGGAGCATATGGGGTACCAGAGAAGGGGAGAATGGCTGGAAGTAAGGGCTTGTAGCATAAGAACTTATAGGCAGACAAAGATTTGCTTATAGTAGGCATGGGGGATATGCCCCAAGTTCCCGCTCCTCGGTGGGTTGCTATACCCAGGTGGAGGAGTTGCCCTAACTAACAACTCGAAGCCGAGGGCGAAGCTAAAGTTCCCGGAAAGACACGTCTGAGTTAACCTCTCTCTAGTCGAAACTTAAGGTTTTGTTTTTCTTTCTTACGAGCTTCCCAGGTGTATGTTAAAGGAAAGCGGGTTCTCGGTGACAGAATGTCAAAACTGAAATTCCTGGTGTCTCTAACAACGAAAGATAACGACTACCAAGCGGAGCAAGCAGCTTCCGCGGAACAGGCGTCGCGGAAGTTAGGCGTGGACGTAGCAATCGTCTACGCGGACAACGATGCGATCAATCAGAGCACCCAAATTCTGAAAGCGATTCAGGACGCTCCGGAGGACAGGCCTGACGGAATTATTTTTGAACCAGTGGGCGGAACGGCATTGCCACAGGTAGCGAGAGCGGCGGCGAGCGCAGGAATCGGTTGGGCGGTCTTAAATCGGGATGCAGATTACATAGCCGAATTGCGGCGAAGCTCGAAGTCTCCCATCTTTGCGGTAAGCGCAGACCACGTGGAAATAGGCCGCATACAGGGAAAACAATGCGCGGCGCTTTTGCCTACAGGCGGATCCGTATTGTACATACAAGGTCCTTCAGAAAACTCTGCCGCGAAAGAACGCGCGGCTGGAATGCAGGAGGCGAAACCGGCGAATATCCATTTGACGATCTTGAAGGGACAGTGGACGGAGGAAAGTTCGCAACGTGCGGTCCGATCCTGGCTAAAGCTGTCGACTTCGCAGAAAGCAGCGATAGATCTGGTGGCCGCGCAGGACGATTCGATGGCGATGGGAGCGCGGAAAGCGCTTCAGGAAATAACCACGGATAATGAACGCGAGCGGTGGATGGGCATTCCGTATCTCGGATGCGATGGGTTGCCGAAGACGGGACAGGCCTGGGTACGTAGCGGACTGCTGACTGCCACGATTTTCAGCCCGCCGAACACGGGACAAGCGATCGAAATGCTGGTAGACGCGATACAGAACGGGAAATCATTGCCAGAGCGCGCATTGACGGTGGCGACTTCCGTACCACCACTGGAGACACTGCGATTGAAGAACAGGAATAGTTGAAACAAGGGCACGTCGGTAATTCTTTTTCCTGAACGATCTGGGCTGAGTAGAGGTACAAAAGGGATTTGCCAGGCTTGATCGAGTAAACGATTTCACGGATGGGAAAATGCGAAAACTAAAATTTCTGATCTCCCTGATGACGAACGAGAACGACTATCAGCTTGAGCAAGCCAATTCTGCCGAGCAAGCGGCCGGCAGATTGGGAGTCGATATCCAGATATTATTCGCGGACAATGACGCGATTACGCAGAGTACGCAAATCCTGAAGGCGATCCAGGTTGATCCGAAAGATCGTCCCGACGGGATCGTGTTCGAACCGGTGGGAGGCACGGCACTGCCGCAAGTGGCGCGGGCTGCGATCAATGCGGGGATTGGGTGGTCGGTCCTCAATCGTGATGCTGCCTACATTGCCGAGCTGAGACAATCAAGCAAAGTGCCAATATTCGGAGTGAGCTCGGATCAGGTAGAAGTCGGAAGAATCGCGGGTCGGCAATGTGCAGTGCTGCTTCCCAGAGGCGGATCGATATTGTACATCGAGGGTCCTTCGCAGAGTTCAGTTGCCCGCGAGCGGGCAATCGGCATGCAGGAGACAAAGCCCGCGAATATTCATGTTTCGACTCTAAAGGGACAGTGGACGGAAGAGAGCGCCCGGAGGGCTGTAGGTTCCTGGCTAAAGCTGTCAACTTCACAAAAAGCGACGATCGACCTGATCGTTTCGCAGAACGATGCGATGGCCATTGGTGCGCGGAAGGCTTTCCAGGAAGTGCCGAACGAAAATGAGAGAGAACGCTGGCTGAATATCCCGTTCCTGGGATGTGATGGAGTCCCGAAAACTGGACAATCCTGGGTGCGCAGCGGATTGCTGCTGGCGACGATATTGACGCCACCGAGCACCGGACCAGCAATTGAAATGCTGGTTGACGCGCTAAACAATAAGAAACATCTTCCGGAGCGCGTATTCGTTGCTTGCGCTTCGATTCCACCCCTCGAAAGCCTTCGCGCAACGAAGTAAATATTCCTGTAGCATGACTTTTTGTATTCCCTCTCCGGGCGTATAATGCCCCCGGCCATCGTATCTCGTTGTGTACGCAGTCACCGGAGGAAGACTAATGAGTCAGGACAAGCCAGTTTCATCTGTGAAACTTAATCATCTGGACCGCCGTGAATTCTTGACAGCGGGAGGGGCCGGCCTACTTGCTGCGGCGGCGGTGCCTGCAGCACCCGCATTGGCAAGCGGGCTGACAGGACACGCAAGTGAACATTCATCGATGTTCGGCGGCGGGGCGGCTGCAGGGGCGAAGAAGAAGATCCCAATTGGAGTGTTTGATGCCGTCTACGACAAGCTGACTCTGGATCAGATGATCGATAAGGTAAGTGCTCTAGGATTGGAAGCTGTGGAGATCGGCACCGGAGGGTATCCGGGTTCGAATCATTGCCCGGTAGATGAGTTACTGGCTGATCCGGCGAAGGCAAAAGCATGGAAAAAGAAATTTGAAGATAAGGGAATTCGGGTGGCAACGCTAAGCTGCCACGGAAATCCTGTGCACCCGGACGCAGCCCATGCAGCGAAAGATCAGGAAACATTCAAGAAGACAGTCCGACTGGCACAAATGCTGGAAGTGAAGGTAATCGTTGGCTTCGCGGGATGTCCCGGAGGTTCGCCCAAGGATACTCAACCGAACTGGATCACCTACCGGTGGCCGCCTGAATACAATGAGATGCTGGAGTGGCAGTGGAAAGAAAAGGTAATCCCGTACTGGAAGGAAGCGGCAAAATTCGCCCGTGAACACGGTGTGCATCGGCTGGCGTTTGAGATGCACCCCAACTTTGTGGTGTATAACCCGCGGACGCTCTTGAAACTCCGGGAAGCAGTCGGAGAGGAAATTGGCGCGAACTGCGACCTGAGTCATTTATTCTGGCAGGGATGCGATCCGGTGGAAGTAATCCACTTCCTGGGGAAGCAGGGCATCATTTACCATGCGCACATGAAGGATACGGTTTTGTATCCTGAGAATGTGGCGAAGTACGGCGTGCTGAATTTCGTGTTTGAAGCGAGCGATCTTCCAATGGCGTCCGATGCATTCCGCGCCGTGGGCTATGGACACGGGGCATCAACATGGAAGTCGATCCTGCAGGCGTACATGGATGTCGGCTACGACGGAATCGTCAGCATTGAAAACGAAGATCCGATACTGACGGGTGAGGTGGGAGTGGAGCGCGCGGCGTACGTGTTGAAGAACGTGCGCGACGAGATTCTGAACTCCTAGTGGATATGCCAGGTTGTGAGCTTAGCCCGAGATATTCAGTCGCGAGGGGTACTGTCAGTAAGAAAAAGCAGATCCCCTCGCGTTGCTCGGGATGACGGGCTTTGTTTTTTGTAGAAACTCTGTAGGAGAGTTCGGCTGAGAATTCCGGGGTTGGTGCAGGAATGGCGGTCCCGGTGTTTCTTGAATTGCCAATCAGGATGGAGGTCTTTCATGCATCGGCGTGAAATCCTGCGCTTGCTGTCTGCCACGGCGATAACTCCGATGGTTTCGCCGGATTTGTACGCGATGTTGCGGCAGGCGCAGCCTTCCTCCAACTACCGTTTACAGACTCTGGATGTGCACCAGAACGAGACAGTCGTAGCGATGATGGATCTGATTATCCCCGCAACCGACACTCCGGGAGCAAAAGAAGCCAAGGTGAATGAGTTTGTAGACGTGATCCTGACCGGTTGGGCGACACCCGCGGAGCGCGACAGGTTACTCGCCGGGTTGGGAGATGTTGATCGGCTAAGCGGGACCTTGTTCTCAAAGAAATTTGTGGAGGCTTCGACCGAGCAGCAGACCGCGTTGTTACGCTCATTGGACGATGCAGTAGACTGGGCGCACGGCCCGGACTCCAATGAAGATGGCGACGGATCGATCGAATATGATATGCGCCTGCGCGGCGAGTTTTTTAGAGTATTCAAAGCACTTACGCTGTATGGCTATTACACGTCGGAGATCGGATTTACGCAGGAGCTAAAAAAGGAAATCATACCGGGTGCGCAGCACGGCTGTGTTCCGTTACCGGCAGGGAAGAGGGCCTGAGGACCCCCGAATGGCGACAAATACCTACGACGCGCTCATCGTTGGATCTGGGATTACGGGTGGTTGGGCCGCAAAAGAGTTAACGGAAAAAGGCCTGAAAGTGCTGATTCTGGAAGCGGGCCGCAATATCGTTCCCGACAAAGACTACGTGGAACACGTTCCCGTGTGGGACCTGAAATACCGTGGTTGGGACGAGCGAGCCGAGCGACATCGAACACAATTCATACAACGTCAATGTGCCTACGCCTGCGATGAATACAGTCACCAGTTTTTTGTAAACGATCTGGAAAATCCGTTTTCTACGGATCCCAACAAACCATTTGCCTGGATACGTGGCCGTCAGGTGGGAGGAAAATCCCTCACTTGGGGACGGCAGAGCTACCGGTGGAGTGATTTGGATTTCGAAGCGAACGCGAAGGAAGGTATAGCGGTCGACTGGCCGATCCGGTACCAGGACATTGCGCCATGGTACGACTATGTGGAGGAATTCGCCGGGATCAGCGGACAAGCCGAGGGGCTGCCACAACTTCCCGACGGACAATTCCTGCCACCGATGGAAATGACCTGTGTGGAACAGGATATGCGGGTGGCGCTTGCGAAGAATTACGATGACCGGATCATGACGATCGGGCGCTCAGCAGTGCTCACACGGACACACAAAGGCCGGGCCCCGTGTCACTACTGTGGGATTTGCCATCGCGGGTGCATTACAAGTTCCTATTTCAGCAGCTTGAGTTCGACGCTGCCGGCGGCGGAAAAAACGGGGCGTCTTACGATACGGCCTCATAGTGTGGTGCACAGCTTGATTTTTGATGCGGCTTCACGACGGGTGTCTGGCGTACGTGTGACTGACGGGCAAAGCAGGGCGGCGATAGAGTTCAAGGGCAGAGTCGTGTTTTTGTGTGCTTCGGCGCTGGAATCCACGCGAATTCTACTGAACTCAGCCACGACTGAATTTCCCAACGGCCTGGCGAACAGCAGCGGTGAACTCGGGCACAACTTAATGGACCATCATATGGGAGCCGGGGCATCGGGAATTATGCCGGGGCACGAAGATAAGATGCCGTTTGGAAATCGTCCTAATGGGATTTACATTCCACGATTCCGAAATGTGAAAACGAAGCAAAGAGATTTCGTACGTGGCTATGGGTTCCAGGGTGGGGGAGCCCGCGACGGATGGGGCCGAGGACAACACATGGCGGGTTTTGGCGCCGAATTCAAGAACAGCATCAGCCAGCCGGGGCCCTGGACCATGGGAATCGGTGGGTTTGGAGAGTGCCTTCCAAACCACAATAATTTCGTCGAAGTTGACAAAACCAAACTGGATGCCTGGGGAATCCCCACGCTAAAAATCCATTGCGATTGGGGCGAAAACGAGAAAGCGATGCACCGAGACATATATACGCAGGCGGCGGAGATGCTGGCGTCTGCGGGCGCGCGCGAGATTTCAGTCTCCATTGGGATGACGCCGCCGGGACTATCGATTCACGAATTGGGCACTGCCAGAATGGGACGCGACCCGAAAACGTCCGTGCTGAACGCGCATAATCAGGCGCACGACGTGAAGAACCTGTTTGTGACGGATGGCGCGTGCATGACGTCTTCGTCCTGCGTGAATCCATCCCTTACCTATATGGCGATTACGGCGCGTGCTTGCGATTACGCAGTTTCACAAATGAAAAAAGGCGAACTATAACGGGGGATTGATGGCTCAGGTTGTTCGTTCTCCAAAGACGTATGACGTGTGCGTGATCGGTTCCGGAGCTGGCGGAGGCATGGCCGCCAAGATATTGACGGAAGGCGGCCTGAGCGTGGTTATGCTGGAGGCTGGACCACAAGTCTATCCAGAAAAAGATTACAAGATGATGGTGTGGCCCTACGAATTGCCGCACCGGGGCGTGGGCGTCGGCGGAAGAGCGGCAAAGGATTTTGGCGAGTTTCTGGCACCGAACGGGGCATGGAAGATCGCGGGCGAGCCGTACAGTTCTGCGCCGGGCTCGAATTTCCAGTGGTTCCGATCCCGCATTGTGGGTGGGCGAACGAATCATTGGGGAAGAATTGCGCTGCGATTTGCGCCGGTGGACTTCAAGTCGAAGACGCGCGACGGAATTGGCGATGATTGGCCCATCAGCTACGAGGATATAGCGCCATACTACGACAAGGTCGAAGGATACATCGGAGTGTTTGGAACAAAAGAAAATGTTCCAAGTGCACCGGACGGCGTGTTCCTGCCGCCACCAAAGCCACGCTGCAGCGAAATACTCATAAAGAAAGCTTGCGACAAGCTAAACATAACGTGCATTCCGTCACGGCTTGCGGTATTGACGAAGGCGTTGAATGGGAGAGCGCCGTGCCATTACTGCGGACAGTGCGGGCGCGGATGTGTTACTGCCTCGAACTTCAGTTCCAGCCAGGTGCTGCTGCCCCCCGCGATGAAGACGGGTAAGCTAACGCTGATCACAGGAGCCATGGCGAGGGAAGTTCTTGTTGGTCCTGATGGAAAAGCGACGGGCGTTTCTTATGTCGATAAAGCGAGCAGGTCCGAGAATCGGGTAATGGCTCGAGCGGTAGTGGTGGCGGCCAGTGCGTGTGAGTCGGCGCGATTGCTGCTGAATTCCAAGTCAAAGCTGTTTCCGAATGGGCTGGCAAACTCGTCGGGAACCGTTGGCAGATATTTGATGGACTCCGTAGGCAGCGATGGGTCTGGCTATGTGCCGCAGATGGAGAAAATGCGGCCTCACAATCACGACGGAACCGGCGGAATGCACATGTACATTCCGTGGTGGAAATACGACCGGAAGAATGATTTTCCTCGTGGGTATCACATTGAAATCGGTGGCGGGCGGGACTTGCCGAGTGCGGGGATGTTTGATGATGTGTGCGAAGAGTTCGAGGGGTATGGCGCAGAGTTAAAACGTACTTGCCGAAAACGCTACGGCACGGAAATCGGGTTTTCCGGTAGAGGTGAGATGGTGCCGAATCCCGACTCCTATTGCGAACTTGATCCTGATCTCGTGGACCAGTGGGGAATTCCGGTGTTGCGATTCCACTTCAAGTGGAGCGATTACGAAATCCGCCAGGCGAAAGATATGCAGGAGACGTTTAAATCCATCATTGAAGCCATGGGCGGGGAATATCACACAAAAACGCCGATCGACGGACCGAATGCGTTCGGAATTCAGGACGGCGGAAAAATCATTCATGAGGTAGGAACGGCAAGGATGGGCGCCGATCCGAAAACCTCGGTGCTAAACGAATATTGTCAGGCGCACGATGTGAAGAACCTTTTTGTGACAGATGGAGCGGGTTTGGTGACGAATCCCGACAAGAATCCGACCCTGACGATCATGGCGCTGTCCTGGCGGGCATCGGATTATCTGTTGGAGCAGGCCAGGAACGGTAGTTTGTAATTGAGGAGCGAATGATGCAGGGAATTTCGCGGCGGGATTTATTGAGGAATCTTACGGTCAGCGTTGCTGGTGGCTCGGTTTTGCGGGTGATTCCTGCAGAAGCAGCGGCACTGGCGCATCAGATGGTGGATAGGGAGAAAGCCACGGCCGTTGCTGGAAAATATACACCGAAGTTTTTTTCGTCGAAACAGTACGAGACGCTTTGCACACTTTGCGACACGATTATTCCTAAAGATGAAAAATCCGGTGGAGCGGTGGAAGCAGGGGCTCCGGAGTTTATTGATCTCCTTACCAGTGAGAGCGAAGAATATCAAGTTGCGCTGGGTGGCGGGCTGATGTGGCTGGACAATTATTGCGTGGACCAGTATGGCGCTACTTTTCTTGGATGCACCGCGGCGCAGAAAAGAGAAGCCCTGGATTTAATTGCATATCGCAAGAACGCTAAAGCCGATCTGACGCTGAGCCAGGGAGTTGCTTTTTTTGCGCTATTGCGAGACATGACGTGTGATGGTTTCTACACCAGCAAAATCGGGATTGAAGACCTGGAGTACATCGGCAATGTTGCGCTGGCAGAATTTCCGGGCTGCCCCCCGTTCACCGAATCCTGAGTTCAGTTGAGTTGAGCAACAGCGCGTTCCACGGCGCGCACGGTCCTGTCCACGTCTGCTTCATCGGTTTGCCAGCTACAAACGCTTACGCGCATCACGCGTTGGCCGCGCCAGGTGGAACAACCAAAGAAGGCTTCTCCGGTTTCCAGAATAGCGGCAACGACCGCTTCGGTGCGCTTGTCGTGGTCATCGTTGGTCGCGCCGGGTTTCGGATCCAGGAATCGCACAAGGCCCTGATTCAAGGTGGGCGTCCAAAGAAGCTGCGCTCCTGGCAATGCACCAATGCGCGTGACGATGGAGTGTGCGTGTTGGCAACAGCGATCTATGATTTCCGAGACGCCATTGCGCCCTAGCTCGCGAAGCGCGGCATAGGTGGCAAATCCACGAGAGCGGCGAGACCATTCCGGATTCCAGTCCATTTCATCGCGTGCAGATGCGTCATGAGTAATGTATGCGGCTCGGTGGGACATGCTTTCGCGATGGGATGCGGAGTCCGCAATAAAGGCGAAGCCTGAGTCGAAGGGAACGTTCAACCATTTGTGACCATCCGTAGCCCAGGAGTCGGCGGCGGAGACGCCCGTTGTCAGATGGCGAAACTTTGGAGTGGCGGCTGCCCAGAGGCCGAAAGCGCCGTCCACGTGAACCCATGCCCCGGATTGTTTGGCGAGGGGGATGAGAGATACAAAGTCATCGAAGGCGCCGATGTTGATATCGCCCGCCTGCAACAAAACAATTGTGGCAGCGTCCTTGTCGCGTGCCAGAGCTTCCTTGAGGGCAGCGGGCTGAAGGCGATCCTCCGGATTCAAAGAGAGTTGAATCACATTCGATTCACCCAGACCCAGCAGGCGAACGGCGCGGAGAAACGAACCATGCCTAGCACTGCTGGTGAGGATGCGGATGGGCGGGGCGCCAGAATAGCCTAGTTTTTCGACATTCCAGTTGCGGCGAGCGAGAAGTGCGTGACGGGCGGCAGCGAGGCAGGTGGTGTGAGCCATCTGGCATCCTGTGACCAGTGCGAAACTCGCGCTCGGGGGCAGGCCGAGCAGATCTTTCAGCCAGACACTGACGATTTCCTCCACTACTGCCGCAGCGGGAGCGGTGGCATAGAGCGCAGCGTTTTGATCCCATGCGGAAGTGAGCCAATCCGCAGCCAGAGCGGAAGGAACAGAGCCGCCGATGACCCAGGCGAAGAAGCGCCCACCGGAGGAGCCGAGAAGTCCCCCAGCAACGTCATTGGTGAGTTCTTGGATCACCTGATCGGCAGGGAGAGAGCCTACGCCCAGCGGCTTGTGCAGTTGGCGACGGAGAGCTTCAAGATCTTTCGTTGCGGCGACAGAAGAGCGGTTGAGGGTGTCGAGATGATTGAGCGCGGCTTGAAAGGCGATTTCGAGGGAAGGCTGAAATTCTTTTTTTGTGAGAGTCATAGAGCGAGTGTGCGCAAGCGAGGGACAAGTATCTATCCGCAAACGGACGCCAAACAAGTGACAAAATGGCGCGAAGGATTGTGGGCCAAATTGGGAGTGAATTGCTGAAGGGCTAATTGCTTGCCGGGTCAGGCACCTGGAGTTCGCCCTCCCAGCGGGCGATAACAGCGCTTGCCAGGCAATTGCCCATGACGTTCACTGACGTGCGTACCATGTCGATAAGCGCATCCACACCCAGGATTATGAAAATGGGTTCGCTCGGCAAGTGAAAGGTGGCAGAAGTAGCCATCAGAACGACCAACGTCGCGCGTGGAACTCCGGCAATACCTTTACTGGTGAGCATCAGAACGAAGACCATCAGTAATTGTTCGGTCCAGGTCATGTGAAGGCCTGCGGCTTGGGCCACGAAGATGGAGGCGAGAGCGAGGTAGAGGGTTGAACCGTCCAGGTTGAAACTGTAGCCGGCGGGAATCACGAAAGCCACAATCTGCCTGGGTACGCCAAATGCTTCCATATTCTCCATGGCGCGAGGTAAGGCAGCCTCAGAGGTGCTGGTGGCAAAGGCAATCGTAGCGGGTTCGGCGATGTATCGGACGAGGCGGCCCAAGGGAAGACGCACGGCGATGGCGATAGGCAAGAGCACGCCACCTACAAATACGATTAGCGCGGCGTAGGCTGTGAGCACGAGTTTCGCGAGAGGAAGCAGCACCCCGGTACCCATGTGGCCCACGGTGTAGGCCATGGCCGCTCCCACGCCGATGGGGGCGAAGTACATAACGATGTTCGTGAACTTGAACATGGTTTGTGTCAGTGATTCAGCGAAGCTGAGAACGGGTTGGCGAAAACGGTCTGAAACGCGCATCAACGCAATGCCGAAGAGCACGGCGAACACGGCTACCTGCAAGATCTGATTTTCACCGACGGCTTTGACGATGTTTTCCGGGAAGATATGGACCAGAAATTCGTCCCACTTGGGAGGGACAGCCGTTTGGGGAGCTTCCAGCGCGGTTGCTGCTGGAAGAACGATGCCGACGCCCGCGCGGCTGATATTGATCGCGGCCACTCCGATAAACAGGGCGACAGTTGTGACCACTTCAAAATAGACAAGGCTGCGCAGACCGATGCGGCCGACTTTCTTTAGATCGCTGTGGCCGGCGATGCCGGTGATCAACGTTCCGAGAATCAGCGGGGCGACAATGACCTTGATAAGGCGCAAGAAGATGTCGCTAAGGAAGCGCAGGTGAATGGCGAACTGAGGTTGGTCCAGGCCGATTTCCAGACCAGCAAACATCGCGAAGAATATCCAAAAAGTCAGTGAACTGCGCTGGGTACCTGCCGCGGCCAGGAATGCAATTCCGATCCAACGGATCACGGCAGGCAGGAGGGAATGATCATGAGCAAAAAGGGGAAGCAAGGCGCCAGCGGAGAAGAATAGCAATCCTGCGAAGATCAGAACGCGGAACAAACCTGACGATTGCCGGGGCAAGCAGGCCTCCATTAGAAAGCACAACTGCAAATCAAATCGCCATGATAGCGCAACCTACCGCGCTCGTTGTGGAAACTTATGAGATTGTGACAGCGTTGCTTGCCCAGGGATGAGGTCGCTGCTATCTTCGCAGCATGCCACAAATCAGCCACCTGGAATGTTCACGATGTAACGAAAAAATCTCGGCCGAGAAGCCACAAACGGTTTGTCCAAAATGCGCGGGTGCGTTTTACGTACGCTATGAGAAGTCGGACTTGCGTGCCGTGAAACGAGAACAGATTGCCAAGGACGGTGCCGTGGGATGGGCGGGCATGTGGAGGTACCGGAGCGTATTGCCGGAGGTGGAGCCGGTGACGCTGGGCGAGGGATGGACTCCGGTGATTCGCAGCAAACGATACCGAAATGTTTACCTGAAAGAAGAAGGAGCGAATCCCACGGGAAGCTTTAAAGCGCGTGGGCTGGCGCTGGCCGTGACTATGGCGCGGCACTACGGGCAGAAGAAACTGGCAGTGCCATCGGCCGGAAACGCTGCGGGAGCTCTGGCGGCCTATGCAGCAGCGGCTGGGATTGAAGCCAATATTTTCATGCCGAAGGATGTGCCGTTCGCGAATTATGTGGAAGCGATGCTCTATGGAGCGAACGTCACGCTGGTCGATGGACTGATTTCCGATTGCGGAAGAATGGTGGCGGAGCGGAAAGAGAAAGAAGGCTGGTTCGACATTTCGACGCTGAAGGAACCGTTTCGCATCGAAGGAAAGAAAACCATGGGTTATGAGCTTGTGGAGCAGTTGGGATGGGAATTTCCGGAAGCGGTTTTCTATCCCACAGGCGGGGGAGTCGGATTGATTGGAATGTGGAAGGCGTTTGTGGAGTTGGAGGAGTTGGGATGGGTGAAGTCTGGCAAACGTCCGAAGATGATCGCGGTGCAGTCTTCGGGATGCGCGCCGGTGGCTCGAGCGTATGAGAAGGGCGAGAAGGCCAGCCAGATGTGGGCGGATGCAGCGACGTTTGCATCGGGATTGCGCGTGCCGAAACCTTACGGCGACTACATCATGCTGGAAATACTGAAAGAGTCCGGTGGACTGGCGCTTGCGTTTTCCGACGAACAGATACTGGCTTCGCTGAAGGACTGGGCGAAAAATGAGGGAATATTCCTTTCGCCGGAAGGCGCTACGGCGACGGTTGCTTACGATCACTTGCTTGCGAGCGGCTTTTTGAAGCCGGAGGACAGAGCAGTGCTGTTCAATACTGGAGCGGGATTGAAATATACCGATGTCACCGCAGAAGCTGCGGGACTGCACAGGCCTTCAGCAGGCTGAACGAGACTACTGAAGGGCGTAAATGTTGCCGTCGGTGCTGCCTATATAAAGGATGCCATCGACGAAGACTGGGGAAGAATAGATGGCCCCAACGCTGCGCATTTTTTGCACTCCCACGACCATATCGTCATAGAAATCGCCGAGAAATGCCGCTTCATAATTGGGCGTGCCGTCAGCCTTGGTGTAAGCAGCGCCGTTCTGCCGATTGCCATCGGTTTGGAACTCCCAGAGTGTTTTCCTTTCGTTCAAGTCGATGGCAAAGAGCTTTCCAGAAAGTGACCCGAGGTAGTAAACGTCGTTTGCGATGATCGGAGAGGAAAAGGTTGGCCAACCTGAGAACTTCAAGTAGAAGAGATCGACGCCGGTTTTTGCGTCGAGGGCATGAAACATTCCCGAATCCGATGTAGCAAAATAGAGTTTGCCGCCTTGCACTACCGGAGAAGCGATTACCCAGGAGCCTTTATTGTTGTAGGCCCATAGCTTCTTGCCTGATTGGGCGTCGAGAGCGTAGAGATTTGAATCGCGGCATCCGAAATAAACGATGCCGCCTGCCACCACGGCGGAGGACTGAATGCCGACCTGGTTGTGTATATCCGGATCCTCGCCAGTCTTGAAGCGCCACTTTTCTTTTCCGGTGGCCGCGTCGAGTGCGTAAAAGTAAGAATCCCAACTACCGATGAAAAGAGTTCCGGCGGAAATTGCCGGTGATGCGTGTACTACATCTCCGGTGTGAAATTTCCAATTCAATTTTCCTGTGGAGGTATTTAAGGAGTAGACATTTCCGTCGCCACTGCCGAGATACACGGCTCCATTCCACACGAGCGGCGAGGAAAGGTAAGTGTCAAACGGATCGGGCATAGATTCACCCTTGGGTTGCGAGCCGTTGAGGTGGGTTCCGGAATAGCGGCGTTCGCCACTTGTTTCAAATTTCCATTGGAGCTTGCCGTCGGCGGAAGCAACCGCATAGACCATGCCATCGTAGCTGGAGAAATAGACCGTGCCGTCGGCGACAGCGGGGGAGGACGCGACACCGCCCTCGGCCTTAAACTCCCATTTCTTTGTCCCGGTTTTGACATCGAGGGCGTAGAGGCGATGGTCGGCGCTGCCAACATATAGGACGCCATTGGCGACGGCGGGAGAGGACAGGACCTGGGCCTTGGTGGCGAATTTCCATTTCACTTGTGGCGAGGTTCGAAGGGGTTTGGCCTCGTACACGCCAGGATGGTCAGGATTGCCACGGAAACTGGGAGAGTCATCGGCCAGGGCGATGAGTTGACAGACCAATAGAGCAGACAGCATTGCTAGCAAACGCATGGACACACCTCTCTACCTTGGGTAGACGAGCGGGAAATGGAAACGTATGCAAGGAGCCGGGTAAGGCTCCCTGCCGGTGACTAGTTAATTGAGCAAGCGACCTAGAAATGGAGCTTCGAGAGATAGGTATAGCTTGCCGCGATGTTCTCGAAAGCATCCTTGGGGAAGTCGTTCTCGACAAAGTAGTGCTTGATCCCGCCAACTTCACCACTGGCAAAGATGCGTTTCCAGTCGATGATCCCATCGCCAACCGAAGTCATCCCCTTTTCGATCTCGTCCATTTTGTAGGTGACTAGTTGCTCGGGAGTGACCTTCGGCAGGACCTTCATGTCTTTCACGTGAACCAGAGGGAAGCGACCGGGGTGTTTCTTGAAGTAGGCAACGGGATCCTGACCAGCAACGCTGATCCAGCAGAGATCCAGCTCCATCTTCACATTGTTCTTATCGGTGGATTCGAGGAGATAGTCGTATGCAAATTTCCCGCCGAGGGCCTTGTCGGGCATGAATTCCCACCAATGATTGTGGTAGGCGAACTGGATACCCGCTTTCCTGCTGGCTTCGCCGGCTTTGTTGAAGGTCTCGACTACCTTCTTCCAGCCGTCCGCAGTGGCTCGGATTTTCTCGTCGATCCAGGGGCAGACAATGTAAGTCTGGCCGATGGTATGTGCTGTTTCAAGGGCTTCCGGCCAGTGATTTTCCACGATGTCGTACGGAAGGTGACACGAAGGCGAAGTCAGGCCGTTCTTCTTCAGAAGGTCGCTGATGTCTTTGGGTGAATGATCGAAGTAACCTGCAAATTCCATTTCCTTGTAGCCAGTAGCGGCAACTTTAGCAAGAGTGCCGGGAACGTCGGCCTTCATAGCGTCCCGCACGGTGTAGAGTTGGATACCGATTTTGTCAATTTGATGAGGCGCGGAAGCGAAGGCACGCGTTGGAAGAGAAGTAAGAAGAGCAGTTGCTACAGAGTTTTCAAGAAAGGTGCGTCGGTTCATGCGGCGATTGTACATCCGAAGTTTAAGGGAATGCACGGAGAAACTGAGAGAAGATGAGTACAAAAAAGATTTTCCTGGCTGAAAGAAAAAGGCCCCGCGGTGAAGCGGGGCCCTTTTTGGTTGAACGGAGATTAGAAGCTAGAAGCGCAAGCCGAACTGCATACGGCGGCGGCATGTGCGCTGTTCAAGTGCAGGAATCCGATGTGCAATGCAACTGGCGTCACCGGCTGAGAAAGATGCGCCGGCAGCGCAGTCCTGAGTTGATGCCGTTGTATTCGGTATGGTTAAAGAGGTTGAAGTTCTCCCAGCGGAATTCGAAGCCCCATTTCCTTAATCGTGGAAGCGTTTGAACAGGCCGAAGTCGAAGTTGGTACGGTCTGGAAGGTACAAGGTATTGCGGCCGACGTTACCGTAGGTCAGACCGGTTGGAGTGACATATGCGCCGGATTGTAGTAAGAGGCCGAAAACGCCCCCGCAACCGATCGGCTTCGCGGAAGAGACCTTTTGGGATTGCCGACGATGTCCGGGCGAGAGCCTGTGCCACGGCCGTTGCCCACGCCAGCGCTGTCGCCGTAAGCTGAGTGCCATTGGTGACGCTGAAGGGCGTGCCGGTTTGGATCGTGATGATGCTGGAAGCCGACCACCCGCCGAGCACGGTTGCAACCCGGTTCCTTGAAGATAGGAAAGGCGTAGACAAAGCTCATCGAGAGATTGTGGCGCAGGTCGAAATTCGAACTGGCGCGATGTGGAGGAAATCGTAGGAATCAACGAAAGCGCCATCGTAACGATCCGAGGAGCTATCGATCGAATGGCTGTAGGTGTAGGCAACGCTGAAGGTGAGAGCGCCAACCGTGCGGCGAGCAGACACCTGCAGCGAATTGTAAATGGAGTTGAGCGTTGGTTTCAACGCTGGTGACGGTGCCCAGCCCGGGATAACTGGTGCGGACGCAGATTGGCGCTGTTACCGCAGGCTACGAAGAGATTGTTGAGCGCAGCCGCCGGGAACTGGAGTGTCCATTGCCGAGTGTGGCCATCGGGATTGGGTAACCCATCGTCCGCCAGCAATGGGGCGCAGTCTGAGTCTTCAGTGAGAGGGCTGTCCGGCTGCGAAAGGATTGCTAGAAGCGAGATGGAGTTGATTGATGTCGCGTTGGTTGGCCGAGATGGGTGCCCTTACTGCCAACGTAGGCGACGCAGATCACGAAGTTGACAGGGGATTTCGTGCTGGATGTCGAGGTTCCACTGTTGGACGTAAGGCCAGGTAGCGCGTGCCAGGAATGGCAATGGGATTGACGGGGAAGAGCAAGCCGACCGCCGGCACCAACAGCGTCGTATCCGAGGATCATTATTCTGGGTGGAATGACGGAGAGTTGCGGAGCATGCGCCCTGTTGCAGGACTTCCGCGTTGGCTTCGTTGCCGTTCATGTGCTCGAAGAAGATGCCGTAGCCGCCGCGAATGGCCAGTCTTGCCATCGCCCTTGGGATCCCAGGCAAAACCGATGCGAGGCGCTGGGTTCAAGAGATTGTTGGTCATGCAACCGGTCGTGTGCGTCCGGCAACACCCGGGAAGGTGCTGGACTTGGCGCCGCACTGAATGTAGCCGTTGTATTGCAGGCCGATCAGGTTACCTTCCCCATCGGTCTGCGAGGCACCTGTGCCGGGGTCGACCATACCTGCATTGCCCGCGGCCAAAGTTTAGGATCGAAGCCGTATTCCTGGTTAAGCTTTTCCTGGTAGCGGCCGAAGAAGCTCCAGCGCAGGCCAAGATTGAGGGTGAGTTTCTTGTTTACGCGCCAGTCGTCCTGGAAGTAGGGCTCAAAGTTTTTGTAGCGATCGTAGTAGTAGATGAAGTTCTGCTTGCTGGTAGCTGGCTATATTGCCCTGGAGCAAGATCAGCAAACGCGTTACCGGTGGAAAGAGGAGATGGAAGCATCAAAGGTCAGGATTCCCTGGGTGTAAACAGAGTTCTGCTGGTTCTTCTGGGCAGCAACGAAATAGAATCCCATCGACAGGGTGTGTGTTACCCCAGATTTTGGTGAGGTTGTCGCGATAGGTGTAAGTGGGGTTGGCATTCTTCCACGGGAAATAGCCGCGTATCCGTGCGAGAAGCCTCCGCCGTAGGCGTGATCGCTGTCCAAGGAGAACGGAAGGAAGTTTTCCGTCGAAGCCGTTGTTGTAGAGGCTGCCCATCTGAAAACCTTGAAGGGAGATGTCGGCCCGGATGCCGGCACGGCGGTCAGAAAGATGTGATCCGCGGTGTAGCTGGCCACAAATTCATTCAGCAAGAGTCGGAGTGATGTTGGCGTTCAAGCGAGCCACAAAGCTGGTGCCGGGCCCCGAAAGCAGTGCTGCACATTTGGATAGCTGGACGCCATTTCCCCACAGCGGATCGGGCATTGGTCGTCTGCCATGAATCGTGGATGTAGCGGAAGGTCAGGCGATAGTTGTCGGTGATGTTGTGGTCGACGCGAATCAGTTCTTCCCGCCAGTCGTGGGCTCGCAACCGTTGTGAAGTGACGCGGGGAAACCATTGCTGGGTCCGTTGGCGACGCGGAATCAGTTCGGAAGGAAAGCGAGCATTGGCGCTAAGTTGGGGAGAGTATTGTTCGGGAATGCCAAGCCAGAGCCCTTGTTACCGGGCAATCCGGGAAAGTGGTGCGATCCACAGGGTGATGGCGCTGGGAGCGGGACAAACGTCGTTGAAGACTACCACTGCGCTCGTCATCGGACGGAACGTTGGGACTGTAGGAGGTCGTGGAGTTTTTCACGGCGCCATTCCTGGGACCAGAAGAAGTATGTTTTCTTCTTGTCGGTGTTGTAGACGTGAGGAATATAAATCGGCCCGCCGATGGTGTAGCCCTAATCATGTTTTCCTGTAAGGAGCCTTTCCTTCGTCTGGCGTATGCCCTGCGCCCAATCCTTCGCGTTGAAGACTCATTTCGGCCGTAGTAAACGCGCTGCCGTGGAACGAAGCTGGTGCCGGACTTGGTCTCCACTTCCACGGTGCCCGAACCGTTGCGGCCGTACTGCGCGCCGTAGTTCGAGGTCAGTACCTTGAATTCGGCGATGGCTTCCGGATTGGGATAAACGTTGAGGGTGGCGTTGGTGCCGTTGTCCATGTTGTCGCCACCATCGAGTTCCCAGTTGTTGTACTCGGTGCGCCCGCCGTTCATGCTGTAGGCGACGTTGCCGTATACTCCAACCTTGCCGTCATCGGTGCCGGTCTGATTGACGACGCCGGGACTGAGAGTGACAAGTTGGGTGAAGTTGCGGCCGTTGAGCACGAGTTCATCGACCTGCTTGCCGCTGATCGTGGAACTCAATTCGGAAGAACTGGTTTCGACCTGAGCGATGCTCTCACCGGTGACCATAACTTCTTCCGTCACAGCGCCGATGGTAAGGGTCACATCAATGCGATCCTTGTCGCCTACGTTTAATACGATTTTTGAGGCAGTGAATTTCTGAAAGCCCTTGGCCGTGACGCTAAGATCATAAGTATCGCCGGGCAAGACCTGGAATGACGTACGCGCCCGACGTCATTGGTGGTAGTGGTGCGACGAATCGCGCCACCAGCGTTGACGAGAGTAACTTCCGCGCCTACAACTGCTGCGCCGCTTTTGTCCACGACGGTGCCGCCGATGTAGCCGGTGTCTTGCGCTGCGACTAGATGAGGAAACAAGAACAGCAGAGTAAAAGCTCCCAAGCAGATAATGAGCCGCGTGCCGTAGGAACGACGCGAAGAATTCGTATAGGCCTTCACGATGAAACCTCCACAGAATTGAAATGTCTCGACTGTTCTTAAGGAAGGAATGAGAACGAATTGGCAACCATGTCGAAGCGCCGCCAGAACTGAACCACTCGTCTGCAATCCCCCGGTCCTCGACCAAACCACCTATTAAATCGGATTAATAGCGGATAGTTGAGGTCCTGTCAAGAGCAAAATCCTGAGCGCTATCATCGGAACAAAGGCAGGAGGTTCGGGAATTGACCAGGAGGGGGGTAGAAAAGTCGCAAATCCAGAGTAGGCTAGGGTTTAGAGAACCCGCCAGGGCGATGATGCAGACGGGAGAAACGTGGCGTATGGGTGTAAGAGCATTAAATCGATGGACTAACAAGGCGATGTTATTCTCGGCGTTGTTTTTTTGCGAGGGATCTACCACTCTTTGTATTCCTGGCCACCAAAGTGGGACAGCTACTAGTCCCCAAGCGTGGTTCCAAAAAGGACAGAGCGCACTTCAGGCAGGCGACTTGGCTGGGGCAGAAGCAGCCTTCAAGAAAGTGCTCACGCTGGACCCAAAGTCCGGAGCGGCGTACGCGAACCTGGGTGTTGTGGCAATGCGGCAGAGGAAGTGGGACGAGGCTTTGAGAAATTTGCACCAAGCTGAAAAATTGTCCCCGAAAATGACAGGCGTCCGATTGAATATTGGATTGGTCGAATATCGTCGTGGGAACTATCGACAAGCGATCGCGCCGTTCCAGTCGGTACTTCGAGAAAGTCCTGGGGAAGTGCAGCCGCGGTACCTGCTAGGGCTGTGCCAGGTTTTTGTGGAGGACTATGATGCGGCGACGTCGACGCTTGAGCCGTTGTGGAGCGCGATGTCTGGGGACGTGATGTATCTGTATGTGCTTGGAGTGGCTGCCCATGAGTCGGGACAAAAGGAGTTGGATGAACGAGCGATGAAGCAGTTGGTCGATGTGGGATCGAATACGCCGCAGTTTCACTTGATCCTGGCGAAGGCGCACCTGCAACGAGATGATTTCCTGAAAGCGGTTGAAGAATTGAAAAAGGCCGAGGAGCTTAATCCGTCGCTGCCATTTCTTCATTTCAATCTCGGCGTTGCCTATATGCACTTGAGCGAAAACGAAAAAAGCGAAGAAGAGTTCAAGAAGGATATTGCGATTGAGCCGGATCTTGCGGATAACTACGAACGACTTGGAATGTTGTACTTGAAATTGCAGCGCGATGCAGAGGCCGAGAATTTGTTTCGCGAAGCGTTGAAACGCGATGCCAAGTCTGCGAATTCATATTATGGGCTGGCGAAGATCCTGCAGCGGCAGGAAAAGCTGGGGACGTCGCTTGAAGCGATTGACGAAGCGCTGAAGCTGGCGCCAGACAGTTACAATGTGCATTTCACAAGGGCCCAGATCCTGCAGCAGATGGGCAAAAAGGACGAAGCAAAGCGGGAATTTGCAGAGGCAAAGAAGTTCCTGGGTGCAAAAGTGGATCGCGACCGGGAAGATCTGAATCGGTCTGTACCGAGCCCAGAGTTGAAAGAGACTCCGAATTGAGAAGTTTCCGGTAGATTGCGTGACAACCTGTCTGTCAAAGGTCCGGAGGAGATTGCCAAGGACCGCGAGCCTGCTCCAACGCCTCCGCAACGCTCAGCAGCAATTCTTCCTCGAAGGGCCGAGCGATTAATTGAACATTTATGGGGAGATTCCCGGGCGAACGTCCCAGCGGAAGAGAAATGCCCGGAAAGCCAGTGAGATTCAGCCACTGGCAGAAGCGCATGGTATCTCGATAATTATGGGGATCACCTGCCCGATAATTGCCGGACCCGTGGAGGAATGCCGGTGCCGAGGAAACAGGAGACAGGAGAATTGGCACTTCGCGCATCTGGTGGAGAATATCTGTGCGAAGGGCGTCGCGTTCGACACATGCAGCGACAAACGCATCGAGCGTAACAGGCGTCTCTTCGGCGGCAATCTTTAGATATTCGCGAAGCATCGGGCTTAGTTGCGATTCCATGCCCTTGGTGCTTTGGCGAAGCAGATATCCGATGACCTTGCCGAAGAAGAACCACCAGAGACTTAGCGCCTTGTCTAATTTATCCAACGAAAATGGTTCAACGCGGAAGCCTTGCTCGGAAAGAAACTTAGCGGCGCGGCTGACTGCTTCCTGCGTTTCTGGAGAGGCAGACCCCAAAGCAGGGCTGTATAGAATTCCGATGCGAAGGCCCCTTAGATTCTTGCTGGAATCAGCGTGCACAGGAACAGGTGCGGAAAGTGGATCGCCTGCATCCGGGCCTGCCATTACCTCAAGAAGAACTCGGAGGTCAGCGACGGTGCGGGCCATCGGACCCACCACACCGAGCCAGGAAAATGCACCGCCGGGTGGAGGGAAATGGCCCGTGGCAGGGATGCGGCCCGGCGTAGGTTTTAAGCCACAAATGCCGGAGAAATGGGCGGGAGTGCGAATCGAGCCACCACCGTCACTGCCGACTCCACCCATGGAACAGCCGCTGGCGATTGCGGCCGCTTCACCTCCGCTGGAACCGCCTGCCGAGTAGGCGAGATTCCAGGGATTAGAGGTTTTGCCCGTTACGAGATTGTCGGTCTCGTAGGCCATAAGGAATTCCGGAGTATTGGTGTTGCCCAGCAAGATTCCTCCGGAATTCTCCAAACGAGAGACGAGGGTGGCGTTTGCGGAGGGAATGAAATCTTTGCGGAGAAGTGAGCCAGCGGGACAGGGCCAGCCAGCCACATCGATGCAGGATTTGACGGTGAGTGGGATGCCGTGGAGTGGTGGTAAAGAGTCCCCACGAAGGATTGCGGCCTCAGCTTGGCGCGCGCGGGCAATGGCAGATTCGGCATCGATATGAACGAAGGCATTCAGCCTGGGATGGAGGTACTGCGCTCGCTCAAGATGAGCAGTGACCAGCTCGACCGGAGAGATCTTTTTTCGGCGGAGCCGGTCGATGATTTCAGCAATGGTGGAATGAAAAAAGGAAGCCATGTTAGTTCGCAATGAAGGTAGCTGCAGGCGTAATTGACGTCAAGCGAGGCACGGGATGCGCGAAAAAGCGGGTATAAAAACGGTTGACGATGAGGTTGGGAGCCAAGACAATCTAAGGGGCTGCAGTTCAGGATGTGTGGCTGTCATTCATTGTGTGCGTCCAGAAAGAACATTCCTCTGATGGAATTCAAACCAGGTAAATCGGGCGGTTGGAAGCTTATTGTTTGTGGCATCGTACTGTCGACTATTTCAGGCTGGGTGCTCGCTTCGCGGATGAAGGCTTCAGAGACGGCTGTGGCCGCGCCCGCGAAGGGAAAGTACTCCTCGGAAGCGCTGCGGCAGAACACACTTGGCGTAGCGTATATGAACCAGCAGAAGCCGGCGGAGGCCCAGAAATTTTTCGAAAAGGCGCTCACGCTGGAACCGAATTTCTCCGAGGCGCGGCTGAATCTTGGCATTTCCTTCCTGGGGCAGCAAAAGTTGGAGCAGGGCAGAGCGGCGTTGGAAGAGGCTTCGGCCAAACTGCCGAACGACCCGTATGCCTGGTACAACCTGGGATTGGCATTTAAAGATCTGGGCGACCCCGAAAAAGGGATTGCGGCGTTCCAACATGTCACGCAAGTCGTGCCGGATGAACCGGACGCCTACTACTTCATCGGGTTCCTGAACTCACAGCTGCAAAGATACGACGAAGGAATTGTGGCTTTTCGAAAAGCATTGACGATTGCGCCCTATCACGCTTCTGCCCAGTTTGGCATAGCTCGCGCGTATCAGAGAAAAGGTGATGCAGAAAACGCTCGCGAGAACATGAAGAAATTTCAGAAAATCAGTGCCGAGAAGTTAGGGATTCCGTTTGGAGCGGGGTACGGCGATCAAGGCAAATATTCTCTGGCCGAATTTGTCCATGGAGCGGACTCGAGCGCTCCCGCGGAGATCGCAGTGCACTATGTGCAAGAGTCCCTGACGAAGCGAGCTATTGGAGCAGCAGGCTCCGGAGCGATCAGTGGAAGTCGAGGTGCCTGCTTTATCGATTTCGATGGGGATGGGAAGCCAGATCTATTTCTAGTGTCTGCGGGTACTGGCCAGAGTCTGATGCTGCACAATACGGGCGACGGAAAATTTGAGGACGTTACAGGAAAGGCAGGGTTGAGCGGAATTTCTTCTGGTTACGGATGTTCCGCAGGCGATTTTGACAATGACGGTAAGGCGGATCTAGCGGTCTGCGAGACGGATGGCGTCCGGCTGTTTCACAATGAGGGAAACGGAAAGTTCGCGGACGTGACGCAAAAGACAGGAATTGTTCGGGAGAAGGGTTGTGTTGCAGCAACCTTCGTGGATTATGACCATGATGGAGATCTTGATTTGTATTTGACGATGGCCCCCGGAAGTGGAACAGAAAAACGCACAAATCGAATGTGGAGGAACAACGGCAACTCGACATTTACTGACGTTTCCGAACCCTCAGGATTGGGTGTGGAAACAACGGGAGCATCGGTTGCAGTCACCGATTTCAACAACGATCGTGCGATAGATTTTGTTCTGGCGGGCGGCCCGACCGGCCTTGAGATCTTTCTGAACCCGCGCGAGGGGCGATTTACACCGTTGCCGGGAATTGATTTGGGAAAAGAGAAGTTACCACCCGCAGTGGGAATAACGGTCCTTGATTTTGACAAAGATGGCTTTATGGACGTGGCGGTAACGCACACGGGGGCGCCAGGGCTGAGCTTGTGGCGAAATATTGATGGCAAGCGATTGGAGCGAGTGGCGTTGCCAGATTTGGGATGGAAGCAAGGCTGGGGTCTTACCTGGATTGATTACGACAATGACGGCTGGCTGGATTTAGTGGCGGTTGGAGAGGGTGCGAGCGGCGGCGAAATTCGGTTGCTGAGAAATCTTGGGGACGCCGGATGGGCCGATGTTACGAAGAAAACGCAATTGGATGACGTGAAGCTCAGCCAGCCACGCGCGATAGCAGTGGCTGATTTGAGAGGCAAAGGAAATCCGGATCTGGTCGTTACTCAAGCGGATGGTCCACCAGTGGTGCTGGATAATATCGGCGCGAATCAGAACAACTGGATACAAATTGATTTCAAAGCGCTGAATGACAATAAGAGCGGATTTGGAACGAAAGTTGAGTTGTATGCCGGTGCGCTCTATCAAAAGTGGGAAGTTTCAGGCGCTTCCGGATATTTGAGTCAGAATGCGATGCCGATGATTGCAGGACTTGGCGCGGAAAAAACTACGGATGCTTTGCGGCTGCTGTGGCCAACCGGGGTGCCGCAGGATGAAATTGAATTGGCCGCCCGGAAGACGCAATCGATTGAAGAACTCGACCGGCGGGGAAGTTCGTGCCCAGTGCTATTTTCCTGGAACGGTCACGAATATGAGTTCATCGCCGACATGCTGGGGCCGGGAGTGGTGGGCCACTGGATCGCGCCTGGTGAACGTGACGTCCCGGATCCCGATGAATATCTGAAGGTACCGGCGAACAGTGTTCGTCTGAAGAACGGAATGCTGAGTTTCCGCTTCATGGAGCCAATGGAAGAAACGGTGTACATGGACAAGGTGAAACTCTTGGCGATTGACCATCCGGCGAGTGTCGAGGTCAATCCAAACGAACGATTTGTGACCGAACTCCCATTCCCGGAATTTCGGGTAATTACCACGGATAACGCGCGAATCCCGAAAGGCGCGTGGGATGACCAAGGCAAAGATGTAATGCCTTTACTGGCAAAGCGCGACAGGAAATACGTGACGCAATTTGAGGGTTTGCCGTTCACAGGATTTTCGAAGCTGCATTGGATTGAGTTGGATCTGGGCACCTGGGATGCGGCTAAACCGTTGCGGTTGCTGATCGATGGATACACGGACTATTTCACGGCAACATCCATGTATGCAGCCGACCAGGCGGGAATAAAAGTCATCGCGCCTTATGTGGAAGCACAGGATCAGCAAGGAAATTGGAAAAAAGTCATTGATGACATGGGATTTCCCGCGGGGCTTGAGCGGACGATGATTGCAGATCTGACAAATAAAATTCGCGGCGGCACAAGGCGCATTCGAATCGTGACGAACCTGAAGATCTATTGGGACGCGATACGAATTGACCAGACGCCGGAAATCAAAGAAGTGCAAGTGAGCGAAGTTCCACTGTCGGCGGCATCTCTGGAATTTCTTGGATATCCGCGAGAGATTCGATTGAAACCAGCGAGCGATACGACGTATTCGTATACCCATCGCAGCAAAACTGGGCCGTATGCACGCGCGGCTGGCAATTACACTCGATACGGCGATGTGAAAACGCTGCTAACGGCGGCCGATGATAAATTCGCGGTGTTCAGTTCAGGAGAAGGATTGAATCTCGAATTCAATCCCAAAAGCCTTCCGAAATTGCCTACGGGATGGGTGCGCGATTACTTCTTTTATGCGGATGGATTTGAAAAGGACCTGGATTTTTACGCAGCACACGCATTTACTGTGGAACCGTTGCCGAGGCACACTCTCTTGTCTTATCCGTATCCCGAGGGCAAGGAATATCCTCTGGATAACGAACATCTTCAGTACGAACTGGAATACAACACACGGATGAGGTCAGACCGGTTGCCGGAAAATCTGCGATACGATTACCCGACTCCTAAGTGAGGTAACAGGGCGTGGCAAAGACGGGAGTAATCACGATCCGGGACGTGGCAAGCGAATGCGGATATTCCGCATCCACGGTCTCGATCGTGCTGAATAGCGCGCCACTCTCCCGATACATTCCCGCGGGTACAAAAACACGAATTGAAACAGCGGCAAAACGATTGGGATACCGGCCGAATCCCCTGGCAAGGTCGCTGCGAAGCCAGCGATCCAACATTGTGGGAGTTATGGTATTTGACATCACAGACCCGTTCTGCACGCCGATTTTGCGTGGGCTGGAAAACTCCCTGTACCAGTCGAATTACCTGTCACTGTTGGCCGATGCGCACAACGAAACGAACCGGTTCGAGCGGTATCTGGAAATGCTGCTGGACCGGCGTGTCGAGGGATTAATCATTATTGCCAATTGGTTAGTGACCGACATCAAGGTGCTTGCGGATTTGACGGAGAAGCAAGTGCCCACGGTCGTGGCGGGCAGGGAAGTGGAGTTTGATCTGGCAAGCACGGTTTCTGTGGACAATGAGGGCGGCGCAGCAATGGCGCTGGAGCATCTCTACAGGTTGGGACATCGTGAAATTGCATTTCTCCGCGGACCCAAAGCGCTCTCGAGTAGCGGGCAACGGTGGAAGGGAATTCGCACATTTGCGCAGTCCACTGGCATCGCACTGGATTCCAAGAAGATTGCGGAATTGCCAGAGTCGTTGGATGCCAATTCCAGTTTTGAAGCGGGAATGCAACTGACCACGGAGCTTTTGCGGCGAGGAAAACAGTTCACGGCACTGATGGCTTACGATGACGTGACGGCGCTGGGAGCATTGCGGGCGCTGAAGAAAAAGGGATTACAGGTACCGGAAGATTGTTCGGTGATTGGATTTGATGACGTGGCGCAAGCAGGGTTGGCCATTCCTTCGCTGACGACCGTGCGCCAACCGATGGAATCCATGGGCGCAATGAGCGCGGGTATTGTACTGGAAGCAATTAAAGCCGTCGATCTGAAGCGAAGTATTCCGGTGGTGCGAAGAAAGATCGCTCCCGAGCTAATCGCACGCGAATCCACGCGGGCTCTATAGACGTAGAAGACGAACGCAGGAATCACTCGCCGAGCGCTACCCAAGCCCTTTTCTGAGCGCTTTCCGCAATGGCCTCGCACAACACCAGTTCGTGGTGGCCCGTTTCGAAAGTGGGGAACGTACGTGGAGCGCGAAAATCGCCCGCGGCGACGTATGCGTAGAAATCCTTGAACAACTGCACGAAGGTATCCGGGTAGCCTTCGGCGTGTCCACCAGGATACGCTGCATAGCCGCGTGCTTCTGGCGTCAACAAGCCGGGATCTTTTGGAAGCAGTTCGCTGGAGCGATCCCGCCGGCCTATCCAGAGATTGTTCGGTGATTCTGAATCGAAGGCAATCGAGCATTCACTGCCATCGATTTCAAACCACAGGCGAGCTTTGCGACCGGCACTTACCTGGGAAACGGTCATTACGCCGTGGGCATCATTTTCAAAACGAAGCAACACGGAGGCGTAGTCCTCAGTTGATATAAGAACTTCTTCCGTTTCCGCTGTACTGGCTTTCTGGAAAGTTTCGACGCGCCCCTTTGGGCGCAAGCGAGACAGGAGTACGGTGGCGAGGTCAGCACAAAGTTCTGCCACAGGACTTCCCGTCATCCACATCATCAGGTCGAGCCAGTGTGTCCCGATATCCGAAACGGCGCGCAATTCGCCGCCCAGTTTTGATTCCAGACGCCAATTCCAATCAGTGGGAAAGAGAAGCCAGTCTTGCAGGAAGCTGCCGTGCACGAGGCGCACCTGACCGATGGTTCCACGCTTGATAAGCGAACGGGCTTCCTGGCAAAGCGGATAGTAACGGAGGTTGTAGGCCACACCACCGACCATATTGAGTTCCTTGGCTAGAGAGACCAAAGCAGCAGATTCGCGAGAATCCAACGTCAATGGTTTTTCGCAGAGCACATGTTTGCCAGCACGGAGCAACTGACTGGCCTCCTGGAAATGGAGGTGGTTTGGAGTGCAGAGATGGACGACGTGAACCGAGGGATCCGCGGCAAGTTCGTCGAGCGAAGAATATGACTTTGGCAATCGAAGCGCATCAGCGGCTTCCTTTGCGCGCTCGGGGGTGCTGCCAAGAATTCCCTGGATAGGAATTCCGAGGCGACGCAGAGCCTCTAAATGGGCCCGGCCAACAAATCCAAGTCCGACGATTGCGGCGTTCAGTTTCTGCATGAGTCTTTCCTCTCCACAGTTTCTGCTCTGCGTATTCTAGTCGGAGATGGGCGCGAGTAAAACTATTTAGGTTGAGTGGCAACCGGGAATTTTATTTCGCACCTGGATGGAATGCCTCGATGGGATCAAGGAAGCTTTCCGACCAGAACACGTCGCGGGAGATGACCTTCGTGGCAACTTTTTGAATGTTCGGGAGGGTTGCGGCCGCAATGCCCCCATCGGCAGAATCAAAAATCACGACTACGCCTTGCGGAGCCGGATTTGAAGCAGAAGCTTCCTTCAGACCCTTTTGGAAAAGAGAAAGTGAATAACTCAAGCGAATGGATGGAGTGGTATCCTTCGGGCTAGTGGAAACAGGGAGCACGGTGTAAATCTTTACGTTCTTGCCCCGGAGTTCCAGCCAACTTCCGGGAAAAGCGGTGATCTCTTCGCGTTCAATGCGAAAGGCCGAAAACTTTTCCGAAGGATCAGCAGGGGACGAAGACTCGAGCTTGGTGGCAAGGAAGTCTGACAATTCAACAGCATCGCGTTGCAGATACCCACGCGAATCTCCAGAGATGCTGACGTGGATCCAATCATCATCGCCATCGAGGAATTCAAATTCGTCATTTGGAACTGCCTTGAACAGAACACGCGAACTGGATGAATTTTTTGCATAGACCGGCGTTCCCTCTTTTTGGACGATTACCAGATTTTGAGGGTGGGCTTGGGATTTCTGAATCTCCTGCAAATTCTTCAATTGAGTGGTTAATTGCTCGACGCGTTTTTCGCGCGCGATTCGCTGCGCGCGCAATTGCCGCACCTCATCTGGAGGTGCCGCGGAATCATGAACTGTCGTGCCAGACAGCCCCGGAACGCTGGAAAGATCGAGTTTCGGGCGGGGAGTATCCGTTCCTGTGCGGCCATTCGACGATGAATTGACCGGCTTACCAGTAAGTTTTTCTTCGAGTCGGTCGAGCATATCGAGTTCCAGCCGCCCGTTCGAAGGCAGGACCTGATAGCCGGATTTTGTGACATCGCGATCTGCAAACCACGCGGTGATTTTTGCTTTAAGGGTGACCACCGTGCCGCTGCTATCACCGGGAAGGAGATCAACAGAGAACTGACAGAAGCCGCGTTCGTAGTTCTCCAGTGGCTTATCGGTTTCTCCGACGAACCCTTCCAGGATGGGAAGCTTCTGGCCCGAGCTCACCTGCAAATCCCTCAATGCTTGTTCAATGAGACTCTTTGGCTGAGAAAAGCTTCGGGCATAGATATTCGATTGCGCCAAAACAGTGCCGCTGTGGAGGAGAGTGAGGACCAGGATAAGCAGCGAGGCTCTTGGGATGACCGAGAAGATCTTCATTGCGAGAGTGGCTCCAGTTTCTCTGCTTGGATCCAGCCGCGCTGACCTTGTGGAGTTTCGACGCCTAACCAGTGTGGTGTGAGGATGAGAATCACCAATTCGGAGCCAGTTGGAAGTGACTTCAAATTCGCCGCCGACTGAAATGGCGCTGCTTTCAGCTCCGCGCCGGGGGATTTTACCCGGCGTTCCACTTCCTGGCGCAGGGTTTGGATTTCTTGTGCCAATTGCCTTTCGGTGGATTCAGCGGAATTCAGGCGGGCAGTCTCATCCTCGCGCTGGCGGACAAAAGTCTGGTGGACAATCGCAGCACTGTCTTTACGGCGTTTCTGTTCGGCAGCCTGTTGAGCGGCTTGTTCGGCGGTTTCAATACGATCCTTGATTTCTTTCATCTCCATTTTTTCTACATTCCCATCGGAGATGTGAATGACATGATGGGCGGCTTCCACATAGACGGCATCAATTCGCACGCGGGTGCGGTCACCCTCGGCCGGAACGACGACGTAACGGACCGCGATGGTGCCCATGTCTGCACTTTCAAGAAAATGACGTGGGGCAACCGCTTCCTTACGAATTTTGTAATAAACCTCTCCCGGACCTTTCCAAGGGTCAAACAGAGTTGAAGACGCCACGACTTCGGCACCCGTGAGGATTGGCTCCTTATCGAAAATGAGGGTCCCGTGAATGATCCGGTCATGAAGGACTTCATTTACTGCTTGTCGTACAAGGTCGGGTGAAGCAGAGAATTCTCGAACCAAACCCGCAGAGGCGATGGGGTCTTTGGCGGGTGCCGAGAGCGTAGGAAGCGCCAGAATCATTGGGAAAATGAGAGAAATCGAGACAAAGACAGACATCGTCCAGATTGGGGTCCTGGGTTCAGGTTGTTTTCGTGTGCCAGACATGAATGCCTAAAGTGGTAACGCGAAGTTGCTCCGGAGTCAAATGTGAATGCTGGGAGCATTTGAGATTTGAGGGGTACTGTAACCACGAAGGAAACAATTTTTCCGATGCGTGCAAGAAAACTCTTGCATTCGGGGAAAGAGTGGGGGTAGCATCCCCCTCGGTTCAGGGAATCGAAAATCCATCATCTTCTCTTGACGGAGAAAGGGTGATGTGAGTTTCGGTGGAAATTGTTGAGCGCACTGCCGTAGGCGGACTCACTTGGGGCAATCGAGTCTCGCCGCGTAGTTGTGCCCACACTCCATTCCCTAAAAACAACTGAATAGCAACTGATAACTTGTTGTCTGCTCGACGTTCGTTGGCCAAGCGATCAGAGGAGGCAGTATGCAACGGTGTGGTGCGATTGGATGTCGTAGGATAACGGCTCGCGTGGCTGTTAGCCTGTTTTACGCAGTGTTTGTCTTGGCTGCGGTGTTGGTCGACTGCCATCCGGCGAAAGCCATTCCAGCATTCGCAAGAAAATACGGAATGCCGTGTTCATCCTGCCATGAAGCGTGGCCTAAGCTCAGCCCCTTCGGGCAGCAGTTCAAAGACAACGGATATCAGATGGGGAACGACCGAGATGCCCCCATCTTCCAGCAGGCGGCGTATTGGCCGATTGCCCTGCGTATTACTCCGAACTGGCACCTGGAAACTGCTAACCATGTTGTAGTCGATGGCGCAGAAGGGGGTTCGACTTTAGCGAACATTAAGACAAATGGATTCGATTACACCGGCATGGACCTGCTGACCGCGGGAACGCTGGCGAAAAATATCAGTTTCCTGTTGGTTCCATCGTCGGATGAGACTGGGAGCCTTCCACTTCGAATCCGCGAACGTTCGTTTCAGCAATTTGCTCGGCTCAAGCTGGTTGAATATTAAGGCCGGCAAATTTGAGTTGGATAATCTCCTGTCCGAGAAGCGCATCGTCACACTTTCTTCAAACGGCAGCTTCTACCAGAACTATCACTTTCAACCAATGGTATCCGTGGGAAACCCCCAAACTTCCTATGTTTTTGGGATAGGAGACAACCAACTCGGGATCGAGTGGATGGGGCACTCGAAAGATGATCGAACACGCGTTTCCGCATCACTTTTGAGCGCCACGGATGGCAATCCTGACTTTCAAAATGGGATTGGAGCAGCCGCAGGACACGCATACGAGGGTTACTTTGCGGCGAGCCGGGCGTTTGAAGTGGGAAGCCTTGGCCTGCAACGTGTCGGAGCATTTGCCTATGTTGGGCAAGCATCGACCTACGCGAAATATACCAGTGGCGAAGTGCCCATCAATGGCACGGGAATCGGTAACGAGGGTTATTACAGAGTCGGTCTCATCGGCATGTGGTACTTGAAGAAGTTGGACGTCACCACAATGTACTTCTATGGGCACGACAGCGTATTTTTAGGAACCAATACTCCGGCAAATCTCGGAAGAGCCGGCCTGCCTGATGGAGCACACGCGCCATCATGGAACGGCGCCTTGTTTGAGACACACTACAACTTGAACCCGCAAATGATTTTTATCAACCGCTACGAGTTGATCCGTATGTCGCAACAAGCTCTAGCGACTGGCACCATGAATCCAAGCAATACGGGCAACGTGGATGCATTGACGTTCGGATTCCGCTATTACCCGTTCATCAGCAGCCGGGCAGGTCTCGCCTTCCACAATGAATATTCAGTTGTGAGACAGAGGAATATTCTGTTCTCCCCCACCACCGGTTTGCCTATCGACCTGACCAGCAGCAGCGTGATGTTTGGCTTAGATTTCGCGTTCTAAGGAGAGGAACTATGAAAATCATTTCCATGAAAAAGATTTGCGTAGTCCTTGGCCTTGGATTGACACTTCCATTTCTTGTCTCAGCACAGCAGATGGAATCTCACGTTGGCAATTTAACCGGCCACTCCCAGGCAGGACGGGAGTTGTACTACCGCTACTGCTGGGGGTGCCATGGGGCGCGGGGAGATGGCAACGGAGAAAATGCCCAGTATCTGAATCCGACGCCGCGGAACTTTGTCCAAGGAACATTCAAGTGCCGTTCGACACCTACGGGAACGCTTCCTCTGGACGAGGATCTATTCAATTCGCTCTATCGTGGCTTTAATTTCACAAATATGCCCAGCTGGAAAACACTTACTGCTCAGAACCGGGCAGACTTGGTGGCATTTATCAAAACATTCTCGCCACGATTTAAAAGTGAAAAGCCAGGCGCGCCAATCCCAGTTCCAGCGGAGCCAGCGTTAACAGTTGCCAGCATTCAACACGGTAAGGAACTTTTCCAAAAGCTGGAATGCTGGAAATGCCATGGACAAGAAGGTCGCGGCGACGGTCCTTCGGCCTCAACACTGACTGACAGTAACGACCAGCCGATTCGGCCGTACAACTTCACGTCATCAAACCGTTCGAAGTGTGGAACGACAAACCAGGACTTGTACAGAATCTTCATGTCGGGACTGGACGGAACACCAATGCCGTCTTTCGCCGACGTGGTGAAGCCGGAAGAAGCCTGGGATCTTGTACATTATCTCCGCACGCTCCAGGTCAATAACAAAAGTCCAGAACTCACGATGTGGGAAGGCACGAAGGAAGGCGCAGAGATCGTGAATGCGCAAAAAGTGGAGAATACCTACACTGGTTCAGGTGTTAAGCCATAAAGCAAGGTACAGAGAATTCAGGAGGAAGATCAGAAATGCAAATTAAGCATGTAGTGATGACAGGGCTGGCTGTGCTGGCGGCATCGACCATAGCAATGGCCGGGCCAAGCGGCGGGACAATTTCCGGGAAGGTGACCTACGAGGGTACGCCTGCGAAGATGAAACCGATCGACATGTCTAAAGAACCCTCTTGCGCCAAAATGTACACCACGCCACCGACATCGGAAACCGTAGTTACTGGAGCAGGAAACACTCTGGCGGATGTGGTGGTTTATGTTTCGGCAGGAGCGCCAGATGACGCGGCTCCTTCCGCTGCCGCAGTGTTCACGCAGAAGGGCTGTCGCTATATACCGCATATTCTGCCGTTTGTGGTGAATCAGGAGTTGAAGATTCAGAACGAAGACCAGACTTCGCACAACATCCACCCACTGCCGAAGGTGAACCGCGAATGGAACAAATCGCAGCCGCCCGGGTCACCGGCCATCACGGAAAAGTACGACAAGGCTGAGTTCATTCCCGTGAAGTGCAACATCCATCCATGGATGCACGGCAATTTTGCAGTTCTGAAGAACGCACACTACGCGGTGTCCAATGAAACGGGAGCGTTCAGCCTGGCGAATTTGCCCCCAGGGAAATATACGATCACAGCCTGGCAGGAATCGTACGGGGAACAATCTCAAGAAGTGACCATCAGCGGAAGCGAGACAAAGACCATCACGTTTGTATTCAAAGCCAAGCCCTATTGATTGGGGCGGGACTTCACGGGGATATCTAAAACAAAAGTCATTTTGTGAATCGTCCACGTACTTGGGCGGAGGCGAGGAGCAATGGGCAAATTACTTGCGGTCGTGCTGGTGATTATCGCGCTGGTTTCGGCGTATCCGATCATCGTCAACAAATATGCGATGCCGGAAGATATCTCCACGCATGGCCATCTGATTGATGACCAATTGCATGAAACGATGTGGGAGGCAGGTCTCTCCTTCATCGGAGCCCAGCTTGTCCTCGCCCTCTTTATCTGGTCGTTTTCCAATCGCAAGGCGGGAAGCCCGCTGAAAACATTTCCCGGCGGCGCCAAAGTCATGGTGATTGCAGCAATCTTTCTGGTGGGAACAGAAATCCTTGCGCTCGGCGTGGTGGGTCAGAAAGCCTGGGGTAGCGTGTACTTTACCCCGCCGAAGGCGGACGCGCTTCAAATCCAGGCGCAAGCAGGCCAATTCGCATTTTACTTCCGGTATCCTGGCGCCGATGGAAAGTTTGGCGGCATACATCCCGACAAGATTGATGAAGGAAATCAGAATTATTTTGGACTAGACCCAGCAAATGAGCCAGAGGCGCGCGATGACATTGTGTCAGGCGAACTCGTTGTGCCCGTTAATAAAGAAATTCAATTACTAATGCATGCAAAGGACGTTGGACATTCTTTTTACGTCCGCGAACTGCGGATACAGCAGGATTTTGTGCCGGGACTAGATTTGGCTGTGCATTTCACGGCTACCAAGATCGGCAAATATGAAATCGTATGCACGCAATTGTGCGGCCTGGGTCATTACAACATGAAGGCTTACCTGAACGTGAAATCTCCTGAAGATTACGAGAAGTGGCTGAAAGAGCAGGCTGCAGCGCAATAGGACCCAGGCATTCCGTAAGTAGAAAACAGAATTGTTCAGATGAGGTGATCAGATGCAAGAGACTCCAGCCCAGCCGGCTCACATGCATGGCCCACCGGAGGGGTTTATCCGCAAGCACGTGTTCAGCCTAGACCATAAAGTCATCGGGAAGCAGTACTTCGCGCTGGCTCTTGTCGCTGTGTTCATTGGGATGGCGCTGTCCTGGCTAATGCGGATACATCTGGTGTGGCCAAACGCAAAGATCCCTGGATTGGAGCTGCTTTCGAAAGTGGGCGCGCCGGGCGGGTTGATGACTCCAGAGTATTATTTGTCGTTGCTCACGATGCATGGAACATTGATGGTTTTTTTTGTGCTTACCAATGCGCCGTTCGCTGCTTTCGGAAATTATTTTCTCCCAATCCAGATTGGGGCAGAGGACATGGCGTTTCCACGGTTCAACATGATGTCTTTCTGGACCACGTTTATTGCATTTGTAGTTCTGATTCTGGCGTTCTTTATTCCGGATGGTCCGCCGATTGCTGGATGGACTTCCTACGCGCCACTTAGCGCAGTTGGAAAAGACGCTGGTCCCGGCATGCAATGGGGCGAGAGTTTGTGGGGATTGTCGATTGCGATTTTCTGTATTGCATCGCTGCTAGGCTCGCTGAATTTCATCGCGACCACGCTTGACCTGCGTGCAAAGGGAATGACGCTGATGCGTATGCCGATTTCCACGTGGGCCTGGTTCATTACGTCGTGCATCTCGCTGCTGGCATTCGCTGTGCTTCTTCCTGCCTGCATTCTGCTGATACTGGACCGGCACGCAGGCACCAGCTTTTTCATTCCCGCAGGGCTGATTATCAGCGACAGAGCGCAAGCGCACAGCGGTGGGTCGCCGCTGCTTTGGCAGCACTTGTTCTGGTTCTTCGGACACCCGGAAGTCTACATTGCGATTCTTCCGGCCATGGGAATCGTCTCGCATATTCTGGTGAACAGCATGCGCAAGCCGTTGCTCAGTGCCAAGGTGGTCATCTACTCGATGATGTCCATCGGCTTTCTGAGCTATATGGTTTGGGGGCACCACATGTTCGTTAGCGGAATGAATCCGATGTCCTCGCTGGCGTTTTCATTCCCCACCTTGACGATCACAATTCCAGCCACAGTAATGACGTTGATCTGGTTGGGAAGTTTGTACGGTGCGAACTTGCAGATCAATTCGGCTTCGCTGTTCGCGTTAGGATTCATTTCCATGTTTGTCAGCGGCGGTGTCAGCGGGTTTTTCCTGGCACAGCCGTCGATTGACATCTATCTGCATGGCACCTACTTCGTGGTTGGTCACTTCCACCTGGTGATGGGCGTTGCGGCGCTGTTCGGGGTGTTTGCAGGAACGTACTTCTGGTTCCCAAAAATGACTGGACGAATGATGAACGATAATTTAGGGAAACTCCATTTCCTGATTACCTTCATTGGTGCATATTGCATTTTCATGCCGTTCCACTATCTGGGGTTGGTCGGCAACGTACGCCGCTATTCTTCGTTCGTGAACGATTTCATGGGACCGGACCTGATGAATCTGCACAGGTTCATCACCATTTCCGCCCTCGTCACTGGCGCTGCACAATTTATTTTCCTCTTCAATTTGATTTACAGCCGATTCAAAGGCGCGCCGGCTTCCGACAATCCGTGGAATGCGACGACTCTCGAATGGTCGATGCCATCACCTCCACCTTGGAATAATTTCGGAGGGCGTCATCCCATCGTGTATCACGATCCTTATCAATACGGAGTCAAGGGACCTAGCGGTGATTTTGTAATGCAGGACTCGCCGGAACAGGTCACTGTCAGCGGCGATTAAGAAGTGCAACGTATCGTGCCGGGGATCGTGCTGGGTCTTTAATCGTGAAAGGGAAGTCAGAAAATGTCGACAGCTTCAATAATCAAAGCAGAGGCAGGCACGCTGGGCGCAGGGTCTGGGCAGGCTCGGAGGAGCGCTATAACGCCCCTTGCAGCCGACCGGGCGTCGCGTAGCGGCATCTGGCTAGGGCTCTTCACGATCACCATGTCGTTTGCCGCCTTCACGAGTGCGTTGTTTGTGCGGGAAGGTACTTCGGATTGGGGGCACATTGTGTTGCCCTCGGTGTTGTACTTCAACACGCTGATTTTGTTGTGTAGCAGTGCCACGATGGAAGCAGCACGGCGTTCTCTGGTAGGAGGCAACCTGATCGTTCCCCAGGAAAGTCGCAAGGGAACAGTATGGTTACTGTCGACGCTTGTACTCGGACTGGCATTTTGTGGAGGCCAGTACATGGCTTGGCAGCAACTACGCGAGCAAGGTTTATATCTTGCGACCAACCCAAACAGCTCCTTTTTTTACGTCTTAACGTTTGTGCATGTGTTGCATTTGTTGGCGGGCATTGGGGTACTGGTTTATTTGACTGGACGATTAGTGGCCAGCCATAGGACGCTTCGTCGCAGCTTGTTTGAGAATGCGGCAATCTACTGGCATTTTCTTGGAGTGCTGTGGGTCTATTTGTTTGTGCTGTGCCGCATGAAGCTGTAGCCGAAGCAAGGGGAGAAGAACTGTGAGCGAAACTGAAATCGCAGTGCATGGGCACGGAGCCTTTTTGGAAGAGTCGCCATACGCCATACCTTCGCGCAAGTTGACGATGTGGCTGTTTATTATTTCAGACGCGGTGACTTTCGGCGCATTTCTCTTCTCGTATGGTTACATTCGCGTGGCGACGCCAAACTGGCAGAGGCCGTTCGAGTCGGCCAGCGTCATGAACGTGATCCTTATGACCTTTGTGCTGATCACGAGCAGCCTGACGATGTTGGGCGCGGTGGATGCATCCAAGGCGGGCGACAAAGCGAAAGCAATGCGCTTTCTCTATTCCACAACCGTGCTCGGCATCATCTTTGCGGCATTACACATTCGAGAGTGGGTTCAATTATTTGGCCGAGGCATAACGCTAGGCTCCGGAATCTTTGGACAGACCTTCTTCACGATCACCGGCTTGCACTTGTTGCACGTCATCAGCGGCATTATTGCGCTGCTCGTGGTTGCATCGATGTATTCGAGGGGGAAGCTCACGCCAGGCCATGTAGAGACGACGGGATTGTACTGGCATTTTGTCGACCTGGTCTGGATGTTCGTTGTGCCCCTGGTCTATCTCACGAATATTGCTCGTTAAGACCATAAAGGAGGAGAATCCGATGAGCGCCGAGACTGGTTCGGGAAATGTGATTCGAAAATACTTGCCCGTCTATTTTGTTTTATTGGCCATATTTCTGGTGGAAGTGTTTTTGGCGTTTCGCAATTTCTCGACGGCATCTTTAGTGGTTATGTTGCTTTTCCTGGCCCTGTGCAGTGCGGCACTCGGTCTGATGTATTTCATGCATCTGGCGCAGGAGAGGCGCAACCTGTTTCTTTCGCTGATTCCGGTCACGATTTTCGTGCTGCTGATGATGAACATGATCTGGTCTGACAGCGTCCGCCTGTTGCATATGAGGCCGCCCGGGCAGTAACTTGGGCCGGCAGGAGTGGGAGCAATGAAACTAAGAAGGTTTGGCAGGAAGAAAATGGCGGCCCTCTGCTCGTTGCTGCTCGTTCCCGGCTTGGTTTACGCCCAGAATTGCGCCCTTTGCTACACGCAGGCAGCCGGCGCCGGCTCCCGAATGATTGCAGCGCTCAAAAGTGGAATTCTCGTGCTGGTGGTTCCCCCGATGCTGATCTGCGTTGGAATTACGTGGATGGCGTATAAGAAGAGAAATCAATTTAACGAAGATCAATAATCCCGCCCGCCCTAGCATGGGCATGTATTTCCCACGACAGCCTTTCCGAGTGGTCCAGAAAGTCAACGCTCTTCGTTGACTTGCTACACGTCCACCAATACGATACGGGCGATGAAAAAGTCACAAAAGAAGTACCGGTTGCCGCATCCCGAGCCCACCGACGCGCTGGTGCACGCTCGTTCAGGCGGCATTGCTACGTTCATGCGGCTGCCGCACATCACCGACTTGGAAGAATTGGATATTGCCCTGGTGGGCATTCCGTTTGACGGCGGTACAACTTACAGACCGGGGACACGATTTGGACCGCGGAATATTCGGCAGCAGTCGGCCATCATCCGTCCGTGGAACCCGGTTCTAAACATTAATCCTTTCACGAAATACCGGATCGCGGACTACGGTGACTTCTCTGTGAATCCCCTTTCGATTGAAGACACGTTCCGACGAGTGGAAGAACAGACGAAGCCTGTTCTGGAAGCGGGAGTTCGACCTGTTTCCGTGGGCGGCGACCACTCGCTCAGTTTGCCGCTGCTCCGATCCATTGTTCGAATTCACGGGCCAGTCGGACTGATTCAGTTCGATGCGCACAACGATCTGTGGGACGAGTACTTCGGCTGCAAGCTTTCGCATGGAACGCCGTTCAGGCGCGCAACCGAAGAAGGTTTGTTGCTAGAGGGCAGTTTCCTTCAGGTAGGATTGCGCGGACAGGTTTATAGCAAACACGATTTCGATTTCGCGCGGTTGCACAAAATCAAAATGATTACGGCGGAGGAATACCATGCGGCGGGAATCGCGCTCTTTCGCCGCCAGTTGCGTGCCTTTCGGAACAAGCCGGTGTACATCACTTTGGACATTGATTGTGTGGATCCGGCGTACGCACCGGGGACTGGAACTCCACAAGTAGGCGGGTTCACGAGTATTCAGATTCTGGAACTGGTGCGCGAACTGAAAGGCTTGAAAATTGTCGGTTGCGACCTTGTGGAGGTGTCGCCTCCCTACGACACCGGTGAAATCACTTCGTTGCTTGCCGCCAACCTGCTGTATGAGATGCTCTGTGTCCTATAACTACTCGGGAGCATCGTCGACCGAGTTGGATTCCGAATGATCAAACTTGCCCGCAAGTTAAGCCTGGCGAATTATTTCGCCTTGGGCTTCGGCACCATGATTGGCACGGGTTGGGTCGTGCTGATGGACGATTGGCTTGGACGAGGCGGGCCAGTAGGCGCCATGCTGGGCTTTGGGATTGGCGGTCTGCTACTTCTACCTGTCGGATACATCTATGGACAATGGGTTCGCCGGCTGCCTGATGCGGCGGGAGAAGCCGCGTATGCTGCACAAGTGTTTCCTCCTCTTGTCAGTTATATTACCGGATGGATGATGCTGTTGGCCTATTTCATCGTCTGCCCTTGGGAAGCTGTGACCGTGGGCAAACTTGCGGCCTATATTTTCCCGCGGCTCGACACGATGGAACTGTATCGTGTGGCGGGTCAGCCTGTTTTTCTTCCAAGGCTGCTGCTAGGAATAGCTCTTACGCTGATCCTTGGTTTCCTGAACCATCGCGGGATACGGGCAAGTGCTACGTTTCAGAGTTGGGCGACATCCTCCGTATTGCTGGTGTTCCTTGTGCTTTTGCTGACCAGCGCAGCGACTGGCTCCCCAAGCCATTTTCGGCCTTTGTTCAGCCACGCGCCGCTTGCCTCGATTCTGTTAACTTTGCAGATTGTGCCGTACTTTGTGACTGGATTTGAGTCAGTCCCTAAGGTGGCAGAGGAGGCCAATCCTGCGTTCAGGCCGCAGGATTTCTTCAAAGCGATCGCGATGGCCCTGCTGGTCGGAGCGGGATTCTATGTTTTGGTGGTCGGAGCAGTTTCTTACATCGCACCGTGGCCGAGCCTTATAGGGAAGCGATTCGCCACGGCCATTGCGTTTGAGCAGGGAACCCACTCTGTGTGGCTGGTTCGTTTGATTTTTGCAATCTCGCTAGTGGCACTGTTTCAGGTGTTTAATGGCAATTTCGTGGCTTCCACCCGGCTTGTGTTCGCGTATGGACGGCGTGGCACGCTGCATCCTGCGTTCTCCGCGATCCACACTCGCTTTCTTACACCGACATTCGCAATCTTAGGGATCACCGCAGGGACACTGATCGGTTTGTTGCTGGGAGACGCGATCCTTGTCCCCGTGACGGAAGTGGGCTCACTGGCCTCGGCATTTGGCTGGTTTGCAGCGTGCATTTCATTCCTCCTCGTGGAAAAGAATGCCCGAATGCGAGTGATTGCAGTGCTGGGGATCTTGGTTTCCTTGGCATTTTTATTGATGAAGATATTGCCGATTATTCCAGGACATTTTTCGAATGCGGAATGGATTGCCCTGGTGATCTGGCTTGGGCTGGGGATGGTTTCCTATCGATGGCCGCGTCGCACCGCTTAATCGTGAGCTGAAATGGCGCTCATGTATACTTTCAGGGGACTTTTCACCAACATCCAGATGATTCCTTACCTACATTTAGGACCGCTCACAATACCGACATTTGGATTGATGGTTGCGACGGCCTTGATCGTTTCGGCGTACATTTTGCAGGCTGATTTTGATCGCCGGGGGTTCAAGACTAACCTGCCGTTATGGCCTTCGATTCCCAGTTTTCTGCTCGATGGGTTCACTATGATTACGCTGGCTGGCCTGGCGGGAATTGTTGGCGCAAAGTTGTATCACTTGCTGGAGTCGCCGGCAGAGTTTTTTGCCAACCCATTCGGGCTTTTCTTTACACGAACCGGATTCGCGTGGTTCGGAGGGTTCCTGGGCGGGTTCGGCACCATGGTGTTCCTAGGACTGCGCGCGAAATTGCCACTCCGCGAGTTCCTGGATGCTTGTTCTCCCGCTGCTGCTGTTGGTTACGGAATTGGCCGAATTGGCTGTCTGCTGTCGGGCGATGGTGATTACGGTAAGCCTACCTCGTTACCCTGGGGAATGAGTTTTCCCAACGGAATCGTGCCTACGTCAGAGCGCGTACACCCTGCACCGCTTTATGAATTCTTGATTTGGTGCTTCCTCGGTGTGGTGCTTTGGAAACTGGGTGCGAAAGTGACCCGGGGCGTTAAGACGCATGGCGAAATCTTTGCGTACTACTTGGTTCTTACGGGGACCGCTCGATTTCTGGTGGAGATCATTCGCATAAATCCACCCTGGATACTGGGGATGTCGAACGCACAGGTAGCCAGCGTTGTGTCTGTGTTGTTCGGGGCCGTGTTGCTGGTGAGATGGAGACGGCCCTCCGCGGCTTAAACGCCAGCAAGGTCCAATGTTGCAGTCCTAGTTTGTTGCCGGCTTGAGTGCCTCTGGCTTACCTTGGGTATCAAACACTTTGACAGGGCCATACTTCTGCAGTACGGGCGCGATCTTCTGTGCGTCTCCCACACCGACAACCTGCATGTTTGCTGGATCGATGTATTTCTTCGAAACGGTCTGCACGTCGTCGGCGCTTACTGCCGAAATTTGAGCAGGATACTTGTCCCAATAATCCACCGGGAGATTGTAGAGCTTCTGCTCAACAGCGAAATCTAGCAGTTGATCCGGGTGCTCCAGGGATAATGCAAACCCAGCGACCACGGCGCGACGCGCGTCGTCAAGTTCCGCTGCAGGTACCTTTTCATCGCGCATACGATTAAATTCAATCCAAAACTCGTTCATCGCCCCTTCCGTTACCTCGGTTCGCAAGTCGCCGCCGGCACGAAATGGCCCGGCGTATTTACGGGCATTGAACGAACTGTATACACCGTAGGTGTAGCCCTTCGCCTCACGTAGATTCAGAAAGAGTCGCGCCGCGGCTCCAGCGCCAAGAATCTGATCCATTACTACCATTGCGGGGTAGTCAGGGCTGGGGCGATCAATCGCAATGTTACCCATAGCCAGTGTGGTTTGCACCGAACCAGGGCGGTCGACCACATAGACGTGCGGAGACTTTACTTCGCTGGTGGATGGAGTTGCCGGAACTTTGAAATCGCTCCTGGGCCATTTGGCGAACCATTCAGTCAACTTCGCGATCGTCTCCTTGGCATTCACATCGCCGGCAATTCCCAGGAGCGTGTTCTGCGGAGAGTAGCGTGCCTTATGCCAGGCGCTCAGTTTCTCAGACGTGAGAGCATCGATGGATTCGGGTGTACCAGCAACCGTTGCCGCAGGATGAGTGCCGTAAACCGCCTCGTTAAAACGTTCCGTGGCCAGGAAGCTTGGTTGCTGCCGCTGCTGCACCAACTGAACCTTCAAGCGCTGTTTCAGCTTTGCCAGTTCGCTGTCTGGGAAGTTTGCATTCAGGAGCAAATCGGTAGCCATAGGAAACCACTGGTCAAAATTATCCGAAAGGCCGGATGCGCCGACACTCGCAGCACCATCTCCAAAGGGAGCACTGGCGAAAAAGGAAGCGCCCAGTCGATCAATATCCTCATTAATCTGCTTGCTGTTGCGCGTCGGCGTTCCTTCACGCAGCATCTGCGCGGTAACTCCAGCCAGTCCATGCTGGTCGGCGGGTTCCCAAAGAGCTCCGGCGCCATCAATCGTCAAATCCACGGTGACTATCGGAAAGCGATGGTCTTCGAGGATCAGAACGGTGAGGCCGTTGGGCAGCTTGGCTTCGACGGGGCGGGGAAGTTTAACGTGAAGAATCTCTTTAGATACCGGCGCACGATTCTTGCGCTCGACTTTGCTGGCGGAAACTGCCTTGGAATCGCCCGGAGCCTGCGCAAATGTCGGCATGGCCACAGATGTCGCCGCCGCAACCAGGACAGTACAGACCGCAAGAAGGTAGCCGGTAAGTTGTTTTGGAGTCATTGAAATCATGGCCATCACCTAGTTTCCTCCGGCCGCGCCGGCTGCTGACTTTGGTTTGGGAATGGTGGTGACGACAGTGCGATTTGTGGAAATCAGATATTTCTTTGCCACCCGCATCAAATCGTCCTTAGTCACGGCATCAAGTCGCGATTCTTCCGAATTCAAAACTTCCGGATCGTTCCACGCAACGGTGTAATAGGCCAACTGGACGGCTCTGGTCAGCGTGCTGGAAAGCTGGGCGGCGTGATCGTGGCGGTATTTCAAGCGGACTTTCTCGAGCTCCCAGTCTGCAACAGGCTCCGTCTGCACTTTATCGATTTCTCCGTAGATGGTTTGTTCAGCATCTTCCAGCTTTACCCCTGGCCGAACGAGGGCGATGACAGAAGCGAGTCCTGTCGCCCTACGTGCCGCCGCATTGGCGAATACGTTGGCCGCCTGTTCTTTCTCTTTCACCAGCTTCTGATAAAGCCGCGAGGATTGACCGGAGCCAAGGATGCTCATCAATACATTCATGGGCATGTAGTCTGGAGATGTGTAGGAAGGAATCTTATAGACAATGTCGACACGGGGGACCTGCGCGAATCCGTCCTCGATCGATTTGCGACGTTCTGCAGTTTGCGCAGGCTCGGTCATATCGGGCCGGGCAGGAGCTGTTTGTGAAGGGATGTCTTCGAAATATTTTTTTACTTTCGCGAGCACCTCTTCTTTCTTGAAGTCACCAACGAGTGCGAGGACGGCATTATTGGGTGCATAGTAAACGCGAAAGAAGTCCTTTACATCATCGAGCGAAGCGGCATTAAGGTCTGCCATTGAGCCGATCGTAGAGTGCTTGTAGCCAAAGTTGTCGTAGGCGGTATCGGAAATAGCCTCAAAGGTTTTTCCATACGGCTGGTTATCCACGCGGAGGCGGCGCTCTTCCTGAACCGCGTTGCGCTGGTTATCAAGATTGGCCTGAGTGACGGCCAGGGATTTCATGCGATCAGCTTCGAGGAACAGCCCCAGATCGATCTGGTTAGCCGGCAGAGTTTCAAAATAATTGGTGCGGTCGGTATTTGTTGTGCCATTCATACCGCCGCCATTGTTCTCGATGAGGATGAAATGCTCGCCTTTCCCGACGTTTTCCGAGCCCTGAAACATCATGTGCTCGAATAAGTGAGCGAAGCCGGTGCGGCCTGGTTTTTCATCGCGCGAACCCGCGTCATACGTAACGCAAATAGAATAAGTGGGAGCGGTATGATCTTCGCTGAGAACAACGCGCAAGCCATTCTTCAGCGTGTACTGCTGAATGGGGATTTTGGTGGCAGCACGCGCTTCGGCCTTCTTGGGAGCAGCCGTTTGGGCAGCCGAATAATTTGTTCCAATAGTCAGGAACAATCCACCCATCACCGCCAAATCACGGAATGCAGGTTTCATTCTGAACCCCCAGCCTGTTAACTGATCACGAGAAAAAGTAAAAGAGCAAGACCCCACTCGGGCGCGAATTCTCTCTATCAATCCTTTTGAAGCTACTAGAGCATCTGGCGCATGACGTACTGCAGAATGCCGCCGTGCTGGTAATACGACACTTCTTCCGGCGTGTCGACGCGAACTATGGCGCTGAAGTTGATCTTTTTGCCGTCCGCAGACTTTGCCGTTACATTGACTTGCTTCCGGGGCGCCAAGGTATCCACGCCCTCGATATCGAACACTTCGTGTCCGGTGAGACCCAGAGTCTGGCGATTTTCACCCGGTTTAAACTCGAGCGGAAGAACGCCCATACCAACGAGATTGCTCCGGTGAATTCGCTCGTAGCTTTCCGCGATTACGGCACGTACGCCGAGAAGACGAGTGCCCTTGGCGGCCCAATCGCGTGACGATCCTGAACCGTACTCCTTGCCCGCGAGTACCACCAGTGGGATTCCTTCTTCGCGGTACTTTACAGCCGCATCATATATATACATTTTCTCGCCGTCGGGCAGATGCAGGGTCCAACTGCCTTCGGTGCCCGGCGCAAGCTGGTTGCGGAGGCGAATGTTGGCGAAGGTGCCGCGCATCATGACTTCGTGATTGCCACGACGAGCGCCATAGGAATTGAATTCGTGCGGCTTGACGCCGTGAGCAATAAGATATTTGCCGGCGGGTGAATCTACGGCGATGGAGCCTGCAGGGGAAATGTGGTCAGTAGTTACGCTGTCGCCGAGAATAGCCAAGACACGCGCGCCGCCAATATTCGTTAACGGAGCGGGTACCTTCGGCATGTTTTCAAAGTACGGGGGCAGCTTGATGTAAGTGGAATCAGGATCCCACTGATAGAGGTCACCCACAGGAACGGGCATGGACTTCCACTGGGCGTCGCCTTCGAATACTTCGGCGTAGACTTTGCGGTACTGTTCAGAAGAAACGGCGGCACGAACAGTTGCTTCTACTTCTTGCGGCGTAGGCCAAACATCGCGGAGAAAAACGGGCTTGCCGGTATTGTCATTCCCCAAGGGTTCTGTGGTCAGGTCCAAATCCATGCGGCCAGCCAGGGCATAGGCGACCACCAGTGGGGGAGAGGCAAGATAATTGGCGCGGACAAGTGGATGGACGCGGCCTTCAAAATTGCGGTTACCGCTGAGAACGGCAACCGCGACCATATTGTTTTCCTTAATGGCCGCACCTATTGCGTCGGGCAGTGGACCACTGTTGCCGATACAGGTTGTGCACCCGTAGCCGACCAGGTTGAATTTGAGCTTATCAAGATATTGGGTCAGGCCCGCCGCCAACAAGTAATCCGTAACGACTTTCGATCCTGGCGCGAGGCTGGTTTTTACCCATGGCTTCACTTGCAGGCCCCGTTCGACGGCTTTCTTGGCTAGCAAGCCTGCGCCAACCATAAGAGAGGGATTCGAAGTGTTCGTGCAACTGGTGATGGCAGCAATCACGACGGCGCCGCTGGAGAGATCGAAGGAATCGCCATTGTTCTTGACGGAAACTTGCTTGACCGGATTGCCTTCGACCACCTTGACGAAGGAAGTTTTGGCGTTCTTCAGTGACACGCGATCCTGCGGACGTTTTGGCCCAGCCAGAGTTGGTTCGACAGTTCCCAAGTCGAGTTCTACAGTGTCGCTAAATGTGGGCTCCGGAGTGTTGTCCGTGCGGAACAACATCTGTTCTTTACTATAGGCTTCGACCAAAGCGACTTGTTCGTGGGAACGCGCGGTGAACTGGAGATAGGCCAGTGTCTCGTTATCGACGGGGAAGAATCCCATGGTCGCGCCATACTCTGGAGCCATGTTGGCGATGGTGGCGCGGTCCGGAACACTCAGGCTAGTTAAGCCAGATCCGTAGAACTCGACGAATTTTCCAACGACACCCTTTTTCCGCAAGATTTCCGTTACGGTCAGCACGAGATCCGTGGCCGTTGTTCCTTCTTTTAACCTGCCATGCAGTTTGAACCCAACGACTTCGGGAACCAGCATAGAAAGGGGTTGGCCCAGCATGGCCGCTTCTGCTTCGATGCCGCCGACGCCCCAGCCGAAAACGCCGAGAGAATTCACCATAGTGGTGTGCGAATCGGTGCCGACCAGGGAGTCTGGGAATGCTTCCAACCGACTACCGTTTGGCATAGAGCAGACCACGCGCGCGAGATACTCGATGTTAACCTGATGACAGATACCGGTGTCTGGGGGAACGACTTTGAAATTACGAAAGGCCGTTTGACCCCATCGCAGGAAGGCATAACGTTCCGCATTACGCTGAAATTCCAGTTTCGCATTCAAGCCGAATGAATTCGGGCCGCCAAAGTCATCCACTTGAACAGAGTGGTCGATAACCAGTTCCGCCTGAAACAGGGGATTAATCCGCTTTGGATTTCCGCCCATCCGCTGTACGGCTTCCCGCATGGTGGCCAGATCGACGACGGCGGGCACCCCGGTAAAGTCCTGGAGAAGAACTCGCGCGGGCATAAAGGCGATTTCACGCTGCACCCCATTGGGGGTCCAATTGGCCAAGGCGCGAATGTCTTCGGCGCGCACAGAACGTCCGTCCTCAAAGCGTAATAGATTTTCCAGCAGGATACGGAGGGAGAAGGGAAGCTTTTCGACAGAGGTGAGCCCTTGCTTGGCGAGGTTCTCAAGGCGCTGAATCTCGAATACTTGTGCGCCCACATTCAATTTATCTCGAGTACCAAACGAATTTGCTGCGGAGATAGGCATCCTTATGGTCCTTTCACCAATGCATGAACAAATATAATAACCGAAATTCCCGGTTGAGGTGGAGGCCGCTATAATGGAGCATCGTGAAAATCGTTTTGATCTCCACGTACGAGTTGGGACGACAGCCATTTGGCCTGGCTTCACCGGCGGGGTGGCTGCGAAAGCGCGGGCATGAGGTTACCTGCCTCGACCTTTCTCGAGAATCATTGAACGAGGATGCTCTATGCGAAGCAGGCCTGGTTGCCTGTTATGTGCCGATGCACACGGCCGCGCGAATTACGCTTGAACTGCTACCTTCCTTGCGACGTCTTAATCCGAAAGCTCATTTCTGCGCCTATGGTCTTTACGCCCCGCTGGCGGCCAGGAGTTTTCAGCGCCTGGGCGTGAACAGCTTATTCGGAGGTGAGTTTGAGCAGTCATTGGTGGACCTTGCCGAGCACCTGTCCGGTCTCTCGGCCGCTCCACAGATTCATCCGCTTGATTCCAATATTTCATTGGCGCGGCTTCGCTTCCAGACTCCCGATCGTGGGGGCCTGCCTCCCCTGCGTTCCTACGCTCACCTGATTCTGCCAAATGGGCAACACCGCACGGTGGGTTACACGGAGGCCAGTCGGGGCTGCAAACATCTTTGTCGTCATTGCCCGATTGTGCCGGTCTACAACGGCGTGTTTCGTATAGTCGATCGCGAAACTGTATTGGCCGACGTTCGCCAACAGGTCTCCGCTGGCGCGCAACATATTACGTTTGGCGATCCTGATTTTTTCAATGGGGTGGGGCACGCCATTCCGGTCGTCGAAGCGCTACATGATGAGTTTCCAGAAGTGACCTATGACGTCACTATTAAGGTTGAGCACCTTCTGAAGCATGGTGATCTGCTGGAAACACTGAGCAAGACTGGCTGCCTGTTTGTCGTGACTGCCGTTGAATCGCTCGACGACTTGATTCTGGAAAAGCTGCAGAAAGGCCATACTCGCGCCGATTTTTTGCGTGTAGTGGAGTTGTTCCGGCAGATTGGCTTGAATCTGCAACCAACGTTTGTTCCGTTTACGCCATGGACGACATTCGAAAACTATCTCGATCTCCTCGACCACTTACGGCGGTTTGACCTCGTCGAAGCAGTACCACCTATCCAGCTCGCCATCCGGCTGCTGATACCGCCGGGTTCTCGGCTACTCGAGCTGGAAGAAGTGAAGAGGATGATCGGGCCATTTGATCCGGTCGCGCTGATCTACCCCTGGAAGAACTCGAATCCTGTATTGGACAAATTGGCCAACGACCTCCAGGAAACAGTAGCGAATGGAGAAAAATTAAAGCAGACCCGCTCGACTATATTCGAACTTATATATCGAACGGCCAATGTTGCCGTGGGCCGCGAAGTCAACCTGAAACAAATGCCTGTCCTGGCTTCACGCGCTACCATCCCTTATCTGAATGAGCCTTGGTATTGTTGAGCCGAACCCACCAGGGACCAGTTGGTCCCTATTGCTAGAGCCAAAGAGTCGGTACGTCAGGCAGAATCGTTTCTTTGATCATCGAAAATTCACGACCTGATAGAATCGGACGAGAGAACGGCTATGGGATCTTCCAAGAGAGTTCTGCTGTTTGCCTCCAAACTTGGCTACCAGACGCGCGCGTTTAACTCCGCCGCGGAAAAGTATGGTGTCGAACTAGTTTTCGTCACAGACCGCTGCAATCGTCTGGACGATCCTTGGCAGGATCGCGCTCTTGGAGTTCATTTTGAAAATGCGGAAACTTCCGCGCGATCCGTGGTGCTATCGCAAAGCGGATTTACCGTGGATGGCGTTTTGGCCTTGGGAGATCGTCCCACGTCCACGGCTGCGTTTACCGCCTGGAGCATGGGAATACCGTTTCACCACCCTGCCAGTGTTCTGGCATGCCGCAACAAGTATCGCATGCGCGGGGTCTTTCGAGATGCTGGTCTACCTGTTCCCTGGTTTCGCACGGTGCCACTTCATCCCGTCCCGGAACCATCGTTGCTCGGCATTACTTATCCTTGCGTACTCAAGCCATTGGCACTTTCGGCCAGCCAGGGCGTTCTGCGGGCCAACAATCGTGAGGAGTTTATTTCCGGAGCGACGATGCTGAAGAGTCTGCTCGACTCTGCTGAAATTCGAGCCACTCGTGAGCCAAATCTCGATCAAATCCTTGTGGAAGGTTATTTACCGGGGAGAGAAGTAGCTGTTGAGGGCCTGCTGACCGAGGGTGAACTGCGGACGCTAGCCATTTTTGACAAACCGGATCCACTTGAGGGGCCATTTTTTGAGGAGACCATTTACGTAACACCTTCGCGGCTTACCGAGGGGCAACAGAAAAGCATCCTAGACTGCTTCCTAAAGGCAGTGCGGGCGATTGGTCTTACGCATGGCCCAGTACATGGGGAATTCCGTGTAAACCAGGATGGAGTGTGGCCAATCGAGATTGCGCCGCGCCCCATTGGGGGAATGTGTGCGAGAGCGCTGCGGTTTCAGCCCCCGGGAGAAAGCAATTCGATTGGTCTGGAGGAATTGTTGCTGCGGCACGCTTTGGGGATGGCTGGGGCGGACGCTCCACGCGAAGAGAGAGCTTCAGGTGTAATGATGATACCCGTGCCAAATAGCGGCACATTCGAGAGAGTCGTTGGAGTTGAAGAAGCGCGACGCGTCGACTGCATAACGGATCTCGAGATCACCGCCCGTTTACACGACTACATCAAGGCTTGGCCGGAAGGCTCCAGTTATCTCGGCTTTCTATTTGCCAGTGCTGATGATCCAGCCACAGTTGAACGTGCAATTCGCACGGCCCATTCAAAACTAGAGTTTACTCTCGTGCCCAGACTACCTGTGGAACACCCTGTGACCGGGAGTCTTTGAGTGCGCTAGCCTTTGGCCTTGGGCGCTACATAACCCTCCGGCAGCTTTGCACCTTCACCAAAGAAAAACTGCTCCATTTGTTCGCCCATGATCTTTTGAGAATTAGGGTCCAAGGGATTCAGCCGATATTCATTCATCACCATTTTTGAATATTCCACCCAGAGCTTCCACGCCTCTTTCGAGATATTGTCGTAAACTCGCTGACCAAGCTCTCCCTTCCAGGGGATTCGGTCCAGCCCTGGCAATTCCTTCCCAATTTTTGCGCAATGCACCATGCGGGTACCCGGCTTTGGTGGTTCATTCGGTGTTGGTGTCGGGTCGCAGCTATCGTTCGCCATTCATGCCTCCATGCAAGACACCATTCTCCGCCAGGCAAACCCTGCTTGCAAGCTGTCCCTAATAGGCGTAAAAGTATGCAAGGAATGAACCTACTCAATTCTATATAATCAGCCCTGCCATTCCTTTGCCTCTTTTGGAATCCGAATCTGACTGTTCGTTTGGTTTTACTTGTTTCTGGATGCTTAGTATTGATACGGAGTCCAAATGGACCGACTGAATCAGGCTGTCACTCCGGGGCGACTTGAAGCAGTTAATAATCAACAGAGAGAACTATTCAATACCCGGAATATAGTGAAACGTTTTTGGTCAAAGGACCTGTCTCTCTGGCCGACTCGAGACTCACAGTTGCCGTTAATTCAGAGCAACTTGGCATGGGTGGACCTTCCCGATGTTCTGGAGCCACTTCTTGCGGAAATGTCCCAAGCGGGAAGTGAATGTATCAGGGAAGGGCTTGTAGATTGGGTCTTTCTGGCACTGGGCAGTTCAAGTTTGGCGGCACGTGCATTGCTCCCCCTCGTTGAGGTTCCGCCTCCGGGACGCTTCACACTCCTCGACAGTAATCATCCCTCGTCGATTCAGCATCTGGCGTCGAGAATTGATCTCATGAAGTCCGGTTTTATCCTTGCCAACAAGGTCGGAGATCGATTGGAAGATCATGCCCTCTTTCTGTATTTTCAACATCTGCTGAAATCCGCAAGTGTTCCTGAGGTTAGCCGACACTTTGTATCTGTGACGGAGAGAAATTCATTTCTTGCTGGAATCAGTCAAGGATATATGTTCCGTGCTTCCTTCCTGGATCCTCTACATCTGCTTTCCTCCTACTGTTCTTTGATTCATTTTGGCGCGTTGCTTATCAGCCTCTCTCAGATTGAGGCCCCGAGCGCGGTGTCTTCAGTCCGGTCAATTCGCGAGCTGTGTAAGAGCAATTCTCAATCGAACCCAGCGCTGCAGCTTGCGATCTTTCTCTCTTCCGCCGCTGTCTCTTCTTGTCGTTACCTGTTCTTTCTGAGCACACCTTCGCTGTCCGCTTATTCGAATCGCCTGGGCCATCTGATTGGCGGAAGCCTGGCAAAGGAAGGCGCCGGGCTCATACCCGTATGTGGCGACGTACCACGTACCACCGACAATATTGAGGGGCAAGCGGCCTTTGTTTTTTTGAAGCTGGCTGGTGAGAACGACCCGGAGCTAACTGCCAAACTTGAAGGCTTTCGTGCTTCCGGAGTGCCATGCGTTTTGATTGAAGTGACACTTGCGGCTGACCTGCTGCCAGAAACGTTCAAGTGGGAGATCGCTGTGGCACTGGCGTGCGCCAGCCTTGGGTTCAATCCCTTCGACTGGCCGGATATTCGCCAACCTCGGAAGACAGCAATGGATTTACTGGAGAATCTGTCTTCGTCCCCCCACGCGCTGGATCGTAGTCCTCGTCTGCAAGAATCAGGTATTCAGCTCTTTGCGGAGGGCCGCACGCGCTCAGAGATCTCGAACTTGAGCCTGTCGGAGTCCTTGCGTTCATTTTTGCGTCTGCATGAGCAAAACGGCTTCATTGTTTTATATGCTTTTCTTGAACGAACTCCTGAAGTAGAGCTGTATCTGAGGGGATTCCGCGAGACTCTGACCAGGAGACTAGGTGTCCCAGTGGTTCTACAGTTTGGTCCGCGTTGCTCCGATCAATATCCTTACTTATGTCGCTCTGGTCTGCCTCCTGCACTTTACATCGTTATAACCACGGATTATCCCATCGACATCCCGATCCCCGGGGCAGGCTACACTTTTTCTCAATTGCATTTGTCCCTGGTGTTAGGGGAATTCGAGTCGATGGTGCAGACGGACCGCCCTGTCATTCGACTAAATCTCCAAAAGAAGGTCGGCGAGACCATGGCCAGTTTGGGACACCTTCTGACAAATGCTCTCCCAAGGACTCCGTAAGTTTTACCCTTTCGAATAGCTCGCACATCTGATATTTCTCAGTGTCTTGTCTGGGAGGTTGTCTTGGGCAAAATCACAACACTTTTCTGGGATATCGGCGGAGTGATCCTTACCAATGGCTGGGATCGCGATGCTCGGCGCGAGGCGGCAAAGGCGTTCGAATTGGATTGGGAAGAATTTCAGGACCGCCATGATCTGTCATTCCCGGCCTTTGATTCAGGGCAGATTACCCTCAACCAATATCTGGATCGTACGCTTTTCTACCGGTCTCGCACTTTTACCCGGGAAGAGTTTACGGCTTTTATGTTTGCCCAGTCTCAGGAGTACCCGGACACGAGAGCCATCCTATCGGGTCTGGCGCACACGGGAAGATATTTCATCGCGTCAATCAACAATGAACCATACGAGCTTAATCAATACCGCATCGAAGCGTTTGATTTGCGCAAAGATTTCCAGATCTTTTTCAGCTCCTGCTATGTCTATACAAGAAAGCCGGATGAGGCCATCTTTCGCATGGCGCTTTCTGTTACGCAACGCTCCCCGGAACAGTGCGTGTTTATCGACGACCGTACAATCAACCTGGAAAACCCCCGGCGACTTGGCATGAACGTTATTCATCATCAGAATGCACCTCAATTGCTTGCGGACCTGAAATCACTTGGGATTGGGGTATAGTTTTAGGCGGTTCGAGAAGGTTAGAAAGTCCTTGCCGGAGGGCCTTAATGTCTGACGAAATTCGCTCCAACTCCTTGTATGGGGGAGTCGCGGACCCTTGCACAGTGATTCTATTTGGAGCCTCTGGCGACCTTGCCAAGCGTAAGGTTCTGCCCGCCATGTACGACCTAGCCCAATACAATTCGCTGGGCGAACGGTATTCGATTGTGGGATTCGCGCGCACGGCCATGACGAACGAGTCGTTTCGCTCCATGGCTGGGGAAGCGGCCAAAACGATATCAGAAGTGGGTCCTATCGAGCCGGCCAAATGGGATGAATTCGCCGCAAACCTGTATTACTCGCACGGCGACTATTCGGACCAGAATTCATACGCGGAACTGGCGAAATTCTTACAAACGCTCGACGCGGAAAAGAATCTGGGCGGCAACCGGCTTTTCTACCTGTCAACTCCACCCGAGGTTTATCCACATATCGTGGAGCAGTTGGGACGCGCTGGCCTGGCGCGCCCGACAAGCCCCAATTCGTGGGTACGCATCATCATTGAAAAGCCATTCGGACGTGATCTGGCCTCTGCCCGAGAGTTGAACAAGATCGTATTGAATGTGTTCGAAGAAAAGCAGGTTTACCGCATCGATCATTACCTTGGCAAAGATACAGTGCAAAACCTGCTGGTACTTCGTTTCGGCAATGGTATTTTCGAGCCACTTTGGAACCGCAACTACGTCGATCATGTTCAGATCACAGCATCCGAGACCTTGGGCGTGGAGCGCCGCGGGGGGTTCTACGAGACAGCGGGTGCACTGCGCGACATGATCCAGAGTCACGTGCTCCAGCTGACTTCTCTAGTTGCGGTCGAGCCCCCGGCTTCCTTTGATGCCACCGCAGTGCGCAATGAGAAGCTCAAGGTTTTACAGTCTATACGTCCATTTAACCTCGAGATGGTTGCGCAGTCGGTGGTTCGCGGACAGTATGCACCGGGCAAACTGGGTGACAAGGTATTACCGGGATACCGTCAGGAAGCGAACGTGGATCCTAACTCGCGTACAGAGACTTTTGTCTCCGCGCGTCTGCTGATTGACAACTGGCGTTGGGCCGGTGTTCCGTTCTATTTGCGTACAGGTAAACGACTTGCAAAGCGCAGCACAGAGATTGTAATTCAGTTTCGCAAGGCACCTCATATCGTGTTTCGAGAGAGGGAAGTGGAGCCTAACCGGCTGATTCTTAATATACAGCCGGACGAAGGCATCTCCATTTCCTTTGGTGCAAAAAAGCCTGGAACGGAAATGAGCATCGGAAACGTCACCATGAACTTCAGCTATCTTGAGGGTTTTGGAGGGGGATCACGAAGCGCGTACGCCACCCTCTTGAACGACTGCCTGAGAGGCGATGCGACCCTGTTCGACCGTGGCGACAGCGTGGAAGCCGCGTGGTCACTGGTCGACCCTATTCTGGATGTGTGGACGGCTGCCAAGACGGCCGGGGTGCCCGTTTACCCTTCCGGCAGTTGGGGGCCAAAAGAATCGGACCAGCTACTCGAAAGAGACGGCAGACAGTGGTATAACCCTTAAAACGGTTTAACACCCGCTTTCTGAGGAGGCCCAGTGATCTTGGCCGGCGATGTAGGTGGCACGAAATGTAATCTGGCTCTGTTCTCCGAGAAGAACGACAAGTTGGAGTTCGTGTTTCGCCAGCGATTCGCCAGCAAGGATTTCTCGAAGTTCGAATTGATTGTGAAAGAATTCACCCGGCAGGCTTCCCCGCATCTTGGCAGCGAGAAAATCGTTGCAGCGGGGTTTGGAGTGGCCGGACCTGTCATCCGCAATCGAATCCACGCGACAAATCTCCCATGGGTCATCGACGCGGATGCGCTCTCTGCTGAACTCAACGTCAAACCGATCGTATTACTCAATGACCTAGGAGCGACTGGTCATAGTCTGGAGCATTTGCCACCGGAAGATTTCGTCATATTGAATCCAGGGAAAGCGATTCCCGGTGGCACGAGAGCGCTACTTGCGGCCGGAACTGGACTGGGAGAATCCATCTTGTTCTGGGATGGCAGTAAGTATCAGGTAGTTCCGTCAGAGGGTGGACACACGGACTACGCGCCTCACAGCGCGCAACAAATTGAACTCTTACGCTTCATGAGCCACCGCTACCCGCAGGTCAGTTGGGAATTGATTCTTTCCGGGCGCGGCTTTCGCACGCTTCATGAATTCCTGGATCCAGATGTGATACATCCTGTATTTGAAGATCCTGATGCAGACCCCGCTCCCTTTATTACGAAGAGTGGTTTGGACAAATCCTGCCCGGTTTGCGTGGAAACTCTGGATCTCTGGACGGCCATTTACGGAGCAGAAGCAGGGAATCTAGCCTTGAAGGTTTTGGCATTGGGTGGGGTGTATGTTGCGGGTGGCATTGCTGTTAAGATTCTGCCCAAGATTCAGGATGGCACCTTTTTCAAAGCGTTCAGAGACAAGTGGCATTTCACCGAAGTGCTATCCAACATCCCTGTTTCGGTGGTACTGAATGAGGCGGCCCCGCTGATTGGTGCAGCCTATCAGGCTCTCGCGGCAGTCAAGTAGCATTCTCGCATCTTTCTTTATTTGCTAAACTAGCACGTCGTTCGCCGGTCGCGCTGACCGCTATCCTTCATATCGCAAGCCCTGTCGGACCATGTCCGGAGGCACGGAGCAATTCTCATGAGCAGTGCACCCACCGCTACGGTCATTGACGTTCTAAATTACGTTGATGGAGGCTGGCGGAAGTCGAATACAACCCAGTTTTTTGACGTAACTAACCCGGCGTCCAACGAGATCATTGCGAGAACTCCCGTGTCCACGAAAGCGGACCTCGACTCTGCAGTTCAGGCTGCCGCCGCCGCATTTCCAGCCTGGCGGCGTACCCCTCCCGGCGAACGGATCCAATACCTGTTCAAGCTGAAGTATTTGCTCGACGAGCATATCGACGAACTCGCGCGGATTATTACGCTGGAAAATGGCAAGACGTTTGGCGAGGCTAAAGCGGAAATTCGCCGCGGAATCGAGAATGTAGAAGTGGCTTGTGGCATTCCGGTGATGATGCAAGGCTACAACCTGGAAGACGTTACGCCGGGCGTCGATGAAACGCTGATTCGCCAGCCACTGGGTGTGGTTGCTGCCATTACGCCTTTTAATTTCCCCGCGATGATTCCGTTCTGGTTCCTTCCCTATGCCATTGCGTGTGGGAACACGCTGGTGATGAAACCTAGCGAGCGGGTTCCGCTGACAATGCGACGAGCCGTAGAGTTGATCGAAAAGACCGGCCTTCCTAAAGGTGTAGTGAATCTGGTGAATGGGGGCAGGGATGTGGTGGATGCGATTTGCGACCACCCCACGATTCGTGCGGTTAGTTTTGTCGGCTCCACTCCCGTAGCAAAGCATGTTTACCAGCGCTCTGCAGCAAGCGGCAAGCGCATGCAGTGTCAAGGCGGGGCGAAAAATCATGTCATCGTGTTGCCGGATGCAGATATGGATCTGGCCAAGCAGATCATCAGTGATTCGGCGTTTGGTTGCGCAGGACAGCGATGCCTGGCGGTGTCCGTGGCCGTCACAATTGGCGAGGCTCAGAAGACCTTTCGTGACGCCATTGCTGATGCTGCTTCTTCGCTGAGAGTCGGATTTGGCCTGGATACTGGTGTGCAGATGGGCCCGGTTATTACCAAGGAAAGTAAACAGCGTGTGGAAACGCTGATTGCCACGGGCGTTAAGGATGGTGCCAAGGCCATCGTCGACGGTCGAAATGCGAAAATTGGAAGCTATGACAATGGAAATTTCCTCAAGCCTACGATTCTGGACGGGGTGCCTGCTTCCAGTTCGCTGGCTAACACGGAGATATTTGGACCCGTGCTTAGCTTGATTCACGCTGATTCGATCGATGAAGCTATCGACTTCATCCGCAAGAGTCCCTACGGCAATCAGGCTTCATTGTTCACGACGAGTGGTAGCGCCGCCCGCAAATTCCGATACGAAGCGCCAGCCGGCAATATCGGCATTAACATCGGGGTTGCCGCCCCCATGGCTTATTTCCCATTTAACGGCTGGAAAGAGAGCTTTTTCGGCATCGTTCACGCACAGGGCAAAGATGCGGTGGAGTTTTACACCGAGTCGAAGATTGTGGTCGAGCGCTGGTCGAGGCAGGAAACTCGTAAGTTCTGAATTGATAGAACGCATGCTACTGCGCCTCTTTGTCTGTTCTTATCAACGCTCTCTGTTTTCTGCTAGATTCTTGCTCAGTCGTTGAGGACTTTTCGCGCGGATTCCCATGAACGATCCACATTTACGTCTCGACATAAACCCCCAAGTGGAGGGTGCGGAAACGCTGGCTTCACACTTCTACACCGACCCCACGATGCTCGCTCGCGAAAAAGACAGGATTTTTCTGCAGACGTGGCAGCTTGTTGGCACGCTCAGTCAGCCGTGTGGTGAAGCAAACGGTGTAAGACGCACGATTGCCGATCCCGAATCATTTTTCACGGCGGATGTAGTGAGCGAACCAGTTATTGTTACTCGCGACAAGGCAGGGACGCTGCGTGCCTTCAGCAATGTTTGCCGACATCGCGCAGGACCGATCGCGCAGGGATCGGGCTGCAAACATGTTTTGCAGTGTGCGTATCACGGTTGGACCTACACGCTGGATGGCCGGTTGATTGGAACGCCAGAGATCGATGGTGTTGAGTTTTTCGACCGTTCCGAGTTTGGAATGGTTCCTCTTCGCCTGGAAACCTGGCAACAGCTCATCTTTGTCAATTTCGACGCGGACGCCCCACCGCTTTCCGCGTATCTGGGCAACATCCCCGAGCAAGCGAAGGGTTTTGAGTTCGACGGATTGGGCCTGGCCGAGCGCCGTGATTACATCGTGAATTGCAACTGGAAGGTGTATGTCGACAATTATTTGGAGGGCTACCACATCCCCATAGTCCATCCGGGTTTGATGAAGGAAATCGATTACCCCCGCTATCGCATCGAGACCTCCCGCTATTACTCGCAACAAGTGGGCCCGGTAAAGGAGATTCGGCCGGGTGATCCAGGCGAGCGCGTTTATCCGCCTGGTGTGGGTTTGAAGGAGGCACTTTACTTCTGGATATTCCCCAATCTGATGCTGAATTTTTATCCCGACAATATTCAGACCAACATCATCGTGCCGCTATCCCACGACAAAACGCTGACGATTTTTGAATGGTATTTTCATGATGCCGCCTCCCAAAAGGCTCGTGAAAGGACCAAAAAGGCCATCGAGTTCAGTGAAGTTGTTCAGCAGGAAGATATGCACATTTGTGAAGCTGTACAACGAGGATTGAATTCTTCACTTTATGACCGAGGCCGTTATTCCGTGAAACGCGAGAATGGAGTTCACCACTTTCACATGCTCCTCAGCGAATTCCTTCGTTGAAATCTTGCCCTAAGAGAGGAAGAGCCGCCGGAGCAAAGTAACCAGCGGCTTTCCCCGCTTAATTCAGTTTGTGTTGCTACCTGTTTGCCGGACTATGGGTGCGCAGGAGCAGTCTGTGGGGTTGCTGCCGGTGCACCAGCTGGTTTATTGAAGTCAAAGTTAACCTTGGGAGCTTGCCGCGCGCCTTCGTCCGTCTTGAAGTACGCGTCATTGCGCGCAAACCCTGCCATGCTGGCAATCAGACTGTTCGGAAACACGGCGATGAAAGTGTTGTAGTCCTGGACGACTTCGTTGTACCGGCGGCGCTCCACGGCGATTCGATTTTCTGTGCCGGCCAGTTCATCTTGTAGGCGCTGGAAATTTTCATTGGACTTTAGTTGCGGGTAGTTCTCTACGACAACCAGCAGCCGGCTCAACGCAGAGTCCAGCGCTCCGTTGGCCGCGATCTTGTCGGCGGGAGTTCTGGCGCCGCCCAACGCCGCGCGTGCAGCCGCGATATCCCCAAACACCTTCTGTTCCTGCGTTGCATAGCCCTTGACCGTTTCGACCAGATTCGGAATGAGATCAGAGCGGCGTTGCAGGACGACATCTACCTGAGCCCATGCCGCATTCACGGCTTCTTTCTTAATGGCCATTTGATTTCGACGGCCAATGTACATGCTTCCAAATGCCAGAGCAACAATCAGTACCAACGCTAAAATTGCCAGTCCCGCTTTCATATACACCTCGAGGATTTGACGTTCACAAAATCAGTGGCCCACTCGTTGCCATTCCCGTTTAGGTACTTTCGTATCCAGCGCTACGATAACCTTTTCCAGCGCATGCATGTAGTTGTCGTAAGCATGAAAGGAGTCTTCCTTCCACGCGCCAGTGGTCCGAAATTCGTAAACTTCATTGAATGCATCTGCACCCGCTCCCGTCAGTACACCGACACGCTTGAAGATATCCTTGGCTTCTGCGGGAGGTTCTTCGCCAAACGTGAGCAATGTGTGACGTAACAAGGTTTTCGCCACGGAAGCGGTCTTTTTGAGCACGGCTGTCAATTCCATCTCATTGTGTCCAGCATGCAGAACGTGTTGCCTGAGTTTCAGGAGAAGCTCGCGTAGATTGCGTTCGACCTCCACGCGATGTAGATTCATGGGGATTTCAAGCTCGGCGACTACATCTTTCCCGAAGAGCATCCGATGAGTTCGCTTTACGTCCAGGCTTTCGATAGCGAATACATCCGTGGAGTTCTGGAGTTCCTCCGTCAGGAAGAACAACGGAGCCGGTTCCTTTAGCTCCCGAGTCCACCAGGCGACAACCGGGGCAAGCTGCTTGAGTTCGTTCAGGTCCATTGAAACTAGCGTACAGAGCACATTCAGGTCAGAAGTGCCAGGATGAAAATCTCCTCGTGCGGCAGAGCCATAGAGAATTACGGACTCCAGGTTCTTGCCTGCTGCTTCTTTTAGCCTGCTCACCAATTCGCTGAGTTTCGTTTCCATAGGTGCCACCCGCTATCCACTAAAATGTTTTTCGTACCTACCAGCTTCCACCGGCGCCACCACCGCCACTGGATCCGCCGCCAAATCCGCCGAAGCCCCCGCCTCCACCGCCCCAACCACCGCCACCGCCCCACCCACCACTGGAACCTCCCCAACTTCCTCCGCGCCTGCCGCTCATCGCGCCGATCACTGGGCCAACCCACCACCCGCTGCCCATTCCTCCGCCGCGTCCCGAACTCGAACCGCCCCGGCTGGCCAGGACGATGAACAGAATAATCCCAAGAATCAGCCAAACCCAAATGTCGCTGTGGTCTCCGCTGTTCTGCCGCACCTGTCGCACCTGCGGCATTCCCGTAAGGGTTACTCCCTTGTCGTCGGCAATGTATTTCGCCAGTTGCCAAGCAGCAGCTGCAATCCCGCCGCTGAAATCGCCTTGGCGCAAGAAGGACACCATGAGTCGTCCAGCGTCGCCTGCGCGCGCATCATTAATGACCGGTTCGAGGCCATAGCCCACTTCCGTCCAATACTTTCGATCGTTTGGTGCAACCAAAAGGAGCACACCTCGATCGTCTTTCTTGGGGCCAACCCCCAGGTGCTTATACAAGTCGTTCGCATAAGGCTGAATTGAATTGCCATCCAAGGACTTCACCGTAACGATTGCCAGTTGAGCGCCGGTTTTTTGCTGTAACTCCAGGCACATTGCTTCCAATTGCGATTTTGTCTCTGGTTTCATCACGCCGGCCAGATCCAATACATACCCAGTAGGCTGAATCTTGTTGATGTCCTCGGCCGACACAGATCTGCCCAGACAAAGCAGTGCGAAAGCGAGACAGAGCTTCAGGATCGAATTTGCAGTTTTCATCTTCTGACGGTAAAGACCGGTAACAGCGAAGGTTCCGCACAATCGGGAGCGATAGAAAACTCGGCGGATATTCGGGCGGAGATTCTCGCCTGACGGCCAATCTGACGAACTGGCCGCTCCGCGGATTCTCTCATATCTCTCACAAGAAAATCCTAAACATTTCTTAGCGAGTATTTGTGTACGGAAATCCCACTCCAGGTTTGAAGAAAGGACAACTTTTCTAGTATTCCTGCGGATTCTCAAGGTAGACTCATCGGCAACGAACTCAAAGTTGAATGGCGTCAGGGCGGTGGTGCCAACGTGCAATACCAAATGTCCAACAATCCGTTCGCAGTGCTCACTGCAATTGTGGCACCGGCGATTCTGACGAATGCTTCTTCTGTGCTCGCTCTGGGAACCAGTAATCGTTTGGGCCGCGTCGTCGACCGCACACGGATTGTGGCCGCATACCTTGCTTCTCACGACCCCGCATCGAAGGATTTTGGAGAATGGAGTTCTCAGCTTTCAGCCCTTGAAACTCGCGCCCAGATGCTGATCAAAGCATTGCGTCTTTTCTATGCCGCGCTGGGATTGTTTGCCGCCTCCGCGCTTGTTTCCGTGGCAGGTTCTACGGCAGCTTATTACGGGTTCCATCAGATCTTTGCGATTGTTGCCGTGATTGCTACCGTTACGGGGGCTTCCGCGGTTATCGGTCTTAGCGTTGGCTGTACGCTGATGGTTCATGAGACGCAGTTAGCCGTGAAAAGCCTTTCCCATGAGGCGTACAGCCGCATAGCTCATCGTAGTTCACCACCACCAGGCTAATTGGCGCGCTGTGCTTGCGTATCCACGTCGTTATAGGGGGTGGCGGAAAACTCCTCTCTACGTTATTCTTGGTTGTACACACTCCGTCGTACAAAAAGTTCCCCAGACACAGGATCGAGCCTATGAGTGACGCTAAAATCATTTCGCCTGAAACGAAGGCGGCACGCCCCACCTGGAAGCCCGCCGGCAAAGTGCATACCGGAGAACAGCCTTTTACCTATCCGCTGAAGCGTGAGTTTGTCGAACCGGATTGGCGACGACTGCCTGGTTATAAAGATGTTACACAGGAAGAGTGGGAGACCGCGCTGTGGCAGCGCCGTCATACGGTAAAGAATTTGAAGGAGCTCAAGGCCGTATTTGGAGACCTTCTGCCGGAGTCTCTGGTAGCCAGCGTGGAGCGCGATATTAAAGAACGCGCCACGATGTCGATTCTCATTCCCCCGCACATGCTAAATACCATGGACGACAAGGATCTCTGGAATGATCCTGTGCGCCGGTACATGCTGCCTGCCTTTGAAGACCGCCATCCCGAATGGCCCAGCCATCCCAAGGCCAGCCGCGATTCGCTGCACGAAGCTGACATGTGGGCAGTGGAAGGTCTAACACACCGCTATCCTACAAAGGTGCTGGCGGAACTACTCTCCACCTGCCCACAGTATTGCGGACACTGCACCCGCATGGATCTGGTGGGGAACGATGTACCGCAAGTGGTCAAGTTGAAATTCCAGATACCGCAAAAAGACCGCTACGAGCAGATGCTCGACTATCTGCGCGTGACACCCTCCGTGCGAGACGTTGTGGTGAGCGGAGGCGATATCGCCAACACGCCGATTGCAGCGCTGGAATCCTTCGTCTCGCAGTTGATGGACATTCCAACTATTAGAGACATCCGGCTTGCGACCAAAGGCCTGATCGCTATTCCCCAGCACTTTCTCCAGCCGGAAGTGCTGGCCGGGTTGGAGCGCTTGGCAAAAAAGAGCCGTGAACGCGGCGTGGACATTGCTGTTCACACGCATGTAAACAATTCGCGGCAGGTTACACCGCTGGTTCGCAAGGCCGTGCAGGCTCTACTAGATATGGGATATCGCGACGTGCGCAATCAGGGAGTGCTGTTGCGTGGCGTAAACGGATCGTCCAAGGAGCTGCTGGATTTGTGCTTTATGTTGCTGGATCACGGCAAAATCATGCCGTACTACTTCTACCAGTGCGACATGATCCCCAACGCGGAACACTGGCGACTTGCGATTCATGAAGTGCAACAACTGCAACACGACATCATGGGTTACCTGCCAGGCTTTGCCACGCCGCGTATGGTTTGCGACGTACCATTTGTTGGTAAACGCTGGGTTCACCAGGTGAAGGAATACGACCGGCATCTTGGCATTTCGTATTGGACCAAGAACTATCGCACCGGGATCGAAGCCGATGACCCCGAAGCACTTTCGCGTCGCTACGAGTATTACGATCCGGTCTACACATTACCGGAACAGGGGCAGGAATTCTGGCGCCATCAAGGACCGATGCAACAGACTCTGACAAAATAATCTGCAGTCGCCAGGGTAATCGAGCGAATCTACTGAACCACCTTCTGTTTAATCGCAAACCGCAGAAGTTCTGAATTATTCTCCAGGTGGAAGTCCTGCATAATTCTATATTTGTGAAATGCGACGGTTCGAGTGGCGACGTGAAGGATTGCGGCGGCTTCCTTCATGGTATGGCCTTCGGCGAGTAGTTGCAAAACTTCCCGTTGACGAGGACTGAGTGCCTTGACGTTGTCCGTCCGCGATTCTCGAGTAATAACGCATTCTTTCACCCTGGCTCGCAACACCGGAGTGACGTATCGCCCGCCCCGTAGCACTTCTTTTACTGCTTTCAGAAGTTCCGACCCTGCCGACCTTTTCAACAAATAGCCGGAAGCCCATTTTCCCAGCGCTTCAGCGGCAATCTCGGGGTCTTCATTCATGGTGAGAACCACGATTTTGATGCCGGGCAACAGCTCCTTCACCCGGGCGCCCGCATCCAGACCATTCAGCAACGGCATGTTCAGATCGACTAAGGCAAGTTCCGGCTTGAGCTCTATAGCAAGGCGCAGCAGTTGTCGTCCATCGGTAGCGTTTCCGACCACTTCGAATTCCGGCTCCAGGAGTTTCTTTAACGCTTCCGCGACGAGCGTGTGGTCGTCTGCCAGGAGAACACGGGGCTTAGCCAAGATGTCCTCCGGCCGCTTGGTAAATTGTGCCGGACAGCACAACTGACGGAAGCCACGCTGAGAAAGCATTGAGAAGCATGAATAGCGTCAGTGCTCCTGCGTCCATTTCGTTTGATCTGGACCGGGTTAGTATTAGCCGGGTAAGGTGCGCGCCGTAAGTGCTAGATCTTCTTCCTCGACCTCTGCAAGTTTGATTCGCTTGATATCCCAAGCCAAACCAACTAGTGATAACGAGTAGATTCCGTACCAGTTCATGTCCAATTCGTACCACGCCAATCCATGGCGGGCAGACTGAGGCGAGTAATGATGGTTGTTGTGCCATCCTTCGCCAAAGGTGAGGAATGCTACCCAGAAGCTGTTTGTAGAGGTATCGTCGGTTTCAAACCGCTTGGAGCCCCACATGTGAGTGGCGGAATTTACCAGCCAGGTTGCATGCAAGCTTACGACGGTGCGCAGAAATACTCCCCAGAAAAGCCAGGGGAGGCCGCCGATGAGGTAAAACACGACGGCAACAATTACGGAGGGAATCCAATGCCACTTGCTCAACCACAAGTGGTATTTGTCTTTGCGCAGATCCGGAACATAAGGAAGAAGCTCGCTGCGGTCCCGATGCATGGCGCGCCCCGTTAAAATCCATCCCATGTGGGCCCAGATCCCACCATCGCGCGGTGAGTGTGGATCGCCTTCTTTATCCGTGTTCTGGTGATGAATACGATGCGTGGCCACCCAGGCGATGGGGCCGCCTTCAATGGCCATAGTTCCGCAAGTCGTGAGGATATATTCCATCCACTTTGGAGTCCTGTAACCGCGGTGTGTTAGCAGGCGGTGGTAGCCCATGCCAATGCCGAGACTGCCGGCAACCCACCACATAACGATGGCGAGAATCAGTGCCTGCCAGGTAAAGAAAAAGACGGAAGCGAGCGCCAGAATGTGGAGCGCAAGCATAATTAGAGTAACGCCCCAATTAACGGGCTGCTGAAAAGTGCGGTCACGCTTAAAAATCGAAACGGAAGGTGTGTTCATAATCACAAACAACTGTAACATCTTCCGCTAAGGTTTTTGTGACTTTCATCACAATGGGTTCGTTTTTCTAACGTCTGGGAGGAAAAAGATTTCTCTGGCAGAGGGGAAGAAATGTGGTATTATTGAGTTGCGTTTGATGCTCTTGTAACACCTTTTAGTTCGACTTTAAGGGGCTGCGGGGTTAAAACCTGCAGCTTTTTTAGTTTACGGCTGGAGGCAGTCGGGAAGCACCAAATAGCTTTTTTGTAAAAGAATAGGAAACACAAGTGAAAGAACAAGGAACAGTAAAGTGGTTCAATGCTAGCAAGGGTTTTGGCTTCATTCAACGCCAGACCGGCGAAGACGTCTTCGTCCATTTCTCGGCAATCATGTCGGATGGATACAAGTCGCTCAACGAAGGTCAAGCGGTTGAGTTCGAGGTCACCAAGGGCCCCAAGGGTCTGCAAGCAGCGAACGTGACTAGCCTCTAGTCTCATCGGGCGGGCTGCGCTAGACGCCGGCTCGCCCGTTTTTTTTTGCCCCGAGGATTCCCCCCCCCCGATCTCGCCCTTCGCTCCTTCTGTGGAATTCACAATCTTTAGAAACTGGTGGTCAACCGCAGGGAATAGCTGCGTGGCGGGCCAATGGCGTTACCCGAAAACAAGCCGGCGAAATCGATGACATTGAGCTGATCGTTCAGGTTGACTGCGTCGGCCTGCAGTCGAACGCTCAGTCTGTCTCGCTTCCAAACTTCCGCGCCTAGCGACGCGTTAACGGAGAAGGATGGACGGACCCTCCCTTTCTCGAAATTCACTCTACTTGCGACTTCCTCCCCGTATTGTGCTACGGCCTCTTCCTGGGTGCCAGAAAACTCAAAGGGTAGTCCGCTGCCATATTCCGCTCCTATAGCGGCCCACAGACGTTTCGTGAATTGGTAGCGAACGCAGACACGGAGGGTGTTGCGTTGGTCCTGTGAATTCCAAAAGCGGCCGGTGACGTTATTCAAAGCATCGTTGGCGTCGCTGCCTAGAAAAAGGCCTCCCGTCACCGGAAGGTAGGCCGAGCCAACCATATAGGAGTAACTGACGAATCCGCTGAACGATCGCCAGTGCGGAATTTCCAGTTTTGCTTCAGCACCGTAAATCGAGGCTTTCGCAAATGCAATGGGGAAAGCGACAGCAGTACTCAATAATTGATCATCGTCCGCGAAGTTGTTCATACTCCTGCTGAAAACCGCGGCATCCAACCGCAATTGCCCAGAGATTCCTTTGCTCGCCCCCAATTCGAAAAAATTACCGAGAGAGGGTCGTACTGGCAATCGAAGTACTTGAGGATTGAGCGAGGCGACCTCAGGCGAACTGGAGAGCAAAATGTTTCGTGAGGAAGGTGTCTGGAAGATTCGGTCATACGATGCATGGAGAACCAGGTCCCAATCGGGGAAGAAGCGTGCGACTCCGATTCGCGGACTGACGGCATTTTGATTTACTACTAACTGATAATGATCCCAGCGAAGGCCTGCACTAATGGTCCAATTCCCGAGTCTGATCTGATCCTGAACGAATGCGGATTGCTCCAGGTCGGGCTTGCTCCCGGTAAATCGGAACGCGGTTGGAGTGTCCGGATCAAACTGGCTAGGATCGGTAATGAGATAGCTGAATTTCTCGTGCAAAAACGTGTTGTCAGATTCCACGCCCACCTTGATCTCATGGATCCTGCGATGAACTGAAACTGTTCCCTTAAAATAGCCTTCCCGAAAGGAATTCTGCTGGAAGGCAATCACGGGAATGGAATAAGGATTCGAGCGTAATTCGTTGGAATTATCTCGCATCATTCCGCGAATATCTCCGATTATGTTGGGCGAAAAAATATGTTGATACGAAACAATTCCCATCGTTTCGAAATTCGTCGCGTTTTGATGCTGAGAATCCAGCGGTTGTGACGGGTCGAATGGATTTGGATGAGGCGTTTCCTGGATCTGCTCATTGGGAATTTCGTAGCGGGCAAGTTCATGCCTCACAGAAAAGCTGACCCGGTCGACGCTGGTAAGATCGCGTTCATAGCGGATGGCGAAATCACCCGTAGTGCCTGTGTTGGTGAAATTCTGCGGCACTACCGGATTGAGGTAATGGCTAGTCATGTCGCCACTTGCGCTAAAACCCAGTGTATTCTTCCCCCAAATAAACTGACCCATTCCATATGCGCCAGCGGTCTGAAAGCTTCCTCCGGAGAGTACGGCTTGGCCGTGAAATCCTTCGCGTGTATCCCGCACAGTGTTTATTTCGATTACGCCGCCCAACTGGCGTCCATACTCTGCGGGAAATGACGCGGTGTAGACACTTACTGAATCCAGATTGTCCGCTTCGATTTCAGGGCCGGAGCCGGGCGAACGGTTGTCCGTTAAAGGGATGCCGTCTATCACAACCTGTGTCTGATACTCCGAACCTCGCGGATGGAGCACGGCATTGCCTTCGTAGAGCCAACCGGGTTGTGAGTTAATCAAGTCCTGCAGTGAGCGTCCGGGAATCGAAGTGATTCTGTTTTCGATTGCCTCCTGACCGATATGTTGAACGATTCCCACGCTATGAGGATCGATTAAAGTCTCATAGTCTTTAACGACGACCGAGTCGTTTGAAGCGGAGATACTCAGCTTTGCCATGTATTCGACCGGAACAGCCGACCGAACTTCCAAAGTCTCTGTAAGTGGAGCAAACCCGGTCCGTTGAATTTCGATCTCGTAGATTCCGAAAGGAAGATTCTTGGCGGTCAATCTTCCTGTATCATCTGTGATGAAGTTTTCCTGAAACTGGTCAGCGTCGCAGACCAATCGCACTGAGGCGCGCACGCCCAGGCCGGAGGGGTCTGCGACTTTCAAGCGTAGCTCGCCCATTTTGCTCTGTGCGTGAAGCGAGAGAGCAGCGACAAATATAATTGTGAGTAATCGCCTCATTCAACCGTGCCTGCGCGCATTTTTTCATTAACTGGGAGCTTGTAAACAGACTTGCCGCTCTTAATCGTCTCCATAACCTTAATATCCGCCAACTGTGTTCGCCTCACTGTCAGGGGGTCGTCGGAGAGAATGACAAGATCGGCAATCTTCCCCACTTCGATCGAGCCTTTCGTTGCTCCTTCAAAATGCTGGTAAGCAGGCCAGATGGTCATGGCCTTAAGCGCGACCAGCGGATCAATTCTCTGGCTGGGACCCAGAACATAGCCTGTCCGTGTGGTGCGATTCACGGCAGAAGCCAAGACGCGCATGGAATTGGGAAAAGTTACCGGAGCGTCGGAATGGATGGTGAATTTTAAGTCGTTGGCATACAGCCAACCCGTTGGCGAGATATTCTCCGCCCGTTCAGGGCCCACCACCGATTGTCGGTACCAATCGCCCCAATAAAACGTGTGCATCGGGTAAAGAGCGGGGAAGACGCCCAGGTTCTTGAGTTGCGAGACTTGATTGGCCCGCAAGAATTGCCCGTGAATCAGGACTGTTCGGCGGTCGTTGCCGGGGATTTTCGCGGAAACAATTTGTACTGAGTGGAGAAACTGATCGATGGCTGCGTCGCCGTTGGCATGGACTAGCAATTGCCAATTGTTCTTGTATGCCTCTTCTATCCATTTCCTGGCTTGGTCATCGCTCATTCCCGGATACCCCTGGTAATTGTCCGGTTGTCCGGCGGGTGGGTGAAAATAAGGTTTTGTAAACCAGGCAGTTTTGCCTTGAGGCGATCCATCAAGAGTAAGTTTGACGCCTCCGAATCTCAGTCCGTGGGTATAGGAGCGGGACATCAAGGGTCCATGCAACACAGGATTGTCCGCGTTCATCGTGATATCGGGATAAACCACAACATCCAGTTTCAGCTTTCCTGCATTCGCCGCGAAGGGAAGCAGGCTCAGTGTTGACGGATCAGCACGGCCTTCCTGAGCGGTCGTAAAGCCGTTGGCCAGATAGATTTCCTGCGCTGCCTGGATCAATTCCATACCTTGTTCGGGAGTGAATTTGGGCAGCAACTTAAGCAATGCCGCGAAATGAGCGTTTTCTTCCAATACCCCATTCGGAGTTTTTCCGTCGGCTTCGCGCTGAATCACTCCCCCCGAGGGATTGGGAATGTCGGCGGAAATACCTGCGAGTGCCAGGGCCTTAGTGTTGTACACACCGAGATGTCCGGATTGGTGAATGATAAAGACAGGCAATTCTGTAGAAACCGCGTCGAGTTCCTGCCTGGTGGGACTGCGACGTTCGACGAGTTGCGAATCATCGTAGTCAAATCCAATCACGATTCCGTACTTTTTAACCACAGGCGAAGTCTGCAAGTGTTCTCGCAGCGCGGACTGCAATTGCGAAATGTTCTTTACGGGTCCATCGGGTGGCGGTAACAAATTCGCAGAAATGGCCTGCAGACCCACTTGAGAGAAATGGCTGTGCGCGTCGAAGAAACCGGGGAGCAAGGCCTTTCCTGCAAGGTTGATCACTTGAGTCTTGCGCCCGTTATGAAGTTTTTCCACTTCCGAGCGGCGGCCAAGGGCGAAAATCTTGCCGTCTTTTATCGCCACAGACTCAACTTCCGGCTGGGCGTCATTCATGGTGAGAATCCGGCCACCATAATAGATTGTGTCTGCAGATGCGGCACGTCCTGGTCCGCCTGAGCCACAGCCCGCGGCTACCACAACGGAGAGCGCGCAAATTAATAGTCCCAGCTTCCTCATCAGGCCGTTTCCCACGAGGGAGAATTCCCTTACCCTTGGAATATTGCGGAAAAATCAGTTTAGCAAACTTAGTGCTTCTCTCGGAATTTGTATGCGGTTCTTGTCGAGTTGGACTAGCGGCAGGCTGTAGACTCGACCACCTGGAATGCCCCGTTAATCGACGTTTGGATTGTTCCCGCTAGCTGATTGCTGGTGTAAACTGTCGCAGTCCCTGAAATTGTGAGTCTTCAAGGAAGGCTGCAGTCTACGGTCTTATCGCCGAAGCAGCTATGACGCCCAACCAGATTGAATGCCCAGCTTGCCAGACTCCTAATCCAATCACTGCAACGCTTTGCACACGCTGCTCCACTCCTCTTCCAACGGGTGAATCCACTTTTTTGGGTGGAGCGCGTACCGACAATTCGACGGCAGGGGGTGAAACAAAAGGTGACGATGCCACCTTGATGGGCGATGCGAACGCCGGAGATGCCACCGACTTGTCCGAGGGACAGGGATGGTCGCGGCCGGCCCCGGGGCCGAGTCCTTTCAGTACGGCATTTCGCGATGGCCGTATCGTGCCTGGAACAACACTGGGAAAACGATATGAAATTGTGCAACTGCTTGGCGAGGGCGGGATGGGCGCCGTTTACAAGGCCATGGATCTTGAGCTAGACCGACTGGTGGCCCTGAAAATCATTCGGCCTGAACTGGCGGTTCATGAACAAATACTCGCGCGATTCAAGCAGGAGTTGATCCTGGCACGCCGCATTACCCACAAGAATGTCATCCGAATTTTCGATCTCGGTGATGCCGCTGGTGTGAAGTTCATCACCATGGAGTTCATTGAGGGAACAGACCTCAATTCCCTGATCAAAGACAAAGGCCGTCTTAGCTTCGAAGAGTGCGCAGACACTATGGCCCAGGTTTGCACGGCGTTGGAAGCAGCTCATTCCGAGGGCGTCGTCCACCGTGATTTGAAACCGCAGAACATCATGGTAGACAAGAGCGGTCGCGTTACGGTCATGGACTTCGGCATCGCGCGCACCATGGAAGCGGGAGGGATGACCAACACAGGAGCGCTGGTCGGGACTCCAGATTACATGTCGCCCGAGCAGGTGATGGGAGAAAAGGTAGATGCACGATCCGACCTGTTTACCCTGGGAATCATCTTCTATCAATTGCTGATTGGGCAGTTGCCGTATCAGGCCGATACCGTACAAGCAGCGATGTATAAGCGCACTCGGGTGGCCTCTAAAGTTCCCTGCGAAGTCGATCGGACCGTGCCGAAAATGTTGAGCGATATCACGGTGAAGTGCATGCAGCTCGACGCCAGCGCACGGTATCAGAGCGCCCGGGAAGTTCGCGAAGACATCGAATCCTGGCGCGGCGGCACGATAAAAAAAATCGATCTGCCTGTAGCCGTCGAAGAAGTGAAGCCGGCCAAATGGCCAAAGTTGGCGCTGGCAGGCGCAGGGGTTCTTGCTTTGCTTGTCGGAGGTGGGTATTTGGGCCGAAAGATTCTCGGCCCATCCACCGCAACCAAGGCAACAGCCGCTCCAGTAGCTTCGCTGGCGATCCTTCCGTTTCACAATGCGTCCGGTGATCAGAAACTCGATTGGCTAGGTTCCAGCATGGCGGAGATGTTGAGCACCGACGTTGGAGAGTCAGCCAGCGTGCGGATGATTTCGGAAGCGCGCGTCGGCCAGGTGTTGAAGGATTTGCGCATTACTCCGCAATCCGAGCTGGACCAATCGACAGTGTCACGCGTCGCGAACCATAGCAACGTCGACACGATTGTTTGGGGACATTATGCGCAATTTGGAGAACAGATTCGCATCGATGCCACGGTTTTGGATGTAAAAACGAGCCACGGGAAGACGCTGAAAGAAGAAGCGGCTAACGAAAAAGACATTCTACCGGCAGTGGACCGTCTGGCGGCGCAGATTCGCGAGAGTCTGTCCGTCTCGGTCAGCCTCCAGAAGGAATTGCAAGCGCAGGCATTCAAACCGTCCACAGCCTCCATCGCGGCTCTCCGTGATTACGACAGAGGATTGCAGCAAGCGCGACAAGGCAATCATGCGGAGGCGGCAAAACAATTTCTAAGCGCGCTGCAAGAAGATACCAATTTTGCGCTCGCCTATTCAAAACTGGGCGAGTCTTATGCCCAACTCGGGCAGGACGATGATGCGGAACAGGCGGCCCAGAAAGCCGTTTCCCTCAGCGTGCAATTGCCACCTCAAGAAAAGTACCTGATTCAAGCCAGTCACGATTCCATCGTGAAGGATTACCCGAAAGCCATCCAGGTTTACGAGAACCTTGTTAAGGTGTCGCCCGACAACACGGACTACTTGTTCCAGCTTGGAATGGCGTATGAGAAGACTTCGACTTATGACAAGGCGAAAGATCTCTTCAAGAAAGTAGTTGATCTCGACCCGAAACGAATTGAAGCCTTGCTCGCTCTAGGACGCGTCGAGATCGAGAGTGACAATGTGCAGGCAGGCATCGAGCACCTGACAAAAGCGCAAGCCATGGCTATCGAAGTTGGGGACGATGTGGAGCGTGCCCAAATCGCACAGGCGCTTGGAGTTGGCTACTTTTCCATCCCCCGCTACGAAGAAGCACTGAAAAGCGTACAGGAATCTCTGGATATCAAGAGGCGTCTGGGACTGAAAAAAGGCATCGCGGAAAGCCTGGATATGATGGCCTCGATTCAGGATTTGACCGGCAAGGCGGATCTCGCGCTGAAGAACTATACGCAGGCTCTCGGAATTATGCGCGATCTGGGTGATAAGCAGGGGACCGCTGATCTGTTGTCCGACTTGGGCGCTTTTAATCTCGAGCACGGCAAATATGACGAGGCGCTGAAGCTGTTTAAGGAGTCGCTGCAACTGCAGATTGATGTTCACAATGAATCGAGCCAGGGAATCGTTCTGACGAACATTGGCAACACGTACCTGGCTAAAGGCGATTTCGACAATGCCCGGACTTACTTTGAGCAGTCTCTGCAAGTACGCGAGAAATTGAAAGTGCCAGGATACATCGCGGATACTTTGCACAACCTGGCGGAGACTTCGATGAAAACGGGCCGCTTCGATCAAGCGCAGGAACAATACCTGAAAGCCCTGGAATTGCGCCGAAGCACAGGGGATCAAAAAGGTGCTGCGCTTGAGTCTTCCGGTTTGGGCGCCCTATTTGCCGATCAAGGTCGCTATGGCGCCGCGGTCAGCGCGCAACAAGATGCGTTGAAAGATTTCAAGGAAAGTAAGGAGCAGGGATTCGAAGCCACCGCAATTCTGCTCGACTACGGCAACGCGCTGGCGTTGGCTGGCCGCAACGAAGAAGCGACAAAGTTGTTGACGGATGCGCTGAAATCCGCGCGCGAGCAGGATAGCAAACCGCAGATCGCAACGGCGCTTAGTTATCAGGCGGACAATGCATATTATCGCGGCGACCTGAAATCCGCGGCTTCGCTTGATGCCGAAGCCACCCAGGCTGCCTCAAAGACTGGCGATACCCAGCTTATCCTGCTTACAAAAATCAATATGACGCGATTGGCAGTTGCGCAAGGCAAATTTTCCGCCGCGCTTTCAACGCTGCGCGGATTAGGCGAGGAAGCGGATTCTCTCGGATTGAAACAGCTATCCACCAGGTGTCTCGTCTATCGAGGAGAGGCACTGATCGGAATGAAGGATTACTCTGGCGCACAAAAAGAATTGAGGTCGGCGGTTTTGCGCAGTGAAAAACTTGGATTGCGTGTGCTGCAGGCGCAGAGTCATTACCATCTAGGCCGAGCACTTGAACTCTCTGGTAAAGCGGCCGATGCGGCGGCTCAATACCAGGAAGCACGCCGAGCGGCAGATGAAGTACACAAGGAAGCCCAAACCGAGGCCATTTTGAATCGCTCTGACCTTGCGGCGATCTTCGCGCTGAAGTCGTAAGGACTTCAATTCAATAAGGCTGACGATTGCCGTCGGAACTAGTTGCCAACTCCCGTCAAGAGAACCAGTTCTTTGCCTATCAGCGTATTGTCCGTAATTGTGATTCCACCCAGTCGTAGACGCTTGCCTCGAGGTGTAAACGTTACGGCCAACGTGCAGTTTTGCGTCGGAGCCAGATTTGTGCCTGCCGCACAGGTTGTACCTCCGACCAACGCGTAGTCGCCGGCTGTGCTCACTGATTGCAAAATAAGCGGAGAGGTTCCCGTATTCGTGAGCGTCACCGTTTGCGGGGCGCTAGTTGTGCCTATCTTTTGCCCGCTGAAATTGAGCTGACTTGGGCTGAACGAAGCCCGTGGATTAATCATCACTGCTGTCAGTGAGACTGATTGCGGGCTGCCAGTGGCGCTGCTGCCGATAAGTAATGTTGCAGCCTGCATGGCAAGTGCAGCGTCATCCTTGTCTGGCTCGAATTCCACAAGGACCTTGCAGTTCTTACCGGCTGCGAGATGCTTCGGGCAGAGGCTCTGGAAGTGGAAGTCGTCGATCTCTCCGGGCCCCGCAGAGTTCAGCGAAATTTTGGAAATGGCAATCGCTGTATTGCCGTTGTTCGAGAGCGTAACTGCCCTTGCCGAAAACGAACCAAGATGGACCTGGCCGAAGTCGATGTTGGTGGGAGAAATCAACAGATTGGATGCAGAGCTGCCATTGACTGTCTGGCTCACTGAGGAGGAAGTGCTGCTGCTGAAATTAGAATCGCCACCGTAGTTGGCGACAAAGGAACGAGGCCCTGCCGTAGCAAATGTAATCGAACAACTGCCCGCACCTGCCGTCAGTGTTCCTGTGCACGATTCTCCCGTGGTCGCTGCGACGGAGACTGATCCGGAAGGAGTGGTGATTCCCGTGACTGCGAAGTTGATGACCACGGGTTGGGAGACATTCGACGGGTTAGGCGAAGCTGAACTAATCGTTGTTTGGGTGCTTGCCTTACTTGCTGTGACGATTTTGACCGATTGGGCTGTGGCGTAAGTATTATTGCCAGGCTGCAAAGCAGTTAGCGTGCATGTGCCCGTGCCACTGGTGATGGTTGCGATTGCGTTGCTGAGCGAGCATGCACCAGTTGCGCTAATTGTGACCGGCAGACCAGAACTTGCTGTGGCAGAGACCGCAAATGTGCTGTCGTATGCCGCGGACGAAGGCATGGTGCCAAACGTGATGGTCTGACTCAGCAGACTGTTCACGGTTAGCGATGTGGAGTTGTCCGTAACGGATGAATAGATGGCATCCCCGGCGAAGTTGTAGGTGATGGGATAGGGAGAAGTAGAAGCAGGGAGAATGACCGTCGGGAACGAGAGAGTGAAGACGCCGTTGCTGCCGATGATGGCGTTCTGGGTTGTGTTGTTGATGGTGATCAGAACGCTTTCGCCAGCAGATGGGAACGAAGTGCCGTTGCCAATGATGCCGCCGAGCGTAATGGAACTGGTGCCGGCAAAGATGGATTGCGAAGGAGTAAGCCCGCTGAAGGCGACAGGAACGGGCTGCACGGCAATGGTGCCGATGGAGAGGATCTGCTGATTGCCGATCTGGATTACGCCAGTGCTGATGAAGGTGCCGACAGAAGACCCTGAGCTGAGCAGTGAGATAGAGAAAGCCTGGCTTGGGGTAATTGTCCCAAAGCTGCAACCCAAGAGCTGGTTACCGACAGCACCAGAGATGGAACAAGTGCCCGGGCCGGTGTAGGCAGGGCTGATGGACCAGGAGATGTTTGTGCCAGATGGAAGAGTATCGCTTAGCGTGGCACCGGCAACAGAGCCACCAGCGCTGTTGGCGACGTTGATCGAGAAGGAGATTGGATTGCCAGCGGTAACGGATGCAGGAGCCGTTGTTGTGACCGTGAGGTTGCCGGTGTTGGCTGGCGGGAAAGCAACGATTACGTCGTTGAACTGTTTGGTGCGTGCGGTGATGGCGGCATCGACCTTTTTGTTGGGGTTGAAGCCAGTAGTGATGTCGAATTCGAATTGGCAGAAGATGGGTGGAGCGGTGGCGACAGCAGGATTGCCAACGAGCATGGGGGAGTTGCAATCGGTGCCAAAGGGGGAAGTGGGAGAGACGGCGTAATCGGGATCATCGTAAACGCGGGGAGTGCTGCCGGAGTAAAGAGCAGGAGGAACGAACTGATCGTTGTTCCAGGAAATGGTCCAGTCGATGGGGCCGACGTAGTTGTTGGGATTGGGTTCAACGCCGGGAGTGCCGGAGAATACGAGGTAGTGGATGCAATTGCCGTTGGCATAGGGATAGCAGAGAGGGACGATGCGGTCGCCATTACCGAGAGTTTGATAGGTGAAGAAGGAAGCGAAGCGGCAATCGAAGTCGGTGGACGGGGTAGCACCGTTAGGGCAGAGACCGTCGGCGACAGAGGGAGGAACTTCCGTGGCCTGGACGGTGAGAGAGAAGGGAACGAGAACCTGGGGAATGGCGAGATTGACGGCGTGGGCATTGGGATCAAGGCAGGGATTAGCGGGAGTAGGATTAGGATTCGACGGGCAGTCGTAGGTGGCCATGCCGGTCACATTCGTTCCCGCCGGGAAACTCACGGCAATGAGTTGTGGAGGAGGAGCAAAGGAAGCGCTAACTGTTTGAGGGGAGTTCAAGGTGACGGAGCAAGAGCCAGCACCGCTGCAGGCGTTACCCCAAGCAGCAAAAGTACTGGGGCTGGTCGGAGTAGCAGTGAGCGAGACGACTGTACCTGTCGGATAGCTGGCGGAGCAGGCGCCGGATGCGACGCCTGCGGTGCTGATGCAATTAATCTGGCCCAGATTGTCGGTGACGGTCCCACTGCCCGTGCCGATGGCCGAAACCGTAAGAATGAAATTGGAAATGACCGGGTTAACAGTGAGCGTGGTGCCTGCGTTGCTGGCCGAGGTGAAAGTGGAATCGCCGGCAAAACTGTAGGTAATGGTATAAGGCGTGGCCGAAACCGGAATGGCTGTGGTTGGGAACGAAGTGGAGAACGCGCCGTTTGAGCCAATGGAGACGTTCTGCGTGGCTCCGTTGATGGAAATGGCAACCCTCTCTCCCGCAACCGGGAAAGAAGAGCCGTTGCCGATTAAGCCAGACAAATTGATGGAAGCCGCGCCCACAGTAATGGATTGCGAAGGAGTGAGACCAGAGAAAGTAGCGACTGTGGAACCAGTGCCGGTTCCGGTGAGAGGAGCGCTCTGCAGATTGCCAGCTACACCATTGTTGTTATTGATCGAAACGAGGGCAACGCGAGTGCCAACGGCCACAGGCTTAAACGTGACCTGTAAGTTGCATGAGGCACCTGCAGCCAGAGTGGCGGGAGGCTGCGGACACGAATTGACCAAGGAATAATCGGTGATGTCCGGGCCGATGAAGGAGATGCTGGTGAGTGTGACGGCAGATGTACCGGGATTCTTGACGGTGATGGTTTGCGGCGCGCTGGTGGTTGAGACGACGAGTGAACCAAAAATCAGGTTGGAAGGCGTGAGGACGAGTGTGGTTGCAAAAGCGGAAGTAGGGGGCGGACTGGCGATGACGATGCCAAACGGAGTAGTCATGGGAAAAGAAGAGGTGACGGTGTTTGTGGCCGTGGAGATAAGAGAGACAGTGTTGCTCTTGGTGTTAGCCACGTAGACCGCGGAGCCGTCGGGAGTGACGGCAATGGATTGCGGCCCATTGCCAACGGAGACGGTAGTGGTGACAGTGTTGGTGGAGGTATTTATGACGGAAACATTGTTGGATCTCGCGTTCACGACATAGACTTGCGAGCCATCGGGAGTGATGGCCAGGTCATAGGGAAAGATCCCCACAGGAATGGTGGCGACGACAGTGCTGCCGGGTATCGCGAGAACGGTCAGGAAACCAGGAGCGGTGGTTGAGGCGCAGGATTGCAGGAAATAGCCCAAGGTGCCTGCAGGATTGAAGGCGGGGCCGATGATGCAACCAGCGGGGAGTTGCCCCGGTGGCAGAGTAAGGGTAATCGTGCTGGCTAGTGAATTCGTGCTGGTATTGATCACGGCGACGCGACCGTCGACAGAACTGCCAGCGTAAACGAGCGAACCATCAGGAGTAATGGAAACCCAACCTGCTGGAAAGCCGATGCCGATGGTGGCAACGAGAGCGTAGTTTGAGTCGTAGACCAAAACATTATTGTCGCCTAGATCAGCGACGTAGCCAAAGTTGCCGTTCGGAGCAACGACCACGGCGGTGGCGCCTGGACCACTGGGAATGGCGTTGCGCAGAGTGTTGGTAGTGGTATCCACGACGTCGACAAGGTTGTTGATATTGTCGGCGACGAAAACGCGGGTCTGATCTGGGGAAAGACCTAGTGGCTCATTGAGTGTGGTAACCGGAATGGTGGCAACGAGTTGATTGTTCGAGGTGTTGATGACGTCGAGACAGCAATTTGCAGAGACGGCGCTGCCGATATAGGCGTAAGGGGCGATCGCAGAGACGATGAGCTGAGTCTGGGCGAAAATATTTCCGTAAGTAGCAGTGATGTTGGAAGTGCCCGAGGAAAGAGCCGTGGCCAGGCCAGTGGAGGTTACGGAGGCGACGGAAGCGGTGCCGGAAGTCCAAGTGACAGTGGAGGTGAGATTCTGAGTGGAACCGTCGCTATAAGTTCCGATGGCGAGAAAGGCTAGCGTGGAGTGGATGGAAAGGGTGGGAGTTGCCGGAGCAATCGTAATGGAAACCAGAGTGGGAAGAGCAGGAGAAACCGTAAGTGAAGTGGAGCTGTCGGAAGCGGCGGAGAAGATAGAGTCGCCGGCGAAGATATAGGTGATGGGATAAGGAGTTGCAGAGGCCGGGATGTTGGCCGTCGGGAAAGAAAGAGTGAAGACGCCATTGCTGCCGATGATGGCGGTCTGTATGAAGTTGTTGATGTTGACAAGGACGCTTTCGCCCGACGCAGGAAAGGAAGAGCCGTTGCCGATGATGCCGCCAAGCGTGATGGAACTGGCGCCGGCGAAGATGGATTGTGAAGGGGTGATGCCGCTGAAGGTTGCGACGACCGGTTGCGCGGCGATGTTGCCGATGAGCGTAACTCCTTGACCGCTATCGGGAATACCCAGCGAATCATCTGTGAATAGAAGAATTGCGACTTCTTCGCTCGATGCGGTGGGCTGGAAAGCGATGTTAACAACGCAGAATTTTCCCGGTTGCAGCACGCCGCCAAGTGAACTGCATAGTGTGTCTGTGCCGGTGTAGGGCACTTCGATAAAATCGTTCAGATTGGGTCCGGTAATCGAATAGGTGAAATGCAGCGGAGCGCCACCATGATTGGTCAATACGGATTGTTGAGGCGCGCTGGTGGTACCGAGTGCCCGCGTTCCGTAATCCACGGCATAGAATTGCGTTCCCGCATTTGCCGGCGCCACAATAAAACCATAAGACGCAACGGTGCCCACGAACGGGTTGTATCCGAATCCCGAGCCGTTGCTGGAATTCAATGTGTTTGTTTCATCGCCGCTTACTGAATAGGCGTAGACAACGTGGAATCCCGGAGACAACGGTGTTGTTACCGTGCCACTGAACGTCCCAGCAGTGCCGGTGCTGCCGGCATAGCTCCATGGCCCTACCCGCGAATCAACTTGAAAATACACCGCGTAAGGACCGAAAGTGCTCAGGCCGCTGGTAGCCGTGAATGTGAATGTCGGCAAGGCTGACGTTGTGAAAATGTTGTTTGGAAATGGCTGAATAGTTGTCGTTGGGCCGCTGGCCACCGTCTGGTGCTCGGCAATCGTTAAGATGGTATTGTCCAACCGGCCGGCCGCGTACATTTTACTGGTGACCGGGTTGACGACAATCTGCGTGTTGAGGGAGCCGATGAGGCTTCCGGTAAAATCACCGGCGAGGAAGAACTGTCCGATCGGATCAATTACGAAAACTGTCCCTTGGCCAGATGGGCTCGTTTTCGCCTGAATGTAGACTTTCCCCGTGGCGATATTGACAGCAATGCCGACGGGCGTGAAGCCAATGGGAATATTTGTCAGCACCGTATTGGTCGCACCATCGATTACTGTCACGGTTCCGTTGCCTGTGCCATCTCCTGCATTCGCCACGTAGATCTGATTTATCGTCGGGCTAACCGCCACGGCAACTGGTGAGATGGCGCTGCTGTCCTGGATTGGAAGGACGGCTCCGCCAAAGAATCCGCTCGCACTAACTACGGCATCAACTTCTTTTCCGCTACACGCCACGTAGACGATGTTAGTGACCTGGTTTACGTCCATCGCTCTCGGCGTGCTGGCCGTTGCCGCACAAACCGAAGTAATAAAAGAATGAGGAGCAACCTCATCATCCGCTTCCAGATTTCCGTCCGTAAACAAGGTATACGCAACGCCCGCTGCTGAATTGGCCGCTACCGCGATCGGACCAACATTCGAGAATGCTCCCGATCCCCATCCATTACTGCCGAAGTTTGAGGCGAAATTGAATCGTGAGTTCTGTCCGGAACTGGCGCCATGCACTTTTCCCAGTACCGGATCCACAGCGATGGAGTCCGGGTTCGGAATAGTTACCGGCTGCGTGATCGTTTGGTCTGTAGCGCCATCGATGATGGTGACGGTTGCGTCCCCAAAGTTCGTAACAAAGATCAGATTTTTTGCCGGGTCGACAGTGATCGCACTCGGATTTGTTCCTGCGGCAACCGTATCGACAACGGAGTCTGTCGTTCCGTCGATAACGGTCACACTGTTGCTTCCGTTATTCGCCACGTAAATTCTGTTGGTGGCTGGATTGACGGCTACCGCCCAAGGCTGGCTCTGGCCGGGACTAAGACTGTTTGTGGAATTGGTGGCACCGTCCACGACAGCGACGGAATTCGACCCCGTGTCCGCGTACACACGATGAGTTACCGGATTCAAAGCGAGCAGCGCGCTTCCACCGGGGCCAACGGGAGGATTCGACGTCGCCAACGTATTTCCATTTACAGCCGTTAGATTACCGCCCTGAATAGCGACGAACGCAATGTTCGTCGTCGGATCAACGACTACGGCTGCTTGCCCCGTGGGGCTTGTTCCGACTTGCGCGGCGACGGAAGTGGAAACTGTGTCGGTGGAGCCGTCGATGACGTAAACATTCCCATCCAGTGTTGCCACATAGATCTGATTCGTTAACGGATTGATAGCCAACGCGGCGGGGTTGTTGGAAAGGCCGTTGATGTTGTTTGTGCCACCGCCGGTACCGCTAAACACGGTGATGCTGTTCGAGCCTTGACTGAGTGCATAGACCTTGTTCGTAACCGGATTCACGGCTATTGCAACCGGATTGTTTCCCACATCAATCGTGTTTACGACGGTATTTGTTGCTCCGTCGATCACGCTGACGCTGCCATCACCTGAATTTGCCACGTAATACACATTGGTCGAGAGATTGACCACGATAGCCGTTGGTTTAGAACCAACGCCAATCGACTTTGAGAAGGCCAGGCCAGAGCCATTGTTCACGAAAACAGAAACCGTGTTGCTGCCCTTGTTCACCACGTACCCGGATCCAAGGCCGTTGGGGTTGCCCACCAAGGCCACCGGTTGCACCGCGGTGGGGTCCTTAATCACGGACTGAGCGACACCGCCACCATTGGGAAGAATGAAGTACGTTGTTATGTCATTCGAAATGCTATTCAGGACATAGACGCCGTTGAGATAGGTCGCCATCGTAGAAGCGCCATTCGTACCCGAGGCCAACGGATCGGTGATTTTGTGCACCGTATTGGTCCAACCATCGATATAGGTCAGCGAGTTATCGCCCTGCGTGACATAGATAATGTTTTGAGTAGGATTCACGGCAATTGCGACGGAAGGAGCACCAGTACTGACCGTGGACACCGTCGATTGTCCAAATACCAATGGCGCAAAACCCAGCAACAAAGCCAACCCGAGGACAAGGGCTCTCAGCCACGCTGAACCTCCCCGCTTGTCCTGGAGGTCAACCACTCTTCCCGCCAAACCGGCGACTGAATCGTGATCCTGGGTGACTGGAACTACACCGTCTACGCGAACGAACATTGCCGATCCTCCGGACTTGCACCGCTGTTGGGGAACTGAAAATTCCATGGCCACTACTTTTGGATATTGGGGGGACACTCTTCGCGTGAATCTACTTCTCCGGGTTCATTAGTTTCGGAACTTGTCCCTGCCACGCTGACATTCTCATCTGGTATGAACTGTTCATTGCCTCCGTGGCGAGGCGAGGTTTTCCCAAACAATTTCAGGAGCAACTCTTTATCCAATCGTCGTCTTTCTGGCGGCGCGAATCCACTTGCTTCATCCACACTAACCGCTCCCTTTACATAGACTTCCGGTCCCTCCCGAGTGGGGCCGGATTCCCAGATCAGATGTCCGCCTGCCGAAGCCCTCGGGAAGCAGAACCTATTTGCGAACTTCTGACTCGCCGCCCAGCGATGGGAACTTTTTTGCGAACTAAATGCAGCAAGCTCGTCATTAACAAAAAGTTATTTTCTGGCTTACTGATCTACCCTCACCAGGCATCTCAAAAGAAATGCGTTTTTGTCCCGGTCATATTGGGTAAAATGCCAGCTACCTCGCAAGGGACGCTTCAGGGTATTTAGGGGTTTTTCGGGACATGTCGGTCGATTCTAATCAAAATTCAGAAGACCGGAGGCTGGACTCCTGGAAAGAGGTCGCTTCCTACTTCGGGCGCGACGAACGAACAGTCAAACGTTGGGAAAAAGAGCGTGGTCTGCCAATCCATCGAGTGCCCGGTGGCGGTCGGGGGTCGATATTTGCCTATTCCAGAGAACTCACAGATTGGCTCCGCTCGGCCCAGCTCAAAGATGCATCCGATTCGCCGATAACGAACGGCGCACCTGTAGTCAGTTTGCCGGAACAGTCTCCGACCATCCTTGGAAGAGCCTGGAGAGGCTGGGGGTTGGCTTTCGGTCTCGGGTTTCTGTTGCTTTTCATTTTTGGTTTTACACATTTCTACGAGGTCCATTCCGTTCAAGGGCGTCTCTTGCCTGGTGTTTCCGTCAGAACCGACCCTGAAGCGCACAATAAAGCGGAAGAACTATACCTCCAGGGCCGCTATCACTGGAACAAGCGGACCCCAGAAGATTTGGCCCTCGCTGCCGACGATTTCGCCAAATCTACACAACTTGACTCCAATTATGCCCTGGCATATGCGGGCACTGCGGATTGCTACAATTTGTTGCGGGAGTACACCAGCACGCCAGGGAGTCAGACTTTTCCACTTGCTATCGCTGCCGCTCAGAAGTCTATTGAATTGGATTCCACCCTGTCCGAAGGGCACCGTGCCTTGGCCTTCGCTTTGTTTAATTGGAATTGGGACCTAATTGGAGGAGAGCGTGAGTTTAAGCGAGCTATCCAATTGAATCCCAACGATGCGGAAGCGCATCATTGGTACGCTACCGCATTGTTATCGATAACGCGTTATCACGAAGCAGTTTCTGAAATTGAACGAGCCCGCCAACTGGATCCCGCCTCTTCTTCGATTGCCGCGGATCGCGCCTTGATTCTCTATGTGAGCGGCCGCAAAGAAGAGGGATTTACGATCCTGAAAGAATTGAAGATCGCCGATCCAAAATTTTCTTCTCCACCCGTCTATCTCTCGCGGATGTACTTCGACGAAAAAGAGTATGAGAAATATTTTGACGAAGCGGAGGACGCGGCGAGACTCTCTCACGATGCACAATCACTGGCTGCGCTTACCGCAGCCCGGAAACGCTACCAGGACGGGGGCGAGCAGTCTTTTTTGCAGGGCGAGTTAGAAGAATCGCTCCAACAATTCAAACAGGGCCGCACGGACGCTCTAACCGTGGCCATGCATTACGCCGCCCTGGGAAAGAAGCGCGAGGCACTTGATTATCTGGAGAAATCTTACCAGCGCCACGATTACGCATTGATTGGAGCTGGTGAATTCCCTGCATTTCGCAACTTGCATGATGATCCTCAGTTTCAGGATCTCCTCAAGCGTCTGTATACCCGCGGCGCATCTTCGAGTTGAGGTTCCCCCGGTCAGTGGTGCCGGCTTCATGTAAACACGGTGCCTCGACACTTCATTACAGAAACTATTTATGTATTGACTCTTCGCTGTGGCCATAGCTAAAGTGGCCACGGTTCTGCCCGGGCGTTCATCGGGCAAAACCCAGCAGCAAGCAGTCGGCTTCTTCGAAAAGAAAGGAACCTTTCACGCCTTGTTTCCTAACCCACCTTTGGGAGTTTTTTTTCATTGGCTCGGCGGTCTTGCTTCCGGCAGTTTCTATGTGCCCTATCGAGGTGTAAAGGGTTGGGCGTGGGAGACGTACTGGCTGGTAGGCGGATTCTTCAGTTGGATCATCGTCCCATGGGCCATGGCCCTTTTGATTACTCATGATCTGACTGGAGTTCTGCGAGAGGCTCCGTCCAGCAGCCTGTTTTGGACATTTTTGTTTGGCGTACTGTGGGGGCTCGGCGGTCTAACATTCGGTTTGACCATGCGTTATCTCGGCATGTCGCTTGGCATGGCCGTGGCGCTCGGCTATACGGCTGCTTTCGGAACGCTGATGCCGCCACTTTTTCGCGGAGAGTTCTCCTCGATGGTGCTGGGGACCACTTCCGGTTTGATTGTGCTCCTTGGAATCGTAGTTTGTCTTACGGGCATCGCGCTTGCTGGTGCTGCGGGAGCTTCCAAAGAGAAAGAGATGTCGGAGGAGCAGAAACGCTCTTCCATTAAAGAATTCAATTTGAAGCGAGGGCTGGTCGTCGCTACTTTTTCCGGGATTATGAGCGCATGCTTCGCCTACGGTTTGGCCGCTGGCGATCCTGTTAAGGAAATCACTATCAAGCACGGCACCTCGACCATTTGGCAGGGATTGCCCGTTCTGGTTGTGGTCCTCGCCGGTGGTTTCACCACCAACTTCATCTGGTGCGTTATTCTGAATATCCGAAACCGCACCGGATATCAATACTTTCAATCCAAGCTTCGCGGGCCCGTTCCTGGGCGCGAAAACGAAATCATTATTGAGACTGTAACCGATGCTCCGGGAGAAGAGATCGCTGCGGCGTTGCATTCATCCTCACCGGCTCTTACCCATGCACCGATGGTCTCGAACTATCTTTTTTCCGCTCTCGCTGGGACTACGTGGTACATGCAATTCTTTTTTTACAGCATGGGCGAAACACAAATGGGTCGCTATAAGTTTTCCAGTTGGACCTTGCACATGGCGAGTATCATCATCTTCAGCACACTCTGGGGAATCGGTTTGAAAGAATGGAACGGTACTGGCCGCCGCACTAAACTGCTAGTCGCTGCAAGTCTTGTGGTCTTGGTGGCGTCCACGGTGATTGTCGGGTACGGAAATTATCGCGGCGTAGTTGTTCCATCCGCGAAAGTAGAGGCAGTTCGATGATCGAACCCTGCAGTAAACTCGTTGCACTGCTGTGAACCGGCTATGACAAAACGATCCGCATCACTCGAACCCCCTCATATTGTTAACATCCACGATCTTCGCGAACGTGCTCGCCGACGTCTGCCAAAAGTCGTATTTGATTATCTGGACGGTGGCGCCGAGAGCGAAGTCACCTTACGTGAAAACTGCAGGATCTTTGATGACGTCACGTTTCGTCCAAGGCAAGCGGTTGCCGTTTCACAGTGTAATCTGCACACTCAGGTGCTAGGACAGAGCTTATCTTTTCCCGCCATTCTTGCTCCGGTTGGTTACAGTCGGCTCATGCACCCCAAGGGTGAAGTTGCCGCGGCTACGGCTGCGGGCGCGGCGGGAACGGCTTATACACTTTCCACAATCTCCGGATACAAACTTGAAGATGTGAAAGCGGGGTCCTCTGGACCAGTCTGGTATCAACTATATCTGGTCGGCGGACGGGAAGTGGCTGAAGGCTCGATCGAACGCGCGCGAAAGGCCGGTTTCTCGGCTCTTGTCGTCACCATTGATACACCCGTTGCCGGAATGCGAGAGCGCGATCCCCGCAACGGCATGAAGCAGCTCCTGGGTGGTTCTTTATTCGCCAAGATTCCCCATGTTCCACAAATTCTAGTGCATCCACGCTGGCTGGCTGGGTTCCTACTGGATGGTGGCACGCCTGATTTGCAGAACATTGTCGAGCCGGGAAAAGGGCCTATGCCGCTGGTCGATGTTACCGCCGCCCTCGCCCGCGCCGTGGTCACTTGGGATGATTTGCGATGGTTGCGTCAGCTCTGGCCCGGTCCGATCGTGATCAAAGGCGTCCTCACTCGTGAAGACGCCGAGCGTGCCATCGACGAGGGTGCCGCTGCCATTGTTGTCTCGAATCATGGAGGCCGTCAGCTTGACGGTGTTGCTCCCACGCTTCGCGCATTGCCTGAAGTAGTTGCCGCGGTGAATGGCCGAGTTGAAGTGTTGATGGATGGAGGGATCCGACGTGGAAGCGATATCGTGAAGGCATTGTGTCTGGGAGCGCGCGCCGTTCTTGTCGGTCGCGCCTATGCCTATGGACTTGCTGCCGGAGGAGTTGCCGGTGTAGATCGCGCCCTGGAAATCCTTCGCTCCGACGTGGAACGCACGCTGCGTTTACTCGGTTGTCCCTCTGTTGCAGACCTGGACAGCTCTTATATTCGAGTACCCCACTACTGGACAACCTAGTTCTCGAATCAACTATCTGAGTTACGGTTCCAAAGGTCGACTAAGGAGACCTCGAAGCCTCAGCCAATCCGCTAGTCGCTGCGTCCAGCCCGCGAGATCTGCATTGAGTGCACCAAGGCCGTAACCGTGCCCGCCGGATTGATAAATGTGCATCTCAGCGGAAACTCCGGCCGTCAAAAGTGCTGCATAAAAACGAAGGCTATTCTCTGGGGAAACGATGTCATCGTCGCTTGAAAGCTGTAGAAATGTCGGCGGAGTCTGTGCGGTAACTTGCAGATTCGTAGAAACGGACCGTATCAGTTCCGAGTCCGCATGTTCGCCCAGCAACTGTTTGAAGCTCCATTCGGAAGCGCTACCCAGATTGCTGATCACTGGATACGTCAAGATCATGAAGTCCGGCCGCGAGCTTGCGCGGTCGAGGGGGTCGCTGGCGCTCGCGTTTCCACCATCAAAGTGCGTGCCCGTTAGCGAAGATAAATGGCCCCCGGCAGAAAATCCCCAAACCCCTATGCGATCCGTCGCAATCTTAAACTTCTCTGCGTTTGTCCTAACGTAGCGAATGGCTCGCTGTGCATCCAGCAGTTGCACCGGGTAGTGATATTTCGGTCCAAGCCGGTATTCCAAAACAAACGCGGCGATGCCCAGGCTGTTCAGCCACTCGGCAGGTTGCCTGCCTTCATGGTCCGAAGCGAGCACGGTATAAGCGCCACCCGGCACAACGACCACGGCGGTTTGGCAAAAGGACCTTTTTGGCAAATAGATCGTCAGGCGTGGAATGTCGACTTCGGATTTGCCTTGCGCCAACGGAGCGCCCTCAGGCCACAAGACGACCACTTCGTGCTTTGGCTCTTCTTCTGCCGCAGCTCTGAACGAAATCAAGGCACAACATACAGCGAAGGTCAGACTCAAAAGAAGATGGAGTCGGAATTTGTTCATCAACCATGCCTTTCTATTTATGAGTCAACTGATCTCACTCAAACACCGACGTGCAAAGCTTTCGGCTCCACTGTGTCACGGCCTCCGCGACCACGCCAGACTTGCTCGATGCGTCACCATCCAGAACGGCAAGCTGCACCGCAAGATTTCCGATCGTTGAACTTTCCACTGCGCCGCGATGGACTTCAATCTTTGTGCTCGCCCCGATCAGATTGTTCAGGAACTTATTCCTGCTTCCACCACCAACGACGTAAATTTGATTTAACGGTTTTCCGGTTACAGTCTTCATCTGTTCCAGCACAGTCCGATACCGGGCGGCAAGGCTATGAAAGATCAAATTCGCGAAGCGCGGCGCTTCCGCAGGATCTGACAATAACGGCTTCATTCCGTGGCTCACCAGCACACTATTGATACGCTCCGGCATGCTGCCTTGCAGGAGCAAGCCCGGATCATCCACCTCAAGCAGTTCCTCAGGCGCCTGCATTTCTTCACAAGCCTTTACCAAGGCATTCGTCTCCCAAGGGGAGCCAGCTTTTGCCCAATGTTTCTGGCACTCCTGCAGCAGCCACATCCCATTCACATTTTTCAGGAACCGCGATTGTCCCCCAATTCCACCTTCGTTGCTGAAGTTGAAGTTCATCGCTGCTTCTGAGGTGCACGCTTTTGGTAAGAGGGTGCCAACCAAGGACCACGTTCCTGAGCTGATAAACGCCCAGTCGTCACCTTCTGCTGGAATTCCAGCAATCGCCGAACCTGTATCATGGCAAGCCGGGGCAATCAGCTGTGTTTTGGAAAATCTTGCATCTGCCAAAAGCGGACACGACACTCTTCCAAGCACAGTCCCCGTTGGAACAATTTCTGGAGCAATCTTTCTGTTTAACCCCGCGGCGCTGTAAATCTCTTCATTCCATTCCATCTTCCCGGCCGTCACCATCTGCGTGTGCGTCGCATTCGAATACTCAGCTACGGGCTCGCCACCCAAAAACGACAAAATGTATTCAGGCAGAGTCAGCCAATGTTGTCCGCTCGACAGGTGATCGCAACGATCGGCGTAAAGTTGATAAAGAGTGTTAAATCGAAGATGTTGAATTCCCGTCAGTTCGTAAATACGTTCCTTTGGGATTTTCTTCCAAAGCTCAAGCTGACGAGCTTCCGTCCGCGTGTCGCGATAACAAAAGGGATCGGCCAGTGGCTGCATGGCGCGGTCCAAGCGCACATAGTCTACTGCCCAACCGTCCACACCGATGGCATTAATCGGGGCATTCGCAATTTCCGCGCATAGCCGGATCCCAGTCAAAACGCCATCGCGGATTCCTGCCAGGTCCCAAAATAGATGATTTTCGATAGGCAACGGTCCGTTTGGAAAGCGATGAACCGTTTTCAGTGTAATACGGTCCCAGGATAGTGTCGCGAGTGAGACACGACAACTTTCTGCTCCGAGGTCGATGGCAATGAGGTTGACTCCGCGCTTTCCGGAACTTTTGGAGACACCCACTGCATTCTTCCTGAGTTCCCTGGGTTTCGCTCGCGCAACTTTCTTCATCAGCGATCAGCGCAGGAAAGCTTCAGGTAGGCCGCCATCCACAGGAATGATGTGGCCGCTTGTACATACCGAACGATTCCCTGCGAGGAATAACACAGCCTCTGCGCAATCCTCAGGCGTGATAGGAGCATGGGTAATGGTTCGCTGCGCGTAGAATGTACTCAAACTCTCGCGCAATGCGTCGTCAGTTGCGGCCTGCTCAAAAGGAATTTTGTATTTTTGCAGAGACGCGATGACCCGATCGCGCGGAAACATCGTTGACCCTTTTACTACTGTCGCCGGGCTGATTCCGTTGACCCGTACCAGCGGGCCGTAAGACACCGCTAACTCGCGCACCAGATGGCTGACTGCGGCCTTACTAATGTCGTAGACTTCGCTGCCGTGTTTTGCTACTACCGCATTTGCCGAACTCGTGAACACGATAGACGCTTTCAGAGACTGCTTGCGAAATACCTGTACCGCTTCATCGGCCAGCAAGTAATTCGCGGTCACATTGATGTTCAGCGCGCTTGTCCACTGCTCATCGGAGAGTCGACCGTCCTGTCCAACGGGGAATATGGCTGCGGTGTTGACCAGCACGTCAAATCCACCAAACTGAGAAGCCACTTCCTGAAACAGCATGTGAATAGATTTTCGGTCCTGAATATCCACTTTTGCTCCAATACACACTTCTTTACCGTATGTACTGGCTAATTCTTTGGCTGCTTCTACCGCAGCCTTGAAATCGCGATCGGCCACCACCACGTGCGCACCATCTCTAGCTGCCGCGGCCGCCACCGCCCGCCCGATTCCGTTTGCTCCTCCAACAACTACAAAGATCTGTCGGCTGAACGGTTTCTCGGGTGGTTGGCGCCGAAGTTTTGCTTCTTCGAGTTGCCAATATTCAATGCGGAACGCTTCAGAGCGGGGAAGCGCAACGTAGTTGTTGAAAACAGTGAACGCTTCGCTGGAAACATTCGCACCGGCCTGAGGCAGTTTGGTGTGCTCTGATTTGTCGTCGAACGCAGTTGCGCCCTCTATCACGTGAATCGCGTTGGTATAGAACTCACCCGTGATGCGAGCCTCCGCCTTATTCTTTCCAAAACTGAACATGCCGATTCCGGAAACCAAAATTACAGAGGGCGCCGCATCACGCAGCTTGGGCGAATCGGATTGAGCATGTTTGCGATAGTAGGCAACATAGTTCGCGCGATAACTGCCGAGCTTCTCGTCAAGCACTTTCTGAATCTCTTGCAGACTCGCTGAAGCCCCACAGGGCAAAAACAACGGCTGGATCTTGGTTCTAATGAAATGATCCGGGCAGCTAGTCCCTAACTCTGCCAAAGAGATTGCGTCCTCGGAATTCACAAAACGCAAAACCTCTGGCAAATCATTGAAATGACCGACGAGCCGTTGATTGCTTGACAACCTTCCACGGAATATTGGCAGGAGCTCTGTGGCGATTTCTGTGCGTTCCTGGCGTGAGGCTATCTTTTGCCCGCCAAAGAGAGAATCTCCTTTTTCTTTAACAAATCCCTGCACGAACTGGCCCAGATCATCAATTACTTGCAATGTGCTTTCATAGCATTCACGTTGCGTTACGCCCCAAGTGAACAGTCCATGCGAGCCGAGAATAATCCCATCGGCATCAGGAGCGTTTCGAATTGCATTCCTCAGCATCAGCCCCAATTCAAAGCCGGGTCTCTGCCAGGGTATCCAGATCAATCGATGCCGAAACCGTTCGTTGAATTCGCGCAGCCGCTCCACGGCATTTGCAGATGCCGCGATGGCAATGCACCAGTCTGGATGCAAGTGGTCAATGTGAGGGAAGGGAAGAAAACCGTGAAGTGGGGTATCGATTGATGCTGCTGTAGCATTTTGTCCAAATGTGCAGAGCGGATAGAACGCTACCATCTCGTCTTCATGTGCCGCACCACGATAGCGCCCCTCCAATTGCTGCAATTTCTCCTGATACAACGTGGCAAAGCCGCTTCTCTTGATGCTCCCCAGGTCGCCGCCACTTCCTTTTACCCACAACACTGTGCATGGTTGACCGGTGATGCTGTCTTCCTGGGTGATTTTAGAGCTAGTATTGCCGCCGCCAAAATTCGTCAGCCGAAGATCTGCGCCCAGCAGATTGGAGCGGTAGCGAAGCAGTTCGGGCTCATCCATTCCCCGAGTCGCCTCTTGATTCCACAGATTTTCGAGATACATCAGTTTCGTCATGATTCACCTTGCATGTTCAATCGGAAAGTCTGCAAACTTCCAGGCTTCGTTTACACAGTTGAGAGTTAAGCGTACGAACTCGAAGCCTTTTTCCGTGGCCCACGCTCGCGAGCGATACGCTCCAGATACCCGCTCGTGCGAAAAGCCGCGAGTGGATCTTCTTGCAGACCTCTTGACCTACGCCACTCCCGAATCGGTTGGCGCACGTCGGTGTTGAACGCATCCTTGTAAATTGTCTCGGCGTCGATCAGTCGCTGTTCCCTGCGCGCGCTTACGAGTGCCGCGTGATCGATCAAGGCCGCTTTGGCATACAGTTCCTGGGCTGTGGTCACAGTTTGGATCATGGCTTCAACCTTGTTCTTCAGGTTGTGGCTTTGATCGATCATGTAGGCAATGTCCGCGCACTTCTTGTTTTCCCACTCGAAGTGTGCGATTTCCGCGAATACACGGAAGATCTGGTATGGATCGATTGAACCGAGCGTCAGATCGTCATCTGCATACCGGCGATCATTGAAATGGAACCCTCCCAACATCTCTTCATCCAAGAGCCACGCGACGATCTGCTCAATATTCTGCGCTGAATAGTGATGCCCGGTATCCACAAGGACCTTTGCTTTCGGTCCGGCCTGTTTGGCCAACAACAGGGCCATCCCCCAGTCCGCAATGTCCGTATGGTAAAAAGCCGGTTCGAACGGCTTGTATTCAATCAGCAGCCTCTGCGTGGAGCCCAGTGCATCGTGCATCGTGCGAAGCCCGTCGGCCATCCAGCGCTTCCGCTGACGAATGTTCGCCGTGCCAGGATAGTTGGAGCCGTCGGCGAACCAGGGCGCCACGTCCCTGCCTCCAATCTTCTTGGCAATTTCGACACAGTCCAGGAGGTGTCTTAGAGTTTTTTGACGAACTTCCACCCGCTCATTCGCCAGCGATCCGTGCTTGTACTCCTGCTCCTGAAATACATTAGGATTCACAGAACCTGGCAGAACACCATAGCGCTTGGATAAATCCAGCACAGCTTCCACGCTATTCGCATCCGGCAAATCCCACAAAACATGGAGGGCCAGTGTAGGGCAAGCACCAGTCAAGTGATGAACCTGGCTGGCGTCAGCAAATTTTTCTTCGATGGTTGACGCGGCGGAATCTTGCAGGAACTTGCCAAACCGCGTTCCAGTATCGGCAAAGCCCCAGGAAGGCAGTTCGATTCTGAATCGTTCAAGCGCCGCAGAAATCACATTTCCCGAGTCCATAGGAGGCTCCTCGACGAGTTGGATGGAATTTTACTCCCTTTTGCATGAGAATGAAATTATTTCAATATAGGAATTCAGCTCTAAAAACTTTTCTGTAAACCCTCGGGCGGTTCGCAGTTGGATGAGTCCGTTCTATGGATGAATCCATGCGCAGTTCTATCTTGAACTGCGGTGAACCAAGGTTGGGCTCTTCACGAGTCTGTGTTCAACGTAGTTGTACGGCGCAATACTCTCTCCTTTGAGCAGGGACAATCCGAGTTGGATCAGAGATGGGCCATATTTTGCGACCTCATGCGACACAGAGGCCACCAGTGGACTGTTCTTTCGACGCATTTCTTCCATGGCTTCCTCAATACAATCGTGGCTTACCACACACAGATGCTGCTCCCTGTGCAACTCTCGTGCGGCATCAATTGCCCCGAGTGCTGCAGTGTCATTGATTGCCGCAACCAGAATCCTGCGGGCCGCTCGGTTTTTCCTAAGAAAAAGTCGCATCACCCTGTAGCTTTCCTCGCGCAGGCCACAGCTATCCAGCCGGACAAAGTTCTCGGATGGAATATTTCCAATGCGCTCCCGAATACCTTCAAATGCTCCGGTAATACGACTTTGCACCAGACTCCCAGCCCGAACCAGGTCGAGTCCGACAACGAAGTCCACATTTCCTTTGTATCGATCCATTGCCACCGCGCCTAGAAAATCACCGCCATCAAGTCCCGCGCGGTAATTATCCACTCCAAAATACACGGCGTTTGGATGCGGGCTGTCTACAGCGATAAGAGGTATTCCCGCTTCGGCTAGCTTGTTGGCGATGATCGGGGCGACCAATCGGTCCGTTTGGAATTCCAGCACCAGATCCACTCGTTCCTCGATAAATCGATCCGCATTCTGGCGCGCAACTTCACCGTCGTATTGATTGTCCAGTACGAGCAGCCGAATTCCCGAGGCTATGGCTGCCGCCTTCAGGCTTTCGGTTACCGCAACGGAAAAGGGCAGTTGCCCCGACTGGCCACCGAATCCAAAGCGTAACTTCTTCGGTCGACTGACCAGCCGATAGCGGCCGTCTTCCGGGCGGGAAACATATCCGCGGTGTACTAGGGTTCGAAGAATCCGAAACACGGTCGTTTTTGAAATGCCCGTTTGCTTGTGGATTTGCTCAAGTGTCAGAGGCCGCTTTTGTTCTTCAAGCATCTCTAAAACGTCGAGCGTCTTGGAAAGGATGGGAATAAGGTACATTCGCTTGCCTGCAGTTGAAATCGCCATGTCAGCCGCCCCTTTGATTGGCTGCCCCCATTAGCTTTACAAAGTCAGTCATGGTTTCTATTGTAAACATATTTCGATAGAGAAATGTATATGGACATCATTTTTCAATCACTCACGAGAAACGTGCCCGCTGGTAACTAGCGATCTAAAATCGAAATTCTGAGTTCCCGCGCGCAGTGCGAAAGTGAAAAATGCGAGGCTCTCGCAAAGGAGCGTTCGGATGCGCGATCCATTGCGAAGTCCATTTCTGTCGTTGTTGGATTTCGCCTGGGCTGGGTTTCTGCTGGGCTGGCACGTGGACTGCGCACGCCGCTAGCGAACCCGCCAACAAACAAATTCTTGTGAAGGGAGAATGCATAGACAGGCGCCCCTCAGGCGGGTGGGAATTGTCAGGAAAAATTCTGCAGAACCCGCCTTGTGACTAGGTCAGAGGACTGTGAATACAAAGCGTCCCGATGGAATCACGCCTGGGCACAAGTGGAGCATATCCCGAATGCAAAACTATTTCACCTGAGGAAAGCCTGGTTACCCGCGAAGGTTAAAGAAGCCGCCATCCAGCGGATAGTCTACCCCCGTGATGAACGACGCCTCGTCACAGCACAAGAAAAGGGCCAGGGATGCCACTTCAGCGGGTTCCGCCATTCTTCCAATCGGTTGAGACTTCGCCAATTTGTCGAACATTTCTTGTTCTCGCCCTGGATAGTTCTTTTTCAGGTAACCATCGACAAACGGTGTGTGCACGCGGGCCGGCGAGATGCAATTGCACCGAATTTTGTAGGGAAGATAATCTTTCGCTACGGAATAAGTCATAGCGACAACTGCGCCTTTGCTCATCGAATACGCAAAGCGATCGGCCAGAGCCGCTGATCCAGCAATGGAAGCCATGTTAAGAATGACTCCGCCTCCACTTGCTTTCAGGTATCCGATGCAGGCTTGCATGCAGTTGTAATACCCTTTTACATTTACGCGAAACACGTGGTCGAAGTCTTCTTCTTTGGTAGTTTCCAATGTTCCAATGTGCGAAACCCCGGCGTTGTTCACGAGAATATCTATCCGCCCTCGCGCTAGTTCGCGAAACGTCTCTTCAACCTGTTTCGCGTTCGTAACGTCACAGGCGTAGCCTGAGGCCTGTCCGCCAACAGCAATCACCTCCTCCGCCGTATTTTCTGCAGCAGCTTTATCGAGGTCCAGAATGTGAACGACCGCTCCACTCGAGCCAAACCGCAGTGCGATCGCACGGCCAATCCCACTTCCGCCTCCAGTGACAATTGCCGCTTTGCCATCCAGCCGGAATGCCCCATTGAGGGTGCTCTTCGTGTTCGTTCTCATGTGGTTGACTTTTCCGTTCGCGGAAGAAAGCCATTCTCCTGACTGAATTATTCCAAAGTCGCCATTCCTTGCAACATACAAATATACTCTCTGCGACTCAGATTATAATCGACGATAACTTTATCCATCGCGGACCGAGTTTTGATATATATCTTTATTTGCGCGCATCATCGGTCCAGGAAAGGAATTTACCGCATGTTTTTCCACCGCTCTGTTATGGGCCTCTCAGCCCGATTCGCCCTCGGCATTTCGTTAGCAACGCTCCTTTTTGCAGCCATGCCAGCCGCCACGCAAACTGTTCCTTCACCAACCGCCCCAACGGCTGCCGAGGATCCGGCTAAAATTGATCAGGCATGGCAGAAGGCCAGCGCAAAATACGATACCCAACGCGCAGCCATTTTGAAGGAAGTCGATAGTGGAGACTCCGCCGGTCCCTTCCGTCCCGATTGGGAATCACTCCAAAAATACGAACCTCCTGATTGGTATAAGGATGCAAAGTTCGGCATCTTCATCCATTGGGGTGTCTATTCCGTCCCTGCTTTCGGAAATGAGTGGTACCCGCGAAATATGTATAACGAGGGTACAGATGAGTTCAAACATCACATCGCCACTTACGGACCGCAGGCCAAATTCGGCTACAAAGACTTCATCCCAATGTTTAAGGCAGAACGCTTTGATCCCGCAGCGTGGGCCAAGTTATTCAAGGACGCAGGCGCGAAATATGTCGTTCCTGTTGTCGAGCACCACGACGGTTTTGCGATGTATGACAGCGGCCTGAGTGACTGGACTGTGGCGAAGATGGGTCCTCGCCGAGACACTTCCGGAGAACTTGCCAAGGCAGTCAGAGCCGAAGGACTCCACTTTGGCGTATCTACGCATCGTGTCGAGCACAATTTCTTTCTTGGTGTTGGCCGGCATTTCTCTTCCGATCTGAATGATCCACAATTCGCTGCGTTTTACGGTCCTGCCCATAATTGGTTGTCGAGCAAAAGTGGTACGCCGCTATCCAATGATTTCACCTATGTATCTTCTGAGTGGACCGCCGACTGGCTTGCCCGTTCTGCGGAGATCGTACAGAAATACCATCCGGACATCGTGTACTTCGACTGGTGGATCGGGCAGCCTTCCGTGCGCACGGATCTTAAGCGGTTCGCAGCCTTTTACTACAACTACTCTCTGAAATCCAGCGGGCATGTGGGCGTGATCAATTTCAAGGACTACGCAATGGAGGAACACTCAGGCGTTCTTGACATTGAGCGCGGTCAACTCGGAGAAACTCGCCCCCTGTATTGGCAAACCGACACATCGATCAGCAACAAATCCTGGGGCTTTATTGAAGGTGACACCTTCAAGTCTCCGAAATTTGTCATCCACCAACTCATCGACATCGTGAGCAAGAATGGCAACCTTCTTTTGAATGTTGGTCCTCGCTCCGATGGCGCGATACCCGAAGAAGTGCAAAAGGTACTCCTGGAAGTCGGTTCATGGCTCAAGGTGAATGGTGATGCCATTTATGGAACGCGTCCTTGGAGGATTCACGGAGAGGGGCCCACGAAAGTCGCAGCAGGATCGTTCCACGATACAGATACCGCGGAGTACACCGCGGAAGACTTTCGATTCACAACAAAGGGCGGTGCGCTCTTCGCGATTGAGATGGCTTGGCCATCATCAGGCGAAGCCATCATCCATTCACTTGGAACCATACCGGGCAATCAAAAAATTGCTTCAGTCGCACTACTCGGAACAGATGCCGACCTGGCTTTTCAACAGCAGCCTGACGCCCTGCATATCAAACTTCCTGCCCAGGCTCCGGGCAAGCATGCCTTTGCTTTTCGAATCGCGTTCGATCCCCTATCGAAATGAACCTAACTCAGCGAGTGGTACAACGCGCTGGCGCCCATTTGTGAAGGCTAATCATCTGAACACAATGTACTGTTGGCCAGGTGGGTGTTACGAGCTTCGGTATTGAGCGCATACAGGCATCTACTGATATTTCAGTAAGATGAACAAGTACATTGGAGATTGTGATGGGCGATATCTGAAATATTCACTGCCCAAGGGACACGATGCTGCGACCATTTGCTTGCCTATGATCCAGGCAGAGGGTGGCAGCCTGCTCTTTGAGCGAGGAATGCGTGTAGATCATCTCCACCTGATTTCAGCGCCAAGAGGCATGTTCTCTTTTTACTATGTAACCAAAAACTGGCATCACCCTATCCAATATTTGATTAACTGGACTAGTTGCGGTCCCAGAGGCTGCCAAGTATAGTGCTGAACATGTCACGAAACCTCATCCAGAACTGCCCTTCACAGGCATGTTGTCTGTGTTGTCGATTGGTGTGTTCTGGCGCAGGGCGGCTCGTGACCTAGGATTTTCTCAAACTCGAGCTTTTGGTTAACCCACCGCCGGAACTACCGTGCAGGTGGGATTTTTGTTTTTGGGCGCTTTTTTTGCGTCTAGGCGAAAGCAGGGGAAACATGCAGGATGTAGCCACTGATTCACTTCAGATATTGCCAATCGAGTTGCAGCCTTCAGAGTTGCGGCTGCCGGGCCGGCGGTTGAGCCACCTAAAGGCGCTGGAAGCCGAAAGCATCTATATCCTTCGGGAGGCTGTAGCGGAATTTGCCCGTCCAGTCATGCTTTATTCCATCGGCAAAGACTCCTCGGTTATGTTGCGTCTGGCGCAAAAAGCCTTCTTCCCAGGCAAGATCCCCTTTCCTTTACTGCATGTCGACACCAGCTACAAATTCCCCGAAATGATCAAATTCCGCGACCGTTACACGAAGGAACTAGGCGCAGAGCTGATCGTTCATCAGAACCGGGAAGCTCTCCAGTCCGGAGCAAATCCCTTCGCACTGGGCACACAAAAATGCTGCGGTTTGTTAAAGACCAGAGCTCTCCTGGATGGACTTTCCGCCGGAGGTTTTGATGCGGCATTCGGTGGCGCGCGCAGGGATGAAGAAAAATCCCGTGCTAAAGAGAGAGTGTATTCCTTCCGTGACGTGCACGGACAGTGGGAACCCAAGAATCAGCGGCCAGAACTGTGGAGCATCTTTAACTCGAAACTTGATAAAGGCGAGAGCATCCGAGTCTTTCCCTTGTCCAACTGGACTGAACTCGACATCTGGCTGTATATCCACGCAGAGAAGATCCCGATTGTGCCCCTCTATTTCGCGCGCGACAGGGAAGTGGTCGATCGAAACGGAGCACTTGTGCTGATCCATTCCAGGAACGAGCTGCTGCCCGGAGAAACAACAAAGATTGTGAAGTGCCGCATGCGTTCGCTGGGTTGTGCCCCGTGCACCGGAGCCATTCGCTCTGAAGCGGATACAGTCCCCAAAATCATCGAGGAAATGATTTCGTTTCGCCGGTCGGAGCGTGAGAACCGCGCCATTGATCATGATGAAGAAGGCTCCATGGAACTCAAAAAGCGCGAAGGCTATTTCTGATGCAGGTCACCACACACGTGGAAGTTCGAGACGAACTGGACATTTTCCTCCAGCAGGAATTGAGCAAAGAGTTGCTGCGATTCACCACCGCAGGCAGCGTTGACGATGGGAAATCCACTCTAATCGGGCGTCTTCTGCACGACTGCAAGGCGGTCTACGAAGACCAGCTTGATTCCGTGAAAAAGAGCCGCATCAATCGCTCCGGAAAGGCGATTGATTTCTCTCTGTTGACGGATGGCCTGCGCGCCGAACGAGAACAGGGCATAACGATTGATGTTGCATATCGCTTCTTCAGCACTCCACGAAGAAAGTTCATCATTGCAGACACGCCGGGCCACGAACAATACACACGGAATATGGCCACAGGTGCTTCCACCGCAGACCTCGCCGTAATTCTGATCGATGCCACAAAAGGACTTCTGCCTCAAACGCGCCGCCACGTCTTTATCGCCTCACTGCTGGGGATTTCCACTGTGCTCGCCGCAGTAAACAAGATGGACCTGGTGGCTCACAACGAAGATGTTTTTTCGCGCCTGCGCGACGATTTCACTGGACTAGCCAAACAACTCGGAATTCCGTACGTGCAATGCATTCCCATCAGTGCACTCGATGGCGACAACATAGTGGCACGTAGCGCCAATACACCATGGTACGGCGGGCCGACTCTCCTGGAGCATTTGGAGACTGTCACTATCCGGCCTGCGATTGAAATGGACGCACTGCGTTTTCCCATACAGTCTGTTATCCGCCCCGACGCAAATTTCCGTGGGTTTGCGGGACGTGTCGCCAGCGGCACCATTCATCCCGGCGATGAAGTTCTGGCATTGCCATCAAAGCAGCGTACAAAGATCGAGTCTGTCGTCACGTATGACGGCGAACTCGAAACCGCGCATTCATCGCAATCCGTCGTCGTGAAGCTGGCGGACGAGATTGATTTAAGCCGCGGAGACTTGCTCTCCTCTCCTGACTCTTTGCCGCACGTGTCCAACCGTTTCGGGGCCATGGTGGTATGGCTCCACGGAACTCCCCTGGAACTGAATCGCTCCTACCTCGCAAAGCACGGAGGTCGTCACGTGAAGGCCAAAGTGACTCGGATTCGCTTCCGCGTTGACATCAACAATCTTGATGAATTGCCCGCAAGCCAGCTAGCAATGAATGAAATCGCCTCGGTGGAGTTCGAAACTAGCCACGCACTTTACTTCGATACTTATGAACTCAATCGAACCACGGGAAGTTTGATCCTGATTGACCCTTTTACCAACGCCACCGTAGGCGCGGTCATGATCCGAGAAGACCTCTCGCACCAAACTCAGAAAGAAAAAGAAAAGGAAAGCAAGGTCACACTGAAAGATCGCATCCTTTCTCACGGCCATGGACCGGCAATCTTGACTGTTTGCGGTGAGCGCGAGCGTCCAGAAGACTTCGAGCGTTTGTTGTTGGAACACGGGTTCGAAACTGCGCTGATTCATTATCCGGAAATTCCAGCCCCTGCCCGTCGCGCCCTCATCAACACCCTTTGGCAATTGGGGCTTGTCATTATTTTGTGGAGCGAAAGCAAACCCCGTCCACGCGATCACGGTTTCTTCCGCGAGGTCGCGGGGCAATTCTACTTTGATCTTTCAGAGGAGATATTTTTCAGCGATGCAGCCGCCGGCGCCCGGCGTGTTCTCGACATCGGGGAAACTCTCCGAGTTGCACAAGAGAATGCCGACCGTGGGGGAATCTGATATGGAAATATCTCGCGATTGGACCAGCCTGGAAACGCGCGCCGCCGAGGAAGTCATCGATGTAATTTTGCGAGAACAGCCTGAACATCGCGTCTGCTTTACTTGCAGCTTCCAGGCAGAGGATGTCGTGGTTCTCGATCTTCTGCGCAAGCGTTTGCCCAAGGTTCCTGTGCTTTTCCTTGAAACGGGATACCACTTTCCACAGACCTACGCATTTCGTGACCAACTCACAAAAGACTGGGATCTCAATCTCGTCAACGTCATTCCCAGGCAAACCGTCCAATCGCAGGAAACGGAATTCGGGATTCTCTACAAAGACGATCCGACAAAATGCTGCCAATTGCGCAAGGTCGACCCTCTCCTGGCATCCCTTGAGCCCTTTGAGACCTGGTTCACCGGGCTGCGCCGGGAACAGTCCGTGACCCGCAAGAATTTGAAGAAGGCCGAGCTTCATCGTCTTCCCACCGGCAAAGCTCTAACCAAAGTCAGTCCGCTTGCCGATTGGTCCTGGGGACAAGTCTGGGAATACACCAGCTGCCACAAACTGAACTATCTGCCCCAGTACGACCAGGGCTTCCTCAGCATTGGCTGCCAGCCTTGCACCGCGATTCCGGATGATCCGGGCAATCCCCGATCTGGACGTTGGAGTGGCCGCAAACTCGAATGCGGTATTCATACCTTTTCGGAGCCTTCCCAATGACGTACTTGTTGCTTGGTTTCGCAATCGCGCTCTCCGTTGGTCTAACGGGCATCGGTGGAGGCAGTTTCACCGTGCCAGCTCTGCTGCTCATCGCTGGATTGCCTGCCGGTGAAGCAGTGGGAACAACGTTCGTGTTCGCCGGCGTATTACGTCTGATTGCAGCTCCATTCTATCTGGCCACGCGCCAGGTTCATTCGCGCTACTTTCGATTGCTGGTTCAAGGAGCGGTCCCCGGTCTTGTGATTGGCATGATTGCCCTGAAAATGCTGGCGAAACAGGGCAGTAACCCGGTCGTTGTGATTGTGCTCGGAGTCTTGTTGGCGTTTTCTTCCAGCATTACTTTTATCCCTGGAGCTCAAGTACCCGGATTCGCAAGAAAAAACCCGCACTGGCTGCCCTGGCTGGCGTTTCCAATCGGCGTGGAGTCGGGTTTCTCTTCCGCGGGTGCTGGCGCCTTGGGGACCGTATTGCTCCTTAACTTTTCCGAGATGGCTCCTGCTCAAGTCGTCGGTACGGATCTCGTGTTCGGTTTGGTCCTGGCCATCATTGGCAGCGCCATCCACTGGGCTTTTGGTTCTATCAGCACTCTGGTATTGGTGAAGCTGCTGCTCGGTGGAATTCCTGGCGTGATCTTGGGCTGCGTACTATCTCGCAGGGTGCCAGCGCGCAAACTGAAAGCAGTCGTGGCGCTGATTGCCATATTCGCAGGGCTACAGCTAGTTTGGTCCGGCGTGCGCGCCCTCGGTGGACAGAGTTCCGCTCCTACTGTTCCTGCCATTCCAGAGGTTGCAGTGGCGGTGCGGCCTTGATCTCATTCCGGATCAGTAAATTCTTAGTGGCTACAAAATCGTCCACTGGCATTTTCCTCATCACTTCTTGTCCCTCCTGTTGTTGTTGACCGCCGCTTTTCAGAACTAGGTTCGCCCTCACAGTCAAAACTACTTGTTCAGAAAAATAAGTTAAAGCGTCAACGCGCACAAAATTCCAAGGTCCGAGGCGCAGAATTATGAGAACCCACAGAAAAATACTCTCGCTTCCCCGCAGATTTGCTTTGTATGCGACAGTTCTTGCCACAACTTCCATTTACTCATTGCCGATGGCGATAGCTCAGGATAGCGCGTCCATCGCAGGTGTTGTGCGAGATGCATCTGGCGCTGGCATTGAGGAAGCGACTGTGCGCATCAGAAATACTGAGACGGGCACGCAGCGCGAACTCGCAACCGACGATGTCGGACGTTTCCATGCTCCTTGCCTCGCTGTAGGCACCTATGAATTGTCTGCAGAAAAATCGGGCTTCCGTCCTGAGCGCAAGAGTGGCATCACCCTTTTGCTGGGCCAGCGAGGAGAATTCACGCTTACCCTGCAAGTCGGCGACGCTCACCAGACAATCGAAGTGACCGCCGATCCTGGCTTTCTTTCCGCAACGACGGAGGACGCTTCAGGTCTCGTCGGCGAGCGCCAGGTGAAAGATCTTCCGTTGAATGGTCGTAGTTATGACCAGTTGCTTACGTTGAATCCGGGCACGGTGAACTATACTTCGCAGCGCGCCGGAGGCACTGGCACGTCCAACTCCGTGATGGGCAACATGTTTTCTGTCTCCGGCCATCGCCCCCAGGAAAATCTTTTTCTCCTCAATGGCGTTGAATACACCGGAGCGTCCGAGATCAACAACACCCCTGGCGGTGCCAGCGGACAACTGCTCGGCGTAGATGCCGTGCGTGAATTTGCTGTCGTTAAGGACACCTATGGTGCAGAATTCGGCAAACGGCCAGGCGCCCAGATCAGCATTGTTACGGCAGGTGGAACGAATCAGTTCCACGGTTCTGTCTACGAGTTCGTCCGCAACAGCGCATTGGACGCCAGAAATTACTTTGACCAGGGTGGCATACCTGAATTTCAACGCAATGTATTTGGTGGTTCAGTCGGCGGTCCGATCCGCAAGGACAAAACATTTTTCTTCGGCAATTACGAGGGTTACCGCCAGACTCTCGGACTGAGCGACGTTACTCTCGTTCCTGACGATGGCTCGCGCGCTACCGCCGTTCCCAGCATTCAACCGTTGCTGGCTCTTTGGCCCGTCGCTAACGGTCCCGAGATACTCACTTCCTCAGGTGCTCCCAGCGGAATTGCAAAAGCCTTCAGCAACCCGCTGCAGAGCATTCACGAGGATTTTGGAACCGCACGCTTCGACCAGATGTTTTCCAATCGCGACTCTTTCGCCGGTGTTTTCACCGCCGATGACAGTGCGGCTCACACTCCCACCACAAATCCATACACCTTTGCGGACGTTACATTACGTGCGCAGGTTGCCAGCCTCAGCGAAACTCACATCTTTTCTTCCAACCTTCTTAACAAGGCGACGTTTGGTTTTTCTCGCGGAGCATTTTTCTTCGATAGCAACACGACGGTGAATCTGCCTGGCTGGATTCATGATGGTCAACCCGTCGGTGCGGTAGTCGTTGGCGGTGGAACCACTCTTAATGGTGCATCGCAGATCACCAACGGTGGCACCAATGCCGGCAGCAATCTGCATGTTGTCCGCAACCTTTACACTGCATCCGATCAACTCTCCTATTCCCACGGTCGCCACTCTCTGAGCTTCGGTGGCTGGCTGCAACGACTTCAGTCCAACGATTCTCTCGTTCAGGACCAGTATGGACAGATTTCCTTTACCAACCTGCAGTCTTTCCTCGTCGGACAGGTCAGCACCTACACCTACGCTCCCGGCGCCACGCCACTGGGTTGGCGCTCCACGCAAGGCGCCGCATTTGCCGAAGACGCGATCAGACTGAAATCCAATCTGGAGTTGCGGCTGGGTTTTCGGGCGGAATTCACCAATGGTTGGAACGAGACTGACGGGCGCGCTTCCAACTATGCATTCGATACGAACGGAATTATCCTCACGCAACCAGTCGTCGGCAGCTCAGCACTTCCCGTGAACAATGCCAGGTTTCTTCCCGCTCCCCGTGTAGCGATAGCCTGGTCGCCTTTTGGTTCACAGAAAACCGTGATCCGCGCGGGATTCGGCAGTTACTACGCTTTGTTGGACAACCTCAGCTACCGCCTCGATCAGAACGGTCCGTACAATCCCGTTTTCGCCGCCAAAAATATTGAGTTCTCCAGCATCGCGCCGGATGCCAACTATCCCAAATCAAAGGTAATTCCCAGCGGTGTGCAGCCCGACTTGAAAACGCCGAGGGTGGAATCCTGGAGCCTCAAGATCGATCGCCGACTTTTTGCGAACACAGTACTCAGCGTGGGTTACGTCGGTTCGCATGCCTACCACGAACTGCTTTCGCTCGATGCCAATCTTCCAGCCGCGACCATCTGCCCTGCTGCACCTTGCCCCACTGGTTATCCCAATGGTGCTTACTACTATCCCGCTGGTGCAGCTCTGGCAAACCCGGCGGTCTGGAATACCACGCACTGGTTCTCGGAAGGCATCAGTTCGCATCACGGCCTTGAAGTTGACTTGAATCACCACTGGTCCAACGGCCTGCAATTTCGTGGCGTTTACACCTTTTCGAAGACGCTCGACGACGGCGACAATATGAACACCAGTGTCGCCACCAATTCCCCCGCCTTTGTCGCTAATCCACTGCGTCCCAAGGCCGACTATGGCCGCGCATCCTTCGACATAACGCACTCCGCCGTTGTTCAAGCCGCTTACGATCTTCCCTTTGGAAAGTCGAAGACTTCGTTCTCGGAAAACTGGAAGAGTTGGCTCTCCAGAGACTGGCAGGTCAGCGGAATCATCACCCTGCAGACTGGGCTCCCCTTTACCCCACAGTTGTCCTACAACCCCTCCAACGACGGAGACACGCGCAATCCTGTTCGTCCCTCTTGGAATCCAAGCTTTGCCGGCAGCGTGATTCTTGGCGGATCCAATCTATATTTCAATCCCAGGGCGTTCATTCAACCCCTGCCGGGAACCTATGGAAATGTGGGTCGAAACGTCTTGCAGGGTCCCTCGTTGAAACAAGTGGACTTTTCTCTGACGAGGCGTTGGGCATTTTCAGAACGAGTTGGCCTGCAATTCCGCGCTGAGTTCTTCAACCTTTTCAATCACACAAATCTCAACACGCCTAACCCTGTGGCCTACGCAGCGGCAACGGGCGACCCATCGCCGACGGCAGGCGTTGTCACTTCCACAGCCACAAGCTCGAGACAAGTTCAGTTGGGTCTTAAACTCAGCTGGTGAAAGGAGAGACTCAAAGACCGAAGATAATCACTCGGCCGTCGTAAGTTGCCAGGAAAACCTTGCCATCCGCCACCACGGGTGGACAGAATTTGTTGTAAGTGTACCGCGCGTCTCCGGCATTTGCCGCTCCCGGGTGTGTACTCTCCCACAGCAACTTCATCCGCGAATTGCCGTTTGGACTGGTTCCATCGAAGACGGTGGCATCGTAGGCGCGCAGAATGCCCTCAACAATCTGTTGATTGGCGTTTCCTTCATTTTGTTTTCCACTATCGTCGCGTTTGTGTTCATTCCAGGTTCCTTTTATCGGCACGGTTCCCCAGACGATACCGTCTTTGCCTCCATTTGCAGAGAGGGTGATCATTCCTCCAGGCATCGCATTGAAGATTCCTGAAAAAGCCGAAGCAGTTTCCTGGCTCTCTCCAAGAAATTCGATCTTTCCATCGGCCTTCAGCGACCACGACCTGAGAGGGGAGTTTTCGCCCCACACAAACAACATTGTGCCGTTGTTCTCGCTGGCCCACGCAATCGGCGAGCCGTGCAGGTGATGTGTCTTGCCGTCCGGGAATCCATTCACGTTCGCCAACGGATTAATCGCAAACGTTCCAGGGAAATAGGTGAAGAATACGGCGTTCAACAGCGGTTTGTTATCAGCCAGAGCGGGTTTATTCTGATCAACGGCTTTCTTGCCCAAATGAGCACGGTCGAAAACAAATAGGACGCCGTCTTTGCCTGACCCAACAAGCAGATTCGTCTTCTCCGGAAGCACAGGGCCTGCGGAGCCGAGATCCTGATCCGTAAAGTCGTAGCCATTGGCTGCTGCTTTCGGCCGCTGGTTGTCCCGAAAAGGTGTGAACCAGTCTGCCAGAACGATTGACGCACCACTGGAATGCAGTCGAACAAAGGTTTCCGCAAAATCGGTTGTTCCGTTCCACCCGCCATTGCTTGTCATTGCGTAAACGTTCCCCTGGTCATCGGATGCTGGTCCCTGACCAGCCTGCCAGATTCCTCCCGCAAGGCTCTTGGGAGTGGAAGTCCACGCCGCGATCTGGTGAAAGCTGTCCACATCGAACGCAATCACCCAGCCGTGATCTCCCTTCGTAGACTCTCCCGTCATTCCGCAGGCCATGAAAAGAGTCTTCTTTGCATGTGGTCCAGGTGGTTGTCGCAGTGGCGTCAGTAGTAGCGCCGAACGTTGTTTCTGGTTTTGTGACTTAAACTCCACATTCGGTCCAGCGCTGGCCTGGATGGTAAGCGCCGGATGCTTTGCCGCTCCTGTGGAAAGGTCCAGTGCGTTGAGCTTATGTGAAGCCTTGGCGCGACTCCCGTCGGAGCTTGTCCAGTTCACGACATACAACGTTCTCGCATCGAGATCGATGACGGGGGTGCTCAAGATTCCCCAGTGGATATTGATACCCCAGAGATCGATTTCGGTCTCATCCAGACCGAACATGGTTTTTCCCGTCACCTTTGGAGAAACAGGCGTTCCCAGATTGCTCTTCCAGAGCTTTGCACCAGTGTCTGTATCGAAGGCGTATACATTATTTGCCATCGTGCACACAATCACCACATCATGAGTCCCACCGTCCATAGTCAACTTCGCTACATACAACGGCTGTGCCTCGATGCGAGGGTCGTCCCCAGGATCAAGCGACAATTCACGCAACTTCTTGAGGCCTCCTACATTTCCCGGAGTGAGAATTTTCTCCGATGTATTGGCTCCTGTTCGCGCGTTGTTATACGAACGGGTCAACACCTGTGCCGAAATTTCCGGCAAGGTAACAAAAAATCCGGCCGCCACTAAGAAAAGCAACTGCGCGAGAAGAATCGGGGATAACACTCTCTCGAACTTCATGGCTAGTCTCCTCTGAAAAAAACAAGATTTCGGCATGGTGTGAGGAAGGGAAAATTGATGGCCCTTTAAGAATACAAAAGAGCGGGGCGCCCGCGCTCAATCAGAAGAGAGCGCCCCGCGACCTCAAGTCTGCCTTGCCTGCCTCAGCAAGTCGGCCATCTTGAATTCACCCGCATCCGACAAGAACTCTTTGATGGGAGTGAATTTCGGGTGTTGGCGGACATACGAATGGCTGTCTTCATAAAGCAGCCCTGTAATTACTTCACCCACGATCCTCCCGCCGACCGGACCAAGATGAATCGGGGTATCGTTCTTCTCGAATTGCTGTTGCGCTTCCGCAAGGATGTAATACCAAAGCGGCGCGTTCCCTGCGAATTTCGGCGATATGTCTGTAATGGATTTATTTCCCGCGGTATCCGCTTCTGTAGCTTTGCCGACTTTCAACTTGTCGTCGGGAATTGCGGGGATACCCAGTTTGTGCGCCACGGATTGCCCGGAAGGAAGGCTCATCCGCCAGCCGCGAAGCAGGTTGCGCTCTGCAAGCACGGACGGATTCACAGCCACAGACGCTGGCAACGAACCCAACGGATTTACCAGTGAAGTGTCTATCTTGTACGCAGGCTGCAAACGCTTAGGACCGGTCGCCGGCGGGTTGCCGGATTTGAAGAAAAGATTCCAGTCAATCGCCAGATTCGTGGGGAATTTTCGGAAGCCCACCAGGCTCTCACCCGTATTGCTGAAAATCATCAATCGGTCGGTGTTCTGGTTCAAACGGTAGATTGGGCGAACCATGGAATGCCCGAAGCGGTACGCCGCAACGGAGAATTCCACTGGCATAAATGCGGCTTTCTTTGGTTTGTACAGTCGAAGGTTTGGATGACTGGCGAAGTCGATGCTGCCATCCCTGGCCTTTCCAAACAGGTTGATCATGTTATCCGTGCCGATGATCGTAGGCAGGAAGTCGTGCAACACTACCCACTGGTAGTGCCAGCGAACTTGCCTCTGGACATGTTCGAAATCTGTCGATTCCAGTACATCGATCATTCGGTTGTGGAAACGCAACATCGATGCTTGCAGTTGGCTGACGATCACATTCTCATCATTGCGTGGGTCGCCGATCACCGCCCTCGCAGGTTCGTTCGGTTCCGGCGTGTTACGCGGTACCCCATGCGCTTTGGGATCATCTGGATTTCCCGCCAAGGCATCGCCCAGCAACATGTGCAATCCGTCTGCTCGATATAGATAAGGTTGATCGTCGGGCCCCCGGCCATACACGTTATCGAGGTCGAATCGTGGAGTTCGGAAATCGACCAGCGCCTGCGGATCATCTTGGCGTTGAAGGCTGCTTGCCGGGTCAAATGTAATGTCGTGGTCTATGAATTGGCCCAGGTACGTGTAGCCCGCGCTGATCCCCGTATTTTCCTCGTCGTCTACTTCCGTTTCAGGAGTCTGTGTTGCTTCGAAATCCGCGGTCATTGCCGCGGCTAGATCGTGCAGAATACCCGCATCAAATTGCGCTGCTGGTAATGTGCGAAAGATTCGTCCAAATCGTCCTTCAAACCGATCTGAACGGTCGCTTGATTCCAGGCCACGGAGTTCTCCGTGACGACCCATTGGCTTGCGAGGAATGATTCCTACAGCAGTTGCGTGTTGCATATGTGTCCACCTTTCATGAGAGTTCGAGGCACCGAGGTCGTTCTGGGCCGAGGGGCTCTATTGAGGCTGGAAGCGCATCACTTCCGTTCTGCGGAAGTGCGAGTCACATCCGACAGGAAAACGCCTGCGAGAATCACGAGAATCGCGCAACCCTATCTAGTGAACGACGCGACACGGCTGGAAGCGAACGCGACCGACTCAACTACCGATGAGCAACAGGCAAGTGGGCTAGGAAGGGAACCGTTGGGCCGCACGCTTGCCCGGTTCAGCATTCGGAGTAGCGGTAACCCTATGAGAATATGTCAGCATTGTCAATGAGAATATCCATGAAAACTTGGCTTTTCTTGAGTGCCGACATTCTGAGACAACTTGCCCGATATCTGTCATTTATGTCTGCCAGATGAGAATTCATTAACAGTCGTTCCACCACTTTTCCGCCGACTGCATCATGCAGTGACGATGCAGTTCGTCGAGACGGGCCGAGCGCCACCCTAATCATCTAGACAAATACACACTCCTTTCTTGGTTCTTGTGTCCATGTGGCTGGAAGGTTTTTGGGATCGTACTCCGGATCAACTCGACGTTTTTCTTCCACCGTGGCATGCAGCACAGAACCTTCGGGAATAATTCGGCTCGCTCCCAGTGGGATTTGCCACTTGACCTGACGTGAAACCGGGTCAAAATAACGATGTGGCAGAAACTCGAGAATCCACCATGCCGTCGTCAATGAGTTGTGCGTTTTTGCACCCGCATTGGGCACGATCGGTGGCGGTGGTGGAATTCTTCCCAACATCCGAGCAGCTCTTTGCGGGTCGACAATCAAGCCAAGCGAGGCGGCTTCGCAGAGCATCCATTCCAGGCTAATATTCGACAATCCGCTTTCCAGTTCCGCATACGATCCGCCAATGTCGGAATGATCCCCAGCGAACCACACTTGCTTGACATCTTGTCCCGCAAGGGTTGGACCCCACAGATTGTTGCGGAAATAACACCGCCGTTCGTCAATAGAAATGGCGTGTCGCCCGTTCGCCATGTCTGGATTTTGCGCCGTGTAAGGTAGTTTCAGGGGACTCCAGATCCAACCCACCGAACTGACCGTGTCCCACACGCCCACAAAATGAACCGGGCAGTTGCGGCAGAACGTCGCTTTGAATCTCGCCGCGACATCAAATGTATTCGTCATGCCTCCGGCGTTCCGTGTTTTCCTTGCATACATCCGGATGATGTAGGGGATCAGTCCCTCATTGCCACGGCACAGCAGCCCGAACATGTGTAGTAGTCCCGCGACGGCACGAGCGGTGTAGGCGCCTCTGCTGAATCCAAACAAATAAACCTGATCTCCATCTGCGTAGGTATTCATCAGAAACCGATAGGCGTCCCCAACGTTTGCCAATAATCCGGAACCAAATGCCAGCCCTATCAAAGTTGTCCAGGCTTCACTGATTTTGTTATGAGCTGTTGGCGCGCCCATCGTTCCTACTCCCGGATGGTAGTAGCCCACTTGCCGAGATCCATCGATGATGAGCGTGGCGTACAGTTTGACCACATTGGAATTGTGATCGCCGAATTCGATTCCCGTTCCGTCACAACAGATGACTATGTTTTTGGGCACCTTGCGCCCTCCATTGACTCTTCCGAGTGCGAACCGTTCATGACGTGTTCCGAATAGAAAAGTTTTGCGTGCCAGTTCTATCCTCTTACCAAAATAAGGATGGCCTCGTTGAACCACCCAACAGCGAAGTATTCATGTTCGCGATGGTGTGGGTTCCTTCTTTTCCTCCCCATGAGAAAAGCAGAAACATCTGGTCGGTCTTCTTCATCGTCCCGACCATGGGGTCAAACGAGCGGTTCTCCATCAAGACAACGATATGCTTCAGTTGGTCGATTCCGGCCATAGACAACTCCAGCGTTCGAGTCTGTTATTTCGGGTAGTGCTGCAAACCTTAGTAGCGTTTCAATTTATTTCGCTCCTCTGGCTGGGTGTTGAGGAGCGCTAGGATAGTGCCGTCATGCGTTGGACGGGCGACGTGGCCCAACGTTGGTCGCCGTCTCCACCCAATCCAATTGAGCCCTCAAGCTCTCTCTGCCGAACGAATCCTGAAACGTTTTTCGGTTTTCTGTCACTACTGCCTATAGAAAGCCGGTTAGAAATATGTCGACCTATCTCAGATCAACGTGATCTGAATCTGGTTAGTCGCAGTCGGGAAGCTTTGCGCTTGCTAGGTAAGAGCTGGATCTAAGACGGAGTACTCTCCATGGCACTTCTCGTGAACCTGATCTATTGGGAGACCCTGTTCCTGGTTTATGGCTTAGTAGGTCTCGTCGTGGCAAGCCTGGTTTCCGGCCGGATTAATACGGACGGCCTCCTTTTCGGAACCAAGGGAGACGGAACAACTTATTTAAGTCCCGAGCGTGTCCAGTTGCTTCTAATGACGCTGGCTGCCGCATTTCAGTATCTCCAGACCGTAGCCCAGAACCCAACTATCCTGCCGTCTGTCGACGGAACTTGGCTGACTCTTCTGGGGGGAAGCCACATTGTTTATCTCGGGGGAAAACTCGGTGCTTCTTTGTTCAACAGACCTGCTTAGCGAAAAGGAGACTTGCACATGATGGGCTCACCAGGACTTCAATGGTTGGAACTATTGCTCGGCTATATCGTTTGCGGTGTGATTGGACTCTTCGCGTTGCTCATCCTATGGCGAATTTTTCGCGGAGACATCAATCTGAATCTCTTGATCAGCGAAAAAGACGGCAGCGCCAGCATGTCTCGCTTTCAATTACTCATCTTCACTTTTGTCATCGCCTTGAGTTTCTTCATGATCGTTGTCTCCAACGCAAAGCTACTGCAAACGGATGCGAACGCCAATCGTCCGTCCGGGCCGACTGTTCCAAAACTCCCGGACGTGCCGGGTGGAGTATTGGGATTACTCGGCATTAGCGCCAGTTCCTACACCGTGAGCAAGGCAATCCAGGCAAATATGCCGGCTAAATCCGATCAGAACGCACCGAAAGCGGGGTGAGTGTTGCCATGCCTAAACGCCCCCTCGCACACGCTGCCACCTTGCTTCCACTTGCCATCGGACTCGGGATGACAGGACTTACCCCGCCGGACACTCACGTAACTGCGACGGCTGCCAAGTCGTCCACCAAGGCGCCCGCATCCTGCAGCCAGTTTGACATCAATGTGAGCGCCTCAACTTCTTTGGGACACGGCAGCCCTGCCCCTGGTCAATCTTGCTCGGTACGAACTAGCAATGGTTTCGTGCTCCCCGACCCTATGTGTACACCTGGAGCGATCAATCCCACTGTTACCGCGGAAGTGCTTCAGGATCCCGGCTTTCACACCGACTGTGTTCGCAGTCATGCAACGAGCGAGTCGCAAAAAGGCGGAACATATGCGCTTTATGGAATTCCGCATCCCACACAAAATTCCGGGCAATCACAGACTTGTGAGTTGGATCATCTCATCTCCCTTGAATTGGGAGGCGCCGACACTCTGGACAACATCTGGCCACAGTGCGGCCCGTCGGATGTTGCGCTCTCCGAGAGATTCTTCAAACGAAAAGATGCTGTGGAGAACTTTCTTGCCAGACAGGTTCGCGAAGGAAAAATGTCTCTCGAAGATGCGCAAAAAGCAATCGCATCAGACTGGACTCAATTCCTGGCCGCCTCGGAAGGCTGCGACTCCGCCGCCTGTGAATAGCTCTGGCAGGAATATCTCGCTCGCAGAAAGTCCAAACCGGAGCTACGGCTCGCTAGCCGTTCGGCAGCAGTACTATCTTTCCGAAGACCCCGCCCTCGCCCAGTATCTCGTGCGCGCGGCGCGCCTCTTCCAGCGGCAACCGTTGCGCGATCAGCGGCTTTATCTTGCCTTGTTTGAGTAGGTCCAATAGCGTTAGCAAGTCATGGCGAAACCATGCCGGTTTTAACCGCATCAACCACTGGATGCTGTACGGCACCATTCTTTTTCGGCCGGGCTTGAACCAATTGCGCAGGATGAACCAACCCAATTCAGCGGACTCACGAATGGGATGACGCCCCTGGCTCGGGGAAGCCATGCGTCCGCCACGCATTTTCGACTGGAAGCCGTAGGTTACCACGGTGCCGCCCTCGCGCAGAGCGTCGCAGGAGCGCCACAGATTGTCTCCGCCGATGCCGTCGAACACGGCCTCGACGCCGTCACCGGTAAGGCGATGAATCTCCTTCACGAAGTCCGCGTTCTTGTAGTCGATGGGAATGCCGCCAAGTTCCCGGACCACTGTGAACCCCTGTGCCGAACACGTTCCGTACATCTCGACGCCGGCCAGCTTCGCCAACTGCAACATCGCGGAGCCGACGCCACCCGTGGCTCCGTGGATCAACATACGCTGTCCGGGCCGGGCCTTCGCCGATCGATGCAGCATCTGGTATGCGGTGATGTAGTTCAGCACCATGGCGACCGCCTCCGCCGCGTCCAATCCCTCAGGCACGGGGACGAGCTTGCACTGGGGCACGCACACGTACTGCGCGTAGCACCCGTGAATGGGCATGGCGGCGACTGTCTGACGCAGTTCGAAGCCAGTCACGCCTTCGCCGAGTTGATCGACGGTTCCGACGAGATCCCAACCCGGCGTGTAAGGCACGCGCGGCGTTTCGGGATGGACGCCCTCGCGCGCCAGGACGTCCGGCAGACTGACTCCTGCCGCTAACACCTTCACCCGCACTTCTCCATCTTTCGGCTCGGGACACTCTTCCTCGAGCACTTGAAGTCCACCGGGCCCGCCGTAGCTATTTACGATGATGCGCGTATGTCTCATGGCTCCTTTTTCCCCTTGGCGGCGCCCTTTTTCAGGTTGGATCAAGTGTCAACCGGACCTGACGGCTTAGTCTTCGTTGTAGTCAGGTGCTCGGTTGAGCTCGCAATCTGGTCGTCTATCAGTTTGATTTCAATTGCCAAGTGACGGGTTCCTTCGAAGCTCATGAAATGCCGTGCTTTCAATCGGTCCCTGAGTGTTACTTCATCGATTTCTTGCATGGCATCCTTGGCGCATTCCTCCGACGCTTTGTCCTCCATGAACACCCCGAAGTCCATCTACGAATGCAACCCACGGCTCGGGCAGATTTTCCTCGGACTACAACTGATTTCAAGACCTCTCTTTAGACTCTGCCAACTACTGTATCCATATTCACGAGCGACGACGTGCAGCGCCTCAGAGAGTCTTGGTTCGAGCAAGCCAGCTAACGGGTCGAAAGATTGGAACCGTCCAAATGCGGTGCCCTCGCGCCACCGTATGGCATAGAGTAGATCTCGCCTTCTAGACAGGCACCTGAAGGCAAAGTCTGGTACATGGTCTGCAACCTCCTACCTCGCCATCCTGGCCGAATAGGAAATTCAATCAATCTGACTCAGCTTGCGCCTCGGCAGATTGTGGTTCTGCGAATATGTCGTGTAATCGGATGCGATGTAGAGCACAAGGTAATCGGTCACAAACAAAAAGAGAATGTCGTCGGCCGAGAGTCCTGCGCTAACCAGTGAAGTGGGTATCTTGGCAGTCCTCTCGAACGGCGGTAGAGTGATGCTTCCTCCCCTGCCGCAGGCCACTGCGGAGACCACGATGACCGAAGAACGGAAGCACGCGATACTACTCGCCGCGACGATACTGTGGGCGCGACCGATTCAGGAAGGCATGACCTCAAGCAGGATGGACAAGGCCATCGATGAGGCCGCCTACATCCCGAGCGCATCGATGCAGTGGCCGAAGGAGTAAGCGGAGCTAACCGCCTGGCGTGATCCAAACACAGGACCCTCTTCCCACACATTAGATCGCCAAATTCTAGAGAAGACGTCGCAAATTATAAGGTAAAATTGACTGCAGACCCCGTAGCTCAATTGGATAGAGCGGCGGACTTCTAATCCGCAGGTTGTCGGTTCAATTCCGACCGGGGTCGCCACTCTCTTAAGCTCCCCATAACCTTGCCATCCACTCCAAAGCAGAACCCGCCAGTTGGATAAAGATATTCCACTGCCTTACCGCGGCTAGGCGGATGGCACGGCAGGTGTCGGTACCAGATCATTCCCGCAATAAGGGCAGAATTTGTCCGTGTCAGTAACTTCGCGTTGGCAGTGAGCGCATGCCGGGTGGAGATTCGTTTTGCAGTTGGGGCAGAAATTGTAACGCGCGGAAACACTTGTGGCACATTGCGGGCAAGGATAAGGCAGCGGCTCTCGAATCAACAGATAGATGATCAGGCCGAGTATGCCGTATCCAGGAGAAAGAATAAGCACTACGATCGTCCACAGCGCTGGATTCATGCCCCGTCGTTTGGCATCGCGATAAACGTAGCCGAACATGAACAACATCGCGGAGAAGACAATCGAGACGCCGGTAATTGCACCTGCGAGCGCGAGTGAAGCAAGGACCGGCTGGCTGCGGAGCTCTGGCACGAAGACATCGTTATTACCAGGTTCAGCCATGTTGTGTAGGTTGATGCCGATGCCGATGACGAGAGCGAGTATCCAGAGCGTGAGGCAGGTGAAGATTAACCAGCGTGGAATGACGCGCAGCTCTTCCGTGAATTTTGATTTTTCGCGCTTGCGGCGAAAGCGAATTAAACGAAGTCGTTCATTGAATGCGTCAGACATAGGCTTTCTTCCTTTTCCTATCAACTACCAGAGTCTTCTATTGGGCCCCAACCCTACTGTAAGAACCAAACGTGCAGCTTTTACTGCTGTCCCCGAGTTGCCTCGGAGGCCAAACCTCTCTGGTGCAAAATGGCGCCCACGGCGAACAGCGCGGGCACTACCCACCAGAGAACAAATCCCATCTCCAGCGCCAGCTTGGGAATACTGAAATGGCTCCCAACCCAGGTGAAGCCGCGCCAGACCAGGGGCGCACTCAAAATGCCTAGCATCCAGCTCATCCCCGTGATCAGCCAAAGAATGATGTTGCTGTTCTGCCGGGTCCCCGCTGCAGTCTCTTGCGCACGCAAACGCACACGCAATTGAGTTCGTGCAGCTAAATCGCGCGGAACCACAACCGGCACTGACCTCAACGCCCCCAGCAGCTCCTGCGTGGTGACAATTTCCCGTGCACATTCGCCGCAATCGAGCAGATGCGCATCAAGCCAGACGCGGTCTGTGCTGGAAATTCCTTCTACCTGCGATTTGGCGATCAACTCCTGGGCACGAGCGTGAACAGTGTCCGTCATGCTGCACCTCCTTGCGTGTGCACTGCGGAAGAGAGCGCCGATTTCATCGCGGTTAGCCCGCGATAGAGCCGCGACTTCACCGTCGAAACTGGTGTGGCGAGTATCTCTGCGATTTCTTCCAGGTTCATCTCTTCGTGGAATCGCAGCAGCAGTACTTCGCGGTAATATGGCGCGATCTTCTGCAACGAAACCTGGACCGCTTGTTCGTTTTCTCGCGCGACCATCATTTGCAGGGCAGATAATCCTTGTTCATCTGGTGGGTCATAGCCCTGGTCCGTTTCCGGATTGCCGAGATCTTCCAAACTGGCCATTTTCTTGCGTCGCGATACATCAATCACCAGATTCCGCGCAATCGCAAATAGCCATGACTCGAACTTGCACTTGCCGTTGTACTGGTATCCCCGTTCCAGAACGCGAATCCACGTCTCCTGAAACAAATCTTCCGCCAGCGCGGCATTGCTGGTGAGAAACAAAAGGTAACGGTATAGCCGATTCTGGTATTGCTCGATCAATCGATCGAGCAACTCGGGGTCGCGCCGGGTTAGCCCGTGCGAGATAGTTTTTGCGTCTTCGGTCATGAGAGCGGCGAAAAAGACCGTGGACCTTGAAGTTGTCAGGCTGAATGCTTGTGCGCTCATACTACCTTGTATACGACCGAGAGTGGAAAAAGACGCACCGGCAGGCAAGAGCAACTCTCCAGTCAGGATATTTATGAAAAATAAGAAGATAATGTCGAGTCAATTCCACACCCGTCAAGCCTACGCCACACCCTAAGCTAAGGGCGCCCTCACAGCACCCAAACTAGTTGAACCGGGTTAGCTTCGACCACAGCCATGTTCGCATGCCGCTTATTGGAAGAAAGTGAAACATCTCATTTGTTAACTAGTGGTTTAAACCTGGTTATCTGGATTTTCGCTTGGCTCAATCCAAGGAAATACATTGACACCGTCACAGCCCAAGGTGTTCACTATCACACCACACGGGACCAATTTGGCTTCCTAAGCCTAATTAGGGGGGATACGGATGGGATCTTCGCTCAATTCTGTTTTGTCTTTTCGATGGCAATGGACTCGCCAAGGCTGGGGGAGCCTCTGCGTGCCGTTGCTCGTTGTAGTGTTTTGTGGGTTGTTCGCACTAAATACCAATGCGCAGACATTCCGTGGCGCAATCAACGGCACGGTGACGGACCCTTCGGATGCTGCGGTTGTGGGTGCGCAGGTAAAAGCACTCGAAATACGCAACGGGATTGAACACACCATGGCCTCACATCGGAAGGCCATTCGCATTTCAGGACTTGCGCTCTCGGTTTCTACAAATTGACCGTCACCGCAACTGGATTTCCTCCGTACGTCGTGGACAAAATCGAAGTGACTGCAGGCTCGATCTATACGGTTCCCGTGAAATTGAAGCTGGAAACTCAGGCGACTACCGTGGAAATCGCCGCGGACGCACTTGTGCTAGACACTACTACCGCGACGCAAAGCAACTCCATGACTTCCGACGTCGTAGCGGAGTACTCCTTTGAATGGCCGCGACTTCACGCAATTGGTAGCAGTGTCCCCGGGCTACGGTGGATACTCCGTAGGTGGATATGGATCTTTAAACGGTACACGTCCAAACCAGATCAACTGGCAGATTGATGGCGTTGACAACAACGACTTCTGGCACAACATTCCGGCCGTAAATCAGGGCGGTGTGTCAGGTATTGCCGGTAACGGTCGTTTCCGTTGATGCCGTCGAGGAGTTCTCCGCTCAGACGCATTCCGGCGCAGAAGCAGGTCGCAATGCTGGAGGCACGGTCAACCTGGTAATCAAATCCGGAACCAACGCCTTTCATGGCTCGGTCTACTATTTCAACCGCAACGAGTTTGCGGCGGCGTCCCTCCCCGTTCTTCGTTCCGACGGACATAACGCCGAAACCTCCCCGGCTGAGAAATGAAAACTACGGCTTCAGCATTGGTGGACCGATTATCAAGAGCAAATTTTTCTACTTTGCGGCGTTTGAGAAACAAGATTACATAATTGGATTGTCTGGATTGGCCACAGAACCGTCGACTGCTTGGGTGAACAAAGCACTCGCGGTTCTAAATACGTATGAAGTACCTGTGAGTCCAATCTCCCAAACATTTCTTGGACAATTGTTTCCAGACCAAACATCTCAGGGACTTTGGCCCGGCTCGATCGCTGGGCTTTCCGGAACGACTAACAACTTTTTTAGTTCTTCGCCCTCGACCGGCTACAGCTACAACGGCGTGGCGAAGGTTGATTACAATTTTAACGAAAAAAATCATTTGTCGGTTCGCGGATTTATCGGACAAGGAAGCCAGACAGCGCCATTGGGAACAAGTACCGCTCTGGCGACGGCGAGTTCAAACCTGGCGTATTACTTTGAAAAGGCACCCATCCACGTGCAGAACTGGGCGGCGGTCTTCAATTCCACGCTTGCACCTACACTTACAAACCAAGTGCTGTTCGGTGTGAACTCGTTTTATCAAACCTTCAGGGACGCCAATGCGAGTTTCGATTCCAAGGCCATGGGACTGTATCAAAGCCCAGACGCTCTTATCAATGGACAACCTATATTGGGAGCGCCAAACATAGCCATCAGTGGATTTGAGCAGGTGGGAATCACGCCACCAGAGGGCCGCAATGACAAGACATGGGTATTGACCGACATTGTTTCCTGGACCAAGGGTAAACATCAAATGCGATTTGGCGGCGAAGTACGCCAAGGCCGAGTGGATGAATTCTACTACCGGCACTCTTTGGGCAATTACACGTTTAATGGCTCGCAAGGACCCTGGGCGTCAAACACCGCCTACGATGCGAATACACTGGCTTTGGCTGATTTCCTGGCAGGGTACATATCCGCGGCGAATCTCTCGGTCGGGAACGCTGAACGCAAGGTCACCGTTAATGCGTACAGTCTATTCGCCGGTGACTCTTGGCAGGCCACGAGTAATCTGAACCTTTCCTTCGGTTTACGGTATGAATATTTCGGGCCCTTGCACGATGGGAAAAAGGACTTGGGAGTATTCGTGCCAGGCCAGGGATTGGTGATTCCGGGAGACGGAATCAGTTCCATCTTCCCGCCCGACAAAAACAACTTTGGTCCGCGGTTTGGTTTTGCGTACCAGCCGCCCATCTCGCGTGATCTGGTAGTTCGTGGTGGCGTTGGTGTGTTTTTCGATCAGATCAACATGAACCCGTTCCTGGACTTCCGCCCTCCGAACGGAGCAGCCGGTGGATTGCAGGGAAATCCTGTCGGGCCCTCTCCGGTGGCGAGTTACTCGCTCGCCGGGGGAGGCTCGGAGAGTCCTCTGATATGGCAACCCCAAACGTATCTTTTCCCAGGGCTGACTACCTGCCCGACTGGCAACGGTTCCCCGGAGTAACACCTACGGCATTTATGCTGTTAGCCAGAATTTCCGCACTCCCTATTTCTACAACTTCGATCTCCAAGTGCAGAAGAGCTTGGGAACATTGGGGCCAATTCCAGATTGGGTACGTCGGCAGCGTGGGCCACAAGTTGTCAGTCATGCTCGAACATCAATCAGTTGCGGCGCTTTCCAACGCGGCGTACCCGAATTTTGGCGACTCATCCAGTTGAATAGCATGCGGTAATTCCAACTACAACTCGTTACAGACGACGTTGCGGATTCGCAGCTGGCATGGACTCAGTTCCCAATTGACTACACGTACGGCCACACTCTAGATCACGTCACGGAATATCGGGGCGTCATACCTCTCGACAGCACGAACCTGAGACAGGAGTACGGCAACTCGGACTTCGACACTCGGAACCGCTTGCAGGACAGGCAACCTACAGTTTTCCTCGGGCGTCGTGGGCAACCGGCTGGAAAAGCTCCCTCGTCAATGGCTGGCAGTTGAGTGGTCTGATGAACTTCCACGGTGGTCAACCGTATGAACAACACCCGTGGCACGTCGCGACCTGGATGTGACCTCGTCGCGAATCCATTTGCAGGCGTGGACCATACTTTCTCGGCCGCGAACGGGTGGACTGATCGTGGGTAAATCCCGTGCCTATTTCGTGCCGGTGGCATCCGGCAGCCAGGTAATCTCTCGCGCAATAACTATCGCGGCCCCGGCTTCACAGACGTCGATTTCTCCGTGATCAAAGAACTTCCAGATCACCGAAGTGTCAGAACTCCAGTTCGCGCGGAGTGGTACAACTTATTCAACCGAGTGAACCTGGCAACCGGCCCGGGATCCGTTGATCTTGGCTCGGGTCTAGTGAGCGACACGATCGGTGACTGGAACGGTGCTCCGGGCATCGGTCCTGGTGAGCCCTCAACCTTCAACTCGTCGTGAAGCTGATCTTCTAGTTTCGACTCGGCAATCGCTAGCCATCTGGAATTTTCAATCAGCGCCCTCTTGCTGGAAGCTTCCCAGTAAGAGGGTGCTTTTTCTTGTACTGACTAGTGTCTAGATTCCTCTAGAGAGTCCCATTCGACGACGATGGAACACCCGGTGTAGACTGCGGGCGAGATGATTTGCCCTCAATGCAATGCCGAATATCGCGAAGGCTTCCTCCGCTGCGCCGATTGTGGCGTGGATCTGGTCCACGCGGCCCCTGGCGCTCTGATGGCCTCGAAAAAGGAGCATGACGAAGTTCCTCTCGATGAAGAAGATCCTTTCTGCTTGTTCTGGCGCGGCGATGATCCACGGTTGCAGGGTGAACTCTGCCAGGTTCTCGGCGAAGCCGGAATCCCAGTCCGCACTCTGCAATTAAACGACGTGCTGAGCATGGTGGGAATCCCCTCCCGTCAAGCCGCTTTCCGCATTGGCGTCCCCTTTTCGATGTTCGAAAAAGCAGAGAAAGCTGTGCTGGAGGCATTCGGGGAAGTTTCAGATGAACAGTCATTCGGCAAATTCCTCACGGCAGGCGAACTAGAATAAAGAATCAAGTTCAGGACGAATGCAGAGTTAACACACAGTGCGGAGGGTGGAATGACGGCGGAAGCAATAAAGACTGTGGGCGTGCTCGGCGCGGGCACCATGGGCAATGGCATCGCCCATTCCTTCGCGCGTGCCGGTTACAACGTAATTCTACGCGACGTCGAACAGCGATTCCTGGATCGCGCCATCGACACCATCGGCAAGAATCTCGATCGTGAAGTGAAGAAAGGCAAACTCGCCGAAGCAGACAAGCCTACCGTTCTTGCTCGGCTGAAAACCGTAACGGATTACTCTGCCCTCGCCGCTGCCGACTTTGTCGTGGAGGCAGTTCCGGAAAAGCTAGACATCAAGCGCTCCGTCCTCACCGAAGTGGACAAACTCCTTCGCCCAGAAGTGATTTTGGCCAGTAACACCTCGTCAATTTCCGTTACCACGCTGGCCGCCATGACCTCCCGACCCGATAAGTTTGTCGGCATGCACTTCATGAACCCAGTACCCGTGATGGTGCTGGTGGAAGTAATTCGCGCACTGCAGACCAGCGACGCAGCCTTTGCCACGACGATGGAACTTGCGAAGAAACTGGGCAAGACTCCGGTGGCCGTAAATGATGCCCCAGGATTTGTCTCTAACCGCGTCCTGATGCCGCTGATTAATGAAGCCGCTTACACCGTCATGGAAGGCGTCGCGACGCCTGAAGCGGTGGACGCGGTGATGAAGCTGGGCATGAATCATCCGATGGGCCCACTTGAACTTGCCGACTTCATTGGTCTCGACGTCTGCGTCGATATTATGGCGGTGCTGCTGGATGGACTAGGCGATCCGAAATATCGCGCTTGCCCTCTACTGAAAAAGTACGTCGCTGCAGGGTGGTTGGGACGCAAAGTCCGGACGAGGATTTTACAGCTACAAATAAGTATAATCTCCGTAATTAGACCTCAGTAAGAGTTCTGCATCCTGAAAGAGGAACAATGAAGATTTGGAAAGTAGCTGCACTTGGCGGTTGCGTGTGCGTTTGTTGCCGGTTGCTCTCAGAAGGCGACACAGGAATCGGTCGCCGACCTCGTCGTCCGCCACGCCAACATTCACACCATGGACGAGAAATCTCCTCGTGCCACTGCAATTGCTGTGAAGGGTGACAGAATTTTGTGGGTTGGCGACGATTCCAGCGCAGCCAGCTACATCGGCGAAAAAACTCATGTCGTTGATGCGGAAGGTCGCTTGCTCCTGCCCGGCTTCATCGACAGCCATTTCCACGTCGGCTTGGGCAACGACCCTAACGTCGAGCGAATTACCGGCAACTCCTTGAAGGAAATTCAACAGCAAGTAAAAGCATTTTCGGACAAACGGCCGGACCTGAAATGGGTGGAGATGGATGGCTGGAATTACTCCGCGTTCCCCGATGGCACCTTGCCAATTGCTCGCGATCTCGAGGGACTGACCGGTGGCCGCCCGGCATTTCTCGTCGCGTACGACTACCACACCATCTGGATGAATCAGCAAGCCCTCAAGGCTTTCGGAATCACCAAATCCACCAAGTCCGTCAGCTTTGCCGAAGATGTTCAGCACGACAAAAAGTCTGGCGATCCAACGGGAATCCTCATCGGTTTCGGCAGTACGGGACTTTCTGCGAAAGCAGAGGCGGAACTTAGCACCATCCTTCCCTCGCATTCACACGCCAACGCGGCTCGCAACATTGCACAATTGCTCCAGCAGGCCGCCCGCGCTGGCATCACCACTGTTGTGGATCCGCAATCCTATTTGGAGAATCTGCCCACCTACGTGCAGTTGAAACAGGAGGGCAAGCTCCCGCAGCGCCTTCAGGTGGCTTTGTTCCACCGTCGAGGCACTACCGACGCCGAGATCGACAAGTTTGCAGAAGCGGTAAAGCAATACAACGACGACACGTTTCGGGTCGCTGCCGTGAAGCTATACATCGACGACGTCATCGAACCGCACACCGCTGCAATGCTTGCTCCTTACGCCGATCGGCCCGATACCAGCGGCGTGTTGGATTATCCAGCCGAAGAGTTTAAGCAAGTGGTCGCGAAGCTTGATAAACGCGGCTTTCAGATCTTCACCCACGCCACCGGTGACCGCGGCATTCGCACAGCCCTCGATGCCTACGAATACGCGCGCAAGATGAATGTTGCTCGAGACTCGCGCCACGAAATTGTCCACGTGGAGTGCCTAACAGAGCAGGACATCTCCCGCTTCAAATCGCTTGGTGTGACCGCCTGCATGCAGCCGCGCCACTGCGCGCCAGATATTACCGGTCAATGGGCGAAAGCCACCGGGCCCAACCGCTGGAAATACGCGTGGGCTTTTCGCAGTTTGCGGGATAGCGGTGCATTGCTGGCTTTTTCCAGCGATTGGAACGTAGCGGAAATGGAACCGGAAATCGGCATGTACACCGCACTCACACGCAAAGGCCTTGACGGCAAGCCCGAAACCGGCTGGATCCCGGAACAGACTATCGATATTGAAACCGCGGTGAAGGGCTATACCATCAACGGGGCCTACGCGAACTTTGTTGAAGGGAATCGCGGCTCGTTGACGGTAGGGAAGTACGCAGATATGGTCCTGTTGTCCGATGATGTGTTCACCATCGCGCCAGACAAAGTGAAGGATACGCAAGTGATGTGGACGGTGGTCGGAGGGAATGAAATCTATAAAGGGGCAGGAGTGGAGTAGATTAGGGGCCAAACATGGACGCATCAGAGTTTTTCGCATCGCCAATGGGCTAAGAGCACATGACAAAATTCCGATTGATCCCAACACTCGTTGGAATTGCAGTCGTTGAACTCATGCTCTTTGGATGTACGTTCATCCCGTACTCTTCCACGGCAATACCACCATGGAATGTCCTGGTCACGGATGAAAACGGCAAGCCAGTAGAAAACGCCGCCGTTCGGCAATCGGCTGCTTTCTCTGGACTCCCCGAAAGATGGGACGAGACCCAAATGACCGATAACCGCGGGCGAGTATCGTTTCCAGAGAGGATAGTTCATGCCTCCCTTATGGATCGACTCTTGGCGCGGGCCGAACAGAAGGAATCCTCGTTCCCCTATGGCCCCACTGCGGCGGCGTGGGTTTGCTTTCAAGGAAAATATGCAATTACCAGACCGAAAGAGGTCCCCGACACGTCGGGTTTCATTCGTTTAAGCATAGTGCCAGGAGTTTGTTCATCGCAGTAAGCTTACAGGTCGTCACGCAGAGCACGAGTGACTAAGGCGAAGTGTTCTACAGGCGAACACATAGCGAAAATAATATTTGCTTTTTGTTCGCCTTTTCGCTAGGGTATCCCTAGAAGTTTTCAACAGGTGCCCTATGCCAAGGACCATGACCAGTGTTCTTACCTGCATCGAACATGAGAGACTCGAATTCGAGTTGATCGAGATTCGCACCAGGGGGCAGTACCTTACCCGCTTGCGCTCTCTCTCCCGCCTGGAACAGGCCGCGTGGGACCGCCGCGAGAGCAAGGCGCTGGCCGAGTTGGTGGATCATGATCTGGCACACGGCTGCAACGGCTGAAGGCTTTTTAGCAAGAGGCGGCAGGGAAGAGTTAAGGATAGCGTTGTTTAGTACGAAATGGTAATATTTAGCTATCGTAATGTACTTGGAGAAGTGGCAGCGCTGTCCCGGTGCTGCACTTTACACCATGATCCTGGCAACCTCGCTCACAAAATTCCCAATTTCCTCCACCGAGGTGTGAAATGACTGACGAACGAACAAAGTTACTCGAAGCAGCGATATCTCAGATCGAAAAGGATCATGGCAGAGGCGCCATCATGCGCCTGGGCACCCGAGACGTGCTCGTGCCCGTGAACGTGATTCCCTCCGGTTGCTTGTCGCTGGATGCCGCTCTCGGCGTGGGCGGATTCCCCCGTGGGCGCGTCATTGAAATCTATGGTCCGGAATCAGGCGGCAAAACCACGATGACGCTTCACATCATCGCGGAAGCCCAGCGACTCGGTGGCCAGGCGGCTTTCATCGACGCGGAACATGCGTTGGATCCCGTGTACGCACGCAGGTTGGGCGTGGACGTGGACAATTTGCTCGTTTCGCAGCCAGATCACGGTGAACAAGCCCTGGAGATCGCGGAGACATTGATTCGTTCTGGCGGTGTTGACATCGTTGTGGTCGACTCGGTCGCCGCACTTGTTCCCAAGGCCGAACTCGAAGGCGACATGGGCGACCCTCAGATGGGCTTGCAGGCTCGCTTGATGTCACAAGCATTGCGCAAACTGACCGGCATCGTTTCGAAGTCCAAGACCTGCCTGATCTTCATCAACCAGATTCGCGAGAAAATTGGGGTGATGTTCGGTAATCCGGAAACCACTACTGGAGGCCGCGCGCTGAAATTCTACGCTTCCATGCGTGTTGATATTCGCCGCATTCAGGCCATCAAGGAAGGCGACAAAGTCGTCGGCTCGCGTACCCGCGCCAAGGTCGTAAAAAACAAGGTCGCAGCGCCGTTCCGCGAAGCGGAGTTCGACATCCTCTACGGCGAAGGGATTTCCCGTGAAGGCGATCTCATCGATCTGGGCGTCGAAAAGGGTGTTATCGACAAGTCAGGCACTTGGCTGAGTTTTGCCGGCGAACGCATGGGCCAGGGCCGCGAAAACGTCCGCGTCTTCCTCAGAGAGAATAAGGACATCCGAGACAAGCTCGAAAATACTCTCCGCAAAAAGATGGAAATTCCCATCCCAGGACAAGCCGCAACTACTCCGGGTGCGAATGGACATACGCAAAACCCCGCGGACAAAGCCTCGGCACCGCCAGCGAAGATGGCGGCAGCAGCGGCTGCGGATGGTAAAGCGCGTCCTCCGCTCAAGTAACATCGCAAACCAGTGTATTCTGCTGGGCGAAGTTGGCGAGAACCAACCCCGCACGGTTTCTTCTGGAGACGCACTCGTGGTCCTTTGGCCGCGAGCGACGAAGATCCCAACGCGCCGCATCTCATTACTGAGCTGGCCTACTGACCCTCCGGTCAGTCGTTCAGAATAAAGCACATAGCCGGGTACTGGGTCCACATGTCTATTGCTCTATCTCAGCAGGGATGGGAAACTTCTTACCAGTTCGAGAGCGTAACAATGCTTGCGAGCGGTAACAAACTAAGGTGCGTTAGTCGGCTGGTTGGTACGTAGGGCGCGGCGACTGTTTCGGTTCTTTCCGGTCGAAGCAGATTGACCGCTGATTTAGTTTGGGTTACATTCCCAATTCGTCCCAGACGTACTCGCCTCGCTCACGGGATTAAGGGCTGAATGATCACGAGTTTTGGAAAACTGATTACCTCATCACTGCTCATCGCGACGATGAGCATCCCTCTGCCTGCCGCCGAGGGAACCTCCAAAACGGTCGTCAGCACCACCTCGAAGTCCAAGGCCAAACCGAAATCTTCCACGCATTCACATCACGCCGTTGCTCGCTACCGCGGCGTGCCTACTTACGCCGATTCTTTCAGCTCCGATGATCCCGCTTTCGACGATCCCATTGTGCGGCAAGCTGCGGTCGATGGATTGGGCAAGTACAACGGCTCCGTAGTAGCTGTTGATCCAAACAGCGGCCGTATTCTTGCCGTTGTAAATCAGAAGATTGCCTTCGGCGATGGATACATTCCTTGCTCCACCATCAAGCCCACCATCGCGATTGCCGCGCTTTCCGAAAACGTGATCACGCGCGACACCATGCTCAAGGTCGGCCGCCGCAAGTACATGAATTTGACGGAAGCTCTCGCCCATTCCAACAACGTCTTTTTTGAAGAACTCGGCCGCCGCATGGGATTCGACACCGTTTCCAAATATGGCCGCTTGCTCGGTCTTGGTGAACTCGCCGGCTACAACCTGACCGATGAACATCCGGGAAGTTTCCCGATGCAAGCTCCTGCTTACGGTGGCGTTGCCAGAATGTCCAGCTTTGGAGAAGGAATTCAGATCACCCCGCTGCAACTTGCAGCGCTGGCCGCCGCATTTGCCAATGGCGGTACGCTTTATTATTTGCAGTATCCTCACTCCGCGGAAGAAGTCGAAGCGTTTCAGCCTCGCGTCAAGCGCGACTTGAATATTGCCAGCGTCCTTCCGGAAGTTCGTGAAGGAATGCTTGCTGCGGTCCTCTATGGCACGGGCCGGTTGAGCTATGACGCGGGCGGCGATGAAACGCCACTCGGCAAAACAGGAACCTGCGACGACCACACCAATCCATCCCGTATCGGCTGGTTCGTCAGTTATGCGGATGAAACCCATCCCAAGATTGCCCTCGCAGTTCTGCTGCGTGGCAATACTCGTCGGGTAAAAGGCCCCACGGCCGCCCAAGTTGCTGGAAACATCTATCGCAAACTCCGCGAACAGAATTATTTTGCGGATCCTTCTCGCATCACAACCGTTCAGCCCATCTCTTCCGGCAAGTAACCGTATTCTTCCAAAACCCATTTATCGAGCAATCTAAAGGGTCGGACCCTTAGGGCCTGCCCTGAGCTTGTCGAACGGGTCCGAGCGCAATGTGTTCTTGCGTTACGGCTTTGGCTGCTGCGGAATCCGTTATCAAACTTTCACGGTTAATTGCGGGACGACTACGTTGAGGGCTTGGTTACTAGTGCGCTGCAGCTTGCCGCGGCCGCACTTTGATGTGGACGCTTAGGATTGGTTCGCGGAGATGACGAAACAAATCGAAACAGTGATCGCACAACTCCAGGCTGAGCTGGTCCTCGCACTTCGCGTGGAAACTTCGGTGGCATTCGAAGCAGGTAGAGAACGCTGGTCGCTGCGGTACTTCGCGAGCAATAATTTCGGGATGGACTTCAAGCGTGTTCATGAAAACTCTCCGCAAGGTCACAGTGCACGCGCCATGCCAGCTTTCGAGCTGTTTAATCGTTGATGACAAATGACTTAGGATTCACCAATTGCCTGTAACTGCGTGATTTCGCACAGCTTTTTGCCAAACTCCACAACTGGGAAAATGGACATTCGCACGAAGTGGAACATTCGCGCCTGCCCTCAAACGAACTATTTGACTCGCGCTTTCGTTTAGGTCACAAGAGAGGCGTAGGTTATTCTGCTAAAGACCAGACGAAATAGCCTTCGTCAAACAGTGAGGCTCGAGAAATTTGCCCAGGGGGAAGAGTGGACCGTCGTTTTCTAATCACCGCAGGAAGTTTGTCATTGGCTGGAGTGGCTGTCATTGCCTATTCCTTGTACCAGCGTAGCGAGGCCGCGAAAGAATTGTCCGCGCAAATCGCGTTGGCAAAATCCGATGCACAGCGCTATCACGATCAGACTGTCGTGCCGACAATCCAGAGAATGTCTTCAGGCGAAAACTTTGCTGGTGCACTCCAGAAATTGGGGCTATCTCCCGAAGAGGCAACAGAGGCCACCGCCGCCGCACAACACGCCTTTAATCTTCGCCAACTCCGCGCCGGGAATACGCTGACCGTAGGCCGTTCTCTCGAAGGCAGCCTGCGCGAGATCAACTACAAGATCGATTCCGAACGCATGCTGCAAATCCTTCCACAACCGACTGGATTCAGCGCTCAGGTTAAAGAAATCCCTATTCACACGGAAGTCACGACGGTCCACGGCACCCTCGACGATTCTCTTTTCAATGCAGTTGAGCAAACCGGAGAGAGTGCGGAAATAGCCATGCGACTGGCCCAGATCTTCGGCTACGACCTTGATTTCTACACCGACCCGCGCAAGGGCGACACCTTCAGCATCGTCCTAGAGAAAAAACGCTATCCCACAGGAGAAACCGCCAGCTACGGTAAGATCCTCGCTGTTGAGTACGTGAACGGCGGAAAGAAATACCAGGCCCTGCTATTTCATGATCCGGAAGGCCATCCCGCCTACTACACTGCCGATGGCAAATCCCTTCAGAAGGCATTCCTGCATTCCCCGCTGAAGTTCGGTGCTCATGTAACTTCTCACTTCAGCAAAGCCCGTTTCCATCCCATTCTGAAAACTGCTCGCCCTCATCTGGGTACCGATTACGGCGCCCCAGTTGGCACACCGGTGCAAACCATTGGCAGCGGACGCGTAGTCTTCGCCGGTCGCAAAGGCGGTGACGGCAACATGGTTCACATCGCCCACACCAACGGCTATGAAACCATGTACCTGCATCTCTCGAAAATGTTCGTTCACGCAGGTGGGCACGTGGAGATCGGCCAGATTATTGGCTTGGTGGGGAGCACTGGCCTGGCCACCGGCCCTCATCTCGATTTCCGCATCAGTCAAAAGGGCCAGTTCAAGAACTTCGAGAAACTCGGTCTCCCGCCCTCCGACCCCGTTGCCAAAAAGAACATGCCCGAATTTGATGCCGTACGCGACCAGTGGCTGCCCCAGCTAGAAAAACCAAATGGCCTAGCCACCCAAACAGCCCAATTCGCTCCATCCGGTGCTGCCACAACCCGTTAAGGTGTGCTCGGGCCACGTTTTCTAGTGGCCAACAAATGCAATCTGCACACAGCCACCAGGCTCAACTTCTAAGTTACGCTTGACTCGCAAAGTATTCTGCACAGACCAGTCGTGGTCGCGGATCATTGCACAATCCGGCAGCAGGACCAGCGATCATCCTCTGTAGCTCACCGATCAAAAGGCCCTTGACAGCACGATACCTTGTATAACATAGTTCTGCCCTGATATGAATCTCCCTACCCCACAAGACGCCGACAAGTGGGAGGTCCAACTCCGCAAGGGCTGCCTCGAACTGGCCATCCTCGCTGTCCTGTGGGACGGCAGCCTCTATGGCCTGGAGATTCTCCGCCGCCTGGAAAGCGATTCCGATCTCGTTGTTTCCGAAGGAACCGTTTACCCGCTCCTCAGTCGGCTGAAGGCTCTAAATCTATTAAAAAGTGAGTGGGTCGAATCCGCTGGTGGTCATCCCCGCAAATACTACTCGCTAACTCCAGAAGGGAAGCAGCGCGCAAAGGAAATGGCAGCAGTCTGGGCACGGTTCGCCGCAAGCGTGAGTAAGTTGGTCGGCCCCTTGGTCAAAGGCAAGTAGGTGTATATGGCAAATGCAGCACAACACAAGATCGACTCGTACCTCGAAAAATTGCGCCAGGGTTTGCGCGGCATGAGCGACGTCAACGCGCACGAAATCGTGGAAGAATTGCGCAGCCACATCCTTGACAAAGCCAGCGCCAGCGGTGATTTGACCGAACCGGCTGTGGAAATGGCACTAGCCGCACTCGGCACTCCCGAAATTCTTGCCAAGGAATACCTTACCGACGAACTCCTGGCGCGAACCGCATCAACTCGTTCTCCCGTACGAATTATCGATGGCTTGTTCCGTTGGGCGAGCCTGAGTGTGGCTGGCTTGTTTGCTCTGCTGGCTTCACTGGCCGGCTATTCCTTCGGTTTCCTCTGCCTGCTTTGCGCGTTGTTGAAAGCGGTTCATCCGCGTACCGCAGGTGTCTGGTCGTTATTGGATGCCTCGGGAGACACCACCATTTCCGTGCGACTCGGCTTTGGCCCTGCGCCACAGAACGGTCACGACCTCCTTGGCTTGTGGATCGTACCATTCGGACTGGCTGTTGGCTTCATCTGCCTGCTGCTCACCACATCCTTCGCGCGCTGGTGTATTCGCCAATTCCGCCAAACCCAAGCCTTTCCGCGCTCCAGCTAACCCCGCGAGTCAAGTACATATCACCAAGGAGTCCATCGCATGAACATATCGGAAAACGGAACTTCCTCGGACATCACCGCCAGTTGGCGCCAAAGCAAGTGGCTCGCGATTGCCGAACTCATCGTCGTCGCACTTATCTTCTGGGCCGATTTTCGCCACCTCATCCCCTTCAGTAAGACTCCGTTCATCCTCTTGTTTGGCTGGATATCCCTCCGGGTGCGTAATCAAAAATGGCGAGATGTGGGCCTGAGCCGCTACCGCGACTGGAAAACCACGCTGGGTCTCGGGCTCTTGGCGGGACTGCTTCTCGAACTATTCCAGCTATTCATCAGCCAGCCCATTCTCATCCACTGGCTGGGCAAACTGCCGGACTTGGAACTCTTCCGCAGCCTCATTGGGAACTGGAAATTAGCCGTAATCTACTTTGCTCTGGCTTGGACTTTGGCTGCCTTTGGCGAAGAAATGGTCTACCGCGGCTATCTGATGAATCGTGTCGCCGACCTCTTTAATCGTGCGCGTCCCGCTTGGATCATCAGCCTGTTCGCCGTTCATATAGGATTCGGCCTGGCTCACGCGTACCAGGGAATAACCGGCATCCTTGATGAAGGCCTATCTGGCCTGCTTCTAGGGGTAATTTATTTGCGTACAGGCCGCAATTTGGCTGTCCCCATCATTGCTCACGGCCTTTGCGACACCATCGACATCGTGCTGATCTTTCTGGGAAAATATCCCACCATGTAGCCTGCAATCCCCTTCCCTGCGAGAATGTTCTCCACGGGAATCAATAATGGACCCCATCAGATTCAGATACGACCTCGCGCTCGACCAGACTATGATGTTTGAAGAGGTCTATCCCGAACCGTTGCAGCTCGATCTGGAAGAAAAACAGGAACTTTGGGATACGGCCGGATCAATTTTTGTGTGGATGTTCATTGGCGCGGAAATTGTCGGCGAGTCCTATGGCATCCCCCTGGCAACCATACATCGAGAGGTAGAAGGACTACAGGACTTGACCGCCCCGGACAGGGAATCCAGCATCTACTGTCATTCCAACACCATACTTCCCGCGTTCCAATATCGTGGGTTTGGCATGATTTTGAAATCGCACTGGTTGGGTTTGGTAGCCGCCGCAGGCTTCAAATCTGTGTACGGCCATGCGCGTCCGGGGAGAAGTCAGAGGCTCAACGCCAGGTTTGGAGCTGAGTTCGTCGAGAGCTTCCCAGATTGGTACGGCACTCAAGAGGAATATCGCCTGTATCGCCTGGCGCTTCAGTAACTCGATTAGTTCAACAGCATTTTGTTTGGTGTTGAGCTGGTGTCTCGCTCCGGAACTCCTTGCATTTCCCTTTAGGCGATTTCAGTCCCGGCGTAATCTCTCTATTTTTCAATAGGGCTTTAGCCCCTGAAGCGTGTTCACTTTGCTCGGTTGTTTTCGGACACCACTAGTAGATGATCGGCAGCTTGGTGTAATCCGCCGCCAGGTCTTCCGTCACACGAAGAATCAGGAGTGTTCGGTCATCGTGCGGTGCCAATCCAATTCCCGCAAATTCGTCTGTAGCCCTCACAATACGCTGCGCGATGGTGTAGCCCGGATCGAAGGGCGCCACCTGTGAGAGCAAACTCTTTAGCCGGTCGCTGCCGTATTCTTCCAGTTCCTTATTCGTGGATTCATGAATTCCGTCAGACGCAAGCACAATAACGTCTCCCGGCAAGAGAGCCAGAGTGAGTTCCTCGTACTCGGCATCTGGCAGCAACCCCAGCGGCACTCCACTCACTTGAATCTCCGTAACTATGCCGTTGCGCAGCAATAGCGGTAATGTGCCGCCTGCATTGGATATGCTCAACTCCCGCAGCGCCGCATCATAAACCGCAAAGTGCATGGCGATAAACCGTGCATCCAGCCGTGCCGCCAGCAGCCGGCTATTCAAAATATCCAGCATCTCCGCGGGCGAGCCCTGCCGTTCATTCACCACTTCGCGCAGGATGCCAATGGCCAGCGAGCCATATAGCGCTGCCGCTGTGCCTTTGCCAGACACGTCCCCCATCGCGATGCCTAGCCGTCCGACTCCGTACGGCAACAGGTCGTAGAAATCTCCACCCAATTCGCGTGCTGGAATATACGCGGTCGCCAGGTCCAGCCCTGGAACTTCCTTCGCCCCCGTGGGAAGAAGCTGTCGCTGAATTTCTCGCGCCGTCTCCAGGTCGTTCTGCATGCGCACTTGCGTCTGACGGCTTTCTTCGAACAACCGTGAGTTTTCAAGCGCCACTGCCACAAAAGACGCCAGAATGTTCAGCAATCGCTCGTGATCAGCCGTGAACGCATTTGGTTTGCTGCTCTCCAGATCCAGCACGCCAACCAGTCGATCAATTCGCAACAGTGGCACAACAAGTTCCGAGCGTACTTCCACGTCGCTCTCAAGGTCGCAAGCCAGATATCGTGGATCCTCGCGCACGTCATTCACCCGGATCGCGCGCTTTTCCGCTGCAGCGGCGCCTGTGATTCCCTGATTCAACGGCATCCGCAATCTTGCCGGAATCGCGTCCTCGTAGCGCATGGAAAAGACGCTTTCCAGTTCCTGCGCTGAATCGTTCCACAGCATCACCGTGAACACGTCATAATTCACGAATTTCTTCACTCGTTGCGCGATCAGCCGCAACAATTCGGCGCGGTCCAGCGTCGAAGTCAATTCGTGGCTGACCTCGTACAGCAGCGTCAATGCGCGAGCTTGCTCCGGCTCCGAAACGAAGAACGAGGGCGGCACCGGGTCCGCGTCTCCCAAAAGGGAGAAAGGAATCAGTTGTTTCGATGGTTCCATAGGAAAGAATTCTAACGTCTCTTCCTTAGATGTTGGTAAACGAAGTTGGTTTCAGGATCATTAAAAATTTAACTAGTTGGACGTCGCTAAGGCTTCGATGAATCCTCCGCAGGGTTGGTGACATCTTCAAAACCCGGCCTCCCCATCCGAACTAGCCGCGGAAAATAGGGCGAATCGCCCGCTCGTCGAGCCGCGTCGTTGATGTGCACAGCCTCTTTCAGTACTGGAAATGGCAGTTTACCTGCAAGGTTCCCGCCTTCATGGAGCATTTCGTCGCTTTTCCCGTTCAGCAGAATCCGCCAATCGTGCCGCGAAGTGCCATTCGGCAACTGGCCAATTTTGGCCATTGAAGCGAAAATCGCCGTCGTGCAGTTGCGTGTCAGGGCGTTGTACCACTCTGGTTTCTCCCTCAATTGATTAGCCTGGCGAATGTACTCAAGGAACAGTTTTCGCGACCATTCTGGCTTGGCAACCGTGCGGTACAAGTAGACTTCTTCCCCTGTGCGAAAGCTCGTCCGCAGTCGCACAATGTCGCGTTCGTCCGCAAAAAGATAGATCAGTTCGTATTGGCGAAAGAATCCGCGAGCCGCCGAGTAGCCTTCTCCCACCTCTTTGCGCGTTTCAATCGACGTGGCCACATAGCTGTCGCCGCCGAACCAGAAGCTCACAACTGGATGCGCGATATACGCAGAGCCCCAATGCGTGATGGATATATCGATCCCTCTAAGGTCGGAAAGCCCAACTGTCTTGGTCAACCAATGGCAGGTGTAATCAAACTCCGCTCGATACTCGCAGAATCGATAATTGTGAATGGTGACCGTATCGCCGTCCGGTCCCAGCTCTGCCCAAGCCACGCGGGAAACGTCATCTTGCCAATGCCGGTCGTTCGAGGGTTTTAGCGATAGCCACCATGCCAACACCAGCCCGAACATCGCCGCACATACAAGCACGCGCCGGTAATGTCCTCGGGCGCGAATGGCCAAAAGCAACACAAGCGACAGATAAACCCACGGCAGAAAGGCAGAAACTGGACTGCGAGGCAGGTCGAAATAGAGTGCGCTACATGCCCACGCGGTCAACACGCACGTGGCACAATAACCAATCAAAATGGCCACGGCGCGTAGAATTCGCAACCAGATGGAGCGAGTGGGCAGAATTCCCCCGCGGGATTGAATGTGTCTACTTAACTTCCCAGATGTCGCCGGCGCGCAGCAATTTGTTCAGGTCGCCCGGGCCCTTTTTGGCGATAACGTCGCGCACCTGATCGTTGATCACATCCTCGAATCGCGGCAAGTCGTCCCAGGCGCGGAAAACGCCCATCGGTGTGGGGAATCCCGGGCGGTGCTCCATGTGCGATAGCAGGAATGCGTAGGAAGGACGTGGGTGATGCGCGTCGTGGACAACCAAGTCCGCTTCGGTGACGCCGTTACCCAGTTGCACCACTTCGATGTCTCCATCGGCCTTGCGACGGATTCCCTTGTCCTTGTTCTTTCCAAAAACGAGAGGCTTTCCGTGCTCCAGCAAGATCACATGTTCGCTGCGAGCTTCTTTTTCTGTCACACCGTCCCACGCGCCGTCGTTGAAGATATTGCAATTCTGCAGAATCTCCACGAACGCCGAACCCCTGTGAACAGCGGCAGCGCGCAGCACATCCTTCAAATGCGCCTGAAATACGTCAACCGAACGCGCTACGAAAGTTGCTTCTGCACCGATAGCCAGACTGACCGGATTAAACGGACGATCGGGCGAGCCATATGGCGTAGACTTGGTCACCTTGTGGAATTCCGAAGTCGGAGAGTACTGCCCCTTCGTCAATCCATAAATCCTGTTGTTGAACAGCAGCACTTTGATGCCGACGTTCCGCCGCAACATGTGAATCGTGTGGTTGCCGCCAATCGCCAGCGCGTCGCCGTCTCCTGTCGCCACCCAAACTTCCAATTCCGGGTGCGCAATCTTGATACCCGAAGCAACGGCTGGGGCGCGCCCGTGAATCGTATGGAATCCATAGGTGTTCATGTAATAAGGAAACCGGCTCGAGCAACCGATTCCGGAAACAACTACGAAGTTTTCCCGGCGAATTCCCAGTTCCGGGAAAACCGCCTGTACCGCGGCAAGGATTGCGTAGTCACCGCAACCCGGACACCAGCGCACTTCCTGGTCGGTCTGAAAATCCTTCTTTGTCAACGGCGGAAAAGCAGCGGTGGTCATCTTCGCGTCTCCTAAAGTCCCAGGACTTCCTCGATCTTCTGATCGAGTTCCGCCTGCTTGAACGGGCGGCCTTGAATTTTGTTGAGGCCGATGGCATCGACCAGGAATTTTGCGCGCAGCAGCCAGCTTAGCTGGCCCATATTCAACTCCGGCACCAGCACTTTCTTATAGCGCTTTAGCACTTCGCCCAGGTTTTCCGGTAACGGATTCAGGTAACGCAAATGCAAATGGCCAATCTTGCGCCCCTTGCCGCGTTGCGTCTTCACCGATTGCGTGATCGAACCATAGGTCGAACCCCACGACACGATCAGCAAATCGCCTTCCGCATCGCCCGCCGGCACCGCTGCCGGAACATCCTGCGTAATTGCCTGGATTTTCGCCGCCCGTATACGAACCATGTTTTCGTGGTTCAGCGGTTCGTAATTGATGTTGCCGGTCACGTCCTGCTTCTCAAGACCGCCGATGCGATGCTCGAGTCCGGGTGTGCCGGGAATTGCCCACGGCCGCGCCAATGTATCCGCGTCGCGCTTGTAAGGCAGATAGGTAGCTGGATCATTCGCGTACTTCACTGAGAACGCGGGTAGCTCATCCACGCTCGGGATCTGCCAAGGCTCCGCACCATTCGCTAGATAACCGTCAGACAGCACGATCACCGGCACCATATACTTCAACGCGATACGGCTTGCTTCCACCGCGATCCAGAAACAATCGCCAGGTGTGGCTGCAGCCAGGACAGGAATAGGCGCTTCGGAGTTTCTTCCAAACATTGCCTGCAACAAGTCGGCTTGTTCCGTTTTCGTCGGCAATCCCGTCGAAGGACCACCGCGTTGCACGTCAACGATCACCAGCGGAAGTTCCGTCATTACCGCCAGCCCAAGCGCTTCCGTTTTCAGTGCCATTCCCGGCCCAGAAGTTGTCGTAAGCGCCAGTGCTCCCGCATAAGATGCGCCAATAGCTGATGTAATCGCGGCAATCTCGTCTTCCGCCTGGAATGTCAGAATGCCGAAATCTTTGTACTGCGAAAGTTCATGCAAAATGTCCGAAGCTGGCGTAATCGGGTAGCTTCCCAGGAATAATTTGATCCCGAACTTGCTGGATGCGGCCACAAATCCCAACGCCAGGGCTTGGTTCCCGCTGATATTCCGATAAATACCCGGAGTCAATTGCGCCGGTGGAATTTCGTAGCTGATCTGGAACGCTTCTGTCGCTTCGCAATAGGAATAGCCTGCCTTCATCGCCAGGGCGTTGGCCTCCGCAAACAGCGGCTTCTTCTTGAACTTATCCTCAATCCACCGAATCGTCGGCGCCATCGACCGGTTGTACAGCCAGTAGCACATACCCAGCGCAAAGAAGTTCTTGCAGCGGTCCATAGACTTGGCATCTAGTCCCAGGTGCTGCAGCGCCGCGCGCGTCAACCGTTCCAGTTCAACCGGAAACACACGAAACTTGTCCAGCGAATGATCTTCCAGTGGATTTGTAGTTAGGCGGGCCTTGCGCAAATCGGCTTCCAGAAACGCGTCCGAATTTACAATCAGGATTCCGTTGGCCTTCAGGTCACCCACGTTGACCTTCAGCGCTGCCGGGTTCATCGCAATCAGTACGTCCACCGAATCGCCCGGCGTATGAATCTCGTTTGAAGAGAAATTAATCTGATAGCCGCTGACACCCGGCTCCGTGCCTGCAGGGGCCCGGATTTCCGCGGGATAGTCCGGGAACGTCGCGATATCGTTGCCATACAAGGCCACCGTGTTCGTGAACTGGCTTCCCGTAATCTGCATGCCGTCGCCGGAATCTCCGGCAAAGCGTATGACCGCTTGATCGATTACTTCGCGCTTTACTTTGCTTGTTGGTGCATCCGTCAGTGTGGACATCGTGGTGCCTGACCCCCGTTCGACGTAACTCTCTATTTTTCAGGAGCAACGGCCGGTTGAAACTTGCGGCTCTAGATAAGTAACCGGAGCGATGGCCGGGCCGCATAGACTCCGACACCTTAAGAATAGCATAAGCCTACAGGGGAGTTGGTAGAGGCGGCGTCACACTCGATGTGGGGAAATGACAGTGCAATTTTGGCCGGGAAATGAAATAAAAGAACCTCGGGAGGGCTGGGCCGCGATTCAACGCGAACCAGAAGCTTTATGCCGTTATTTGCCACTCAGGTTCAGGCTGAATGCTTCCTTTCCATCACTGCACTCGATACGCTTGCCACGCCATGTCCACCCATTCTTGTTACGAACCGGCAAAGCTCGCAAGTGTCCTTATGCTTCTCGAGTCGCGTGTAAGCCTTCGCATAATCCGCCTGCAACCGCATCAATTCACCCCCAACTTCTTTGCCACTAAGATGACGATCCACTACCTCTTCGCGGCGGTTTTTCCAGTTGTCCAATGCACTCACGCAGGTGCACAGTAACTTTTCGTAATCGGTACAAATCGCAGTTTTGTAAGTGACTTCGCTTCGCATGGTGAGCTCCTGCTTGTCTCAAGTTGCAAGGGGCTTACCAAAGCTCTAAGTGGAAGTCACGGCTTGACTTACTTCTTTCATAACGGCAAGATCCTGTAGGAAACTTCTCACTGATTTTTCGTCCAGAGCCGTAATTCTTACCACCCATGCTGCTCACAATTAGAAACTCCAGGGTTCGATTTGCACTTAATGGAGAAAGTGTAGCGGGAAGAATAGTTACTCGACTGATTTGGCCGCCGCCGCCTCTTGCAGAAAGCGCGGGCGGTAATACACCAATATCCCGAGAATGATCAAAATGGGAACCAGACCGGCCAATCCGAAGGCACGGTTGTTCAACAATTCCAGCATGGGTCCAGACGCTTCCGGCATCTTCATCTCCGAGAATATTTTCCGCATGTTTTCCGCGTAGTTGCTGCGCAGCGCCGTAACCGTCCCGCTGATCAGCGTAAAGCCATATAGGCCAAATGCCAGCCAGTAGCCCCATCGTTTCAGCGTCAGGAGTCCAATCGCTGCCGCCAGAGTCAGCACCGCATATGCTGCAAACAGAAATGCACCGAACTCACCTTTTAGCCTCTCGCCAAAGAAGATCATGGTGACTGGCACGTGCATGAAGGGAACCAGAAACATGCTCAACACCGAAAACAACATGAATCCTGCCAGGATTGCCAATGGCAACGGGCAGCGCGGCGCCGTTGGAGCCGTCGGGGTGGATATCTCCCGCGTCCCGCGAAACAGTTCCTTCGTCTTTTTCTGATTGAAAAGGATCAGCCACCATACGCCAATCAAGATTGGTAATGCGTAGAAGATTGTCAGCATTCCTTTCACTGCTGCCATGTTCGCACCTTGTGCATTGGGGACAGCAGGGAAGGGCAGAATCAGGATAAAAACCAGGGCAAGCGCCGAGAAAAACGCGCTGATCCCCGCCCACACGAGCGCAGAAATTCTTGCCCAATTCTTCAACTGGAATAATCCTATTCCAGTGAAAATTCCAAACGCAGCCACGAAAAACATCACCACGAACATAATGGTGGCTGCGGTTAGGGCGAAAGGAGGAATCGGCGGAGCCTCGGGTCGGGTCGTCGATACAGGCGTCAGATACAGGCCCATCAAGCCAAGACCCAGGCCCAACATCGCAAGTAGACTACCCAGTATGGCGAGTATCCCCGCGATGATCACGGAAGCGGAAGGTTTCTGTGTATTCATATCTAGGTCTATATCATCTGCCGCAAAAGACAGCTACAACCTCGGTCACAACTTCCCCTCGACTGTGTAGCGTACGCCCTCTGAGGCGGGTATCTCAACTTGCAACCACCCTACTTCGCCACGGCGTTCGCCGCATTTGCCGCAAGGATGAACGATGTCACCGTATCCACTACATACTCATGTTCGAACCACAAGGATGGCCACCCATCATCCAATTCCAGAAAAGTCGGCTGAAGAACGGTTACTCCAGGAATCATGCCGCCAGGAATGAATGTGTAGTCCGCTCGATTTTTGCCGTAGCCAATCAGCTTTGACTCCGTTCCCACTCCGGAAACGTACGAAATATTTGACACCAATCCCGCGCAGCGTCTCTTCCGTCCCAATAATTTCCGGAAACGCCGCGTGCAGAAGATACATCTCGTTCGCAAACCCGGTCGCGGACCCGCTTCCCCCCAGGTCCCACGGCGATCGGCACACCGTATGGATTCTGCGCCATTTCGCTATCTACCTTGCTCTTATATTTGCGAAGGGAACTGGCCAGCGCCTCTTTATATCCGGCATCCATCAGCGGAATTGCCGAACCGCGATCCAGCCCAGCCAATGGAACCGCCCGCAACGCCTTGTGCAGATCAATCGCTACACGAAACCCATCCTTCTCCGGCTGAATGTTGACGCGATAACTCAGGTTGCGGCCTACGTACGTGTAATAGGCCGTTAACTCGTTTTCGCCGGGCCCGTGCTTGGGCTCTTTGAATTCCGGAATGGGATCCCATTGTTCCGGGGTCGGAGACAAACGCACGTCTCCATTCGTCGCAATGCGTTGTTCGTGCAGGATGGTTTCCACTCCACTCATCTTCTGATCGCCGAACACACTGTGATACGCATTGTGGAACAACAGGACCGTCAGTCCGTGGCACTCCAAAGTGCCTTGTTCGCTCCGCTTCAGGTCGAATCCATTCAAGGAAAGAATCGGTATCAGAATGGCCAACACCGCCAATCCGGTGTTGCGAAATACGGATTTGATTTCCATGATTTTCCTCAACGGCTCGGTCTGCGATAAACTCCAGCACGGTAACTGCATTGTTTTGGCACACACCACTTCCCACGAGTTGTGATTCTCACTGAATACCTGCGACCAGAGGTGATTTACACAGGGCCAGGCAGCAATGGGGCGGGGTTTTGGCTCCCACGTTTAAACAGTCGGCGATCCTTATTCTGGAGTAGTTTCCCTGAAGCGGCTGTTTGGCGATTCAGTGTTTATGTATGCTCGACCTTAACCGCCTTCACTCGTGCTTCCTCCTCGAACTGCGCGATTACATGACGGCGCGTGAACAAGATCAGCCACCATGCGCCGAAGGGAAAAGTAAAAATCACGAAAGAAACTGCCAGCAGTTGCCGGAACGAAGCTTCCGAAGACACAAAACTCTCCGAGATCACAAATGTCTCGTAAGGACGAAACGCGATCACCGCCGACGAGAATACCAGTGCCAGCGATGCCCACAGCAACGCTCCACGGCGCGCCCACGGCTTCAATTGAAATATCCCAATTCCGATGCGCAGTCCCATGCCAATCAAAAGTGGTGGCACCAGCGCGATAGCAAAAAAGAATAGCGGATGAGCCTCATAGACATGCTTTCCGTGATCGTCTCGCGGCAGTCCCAGCATCGAAACAAAGAACCAGCCCCAGGCGAATAACGCGGAAATGCTGCCCAGCATTCCCAGCGTTGCAGCAGCTGTCACTCCTGCGGACCGCGTCTCCACATTCCGGTTATCCGTCAGCACTTCACTCATGGTATGTTCCTGCCCTCTCAGAATGGCCAACTGATGAGAGCACAGCGGGGCTATGTTGAGTAGAGTACCTGCCGGTTGCGCGTGGCGAAAAGAGCACTTGACGTTCGCTTTCTTTTCGCCTACAGTTCCTTCGAGTGCGATCTCTCACGGAGGCTGCCATGGCCCTTACCAAACGTCAAAAAGAAGTCCTCGATTTTTTGGTTTCCTTTGAGACTCGTCACGGCTATGCGCCCAGCTTTGAAGAGATCGGAAAAGGCCTGAAGTTAACCTCGCTTGCCACCGTTCACAAGCACATCAGTACTCTGGAAAAGAAAGGTTTCATCCGTCGCGGCTACAACCAGAGCCGCTCCATCGAAATTGTTCAGTTGCCCAAGTCCGTGAAAGAGCAAGTCATCGAACGTCGTGTGCAGGAATTGCCTCTTCTTGGCAGAATTGCCGCCGGTCGTCCTCTAGAAGCAGTCGAAGAACGCGAAACCATTTCCTTGGGAGATTTTGCTCGTGGCGGAAATTCGTTTGTATTGCAGGTCAAGGGTACCTCCATGATCGAAGACCACATCATGGATGGTGATTTTGTGGTTTGTGAACAGACCCAGGTCGCCAACGCTGGCGATATCGTTGTAGCTCTTCTTGCAGGTGAAGAAGCCACGTTGAAGCGTTTCTATCGCGAAGGTACGGGCAAAATCCGCCTGCAGCCGGCCAATTCAGAAATGGACCCAATCATGGTCCCCGCCAGCGAAGTCAAGATCCAGGGCCGCGTCATCGGCGTCCTCCGCAAGTACTGAATTCTCCTAAACTGCACTCTTAGGGGGCGGAGCAGCTCCGACATCATCTTTGCACTAGAAGCGGCTTTAGCCGCTCAGGCGTCCGTTCTGCGGATCTCATGGGCGCTCCTTCGCTCCCTGCACTTCGGTTTGATGGGATTTTCCCTCACAATATGTTCACTGCTCGCGCTGCCAGCAATATCACAATCGAAAGTGAGATCAATGACTGCGTCATCATCCCCAATTTCGCCCACCTCGATAGCACTGCCGTATCCGTCGGTGAAAATGCCGTGCTCGTGTTGAAGGACAAAAATAAATAATCCATAAAGTGCGGCGTCCACATAGGATCCCCGTCCTTCTCCAACATCTGCGGAAACAGGAACGAACTGTTTAATCCATCGGCTTTGTTGTCTCGACCCATCGGCCCGCCCGCGTCCAGCTTCCAGTACCACAACGCGAACACCAGCACATTCGCGATCCACAACATGCTCGCGGAACGCAACAAATCTTTCGGGGCCTCCGCATGCTTCGGGATTCCCTGAATCAGGAATACCAGCGAGGCAATCATCGCCAGCGTGATCAACCCGTTCCCAACCAGCGTCAGCACCCTCGATATATCGAACCGTTCCCGTTTATGCGATACCACAATCGGAATCATCAATAGGCTCGTGATTCCTAGCAAGCCCCAGCTTGGTCCGATCGACATCGGTTCGGGCATGGCCAGATAAACTCCTGATGCCGCCAGCATTGCAACAAGTGCCGGCCAACGTGGTTCTCGTGTGATTTTTTGGGTCATAAGTTGCCTCGCCAGAATTCAGCAGTCTAATACACTTCGCCTGACCTGGCATCGTCAGTCTGGCGCCACTCTTCTTCCCCCCGCAATAGTTTTCGGTCTTGCCTCCTTTCGTGAAACAATAGATGACCTTACATTCTCAAGGAGCTGGCTGAGACGTGAAGAAGAATCGACCCATCCGCAAACTGCTGGCCGCCAACCGCAGCGAAATTGCCATTCGCATCTTCCGCGCTGCCAATGAACTTGGCCTGCGCACCGTCGCCATCTACTCTCAGGAAGATCGGCTGGCACTCCATCGCTTTAAAGCGGATGAGGCCTATCAGGTGGGCGTGGGAAAAGGTCCGGTCGAAGCCTATCTCGATATTCACGGAATCATCGCTGCTGCCAAAGAACATGATGTCGATGCCATCCATCCTGGTTACGGGTTCCTTTCGGAGAATCCCGCCTTTGCTCGAGCTTGCGCTAAAGCGGGCCTGAAATTCGTCGGGCCCACCCCAGAACTCCTCGAACTGCTCGGCGACAAAACTGCCGCGCGGCAGTTGGCCATTGACGCCGGCGTTCCTGTCCTCCCCGGTACGCAAAAAACCATCAGCTCCCCGGAAGAAGCGCAAAAAATCTCGCGCGAAATCGGCTTTCCTGTCATCGTCAAAGCCTCCATGGGCGGCGGCGGCCGTGGCATGCGCGTCGTCCATGACGCCGATCAGCTCGCCAGCCGCCTCGAAGAGGCCCAGGGCGAAGCCAAGTCCGCATTCGGCGATGCCTCCGTTTTCCTGGAGAAATATCTCCCTCGTGCTCGCCACATCGAAGTCCAGATCATTGGCGACGAAAATGGCAACCTGCTGCATTTGCACGAGCGTGACTGCTCCGTTCAACGCCGCCACCAGAAAGTTGTCGAAGTTGCTCCTGCGCTTAACCTTTCGCAAAAAGTCCGCACAGAACTCTGTGATGCTGCTGTTCAGATCGCTCGCAAGGCTAACTACCGCAATGCTGGCACTGTCGAGTTCTTATACGACGTCGATTCCACCAAGTGGTATTTCATCGAAGTCAACCCGCGTATTCAGGTCGAACATACGGTCACCGAAATGGTCACTGGCCTCGACCTTGTCCGCGCCCAGATTCTGATTGCTCAAGGCGAGAAACTCCACGCTGAACCATTGGCCTTCCCGGAACAGGATAAAGTTCCGCTGTACGGTGCCGCCCTCCAATGCCGCGTCACTACCGAAGATCCGGAAAAGCACTTCGCCCCGGACTACGGCAAGATCTCAACGTATCGTTCCCCGGCCGGATTCGGCATCCGGCTCGATGGCGGCACCGCCTACTCGGGCGCAGTCCTTGCTGCCTATTACGATTCGCTCCTTGTGAAAGTCACTGCTTGGGGACGCGACCTTACCGAAGCCTGCCAGCGTATGGACCGCTCTCTGCGTGAATTTCGCATTCGTGGCGTCAAAACCAACATCCCCTTTCTTGAAAATGTCGTCAATCATCCCAAGTTTCGTGCAGGCGAAGTCACCACATCCTTCCTTGACGACTCGCCCGAACTCTTCCGCTTCACCAGCCGCGCCGATCGCGCCACCAAGCTCCTTTCTTATGTTGGCGACGTAATCTTGAACGGCAATCCCGAAGTAAAAGGGAAGCAAGCACCGCAAAGTCTTGAGAGGGTGGTTCTCCCTCGCGTTCCCGGAATTGAGTCTCCGAAAGGTTCGCGCCAGCTTTTGCAAAAACTCGGGCCAAAGAAGTTCGCCGCCTGGGCGCGCAAGGAAAAACGTCTCCTCCTCACAGACACCACGTTCCGCGATGCCCATCAATCTCTAATGGCCACCCGCGTTCGCACCTACGACATCCTCGCCACTGCCGATGCCGTTGCTCAACGCCTTCCAAATCTGTTCAGCCTCGAAATGTGGGGCGGCGCAACCTTCGACACTTCATTGCGCTTTCTACGCGAAGATCCCTGGCAGCGCCTCCGTGAACTTCGTGAACGTGTCCCCAATATCTGCTTTCAAATGTTGCTGCGTGGCGCCAACGCCGTCGGCTACACATCCTATCCCGACAATGTCATTTTCGATTTTGTGCGTGAATCTGCTGAACAAGGTATCGACATCTTCCGCATCTTCGATTCCCTCAACTCGATCGAGAACATGCGCGTCTCCATCGACGCCGTCCTCGAAACCGGAGCAGTCTGCGAACCCGCCATCTGCTACACCGGCGACATCCTTGACAAATCGCGACCGAAATATTCCTTGAAATATTACGTTCAGATGGCCAGGCAACTTGAAAAGCTAGGCGCTCATTTCCTTGCCATCAAAGACATGGCCGGACTATGCAAGCCATACGCAGCCTTCACCTTGGTTAAAGCTCTCCGCGAGGAAATCGGCATTCCCATTCACTTTCATACTCACGACACAAGTGGCATCAACACTGCCTCGTTGTTGAAAGCTGCCGAAGCTGGTGTCGACGTAGCCGACGCGGCTATCGCTTCCATGAGCGGTGGCACCAGCCAGCCCAATCTGAATTCCGCGGTAGAAGCCCTGCGCCACACGCCTCGCGATTCCCAACTCGACATGGCCGCGCTCAATGAATGCTCCGATTATTGGGAAACAGTGCGCAGTTACTATCTCCCTTTCGACTCCGGCCCAAAGGCTGGCTCCGCTCGCCTGTACGAACACGAAATTCCCGGCGGCCAGTTCACCAACTTACGTGAACAAGCCGCATCCATGGGCCTGGGCCATCGCTGGCGAGAAGTCGAGAAGACCTACGCCGAAGTGAATCAACTTTTCGGTGACATCGTGAAGGTAACCCCGTCCAGCAAAGTTGTCGGCGACATGACCCTCTTTCTCCTCGCCAACGAGATAAAGCCGGCCGATCTGCTTGAACTTGAAGAGCACCATGACATCTCTCTGCCCAATTCTGTCGTCGAAATGTTTTCCGGTGCACTAGGCGTTCCTCCGGGCGGCTGGCCGAAAAAGTTGCAGCGCATCATCTTGCGAGGCCAAGCGCCACTGAAGGGGAGACCCAGCGCCAATCTTGCCCCGGTTGATTGGGATCAAGAACGCGCGCAGCTCGAGAAAAAGACCGGCCATCCCGTCAGCCGCGACGCGCTGCTGAGCTACCTTCTCTATCCCGAAGTTTTCTTGAAGTACGACAAGTTCCGTCAGACCTATTCCGATGTCAGTGTTCTGCCCACCTCGGCGTTTTTCTATGGGTTGAAGCCTGCCGAGGAAATTACCGTTGAGATCGAATCCGGCAAAACTATGATCGTCAAATTCCTTACGATCGGCGAAGCCCATGCCGATAGCACACGCACGCTCTTCTTCGAACTGAACGGCCAGCCCCGCGAAGTCACCGTTCGTGATCGCGCTCTTCGCGTTGTCGAGCGCACCCATCCCAAAGTCAATACAGAAGATCCTGGCCATGTCGGCGCTCCCACTGCTGGACTCGTAAGCAGCATCGCCGTTCAGGTGAATCATCCCGTCGAGCGTGGTGCTAGACTTCTCACCCTCGAAGCCATGAAGATGCAGTCCAACATCTACGCTCCCATTACTGGCCGTGTCACAAAGCTATTGGTTGTCCCTGGCCAGCACGTGGAAGCCAAAGATCTGTTGGTTACGATTGCTCCGTGAGCTCACCGCATCTCATCAAGCATCGGCAATTCCCCTCGCGCTTTTTGCGTAATCAGCGCGACCTCATTATTTATCTTCCCCCCGGTTACCACGCCCAGCGCCATCGTCAATACCCGGTTCTTTATCTCCACGATGGCCAAAATTTATTCGATGGGTCCACTTCTTTTATTCCAGGAATGGACTGGCACGTAGGCCACACAGCTGACCAGTGCATCCGCGAAGGCCACGTTCAACCGCTCATCATCGTCGGCATCTACAACGCGGGTAAGCAGCGTCTTCAGGAATACACTCCCACGCGCGTACCTAAGCTCGGTGGCGGTCGTGCCAGTCGTTATGCTCGCTTCTTAATTGAAGAAGTCAGCCCGTTTGTCCATACCAACTACAGAATTCTCGGTGGCTCGGAGAATACCGGTATCGGGGGATCTTCTTTGGGTGGCCTCGTCTCTCTATTCCTTGGACTTCGCATGCCGCACATCTTTGGGAAAATCGCCGCTCTCTCCCCCTCCGTCTGGTGGAATCAACGAGTCATCTTGCGTTTTGCTGATGCCGCCCCCGTCGATCCCCGTCCTCGCGTCTGGCTCGACATCGGAACTCGCGAGGGTGGCCGTATCGTTGAAGATGTCGAACGTTTCCGCGACGTTCTGCTGCGAAAGGGTTGGCGTTGGGAAGAAGACCTCCACTACGAGCGCGTGGATGGCGCCGAACACAATGAAGCCGCCTGGGCCCAGCGCGTTGCTCCCTTTCTGCAATTTCTCTTTCCCTCAGCCGGAAGCCGGATATAATCCGCACTATTCGCTTCGTCGTCGTTCGATTGAAACGACAGGCCAGCTTGGAGAGTGCGAGTGGCCAACAGGCCCATCACGATTCTCTGTGTCAGCTCCTACGAAAAGGGCCAGGAATTCCTGCGCACCTGCAAGGAAATGGGCTGCACCGTACTGCTTCTCACCGTCGAAAAACTCCGCAATGCCGACTGGCCTCGCGAATCCATCGACGAAATGTTCTTCATGCCGAATGATCTTCCGCTGCCCGAATTGACTTCCGCCGTAAGCTACGCCGCCCGTCATCGTCATATCGACCGTATCGTCGCCCTCGACGAATTTGATCTCGAAAACGTTGCCGCACTTCGCGAACATCTCCGCCTTCCCGGCATGGGCCAGACCACAATGCGTTATTTCCGTGACAAGCTGGCTATGCGCGCCCGAGCGAAAGAAGCTGGGATTCTGGTTCCAGAGTTCAACCACATTCTCAATTACGACGATCTGCGCGACTTCATGTCGAGTGTTCCTGGCCCGTGGCTGTTAAAACCTCGTTCGCAGGCTTCTGGCATCGGCATGAAGAAAATCAATGCGCCAGACGAATTGTGGCCGTGGCTCGACCAGCTGGGCGATCAGCAATCCCACTATCTCTTGGAACAATTTATTCCCGGCCGCGTCTACCACGTCGATGGCATCGTTTCCGAAAAACAGGTTCTCTTTGCCGAGGCGCACGCTTACGGTTCGCCTCCCCTCGATGTTTCCCATCAGGGCGGCGTCTTCACCACGCGCACCATGCCCCGCGATTCTGTCGAAGTTTTGGCGCTGAAGGACCTTCACCAGAAACTTGCCATCGGTCTTGGCCTCATGCGTGGCGTCACTCATGCCGAGTTTCTGAAAGCCAATGCCGACGGACGCTTCTATTTCATAGAGATTGCTGCTCGAGTCGGGGGCGCCTATATATCGAACGTGATCGAAACCGCGACAGGAGTAAATCTCTGGCGTGAGTGGGCTCATCTCGAAATCGGGGCAGGGAAGCAGCCCTACCAGCTGCCCGAAACTCGTCAGGATTATTCTGGCGTAATCCTTTCACTGGCTCGCCAGGAAGAGCCTGATACTTCTCCTTACATCGACCCGGAAATTGTCTATCGCATCAAGAAATATCACCACGCCGGTTTCATCCTGAAATCACCTGGCCCGCAACGCATCGAAGAGCTCCTCTCCGAGTATGGACAGCGTTTCGCCACCGATTTTCTCGCGCGTGCCCCCGTCCCCGATCGCCCCACATCCTGACTAGTCCTGCCTCGGTCGTGTAGCGGTAGCCTTCTGAGGCGGACATTTGTACCCTCACCCAGCCTCCTTGACAGCAGTCTCCGGTAATTGTCATCTTGAGCGCAGCGAAGGATCTCAACGTATTGTTCGACCCTACGCCAACACCGCTTGGCCGCCATTCTCCCCCCAACCTTTTCCACAGCCAGCGTCCCAACGTACAGCACTCATCCTGTCCCTCAGTCTAGTTACTTTCTGGCACCCCCCTGCGATACTTTATTTGCTCAGCGCTCTCCCGCGGACTATCTTGTGCTTACCCCGGGCCGGAAATCTGCGTGGGGTGTGCTGTCCCTTTGGAGGTCCGATGTGGGGTAACAAGAAACCGGATACGCCTCAACCTGCGCAGCCGGAAACCAAATCTGATGTAAAAAATTTCTCGAATAATCCGCCGCCGAAACCTTCTGCGGCTACCTGGGAGGGAACAACCGCAATGAGTACTGATGCGATGAGACCGTTAGGTGCGACCGCGGACCGCGCTACTGCGCGACTCGGGCCGAGCCTGCACGTGAAAGGTGAAATCTCCGGTAACGAAGACCTGCTGATCGAAGGATCGGTCGAAGGCCTCGTGCAACTGGACGAGCGTAAATTGACCGTTGGCGCCACTGCCAAACTCACGGCCGATATTATTGCTCGCGAAGTGGTGGTCTATGGCACCGTTAAGGGAAACCTGCGCGCCAAGGATCGCATTGAGATTAAGAAGGATGGGTCCGTTAACGGAGACTTGACTACCGCGCGCATCATGATCGAAGACGGCGCGTACTTCAAGGGCTCCATCGAGATCGACAAGTCCGCCGAAAAGGAAACCGGAGCCTCCGCCTTCACGCGCACCGCTTCCGCTCCTGCTGGCGCAGCTGTTGGTCCCAAGACCATCTAAGTTTTTCAAACAAGTGTTTTCTTTCCTCGGCGCGAACTTCACGGTTCGCGCCGTTTTCTTTGTAGGCCGCGCATGTTCGGCAACTAGCGGGTGGAAGTCCCGTCCCAACCTGATGGAGTTGAAGGGTAGCGAGGGGCAAGGGGGTCACCGTGAGGTGGGGTCTGAAGGAAGCGTGGAGCAAAGATACGGGCCGATGGACAAGAACTGGATTGGAGGCCTACGGCGTCGGACGAGCGGGCAATTGATCGCGAAGCCCTTGTGGCGAACGACGCCTCGAACCTCCGGCCCGCAAGGGCTCAACTCGCTGAACCGCCGTATGCGGACCCGCCTGTACGTTGGTGTGAGAGGGGCGAGCAGGCGACGGCTCCCCCTGTCCCGATTGAATCTCCATCGCCACCCTCAACTCCGTTGGCAGCAAAGTTGCAGCTCTTCTCAGTTCCGGTGCGGCGCAACAACTCCTTCTGTGCGATGCCAGACTGAATTTGTTGCACAGTTATCCGGCCGCCAACGCCACAAGCGTTCTTTTCTCACAGGATGGCCAAACCATCTTCCTTTGGCTCACTCTGGCTCCTACCGCGTCCAGCCATATAGCCCCACCATCTCCGGGATTCTTTCCAACGCTGCAGTAACCATCCTACGATCCGCTACCATCAAATCGTCGAGTAATCACGTAAACTGTCTCCTGATGTGGGGGCGACTTTGCGCTGCCAGCCAAGATTGTGCACTGGCTGCCTTACGAGACGGGCACACTCTTCTCTCGGCGATCTTGTAGGGCTCGCCTTCCGAGACGGCCCGTTGTAACGTAGTCTTTCAAACCAAATGAGGAACTCCCTAAAACCATGACCACTCGCAAACTCGGCAATTCCGATCTCAACATCACTCCCATAGGTTTCGGTTCTTGGGCCATTGGCGGCGCGGACTGGGCCTATTCCTGGGGCCCGCAGGATGACGCCGACTCCATGGCGGCCATCCATCGCGCTCTGGAACTCGGAGTCAACTGGATCGACACTGCCGCTGTCTACGGCCTCGGCCACTCCGAAGAAGTCGTCGCGCGCGCCCTGAAGACTTGGAAAGGCGCTCGCCCCTACGTCTTCACTAAATGTGTCCTCGCTTGGGACAAGGTTGGCCAGATTGCCCCCACCTTTTCCGCAGAATCCATCCACAAGGAGTGCGAAGCCAGCCTTCGTCGGCTTCAGGTCGCTACAATTGATCTATATCAGATTCACTGGCCGCCGCAGGATAATGGTCCCGGCTTGGAAGAAGCTTGGCAAACTCTTGCCTCTCTGCAAAAAGAAGGGAAGGTTCGCTGGATTGGCGTTTCCAATTTCGACGCCACGCAGATCAAACGCGCTCAAAAGATCGCCCCTGTCACTTCGCTCCAGCCGCCCTATTCCATTCTTCGCCGCCAGATCGAACAGGAAACATTGCCCTACTGCGAGCAGCAGGGAATCGGCGTCATCGTCTACGCCCCCATGTTCTCGGGAATGCTCACCGGCGCGATGACGCGCGAGCGTGCCGCTTCACTCCCTGCCGATGACTTCCGCAGTCGCAATCCTGAATACAAGGAACCCAAACTCTCGCAAAACCTTGAACTCGTCGAAAAGCTCAAGGAAATTGGCGCCCGGCATAATCGTAGCGCCGGAGAAGTCGCCATTGCCTGGACGCTCCGCAGACCCGCCATCACCGGAGCCATCGTCGGTTCACGTAGCGCCAAGCAAGCCGAAGGTGTCATGAGCGCCGGGGATTTCCGCCTGACCGATTCCGAACTCGTAGAAATAGAAGCAGCCTCCTCGCATATTGCCAGGACCAAAGCCGCCTCTTAGTGGCACAGGCTCTCCAGCCTGTGCTCTCTGCTCTTCTACTCACTGGTGGACTATTCGCTCGCTGTGACCTCAGCGGCCTCTGTGGCTATCTTTATCTTTCAACCTTCAACTTTGAACCTCACACGTCTCTTACGCCCGCAAGTGATCCGCGCGCCAGTTTTGTACCATTCGCTTGATCGTCTTGCGATCCGCCACTTTGTTCGTCAGCACTTTGCGCGCAAGCGCCGGAATCTCCGCGTCGCTCGCGAATCTTAATGCCATCAGTTGTTCTCGCGTGAATTCATCCACGTTCTCCTTCAAATCCGCTGGCAACAATTTCTCCAGCCGTAGTCGCTCTTCCAGCCGAATCACTCGATCCTGCACCGTCAACGTAGACAGTCGCCCCGAGAACGCCATCCCCAACAGCGCCGTTGCCGTCAAAATATCTGCGAATCCACCGAATCCATATCCGACATGTATCCACCGATAGATCGAAGTTCCAAAATTCAACAACAACACCGGAATCACAAAAAAATGAAACAGCGGCACCCACTTTGTATGATGTGCAAAACTCTGCTGCTCGGCCATTTCTCTCTCCTCCGTCGTATCGTTCTGTCCCTTCTATTCCTGTTCCACCGTACAGTAACTACCTCGCAGCCTCCTTCCGGTTGCCCCCTGTTCCCTTCGGAATCCGGCGCACAATCATCAAATGGCATTTAGCAGAGCAATTCTCTGCCGGGAGAGTGCGATGTCCAATCTCAGTTTCGCCAGAATTATGTACGGCTCCAATGAAGACTCGACGGTATCCGGTTGGATGCGATCCACACCGTCGTTGTCACAAAGTTCTGCCTTCCTCGCCACTGCTGCCACCTCATCTCAAAACTGGATCCAGAAGATTCTTTCGGCCGTCACAACTAATCGCAATTCAAGTGGATCCGGACCATCTAAAAATATCTCCTGAAACTCGGTGGCCACCCCACTATCTTCCCAATTCAGACTTATAAATCTTCCCCTCTTTCATCACGAAACTTACATTCTCCAATTGCCGAATCTCTTTCAGCGGATCATCCTTCACCGCGATGATGTCTGCGTATGCTCCCCCAGCAAGCACGCCAAGCTCTCCCTTGCTGTCCAGCATTTCCGCTGCACGTGAAGTTGCCGCTTTGATCGCCTCCATCGGCGACATTCCGAGCGTCACAAGTCGGTTGAATTCCTGCGCCATCGGCTCCTGCCAGGGAATTCCTCCCATATCGGTCCCATATACAATTTTCAAATGTGCCTTCAGCGCTTTCTTGAAGCTCACCTCATGCAGAGCAGCTCTCGCCCGATCGCGCTTTCCCTCCAACGTGTTTTCCGGTGCCCAATCGTCGTAATACGGCGAAAGAGTTGGGCAATACCACGTTCCTTGCCGTGACATCTGTTCAATCTGCGCGTCGCTGATCTCCAGCCCGTGCTCGATCGAATCGCATCCGCCGTCCAGCGCGCGCTGCAGTCCAACGCCGCTGTACGCATGGCACGCCACCTTTTTCTGCCATCCGTGCGCTTCATCCAGGATTGCTTTCAACTCCTCTACGGTAAGCGTCGGTTGCGAATAGAATTTTCCCTCTTTGTCTACCCACGACCGGTGCGTCATATACACCTTGATCCAGTCCGCTCCGTGCTCTAGTTGTTCACGGGTTGCCTTCCGCGCCTCCACCGGTCCATCGACGATCTGCACGCCCTTCGGCATCGACAACTCCGGTGCGTAACCTTCAAGGTTGTATCCGCCAGTCGTGGAAATTGCACGTGTAGCCCCGAAGACGTGAGGGCCGGGAATCGTCCCTTCCGCGATGGCCTCTTTGATCTCGATATCACCATAGCCCGCGCCTTCTGTCTCCAGATCGCGTATGGTTGTAAATCCTTGCTCCAACGCTCGCTTTGCTGCATACGTCGCACGCGCCGCCCGCAAAGCTATCCCCGCTTTCAGAATATTCGCATCGTAACCGCCCTTGGCCGGGTCTTCTCCCCACAAAAACAAATGCGTATGGGCGTCGATCAATCCCGGCAGCACCGTGAACGAAGACAAGTCCACCACCTTCGCATCTTTCGGAATTCCCGCGGAAGCATCCACAACTTTCTCGATGCGCTCTCCTCGTACAAAAATCAATTGGTTTTTCCGAGGAGTATCACTCTGCCCGTCAATCACCGTGCCTGCCTGAATCACGGTAAGCGCGGCCGGAGTGCCCATCTGGGCTCGTACTGAGCCCATTCCCGCCGCCGTCATCAATGCTATCGCCACGATCAATTGCCAACGCATCGGTTTTCCTCCAAGCGCCTCAACTTGCCCGATGAGTTTATATGAAGGCCAGCAGGGAAGCACAACTTTTGCAAACCGCACATACCCCGCCCAAGGCATGCTTCTTCATGAGCGCCCAATCCATGAACTGTAATCCTGAGCTAAGCGAAGGATCTCAACCTGCACTTCAGTCACGGTTAAGCGGGTACTATTTCTCCCGATGTATATCGGACTTTCCTCAAATCAAATTGATCGACTTGGCGTGTTTTAACAATTCGTCGCGGAAGTTTGGATGCGCAATATTAATCAACGCCAACGCCCGCTCTCTTGTCGACTTCCCCCGCAGGTTCACGCACCCGTATTCCGTCACAATGTGTTCCACATCCATCCGTGTGTCGGTGGCCATCTGCACTCGCGGCACTATCGACGAAATCGTTCCGTTTTTTGCCGCGGACTTCAGTCCGATGAACGACTTCCCGTCTTTCGAGAATGCCGCACCCTTCACGAAGTCGAATTGACCTCCGGAACCACTGTATTGATGCCCGTTGATGAACTCTCCGTTCACCTGTCCGTACAAGTCGATCTCAATCGCTGTGTTCACGCTGATCAGATTGTCGTGCTGCGCAATCACGTGAATATCGTTCACGTAACTCGACGCGTAACTCTCCATCGATGGGTTGTCGTTGATGAACTGGTAGACCTCATCGTCTCCAATCGCAAAGGTGAATACATGCTTCCAGCGGTGGATGCTCTTCTTTCTCCCGTTGGCCGCCCCGCATTTCACCAGCTCCACGAATGCGTGACTGAACAGCTCCGAATGAATGCCCAGATCTTTGCGGTCGGTAAGCTGCATGGCCACCGCATTCGGCAGGTTGCCGATCCCCAGTTGCAACGTCGCACCATCGTGAATGTGTTCAGCAATGTACTTTCCAATCGTCATGGCGTCCGCATCGGGCTTTTTATAAGGAATCTGTACCAGCGGCACATGGTTCTCGGTGATCGCATTCACTTCTGAAATGTGCACCAGCGAATCTCCAAACACCCGTGGCATGTTCTTGTTCACTTCCACGATCACGCGATCGCTGTGTCGCACCGCTGTTGACGCGTAATCATTGTTCGTTCCCAGGCTGAAATGGCCCGAGGCGTCCATCGGCGACACTGTCACCACAAACGTGTTCACGTGAATACTCTCGGTCAGCGCCCGCGGAACGTTCGAAAAATTAATCGGCACGTAGCTTAGGTATTTCCTGCCTTCCGATATCCCCAGTTTCACCATCTTGCGGTCTGGATCGCCCATAAAGAAGCAGCGTGCATCCACCTTCGACAGTACTTCCGGCTTGATCAGCGTTTCTTCGCTGTATTTCATCGAATGCTGGTAGTACAAGTTCAGATTTTTCAGGTTGCCCGCCAGAATGCGGTCCGCAACCGCGCCGGCCAACCCTCCCGGCATGCCCACCGCTAACGCAAGGCACAGAATGCTTCCGTCGGCAATCCCTTCTACGGCCTTCGCCGCCGTAGTCAATTTTGCTGCATATTCCTGTTGTGGTGTCTGATATCCCATGAATTCCTCATTTGTTGCGTGGCAGTGAGTTCAGCGGAGAGCGAGACCGCAGTCTGTCCTAAAAGGTTCCAACACAATCGTCCAGCATTGCAAGGGCGTCCGACACGTTCCTTTGCTGACTTGTTTAGTATCCTGGTAGCTAACCCTGGTACCAGTGTCCCGTGTAATCTTGGCCGCATAACCCCAATATTTCCGCTCCTTTTAACGCATTCACACACAAAATAGATCCAGACGCCGTTGCCCAGGCGGTCGGCTTTCGTGTGGCTGATCGAACCGGGTAGCGCATCGGACATCTTTGTCCCGTATCCGTCCTCAGCCAGGCTGATCATGCAAGTTGACCAAAATCTCGCGCCCATTGCCGTTAGCTCCGGCTTATCCCTGCGCGCCGCTTCGCACCTTCCCGCGCTTTTTTGTGCTGCGATTGCATCTGTCACCTTGGCCTTTGCTTTTGCACTTCCGAAAGGTTTTACTCTTGCTCTTGTCGGCGACGGCATCCAGATGCTGCTCGTTGCTACCGCTTGCTTTCTCTCTTTTCGTAACGCTAGGCGGAGCCACTCGCACGTTCGCGGTTTCTGGCTTTTGGTGTTCCTCGGCACGGCGATGTGGTTGCTCAGTCTCCTACTTTGGTCCTCTTATGAGCTTTGGTTTCGCCGCGATGTCCCCGACATTCCATTCGCCGACATTCTGCTCTTCGTAAAGTTGGTGCCTCTCACCGCCGCATTTGCGTTTGAGCCACACAAAACCAGCGACTCTCGCTACCGTGCCTTTGGTCTCCTCGACGTTTCCATCCTCATGCTCTATGCTCTCTTCCTCTATACCTTTTTTGTTTATAGTTACCGCCTGCTCCCCGGTGCCAGCGACCTCTACAATTTTCATTTCAATGTTGCCGACGCGATCGGAAATCAGATATTTGCCTTGGTCGCTGCCATTGCCTTCCTTCGTTCCAGCCCGCCTTGGCGCGGCCTGTATCGGACTTATTTCTTCGCCGCCGCACTCTATTGCTTTGCTTCCGACGTAAGCAATGTCGCCATTGATCAAGGCCGTTATTACAGCGGAAGTTTGTACGATGTTCCGCTCACTCTTTCATTTTCTGTTCTCGCCGTCTTCGTTTGGCAGGGCCAGTCCTTGCTCAATCTTTCAGTGGCAACTCCCAAGCCAGCCTCACTTGTCGAGCAAGAACCTTCTCGCTTCAGTTTCATCTCCTCGCACTTGGCCATGCTCGTTACTCTCTCGACTCCTGCCATTGGTCTCTGGATGCTCACTCGTTCCAACAGCGCACCTCAGATTTTTTCTTTTCGTCTTGCTATCACCTTGGTTACCATCTTCCTTCTCACTCTTCTTCTTTCCATCAAACAACATTTGCTCACCGGCAGCCTGATCGGTCTGCTCCAACGCCTCTCAGAAACTTACGGCAGCATTAATCGCTACAAGAACCAATTGGTCCAGAACGAAAAGCTCGCAGCTCTCGGCCAGTCCGTTGCCCAAGTCGCCAATCAGATCAAGGCGGCCATGGCCGTCATACGCGAACGCGCTCAGCTCTTAACGGCTCGGCCCGATTCCGAATCGCGCATTCAATCTATGGCCGGTAAAATAGGTCAATACGCCCATCGTACCGACGATCTCGTCGAAAATATGCTTCGTTTCGCTCAGGAAACCCCGTTGCAGCTTGTCCCGTTGCATCTCAAGCCGCTCCTTGAATCAACCATGCTTCTGGGTCGAACCTCGAAACTCGCCAATATCAACGTATCTTTGCTCCAGCAGGATGACGTGCCGCAGGTTCTTGGCGATTCCAGCCAGTTGCTCCACGTTTTTCTTCAGCTTATTACCAATGCCGTTGATGCTCTGGAAGAAGTCAACGGGGGAACCCTCGAAATTTCTCTGGTTTCCACCATTTCTCATGTCCGTATCGAGTTTTCCGACTCTGGGCCCGGCATAAAAGAGCCCGAGCATGTTTTTGAACCCTTCTACACCACCAAACCTGTTGGGAAGGGAACTGGCCTTGGCTTGAGCACGTGCTACGGCATCATTCAAAAGCATCTGGGTGAAATTCAATGTCGCAACCGCAGGGAAGGAGGAGCGGTCTTTACCGTGCTCCTTCCTGTTGCTCCAAACTCACTCTCGACTTCGCTCGAAGCACCTCCAGTCGTAGCGGAGGGCGCACTATGATGAGTCTCTCCTTGCGTCACAAGATCTACCTATTCCTCGCCGCCGTCATCTTCCTTATTCACATCGTCGTTGCCGTCTTTGTCAAACCATCGTTCGCACTCACCATGTTTGGTGATGCCATTCCTTGTGCTCTTTTGGTCGTGGCCATCTTTTCCTGCATCGAGAACTTTGCCATCGCCCGCGGTGTCCTTCCCCTCTTTTGGCGATTGTCTACCGCGGGACTCTTCACCATGATGCTTTCTCAGGTGTACTGGATCTACTACGATTCCTTGCGCCGTTTCGGCGCTCCCAGTCCGGTCACCGGGGATTGCCTCTTTCTTCTCGCGCACGTCTTTTTCATCTTTGCCTTTGCTCTTCGCCCCCACTCCAAGTCAGCTGGCCGCGACCTCCGCATTCGACGCCTGGACTTTGCCCTTCTTACCCTCTGGTGGTTCGCCCTCTACGGTTATTTCGCTCTGCCCTGGGTTACCGTCGTAATAGAATTCTCAAAGTACACTCCCGCCTACTATTTCCTCGCTTTCGTGCAACATCTCGTTCTTATCCTTGCGCTTGGCATACTGGCAGCTCGCAAGCGTGGCGCTTGGCGCGTCTGTTACCTGCATTTCATGTTCGCGTTTATGCTGATTGCGGGCGGAAACCTGCTGCTCAGCATTTCCATCAATCGAGGTACCTACTACGCCGGAGGTTTCTACGACACGCCTTTTTTCCTTTCCCTGGTGTGGTTCGTAATTGCCGGCTGTTATGGCCCCGTCCTGCACCCTGTGGAAGAGTCTCGGCCTGATCGCGAACTGATTCAGAGCGTCTATACTGCACGCATCGCCATGCTCGCCGTTCTTTCTCTTCCTCTGATTGCCTTGCTCGGCTATTTCGACTCCAACGTTCCTGCGGTTGTCGCAGCTTTCCGACTGCGCATTGTTTTTGGCTCTATGTTCTTCCTGGGGGCGCTTGCGTTCCGGAAGCTGAATCTTCTTGCGCGTGAACTGGTTCACCTGGTCAATCTCACCCAGACCTCCATCGAAAACTTGAAGTCGGTCCAGAATCGCATCACGCACTCGCAAAAATTCGCCGCTCTTGGCCGTCTGGCAGCCGGAGCTGCGCATGAAATCAGCAATCCTCTTACCGCCATCCTCGGCTATTCTGAATTGCTTGCAGACATTCCGGCTCTCTCCTCCTCCGATCACGAATCGGCCCAGGTCATCCAGCAGCAGGTTCATCGCGCACAAGCCGCCGTCAACAGCCTTCGCAACTCCCTTCGAACTTCTCCATCACCGCAACCCTTAGTCATCGACAAAAAGCCCGACGCCTGATTCAATCTTCTATTCGCTCCTCTGCCATGCCACTTCTCTTACTCACCGTGGAATTCTGCTTCCTCTTCATCGCTATCCCTCTGCTTATCTACTATCGTTTCCTTCCCAATCTTCCTATCCCCTATCTCCTCGCCGCTTCAACCGCCTCTTTTTTGCTCCTTCGCCGCATTCCCGGCTTCCAAACCTCTGAACTATTCTCGCTGGCCAATGCCTCCTCTCATCTCCCCGCGTTCCTGTTGCGTGACTCGGTCTGCCTGCTCTGCCTGGCATTCGCTGTTCGCTTCTTCGCACCCGAACTTCTCTTCTCCTTCGTCAAGCGCGCCCCCGCCTTCTGGGCCTTGGTCATGCTCCTCTACCCAATCCTCTCCGTCTTTCCCCAGGAGCTCCTCTACCGTGCTTTTCTCTTTCGGCGCTACGAACCATTGTTCGGAAGCAGCTGGGGAATGATCCTCGCCAGCGCCTTCGCCTTTGGATTTGTCCACATCATTTTCCGCAACTGGCTAGCTGTCGCTCTCTGCGTTCTCGGCGGCGCCCTCTTTGCTTTCACCTACCATTCTTCACAGTCCTTACTCCTCGCTTGCCTTGAGCACGCCCTCTTCGGCAATTTCCTCTTCACCATCGGACTCGGCAAATTCTTCTACCACGGCTCCCGCTTCTGACCTTTTTCCTTGCTCGGTTTCTGCTGCCATTAATTCCTTTCCTCAGTTAAAATACCCGGTAACGATTTTGCGCCTCCCATCATCGATACTTTTAAACCTCCGGGCGCGTATACCTTATCGGAGACCTTCCAGAGAAGGAGTTGCCGCCTCATGGCGACACCACCAAGAACCGTCAGGCCGGATTTGTCCTCGTTGCGCATTGGGGATACCAAGCGCAAGAACGCGAGCACGGGCAAACGCTGGTTCTGGGCCGCTATCCCCATCATTTTACTGGCTTTGCTAGGTGCCGCATCATTCGCCTTTCGAAATCGAAAGCCCGAAGTGGAAGTCACCACCGCCGTCAAGCCTTCCAATGCTCCTACTGGCGTTCTCAATGCTAGCGGCTACATTACTCCTCGTCGTCGCGCCACTATCGCCGCCAAAATCACCGGCCGCGTCACCGGTGTCTATTTCGACGAAGGTACTCGTGTTAAAGAAGGTCAACTTCTTGCCAAGCTCGATGATTCCGATGCCCTTCGCGGCTTGGAGTCCGCAAAAGCGGATCGCGAGGCATCGCAAGCCGCCATCGAGGATTTTCAGGTTCAATTGCGCAATGCGGAAATCGAACAGCGCCGCGCCGAAGAGTTGGTCAAAGGTGGCGTACAAACTCAGCAAAATCTGGATGCCTCTCGCACCGCCGCCGACAGCCTCCGCGCCAAAATCTCGCTTGCCAAGCAGCAAGTACTTGCCGCCGACGCTCGCATCAAAGTCCAGCAGCAGATCGTCGACAATTGCGTCATCACTGCTCCCTTCTCCGGCATAGCCGTCTCAAAAGACGCCCAGGTCGGCGAAATGGTCTCTCCCGTATCTGCCGGTGGCGGCTTCACCCGCACGGGTATTGCAACCATCGTTGACCTCCACTCCAACGAAGTTGAAGTCGATGTCGGCGAATCTTATATCGCCAAGGTAAAGCAGGATCAGGGCGTGAACGCCGTTCTCGACGCCTATCCTGACGTGCTCTTCCCTGGAAAAGTTCGCACGGTCATTCCCACCGCTGACCGGCAGAAGGCCACGGTGAAAGTTCGCATCTCCTTCACCGAAGACGATCACAAGAAGTTGCACGATCCCGCTCTGGACCCTCGTATCCTTCCGGACATGGGTGTCAAGGTCACTTTTCTCGAAGACGAGCAGAAGCCAAAACAGACGGCCGCCGAAAAAAAGAATGAGCCAGCGGTGATTGCTGTTCTCCCGGTCACCGCCATTCGCACCGACGGCGCCACAAAGTACGTTTACGTTGTCAAAGCTGGCGTCCTGGAACGTCATGCAGTCACGGTCGGTTCCGCACGCGGTACGGACGTCGAAATTCTTGCGGGAATTCAGCCAGGTGTATCTGTCTTGGTTAAAGGTCCTGAAGGCCTCACCGATGGTCAGGCAGTCCAGTTAAAACAATAGGAGTGCATTAACAATGGTCAAAGTCGACGGAAATGGCAATGCCAAAAGCCTCATTCAAGTTCGTGATCTCGACAAAACCTACAAGCGCGCCGGCGAGGAAATCCACGTCTTGCAGGGTCTCAACCTCGATGTTGAGCCTGGCGAATTCGTGGCCTTCATGGGGCCCAGCGGCTCTGGCAAAACGACGCTTTTGAATCTTCTCGGTGGTCTCGACGTTCCCACCCGCGGCAGCATCACCGTTGCCGGCGACGAAGTTACCAGCATGTCCGCCAGTTCTCTAACGCAATGGCGCGCCCGCCACGTTGGTTTCATCTTTCAGATGTACAACCTCATTCCGGTTCTCAACGCGTTTCAAAACGTCGAACTTCCTTTGCTTCTCACTAAACTCTCCAAGGCCGAACGCCGCACTCACGTGGAAACCGCTCTTTCCGTTGTCGGCCTGGCCGATCGCATGAATCACTACCCACGTCAGCTTTCTGGCGGTCAGGAGCAGCGTGTTACCATTGCCCGCGCCATCGTTTCCGATCCCACCTTCCTTCTTTGCGACGAGCCCACCGGTGACCTCGACCGCAAAAGCGCTGGTGAAATCATGGCCTTGATTGAAGAACTCGTCGCTCATCACAACAAAACCGTCTTAATGGTCACCCACGATCCCTTGATTGCCGCTCGTGCCAATACTACTCTGCACCTCGATAAAGGCGTCCTTGTCGAAGGCAAGATGTCTCAGGCCTCGCCCGCCGGGAGCTACGTATGAAATTCACTCGCATCATCTTCGCCAATCTCTTGCGCAAGAAGGTTCGCCTTCTGCTCACCATCGGTTCCTTCGCCGTCGCCTTGTTTCTCTTCGCTTTTTTGGCTGTAGTTAACAACGCCTTCAACTTGGGTGCTGAAGTTGCTTCGGCAGAGCGACTTGTGGTCATCAATCGCACTTCCATTATCAACACCATCCCGCTTTCCTACGCCGACAAGATTCAGCGAATTCCCGGCGTCAAGGCCGTCGCCCACAACAATTGGTTTGGTGGTGTCTATCAGGACGAAAAGAATTTCTTTCCCCAGTTCGTCATTAACCCCGAAACCCAACGTCAAGTTATGCCCGAGCTCGTTGTTCCCGACGATCAGTGGGCTGCCTTTCTCAAAGATCGCCAGGGAGCCATCGCCGGCGCTCGCACCGCTGAACGCTTCCACTGGAAGATCGGCGATCGTATTCCTATCAAGACCACTCTCTACGGCGGCGGTTCCTGGGAATTCAATCTGGTGGGCATCTATCACGGCAAACGCCCCATTGACGACGAAACTCAATTCTGGTTTCAGTGGGATTATTTCGAAGAAAAGATTCCTCAAACCATCAAGGGCCAGGTGGGCTGGTACGTGCTTCGCTTGAACAGCCCCGAGGATGCCGTTCGGGTTTCCAAAGCCATCGATGCCGAATTCGCCAACTCTCCCTATGAAACCAAGACGCAAAGTGAATCCGCTTTCGCCGCCAGTTGGGTCAAGCAGTTCGGCAACATCAAATTCCTCATCGTCACCATCGGCACCGTTGTTTTCTTCACCCTGCTTCTCGTGACCGGCAACACTATGGCCATCTCCGTTCGTGAACGCACTTCCGAGCTCGCCGTTTTTAAAGCCATCGGCTACTCGGATCGTGTCGTGCTCTTCTTTGTTCTTGCGGAGTCGCTGACCATTGCCATCATTGGCGGTTTTATCGGCCTCCTTTTGGCTATCCTCGCTGTTCCCGGCATCAGCAAGGGGCTCAACGGCATTCTTCCTAATCTCGTTCTCACACCCACAACGCTGGGCTTCGGTTTGGTCGTAGCCATTGCCGTTGGCATCATCAGCGGTTTGCTTCCTGGCTTCACTGCCATGCGCATGCGCGTCGTCAACGCCCTTCGGAGGGTCTAACAGTGGCTATTCCCCTGATCTATAACGTTCGCAGTGTTCGCGCACGCTGGACATCCACCATCGTCGCCGTCCTCGGCATCGCCGGAACCGTTGGCGTTTTCGTTGCCATGCTCTCGCTCGCGCGCGGATTCAAGGCCACCCTCGTCGCTTCGGGCTCTCGCGACAATGCGCTAGTCCTTCGCGCTGGCTCTCCTTCGGAAATGATGGGCGGCGTCACGCTTGAATCCATCAAAGTCATTCAAGACGCTCCGGGCATTGCTCGCGATTCCAACGGCCCTCTTGTCACGCAGGAAGTGGTCGGCGTTATGCCCATTCCTCTCATTAGCACCGGCACAGACGCCAACGTGCAGATTCGCGGCGTCTCTCCCAATGTTCTCGACATCCGCAAATTCGTAAAAATCACTGACGGCCGCATGTTTCAGCCTGGTGTAACCCAACTTCTTGCTGGCAGAAACGCCTCGAAAACTTATAGCGGACTCACCATGGGCAACACCATCGACATGGCCGGCGGACGCTGGAAAGTTGTCGGCATATTTGACGCCGGTGGCTCCGCCTTCGATTCCGAAGTCTGGTGCGACAGCCGCGTCTTAAACGACATCCTCAAGCGCCCGGCAAATATCTTTCAATCCGTCACTGTCCACCTGAGCTCGCCCGATTCTTTCCGGGAGTTGAAAGACTCTCTGACTTCCGATCCGCGTCTGAACGTCGACGTCACTCGTGAAGTGGACTACTACGCCAAACAATCCACTACCATGACCACGCTCATTACCGTGTTAGGTGGCCTCGTTGCCGCTATCATGGCTATTGGCGCGGTTTTTGGCGCTCTTAACACCATGTACTCTGCCGTATCGGAACGTGGCCGCGAAATCGCTACCATGCGTGCCCTCGGCTTCAACGCTTCGTCCGTAGTGTTCTCTTTCCTCGTCGAGGCGCTCCTCATCTCCCTTATTGGCGGCGTCATCGGTTGCCTGGTGGTTCTCCCGCTCAACGGCCTCACCACCAGCACCATGAATTTCCAGACCTTCAGCAATCTGGCCTTTGCCTTCAAAATTACTCCCGAACTCCTCGTTAAGGGAATTATCTTCGCCCTGACCATGGGAGTCATCGGCGGCCTTCTACCCGCAATTCGTGCCGCCAGCCTCCCAGTAGCTACCGCTCTCCGCGAACTCTAGCGGCCCCGGTTGCAGATGGCACAGGCCCTCCAGCCTGTGCTCTTCGAGTTTTCCTGTGGCGTTCAACAAATGAACTTCAGGGTGCCCAACCCATGCGAATTTTGCATAAGGTTGGTTCCTCCCATCCAACGCCACAAGTCTTTCTTTTCGGTTTTGATTGGTTTTGGTTTTTAACTTTCAACTTTTGACTTCTGATTCTGTGTTTTCCGTGTCCCTCTAAAACTCCTTCTCCTCAATCCTCCGACTCTCCGGATTGTAATCGCAGTACCTCACCCACTTCGGCCTCACCACAAAATAGGTAATTCCCGGCCAGTTTTCCCGCTGCGGTCCATCCGTAAATTTCGCGAAATAAATCTTCTTGTATTTCGCCAATGCCTCTCCCTCCAACTCTTCCGCAATCCCTTCATACTGGACCGTAACTTCCGTAGTGCATCCAATCACCCACGCCACGCGCGAATTGTTCTTCAAATTCGGATACTTCCTCGAACTCTTCACCGTATCGAAAATCAATTCCAGCTCCGGCGTCGCCACCACTCCCATCAATGCCGATTCCGGACTTCCATCCTCGCCCACGGTGGAAAGCACTCCCAACTTTTCACCCTCCATAAACTTGAACACTTCTTCCACATTCATTCGCCGCCTCCTACACCCACCACAAAGCTAAAAAGCGCCCCAATCCCTCGGAGCGCCTTCTTTCTTCTGAAGCACAATGACTTTTCAGGGTGTCGGAGTTTATGCTCCGACATTAAATCGCCTTCTTGAACTGGGCTTTAGCCCCTGAGGACTTCCTCCGGCACCTGTGATTTAGCTGCCGCTCTCAATCCGCTGCCGCAGCATCCTTTGCTGCCGATACGTCCGTATCGGTAACACTCACGCTCCCGGCCCCGCGATAGCGCACCACCAGCAAAGTCAGATCATCCGCTTGCCGTGCCCCTCGCGCAAAATTCTCCACGGATTCCAGCACTACTTTCTGAATCTCATCCAGCGAACATTCGGGCTTACCCTTCAGCACCTCGCGCAGCCGTGGCACTCCGTACAATTCTTCATCCGGATCCATTGCTTCTGTCACGCCATCGCTGAACAGCACCAGGGTGTCGTTTGGTTCCAATTGCAGCCTTGCTGTCGTGAATTCCGCTTCCGGCACTAGCCCCACAGGAAACGATCCCTCGGTAAACGCCTCTTCCACCGCATCCCCGCGCAGCAAAATCGGGGATGGATGACCCGCGTTGATGAACTCTAGCGTTCCATCCAGCTCCAGAATCCCGAAGAACATTGTGGCGTACCGGCCTACTTCCGAGTGATCACACAAGAACCGGTTCACGTGATTGAACACCACCGCTGGATTGGTTCCCAGTGTCATTGCGGAAAGTGCGCCTTGCAGCATGGTCGTCACAATCGCCGCGCCTAATCCCTTGCCGCTTACGTCGGCCAGCAAAAAGGCTGTCCGCTTATCGTCGATCGGGAACACATCGTAATAGTCTCCTCCCACCGACAAGCAAGGAAAGTTAATCCCAGACACGGCAAGGTGCGGATAGTCGCGAAAATTCTTCGGCAATAACGCCTGCTGAATGTCCCGCGCGATACCGATTTCCTGCTCCAGCCTCTGCCTCTCGCGTTCCCTCTCGACCAGCCGCGCGTTATCCAATATGCTTGCCGCGTCGGCTGCCAGCGCATCCAGAATCTGTCGATCCAGCTTCGTGAACGCTGTCGGCCTCTTCGAATCCAGATACAGCACGCCTAGAAATTCGCCGCGCCTCATATTTACCGCGGAGCCTTCGCTACTCGCGCGCGATGTCGCATACAGCGGAATGACCACTACCGCTCGCAGCCCTTGCGACACGATGCTCGCCGCCGCCTGCAAATTCATCTCTGCCTGCGCCAGGTCTTCCGTGATCACCGGAGACTGTTGCTTGATGGCTAGCTGAATCGCCGTTCCGCTGGGAGTGATGCTCTCGGGCGGCAACCGCTGTCCTCCCGTTCGCCGAGCCAGCCGCACCTTCATGTTTTCCGTTTTGCCGTCTTCCGCTTCCAGCAACAAGCCGCGATCCGCATCGGTTACCGCCACCGCATGATCGATCATTTTCGCCAGCACTGAATCCAACGGCAATTGTGAGTGCAGCAGGGAAGTAGCTTCCAGTAGCAAATTCAATTTTCGCAACCCGCCGCCCGTCGATTCCGCGCTCGTCATGTGATCGATGCGCGTCAACAATTGTGGAATCGACTCGTCCGACGTTCCCGTCGCTGACCGGAACATCATCTGGTAGGAATCTTCCAGCCCAAACGTAATCACATCGCCGTCGTTCAGCGCCCGGCTTTCCACCTTCTCCCCGTTCACATAAAGCCCGCGTCGCTGCCCACGATCCTCAATGTAATACCGGTTGGCCTCCATCACGATTGCCCCGCAATTGCGTGATATTCGGCGATCCGTCAGCTGCAGATGGTTTCCGGTTTCCGACCCGCGCCCGATCAGGAAGGGAACTTGCGATATGCGCACATACTTCCGCGCCCCATCCGGCGATATAACTTCAAGCACCGCTTCGATTTGCGACAACGTTTCCGTCATGCCTGCATGCTCCGCTAAACCGCGCATTGTAGCACGCGCCACCCCTATCCCGCCTGTCTCCTCTCTTCTTGGCCGGAACATACCATTTGCTGGCAACTCCGCCCGGCGGGGATAGCCTCTCGCCAGACCTGCCTCAACTCGTGGTTGGATTTCCTTCAGGCCTTACTTCAGTGCGGAAACTCCCGGCTGTAGCCACGAAAACACAAAGTCTGCTATCCCCGGAAATATTCTGGTCAGCAACCCGATCAATGGCGCAAAGCCAAACCCGAGAATCTTGAGCCAGAATTCCATACCCAGCTCTCCCGGATTCGTGTTCGTCACATAGCTCAGCGTCGTGTCTCGATGCATCTCCGCGTACACCTTCACGATCACCGCTCCGGTAATCGCGAATAGCACAATCAGTATCATGCTGAGCGCCTGTCGCGGATCAAATGGATAGGTTGACGCCGCCACCGTCGCCGCCAGCAACATCGCCATAACCGTCAATGCCATCGTCCTCATCCGCCCCAAAATATTCTGTATGAATCCCAGATACGTCAGACACACGAACTCCTCGGCGTTTCGAATGAGCTCATTCTTGGTCTGGGGTGGTTTTGCTGGAGAGGCTTCGTCCTTCTCGTCTGCGGCCTTTATCGGCCCTGCAACCAGCGACTCCTTTTCCTCCCTCCACACTGGCACCAGCAAGTTTGTCAACAAGGCGCCACTCGCTGCTGCAACTGTCTTCTGAAATATCCGGAATCTCCTCAGGTCGCCAGCTTGTTCTTCTCGGTAATTAATGCAATACCAGTCCGCGAATTTTGTTCCCGCCTTTTGCATTCGTAACAGGCCCGCAAGCGCACTTGCAGCACGCGGGTACTTTTCCAGATTGGCGGGGATCTTCACGAAATCTTGCAGGCTCGCGATTGTGTGATTCATGCACTCCATTTGACGGGAAATTACCTTGTAGCGCACCTCTAGCACGTTGCCGCTCATCTTCCATACGCTGCCCCACGAGAATCCGTGCATGACGGCTAGCGTTCGCCTCAGCGGGATCCGATCTATAAATGACAACAGTCGTTTCAACTCGACCCAGGTCTTGTTGAATCGCCAGGCTTCTACAATTGCCATAACGCAGCACAGGTCCAGCCAGATCACGAATATTGCTGCGTACAACCGCGCGCCCAGACTGCGCACGGGCACTCCATGGGCTAATCCAGCAGCCGCCACAACGAAAAGCAGAAAGAGAATCACCCCAACTATTCCCGTCCATCGATCCAGCGGCAATGCTGCGTTCTCGATTGACCTCCCCGCGTCCTCTTGGCTGAACATCCTTAGAAACTCTTTCTGATTGTTGTTCGCATCTCTTATCAACAATCGGCCCGCGGGTGGAAGGCACGGCCGATCGGGCCCGAATAGCGCCAGTCCATGCAACGTCAACCAGAATGCCAGATAGAAACCTGCCAATATCGCGAACATCGGAACGATCGGCGAAACCCCGCTTCCGAGATGCATCGAGCGCCAGTACGTCAACACCCGATTTTCCGCCAAAAGTACGCCGTCGAGAGAATTTATGAAGGCAAAGTAAAATACACTTGTTCCAATGACAAGACAGGCTGGTGCTCCTAAGCTCCAAAATACGAAATATTTGTCCGTCATTTTCGGCAGCTTCGGCCGGTTCGGTAATCCTTCTGACAGTCTCCACGTTGTGTAACCGATCCCGAGAATGGCCAGGAGTGCTGCTCCGTAGATCAAGCCTACACAGACATATGCGAATACCGGATAGGCCAACCCCGCCAAGGGAATCCAGAACACCCCCGATCCCCACGCCGCCACCATTCCAAAAAACACCACACAACAACTGCCTACAAACACCAGCAGCAAGTGTCGCCAGTCGCCTGTACTTGCGAAATGTGCCCGAAACGCCGGTTTCCCCGTGAATGATCCGCTCCAGCAGCACCACGCGTGAAACGCGGCGAATCCCACAAGGATTACCCAAAATGTCTTCATTCCCAGCGTCATTTCGGGCCTTCCGCCAGGATCATTTCCCCGGTCCGTCGGACATCCCGCCGTTCTTTTATCCGCTTCCGGTACTTTTGGCGTGTCTTTGGTCATGGCCGCGAGTGGCCAGAACCGGTTGGCTCCCACCACCGATAACCACGTCGCGGGGCCAGGATAGGGACATTCGTCTCCTGCGCTGGGGACACTCGGACACGTGCACTTTTCATCTCCTTTTCCATACTTCAGCTCTCCGCATTGATTCGCCAAGGACCAGAACGGCGGCGAATAGTCTGGTATCGGCGGAGAGACTTCGTGAAACGGCGACTCATCCGTACAGGAAACCGCCGGCACAAATATTTGGTATTCCTTCGCATCCTCAAGTACGCGGCACCGATTGCTGTGCTCTTCTCCTCGGTAAATGCTCTCGTCATTCAACAACAGCCGAAACGCGATATACGTCCCTTCCGGATTGTCACCGCTGAACGTCCGGTCTGCTGCCGGGTGGGATTGATGTTCGGTCCAGTCCCTTTCCAATGGAAAAAGGGGATAGGTACTCAGAGTCATTACTCCACTCAATCCAGTCGCCCCGCGTTCCCGGATGAACATCAGGTCCGATCCGAAGATCACAATCCGCCCATTCGGGTAGCTTCTCTTCAGAAAGTTCGTCAGGAACAATTGGTCAAGTGTGTTGCTGCTGCGCACCAGAATGTAGCGCGCGTGCAATTCCCGCAGCGCCGCCACAATCTCCATCAGGAACGCTTCCTGCGCCAGGGGCGTCTGATTGCCTCCGTAACTTCGAATCGAATCGTGCACTTTTCCTGTCGGATCCGCCAGATCGCTCGGGAGGGTTCTCTTCTGCGGGTCTGACGTCTGTGTCGATGGTCCCCCAAAATCGAATAGTGATTTCGTCTGGTATGCGCCGCGCAACGCGGAAATGTCTCGCGGATAATAAAGCCTCAGCGCTCGGTCTGCGCACCCCGTAGAGTCGCCCTCGTCCTCTCCAACCGGCTTTACTCCGGATCCTCCATAGGCGGTTTCATCCTCGGAAAGGATCGCCATCTTGCCGGCATCGAATTCCGGCTGCTCTTTCGTAATGTAGTTACAAAATCTCTTCAGGATTTCATCGTCATTCTGCACAAAACTGTGGAACTTTACTTGCTCCTGGAACGAGTTTTGGAAAACTCCCGCAGAAGATTTGCTGCTGATGCTTCCGCTAAAAATGGCCAGCCGGTTGTCCCTCCTTTTCTCCCATATATTGACAAGTTCCTTGATTTTCTTTGTGTGCTCATCCTCCGGTGCTTTGCTGAGCTCGCTTAGCGCTGCAGCCACCGAAGGCAGAGATCCGGAGAACGACGGGCCCAGGATTGCAAGCGTTTTCTTTTTCGGATCTACTCTAGGCTGTAAGTCTGCAATCCATTCCAACGCATTGAAGAATTGCTCCCTATGAATTCCGTGCGTGGCCTCTTCTCCCACCACGAAAACAATCAGCCCCTGCCGATAGCTTTTTGTATATTCTTCCTTGCACCCGTTTACCAATTTTAATTTTTCTTCCGTGCACTCGATGGTCTTCCGGAAAAGGATTATCCCTGGCTGGTCTTCCTTCATCTGCTTTTCTCGGCCCGAAGCCTTCTCGTCCGCTAGCAGCGCGTACGACGTAGAATCGTCATCCCACGGAAACCACGATTCGTCAAAATCGTATCCCTCGTCCTGGGCAGCTTCTTGAATCACTACTGTGAATTGGTCAAAAAAGGTTGACGCGTGGGTGTGCACTGGGTCCGGCAGCAGTGCGATGACGAATTTCAAATCCGACGATGTGGTACTTAAATCTGCAGGTGAGGTCTCTGTTCCGGTCTTGGAGTCTGCATAGCAAGTGGGAGGAAAGGCTAACGTCCTAATCGCCAGGAACTCTTTCAGCTCATCTTGCAGGCTTCTGCAACCAGGCAATACCGTATCTTCGTCGGTCTTCGATACAGCCGGCTTGGCCCGTTTACTCTCCGCCGCTCGGCTTACCGCTCCGCTTTCCATCGGCTTCGGGCCAGTCTGCACCGTGTACCCAACCACGGCGGCCATGGCCAGAAACGCCGCCGCCCCGATCGTTCCTTCTTTTTTGATAGCCATAACCAACCAACGGTTTCCGTCCGCAAGACATGGCCCCAGTACCGTATAGTGCAGCTGGCCGATAAATCGTTACACTCCCCCTCGATCTTCTCCTTCCACGAACAATCCAAAGCCCTCAGGAAATGGGGCTAAGGAAGGTCATCCTGACGCATTGTGTGAGGAGGGACCTCGCTGAAAGATCCCGACAACTACCACTTTCTCAGCCGCCCGCGTCTGCTAGCGATTCGCAGCCAATCGCCGGCTCACATATTCCTTTACATAACCTTCAAACGCATTGTCCAGTCGCTGTGTAACTACGCCATTTGTTCCATTCCCAATCGTTTGTCCCGCGATTTCCTTTACGCCAATCACATTACGATTCGTCGAGGTAATAAACACCTCGTCGGCGCTATATAGGTCTTCCGTCTTCAGCGTCTGTTCTCCCACGCTGGTCCCCGCCTCCGACGCAATCTCCATCAGTACGCCTCGTGTCACGCCTTCCAGGCATCCCGAACTCAGCGGTGGCGTAAGCACCTTGTCATTTTTCACCACAAAAATATTCGCGGCCGTGCATTCGCTCACTTCTCCGCGCTCATTCAGCATCACCACTTCATCGAATCCCTCTTTATGGGCCTCGTTCGCTGCCCACACGCTGTTCAGCCATGAAATCGTTTTCACTCCCGCCAGCGGGGAAGCCGCATGCCTTCCATGCTCCCTCACCGTCAATCGCACCATGTCCGCATACACAGGCAGATCTGCGGTCGTAATCACCAGATCCACCTCGGGTCTCGACTCTCCGCTCCTCCACATTCCCGTTTCGTTCCACACCACGTAAATTCGCGCGCAGCCGTCTACAACCTTGTTCGCTCGAATCACCTCCTGCAGGTTCACGCGCACCTTCGCGCCGGAATACGTCAGTGGCAGCCGCGTAATCCCCGCATCTTTTTCCACTCGCCGCCAGTGTCTTTCGTAGGCAAACGCCTCGCCCTGCACGATCTTCACCGTGGTGAACAATCCCCACCCGCAAATTAGCCCCGCCTGCCCCGGTGACCAGCGCGTCTTCTCTACCGGCATCAATTCTTGGTTATGGAATACATATCGATGGATCACGTTCCCGCCTATCTACCAGATCAATCTCGGAATCTGCCTGCCCTTATGCTTTTCTTGCTTGTGGTCCGGCCGCCTTCTGAGGCGGGCATCTTCTCCACAAACCAAAACGTGCCTAAATTCCTTCGTTCCAACAACTCCCAGAATTGTACCCAATTCCCCTACCCCAATCGAGGCGCCCTCTTTAACCTCTGTGTTTTGCGCCCTTGCCGAATCGCCCTAAACATGCGACAACCGATTCGTTATGACTACACTACTCGATGCCTCAACATCTAAATTCAAAGCCCTCGGCCGCCTCGTCGGTAACACCCCTCTCCTCAGTATCCAGTTTCGCTACCACGGCCGCGACCGTTTTCTTTACGCCAAAGCCGAATACCTCAGTCTCACCGGCAGTATCAAAGACCGCATGGCTCTCAGCATCCTCCAAAAGGCCTACACGGAAGGCAGGATTGAGCCCGGCTACACCATCGCCGAGGCCACCAGTGGCAATACTGGCATCGCCTTTGCCGCCCTCGGCCGTATGCTTGGCCATCCCGTCAAGATCTTTATGCCCGATTGGATGAGCCAGGAACGCGTCCAACTGATCAAGAGTTACGGCGCCGAAATCGTCTCTGTCAGCAAGGATAATGGCGGCTTTCTCGGTTCCATTCAAATGTGCGAAGACTTCGCCTCCTCCAGCAAAAATGTTTTTCTACCCCGCCAGTTTTCCAATCCAGCTAACATCACTGCTCACGCCGAAACTACCGGCCCGGAAATCTGGTCGCAAATGATGTCCGTCGGCAAGCGCCCGCGCGCCTTTGTCTGCGGAGTAGGCACGGGCGGCACAGTCATGGGCGTAGCCAAGTTCCTCCGCCATCGCGATCCCTCTATTCGGATTCATCCGGTCGAGCCCGCTGAATCTCCCACTCTTTCCACCGGCTGCAAAGTCGGTAACCATCGCATTCAGGGCATTTCCGACGAGTTCATTCCCGAAATCCTCCAGCTCAAAGAACTGAACAAAGTCATCTCTATCCACGATGGCGACGCCATCCTCATGGCCCAAAAATTGGCTGCCTCTCTCGGCTTGGCCGTTGGCATCTCTTCTGGCTGCAACTTTCTGGCCGCTCTCGAAGTCCTCAACACCTTTGATGAGGAAGCTGCTGTCGTCACCATCTTCTGCGACGACAACAAGAAATATCTCAGTACGGCCTTAACCAAGGAAGAGCCAGTCAAGTCGGGCTATCTCTCACCTGAAGTCGAGCTGCTTGGCATTGGCACTGTAGGTCGCGTCTGCGAAGCTTGTCAGTAGTCTAGTCTCGCTCCGTTTGCCTCGCTCGCTCCGAAGTTCGGAACTTTTTTTCCAGCACGCTCCTGCTCCTGGCGGCCGCCACATTCGCTGGGCGGCCGCTGGATGTTACTTGTTTACCCAGAGTCTTCTGTTCACTCACGCTCGGCTGCCAGCACTCTTCCATGCTGCCACCTGACCATTCCTGCACTCGTTACGTCTATAAGGCCAGGGAACATTTCTCTGCTCCTTGCGTACATTATGGTGAGTGCGCGGATACATCACTCGCGAGGGTCACTATGTCTAGCAATGGCAATGGTTTAACGAACGGAAACGGTAAAGCAGCCAAAAAACGTCGTCGTCGCATTATCATCGGGGCTATTGCTCTGTTAATTTTAGTTGGGGGAGGCTTCGGCGTTTTCGCTGCCCTTCGTCCCAGCCATGAAATTGACCCCTCCAAACTGGCCACTGTCGAGCGTGGCGATTTGGCAAAGGTAGTCGTTGCCACCGGAAAGATTCAGCCGCTCTCGAAGATCGAAGTCAAATCCAAGGCCAGTGGCATCGTCAAAAAGCTCTTTGTCGACTACGGTGATCATGTGAAGCAAGGCCAGATTCTCGCCGAACTCGATAAGGTCCAGCTCGAAGCCAGCGTTCGTGCCTCAGAGGCTAACTATCAGGCAGCGCAAGCCGCGCGTGACTCCGCCATTGCCTCCCTTGAGCGCAGCAAAGTCGATGCCGAAGGTCCAGACGTTCCCTTCCTCAGACTCAACATGGAGCGCGCTCAACAGATGTACAAAGATGGCGTCATGTCCAAGAGCCTTGTCGAAGATGCCGAAAAGAACTATCAGATGGCATTGAACAAGCAGGTCAGTTCGCAGCGCACTCTGATTGTAGCCAAGGCAGAGATCGCCAAAGCCGAGGCCCAGGTTGCCCAGGCCAAAGCTGCCCTCGAAAACGCCCAGGAAGACCTCCGCAACTCCACAATCGTTAGCCCCATCGATGGTCTGGTTCTCTCCAAGGACGTTAACGTTGGAGATGCGGTCAGCTCCATTCTTGTTCTGGGTTCACAAGCCACTTTGCTTCTCAGCCTCGGCGACATCAGCGAGGTTTATGTGCAGGGCAAAGTCGATGAAGCGGATATCGGCAAAGTCTACATAAATCAGCCAGCTCGCATCGTAGTGGAGTCCTTCAAGGACAAGAAATTCACCGGCAAAGTCACCAAGATCTCTCCTCTTGGCAAGGAAAAGGACAATGTCACAACGTTTGAAGTTCGCGTATCCATCTCCAATCCTACCGGCGAACTGAAAGCCAACATGAGTGCGAACGCGGAAGTCGTGCTCGAGGAAAAGAAGAACGTCCTCATGGTTCAGGAAGCTGCTTTGATCTATGACAAGGATCGCAACGCCTCCGTGGAGATGGCCGATCCCAAAGCTCCCAATGGCCGCAAAAAGACCAGCGTGAAGCTTGGCATTTCCAACGGCGTGAAGACGGAAATCGTTTCTGGACTCACCGAAAAGCAGCAGGTCGTTCTCCAGTAAGCAGGCAAGTACCGAGGCGCTCGCATGACCTTTCAGGACCTATTGCGCGATACGCTGGCAACGCTTTGGGCGCACAAGCGGCGCACTCTGCTCACCATGTTCGGTATCGCCTGGGGCATCATCTCCATCACACTGATGGTTGCCGCGGGCGAAGGACTTGGTCGGGGCATTCGCAAGCAGCAGGAAAATTTCGGCAAGGACGTCATCATTGTTTTCGCTGGCCGTACCAGCATGCAAGCTGGCGGCACGCGTTCCGGTAGGCCCGTTCATTGGATGGAAGATGACTACCTCCAGGTCGCCAAGGAAGCTCCCGCCTGTAAATACGTTTTGCCGGAACTCGGTAACAACCTCAAAGTGCACAGTGCGTTTAACAGCGGCGATGTTGATACCGTTGGCTCTCTGCCGCCTTTCACTGAGATTCGAAGCGTTGCCGTGGCCGAAGGACGTTTCTACAATTACGAGGATAATCAGCAAGCCCGCCGCGTTGCCTTCCTCGGCAGCGATACAAAAAAGCAGCTCTTCGCCGAACGCGAAGCTATCGGTCAGACCGTTGAACTGAATGGGATTCCCTACACTGTAATCGGCGTAATGAAAACCAAGGACCAGAATTCCAGCTACGACGGCGTGGATATCCGCAAGATATTCATCCCGTTCGATTCCATGAAGCGCGACTTCCCCAACAAACCGCCCGCCGTCGAGCATTCAGTCGATCGGCTTCTCGTAGCTCCCTGGTCTCTTGAGACGCATCCTGATTGCGTGCGCCAGCTTCGTCGCAGCCTCGCTCGCCTCCACGATTTCGACCCTCGCGACGAAGTGGCCGCCAGCCTCTGGGACACCGTGAAAAACGCGGAAGCCAACCGTATGATTTTTGTTGGCATGGAAGTTTTCATGGGCGCCGTAGGCATCGCCACCATCTTCCTCGGCGGATTGGGTGTCATGAACGTTATGCTCGTCAGCGTTCGTGAACGCACTCGCGAAATCGGCGTTCGCAAGGCACTCGGTGCTACACGCGAGTCCATCCTCCGCCAGTTTTTCTTGGAAACCATAATTGTGGTCGGCATCAGTGGCGGTTCTGGTCTGATTATTTCCTACGGATTCTGCGGCCTCTTCAACCTGCTTCCGAAGATGCCATTCTTTGATGGCCTGGACCCCAGTTGGGAATTGGCGGCACTGACCATCGGCTTGCTCGCTCTGATCGCGGTCCTCTCCGCGCTCTACCCCGCGAATCAGGCCGCTTCCGTTGATCCCATTGAAGCGCTGCGCTTCGAGGCAGGTGGCTGATGATGATGGGAGAGATTTTTAAGGAATCTTGGGCCGCCCTGGGCCGCAATCGCGTTCGCAGCATCCTCACCATGACCGGTATTTCATGGGGAATCGTCGCAGTTACATTGTTATTAAGCTATGGCTCGGGTTTTAGGTCTGTTTTGCTCTACACCTTTGAAGTCTTCGGCAAAGCTGCTGTCATCTGCTGGCCCGGAACAACCAGCGAACAAGCGGGCGGCGAACGGGCTGGCAAGCAAGTACGCTTCGAGCAGGAAGATGCCGATTGGGTCAAGGCGCAATCGCCCCTTATCAAGCGCGTCACTCTCGAGACCGTTCGCTTTGAGGGCATCTCTCACGAAGAGCGTTTCGCCGATTCCGCCACGCGCGGTGTCTATCCCGAGTATGGTGATATGCGCAATGAAGTCCCCTCTGAGGGCCGCTGGATCTCTGCTGAAGATGTTGCCGAACGTCGCCGCGTCGTCTTTCTTGGTGCGCGTCTGAAGAAGAAACTCTTCAGTGGCATGCCTGCCGTCGGCGAAATCGTCCGCATTAACGGTGTCCGCTTCACTGTCATCGGCATCATGGATATGAAATTTTCTGACAGTTGCTATTTCAACTGTGATGATGAGTCCGCCTTCATTCCATACCCGGTAGCAGGCGACATTTGGGATGCCCGCTACGCCAGCGTCATGATTTTTGAGCCCGTCGCTCCTGAATTCGAACCCCTCGCCATGACCCAATTCCGCACCGCCATTGCCAACCGTCAGCGCTTTTCTCCCAATGACAAGCGCGCCATCACCATGTTCGGTCGGCAGGAGTTTAAACCAATCTATGACGGCATCACCCTCGGCATTGAAGGACTGCTCTTCCTGATTGGTGCTATGACCTTGGGCATCGGCGGCGTTGGTGTCATGAACATCATGCTTGTCTCCGTCGACGAGCGCGTGAAGGAAATCGGTTTACGTCGTGCCCTCGGTGCCAAAAAATCTCACATCCGTTGGCAATTCCTGTTGGAAGCACTTGTACTGACCTTGGCCGCCGGCGTCATTGGCATGTTCCTTGCCTGGATTCTCACATCCACCATCGGCACGCTTCCGTTCCTCGGCCCTGCCTACGAAGACGACAGCGGTAAAGTAGACATCCATCTGACTCTATCCGTTATGACTATGTTCCTATCGACACTCATTCTCATCGTCGTCGGTGTAATCAGCGGCTGGGTCCCCGCCATGCAAGCCGCAAAAATGGACCCCGTAGAAGCCCTCCGCTACGAATGATTGGGTTTGCATGTTAACGCCGTCATACATCTGAACTTGAGGGTCCCCACACACGCCGAAGTTGCGTGTGCCTCCGCCAATCAGAATTCTGCTAACCTCTTCATCCCAGGTGTTTCTTGGCATCCTGCCTTCTTCCAGTGCCGCCCTTTCATCGCTTCAAACTCAAAGCTGTCATCCAGAGTGAAACGAGGAATCTGCTTTTTGTTCTCCGGCTCCACTCCCTGAGCCTTGGCTGTTATGATGATATATGCACAAGTTTTACGGAGCCTGAATCATGCCCCCATCAAAACGCGCTCTCAAAATGATTGGAATTGTTGCCGCAATATTTCTCATTCTTCTAACTACTCGGGCCATCCAGGCCCACGCCATCCTCAAAGAAACGTCCCCCGCCGCCCACAGTCAAGTTGCTGGCCCCGACGTCCCCGTCAAATTGAAATTCAACGTTCGCATCGATGCTGCTCGGTCCAAGCTCCAACTTCTCCTCCCCGACAATACTGTCACCGATCTCGCAATCGAAAAACAGACCTCCGCCGACACTTTGGTTACCAACGCAAACGGTTTGAAGCCGGGCGCTTACTCTGTGCGCTGGCAAGTCCTCGCTCCTGATGGACACATCACTCGCGGAGAAATTCCTTTCACCGTGACTGGCTCGTAACGCATATGGTCGATCTTTTAGGCATCTTCGGCTTTCTTGTCGTTCTGCTTCGCGCCGTCATTTTATGCTTTCAGAGCATTGCCATCGGCGGCATCGTCTTCTTCTCCTTCATCGCCAAATCGCCTGAGCAGCAGGCCGAAGCGCTCACGAGCTCTGGCTGGAAACTAATCCGTTGGAGCGCTTTCGGTCTTGCCGCCTCACAACTCTTTTTCGTCATCACCAATTCGCTTGTCCTGCGCGCAACGGTCGACATTCCTTTGCAAGAGGTTCTCGGCGCAAATTTCGTGATTGCTGGAGCCGTCGGTATCGCTGCCGGAATCATCGTCTTCCTTTGGCCCGCCGAACTGCGCAAGAGCATGAATCCGCTGGTTCTGGCGCCCGCCGCGATGATGCTCGCCGCCTCCGTAATGACCAGCCATTCGGCTTCACGCATGGAAGACCGCGCCATCCTCGTCAGTCTCACGGTCATCCACTACCTCGCCACCGCGTGCTGGATCGGTGGTTTGCCGTTCTTGTTGCTGGCTATCAAGCGTCTGCCCGATGGCGATGCCAAAAACTCACTCACCCGCCGATTCTCCACTATGGCCCAAATCAGCGTTGCTCTTCTGATCTCTGCAGGCCTTGGCATGGGCTGGGCTTATCTTGGTTCGCTCGCCGCTGTCTACGGCACCGCTTACGGCATCATGGTTTCCACCAAGGTTGCCCTGCTGCTCTGTCTTATGCTCCTGGGCGCAGCCAACTATTACATCGTGAAAAATCTCGGCTCGCCTTCCACCGGCGGCGGCATAAAGAGTCTCGTCCGTTTTGGAGAAGCCGAAATCGGCATCGGCCTCACCGTAATTCTTGCTGCGGCCTCGCTTACTTCTCAGCCTCCCGGTGTCGATCTCACTCAGGACCGCGTCTCTTTGCACGAAATCGCCGTTCGCTTCACTCCACGCATGCCGCGACTCAGTAGCCCTCCTCTTGCCTCGCTCTCCGAGCCCACCAGACAAATCTACAAACGCGCCGAAGCCACGGGACAAAGCCTTCCTCCTGCTTACGTTCCCGGCCAGTCAATCTGGCATCCGGACACACCCGGCGACATTGCCTGGTCCGAATACAACCACAACTGGGCCGGACTGATCGTCTTCTTCATGGGAATTCTTGCTCTTCTTTCCCGCAGCCGGCACTTCTCGTGGGCGAAAGTCTGGCCCCTGGCTTTTCTCGGCTTGGCCGTGTTTCTATTTTTGCGCGCCGATCCGGAAAACTGGCCACTCGGCCCCAACGGCTTCTGGGAGAGTTTCGGAGTCTCCGACGTACTTCAGCACCGCGCCGCCGTGCTCCTCATCATCCTCTTCGCTGTTTTTCAGTATCGCGTCGAAACACAGCGCATGAAGTCCATGGCTGCGGCCCTCGTGTTCCCAAGCGTTTGCGCTATTGGTGGCGTGGTCCTTCTCACTCACAACCACGCTCTCAACAACATCAAGGAAGAAATGTTGGTCGAGCTCAGCCACACGCCTTTGGCCCTTTTCGGCATCATGGCTGGCTGGTCCCGCTGGCTGGAACTTCGTCTTCCCACAGACAACCAGGCTCGCAAATACCTCACCTGGGTCTGGCCCATCTGTTTCATCATTGTAGGCCTGATCCTAATGGACTATCGCGAAGCCTGATACACGTCTGTCTTTTCGGCACACCAGTCCCGTTCTCTGATTATGCTTTTCATTCCTCGGTCGCTCATTTTACGGCCGAAGGGATCTGCATTTCTCTCTGCTTACCTGAGGTATGCCACCTCCTGTTGCCTCCGCCCTCTAAACTTTGTCATCCCCATGTAGCGCTGGCTTTTAAGCCAGCATCTTTCCCCTCCAGCGCCAAAACTCAACCGAACTTGAGGAGTCCGCCGATCGAATTCCTCCCAACTTCCTCCTCCTCGGTTTTGTTCTCCATACCAAACAAGAAGGGCGGCCGCTTTCGCGACCGCCCTCGGTTGATTGAGCTTCTGGGCTTGCTGGAAGTCTTAGTACATGCCGCCCATGCCGCCGGGGCCGCCTGGGCCGCCCGCCGCACCTGCTGCTGACTTCGACTCTTCCTTGATTTCCGCCACCAAAGCTTCGGTGGTCAGCATCAAGCCCGCAATCGATGCCGCATTCTGCAGCGCCAATCGGGTTACCTTCGCTGGATCGATCACGCCGGCCTTTACCAGGTCTACGTATTCACCAGTGTCGGCGTTGAAGCCATAGTTGTCGTCCTTAGAGTCGCGGATCTTGCCGATCACGACCGCGCCTTCAAAGCCGGCGTTCAATGCGATCTGGCGGGCAGGCTCTTCCAAAGCGCGCTTCACGATGCCTACACCAACCAGTTCGTCGCCTTCCATCTTGATCTTGTCGATTGCGCTGATTGCGCGCAACAGAGCAGCTCCGCCGCCGGGAACGATTCCTTCTTCCACGGCTGCGCGGGTTGCGTGCATGGCGTCCTCAACACGAGCCTTCTTCTCCTTCAGCTCGGTTTCGGTCGCTGCTCCAACCTTGATCACGGCCACACCGCCAACCAGCTTGGCCAACCGCTCTTGCAACTTCTCGCGGTCGTAGTCGCTGGTGGTGTTTTCCACCTGTTGACGGATCTGCTTCACGCGGCCTTCGATTTCGCTGGCCTTGCCTGCGCCTTCGACGATCGTGCAGTTGTCCTTGTCGATGGTGATTTTCTTGGCCTTGCCGAGGTCCTCGATCTTCACGTTCTCCAACTTGATTCCGAGATCTTCGGTCAGAGCCTTACCACCGGTCAGGGTGGCAATGTCTTCCAGCATGGCTTTGCGGCGGTCGCCAAAGCCAGGAGCCTTGACGGCGGCACACTGCAGCGTACCGCGCAGCTTGTTCACCACGAGAGTCGCCAAGGCTTCGCCTTCGACGTCTTCCGCGATGATCAGCAGGGGCTTGCCCAGCTTCGCAATCTGTTCCAGCAAGGGAAGCACGTCCTTCATCGAGCTGATCTTCTTTTCGTGGTTCAGGATCAGCACGTTCTCCATGACGCATTCCATGCGCTCTGGGTCGGTGATGAAGTAGGGCGAGAGGTAGCCGCGGTCAAACTGCATGCCTTCGACAACTTCCAGGGTGGTCTCCATCGTCTTGGATTCTTCGACGGTGATGACGCCGTCCTTGCCGACCTTCTTCATAGCTTCGGCAATGATGGTGCCAATCTGGCGATCGTTGTTGGCGGAAATCGTGCCAACCTGGGCGATCATGTCGCCCTTCACGTCGCGGTGCAGCTTCTTGATCTCTTCGATCGCCACTTCCACGGCCTTGTCGATGCCGCGCTTTAGTGCCGTCGGGCTCGCGCCGGCCGCCACCGTCTTCACGCCTTCACGGAAGATCGCTTGTGCCAGCACTGTTGCTGTCGTCGTGCCGTCTCCAGCCACATCGCTGGTCTTCGACGCCACTTCACGAACCATCTGCGCGCCCATGTTCTCCAGCGGATCGCGCAACTCGATTTCCTTCGCTACCGTCACGCCGTCCTTGGTGATGATTGGCGCGCCGAACTTCTTTTCGATCACCGCGTTGCGGCCCTTGGGGCCCAGCGTGATTTTCACTGCATCCGCAAGAGCATTTACGCCACGCAGAATTGCCTGGCGCGATGCCTCTCCGGTAACAATCTGTTTCGCCATTGCTGTAGTTCCTCCTGAATTCTTGTCTTTCTTCTGGATCTCTTGCCGAAACCTGACTCTTATGACTTCTGCAGGGCCTTAGCCCTGCCACTGCCAAACTTCCCTTACTTCTTTGCCGCCTTCGCTGCTCCGCCCAATTTCGCCAGAATCTCTTCTTCACGCAAAATCAGGTACTCTTCGCCTTCCAGCTTGATCTCCGTGCCGCCATACTTGCCGAACAGCACGCGGTCCCCCGCTGCTACGTCCAGTGGCACCCGCTCTCCCTTTTCCCGCTTTCCGGCGCCGACGGCGATTACTTCGCCCTCTTGCGGCTTTTCTTTTGCGGAGTCGGGGATGATGATGCCGCCCTTTACGGATTCCTTCTCTTCAATTCGCTTCACGATCACGCGATCATGTAGCGGTGTAATATTGACTGCCATCGTCGAAAAACCTCCATTGTGAACTGTGAGTACTTCTGAAAAACTGTGGTGGGGAGGGAATGCGAAATTAGCACTCCTCGCAACCGAGTGCTAATATAAGTGTTCTATCCGATACTTGTCAAGCAGATTTCTTACTATCTGAGTGCCTTAGACTAATATTTTTAGTCCTCATCTAGAACTTTAACATACATTATATCAACAAGTTGCCATAGGTGTGCTAGGGAATGGTCTTTCCGTGTCCCAAAACCGGCTATTGACAGAACACAGCGATCGTCAATGACCGCTATCGGGTTTGTGTAGCAGCCGCCCCTCTGAGGCGGGCATCTTTACACTACTTGGCCCCCCCAGCGAACATCCTCGTTCACACGCTGTAATCCTGAGGGGCACTTTGCGACGAAATATCTTAACGTAAGCTTGTTCCACCAACCTGATTTTCTGGCGCGTCGCCCAGACATAACCACTTGACGTCCAACCGCGGAAACGCTTTGATACCCTTACACGGTTTCTCTACAATCGCTGTACGCCGCATGAATTCTCGCAACCTGGAAGGTTGAAGCCCAGTCTCGAAATGAAAGGCCAACAAACCATCGGCAATCTTCCGAATTCCAGTCCCCCACCAAACTCCAAAATCTTCTTTGAATTTCGCGATGTCTGTAAGGGATTTGACAACCGTCTTGTCCTGAACAACGTCAGTTTCAAGGTTCGCAAAGGCGAAACCTGCGTCATCATGGGACGCAGCGGCGTGGGAAAATCTGTTTCTCTCAAACACATCATGGGCTTCCTCAAGGCCGATTCAGGCAGGGTTTTCATTGATGGCGAAGATGTCACCGACTTCTCCGAAAAACAGTTCGAATCAATTCGCCGCAAAGTCACCATGGTTTTCCAGTCTGGCGCCCTCTTCGATTCACTTACCGTTGCCGAAAACATCGCTTTTCCAATGGACCGTCAACCCGGCCTCACCGCCGAAGATGTCGACGCTTACATCCAGAAGTACGCCAAGATGCTCGAAGTGGAAGAGGTCCTCGATCGTGTTCCCAGCGAGCTCTCCACTGGCATGAAGCGCGCCGTTTCCATCGCCCGCACTCTGGCCCAGAATCCCGAAGCCATCCTCTATGACGAACCCACCACCATGGTCGATCCCATCATGGCCGGACACATGGGCGACCTCATCCTCCGCCTCAAAGAAACGTTTCACAAAACCTCTATCGTGGTTACCCACGACACGCACCTCGCTCGCCGCCTCGCCGACAGTATTGTTTTCCTCCAGGACGGCAAAGCTCAGGTCTTCTCCTCTTGGGCGGCATTTGAAGGTTCCAACGACCCTTTTTTGCGTAACTTTCTTATGCAGGATGAACTTATTCCTGAATTGGACGTAACTCTGTGACCACCGCCCCGCCTCTTTCTGTTGATCCCAAATCGCAGCTTCGCAAAACAATGGGTTTCTGGGATGTGCTTCTCTTCAACATCGCCACGGTCCTCGGACCTCGCTGGATCGCCGCCGCAGGCCACAACGGCACCTCCTCCATCAGCCTTTGGGTTCTCGCCGCCGTCTTTTTCTTTGTTCCTGGCGCGCTCGTCATCAATGAACTTTCTTCACGTTTCCCTGAAGAGGGCGGCCTCTACGTCTGGGCGAAAGAAGCATTCGGCGATTTTCACGGCTTCGTCGCCGGCTGGACTTACTGGGTTTATACAATTTTCTATTTCCCTGGTTTGCTGCTGGCCAGTGCTTCTATGAGTGCCTATGTGATCGGGGAGAAGGGTGCTCCCCTCTCGCAGGATCGAACTTTCTTGCTGGCGGTATCGCTAGTACTTCTTTTAATCGCGGTTATTCTCAATATCATTGGACTAAATGTCGGTAAGTGGCTGCAAAACGCTGGTGGTGTCGGAACTTATCTTCCCCTGCTCATGCTAGTGGCTATCGGAGTCTTGGTCTATTTGCGACATGGCTCGGCGACGCACTTCACCTTTAAGAATATGTTGCCGTCTCTTGATCTTGATACCGTGAATTTCTGGTCGCAAATTGCATTTGCATTCACAGGACTTGAACTTGTTTCTGCCATGAGCGAAGAGGTACGCGATCCACGCCGCACCTTGCCGCGAGCTGTGTTTGGAGCTGGGGCGTTAATCGCGCTTATGTACGTCGCAGGGACATTGGCAATATTAACGCTCGTACCAGCGATCGACCTCGATCCAAAAAGCGGCGTATTTCATGCCATCACCGTGGGTTCCACATTTCTGAGGGTAGGGTTTCTCGGAATTCTAGCAGCCGTACTCGTGTCAGTTGGAAATGCGGGAGGAGTGGGCAGCACTGTCGCAGGGATCGCGCGGGTCCCATTCGTCGTCGGCATTGACCGTTACCTTCCTGCCGCCTTTGGCAAGGTCCATCCAAAATGGAAGACACCTTATGTTTCCATCTTAGTTCAGGCCACTCTGTCAGGTGCCGTGCTCCTGATCAGTCAAATCAATCAAACTACTCGCGATTCATATCAGCAGTTAATCGACGCGGCCATCATTCTTTACTTCATTCCGTTCCTATACATGTTCATGGCTGCAATAAAACTGAGCTATCGGAAGAATCGCACCTCGGATCCACATGCCGTCTTGATACCTGGAGGCATTCCAGGAGTGTGGCTCGCCAGCGGAATCGCGTTTTTGATTACATTGCTCTCGATCGCATTCTCTGTTTTCCCTCCCGGGGACGCGTCTGATAGACATAAATTCCAAAAGCGCTTACTTGCATGGGTTGTGGGCTCGTTACTTGTAGGATTAGCGCTCTATTGGCGCGGCGCCCGCTCCAAGAAAACCGTTTAGCTTTCGATGGAGTGCGGGAGATTTGCTCCATCCGCCATCAGAATCCCTGCGACACCAGTTGCTCCATACTCAGCCCGCCTGCCGCTTTCGCCGCGCCGCTCCGCGCTTCCAGATACCGCTCCACATACTTCCCCAGAACATCGCCTTCCAGATTCACCGCGTCCCCAATCTTCTTCTCCCGCACGTTCGTCTGCTCATACGTAAACGGAATAATCGCGATCTCCGCAATCCGCCCACGCCAACGCGCCACCGTTAAACTAATTCCATCAATCGCTATCGACCCCTGCGGCACAATGCTTTTCACAAACGACTCTGGCACTTCCACTCCATACCACCAATTCTCACCCTCTGGTTCCAGTCGAGTTACTCGTCCAACCGTGTCCACATGCCCCAGCACAAAATGTCCGCCAAATTCCTTTCCCGCTGTCATCGGCTGTTCAAGATTCACCCGCGTGCCCGCTCTCCATTCGCCAATCGATGTCTTCCGAATCGTCTCTCCAGAAAGGTCGGCGGAAAACTTGCCATCCAACAGCTCCACCACCGTCAGGCAGCATCCATTCACCGCAATGCTGTTTGCAATCTCCAGGTTCGCCGCCACGGTAGGCGCATGAATCGTCAGCCGCCCGCCGTCCTCATTCGTTCTCAGCGAATCCACAGTCCCAATATGCTCGATAATCCCAGTAAACATGTTCTTCTCGCTTTTGTAGGGCTCCCTTTCCGAAGCGGGCCGCCAGGCAAACTCCCAGAACTTCACTACTAGAACTACCGAAACTCGGAACGACTGCCTAGGATACTCCCTTTCGTGCTCTAAGTCCTTGACGCCCGTTCCCGTGGGAGTAGTATGTGGGCAGGCCACGCTCCTGGTCCACGGAGGTGGTTGGTGTTCGAACCAAAACTCCCAGAAATTCATCCCGAAGGCGCATCGACTTATCCGCAATCCGTCTTTTGCTCCCGTCGAAATTGCGAGGCGCAAATCGTGGTCGCTAATTGGCCCCTGAGCGAAGAAGGCTGGAGCGACTGGCGCGTGATCGATTGCTCTTTGCTTCCTCCGGGAGCCGTTAGCTGCGGCATGGATTGTTTGTCACAGGCCAGAGTCGATCAGAAATAGATTGACCAGTGTGTCTCGCCGGCCATTTTGCAGTGGGAAGTGTACGCGTTGCTTTCGTCGAGCGTTGCAGAACGAAGCCTCGGAATCGCGACCAGTTTCAACGACCTTGGGAATTGCAAACTTCTTTTTGGAGGCAGGCAATGTCGGATCCTGAACTGATCGACCGCATCCTACAAACATGTAGCTTCCGTTTCAGAAACGTGGTCTGCCCCGTCAAAGACAAAGTCGCCACGATTACTGCCGCGCGTCTCCAGGTGGAAGATGCCGACTGGTCCATTGTCGAGTGTTCTCTCCAACCTAACGGCGAAGTTCAATGCGCCATGAGTTGCCTCCTGAACGAAATCCACCCTGAGAACTAACCTCCTTCGTCCACGGCTCGCCTTACCGGCAAGACTTATCCTCTCAACTCCGCCACTCATACCTGCTTGTGGGTGTCCCTTTCCCGGCACCATCGCTTTCCGCGAAAACAAGGCCAAGCCCGCTGGGAATCGGAGGGGTTTAAGCTGAATCCTCGGAACTTAGGCGGCTCTAAGTTCGTAACTATCGCCATGACCCGATTGCGCGCTTGCTCTTTTATTCTCCTGCTTCTTTTCATCCCTTGTGGATATGCCCAACAATCCTCGGACGCAGGGCAGGTCCAGGTCCAGGTTCTAGAAAACCAATATGACCTGGCTGGCAGCGGTAAGGTTTTCCTCTCGGACGAGGCACAGCGTGCATCTTTCTTTCTTCTCGGTGAGTTGCACGGCGAAAATGAGATCCCCTCCTTGCTTCGAGAGTTGTGGCCGGGAATGTGGCGGAATGGATACAGATACATTGCGGCAGAGATGAGTCCTTGGTCAGCAAACCAGCTTGAATTTGCCCCTGTGGATCAACAGGCGAATGTCCTTACTTTGTGGTCACGGCAGGAAGCGTTTTTCGTTCATTCACAGGCAGCCTCCCAAGCTGTCCTGTGGGGGTGCGACATGGACGAATTTCAACCGCAGCTGCTCATTCGCGATCTATCCCGGGCAAATCCAAAAAATCCGATTCTCGCGCGAATGGTCGATATCACGAAGGCCGGCTACCAGAGAAAAATGGCACCTGAGCTTCTTGAGTTGGCGCGCCAACTGACCAACATTCCAGATCTACCGATTGATGATGTGTCTCTTGCGCAAAATGTACGAGCTACCCTGGAAATCGAGACTGATCGGCTCAATCCCGATACCAGGCTTTCCGCTCAACTCAGGCGCGAGTCTCTCATGAAGGAACTATTTCTGCTTCACTACCGAGAACATGTCCCCTCAAGCTCCAAAGCGAAGGTTATGGTTCGCTTTGGTCGCAATCACCTGCACCGAGGTTACGACGCCAGGGGCATCTCGACTCTCGGAAATTTCCTTGCAGAGTTCGCATTTGCTCAGCAGAAAACTGTATTTAACGTAGCCGCGTTCGGTGCTGGTGGCAGAGCCTCCTTCAATGGGGAGACTTGGGATGCGGATGAACGCAACGATGACCTCGCATTCGCATTTCTCGCGTCCTTGGCCCGGTATCCGGCAACCGTATTTGATCTGCGCCCACTTCGGCCGATCCTCCATCGTATTCCAGAGGAAAAGCGATCTCCCGGCGAGCAGAGGCTGATCTACTGGGTGGATTCTTACGATGCAATCCTCTGTTACAAGAATGTGAGCCCCCTGGCGTCGAACTAAGCCGTCGACGTTCGTACTAGACTGATTCGCCAACCTTCTATTCGCGCCTGATTCGGTCTGCTGTCGTGGCGGACCGTGTGGGCCTTGTATTGCGGGCAGCCCTGGGCGCGCCTTCTCTTGCCAGCTTTTCGCTTTTATGTGCTAGCGCCATGCATCATCGCCACTTCCCGCAACTTCCGTAAATCTAATTTCCCCGTTCCCAGATACGGCAACTTCTCTACAAACACAAACTGATCGGGCCTCGGCTTCCACAACGCCGGCAAATCGCTTTTCGCCATTTTCTCCAAGCACTCTTTCAATGTCGCCTCGTTCAACGTGTGCACCACCACCAATCGCTCACCCTTCTTCTCATCTGGAATTGCCGTCACCGCCAGCACTTGTCCTTCTGCGTTCAGCAATTCGTGCAACTTCTCCTCCACTTTGATGTGCGGCACCATCTCGCCGCCAATCTTGCTGAAGCGGCTCAAGCGATCCGTTATCCGCAAAAATCCATCCTCGTCCACCGTCGCGATATCACCGGTGTTGTACCATCCGTCTTTCAGAACCTCCGCCGTCTTTTCCGGCCGATTGAGATATCCCATCATCACATTCGGCCCCCGCACAAAGAGCAGCCCTGGTTTATCCACGCCAACTGGTTCACCCGTCTCCACATCAACTACCCGTACTCCCATTCCCGGCAGCGGATGACCGATCGTCCCGCGCTTCGCGCCCACTTGCCGGAAATACGCCGCGCGAAAATCGTAGGTATTCACCGCCACCACCGGTGAACATTCCGTACACCCATAACCTTCCAGGGGACGGATCCCGAAGTGATCCTCAAAGAATTGCGCGTTACGCTCCGGCAATTTCTCCGCACCCGCCATCACGATTCGTAAACTGCCGAACGCTTCGGGTGGCAGTCTGCGTGCATACGAACTCAGAAACGTCGGCGTGGACAGCAGCATCGACACCTTATATTTGCTGACCAGCGTGCCAATCGCCTGCGCATCCAGTGGACTCACATGAAACACGACGCCAATACCCGTCAACGCTGGCAAGCAAAGCGTTCCCGTAAATCCAAACGAATGGAAGAAGGGAAGTATCCCCAGAATGCGGTCGCCATCATGCAAGTGGTAGACCTGTTCAATCTGTTCCACGTTCGACGCCAGATTGAAATGCGAAAGCACCACGCCTTTCGGCTCTCCCGTCGATCCGCTGGAGAAAATCACCGTAGCCGTATCGTCAATCCCGGCCGGTTTGGAGACGCCCAGAAACCACTCCAGCATTCGCGCGGGAAACAGCTTCGCGACAAGCAACGCTGCGATCTTTTCTCCGATACCAGGTTTTTCCGCCAGATCCTCCGCATAAATGATTTGCCCGGGTGGTTGCAGCGGCACCTTCTCCAGAAACGCCCTGGACGTCACCACCGTCTTCAAATCGCATTGACGTGCGCACGATGCCAGTGCCTCGTTCGATGTCGTGTAATTCAAATTGATCGGCACCTTGCCCAGCAGCAGCGCTGCCCAGTTCACCAGCGCGCCGGGAATCGATGGTGGCAGCAGAACCCCCACCATTTTCTGATCAGTCCACAACGGTCTCAGTCGCCGCGCCAGAAACACTGTTTTGATCAGCGAATCCATGAATGTCAATTTCGGCGTTCGTCCATCTGCCATCGCAAATTGCCGTGGGCGCTGCCGTGCCACCCTCAAGAAAGACCGCGTCAGCGGCCGCATATATCGCCGCCTCCGTTGAAATGCATCCACACTCAAGTGCTGCACTGCCTGCCGCACATCTGTTGCTGTGGCTGTCGAAGGCAGCGGCGCTCCGAAGGTCATCCGCACGGGGTAGGGAATTGTTCGCGGCCATTTCCACAGAAATCGTCCGCCAGAAAAACTGAAAATCGATCCCCAGATCCCATCGATGTTTACCGGAATAATCGGCACATCGATCCCTTTCACAATTCGCTCGAACCCGCGCCGGAAGGGAAGCATCTGCCCGATTCGCGTGATCTCTCCTTCAGGAAAAATGCAAACTACCTCGCCATTCTTCAGCGCCTCAGACGCCTCTCTCAGCGAGTGAATCATCTCCCGTGGGCCCTGATCCGACGCGATCGGGATGATCTTCAGTATCTTCGCGAACGGCTTCACCACCGGAATGTCGTACACGCCTTTGAACATCAGGAATCGTATCGGTCGATCGGTCGCCGCAATCAACAGCACCGCGTCCACCCACGAAGAATGGTTTGGCGTCAGCAGCGCCCCGCCTCGCGCCGGAATGTTTTCCTGCCCCTTCAAATCCAATCGATAAATTGTGTGCGCGGCGATCCACAGCAACAATCGCACGAGCGAATCAGGCAAGAGCCAAAGTACGTATGCCAGGGCTCCAAGCGTTAAGACTGACGACCACAGAAAAATCGCTGCCGGCCCCAGGTGCAACGTGTGTTTAAAAAGATAAAAAACTCCCGAAGCCGCGAAGATCCCGATGAACGACAACAGGTTCGCCGCCGCAAGAACTCCGCCGCGATGCTGCTCTTCCGGCCGGTGTTGCAGCAGCGCACTGATTGGCACGATGAAGAATCCGCCGAAGAAGCCCAGGGCGGCCAGCAACAAAAGTGTGCTGAGAAATGTGTGTCCAGGAGCGGCCAACAAAAAGCCGAACGTGGTTATTCCCAGTGCACCAAGCGGAATCAGCCCATACTCGATCTTTCCCCCAGACAGATAACCCGCTGCAAGGCTCCCTAATCCAATCCCAATTGCAATCGAAGCCTGCAGGAAGCCACTCTCCGTGGCAGGCACATGCAGAATGTCACGCCCGTAAAAAACAATCGCGAACTGCAGCAATCCCGCCAGAAAAAAGAAATATGTGTTTCCCGCAACAGCCAGCCACAGCACGCGATCCCGCAGAATCAGCCTGCACTGCGCCCACAGGTCCCCTACAAAATTGATGCGGAACACCTTTCCCGGGTCGGCTGCCGGAACTTTGCTGATCCCGAAACTCGTCACCAGTCCCATCGCCGAGCACGCCAGAAATACGATTCCCGACAAATACTGTCGTCCGGCAAATACCACAGACAAATATCCGCCCAGCACCGTACCCGTAATCGCCGCCAGGAATGTCCCCAGCTCGATAACTCCATTTCCCCACGACAATTTCTTTTCCGGCAACAACTCTGGCAATAACCCATATTTCGACGGCCCAAACAATGCGCCTTGCGTGCTTGCCAGGAACACGGAAACCATCGCCATCGTCATGTTTTGATAGGCAAACCCCGCGATCGCAAAGAACATCGCTCCGATTTCAAATACTTTCGTCCAGATGGTTACTGTGCGTTTGCTGTAGCGGTCCGCAAAATATCCGCCCAGCATCGAGAACAGGATGAACGGCAGCGCAAACAATCCGCCGATCACCATTACCTTCAGTTCCTCTTCATCAGGAGAAAGTTTGTTGCCGATGATCAGGAAGATCACCAGGAATTTCAGCGCGTTATCGTTGAACGCTCCTTGAAATTGTGTCGCGATCAGGCTCCAGAAGCCGAGCCCCCATCTGCCTGGCTCGCCGCCTGCTTGCACTTCCGCACTGCCATTTGCTGGGGTGTCTTCGGGCATGCAAGAGATACTCCCAAAGAATCCCCGCGATGAGTAGCCAATTCTTCAATACGTGTGCAATAAAAAACGGCCCGCCACAATAGCGAGCCGTCCTGGTGTCGCACAGGCTCCCTAGCCTGTGCTCTTTCTTTTGCAGGGTTCTTCTTCTGCGTCGGGCCGCTGATTCGCTTACGCCGTGGCGTGCGCCGGTTGCGCCACTTCCGCCAACGCTTTCCCAAAAATCCCCATTGCCTGATCGACTTGCTGCTTGGTAATCACTAGTGGTGGCTGGAAGCGAACCACATTTCCGCCGCCGCCCACGCCGATCAGCATCCCATTCTTGAAGCAGTATTCCTTGATCGCCTCGGCCTCTCCCGACGCCGGAGTCTTCTGCGCATCCTTCACCAGTTCGACGCCGATCATCAACCCCAGTCCGCGCACATCTCCAATGATCGGATTCCTTTTCGCCAGTTCCCGAAATTTTCCTAGCGCGTAATTTCCCACTTCCGTCGTGTGTCCAGGCAAGTCCGTCTTCTGCATGAACTCAATGTTCGCCAAAGCCGCCGCGCACGATACCGGATTTCCGCCAAATGTTGACAGATGATCCCCTGGTGTATATGCCGCTGCAATCTCCGGTCGCGTCGTGTAGGCGCTCAGTGGGAATCCGTCCGCGATTCCTTTCGCCGTCACGATAATGTCCGGCGTCACTCCGTAATAATCGATCGCGAACATCTTCCCGGTTCGCGCAAATCCGCACTGCACCTCATCTGCAATGAACAAAATTCCGTAATGATCCAGGACTTTTTTCACTTCCTTGAAATAATTTTCCGGCGGCACGATGATTCCGCCCTCGCCCATCACCGGTTCCGCAATGAACGCCGCCACATCGTTCGACGTCGCGTACTTCACCACATCATCCAGCGCTCGCGCGCATTGCCGCGCACACTCCTCTGGATCACTCGGCCACAGCGACCGGTACACATAGGGCGCGGGCGCAAACGAAACGCCCGTGCCATAGGGACCGCCCTTCTTCTTCCGCGCCCAATTTCCCGTGATGCTCAGTGCTCCAAAGCTTCGTCCATGAAAACTCGATTGCAGGGAGATAAATTCGTGCTTCCCGCTGTACAGCCGAGCCAGCTTCAGCGCGCCTTCAATTGCCTCTGCCCCGCCATTCCCAAAAAATGTTTTGCTCAACCCGGCGGGCGTAATCTCCGCCATCTTTTCAGCCAGGTCTGCCACCGGCTTTGCGTGATACAGATACGACGAGCAGTGAATCAGTTTGTCGATCTGCTTCTTCGCCGCTTCCGCCACCATCGGATTGCAGTGACCCGAGTTCACCACCGAAATTCCCGCGAAGCAGTCCAGATATTCACGTCCGTTCTCGTCCGTCACCGTGGTGCCGCTGGCCCGATCGATCACGATCGGCGCAACGTTCTTCACAAACCCGGTCATCACATAATCTTTATATTTTTGAATTGTGTCAGACATTCCGTGGAAACTTTCAGGCCAAAGGCCCGGTCAGATTTTTGCTACTCGCGGGGAGTATGCCCAAGATTATACCCGCCACCGGCTATTCTGTCCGTCCGTTTTCTCGGGCCGTCTTGTCATCCCGATCGCGCGGTGTCCGCGGGGGAGGGGTCTGCTTTTCGCTTGGGTTTCTTCTTCTCTTCCCCCTCTGTGTCTTTGCGTTATCTTCACTCTTCCTTTTTCTATCGCTTCAGAAGAAATTCCATCCCAATATCCGCCCCATATTCTCTATACTCCCGCAAATGTAATTCCGGCATTGACTCAATCGCCGCTCCCAAAAACGGCACTCGAGTGTGTCCCGCAAACTTCGGAGCATAAAACAGCATCATCCGATTCACCACACTTGCCGACAGCGCCGCCGCATTTAACCGCGGTCCCGCCTCAATCATCACGCTAAGATTGTCCCGCCGCCCCAATTCCTTCATCACATCAACCAACTCCACCCGCCCTCGACGCAACTTCACCCCGGCCACCTCAACTCCCGCTTTTCCCAGTGCGCGAGCCTTAGCCGATTTCAACGACGCTCCCGTGAACACCACCAGATCATCGTCCGCCGTCTTCACGATTCGCGCCTTCAACGGCAGCCGCAACTTGCTATCCACGATCACGCGCAACAGCCTGCGTCGTCGCGTCAACCCGCTCCGATCCGTCAGCAACGGATCATCCGCCACAATCGTCCCGATCCCCGTCAACAGTGCATCCGACCCATGCCGCATCCGCTGCACTTCCGCGCGAGCCTCTTCGCCCGTAATCCAAACTCGTTTATTGTTTTTCCCCTTCGAAGGCAGCGCCAGTTGTCCATCCAGCGTCAAAGCCGATTTCAGCGTCACAAACGGCCTGCGCGTCGTAATCCAATACGCAAACGCCTCATTCAATAATTTTGCTTCGCTCTCCATTAGCCCGCAGGAAACTTCAATCCCTGCTGCCCGCAATCCAGCAAATCCTCGACCGCGCGTCTTGGGATTCGGATCCTCCGTCGCCGCCACCACGCGAGCAATCCTCGCCGCAACGATCGCCTCGCTGCACGGCCCCGTCCGCCCCGTGTGATTGCAGGGTTCCAGCGTCACATACAGCGTAGCTCCGCTCGCCCGCTCCCCGGCCTGCTTCAGTGCCACAATCTCCGCGTGATCGCGCGACTCATACTGGTGAAATCCCTCGGCCAGAATTGCTCCGTCCTTAACAATCACGCACCCCACCATGGGGTTCGGCGACGCCAACCCGGCGCCTTTCCGCGCCAGGTCCATCGCATGCTGCATAAAGTGCAAATCGTGCGTTGATTTTGAATCAGGCATGGTCCGCTTTGATTTGAGTCCGTCTCCCAAAAGGTTGGCAGGGGGTCGGAGCTCCAGCTCCGACATTGAAACATCACAAGAATACTGGGTTTTAGCCCCTGAGGAATCCGTTCTTTCTTCTGAATTCCGTTTGTGCGAAAACTCTCTCAATCAAACAACGAATCCGCATACGTCTGCGCGTCAAACGGCACCAGATCATTGATCTGCTCGCCCGTCCCCACGAACCTTATCGGCAATCCCAATTCCCGCGAAATCGCCACCACGATACCGCCTTTTGCCGTTCCGTCCAGCTTCGTCAATATAATTCCCGTCACGCCCACGCTCGACGTAAATTCCCTTGCCTGGTTCAACCCGTTCTGTCCCGTAGTCGCATCCAGCACCAGCAGCACATCATGCGGCGCTCCCGGAATCACTTTCGCCGCCGTACGCTTCATCTTTTCCAGTTCCGCCATCAAGTTCGATTTCGTGTGCAGCCGCCCCGCCGTATCCACAATCACCGCATCGGCCCCGCGCGCCTTTGCCGCTGCCATGGCGTCAAACACCACCGCCGCCGGATCGGCGCCAGACTTCTGCTTGATCACTTCAACCCCATTTCGTTGAGCCCAGATCTCCAGCTGTTCAATTGCCGCCGCGCGAAACGTGTCCGCCGCGCACAGCACCAAGCTCCGGCCATCCTGTCGCAGCCGGTTCGCCAGCTTCCCGATGCTGGTCGTCTTCCCGGCCCCATTCACGCCCACCACAAAAATCACTCGTGGATCGTTTCCATTCGCCGCCCCGGCCAGCTTGGGAGTGTTCCCAAACACATTCAGCGTGCGAAACACGTGCGCCTTGATCTCCCGCTTCAGTTGAGCCCCATCCGCAAGCGCATTTCGAGACAATTGTTCCCGCACCGAATCCAGTATTTCGTTGGTGGTTTTTATTCCTAGGTCCGCCGAGAGCAGCGCCGTTTCTACTTCCTTCAGTACCGTAGGATCGATCTGCCGCCCGCCCTGCGTAATCGTATCCAGGGTATCCGCAAGCGCATCCTTCGTCTTCCCAACCGACTCTTTCAGCCGCTCAAGAAGCGTAGGTTCCGGTTTTCCAAAAAGTGTAATCATACAGTTCCGCGCCAATCATCATACGTAAACCAAAATTGTAACAGATGCCCACACCACGCGCCTCGCAAGCGAACGAGCGGGACAGCTTGCCCTGTCCGGGGATCGCTTTCTATGCGATCGATGAATACTCCATATACAGATATTTGCTAAAAGAGCCTCAGTAAAGGTTTTCGATTTCGATGAGTGCTAGTCGCAAATGGCAAGTGTGCCCAGTGTGCCTTGTGGCAGCTGTGCTCATCTGCATGTACGCTTGACCAATTACTCTCCTGCCCAAACCTCAAGCCAAATCTACTGCCATGCATTATAAAACCAATGGACAGGCTGGATGTTCCTCAGGGACGCAATGGCAAGCACAAACACACGATCGATATCATCATGAAAGACCTGGCTCAACTCCCCCCTGGTGCTGCCCGCAAGGTTCCCCTCAACTCTATCGTCGAAGGCAAAGCTAAAGTCCGTTCCGCGTTGAAGCGCGCCACTCGAAAAATCTCCAAGACTGTGGCCACTGCCACCGACGACCAGTCTTGTGTATCTGGAATGTGGATAAATAAAGGAAAACCCTGACTGTGCTCCAGGGCGCCGAAGGAAGGGTCTGTGCTCTTCGTCTCAGGAGGCAGCGGCTTTTAGCTCCAGCGCAAAGTCTGTCCATCAATCGGGCTTTAGCCCCTGAAGTCCCCGCCCCACCCAACCAGGTCATTCCGACCGGAGTTCCGACGTAGTTTTTTCGGAACGGAGCGGAGGAATACCTCTTCCCTCTGCGAACCTCAGCGCCCTCTGCGTTATCAATCTTGGGGGATCTAGTTCTTCGCCAACAAATTATCGAAATATGTCAGCATTTCCGGAGAGTTCCAGTCCTGCGGTCCAATAATCTTCCGCGCAATTTTGCCCTTGCGGTCGATCACATACGTTTCCGGCCACATCGACGTGCCATAGTCATGCGCAATTTTCGCCGACGGATCATTCCACGTCGGGAAATTAATCCCTTGGTCCTTCACAAACTTCGCATAAGCTGCCGCATCCTCATCGATGCTCACGCCCAGGATCACTCCATTCCGCGGAGCAATCCGCTGCTGCAAGGTAATCAACGCGGGAGTCTCTTCCACGCAAGGCCCGCACCAGCTGGCCCAGAAATTCAGGATCACCACTTTCCCGCGAAAGTCGGAAAGCTTTGTCGGCTTCCCATCAATCTGCATCTGAAAATCTTCCGCCGTATGCCCTGCAATGGACGATTCCCCTTGCCGGTAATGTGGCAGGCTGAAAAACGCCAATATAGCGGCCGCGAACCCCATGCTTCCCCAGGCCATAACTTTGCGAAAAAGCGTTTTCATATACCGTTATAATAGCCTACGGACGCAACCACGAAAAGCCCCGCCTCACGCTCAATCGTGATGAATATCACTGACCAAATTCAGCCCACCATTTCGGCAATCATCCCCGCGCGCAACGAAGAGGCCACCATCGCCGCCTGCATCGAATCGCTTGCCCAGCAGCCAGAAATCACGGAAATCCTCGTCGTCAACGACCAGTCCACGGACGCTACCGGCGAAATCGTTCAAGCGTTGCAGTCAACCTATCCGCAACTCCGCCTCCTCTTGACCACCACCCTGCCGCCCGGATGGGTTGGCAAAAACCACGCCGTCCACCAGGGAGCTCGCGAAGCCAAAGGAGATTGGCTCCTCTTCACCGACGCCGATGTAGTCCACGGCCCGGCCTCCGCCCGCAAAGCCCTTCAAGTGGCACAGGCTTTAGCCTATGCTACTGGGTCTTCCGCTGCCATCTCTCACCTGGTCTCCTATTCCCCCGAACAACTCACCGAATCCTGGTACGAAAAATCTCTCATCCCCGTTGTGTATTGCCGCCTGGCCAACAAATTTTCTTTCGATGAAGTGAACGATCCCGCCAATCCCGCCGCCGCGGCCAATGGCCAATTTCTCCTCATCTCTCGTGAAGCCTACGACGCCACCGGCGGCCACGCCGCGATTGCCGCTGAACTTCTGGAAGATGTAGCCCTCGCCAAAAAAGTAAAACAAGCCGGCTACCGCATCTGGTTCGGCAGTGGAAAGGGAATTGTCAGCGTTCGCATGTATCGTACCTTCGCCGGAATGTGGGAAGGCTGGAAGAAAAATCTCTATCGCCTGATGGGGTCAGACCCTGCGGCTCTCGTGTCGGAAATATCCGCCGCCATAGTCCCTATTATCGTCCCAGCTTTTTTTGTTGCTGCGATTTGGGCTTTCACTGAAGATTGGAGAGCCGGCCTTTTCGCTGCCATCGTGGGTTTGGCTGTCTGGCACTCGCGCTATCGTCGTGAACTGCGCAGCAACCAGTATTCCGCAAGTCTCGTCTGGTACGGCATCCCCGGGAAACTGCTCTATGCCGCGGCTTTGTGGGCCTCCTATCGCGCCCATCAAAAAGGCCATCTCGCCTGGAAAGGGAGAGAGTATCCTGTAGGGACCCCTCAAGCATCGAATGAGGGAGTCAAACGATAAGCATCCATGGTCTATCTGACCCGCAAAATCGAGTTCTCGGCCTCGCATCTCTACCACAATCCAGCCATGAGCCTGGAAGAGAACAAGCGTGTCTTCGGCAAGTGCAACAATCCCCACGGCCATGGGCATAACTACACGCTGGAAGTTACCGTGGCGGGCGACCCCGACCCGGTTACCGGGATGGTCCTCGACCTGAAAGACCTAAAAGACATTCTTGAACGCGAGATCACTCAGCGCATGGATCACCGCCATTTGAACTACGAAGTGCCCGAACTGAGCGGCCAGATTCCCACTTGCGAAAATATTTCTCGCGTGATTTGGAATTTGCTCGAACCCAAAATCACACACGGCCGGCTGCATAAGGTGAGGCTCTACGAAACACCCGATCTGTTCGCGGACGTGTACCGCAACGGAGCCAAACCGGTATGAGCGCCGATGGCCTCAAAATCGAATTGGGCCGCCGCTACAGATTTGCGGCTTCCCACAGGCTGCACAGCGACAAGCTCAGCCCCGAACAGAATTCTCGTGTCTATGGCAAGTGCAACAATCCCCATGGACACGGGCATAACTACGTAGTGGAGATCAGCGTGTCAGGGACGGTGGATCCGGCTACGGGCATGATCGTGAACCTGACGGACCTCGATGGTTTCGTCCAAAGGGAAGTGATCGAAGCATTTGATCATCGCTCTCTGAACGAAGAGGTTCCCGTTTTTCGCGAACACGTGCCTACTACCGAAAATGTCTGCATCGAAATTTTCTCGCGCCTAAAGCACTTTCCCCTGGTCAAACTCGAACGCGTTCGTGTGGAAGAGACCAACAACAACGCTTTCGAATACGCCGGGGAAGATTCTGCGGATCGCAAGGCGGTCTGACACGAGGATGGGGAAAATGACCAAACCAGCAGAAATCATGTTGCACGAAAATAGGGTGGAACTCCCGCAGGAGAGCGTCGCCGATCTGGTGCGCAAAATGATTGCGCTCGTCGGCGAAGATCCCAACCGCGAGGGTCTGCGCAAAACTCCGGAACGTTTTGAGAAGGCTTTCAAGTTTCTCACCAGTGGCTATCACCAGAACGTCGATTCGGTCTTGAACGGTGCAACTTTTGCCGTGGCCTACGACGAAATGGTCGTCGTCAAAGACATCGAATTCTTCAGCCTCTGCGAGCACCACCTGTTGCCCTTCTTCGGTAAAGCCCATGTAGCTTATCTGCCCAACAAGCGCGTACTCGGCCTCAGCAAAATCGCGCGTCTGGTCAACATGTTCGCTCGTCGCCTTCAGATTCAGGAGCGCATGACCAGCCAGATCGCTCAATCCATCGAAGAAAAGATCAGTCCGGAAGGCGTCGGCGTCATCATTGAAGCCCGCCACCTCTGCATGCAGATGCGCGGCGTGGAAAAGCAGCACGGCCAGGCCGTTACCAGCGCCATGCTTGGCTCTTTCCGCCACAATAAGCAGACCCGCGACGAATTCCTGTCCCTCGTCCGCAATCAGAAGTCGTAAACCAACAGTGGCACAGGCTTCAGCCTGTGCTCTTGCGGTTGAGGGGGTGCCCCACGCGCCGATTTTGTGTCTGGGGGTTGGGTGGCCGCCGGGCAGACTCCTTTATGCAAATATTGGCGCAAAATTCACTCGAAAAAGTAAAGTACTCGGCGCTTCGTCGTCTTATCTACGTGGCTCCAATCCTGCTCTTTGCCTCACTGCTCCTCCATGCCGCTTCTCCCACCGATCAAATCTCCCGTCTCGCGAAACTCATGGGATGGAAATCCGGCGACGTGATCGCCGATATCGGTGCCGGAGACGGCGGCTACACCTTCGCGTCTCTCACCCATCTTGGGACCGACGGCAAGGTCTATGCCACTGAATTGGACAAAGTGAAGTTGGCCTCATTGAAAAAGGAAGCATCCATCCGAGGCCTCAAGAATTTAGAAGTTCTGGAAGCCCACGAGAAGGACACCAATCTTCCACCCAATTGCTGCGACGCAATCTTTCTTCGCCGCGTCTACCACCACCTCACGGCGCCGAATGAGATGGATGCCAGCTTGCTCCGCTCACTTAAACCGGGCGGAAAGCTCGCCATCATTGATTTTCCGCCGCGCCCTGAACTCACCCGCAGCGATCCCGTCGAAGGCGTTCCAAAGAATCGCGGCGGTCACGGCATTCCTCAAAAAGTATTAATCGACGAATTGACCTCGGCAGGATTTGCAGTAGATCAGATCATCGATGACTGGCCCGAAGACGATTACTGCGTAATCTTCCGCAAAGCCGCCTCCAGGTGATTATTGTCATTTCGACCGGAGAGCCAGTGGAAGTGGTTTGCTGGCTCGGAGGGGAGAAGTCCCTCTTCTTCTGCGTGTTCTCTGCGGACCTCAGCGGCCTCTGCGGTAGTCCTTTATCTTACTTCTTTCAACTTTTGACTCTTAACTCTTAACCTCGACTCACCCTGTCTACTTCCTCCCGCCCGCGCTTTCCTCACTCGTGCCCGATTCCCGCACGTAGCATTGCTGCACCACCGCCTTACATTTCCTCTGGTCCGGTCGAGGAAGACCCATTTGCAATCTCCATTCCTGCAGATCTTGAGTCGTTTGTGTTCATGCTCCACCAGGCTTTGCGCGAATCCGGAAGCAATATTTGCCAGAACCATAGGCCATCCTCCATGTTCACGGTCCGCACTCATTGCCAGTCGCAACCCATTTTGGTCCTCCACAAGTCGCGCAATCGAAGGCACCTTAAACCATTCGTTTAGCATTTCAAGATGCTCCATGTGCACCTGACCCTTCGATTCAGCTTGTTGCACCACGTAGCGAATCAGTTTTCGAAGTGCTTTGAATTCCCGGCTAGGAAAGGGTTCAGTCGGCACACGGAATTTCCAGAATTTCATAAAGCCGGCTATCCAAGCCGGGTTGTCGAGCATTTCGCTGAAATTGCCAAAGCCGTCCCACAGCTCGCTGTTCACTAGATCCAGCCAGCTGGTGGAATCGCCGAAGCCGCGAGTCACAAAAGGATTGTTTGTTTTATCCATAGGATTTGTCGTTTCTTCCGTCCCTCTGCACCCCCCTGACCCTTGACGAGAGGAGGCAAGCGGCGTAACGTGTAATGAGATAAACGAGTTTATCTCATTACATTGCCCTGCTTCCGGGCAGCACTGTAATGAGTATAACGCTTTTATCTCATTACATCGGGAGTCCATCGCTCATGTCTGACACCGTCCAAGCTGTCGCTCCTGCCTTGGAAAAGGCTCCTATCGTTGCCCCAGCCAAGGCTCGTCGACTCCACGTAATCCTTGCATTCTTCGCTATTTACGTGATTTGGGGTTCCACCTACCTCGCCATTCGCTATGCCGTGGAAACCATCCCTCCCCTCTACACTGCGGGTTTCCGCCACTTGACCGCAGGCTCCATTCTTTTAATCTGGGCCTTGGCCAAAGGCATCCGCCCCACCGCAGCCCAGCTCCGGGCCAGCATCGTAATCGGCTTTTTCTTCTTTCTCGTCGGCCATGGTTCACTTCACTGGGCAGAGCGCGCAGTCCCCAGTGGCACAGCAGCGTTGCTGATCGCCATCGAACCCATCTTCGTGTTTATGCTGTCGTCCATGGCTGCCGGCGTCTGGAAACTCAACAGAATGCTCGTGGCGGGTATCCTGTTAGGCCTGGCCGGCGTCGGCGTGCTGGTAGGAGGAGTGGCTCGCGACCCAGGGACTCCCGGCAGCACTATAGGCTCGATTGCCATCCTGGTGGGAGCGCTCTCCTGGTCCATTGGCATCATCTATTCGCGAAAGTCTCATCTCTCTGGTAGCCCTTTACTTCTCTCCGCTCTGTCTCTTCTCGCGGGAGCGTCCATGCTGCTCCTAACTGGAACATTGGCAGGTGAGGCCAACGGGTTTTCGTTTGTCAGTGTCACCGCAAAATCGTGGCTCGCTCTCGGCTATCTCATTTTGTTCGGTTCGGTGATCGCGTTCACCGCTTATAACTGGTTGCTGGAGCACTACTCGCCCACCGCGGTGGCCACCCACACATATGTCAACCCGGTTGTCGCCGTTCTTCTGGGTTGGGCGTATGCCGATGAAGCGCTGACGTTGAGGGTCGCGCTGGCTGCCGCCATGGTCGTCGGAGCAGTAGTCCTGGTGGACCGCGGCGCCAATAAGCTGCATCACTTGAGATAGGTCACAGTCCATTCAACCAGCGTGTTTTGCTTGCTACCGAGTGGCGGGGTATGTTCCACTCTCCGGTAAGCTCTCGCCATGATCGCTCAAAGAGTCGCTCACTACGTCATTCTCGAAAAGCTGGGGGAAGGCGGCATGGGCGTGGTGTACCGCGCGCGCGATGAAAAATTGCAGCGCGACGTCGCACTGAAGTTTCTCGGCAGTCTTCCCACCGGCAGCTCCGCCAGCCACGAACGAGTTCTGGAAGAAGCTCGAGCCATTTCCGCGCTGAATCATCCCAATATTTGCACCGTTTACGAAGTGGGCGAAGCCGACGGCAAACCTTACATCGCTATGGAATTCGTCGAAGGGCGTCTGCTCAGCGAACAGATCCTTTCCACGGGAATGGCGTTGGATCAAGTGGAACGATACGGCATTCAGTTGGCGGACGCTCTCAGTCACGCGCACAACCGTGGAATCATTCATCGCGATTTGAAAGCGGCGAACGTGATGGTGACGCCGTCGGGATTGCTGAAAGTCTTGGACTTCGGAATTTCACGCCGCATCGATCCCAGCGGTGGCGACGAAACGACGCGATTCGATAAATCCTGGGAGTCGCAACACACCTTTACCGGGACTCTGCCATACGTGGCGCCCGAAGTCTTTAAGGGCCAGGAAGCCGACGAGCGAAGCGACATCTGGTCTCTTGGTGTTTTGCTGTACGAAATGGTGGCCGGGCGGCGGCCGTTTCAAGGCGCGACTGCCTATGAATTGGGCGCGGCCATCATGCGCGAACGCCAGCCCGATATTACGCAACCCGTTCCAATGGTCTTGCAAAGTGTAATCGACAAGTGTTTGAACAAAGATCCCGGTCAGAGATATCACAGCGCAGGAGAGGTACGCGCAGCGCTGGAGACGGCTGGAACCGCATCGCGCACGCAAAAGTTTCTGACGGTGGTGACGCCGGTTCGAGGAATCTGGACGCTGAGGAACATAGTGCTGCTTTGTACCGTGGCCGCAATGGCTGTCGGAGTGGGCTACTGGGCACAAGCGCGCAAAAGTCGGAAATCGTTTGCGGTTCCGGGAGCGATCCAGTCCATCGCGGTGCTGCCGCTGGAAAATTTATCGGGCGATCCGTCGCAGGAATATTTTGCGGACGGAATGACGGATGCCCTGATCACGGAGCTTTCGCAGATCAAGAAGCTTCGTGTGATGTCGCGCACTACAGTGATGCAGTACAAGCGCACGCAAAAACCTTTGCCGCAGATCGCACAGGAGTTGAGTGTTGACGCGGTTGTGGAAGGCTCCGTGGTACGCGCCGACAGCCGAGTGCGCATTTCCGCAAAGCTGGTACAGACAAATATGGAAGGATCGCTGTGGGCCGACAGCTTCGAGCGAAAGTACGAAGACGTGCTGGCACTGCAGAGCGATGTCGCGACGGCCATCGCACGGGGTATCCAGGTGGAGCTGAGTAGTGCGGAACAGTCCGAACTTGCTCGCAATCGCAGCGTAGTTCCCGAGGCCTACGAGTTTTACCTGAAAGGCCGATTTGAAACAGCAAAGCGCACCCAGGAAGGTTTTCTTGCCGCCGAGGAATACTTCAAGAAGGCCGTAGAGAAAGACAGTTCATTCGCTGGAGCCTATGCGGGCATCGCCGAAGTCTACATGAATATGAGTTCTTACCAGATGCGTCCTGCCAGGGAAATTATCCCCAGAGCGAAAGAGGCTGCGGCCAGGGCTCTGCAACTCGACGAGAGATTGGCCGAAGCGCATTCCGTGATGGCCGCGCTGCGTTTCTACAACCTGGAATCGCAGGGAGTGGAATCTGAATATCAGCGCGCGATTGCGCTGAACCCTGGCTACGCGCAGGGACTGCATTGGTACGCGCTGTATCTTGCCGGCACGGGAAGAAAACAGGAAGCATTGACAGAGATAAAACTGGCGCGAGAGATCGACCCGAAATCCCTGATCATCAATGCCAATATCGGCTGGTGCTACTACCTGGCAGGAAATTATGACAAGGCCGTTGAGGCGGCAAAAGAAACTCTGCGGCTGGACCCGAGTTTTGGAATCGCCTACGGATATCTTGGCCAAGCGCAGGTGGAAAAAGGGCAATATGAGGCGGCAATTGAGTCGTTCCGCAAAAACGTCTCATTGGAGCCTGCGAATCTGGCCCGTAAAGCGGAATTGGCAAATGCTTATTTCCGCGCGGGTAAGCAGAAGGAAGGGGAAGAAATCATAGAAGAGTTCCGGCATCTGGAAGGAAAACGATATGTATCCAGCTACGACTGGGCCATGATCTATGCCGGGCAGCGAGATAAGGCACAGACCATGAAGTGGCTCGAACTAAGTTACGAGGAGCGCAACGCTCGGCTGGCGAACTTGCTGGTACATCCCCAGTTTTCGTTTCTGAGAGGCGATCGAAGATTCCAAAAGCTGCTTTCGCAGATGAGTTTGTCGATGCCCCCGGATGGCAAGAGTCCAATGCGAGTTCCCTCGGCTTGATCCAAAAATAGAAAATTGCAGCATAACATCACATCGGACTCTTGACATGCGCCCAAGAAACAAAACGAAGTATCCTTTCATCCTGGAAGAGCTCGAAAATTCGAGAGTGGGACCGCGTATCCTGGTTCGGCCGATGTTTGGGAGCCAGGCGGTCTATCTCGACGAAAAAATCATCTTTATTCTCCGCAAGAAAAGCGATCCGCGGACGATTCGTGACGACGGAATGTGGGTCGCTAGTCTGCCTGAACATAGCGAGTCGTTGCGCCGCGAATTTCCCGAATTACGCCCCATCGAGTTATTCAAAGATCGAGGACAGAAAGGATTCACCGGTTGGCTGAATCTCCCTGATACGGAGGAGAAATTCGAAGAAAGTGCGATCGCGATCTGCGGACTGGTTATTGACGAAGATCTGAGGATTGGCAAAGTTCCCAAGCCACGTGCGGAATCTCTTAATAAGAAATCTGCTAAAAATCTGCCCAGATAGCGTCGTCGAAAATAACTGGCTGGAAACTCAGTGACACTAGCCAAGTTTGGTTATCTCCTTGAATGCATAGGAGCCAGCTTGACGCGGAGAAACGCCCTCGCATAAACTCCGCTGACCCGGTGGAACGACGCGTGTCTTGATGTTTGGGAGAAGCGCTGAAGTGGAAAGTTGGGGGAGGAAGTCATGCCGAAGAAAATCGTGGCAAAGAAATACGTAGTGAGCTACAAGACCGTAAACACTCTGCTCAAGGCCAAGAAGAAGGAGCTCAAGAAGCTGCAGAAAAAAGTCAACCTGGTTGGGAAACTCGACCTCCAGCTACAAATCAAGGCCATGGATCTGCTCATTCAGAAGTGCAAAGCGGGAAAGATGACCGCGACCTACAACGGCGCCTGATTTACAGTCAACAATTGAAAACTTGTTGAAGGAAGCTTGGCCAGCGTGGCGGTAACCGCTAAACGTGTGAACAAGAAACATCGTGCCAGGTCGCGCGCACCCCGCTACCGGCGTTCACCCTTTCTGGTGTCCTACTGGAAAGAAGATCTTCTTCTATTTGAAAACTACTTGTCGGGAAAAGTAGTGGGCGCCTCCGCGGAAACGGCGGAGGTGCTGGATTTTTTTGATGAATGGAAAACCGTGAAAGCGATGGGCCGCCGCTGGCCGCAATACACTCCAAAATCACTGCGCGCCACGGTGCGGCAGTTGACCCAGCAGACCCTCCTCGAAACGTCGCAGGGCAATCTCCCGGAGCATCAGCAAAAAGTAGCTGCGCTGAAGAAGTGGAGAACCTGGAATCCTGCCGCCGGCTTTTTTCACTTGAGTACCAAGGATGCGTATTCCGACGAAATCGCGGATGATGAACTTGGCTACATTCAGAAATTAATGAAAAAACACCCTCTGCCGCAGCCGGCAAAGAACTATCCTGGCGCTCGCGTGGTGGAACTGCACAGCAAGAACAGCTCTTCTGAATTCTCCAGGGTCCTGCTTCAGCGCCGCACGTGGCGAAAATTCTCGCCGCACAACCTGAGCAAAGAATCCTTCTCATCGCTCATGGAACTCTCGTACGCGGTACAACAATGGCAAGCGATTCCGAAGGCGGGGAAACTGGCGCAGAAGACGTCGCCCTCGGGAGGCTCACTGCATCCTCTCGAAGCGTATGTCGTGGTACGAAAAGTGGAGGGGATTGCGCCGGGCATCTACCACTACGATGCGATTGGCCGAAGGCTCCACGAGGTGCGTAAGGGTGCCACGTCAGGCGAATTGCAAAAGTTCTTAGCCGGGCAGTGGTGGTACCGGGACACGGCATTCGTGGTGTTTCTTACCGCCATTTTTGCCCGCACGCAATGGAAATACGATTATGCGCGCGCCTATAGAGCAATTCTGATTGAGGCTGGTCATCTTTGCCAGACGTTTTGCTTGACCGCGACCTGGCTGGGGCTCGCTTCCTTCTGTACGATCGCGATGAAGGATACGGCTGTCGAGAAAGCATTGAAAGTGGACGGAATCTCGGAGTCCGTCATTTACGCCATGGGGGCCGGCCTTAGGCCAGGGGAGAAATAGAAAGGGGAACGAATTATCATGCCCCTGCGAAACAGAATCAACGGAAAGCAGCGTCAGGTCGCCTCTACATCGTCATAGAAACGGGAACGGAAGCGCGAGTGGTATCCCAATCGAAATTCATGGTGGCGTTCATTCCGGCCTTATCGAACGAGATGGTGAAATTTTCCACGGAAGAGGGAAGTGTGGACACCTTCAGGTCGATGCGAGCAAGATCGTTGCTTTCGCCGGGATAGTCTGTCCCCCACTCGCCAGTCTTCTTGCTGATGATCAGCGTCCACTTATCTTTGTCGGGAATCGCAAACATGGTGTAACTGCCGGCGGGCACGTCTTTTCCTCCAACCTTTACCGGACCTGTGGTGACAAAGGTGGTCGACTCATTGGCTCCCAGACGCCAGACTTTTCCGAAGCTGGCGACTTCCCCGCCTACGTGGCGTCCCTTTAGTCGCGGGCTGGAATAATCGACGGTGATTTTGGTCCCCATGCCAAGATCGACGCTGGCGGTTGCCGGCGGGCTGGGGCGTTTGGACTTGTCCTGCGCGCCGCAAGCTACAGCGATGAGCGCCACTCCCAGCAAACAAGCAGTCACATACACACTAACCTTACGCATAAATTCTCCTTTGGATTTGAATCGAGCGATCATATTCCGCGAGGATAACAAGCGCATTGCACTACCCTACAGCAAGCATTGAACCGGATTTACTGCGCGCATGCAAGCGAAAGACCGGCGGTAGCGCGACTCCGCTCAATCCTTCGGCGAAATGGAAAAACGGCTCGAGGCCGGCAAAGCGGCCATCAGGAACGCAATTCCGCTGAACGCCAGTGCTTCACACACGCTGGTCCATTCGTTCCCTATCCCGGAATGCGGATCAGCGATCGCCCTGGGAATATGCAACATGATGAACCACAGAAATATCATGACGCCAAGTAGGAGCGCGGCCAACCTCGGCAGCACACGAAAGATAATTCCCAATCCCGAGGAGATCAGGGCTACTGCTGCGAAATAATTCCAGAACAGATGCCAGGGAATCCAGGAGGGGACAAGGGTTTTGACGAAATCGGGATAGAGGAAATGGTCGATGCCAAACGTGACAACGGTGATCGGAAGAAGAAAACGGCCGAGGGGCATGATTCTCTCAAGAAACCGCGGCAACTGCGTTCCTCGTTCCCCTAGAGATCCAGCGATCAGCCATGCTCCGCCGCACATGGTAAGCGCCTTGAAAGTATTGGTCCAGGAACCCAAATGGCCCGGAGAAAATGCCAGTGTGCTGGGTATGTGTGCGGCAAGAAACGACAGTAAGAAAAATGCCCCAGTCAAGGCGGCTACCGTTCTTCCCTTGAAATCGAAAAGCATGGCCGCACCGGCAAGAATCAGAAGTGCGCCAAGTGCGTACGCGCAATAGGGACGACCGGGAATCCAGGAAGGCCATGCGGGCATGACGACGGGGATAAACTCGGCAAAAATAAAATGTTGCACGCCAATGCCGATCAGTCCGATGGCATATAAGATGCGGCCCACGGGGATAAGCCACTGCGGCATCCAAGGAGTGTACCGAGACAAGAGGGTATCCGGTAAGAAAAATATTCGTGCTGGTGCATGGTATTTGCACGCTGCAGGGATTCGCGAGTCTGGGGTGTGTGCGATGCGAAGAAGCGTTCCGCTCGGGAGAATATTGAGTTGAACACTACAAACTTCCGTGATGTCATGCGAGGATTACTAAGGTCTGGGTGTTGGGAATCGTCCGTAAGCAGGGGGAACAATGAACGATAGCAAGGAAATTTCGATGTTTTCTGGTGTCTCCACTCGCCGTCAATTGATTGTGGGAACCAGCGTAGCCTTTGGTGGGTTTGCGTTATCGCCAATTTAAGCTCGGGCTGCGAGCGACGACGGAATTTCGCGTGCGGCGGAATCGATTCATCAGGAGCCGGTGTTCACATCGAGCCGAAGACGCGTGTAGGAAGCGCTGACGGATGCCAGGCAATTTCATAAAGTGACCATGCTGAGCGATGCGATGCGTTCCGGCATGGCGCCCGGGATGAAGCCCACAGAAATCAGCAAGGAACCGGGCAGCGGCTTCGTACTGTTTGGGGGGGTACATCACTGGCTGCCAGTTAGAACTTGTGCCAAACGAACGGATCGGGCAGGCATGGCGCGCAGGCTGGGGACCGGGCGAGTATTCGATTGTGAGATTCGAGCTGGCCGACAACGGCACCGGCACCAAGATTATTTTTTGATCAAGGCGAATTCCCTCAAGGCAAGGCGGAGAGTCTGGCCAGAGGATGGAAAACCAATTATTGGGAGCCGCTGGAAAAGTTTCTTAACCAAACGTAAGGGTCAGGCCATGGAAGACGGTGCGGAAAAAGATCCGCGAGTATATTTTGCTGCAGAGAGAACGTTTCTGGCGTGGATACGCACGGGACTGGGTCTGATGGGAGCTGGATTCGCCGTCTCCCGATTCGGATTATTTTTGCGAGAGGTTCAAGCTACGGAAATTCACATGCCTGTTTCATACCAGGGGAGTCTCAGCCTGGTCCGGAATTGCGCTCGTCTTGCTGGGTGTGGTCGTGAACGTCAACGCCCTCATAAAGCATTATCAGATTGTTCGCGAACTGAGTTCGGGAAGCTGGATTCCGGGCCGTGTCTCCACCAGTGCCGTCATTCTGGCCAGCATTTTGGCCGCAGCAGGACTGGTGATGGCCGGTTACCTAACGCTGGTTCCGTAAAAGTCTGATAGGAACGCCAGGGGAAAGTCAGCGAATTAACTTACTTATTTTTTACTCCGTTTTTACTCTCTTCTTCTGTAGTTGCTTTACTCTGGATTCACGCTCGTTCGACGCTGCCCTCCTCGTTGACATGATTTGAATGGGCAAGCAAACTAATCCCTTACCAAGGCTGAGGTCAGCAGCGCCGGAGTCCCAGGCGAAATGACGGATTCATCTTCACTGATTGGGCAAACCATCTCTCATTATCAGGTCATCGAAAAAATCGGTGCCGGGGGAATGGGAGTTGTTTATCGCGCGCACGATGTGCGCCTGGAGCGCGACGTCGCTCTCAAGGTTTTACCCGAAGGCGTACTGGCGGATCCCGCGAAGCGCAAACGATTTCGCAACGAAGCGCTCGCTCTGGCCCGTCTCAATCATCCGAACATTTGTTCCGTTTTCGATTTCGATGCCGACAGCAGCGTTGATTTTCTGGTGATGGAGTATGTGCCCGGCATTTCACTCCACGAACGGCTGCACGATACGATTCCCATTCCCCAGGATGTTCCATCGCTCGGTCTTCAACTCACCTCTGGGCTCACGGCGGCGCATGAGCAAGGGGTCATTCATCGAGACCTTAAGCCGGGCAACTTGCGCGTCACTCCCGATGGCCGGCTGAAAATTCTCGATTTCGGACTGGCCAAGTTTTTCCATCCAGAGGCTGGGCTAGACGCCACACTCAGCGTTGCCGATACATCCAGTATTTCCGGCACGGTTCCTTACATGGCTCCTGAACAGTTGCGCGGGGAAGCGCTCGATACACGGACGGATATTTATTCTGCGGGCGCGGTCTTGTACGAGTTGGCCACAGGGCGCCGCCCGTTCCCGGAACGGCAATTCGCAAGATTGATTGACGACATTTTGAACAACGATCCGCCGCCTGCTGCTCGGGTAAATCCCGAAGTGTCGGCAGGACTCGAGAGCGTACTGCGCAAAGCGTTGGCGCACGAACGCGAAGATCGATATCAGTCCGCACGCGAATTGCACCTGGATTTGGAGCGGCTGTCCACTTCTCAATTCCCCGTGGTTGCACGGCCAAAGAGTGGCATCAATCGTCAAGCGATTTACGGGCTCGCCGCGCTGCTTGTCCTTGGGATCGCAATTGGTTGGTTTGCCAGCCGCAAATCCAAGCCAGCCGCTTCCGACTCTACCGCTAGTTCTGCGTCTGCAGTTCCTGTGCGGCTTACCAGCGTGAACGCGCGTCGATCAGTCGCCGTATTTCAAATTAAGAATCTATCGGGACGGCAAGATGCGGCGTGGCTCTCCACTGCGCTTTCCGAAATGCTGACTACGGAGCTTGCCGCCGGCGAAAAGCTGCGCACTGTTCCGGGTGAAGCCGTGTCTCGCGCGAAAGTCGACCTTTCCTTATCGGACAACGACACGTTTGCGCAGGATACGCTTCGGCGAATCAATAGCCGCATTGGAGCGGACACGGTGGTTAGCGGCTCGTACGTGGTGGTTCCCGGGGCGCCCGAAGGAAAAATCCGTGTCGATCTTCGCGTTCAGGATTCGCACACTGGTGAAATTTTGGCCTCTGTGAGCGAAACCGGCGCGCAGTCCGAACTGCTTGATGTCGTTTCTCGTGCCGGCGCCAAATTGCGTTCGTCGTTGGGAGTTCCTGAGCTCACCGCGGACACCGTAGGTAAAGTTCGTGGTTCGCTTCCCGTGTCTTCTGACGCGGCACGTTTTTACGCCGAAGGGCTCAACAAGTTGCGAGTGTACGACTCACTTGCCGCGCGCGAACTTCTGGAAAAGGCCGCCGCCGCCGATCCAACTAACGCCGCGGTGCGGTCTGCACTGGCAATGGCGTGGGGCCAACTCGGTTACGATGGCCGAGCGCTGGAGGAAAGCAAGAAAGCAGTCGACCTCTCCGCAAATCTTTCACGCGAAGCGCGTCTGGCGGCAGAGGGCCGTTATCAGCTGGCTGCCCATAATTGGCCAAAGATGGTGGAGATTTATCAATCGCTGTTCAATGAATTTCCCGACAATCCGGAATATGGCACGCAGCTTGCGATTGCCCAATCAGGGGCAGGGAAGACACAGGAATCCTTTGCCACGCTAGACAAGTTGCGCGCAGCCATTCCTTCGGCGAAGGAAGATCCGCGAATCGACATCGTGGAAGCCAGCACCGCCGATAAGATTTCGGACTTCAAGCGCGAGCTTGCTGCGGCGAGCCGTGCGGCTGAACGCGCGAAGAGCCGTGGCGAGCGGCTTACGGCTGCGCGTGCATTGCTTCTGGCTGGATGGGCGTTTCACAATCTTGGTGACCAGCCAAAAGCCACCGAAGTTTCGGTCGAAGCGAAGACCACCTATGAAGCCGTGGGTGATCGCGTAGGAGTCTCTCGCGCATTGCATAACCTGGGGAATATTTATTCTTCTCAAGGGAAATTACAGGAAGCAGAGAACAACTACAAGCAGGCGATCGCCATTCGCGAACAGATTCAGGATAACCAGGGGCTTGCGCGGGCACACGGCGATCTGGGATTCCTTTATGAACGGCGCGGCGACCTGACCGCCGCAACCAGGAACTACGAGCAGAGTCTTGCCATCGCGAAACAGATTTCCGATCAGGGCGCGATAGCCAATGTGTACACAAATCTGGGAAGTATTGCGACTTCCCGAGGAAAGACTGACGACGCGCGTAAATCCTTCGAGCAGGCCCTTTCCATCTTCCGCGAAATCGGAAACAAGAACGGCGTCGCCGCCTGCCTTGCTAACCTGGGGAATCTCGCCGCTTCCGCGGGAGACTCTGCTTCTGCTCGGAAGCTATACGACGAAGCAGCCGCCGATTTTGAAGAGATTGGCCAGAAATCCGGCAGCGTGCAATTGCGTAATCTTATCGCGGGCCTGCTCATGGATCAGGGCGACTACGCAGGAGCGAGGGCTGGCTACGAAAAATCCCTTACGCTGGCGCGTGAAGTGGGCGACCCGGCGTTCATCTCCGACGCGGAGTCCGGCTACAGCAAGACGGCTCGCTTGATGGGCGATTGGTCCGCGTCACGTGCTCACGCGGAAGGTGCGGTGGCATCGGCAAAAAGCGCGGGAGATAAACGAGCGCTGGCGCTGGCCCAGTATGATTTTGCCTCTTCGCTCGATGGACCTGGCGACCTGGCCACGTCGAAAAAAGCGGTGCAGGATGGTTTGGCTCTCGCGCGGGAATTGGGCGATCAGGAAGTTATCGCCATTGGACTGCACGACTTGGCAGCCTATCAACTAGTCGAAGGTGATTTGCCGAGGGCGCAGAAATCGTTTGAGCAGGCTGTGGACCTCAACAAGAAACGGAAATCCCCGGAATCTGTAGCTGAAACCCAGAATGCGCTGGCGGAAGTTTTCCTGGAAATGAAGCAGCCTGCGAGGGCCGCAGAGCTTGCGCGTGGATCAGCTGTCGAGATGCGCAAGGTGAAAAATGGGCAACTGGAAATCCAGGCGCAGATTATCTTGGTTCGCGCCGCCCTGGCGCAGAAGCGGATCTCGGAGGCGCAGACAGCCCTTGCCCGGGCGACTGCTCTTTCTTCGGCGACGGCTTCGCCCAGCGAACGACTGACGATCGCAGCCGCCAAGGCTCGCGTTAACTCTGCCACGGGTAATTCTGCTGCAGCCGCGCGGACATTACAGGCGGCGCTCGACGAGTTGGGCGACAAAGCAACGTTCCAGAGCCGGTTTGATGCACGGCTCGCACTCGCGGAAGCTACGATTACCGCTTCCGGTGCAGCCGCCGTTCGACCGCAGCTTGAGGCGCTGGAAAAAGACGCCACGGAAAAAGGTTTGATTCTTTACGCGAAGAATGCTGCCGCTCTCCGGAAGTCGTAAGAATCAGGTATCCGAAATGGTGCCAAAAACACAGGAGGAATCTGACTCACATGACACTCTCAGCGCGTAATCGTCTTGAAGGAAAGATCTTGGAGCTTCAACTTGGCGGAGTGATGGCGCACGTTGTGATTCGCGTCGGCGAAAATCTGATTGAGAGCGTGATAACGAGGCGCAGCGCGGAAGAGATGAAGCTGGCCATTGGCGACACCGTCTCCGCAGTAATCAAATCAACGGAAGTGATGTTGGAAAAGAAGTAGGGTTAGCGTTGTGAGAGTAGTCGCTCGCGCAGTTGAAAGCGTCCCATGTAGGGTAGATGCGTCTGATAAGAACGTCCGCTACCGGCAGAATTTGATTCAAAATTCCCAGGCGGTCTCGGTATGTACCCAAAGTTGATCCCTTCTGTGGGCAGTTTCTGCCGCTTTACTCGAGGAACGAGTGTATGTTAACTTTAATAGGTTGAAGAAAAGAGGAAATTTAAAGGGACGACGGTGAGGGCACTTGAGCGACGTTAAGATTGGCTTGATCGAACAATTCCGGACACATGTGAAAGATACGGGATCGCCTGAGGTGCAGATTGCACTTTTGAGCGAGCGGATCAGCTATCTGACTTCGCACCTCAAGTCCCACGTGAAAGACCATGCATCACGCCGCGGGCTGATTATGATGGTGAATAAACGGCGGCGTCTGCTGGACTATCTAAACCGGAGAGACCCGGATCGGTACCACCAGATTGTTGAACGCCTTAGCCTCCGCAAGTAATTGTAAATACGCCGGTAGCGGCCGTACTTGCGAGCACGAAAGCGCAAATTCCCAACGGAGTCTGTCACCCAGCTTTGAAGCGGTTGGGCGTGAAAGCATTTTGCCTGCGTAAGCAGGCATAAGCGCGTTCTACTGGTGTAACTGGCCGCGAACTGTCTACCGCGGCAATCCCACTTCTTTTCTTCCATGAATGTATTGCAGGGAGGTCCCTGCAAAAGAGCTCTTCTGAAGAGGAGCCAAAGGAAGAAACATGTCAGAGAACAATCACTCACCTGCTCCACACAGCGTAACCATCGATGTCGGGGGACGTAACTTAATCCTGGAAACCGGGAAAATTGCCAAGCAAGCCAATGGCGCGGTGACCGCAAGATATGGCGACACCGTGGTGCTGGTGTCGGCTTGCATGGCCACCAAGCCAATCGACCGGGACTTTCTGCCGTTGACGGTGGATTACCGGGAAAATACCTATTCCGCAGGAAAGATTCCGGGCGGCTTCTTCAAGCGTGAAGGCCGTCCAACAGAGCGCGAAATTCTTGTATCCCGGCTGATCGACCGGCCGATGCGGCCGCTGTTTCCGGATTCATGGCGGAATGAAACACAGATTATTGCGATGGTGCTGTCTGCAGACAGCGAGAACGATCCAGATGTCATCGCGGTGACGGCGGCTTCGGCGGCGGCATACATTGCCGACCTGCCGTTTACCGATCCCATCGCGGCGGTTCGCGTGGGCCTGCTGGATGGCAAACTGGTGGCGAATCCATCGATTGCCGAACAGAAGACGAGCAAGATGAACATCATTATTGCCGCGACGGAAAACGGCATCGTGATGGTGGAATCGGGCGCGTTTGAAGTTTCCGAAGAACAGATCGTGGAAGCGCTGGAATTTGGCCACGCGCAGATCAAGAAGATCGTTGGCGCGATCAAGGAACTGCACGCGCAACTGAAGCCAAAGAAGGTGGAAGTGGCGCCGCTGCCGTTTGATAAGGCGATTTACGACAGCATGAAGAAGACCTATGGCGCAAAGCTGCAGGACGCGCTGAACACCGAAAGGCATCCGAAGAAAGAAAGCTACCAGATGGTGGATGCGCTTCTGACGGAAATCACCAAGGCCGTTCCGGAAGATGACGAAGAAAAATTGACACTGACCAAGCGCGCCTTCGAGCGTCTGCGCGAAGAAATCTTCCGTGCGGATGTGCTGAAGGCCAAGCGGCGTCCTGATGGACGCGCGTTTGACCAGGTTCGCAAGATCACCTGCGAAGTGGGATTGTTGCCACGCGTACACGGCTCAGCGCTGTTTACACGAGGCGAAACACAAGCGCTGGCTACGCTGACTTTGGGCACCAAGGAAGACATGCAGCGGCTGGACCTGTTGTTCGAACACGACGTATTCAAGCGCTTCATGCTGCACTATAACTTCCCACCATTCAGCGTCGGTGAAGTGAAGATGCTGCGCGGAGCGGGACGGCGTGAAATCGGGCACGGTGCATTGGCCGAGCGCGCGGTTGCCAACCTGCTTCCTCCCGAGGTGGATTTCCCCTATGCCATGCGCGTGGTCAGCGACATCCTGGAATCGAATGGTTCCTCGTCGATGGCGACTGTTTGCGGCGCTTCTTTGGCGATGATGGATGCAGGCGTGCCAATGAAATCCCCTGTCGCGGGCATCGCGATGGGATTGGTTGTTGGCGACGGCGGCGAGTATTCCATCCTGACGGACATTGCGGGCGCGGAAGACCACTACGGCGATATGGACTTCAAAGTAGCGGGCACGCGCGACGGCATCACCGCTCTGCAAATGGACATCAAAGTAACCAGCATCACCATCGCGATGATGCGTGAAGCGCTGGCACAAGCGAAGAAAGCGCGATTCCACATTCTGGACGTCATGGAAGGTACGCTCAGCTCTCACCGTCAGACGATTTCGTCGTACGCGCCGCGTTTGTACAAGTTGAGCATTCCTACCGACAAGATCCGCGACCTGATCGGGCCGGGCGGAAAGAAGATTCGCTCCATCATCGAACAGACCGGCGTAAAGATCGACGTGATGGAAGACGGAACGGTACACATTTTCTCGACGAGCGGAGCGGGCGGCGACCAGGCATTGCAGTTGGTTCGCGACGTTACCGCCAGCGCGGAAATCGGCAAGACCTATCTGGGCAAGGTTGTGCGACTCGCGGAGTTTGGCGCATTCGTGGAACTGTTCCCCGGAACAGATGGCCTGCTGCACATCAGCGAAATCTCCGAACACCGCATCCGCGATGTTCGCGATGAATTGAAACTGGGCGACCAGGTGCTGGTGAAGGTGCTGGCAATCGAAGGCAACAAGATCCGGCTATCGCGCAAGGCGTTGATCAAGGAAGCGCGCGAGAAGCAGGGTCTTGGCAAGAAGGAAGCGGCACCGACCCCGCCAGCCGGGGAGAGCGCTCCTGTGCCGACGTCTGGCGAAGAAAACTAAGACACAATAAAACTCAATGGATGGAAGAGGCCTCCAAAGCGGGAGGCCTTTTTCTTTTGCGTTCATCATTCAAGCCGAGCCGAATTTTGGAGCGGGTCGCTATGATAGAGTTTGGTTGTCGGGAGAGGCTCAATTAAAATGGTGAATCTTCGCAAATGCATGTTTGTAATTTCGCTTGGGTTTGTCTGCGCGATGAGTTCGCGGGCGCAAACGGTAAAGATCGACAGCGGCGAGGTAGAAGGCAAAACAGTGGGCGAGGTGCGAGAGTTTCTGGGCATCCCGTACGCTGCACCTCCCGTGGGAGAGCTTCGCTGGAAACCGCCGGTACCCGTTGCGAAATGGAAGGAAGTGCGGAACGCCACGGAGTTTGGCCCGCGGTGCACGCAAAGCCGGGTGTTTGACGATATGGTGTTTCGGGATGGGGGACCGAGCGAAGATTGTCTGAGCTTGAATGTATGGACTACGGCCAAGAATGTCAAAACGAGACTTCCCGTGATGGTCTGGATTTACGGAGGCGGATTTCAGGCAGGAGGGACTTCCGAGCCAAGGCAAGACGGAACAGCGCTGGCCAAGCAGGGCGTCGTGCTGGTGTCGATGAATTACCGGGTGGGAATCCTTGGATTTCTGGTGCTTCCGGAATTAATCGCGGAGTCTAGCCACAACACAGCAGGGAATTACGGAATGCTGGATCAGTTGGCGGCACTGCAGTGGGTGCAGCGCAACATTGCCGCGTTCGGTGGAGACCCGGGCAACGTGACGATCTTTGGAGAGAGCGCGGGATCGTTTGCCGTGAGTGCGTTGATGGCGTCTCCGTTGGCGAAGGGTTTGTTTCATCGAGCGATTGGGGAAAGCGGCGCCGGATTTGACAGCCCTTCTCTGCCATCGGCTCCCCTGGCGGTGCGTGCAAAGAAGGATTTGGGAATCGTCACAAAAACATTGCATGCATCTACCTTGAAGGAACTGCGCGCCCTGCCGGCGGATCAGATGCAGGACATGATCTTCAAGGCGTCGTCTACGGATGGAGAGGCGCACTTCGATGACTGCATCGATGGATATTTCCTGCCGGACTCTGAGAAGGTGATCTTTGCCGCGGGAAAACAAAACGATGTGCCGCTGCTGGCGGGATGGAATCGCGACGAGGGCAGTTTCGACGAGATGAAAGTGCCTGCGGATCAGGCAATGGAGAAGTTTAAGGCCTCGGCGGAAAAGGAATTTGGAGCGAGAACCGAGGAATTCTTGCGCCTATACCCCGCTACCAGTAATGAGGTGGCGCAACATTCGATGCAGGATTTGGCGGGAGATCGATTCATTGCCTGGTCTGCGTGGAATTGGGTGGAGGCTCAGAAAAAGAGCGGCAAATCCGTCGTCTATCGTTACCGATTCGATCTTGCGCCACCTGCGACCGACAAGCTACCTTCGAGCATGGGAGCCTACCATTCCGCGGAAATCGAGTACGTGTTCGGCAATCTGGACCTGAATACAACACGACCATGGAGAGCGGGAGACCATGCCTTGAGCGCACAAATGCAAAAGTACTGGATCAATTTTGCGCGCAGCGGCAATCCAAATGGAGCGGGATTGCCGACCTGGCCGGCGTATCAGGCGGAGAGTTGGCAGGTCATGCATTTGAACACGCCACCGAAGCCGGAGAAAGATGAACTTCGAGCTCGCTACCTGTTCTTGAACAGCGTCTGGGTTAAATAGAATGATTTTCGCACGATGATGGGAGCGGCAAAAACACTCCCCACCCGCCAGTAGAATCTAGTTGGCGCAGGTGCAGTGGACTGCGTCCAGCGCGCCCCAGAGAGCATCAAGCGCTTCGTTGGTGGTTGCGAGAATTTCCTCTTCGTTGCCGGAAGCATGTTGTTCCAGCCAATTGCGCCACTGGGCGCGGTGTTCGCGGTCAGCTTGCTCGTGGACGGTGAAGTAGGCAAGGCCTGCGGGTTTGTCGATGCCATAAAACTTTTTCAGTCCATCAATTTTGGTGAGGGCGATTTCGGGAACTTGCGCCTCGTAAGCATAGAGAGCGGCGACGGATTCGGCTACAGGGCGGTCGCCAACGATTTCACGGAAGGTTGCGACGACGGCCTGCGTGCCGGGCAGAGCGGGGCAGCAAGTGACATCATCCTCGCTGACGCCGAGTGCTGCTGCGAAGTCGCGCCAGAGTTTCGGGTGCGGTGCATTGGGATCTTCTTCTTCGGCGAGATTTTCGAGAACGATGTCGCGGAGAGGGCCTTCGGTGCGAGCGGCCAGGACGCGGAGATGTTTCGGGAACGCTTCCACATGGCGGTAATATTGCGCGGCGTAGAGTTGCAGGGATTCCTTGCTGAGTTTGCCGGCTTGCCAATCCTGATAGAACGGGTGTTTCAGAAGATTCTTTTCTGCAATGGCGGTATCAATCTTGGTAAGAAGTTCGGTGTTGCTCATGAATTTCCCCCTACGGATTCTCGAGCAATCGACGGGCGGCAAAGGCCCTCGAATGCAACCGGAGGAGTGTACCAGAAAGCGCAAGATTTTGTTTGCCCGAGTCTACAGATGCGATTTGGATATGCTGAAACGGTAGAAGCGCTCGAATCCTGTACGGCTTTCGCTGTCATGACCCCAAATCTTTATGCGCAACACGTCGGGGTCAATCCATTGAACAGCTTGAACATACAGGTGATCGTTTCGTTGAATCTCCTTTTGCTCACGGACAGACACTCTCTTTAGGAGGTTTTCCAGGACTGGGATCGTTTTGATCTGGTCGTTAACAAAAAAAACACGGCAAAGTGCAAAGTTACTGCCTTCATGGTCCGTCAAGGCAAAGGATTTGCCGTCTGGGTTCCACAGCACGTCTGCACTGCGTTCGTATTCGATTATTTTTCGCTCTTCTTTAGCTTGAGATCTTCCAGAAACAATGTGTGGTAATAGGGTTCAGCGGAGCGATCCTCACTGACAATAGCAAACCGCCGGTCTAGGGATACTGCTCGCAGATTTCCGGGAAAACTGAAAACGTGAGGCTGCTTCTCCTGTGCCTGATGTGGATAGGGACTACATAAGCCAACCAAACAAACGAAGATCGAAATGGCAAATGGTCTAGTGCCCATGTCACTTTGGCGCTGAGTCAGTCGAGTGGATACGGCAAATGTCGGCGCCAACGGCTTGGAGTTTTTCTACGATGTGTTCGTAGCCGCGGTCGATGTGATAGACGCGTTCGATGATGGTTTCGCCGGAAGCGACTAAGGCCGCCAGCACCAGGCCAGCGCTGGCGCGAAGGTCGGAGGCCTGCACGGTGGTGCCGGAAAGTTTTGCCGGGCCACGTACGACGGCGCGGCGTGCATCGATGGAAATGTCTGCGCCCATGCGGATCATTTCGCTGGCGTGCAGGAATCGATTTTCGAAGATAGTTTCGGTGATGACGCTGGCGCCTTCCGCTTGCGTGGCGAGGGCCATGTATTGCGCCTGCATGTCAGTGGCGAAGCCGGGATATTCCTCCGTGGTGATATCCGCGGCGGCGAGTTTGTTGGTGCCGCGAACACGAAGCGTGGTGGCGTCGACCATTTCGATGAGAACTCCCGCCTTTTTCAGTTTGGCGATGACTGCACCTAAATGTGCAGGTTGGCAATTAGTGATGGTGAGATTGCCGTTGGTGATAGCCCCGGCGATGAGGAAGGTACCGGCTTCGATGCGATCGGGAATGACCGTATGTTCCGTGCCATGAAGTTTTTCTACGCCGCGAATCCGCAGGGTGGAGGATTCGTCGCCCTGAATGTCCGCTCCCATTTTGCGAAGGAGTCGGATCAGGTCGGTGACTTCGGGCTCGCGCGCGGAATTTTCGAGGATGGTTTCGCCGTCGGCAAGGGCAGCGGCCATCAGGATATTCTCGGTGCCAGTGACGGTAATTTTTTCAAAGACGATGTGCGCGCCGCGCAAACGTCCATTGCTGGGGACCTTTGCCTGGATGTAGCCATGCTCGGTGGTGATGTCAGCGCCCATCTTCTTAAGAGCCTCGAGATGGAGGTCGACGGGGCGAGCACCGATGGCGCATCCGCCCGGCAGCGAAACGTGGGCGACGCCGGAACGCGCCATGGCAGGACCGAGAGTCAGGATCGAGGCGCGCATGGTTTTGACGAGTTCGTAAGGGGCAACCGCATCGTTGAGAGTTGCAGCCTGAATGGTGTAATCGGTGGCCGGGAATTCGGTGGTGGCAACGCTAGCGGACATGAAAGCGAGCAACTTGGCCATGGTGATGATGTCACGGACCATGGGAAGTCCATGGAGAACGACTGGTTCCGCAGTGAGCAACGTCGCCGCCATGATGGGCAGAGCAGAATTTTTAGCGCCGCTGATTCTCACGGTTCCGTGCAGGGGCTTTCCGCCGCGTATCCTGAACTTGTCCATTCGTTCTTTCCTGCAGTCTGATGACTGCCTATTCTCCTAATGCGTTCCTTAAAATTCCGCCAGACGCCGCCAGTTTGCGCTGAGCCTGTTTCGCGGAGATTCCATTTTTCAGCATAACGAGGGCCACGCGAAGATCGTGTTTGCTTTGACGCAGAGCGCGTTCCACCGCAGACACATTCTTCGCCGTTGCATCTTCGAGAATGCGCTTGGCCCGTTTCCTAAGCTTCGTATTTGCCACGCCAAGGTCGATCATCAGATTGTCATAAACATATCCGAGACGAACCATCGTAGCCGTAGAGAGCATGTTGAGCACCATTTTCTGTGCGGTACCAGCCTTCAGTCGAGTGGAGCCGGTTAACACTTCCGGGCCGACTTCTGGAGTGACGGCGATCTCTGCGGACTTTGCCAAGGGCGAGCTTCTGTTTGAGGCGATGCCAATCGTCATAGCTTTCTGTTTATTCGCATAGTGAATCGCGGAGAGAACATACGGAGTGGTGCCGCTTGCGGCGATGCCGACAATTACGTCGTCGGCGGTGAGATTCATTTTCTTCAGATCCTGCACAGCGTTTTGCGCGCGGTCCTCCGCACCTTCCACAGGTCCTGTGACAGCTTTTCTCCCACCGGCAATAATTGCCTGAACTAATTGGGGAGGCGTGCCAAAGGTGGGCGGACATTCGGAGGCATCGAGCACAGCGATGCGTCCACTAGAGCCAGCACCAGCGTAGATCAACCGTCCACCGGAACTTAACCGGGCGTAGATGGCCTCGACAGCGCGCGCAATGGCGGGAAGTTGACGGCCAACCGCGACGGCAATCTTACGGTCTTCGCGGTTCATCAGGCGAACGATTTGCAGAGCGGACATGCGGTCGAGGTTTTTGGAGGATGGATTGCGCTGTTCGGTGAGGCGCCGCTCTTTTGTCCTATGCGAATTGTGTCGTGGTGCCATCGATAAATTATAACTGCGGAATGAGAGTCGCGCAGGCAAGCCATAGCTAAGGCTCCTAAAATGAATTAACGTCCACGACATCAAGGCGGTGTCCCGTGAGCCTGGCTGGAAGGAATCATTTATGATGAAGAAGCACAGCCGGATCAGCCCAAAGCAGTTCAGGGAACAGACTTCATGGATGTTTTAAAAAAGCTGTTTGAGCAGCATTTCCACTCGCCGGTAGGGCGAATCGTGCCGCTGCAGGGAGAGTTGGGCGGATCAGGCCGGAAGATCATCCGGCTTTCCAGCGAAAAGGGAAGCGCGATTGGCGTGCTGTATGGAGTCCGCGAGGAAAACACAGCATTTTTGGCCTTCTCCCGGCATTTCCGGCGGCGCGGACTCCCCGTGCCCCAGATTTACGGCGAAGATCTGGACCAGGGTGCATATCTGGAAGAGGACCTTGGCGATCTGACGCTATTTGAGTTTTTATCGAAGAATCGGAACGGGGCGGAGATTGCGCCGCAGACGGTTGAGGCGTACCGCAAGGTTGTCGCCATATTGCCGCGATTTCAAGTGGAAGCGGGGCGCGACCTGGATTATTCGATGTGCTATCCATGCGCGAGTTTCGACTGGCAATCCATCTCGTGGGATCTGAACTATTTCAAATATTACTTTTTGCGGTTGGCGGCGATTCCGTTTAATGAAGGGGCGCTGGAAAGAGATTTTGGGAGGCTGACGGATTTTCTGCTGAGTGCGCCGCAAGACTACTTCCTGTATCGTGATTTTCAGTCTCGCAACGTGATGCTGCACGATGGCGAGCCGTTCTTCGTGGACTATCAGGGCGGGCGCAAGGGTGCGCTGCAATATGACATTGCTTCGCTGCTGTTTGACGCCAAGGCTGATCTGACGCCGGAATTACGCGAACAACTGCTGGAATATTACCTGGAGCAGTTGGGCAAATTCCTGAAAGTGGATCGCGAAGAGTTTCTGCGCTACTACTACGCCTATGTCTATGTGCGGATTCTCCAGGCGCTGGGCGCGTATGGATTCCGGGGATTCTACGAACGCAAAACACATTTTCTGCAAAGCGTGCCGTTTGCATTGAAAAATCTCCGCTGGTTGCTGCACAACGCCAGGTTGCCCATTGAACTGCCAACATTGATGGACGCGTTCCGGAGCATGCTCGCCTCCGAAAAGTTAAACGGGCTGGCAGCCGAGGCGCAAAAACTGGCGGTACGCATTTTCAGTTTTTCGTTTCACAAAGGATTGCCGAAAGATGAGAGCGGAAATGGCGGAGGATTCGTTTTCGATGGACGAAGTCTGCCGAACCCGGGGCGTGAGGAGAGATTCAAGCGTTTGACAGGTAAGGACACGCCAGTGATTGACTATTTGAACCAGCAGGAGAGTGTCCACCAGTTTTTCGCGAGTGTCCTGACCCTGGTGGATGCCAGCGTGGAAAATTATCAGCAGCGGGGCTTTAAGAACCTGATGATTTCGTTCGGTTGCACCGGTGGGCAACACCGGTCTGTTTTTCTGGCGGAACAACTGGCGAAGCGGTTGCGCGGGCGAAGCGGGCTGGATGTGGTGGTGCGACATCTGGAACTGGAAAAGATGGACCGATGAAAGCGATGATTCTTGCCGCAGGCCTGGGGACGCGGCTACGACCGCTTACGGCAGACCGGCCGAAAGTGCTGGTGGAAATCAGCGGGCGTACCTTGCTGGAAATCACCCTGGAAAGACTCGGAACTTTTGGAATTCGCGAAGTGATTGTGAACGTGCATCACTTTGCGGACATGGTGGTGGACTATCTGAAAGCGCACCAGAAGTTTGGGATGGAGATTGAAGTTTCGCGGGAAGACGTGCTGTTGGACACCGGTGGCGGATTGAAGAAGGCGGGCTGGTTTTTCCTGCGGGATCGCCATTCGATGGACGAGCCTTTTGTGCTGCACAACGTAGATGTGGTGAGCACGATCGATTTGCGCCGGATGTTGAAAGCGCATCAAGCGAGTGGCGCACTGGCTACACTGGCGGTGACGAAGCGAGAAAGTTCGCGGCAGTTGCTGTTTGGCGCTGACGGGCAGCTTTGCGGGCGACAAGCGCGGGAAGAGGAGCCAGAGATCGTGCGCGTGAGTGGAGAGTTGAAGACACTGGCATTTTGTGGGGTGCATATTATTTCGCCGCAATTCCTGGGAAAAATGCAGGGAGAAGGCACGTTTTCGATCATCGATTCGTATTTGCTGGCAGCTCGAGCCGGGGAAAAGATTCAGGCGTTTCGGGGGGATGATTTTTATTGGCGGGATCTGGGACGGTTGGAAGACTTGAAGGCCGCGCAAATCGATTTTGAGAAGAAGTTGATCGTCTAGCAAGCAAAACCTGTGCTACTCGGAATCACTTCGTGGCTAAGCCCAGGCACTTCATTATGGCGTCGTGGACCGCGGGGCGGACTTCGGCGATTTTGTGATTCTCGCGCGTGGGATTGACCCGATTAGTAAGAAGAACTACGAAGAGCTGACGATCGGGATCAATCCAGATCGTCGTGCCAGTGAAACCAGTGTGGCCAAAACTGTGGCCGGAGAAATAATGCCCGCTGGAGCTCCCTTCGGTGGGAACGACCCAGCCGAGTGTGCGCATATTTTTCGCGAGGGGTTGGGGTACCGTGAATTCTGCGATGGTGGCGCGTTTTAGAATGCGGTGATGAACGTAGATACCGCCATTCAAAAGCATCTGACAGAAAGCGGCTAGATCGGGCGCGGTGCTGAAGACTCCGGCGTGACCGGAAACTCCGCCGATGGCAAAGGCATTTTCGTCGTGAACTTCACCCTGCACCAGGCGGTGGCGCAGTTGGCTGTCGATTTCCGTGGGAGCAATTTCCGGCCAGAGATTCTTCGGCGGCAGGTACATTGAGCTTTTCATGCCCAAAGGATCAAAAACGTAATCGTGCGCAAGCTGGTTGAGCGGCTTGCCGGTGAGGCGCTGGATAATTTCCGCCATCAAAATAATGCCCAGATCGGAATAGACCACTTTTGTGCCGGGCTCATATTCGAGCGGCTCGACAAAGATTCGAGAGAGCGTGTCGGCTTTCCCGGTGGACGTGCGCCAGTACTCTTTGAAAGGTGGCAGGCCGGAGGTGTGGGTCATCAGATGGCGAACAGTGACTTTGTGGCGCCACTCGAGTTGCGCAGGGCCGGAAAGATCGGGCAGTTGAGGCAGATCCGTGACCTTTACTTCGTGACGCGCCTGAGCCAGAGGGGAGTTGATCCATTCAGGGAGGTAGCGCTCGATGGGAGCGTCGAGAGTAAGAGGAGACGGAAAATCGCCTTCGACCAATTTTTCGACCAGAGTGGTGGTGGCCACGACTTTCGTTAACGAGGCGATGTCGTACATCGTGTCGATTTTCGTAGAAGGCGAGGAGACGTCATAGCTGAGATTGCCGAAAGAATGGAGCGAAAGTTTTCCGCGAAAGCCGACGGCCAAAGTTGCGCCGGGAAATGCTTTGTCGGCGATGGCCTTTTCGATGACGGAGAATGCGGGCTGGAGTTGCGCTTCGCCACGAACGTCCATCGGTTGCAGAGCCATGGAATTGGCGGGAAGTTCCATACCGAACCCGGCTTTGAGATCGATGCCGGGAATGGTCACGGGCAAGTGGCCACGAATCGGAATTTCTCCAAAGAGAGCGCGGGCAACGGAAATTTGTGCGACGTCGCTGATGCCGAAGACGGACAGCCATGTTTCTGCCTGCGGAAAGCGCTCGATAAGGTAGGGGCTGCCGAGCGCGGCGGTGACGACCGGTTTGCCTGACTTGTAGAGCTGATTGATGAGAGGAATCTGGTCAGCGGGGACATCGACATCGCCCTTGCGATCACTTACGCGGACAAACAGAGCAAGAATCGCGACATCGTAAGAGTCGGGAGGAGGAAGCTTGAGCGTGTCGGCTTTTACGAAGCGAGTGTCGGCACGAAGGATGGTGAGTGAATCGAAGCGCGGGCGAAGTTCGCGCTCGAGATCTTCACCGGGATACGGTTCGGGGTCGGCGTAGAGAGCGACCATGAGCGCGCGCGTGGGCTTGGAGGCATCGAGGGGCAAGCGGTGAACGGTGTCGCGAAGCAGGGTAATGCCGCGATCGGAAATTTCCTGGGATTCGGATTGCCATTTGACCAAGCCAAAGTTTTCATTGAACGCGTTGAGATCGACGAGGCGATTGTTATTGAGGCCGAGGCGCGCTTTAGCTTCGAGAATGCGGCGAACGGAGGCGTCAAGGCGTTCGACAGAAATGCTTCCTGATTTTGCAGCAGCGAGCAGGGCATCGTACGCAGCCTCTGGGACCGGAGGCATCAGCAGGGCATCGGCGCCAGCGAGGAAGGCGCGGAGAGCGGCGTCGCCCGGCGCGTAACGTACGGTAATTCCACCCATGTCCATGGCGTCTGTGACGACGAGGCCCTGGAAACCAAGTTCTTTGCGAAGAACACCCGTAAGAATATTCGAAGAGAGAGTGGCCGGTGTGTTCGGATCGGGCTCGAGAGCCGGGACGTTGAGATGTCCGGTCATGACACTGCCTACTCCAGCTTTGATGGCGGCGCGGAAGGGAACGAGTTCCAGGCGATCGAGGCGGGCGCGATCGGCTTTGATCACGGGGAGATCGATGTGAGAATCGGCGGCTGTGTCTCCATGGCCCGGAAAATGTTTTGCGGTGGCGATACCGCCATTTTCCTGAACGCCACGGACAAATTCGGTGACGAAATCAGCGACGCGCGCGGGATCTTCACCGAACGAGCGTGTATTGATGATGGGATTGCCGGGATTGTTGTTTACGTCGGAGTCGGGAGCGTAGATCCAGTGGATGCCAGCGGCGCGCGCTTCGAGCGCAGTAATTTTTCCAGCGGTGTAAGCGTCTTTCGGGTTGCCAGCGGCGGCAAGCGCCATCATGGTCGGGAAGGAAGTGCCTTCGTCAAGGCGCATGGCGGTGCCCCGCTCGAAATCGGCGCCGATCAGAAGCGGGAGCTTGGATTTGGATTGAAGTTGATTGTTCAAAACGGCGGTGGGATATGCCTGGCTCTTGACGATGCCGAGGGGTGAGCCGTGAGTGATATTGATGAAGCCGCCGACATGGAGATCATCGACGTCATGAAGCATTTGGGCGTAAGCTGGCGCATCAGTGGAAGTGAAGCTGCCGTGGTAGGTGGTAAACAGGAGTTGGCCGATTTTTTCTTCGAGGCTCATGCCAGCGATGGTGAGTTCGACCCATTTTTGCTGCTCGGCAGAAAGTGGTGTGGAGGGGGAGTAGGAATTTGCTGTCTGCCCGGCCGGAGCGTTGGCGGAGGTTTTACTGACTTGATTGCGACTGTCGATGTTCGTTGTCATAAGCAAAGGGAAAAGTGGGAACAGTAGCAATATACCGGCATAAGGCCTGAACATTTTTAGGAAATTCTCCCCACGCCGCTTGCGCTGCTGCTTGACTGTATATAACACGCACAACAGGCGCGAACAATCAGGGTGCGAGCGGTGCGTTCCAGAATATCATTGGGAATCACGAAACATTGCGGGAGAGTGTGCATGGCATTTCGACACGCGATACGCCTGGGGCTGCTGGTGATAATGGCTGGATGGGTACTGGCGGGCGTGAACGATATTGCGTTTGCAGCACAAAACCCGGCCAAGAAACCAAAGGCTACCGGAACGACTAAACATAGAGCCGGGCGGGTGCAAACGGGCCTGGAAACTTTGGAAATAGAAAAGTACGCGTCGTTGAAGGGCAAGCGGGTGGGCTTGATCTCGAATCATACCGGACAGGATTCACAGGGGCGTTCAACCGTAGATCTGCTGGCACATGCGCCCGGAGTGCAGTTGGTGGCGCTGTTCAGTCCGGAACATGGCATTGCGGGGCATGCGGATGACAAAGTTGCGTCGTCGAAGGATGCGTCAACGGGATTGCCTGTGTACAGCTTGTATGGCGAGCACTTGCGGCCGACGGACGACATGCTGAAGGGAATCGATGCACTGGTGTTTGATGTGCAGGATGCCGGTGTGCGTTTCTACACCTACACGACGACGATGGGTTACTGCATGGAAGAAGCGGCGAAACGGGGAATCAAGTTTTATGTGCTCGACCGGCCGAATCCGCTGAATGGAGAAATTGTGGAAGGGCCGATGCTCGATGCTGAGAAGACGAGCTTCGTGGCGTACTTCCCTATGCCGGTGCGCTATGGGTTGACGATTGGCGAGTTAGCGCAGCTCTTCACTACCGAAAATCACATCAACGTCGACCTGCACGTGATCAAGATGAAGAACTGGCACCGGAATTATTTTTTTGAGAGTACCGGTATGCGCTGGCTGCCGCCTTCTCCCAATTTGCGGACATTGAAGGGATCGATACTCTACCCGGGACTGGAAATTCTGCAGAATGCCGGAGTTTCCGTGGGGCGCGGAACCGAAGCGCCGTTTGAGGAGTTTGGAGCGCCGTGGATCAATGGGGAAGAGGTGGCGGCGGAATTGAACGCGAGGAATTTGGCGGGGCTGCGTTTTGAAAACCACCCATTCATTCCTGTAAGCGGATTGTATGCGGGACAGCGGTGCGGCGGCGTGGGTATAAAAGTAACCGACCGGGCAGCGGTGCGCTCCATGAGGATGGGACTGGAGATTGCGGCGATTCTGGAGAAGAAATATCCAACACACGTAGATTTGGCGAAAACCGTGGATTTGCTCGGAAGTGATGAGACGGTGAAGCAGCTGCAAAGCGGAACGGCTCCCGAAGAAATTGTGGCCAGTTGGGGAAAAGACTTGGCGGCGTTCGACGTGGTGAGGCGGAAGTACTACATGTACTGAGGCGGGGCGGCGCACCAGAGCAAAAAAAGAATCCCTCAGGACGAGAGTTCAGGCTCATTTGGGAGGGCCTCTGAACGTTCAGTTGTGGTAGAGTCCGCAAATGCGCATCGTTTCCCTTTTGCCATCGGCCACGGAAATTCTGTTTGGGTTGGGGTTCGATCACGAGATTGTGGGAGTGAGCCACGAATGCGATTACCCGCTTCGTGCCCGAACCAAAGCATCTGTAATCCAATCGCGAATTCCTAAGGGCATTTCGCCTGCAGAGATCGACCGGACTGTGCGCGAATATATTTCGCGAGGCGAGAGCTTGTATGCGGTGAATTCTGAAGTTCTGCAAGAACTGGCGCCAGACCTGATTGTGACCCAGGATTTGTGTCACGTGTGCGCGGGGTCGCCGGATGATCTGGCTGTGGCACTGGCAAGATTCAACAAACGGCCGGAAGTGCTGTGCTTGAATCCGGAGGACCTGCGCGATGTGTGGCGGGATATCTTATGGATTGGAGAAGAAACGAAACGGTCAGCACGGGCGGAAGCGATTGTCGGGATGATTGGCGAGCGCATAGGCGAGCTCGGGATCATGATGGATGCGATTGAGGAGCGGTCGCGGGTAGTGCTGTTGGAATGGCTGCAGCCGTTCTATGTTGGCGGACACTGGGTGCCGGAGATGATCGAGCAGGCGGGGGGAATCGACGTGCTGGGGAAGGCGGGAACGCCGTCGTTTCGCGTGACGGAAGAAGAGATTATTGCCGCGGCGCCAGAAGTGATGATTGTGGCGCCGTGTGGATACGACAAAGAACAATCGCGTGATGAATATCTGTCGCTGACATTCTCACCGGGATGGGCCAGTATTCCCGCGGTGCGCGATGGGCGAGTGTACGCGATGGATGCGAACAGTTATGTTTCCCGGCCGGGACCGCGATTGGTGACGGGAATGGAAGCGATGGCTAAAGCGATCCATCCGTATGTGAACGTGCGAGCTGGCGCGGAAGCGGCATTGCTGCCGATCAAGCCGGCGATGAGGAATGCGCAGACGGCGAGGGCTTAGAAAAGAAGCAGCGAAGTAAAGATGTAAAGAAGCTAAGTTGTAGTGAAGCAGAGATAAAGCACGCCAAGGATGTGGCGTTCGCGCTGAGAGTAGATATAAAGCCGCCTCAACAACAAGAGAGAATGTGCTTTATTGAGAGAGTGGCCGCGTCTGACGGCTGTGGGCATGTGGCGCACCTGCGGATTTGGTGTGTTGTTGGCTTTCTAACTCGCGCTTGCGCGCTGGGCTAACTTCTGTCGCGCCTCCAATGCTGGAGAATTCTGTGAAGCAAATTGGCCTGAAGACAGCGCCTGCAAGGCCTGCCTGGAACGCATTGGACGGCTGAGGCAGGGTGCTATTGACAATTTGGTTCGTTATATAAGACTATTACATGTAAGAGGGCTATGTATGATTCGCACAGAACTGAAGAGAGGCACGGCGGAGCTGGCGATACTTAGTGTGCTGGAGGGTGGACCGCTGCACGGGTACGTGATTGCACGGGAAATCGAGGAGCAGTCGGGCGGAGCGTTGCGGTTCACCCTCGCGGCCCTGTATCCGTTGTTGTACCGCATGGAGCAGCGCAGATGGATTATCGGGAAGTGGGAAACGGGAGAGAACGGACGCCGGCGGAGATGCTATTCGTTGCTGCCGAAGGGACGGAAATTGCTGAAGCCGATGCGGGCAGAATGGGCCAGTCTGTTCAGGGTGATGCGGCAGGTGGCGAAGGTGGGCCATGCGTGATTGGCGGCAAATTGTGCGGGTGCGATTGAGTGGAATGGAGCTCTCCGAGAAGGATACGGAAAGCATTGTGGAAGAGCTTTCGGCGCATCTGGAGGATCAGTACAACTCGCAGCTTGCAAATGATGTGGCAGAAAACCAGGCGGCCGAGAGTGCCCTGAAGCTGGTGGGGAACTGGGAAGAGCTTTCGGCGGAGATTTGCGCAGCGAAGAATGAGGAGGGGGCTGTGAATTACCGGACGAGAGCGATTTGGGTTCCTGGGCTGATTAGCCTGACTGTGTCGATGCTGTGGCTGACGTTCCTGCTGCGGATTGATTGGCAGCCTCGAGCGAGTTTTGGACCCTACGCGCCGCCAGTGATGCCTTATATTTTTTGGCTGGTGGCCCAGCCGCTGGTGGGGGCGCTTGGCGCCTATCTTTCGCGAAGGGCAAGCGGAAACCGGCAGGCGAGGATAGTTGCAGGATTATTTCCCGCGCTGGCGCTGTTCGGAGTGATGATTGTGGCGGCCTGGTCGGCTGTTTTGGTGGAGAGGAATTCGTACGTCACGCACCATCCGATCCATTTCGTGTTGGGAGTTGTACCGTGGGTTGTGATTCCCGGGGTGATGCTGTTTGTCGGGGTGTTGCCGATATGCTGGCGGCGGAGTGCGGGGCAACGGGCGGCGGTTTGATGAAGAAACTCTTATACAGGGAATTACTAGCGCACGGGACAGCCTACACGCGAGAAATGCGGCGAATAATAGATCAGCAGAGCCTTTCCACGGATGTCGCGTTCAGGGACCATTCCGAATTCTTTGATGCGGCTGTCATAGCTATGGTCCAGATTGTCGCCGATTACAAAATAGAAGCCCGCAGGAACTTCCGTAGATTCGAATTTAATGTGTTCCAATCCCGGGTTTCCCATTTCGAGAAACTCAGGCCTTCCACAAATAGATGGTGGTTGCCAAGTCTTGCCATTAATCTCAAAGGCCCCATTCCGTCCCGGCGAAATCACATCGCCCGGCAGACCGATAACTCGCTTAACCAGAATGCTGCTGTGGAAGTTCATGATGACGACATCTTCCCTCTGAGGATGGTACGAGCCGAATGAATCGATTCTCGCGAGAATCCGCTCACGCAAGCAAGCGGAAGGGCAAAAGGAATCGGAAGTGATTTTGAACGCTCGCGTCGAACCAATGGGATAGCGATAGAAAAAGATGTAGCCGAAAATGACCGCAGCGATGATTCCCATCACGAGGAGGACCGGCAAGAGGATGGTGAAGAGAGTTGATCTGGCTGGCATTATGGTTGAACCTAACTAGTTTTCTGTGAAGCTGAAGACCCGCCCGATTCGACGCGGCGTTTCCATCGTTGATAGAACGGGATACCGGCGGCGATCAGAAGGAGGCCGATGGATGAGCGGGCCGGACGTTCCAGCCAAATATTGACGGTGAGCAGAAGAGCGCCGGCGACGAAAAGGCCGGGAACTACTGGATAGCCCCAGCAGCGATAGGGGCGAGGGAGATCGGGTTCGGTTTTGCGAAGACGGAAAAGGGCGAAGACAGCCAGGCCGTAGAAAATCCATCCAGCAAAGATATAGAGGCTGGTGAGTTCTTCGAAGGTGCCACTCAGGGCCATAACGCTAGCGAGAGCGCCTTGAAAAATCAGAGCGCGGCCAGGAGTGCGATATTTGGGATGGATGCCATCGGCGATTTTGAAGAAGATGCCGTCGCGTGCCATGGCGTAGGGGACGCGCGCTCCACTGAGGATGGAAGAGTTCATGGAACCGAGAGCGGAGATGACCATCGCCAATGTGATCCAGAAGGCCGCGCCGTGGCCCACCACGGTTTCTACTACATCGGAAGCGATGTGCGGTGAGCTGGCAACTCTGTCGAAGGGCAGAACTTTCATGCAGGCCGCGCTGAAGATCATGTAGATGAGGGCGACAAAAGCAACTCCGCCAATCAGCGCGCGAGGAATATTTTTCTGGGGGTCTTTCACTTCGGAGCCGACCAGATTGAGATCTTCCCACCCATCGTAGGCCCACAATGAGGCAGCGAGTGCCGCGAGAAAGGCGCTGAGAAGTCCCGCGTTGAGGGGACTTGGCCACATAGGAGTGTCGGCAATGGGAATGTGGCTGCCCAGAAAAAAAGCAACGCCAATGACGATGATCACGCTAATGACTTTGATGATAGTGAGAAAAACTTGTACGCCACCCCCGACGCGTACACCGATGTAGTTCACGGCTGTCATGACGACCAGCCAGAAAACGGCCAGCGGTTGAGCCCGCGTGAAAACGAAATCGTATGGTTTGATCCAGGTGCTGAGTCCGGGAATGGCGATGTGCCAAGTGAAGATGGGTGCAGCGACCGCGGGAACAAAAAAACTCAGGAAGCGCATCATGCCTGCGGCAATGGAGGCGGCGGAGGAAGGGCGACCAACGATGGAGTGCATCCAGCCAAAGAGAAATCCCCATACGGTGCCGAAGCCTCGACGAAGATAGGCGTACTCTCCGCCTGCTTCAGGGATGGCAGCGCCGAGTTCCGCATAGGAGAGAGCGCCGAAAATGGAGAGCAGACCACCCACTATCCACGCAGCGTAGACGACGGAGACGGAGTGGCCTTCGCGAGCCATTTCGGCAGGCTTCAGGAAAATTCCTGTGCCAATCATAGTGCCGACGACGATGGCAGCCGAGGCCCAGGGGCCGAGACCGCGCACAAGTTCGAGCCGCTTCTCGCTCATAGATCTCCGTAGAAAAGAGTGGTGCTGAGTTTACCTTAGATGGATTCAGTCGTCAGTTTTAAGTAGAAGGGCGGTAGTGAGGTGGCTCTAGAGACTCTTGTGTCGTGCTGATACACATTGAAACGCGAGTCTGCTGGAGTGTTGCCACGGTCCTCCACCCCGGTAAAGGAGGCCGATGGCGCGCAGTTCGCGCTGTGTGCCACAGACGACGTGGCACTGGTCGGGATGACAAAGGAAAAGTAGAGGGGAGCGTTTATGGTGTCAGGTCGTCGAAACCCGATCGAGCCACGCGCGGCTGACGATGGCGCCGACGATGAATGTGACACAAGCGCCTACCAGGACGAACCAGGTGAAGGCGATCGAAGTGTAGCGGAAGACGAGAAGGACGGCAGCAAGTCCAGCAACCATGCCAGAGAGTGAGCCGTTGGAGTTCGAGCGGCGATCAAAGGTGCCTAGAAGAAAAAGCCCGAGCAAGCTGCCGAAAGGAAGGGATGCAACGGTGAGTCCCGCCTCGAGAACGGGCCCCCAGTGAATGAGGCCGAAGCAGACTAGAGCGGCGCCCCAAAGCAGGGTAGAGCGGCGAGAGAGCTTTAGGAGTTTTGCTGGGTCGCTGGCGAGTTGACTGTTTCTTCCGCGAAGGATGGAAAAATCGAGGACGCTGCTGGCTGCCAAGGAATTGAGCGCGCCACTGGCGTTGGACATAGCCACAGCGATGATGGCGGCAAGAAGCAATCCCGCAAGACCTGTGGGCATTTCTCGCACAAGGAAGTTGGGAAGGACGCGGTCCGTGCGCTCTCCCGCAGCCAGAAGAGGGACGTGTTGAGAAAGAACAAACAGAAAAACGCCGATCAGGAGGAAGACGGCGAACTGGACGAGCACGATGAAACCACTGGCGATCAGGGCGCGGGCGCTGTCTTTCTGTGAGCGTGCAGCGAGAAGACGCTGGACGATGGTTTGGTCCGTTCCGTGACTGGCCATGGTCAGGAAAGCGCCGCCGATGACACCCGACCAGAACGTGTACTTGGTTGCAAGATCCCAGGAAAAATCGAAGAGCTGCAATTTATTGCCAGAGTTCGCGGCGACTTGAGTCACTTCGTGCCAGCCTCCAGGGATGCGATGCAGGAGGAAGAATAGAGTGGCGACGCTGCCGGCGAGGTAGAGGCAAAATTGCGCGACGTCGGTCCAGATCACGGCTTTCATGCCGCCTTCGAAGGTGTAAAGAACGGTGAGGGCGATAACAATGAAGACGGCCAGGCGTTCGCTGGTGCCGAGGGCGGCACTAACGACCAAAGCGATGGCGGAGACACGCACTCCTTCGGCCAAGGTGCGGGTCACGAGAAAAGTCAGGGCGGCAACAGAACGCATACGGCGGCCAAAGCGTTTTTCGATGAGGGCGTATGCGGTGAGGAATTCGCCTCGAAAATAACCTGGCAGGAGAACAATGGAAATGAGAACGCGGCCGACAAGGTAGCCGAAAACCAGTTGGAGAAAAGTGAGATTGCCTGCGTAGGCGATGGCCGGAACACCGATGATGGTAAGCGTGGAGGTTTCCGTGGCGACGATGGAAAGGGCCAGTGCCCACCAGGGCGTAGTGCGGCCTCCCAGAAAATAATCGGAGGGGCTGTGCTGATTGCGGCGGAAATGAAGGCCCAGGGCAGTGACGCCGAGCAGGTAGGCGACGACTATGACGAGGTCGAGTGGATGAATGTACATTTTGTTTTGCGAGTTGAGGATAGTGGGGGAGGAGAGTGAGGTCAAGAAGACGGGAAAGAAACACCAAGAGCACAGGCTAGCGAGCCTGTACCACTGAAGGTGATAGGCGAATTCGTCACTAGCACTGCGGAGTTTGACCCGGCAGGGCGCTCCTCGCGTATTCTTGAGCCATGAAGTATGTGCTGGGATTTGACGGCGGGGCCACTAAGACGGAATGTGTTTTGATGGATTGGGAAACAAGCGTGCGCGCTCGCGGTCGAAGCGGGCCATCGAATCCGGTGCGAGTGGGTTTTGGCGGGGCGCTGGCAGCGGTAAGTGAGGCCGCCCGATTGGCGCTGCAGAATGCAAAAGTGTCGTTGGACGAAGTCCGGGGACTTTGCGTCGGGCTAGCGGGAGCGGGAGAAGCGGAAACCGCGCAAAAAATGAAGCGGTTGCTTTGTGAGGAATATTCCGGAAAGGCTGTGCACGTATGCACGGACCTGGAATTGACGCTGGAAGCGACGGGGGACGGGCCAGTGATTGTGCTGGTGGCCGGTACGGGAACAGCGGCGGTGGGGCGCGATGCACAAGGGTGTGTTGCGCGAGTGGGTGGGCACGGGCCGCTGCTGGGTGACGAGGGCAGTGCCTACGACATTGGAAAGCGCGCGGCGATTGCAGAAATCCGGGAGTACGACCGCGATGAAGTGACTTCTGTTCTTGGAGGGAAAATCCTGAAAGAGATTGGCGTAGCGAACTGGCAGGAATTTCAAACGCGTGTTTACGCCGTGCCCGACGAAGTGTTTCCGCGCATATTTCCATTGGTGGGGGAGGCGGCGGACGAAGGAAATATGGGAGCGCGCGAATTGCTGCAAATGGCCGCGGCAGAGCTTGCCCGGCTGGCGAATGATTTAGTGGAGAGGTTGAGGTTAAGGGAGCAGAAATTCTTTCTGGTGAAAACGGGAGGCATGGTGCAACGCTCAAAATTCTTTGACGAACAGTTGAACCAGAGATTGCGTGAAGCTGCGCCACAAGCCGAATTCGGTGCGCTATCCATGACTGTGGCGGAAGCAGCGGCGCGCATAGCGCTAAGGATGCTGAAGAGTAAAGGAGTCCAGGGAAGCGATCGTGACTGAGATTGAGAAAGTGGTTGATCGGGCACGCACGGCAAGCGGCGAGGCGCTGACGGAATTGCTGTATCACCACGCGCCTGAAGTGCTTTTGACGGTGTTGAGCAATCCTGCGCTCGACGAACAGAAAGTGTGCCTGCTGCTAGCTCGCAAAGATCTGCCAACAGAGGTGCTGGAAGAAATTGGTGCGCGAAGGAGCCTGTTGAAAAGCTACGGAGTGAAGAAGGCGCTGATGTTTCATCCAAGGGCACCGCGCTTGATTGGGCTGCGTTTGCTGCGCGATTTGTATTTGATGGATCTGGTGCAATATGCGTTGTCCCCCTCGGGCACGGCAGAAATAAAACTGCAGGCGGAAGCGCAGATCATCGCGCGGATGCCACAATTGCCGCTCGGACAGAAGATCGCCCTGGCTCGGCGCGGTCCTGGACGTGTGGCCGGATCGCTAGTGGGGGAAGGACACCCCGAAGTGCTGAAAGTGGCGCTGGAAAATCCGTTTTTGACGGAAGCACAAATATTGAAGACGCTGGCACGAGAGAAAGTGCCGGTGGCAGCGGTGCAGGCGCTGTGCCGTCATCCGAAATGGTCGCAGATGTATAACGTGAGGCTGGCGCTGGTGCGGAATCCTTCGGCGCCGCTGGCGACGATACTGGCGTTCTTGCCGGAGTTAACAGTGAATGATTTGCGAGAGTTGGCTTCACCGGGAATTGTGCCGGAGAATTTGCGGAAATATTTGCAGGCGGAAGTACAGAGGAGGATGAGGAAGGGAAAGGAAGCAATGAAGCAATGAAGCAGAGAGCTGCAAATCCGCCCGAGAGTTGATGTAGATCCCTTTCAGGCGTGGCCTCGCAGAATCGTCAGCGTGGGGCAGGGCGATAGAGGATCACCTGGACCTTTTCGAGGGTAACCAAGCCGCCGCCAATCATTTCGTCGAGGTGCGGCAAGATTTCGTCGATGCGCTCTTGCGATTCGATTACTTCCAGAACGATGGGGAGATCCTGAGAGAGGCGTAGGAGTTTGTCGGTGTGATAGACGCTGGAACCGCCGTAGCCGCCGACTCCGCGCAAAACAGTGACGCCGGAAAACTTTTCGCGGCGCAGTTCTTCAACGATCGCTTCGTGGAGTGGCTTGCCGTGCCATTTGTCCGATTCACCGATATGGATGCGCATCAGGGTACGTTCGCCTACAAATTTCTGGTGTGGCATGTGGACCTCCTTTAAAGCGGCTAAAAGCGGCTGGCGAGACGAATTCCTGCGACGGAGAGTAGCAGTCCGAGTACGACGCTGGCAGTGACGTAGGTGGTGGCGCGGAGCCATTCTCCCGCTTCAAACATTTTAGCGGTTTCCCAGCCGAAGCTGGAGAACGTAGTGAAGCCGCCGAAGAATCCTACAGCTATTGCCATACGCATTTCTGGAGAAACTACCATTCGATTGAGTGTGAACTGACCGATGAGGCCGAGGAAAAAGCACCCGGAGAGATTAATCACCAGGGTGCCGTAGGGAAAGGTGCTGCCCATCCTCACCTGGACCAATCCCTGCAAGCCGTATCGGGCAAGTGTGCCGACGGCTCCGAAGAGGGCAATAAGCAGTAGCTTCACGATTGCTCCATTATTCTGCTGCGCTGATTCAGAGCACCTATAAAAAAACTCCTGGTGCCGCTTGGCAGCCAGGAGTCATCAGATCCAGCCAGAAGGCCGGAACGGTTATGGCGAACTCCATCGCCATTCAAATTTCGATTCAGTTTAACGTTGGAGAAAAGACTGTGCAAGGGAATCTGGACTACTGTTGCTTTACGGCGGGGTGCTGTTGGAAAGCCTTTGCGATGGCTTGATCCAGTTTCGTGGCTGGCGAGAGAGAAGTCTTGCCATGGCCGACGCAGAGGCGAGTTGGTTTTGCGTCGCGAAGTCTGGCGGCGCTCTGTGCAGAGAGTTCCGCATTCCAGGAGAACAGAAAGGGGAAGGGAAAAGTCCACTGAAAAACACCAGCGGCTAGCAGGCCGTTCTGCGTGGTGAAGGCGTCTCCAGCAATGAGGGTGTTGTCGCGAACGTCGAGGTACGAGAAGTGGCCCGGAGTGTGGCCGGGGGAGCTGATGGCCAGCAGTGGGCCGATCCGATCACCATCGTTCAGAAAGCCGGTTGGACGACTTTTAACCTTCATAAATCCAAACAGTTTTCTGCCGCGCTCGTTCTTTTCCAGCGAGAAATCTCCGGCGAGAAATCGGGCTTCGCGAGCGCCGATGGCGATTTCCACTCCAGGCAAGTAGGAAGCCAGCGCCTCAAGGGATGCCACATGATCGAAGTGAGCGTGGGTGAGGAGGATTCGCTGGATGGGGAGATTGAGAGTTTTGGCGAAATCAAGAATGGAATTCGCCGAGCCGGGAAGGTTGGTGTCGATGAGGGTGAAGGCGTGGTCGTGTTCGAGCAGAAAGCAATTGACCATGCCGAAACGGGTCAAGCGATAGAGGTGGTCGGATTCTCGAATGATTTTCATTTGACTGGATTCGAAGGAGTATCGCCGGCCGATTTCGCTACAAGGGCAATTTTTTCCAGGCGGCCTTTGTTGTCGGAGACTACCAGGTCAGCGGTGATTTTGTCGCCGGATTTTAGAGATTCGATCTGCTTGGGGTCGGCGACCATGTAGCTCATGGTCATGGCGGGCATGAGGCCAGGAATGTCGCCGTGTTTTACGATGAGGATTTGGTGCTGTGGTTCGGAGGAAATTACTTCGGCTTGAATCGGGTAGTGTTTCTCTGGAGCAGATGTTTGGCATGCAGTGGCGACGAAGCTGCAGAGTGCGGCGATTGAGAGAAAAAGACGATGGTAGTTCATGGTGGCTCCTTAGGAGTATTTCATAGTGCAGACCGCCGCATCGATTAACGAGGATTTGCAAGAACGACCCGCCTCAGAAGGTGAGCGCTACAAAGGCAGGATAAACCGGGCCTCAATAGTGGAATCTGTATCGAATTTGCACCGACAACATGCGCGGATCGGCAAAATGTGAGCCGCCGAAGGTGTTGCTGGTGTCGAGCATATACCTTTGGTTGGTGATGTTGGTGGCGGTAAAGCGCGCGGTAAAGTTTTCGCCGAAGTTTTTGCCGAGGGAAAGATCGAGAGTGTAGTAGCTGGGGAGGTGGTCCGGACCGTCTCCGCTGAGGAAGCCGGAGCCGTAGTTGATGGCGGCAGAAGCGAAGCTGCGCCAGGGCAGGTCACCTTCGAAGCCCGCGGCAAATGAGTTGCGCTGGTCATGGTCGAGGAGAAAGTTGCCATCTTCGGGTGGAGTGAAGTCGGTCAGACCACCGGTGATGGCGCCAACGCCTTGCGTGCGCTGATTGGAATAAACCAGGTGAGCCCGGTAGTGGCGGAGAAGGAGTGGTGAGCGAACGGAAGTTTCGACTCCCTTGATGACTGCGCCTTGGATGGTGAGGGGAAGAAAGATATTGGAGTTGCCAAGGGAATCGTGATCAAAAAAGTTTTTCACGCTGGTGTGGAAATAGGTTTCGCTGAGAGTCCAGCCACGAAGGGGAATGGTAAGGCCATATTCCTGCTGGATGTCTCGTTCGCCGAAGAGAGGCAGGAAGGCGCAACCCTCGCAACCAGTGTTGTCGAATAAATTGCCGGAGACCGTGTCGAGCGGCGGGGCCTGATAGAAATAGGAATAGGCAGCGCGGAGGACCCAATTGAGTTTAGGGACAGTTACTGCGGCGCCAATGCGGGGATCGGTGGCGTGCTCGGTGACTTGTCCCGAGAAATGCGTGTAACGCAGGCCGCCGCTCAGAGTAAGCCAGGACGTTGGCTTGAACTGATCTTCGGCAAAGAGAGCTTCGAGATTTCCCGTTGGATCGACGCGCTGAGTGAAGGAGGTTCCTGAACCGTCATTGGCGTAGACGGAGAAATGTGAATCGTCCTGCTGGGCAAAGGCATAGAGGCCGGCTCGAATATTATTTCGCTTGTTGATCCAGGAGATAGTGGTCTGGCCGCCTTCGTAGTTGGAGGCTCGGTTATTGGCAGCTTGCGGCTGGTTAGTGGATCCACCTTGATAGACAGCACGATTGAAGTGGTAGAACGGGCTCAGGACAAAGAGCAAACTGGGATTAAAGGTGTGAACCCAGGTGCCGGTGGCGAAGATGTCCTGCTCTCGCTGACGATCGTTAAAGCCGACAGTGGATTGATTGGGATCGTTGGGGACTTCGAAATAGTCGAGACGAACGCCGCCGGCAAAGCGAAGTTGATCTTTTTCCGACGGATTGTAGAGCAAGGAAGTGAAAGCGCCGCCACCCATAGCCTGATTGTGGATATTTTCGAGCACCGGCGGTTCGAGACCCCACTCGGTGCTGTTACCGCTGAAACTGGCGTAGTAGGCAAACTTTTCGGTGTGGTCGCCGAAGCTGAGCCAATCATCGGTGGAGTTATGGCTGCCATAGCTGAGGAGAAGTTCGGCTTCTTTGTCGCGCTCGAAGCCGTTTTTTGGGGCGACGTTAAAAACTCCGTAGATGCGATCGCCATATTCGGCAGCATAGCTGCCGGTTTCCGCCTGCAGATAGGAAACATCCTTGGGATTGAATTGCGGGCCGACATTGGATGCGATGTTGGTGTTGGGAATAGGGACGCCGTCAATGGCCCAGGTGACCTGATGTCCGCCACGGACGTGAAGCTGATCGTGGACCATGTAAGACCCGGGAACAAATTCGGTGATGATTTTGAAGCTTGTGCTCAAGTCGACTCCAGCGTAGCGATTGAGTTGTGTTTGATCGATGAGGAGGTCGCGGCGCGGCGAATCCGTGTCCAACTCTTCGGCGGTAGCGATGACGTTTACTTGCTGTGTTGTTGTTGCGACGGCGAGCTGGTAATGAAGGACAGGTGCGCTGTCCACGACGACTTGCAGAGACTGGGATTGAGAAGTGAAGCCATTGGCGGCAACTGTCGCGGTGTATTGGCCGAGGGGCACGGCGGAGAATACGAAGATCCCCTCCGCGTTGGTAGTTGCGTCCATTTTGAAGGCGGAATTGCTGGCTTGCAGCGTGACTTGTGCCCCGGTGATGGGGCGATGTTGCGGGTCGTGCACAATGCCACGCACGGAACCAAAAATCGTGGCGAGCAGGGCGGCAGCGGGAAAAAGGGCGGCTGCCGCGATGAGCGAAATCTTGCGAAACATTTTTCTCTCCGTTGAGGGCGGCAGAGGGCCGCGGCGGACGTCGAGAGTCCGCGATGAATTGGTCAGGAGCGAGAAAGAAAAGATATTCCCAACTTTTCAGAGACCATCCGAAAATCGTAGGCCTGAATGTGAGTTCAGTGCCGCCTCGGAAAGCGGCCGCTACACAATCGAGGTCAACGGATTGATCGGTGCTTTTAGAGAAAAGGATTTCGTGGAGGAGGGGAGAGAGGATCGTTGCGACGCAGAATTTGAGGGACTTCAAAGATTGGAGCTGATGAGATTGACTGCTGCGGGCTGGGGACAAAGAGCCGTTGCGGCAGCACGAAATGCACAGAGGCCACGAAGGTCTGGCCCTGATCCTGGCAGCAGGACATGGAGCAATTCATCAGGGAGCCACTGCCAGAATGGTTGCATTGCATCGGTTCTTCGGAGGCGGAGGGGTTCGCGGCGTTACCGTGATTCGATTTGGGGTGACTGTGAGCGGGGCACATGGCGCCGGTGCAGCAGGCCATGCCGCTTGCTTCCAGGGCGGCAGCCCAAAGGGGAGACCAGAGCAGCAGGACAGCGAGAAGGCATAGAGACGCCGCCAGTTTCTTTCCCGGAGCGATAGGAGGGTGGAGCGACGAATTCATTGGTCCCAGAAAGAATACCGCAATTGGGGGCGAATCCCAACTCGTGAAGAAATGTATGCTTGCCGTGGTATATGTAGCTCGAATTGTTTTGCGCGTAGCTCGCCACGATTGGTTTGAGCGCAGGCAGGAGTGATCCAATGTCTCCAACAACGAGAAGAAATTTCCTGCAAGTTTGCGCTGGGGGACTTGCGGCGAGCACTCGCGTGCCTGAGGTGCTGGTCGAAGGAGAAAAGTCGAAGTCGAGCGAATCATTCGAGGCGCATCAGAAGTCGCGTCGGAAAGAGCTTTGGAGTTTGTTGGGCGATTTGCCTTTGGAGAAGAAGCCGCTAGCTCCCAAGATCGTGAAGACTGAGAAGCACGATGGGTACACGCTGGAACGGCTCGAGTTGGATTTGAATGGTTATGAACCAGTGCCAGCGTTGCTGCTGATTCCCGACAAGAGGCAGTCGCCCGCGCCGGGATTACTGTACATTCACTGGCACGGGGGAATGTACGACCTGGGAAAAGAGCAACTTCTGCGGGGAGTGGAGGCGCAGCCGGCATATGCGCCGGTGTGCGTGGAAAAAGGACTGGTGACACTGGCGATTGACAGTTGGTGCTTTGGAGAACGGAAGCACGACACGGATGGAAAACGAGGCGAAGAAGACACGTTCAAACGGATGTTGTGGAACGGGCAAGTTCTCTACGGAATGATGATGTATGACGAGAATCGCGCGCTGGATTATCTGGCGGACCGGCCGGAGGTTGATGCGAATCGATTGGGCGCGCTGGGAATGTCGATGGGCGCAACGAAGGCGTGGTGGCTGGCAGCGCTCGACCCTCGCGTGCGGATGTGCGTTGATGTGTGCTGTCTGACGGACTATGAGGAGTTAATTCGGACCAAGGGACTGAGCGAGCATGGAATCTATTACTATGTGCCTTCGCTGCTCAAACATTTTCAGACTGTGGATATCAATGAGCTGATTGTGCCCAGAGCACGATTGAGCGTGAATGGGCAGAAGGATCCGCTGACTCCTCCTGCCGGAGTGGAGAAGATTCGCGATCAGTTAATGGCACTGTATCGGAAATATGGAAAAGAGGCGGATTGTCATATTGAGTTGTTTGACGCGGCACACGTGGAGTTGCCGGAGATGAGAAAGACTATTTTGGAGTGGCTGGATCGGTATTTGGTGAATGGGTGATGCCTGAAGAAAACTCTTGTCGTGTTCTGAGATGGCTTCATCCATAGTTGAATATTCCCCTCCTAAGGAGGGGTCCTTCGGCTGCGTGACCCGACGCACCACAATGCGGTACGTAGAAAACGTCGGGGCAGTTCGCTCAGGATGACATCGTTCGAAAAATTACGATGGGTCCAAAAAGCGGCAGCGAGGCTGCCGAACTCCACTTGGCGCGCTTGACTTGGGTTGAGGAGAAACGCAGACTTGATATATGGCACACATTTATTTGCGATTTGATTTTGGAACGGATGAAGAGAAAGCGCAGTTGGCGCGGCATAAACTGGAAGTGTGGAAACAGGCGTTCCGGCTGGACAAGAAGCTGCTTTATAAGTTCGAACGGAGCGCGGTAAATGGCTCGGCCGCGGAGCCGGCGGAAGAACCGAAAGCCGCAAAAGTCGAGACGGCAAAGAGAAAGGGCAAAGCTAAGAGCGGCGCGAAAAGCGAAGCGAAGGGCGAGGCGGCGAAGAAAGAAGAGGCCGCAACTGGCAATGTGGAGTTGCTGGTTCGGCTTGGTTTCTCCGGTCACGAGAAGCTAACGGAACATCGTTGGGTGGAGCGGATACCGAGTGAGGAGCCGTTTCTGTCGGCATCGCCCGTGACACTGAAGGCGGGCGAGACAGGGTTTGAGGATGCCGAGAAGCGGTTTGAGGAATTGGAGTAGAAGCAGGGCCTTTTGGGGCTAAAGACCCCACCGACTAAAGAGAATAAAACAGAGAGGAAGAAAGACTGCCCGCCTCAGAAAGCGGCCCCTACACAACGCCGCTTGGGGAGAAGGCCAATTTGGTTGCAGTACGTTGGTTTGTGGGGACAGAAAACTTAAGGTTTATTTCGGCTGGGCGGGGACCTTCGGTATAATCTGAATTCGCGGACGCAATCGCTCCCATTCCAACTCGAGGTCAGACTGAATGGCGGTCCAAACCCGCGTTAAGACAGCAAGAGCAGAATCCACGAAATATGAGGGGCTCGACCGAGAGTCCCTGATCCGGCTATACCGCACGATGTTCCTTTCGCGGCGACTTGATGACCGCGAAATCCAACTGAAACGCCAGAACAAAATCTTCTTCCAAATTTCAAGCGCCGGCCACGAGGCGGTGACGGCGGCTGCGGGGTTGCTTCTACGGCCGGGAATCGACTGGCTTTATCCGTATTATCGCGACCGCGCGCTGTGCCTGATGCTGGGGGTGTCTCCCCTGGAGATGCTGCTGCAGGCGGTAGGAGCGAAAGACGATCCGGCTTCGGGCGGACGGCAGATGCCTTCGCACTGGGGACACAACCGGCTGAATATCGTGAGCCGATCTTCCTGCACCGGGACGCAGTATGTGCAGGCAGTCGGCGCGGCGGAAGCGACACTGTATTACGAGCGACGGCCGAGAGCCTTGACGCAGGCGAAAAAAGCCCCGATGGGCGAATTCGTCAGCCATGAAGAGGACGAGATTGTTTACGTGTCGTCGGGCGATGGAGCGACGAGCGAGGGAGAGTTTTGGGAATCGTTGAACGCGGCGTGCGCGAAGAAGTTGCCGATCTTCTACCTGGTGGAAGACAACGGCTACGCGATTTCCGTGCCAGTGGAAGTGCAGACTGCCGGTGGCAGCATTTCGAAATTGGCAAAAGGCTTTCCGGGATTACATATCGCGGAGTGCGATGGGACGGATCCGCTGGAAAGCTATGCGACGTGCAGGGAAGCAATTCAGTATGTGAGAGACCGTCGCGGGCCGGCGCTCGTTCATGCGCATGCAACCAGGCCGTATTCACACTCGCTGTCGGACGACGAGAAACTCTACAAATTGCCGGAAGAGCGTGAAGGGGAAGCGCGGCGCGATCCACTTTCAAAGTTTTCACTGTTCCTGATCCGGGAAGGATTGCTGGATCAGAAGGGAATCGAAGCGCTGGAAGCAGAGGTCGACCGCGAGGTGCGCGACGCGGGAGATCGTGCGCTGGCCGCGGAAGTGCCGGGTCCGGCGACGATTTACGAAAATGTGTATTCGCCGGATATCGATCCGACGTCGGCTAAATTTTCGAACGAGCCGAAAGTACAAGGCGCGGCGAAGACGATGGTGGAGATGGTTGCAGCCACGTTGAACGAGGAGATGGCGCGCGACGAACGGATCACCGTGTTCGGCGAAGACGTGGCCGATGCGAGCCGCGAAGAGAATCTGCGGGAAGTAAAAGGGAAGGGTGGCGTTTTCAAAGCTACCGCGGGACTGCAGAGGAAATATGGCGCGGACCGCGTGTTCAATACGCCGCTGGCGGAAGCCAGCATTGTAGGACGCGCGATCGGAATGGCTACTCGCGGGCTGAAACCGGTGGCGGAAATTCAGTTTTTTGACTACATCTGGCCGGCGATGATGCAGATTCGCGATGAATTGTGCGTGATGCGGTGGCGGTCAAATGGCAAGTTCAAGGCGCCGGTAGTGATTCGCGTGGCGATTGGCGGCTACCTGACAGGCGGCGGCGTGTATCACAGCCAGAGTGGCGAATCGATCTTTACGCATTGCCCGGGATTGCGAGTGGTGATGCCTTCGACTGCGCTGGATGTGGCGGGATTATTGCGGACTGCTATTCGCAGCGACGACCCGGTGATGTTCCTGGAGCACAAGCATCTCTACCGGCAACCTTACAATCGCGCGGAATATCCCGGTGCGGATTATATGGTGCCATTCGGCAGGGCGCGGGTGGTGAAAGAAGGCACGGACGTCAGCATTGTGACGTATGGGGCTGTGGTGCATCGAGCCGAAGTAGCGGCAGCAGCATTGCAACGCGAAGGAATTTCGGTGGAGATTCTGGATTTGCGATCGCTGTCTCCTTACGATTGGGAAGGGATTACTGCGACGGTGCGAAAGACGCATCGAGTGATCGTGGCGTATGAAGATATGTTGAGCTGGGGCTACGGAGCGGAGATTTCCGCGCGGATCGCGGAAGAATTGTTCGACGAGTTGGATGCACCGATTAAGAGGGTGGCGGCTACGGATACGTTCTGCGGATATCAGCCGAAACTGGAAGATGCGACTTTGCCGCAGACGGATGATATAGCGGCAGCGGTGCGGCGGATTCTCGAGTATTAGAGCGGTTGGCAAGGCTCTGAGACCAAGACGCCAATCTGAAGATTGGCCACTACATTAGGCGGCGTAAAGCCGCCCCTACATTGAAGAGAAAACCCACAGGCATAAAGGGAGCGTGTGGCACCCTTAAGTATTGTTGTGTAGAGGCGTTACACGGAGTTACCAGCCCTAGAGTATTGCGGATTGCGAATTTCCGTAACCCTCCTTGCTTAACGAATCCTCCCGACTCAGGACCGACGAAACTTTCTTCATCGTTTATCCGTATTTTGTATAGAATCGCGGGTGTAAGTGCTCTGTGGAGGGTATGCCATGCAATGCCAAAATTGCCATAAAGAGATTGCGGATGGAACAAAGTTTTGCTCAAGCTGCGGTGCGCAGCAAGCCGGGGCAATAGGAACGCCCGGAATGGCAGCGCCAGCCGCAAAGAAACTGATGCGCTCGAGCCGTGACAAGAAAATTGGGGGCGTATGCGCGGGTTTGGCGGAGTATTTCGATCTCGATCCGACAATCGTCCGGGTAGTGTGGTTGCTGGCGGTCCTGTTTGCGGGAACCGGATTGTTTGTGTATCTCGTTTTGTGGATCGTGTTGCCGCAGGCACCGTTATCCAGTGCGGTGACAGTTCCTGGCTCTGTAGCGCAGGTCTAGGTCTGAAAATGCCCGCCTCGGAAGGCGGCAGCTACACAACCGCGGAGAGGCAGGTTGAAAGCAGAGCAGCCGTTTAATCAGTCTTTGCTGCTCTTTGAAGATTTGCGGCGCTTGGTGCCGCTGTCGCCGAAAAACAGAGAATCCACGGAGAGCGATCCCGCCCCCAAAGTGGTCAGAGCAAAACAAGCGGCCGCTATAATAAGAGGAAATTCGTATTCCTTTACAACTAGCGCTCCATGAACGCTGTGAACCTTCCAAATGGCTACGGCCATTTCCACGGCGAGGAGCAGAGCGGCCACGCGAGTGAACAATCCCACCAACAATAGCAGACTACCAAAGCACTCGAGTGTTCCTGCAACGGATACAAAATAAGCAGGCAGACCGTGCAGGGTGAAGAACTCGCGCATGCCTTCGTTGGCATGGACGAGTTTTGGATAGCCGTGATAAATAAAAATCAAGGCCAAAGCGGCCCGTAGCAGGAATAGAGAAATAGGCTGAAGGCTGTTGAGCAGTTTCATTTTAGTACCCGACCTGTTGGCACTTTAGTGATTGTAGCGGTAACTACCAAGGTTGTCGTGTGCCAAGTCACAGATGTGCCGAATACAATTCGGGTAACATTGTCAGGTTATATTATGAGGGATTATGAAACCTATAAGAACAATCGGGATTGTGAACGGCGGAGGAGATGCGCCGGGGCTGAATGCAGTAACACGCGCGATCGTGCGCTGCGCCATCAATATGCACTCAATGCGAGTGATCGGGATTCGTAATGGCTTTGACGGATTGATCTGGCCGGAAGGCGCGGAGGAGATGACGGAACGTTCTGTAAGCGGAATTCTGCCGCGAGGCGGCACGATCCTGGGAACGACGAATCGAGGGAATCCGTTTTCGTACAAGTCGATGGAAAACGGCAAAGAAATGATCAATGACTACTCGACACTGTGTATGGAAAACGCGCGGCGGTTGGGGATTGAGGCGCTGATCGTTACCGGAGGTGATGGAACGCAGCATATCGCGCGAGACTTTGCGCGGTTGGGGATGAACATCGTGGGTGTCCCGAAGACGATCGATAATGATTTGGATGCCACGGAAGTGACCTTCGGTTTTGACACGGCGCTGGTGATTGCGACGGAAGCGATCGACCGGTTGCATACCACAGCGGAGAGTCATCATAGGGTGATGCTGATCGAAGTGATGGGCCGCGACGCGGGATGGATTGCGCTGCATAGCGGAATTGCCGGCGGGGCGCACATTATTCTGGTGCCGGAGATTCCGTTCAGTTTTGAAGCGGTGTGCGATGCAGTGCGTGCGCGGGAATTGCGGGGGAAACGGTTTAGCCTGGTAGTAGTGGCCGAGGGCGTGAAAATGCCGAAGACTGATCCTTCGGGGAAAGTCATACCGCCCGTGGGTCCCGGTGGGGTGGCGAACGCAATTGCCGATTATCTGCGGGAGATGTTGCACAAGGAAATCCGTGTTACTGTGCTGGGCCACGTGCAACGAGGCGGTTCACCTACGCCGTTTGACCGCATACTTGGGACTCGACTGGGAGTTGCCGCGGCGGACCTGGTCGCGAAGCAGAAATTTGGTCGCATGGTATGCCTGAAATCTGGGAAAATTGAATCCGTATCCCTGGATGAGGCCCTGGAAAAGATGAAATTCATCGAACCTGGAAACGAAATTGTAAATGCAGCCCGAGCCGTCGGAGCCACCTTCGGGGATGGCGCATGAAGCGAAAGCTCTTGGTCGCGGTGCCATTGCTATTGCTGGTGGCACTGTTGGCCTGGTTCTTCCGGCCCAAACACGAAACGATTGGTGAGGCTTACGTTGGCGAACGCAGCGTAACCGTGTGGAGTAGTGCGGCCCAAGTGCGGGAACAATTGGGTGTATTGCTCTATGGTGACCGAGTTGAAGTGTTGGCGAAGCGCAACGAAAACGTTAAGGTCCGGACGGCAGGCGGAGCGGTCGGCTGGGTCGATGCCCGTTATTTGATGGAGCCGGAACTTTGGCGGCGGAGCGAAAAGTTGCTGAAGCAAGTGAAGGCTATGACGGTTCAGGCGAAAGGCCGCACAAAGGTGTCGACGAATTTGCGCGCGAATCCCGGACGGACGGAAGCGCGGATTTACCAGTTTACGCGTGGCGTGCCGCTGGAAATTGTGGGACGTACGGTAGCGGATTGGGTGCAGGTGACGGACGAAAGAGAGGGATCCGGAGCGCCTGAAGACAGCAAGAAGGAAGACTGGTATCTGGTGCGCGGAACTGCTACGCGGCCTCCAGGAGAAGGGACCGTTCGCAATTCCGCGATTACCACGACGACGCAACCCGGGGATCAGACCGTACCGATCGCAGGATGGGTCGTTGCGCGATTCATTTCGCTGGATTTGCCGGACGTGGTGAGGGATGGCGCGAGTTCGGCAAATATTCGGCCGATTGCGTGGTTTGAGTTGAACCACGTGAGCGACGCGAATGGAGATCATCCACAGTATTTGCTGGCAGGAACGCGCAGTCCCGAGGGACAGGCGTGCGATTTTACGACGATGCGCGTGTTTACGTGGGATGCAAAGAAATCGCGGTATGAGACCGCATTTATTGAGAACGATCTTTGCGGGGCGCTGCCCGTTGTAGTGGATAAAGGGGCGAAGGGTGAGCCCGAGTTTCGGTTTCATGTGATGGATGGAGCGAAGGAAGAGCGCGTGTATCATTTGATTCAGACAGTGGTGAGGAGAGTTAAAGAAGAAGGGCAGAAGAAGAGAAGCAATGAAGTAAAAAAGTAACGAAGCAGAGAAGCAGCGGCATAAGCCGCCCCCTACTGGAATTCATGACACTGCATATCAATGAGGCGGAAGTTCGGCAATTGCTGAATATGAAGAAGGCGATTGAGGCCGTCGAAGAGGTTTCGCGTAAACAGGCTGCAGGGACGGTCGTGGTGCAACCGCGGCGGCGGTTTGAGCTGCCGGATGGCGGGTACTTTCACTATATGGCGGCGATGGATAAAGAAGCCGGTTTTGTGGGAATGAAGCAGTACACCTACGTGAAGGGCAAACTTCGATTTCTGGTGCCGCTGTATGAGATTGCCAGCGGAGAATTGCTGGCGCTGATCGAAGCGGACTACATGGGGCAGTTGCGTACTGGCGCGGCTTCCGGCGTGGCGACAAAATATCTGGCGCGCGCAAATGCCAAGGTGGCGGCTATTCTGGGAAGTGGCAGGCAAGCCAGGACGCAGTTGGAGGCGTTAGCAACGGTTCGTGAGTTGGATTCGGCCCGGGTGTACGGACGCGATCCGAAGCGGCGCGCGAAGTTCGCCGAAGAGATGTCGACGCGACTGGGCATTCCGGTGACGGCTGCGGCATCGGCTGCGGAAGCAGTTCGCGGCGCGGATATTGTGACGGCGGCGACAACATCGCCTAAGCCGGTCTTGAGTGGTGCTGACTTGGGACCAGGAGTGCATATCAATGCCATCGGAGCGAACCACGCACACAAACGAGAGCTGGATGACGCTGCCATCGCGAAGGCAGATGTAATATTCGTGGATTCCGTGGAGCAATCGAAGCAAGAGGCGGGAGACTTGATTTTGCCGTTCACGAGCCAACCGGAACGCTGGGAAGAGGTCCATGAACTGGCGGATCTAGTTGCAGGAAAAGTAGCGGGGCGTATTAAAGACGCGCAGATAACCCTATTCAAATCCAATGGGATCGCGGCGTGGGACCTCGCAGTAGCGAGCATTGTTTATAGGCTAGCGAAGGATCGGGGGATGGGCCACGACTTGCCGTTTTTTCAAACATAAACTTGGGTCATATGTCACATTGGTTTGTATGTTAAGAATATCGTGCACAGGTAAGCACATAACCGCTAGGTTTTAGTACTAATCCTAAACTATCCCCCTTATTCTAGGTTCAAATGACAAGGCAATCCACCTTGGCGTCATTTTGCGCGGACAGTTGAAATAGTTAAATCCGCAAGCTTGTGCCTCAAGATTCGCTCCCCGTTGCAACGGCTTAGGCCTAGGTAGAACGAACTGCATTCCGGAAAGTTCAACCGAGAATTGCAAAGGAGCTAATCTCGTCATGACTCATTCCAAATTATTGTTGAATTTTGGCGCGCTAGTTGCGATTTGTCTGGCACTCGCCGCCTGCAGCGGAGTTCCGCAGAGCAGTTCCGGAGGCGGAGGTGGTGGCGGGACGCACACGGTCAATGCCACGATTGGAGGAACCGCAACCAACCTTGCCGCGGGAACGAGCATGGTGTTGCAGAATAATGGCGGTGACAGTCTTACGATTACCGCAAACGGGGCGTTTACGTTCAAGACTGCAGTGACGGGACCGACAGACGCCTACAAAGTGACGGTTCTTACCCAGCCGACCGGGCCTAATCAAATCTGTACGGTGACGAATGGAAGCGGAACGGCGACTGCGAACGTGACCAATGTGGCCGTGGACTGCGTACTCAGCTACACCCTCGGTGGCAGCGTTAGCGGCCTTGTTGGCACTGGATTGGTGTTGGAAAACGGCAGCAATCTGGAGCAACTTACGGTTACCGCGAACGGTGCGTTCTCATTTAAGAATTTTGTGCCTACAGGAACTGCCTACACTGTAACTATCGCTACGCAACCAACCGGACCGGTACAGATTTGCTCGATCACTCCCGGGACGGACAGCGGTACCGCGACAGCCAATGTCACCAATGTGGCGATCACCTGCAAAGCCGTCACGTATAGCGTCGGCGGAAACGTAGTTGGACTCGCAGGAGTACTTCCGAACAATGGGCCGATTGCGGATAACAGCTTCGTGTTGCAGAACGTACTGGGCAACACCCTGATCATCCCGCACAACGGGCCGTTCACTTTCGCTACACCGGAAGCCCTGAACGACCAATACGAAATCTCGGTGTTTCACGGGCCGAGCACGCAGACTCAGGCCTGCACGAGGTGGAATTATAAAGGCGTAGTGACCGCAAGCGTGACGAGCATATTAGTCGATTGCGGTCATAACGACTGGACATGGCTCGATGGCACGAAAACGGCTGGGGTAGCGTCACCACCTACGCCGCAGTACGGGGCGTTTCCATCAACTCCGCCGACCACCATTCCGAACCCGCTTACCAATACGCCTGGGGCTCGTTATGGTGCTTCCGGATGGACAGACGGTTTTGGGAGTCTATTTCTCTTTGGTGGGGACGGCTGGGAATTAGCCGGGAAGTCCCCTGCAGACACTCTGAATGGACCAATGAATGACCTTTGGGTATGCGATATGTCATTTGGAGATTTTTGCCAATGGCAACTTGTGGGAGGCTACGATTCAACCGTTGTCGGCTCCTCGACGGTCGGCAAAAATATTATTGCCAACGCGCAGAACGAGTATCAGGGCGGTAACTACAATGGCATCGGGTTGGCGGGCCTGCCAGCGGGACGCTTGGGAGCAGCCTCGTGGAAGGACGGTGCTGGAAACTTCTGGCTTTTTGGTGGTTCCGATGGCAACAACTTTCTGAACGACCTATGGGTATATACGCACGGATCATTGACCCCCGCAAATTATACGAGCTCGGTGGGGCAGTGGACTTGGGAAGGTGGGAGCAGTCTTGTAGACCAGCCTGGCGTTTACAGTGGAGGGACCCTTACTCCTGGCGCGCGGACAAACGCAGTAACCTGGACGGATGGTTCTGGGAATCTGTGGCTGTTCGGTGGTTACGGGTATGATGGCCAAGGCACCTCGGTCCTGGGATTCCTGAACGATCTTTGGGAGTATACAGGTGGTCATTGGGTCTTCGTTTCTGGAGGTAACACGAACAAAGCCAACCAAAACGGAATCTATGGTCAACAAGGAACCGCGGCGGCGACCAATACGCCCGGAGGACGACAGGAAGCAGTTGGTTGGGCCGATGCGACGGGGAATCTATGGCTGTTTGGAGGTGAAGGTCTTGATTCCGCGGGGACGCCAAATGGGATTCTGAATGACCTTTGGGTGTACAACATAGCCAGCGCCAAATGGACGAATGTGATGGGATCGACGCTGGCCAACCAAACTGGGATTTATGGACAGCAGCCATCGGTAGGGCCGCCAAATACGACTGGCGCGGCCGGAACATTTGGTCTAACGAGTAGCCCTGTCGGAACTGCACCAGGATCGCGCTGGGGCGCTGCTGGATGGATCGATCAGGGCGGAGATCTATGGCTCTTTGGTGGATGGGGCCTTGATTCAACCGCTACGAACGGGAACGGCGCTCTGAATGACCTGTGGGTCTACGTTCCAAATGCCACCGCTGGTCAGCCAGGCACATGGACCTGGGTCAAAGGCTCAAACACCGGCAGCCAGAACGGTATCTATGGTGACGAGACATTCCCCTATAAGACCTACCAAAACTGGACACCAGGCGGCCGAAGCAACGCGACGCACTGGGTTGACAAGAATGGCCAACTCTGGCTGTTTGGAGGCGAAGGCTATGACTCCACGAGCACAACCGGGAACGGCTATCTCAACGATATGTGGCGCTACTTACCGTACGCCGACTAACAGCAGAATTAGCTAAGGTCTCCATACAAGGCCAGCGCTCGTCGAATGAGATTCGATGACTCTGGCCTTGACAGTTGAGGAGCGGCATTTTAGAGTCAACTCGAACGAACGTTCGAGAGCGCTCCCGAATGGCTCACGCCTTACCCACTCCCCGAGACACCGAAGCCAAGCTGCAGCATATTCTCTTGCATTCTGCCCGGATCTTTGCGGAAGACGGATTTGAAGGTACATCGATAAGAGATATCAGCCGCTCGACAGGCATCTCGCTGTCTGGCCTGTACTACTATTTTGACAGCAAGCAGAGGCTCCTCTATCTCATACAAAATAATGCTTTTAGCTTAATTGTTCAGAGGTTGCAGGAGCGTTTGGCGGGCTGCGAGACGCCTGTCTCTCGGCTGCGCTGTCTGGTACAGAATCACGTGGAGTATTTCCTAGCGCATCCCAATGAGATGAAGGTGCTCTCGCACGAAGAAGAGGCGCTGAACGACCCATTCCGAAAGGAAATCGCGGGGATCAAACGGAAGTATTTTACGTTGGCGCACAAGATATTTAATGAAGTGGTGAGGGAGGCGCCCGCACCGGGATTGAATGCGCGCGTTGCGGTGCTGAGCCTGTTTGGAATGATGAATTGGATATACCAGTGGCATAAGCCTGCCAGTGACCCAGGCGCGGAAGAATTGACGGACACGATCGTAGGCATCTTCCTGCACGGGGTAGTAAGCGCACCAGAGAAAACAGGAAGTTTCAACGAACAAGTCCCAGCTGCCGTGCATTCCGATTAAAATCTGTCGAAATCAAGAACTGAACTATTGGGGAGGAGAGAAAGATGGCGACGACAACGAGCGTGGAAGTGAAGCAGTTGATCAAGTACCGGGTGGAAGAAGGCGTGGGGATCGTAGAGATGGATGACGCGCCTGCAAATACGTACACCTACGAGATGATGCTGCAACTGGATGCGGCGATCCTGAAAGCACGCATGGACGAATCGGTACACGTCATTGTGTTACGTGGTTCAGGGGAAAAGTTCTTTTCGGCGGGTGCAAGTATTCCGATGCTGACGAAGGCCGATCCACAGTTCAAATACTATTTTTGCTTGCACGCAAATGAGACTCTGAGCAGGCTGGAACAGACGCCGAAACTGGTGATTGCGGCTCTGAACGGGCACACGGTTGGCGGTGGATTGGAAATCGCGCTGGCGTGCGACATACGAATTGCGAAAAAAGAAGGCGGCAAGATCGGATTGCCGGAAGTGAACCTTGGCGTGTTGCCGGGCACCGGAGGAACGCAGCGATTTGCAAGGGCTGTGGGACGCGCGCGTTCGCTTGAATTGATGGTGACAGGGCGTACGTTCAGTTTTGAAGAAGCGCTGGAGATGGGCTTGATCCAGTACATCTATGAGAAAGAAACATTTTGGGAAGAGGTGATGGACTACGCAAAACAGTTCTGCCCGCCGAACAAGGCGTCGCGCGCGGTAGGACGCATCAAGCGTTCCGTGGTGACAGGTATGGAGATTCCCTTTGCAGAGGCGCTGGGAATCGAACGGGAATTGCAGCAGTTGCTGTTTACCAGCGAGGACGCGAAAGAGGGACTGGCGGCATATGTCGAAAAACGCGCCGCGAATTTCAAAGGGAAGTAGACTAGAGGCGGAGAGATTGAACGAAACCGCATGAAAACCTTGCCAGACTATTTACGAAAAGGAATGAAGCTCATCATCGTGGGCTGTAACCCGACGGAATCCTCGGTGCGCGCGGGACATTACTACGCCGGACGCGGAAATCCATTTTGGCCGACGATTTACGAAAGTGGAGTTGTGCCGGAACCGTTCGACTATCCGGACGACCGGCGGATTATTGAATTTGGAATTGGGCTGACAGACCTGGTAAAGAGACCGACGAAGACGATTGAAGAGTTGAAGCGCGAAGACTTTGCCGAGGGGCGGATTGTTCTTTCGCAGAAGCTGGAAGAGTTTGCGCCGCGGGTGGTGGCATTCAACGGCAGACTCACTTTCGAGCAGTTTGCACAGAGGAAATGCAACTACGGATTGCAGAAAGGCCTGCTGTACGGAGCCCAGGTGTTTGTTGTGCCGTCGACGGTGGGGCAAACAGCGAGAGGGAAAGCCGACAGCCTAAAACATTTCCGGAAGTTGGCACAGTTGGTGGCGGAGTCCGAGAAAGCCCCTGGGGTTGCGCATTAGTGAGAGAAGTTACGGCGGGGAGCAGCTGAGATCCTTCGTCGCAGAGGACGCTTTCCGAATGACTTGTTTTCGGTGTCGTTCTCTTTGGAGAAATGTTCATTCTAGCTTTGAGTGAAAAGGGAATTGCCATGAGTTCATCACCACAATCCGCCGCGTCTGTTGTGCTGGAAGTGAGGCACGGGTCCATCGTGACGTTGACGATGAACCGACCAGAAAGATTGAATGCCCTGGACAGCGAGTTATCGAGTGCGTTGAATGAAGCGCTGACGCGATTGGGGGGCGATTCCTCGGTTCATGTGGTCATTTTGACGGGGGCAGGGCGAGGGTTCTGCGCGGGTGGCGACCTGGGAATGATTGGCAAAGGCCGCGAGAGGGGCGATACGGCAGAATTGGGGCCTATTCTGCGGTCGGGGATGCAGGCAGTGCTGAATATGCGAAGCATGCCGCAACCGGTGATTGCAGCGGTAAATGGTCCGGCAGCGGGCGCGGGAATGAATCTGGCGCTGGCAGCAGATATTCGGATCGCGGTGGATAGCGCGGTGTTCGGACAGAATTTCGCAAAGGTGGGACTGTTTCCCGATTACGGAGGAACATATTTTCTGCCGGAGTTGGTGGGCCCATCGATTGCGGCGGAAATGTTTTACACCGGCGAGATGTTCGATGCGATGACTGCGCAGCGACTCGGACTGGTGAATCACGTTGTCTCCGTGGATCGATTTGAAGTGGAAGTTCAATCCTTAGCCAAGAAAATTGCGGACGGCCCGCAAGTGCCGATTCGCGCGGTGAAACACACTCTGTTTACGAAGAACAGGGCTGCGCTGGTAGAGGCGCTGGAACGCGAAGCCGAGCACCAGATGAAATGCTTTCACTCCGAGGACTGTCGCGAAGGCATCCGTGCATTTATGGAGAAACGGCCGCCGAAATTTGCGGGCCGGTGAAGAGAAGAGTTTCGCGCTGGGTCTGCTCATGCCAGGTCCACAGGGGAGAGGAAATTCAATTGCAGGAGTGTGAACAGAGATGCCCGCAACTCGTTTGTCGACATTTGATGACTGGGTCGATCTATTCCGCGTATGGCAAAAAGACATCGGCGTAGATTATCCGGAAATCACTAACTACCAATTTGAAGCGAAATTCGGGCCAACGCGGTCGAATGAAGTGGAGTTCGGCGCTTACAAAGGACGCCCGAAGTGGGAACGGGTAATGCAAATACCGGACCAGCGAATGCGCGACGCATTGCTGAATCTGATCGTGTATCAGGGTGACACTGAATTTGCTTCGGTGGAACAGCAGCGGAAATTATTCCAGACAGCGCCCAGCGAACACGACCGGCAATCGCTGTGCCGGGTGGTGACGGAAGAGATGAGGCATGGCTGGCAGATGTGCTACCTGCTGATGAATCACTTCGGATACAGCGGGAGAGTGGAAGCGCAGAAGATGCTGGAGCGGCGGGCATTTGACCAGAAGCGGCTGCTGGGCGCGTTCAACCAGGACGTCAACAACTGGCTGGACTTTTTCGTGTACACCGATTTTGTGGATCGGGACGGGAAATACCAGCTGACCATGCTGAGTTATTCGGGATTTGCGCCGCTGGCCCAATCGATGACTCCGATGCTGAAGGAAGAATCATTTCATTTGGGCACGGGGCAGGATGGGATTAAACGGATCGTGAAAGCCGGCGCGATTCCTACGAAAGTGATTCAAAAATATATCAACAAGTGGGTTCCGGTGAGTCTGGATCTGTTTGGAGTAGACCGCTCGAGCTCAGCACATTGGTTCTACGTATGGGGATTGAAGGGCCGCTACGACGAGCCAAACGCAAAGATAGCAGCCAATCTTGAACGGATGAACGAGCACAGCCGCGAACTGTATCACCAGGAGTGCATTAAGCTGGTGGAGATGATCAACAAGAATGTTCCCGCAGGGCACGAGCACCTTTATGTGCCGGATGTGAAATTCAACCGGTATATCGGCGAACACGCGAAGAAACCGTATAGCGTGACGGGTGAGCTGCTTCCGGAAAAAGGCTACGAAGAGTACATGAGAGAGATGCTGCCCCAGCCCGAGGATGTACGGCTGGTCAGCGAGATAGAAGCGATGGAGAAACAGTGGATTTCGCCGAAAGGCTCGATTCAGTGATGAAAAGCGAAGCGACGAAGTAAAGAAGTATGGTTGCAGCGAAATACGAAGAAAACCAAGATCCAGGGCAATTGCCTGCTGGGGAAAGGTACTTCTTGGGACGAATTCGCACAGGCAAGCTGGTGGGGCTGCTTCTTGGTGGCCTGGTGGTGGGCGTTATGCTGTTCATGATGTTTGTGATTTTGGGTGGATTGATGAGCGGAGAGCAATAATGAACGATCTGGAGATAACGCCGCGGGCAGTGAAGCAGAGGCTGGACCGTGGTGAGAAGCTGCTGGTGGTGGACGTGCGAGAGCCGTGGGAATACGCGCACTGCCATATTGAGAACGCGCTGCATATTCCGATGGGATCGATTCCCGCGAATCTTCAATCGCTGGATACGGATGAGGATGTGATCTGTTATTGCCATCACGGAATGCGCAGCCTGGATGTGGCGAATTGGCTGCGAAGCCAGGGAATTACCTCGGCGAAATCGATGGCGGGCGGAATCGAGCGGTGGTCCGCGGAAGTTGACCCTAAAGTTCCGCGGTACTGATTGGAAAGGTGACAATGGGTGAGAAAATATTGTTCTATCAAAAACCTACTTGAACTACGTGCCGCAAAGCAAGAGGTCTCTTGCTCGAAGAAAGAATTGAATTTGAATCGCGCGATCTGGATAAGCAGTGTTTGAGCGAAGCAGAACTGGATGAACTGATAGGAAAGAGGGATTACAAAGAGTTCTTGAACACGCGAAATGAACTATATCGCAGCCGAAATATGAAACAGCACCCGCCAAGCCGGACAGAGGCTATCAAATTGATGGCTAAGGAACCGAACCTGATCCGGCGCCCCTTGTTGATACGGGGATCGCAAATTATCTTTGGATATGACGAAGATACCTACCGGAAATTGCCGAAGTAGCGTTTTCCAATACGAAACGTTCGGGAGAATGGTGTGGAAGTGAAGACGATCGCGGTGATCGGTGCGGGCACGATGGGACGCGGAATCGCGTATGCGGCAGCGCTCGGAGGCTACACGGCGGTTCTTGAGGATGTGTCCGAATCCATCCTGTCGAAAGCCGTGAAGTGGATTTACGAGACTTTTGAAGAGGGTGTAAAGAGAGGAAAGGTGGAGGCGGCGGTTCGAGACGCAGCGGTGGCGCGCCTGTCCACGTCCTGCGCGGTAGAGGAAGCAGTCCGCGACGCCGATCTGATCATCGAAGCAGTTCCCGAAGACGTGCAGATGAAGCTCGAATTGTTCGGGAAGTTGGACAGAGTGGGCCAGCCAAGTGCCATATTCGCCAGCAACACCTCGGCGCTCTCCCTACATGAATTTTGTGACAGCCTTAACTCGCGAGACCGTTGCATCGGGATGCATTTCTTCAATCCGGTGCCGAAAATGAGGCTGGTGGAGATTGTACGAACTTCGCACACCTCGGAAGAAACAGTGACGACCTGCTGTGCGGTGGCACACCGCATGCACAAGGAAACGGTGATCGTGAACGAAGCGCCGGGCTTTATCACTTCGCGGATCAATGCACTGATTGGCAATGAAGCGTTTGCGATGCTGGAAGCGGGGGTGGCGAGCGCGGCGGATATTGATAAGGCTGTGAAGTTGGGGCTGAACCACCCGATGGGTCCGTTTGAAATGGTGGACCTGGTAGGGCTGGATGTGCGGTTGAAGATACTGGAATATCTTCACGAGAAACTGGGCAACAAATACAGCCCCAACGCGCTGTTACTGCAATATGTGCAGGAAGGTCGACTAGGACGAAAGACGGGACGGGGCGTCTACGAGTACACGCATACGAACACCTTCGAATCGGACAAGAACAGCTAACCTTGTGGTTCAAAATGGCATTACGAGGACTTCAGGGGTTGAAACCCAATTGAGACAGTGTGAAATGCGTCGGGACTAAACTCCCGGCCTGCTAAAGAGAAATACAAGAAACTTCCGACACGGGAGACCAGAAGTCCGTATACGTAGTGCAACGCAAATGAACTAGAATATTTGCGATGAAACCAATTACAGAGCGCATTTTGATTGAGCAGGGAGACATCACGGAAAAGGATGTCGACGCGATCGTTAACGCCGCCAACAACGATTTGATGCTGGGGGCTGGCGTTGCAGGGGCGATTCTGCGAAAGGGCGGAAGCACCATTCAAGAAGAGTGCAACGCGATCGGGAGTATTCCCGTAGGTTACGCGGCAATCACCGCCGCAGGTGAGTTGAAGGCGAGGCACGTGATTCACGCAGCCAGCATGGGTTTGGGAGGAATTCGCACCACCGCGAAGACACTTCGAACTTCAACGGCACATTCGCTGAGGCTGGCATCGGACCGAAAGTTGAAAACCATTGCGTTTCCAGCCGTTGGCACAGGAGTCTCCGGATTTTCGATGGAAGAATGCGCGCAGGTAATGCTGGCGGAGACGATTCAGCATTTGCAGAATGGGTCATCGCTTGAATGCGTGTACTTCGTGCTGTATAACGCGGGGGCTCGCGATACGTTTCAGGCGGTCTGGGACCGGCTGAAGAAAGACCTGCCTTCCGGAGCGGCAACGGCGTGAGCTTCGAAGCGACTCCGCTGATGGCGATACTTGCTGAACGGATACGTCGATTTGGACCGATCAGCTTCGCGGAGTATATGCGCGAAGTGTTGTATCACCCCTTGCATGGCTACTATTCGAAGCCAGAGGCTGCGCGATTTGCGGACTACTACACGAGTGTGGATGTGCATCCGATCTTTGGGCGGCTGCTGGCGCGACAATTCGCGGAAATGTGGGAGCAGATGGGGCGGCCTGACAGATTCAGTTTGACCGAGGTTGGCGCGGGTGTAGGACGGCTGGCACGACACATCCTGGAGTTTGCACAAAGGAAATTGCCAGAGTTTTATGCGGCGATTCAATACGTGGCGGTGGAGCGTTCGCCGCTGAGGAGTGAGCAACTCTCCACACGCCTTGGTGATTTTATTCAGGCAGGGAATTGCACGGCTTCGTTGGAAATTCCGGCGCATATCGGGGAGGGATGCATTTTCTCAAACGAGCTGTTGGATGCGCTCGCTGTGCATCGAGTAGTGCAAAAAGAAGGGAAGCTGCTGGAGTTATTTGTAGCGTATGACGGAAAGAAATTCGTGGAGACATCACAACCGCTGTCCACATGCGCCATTTCCGAGTATTTTGGGGCACAACAGATTGTTTTGCAGGAAGGACAGCAGGGGGAAGCCGGGCTGGAGGTTTGCGATTGGATTATGGAGATCGCGCGGCGGCTGGAGCGCGGATTTGTGTTGACCGTCGATTACGGCCACGAGGCTGAGGAATTGTATGATGCCCATCACATGGCGGGAACCGCGCTGGCATATCGTGGCCATGACGCCAGTGAGGAGTATTACGCGGCTCCGGGAGAACAGGATCTGACGGCGCACGTAAATTTCACTGCATTGCGGCAATGGGGTGAGCGAGGCGGGCTGGAAACAGTGGGGCTGACTTCACAAACGGCGTTTTTGCTGGCGCTTGGAAAAGAGAATGAGTTCGCCGATCTTTATGAAGATGGGATGGACGAAACGGATCGCCTTCGCGCGCGACTGCAACTGAAGACGCTGATTTTCCCGGAAGGAATGGGCGAAAGGTTTCAGGTGATGATCCAGCAAAAGGGCGTGGCGGGAGCGAAGCTAACGGGGTTTGCAGCGATTTAGAGTGTCCGATAAGCGGAGCTCAACGGTAGAACCAGGAGAAATGCAAAGTACAGGCTGGAGAGCCTGTGCCACTCAAGAATTTGCCCACAACCGTGGTGAATGTCAGGGCTTCTTGAACGTTGGCTTGTCGCCGGCCGTTGGCGGGGCGACGTCGGCGGTTTTGCCCTTTGGTGGTGCAGGAGTAGTTTTTGCGTCGGCGGTGGTTCCTGGCGTTATCGTTGGCATGCCCGCTTCGCTGTAAGGCTTTTTCACCAAGATTTCTACAACATCCTGGGCGCCACCAGTGCTGTCGTTGGTTTGACGGGCTTTGCTGTATTCATTGAGTGCGCGCTCGCGTTGACCGAGCAGATCGAAGATCTTTCCCAGGTAGATATGGCTCCACACTTCGGTCCACTTTTCGGCGGGCTCGGGAACAGTCTGCAAGGCTTCGCGAAATGCGTTTGCGGAAGCCTGGTAATTTTTCTGATAGAAGAAGGCTTCGCCCATGCGGAAATTAGCCAGAGACCGATTGGGCTGAATGCTTAGAGCTTTCTGGTATTGCTGCACGGCATCATAGTATTTGCCCACTTCGGCAAGTTCTTCACCGCGGGCGATGGCGGCGCGGGCACGCAGGCCCGGCGTGCTTTTCAGAATGTAATTGTTCGGATCGACTTTGATGCCAGCCGGCTTGGGGCGACCAAACGTTTCCACCATGAATTCGGATTCCAGACCGGTGGCGTCAATCCACTTTATTTCCGGATTGCCTTCAGTGTCGATGCGCAATTGCACGGGCATTTCGAAGGTGTCGAGCGGTTGACGGATTTTGCCGACCACACGGAAGCCCTTGCGCGTGCGGTAAGTTACATATTCCACAGTGAATTCAGGAATGCCGGTGGAATTCATCCACTGGGCAAAAAAACCGGCAAGGTTGGGAACGCCTTCATTCGGCTTTGCGGATCGTTGCACGGCTTCAATGGCCATCTGCTGGAATTCCGGAACGGTGGCCGTCTTGCCTTGATACTTTGCGTAGAAATTGTGCAGGAGCGACTTGAACGAAAGATCGTTCATTTGTACGCGGAGCATGTGGAACAACATCGCGCCCTTGTTCAGAACCACAGAGCGATACTCGCTGGAGTAGGGAGTGAGGCGAGCAGATTGGGCGACGGGAGCGGAATTGTCGTACATGAGAGAGCCGACAGCGAATTCGTCGATGGCTTTCAGCCCGGCCTCTTTTCCGAAATTCTGCTCGGCGTAGAGTTCTTCAGAGTAACGAGCGAGGCCATCACTGATCCAGACATCGGCAGTGGAAGCGGGGAGAACCTGGTTGCCCCACCACTGCGAGGCAACTAAACGGCTCAAAGTGCGATCGCTCATCTTGGGATCCCAAATGCGATGGCTGAGCATGAGTACGCCGGGTGCGGCAAAGTCACGCAGGGTTCCATCAGGAAGTTGAACGACCGTCAGATCAGGTTCAGGAAGTGAACCGAAGAGATCGGAAAAAATAATTTCCTGATGGGCGACGATATTTGCAAATTCCTGAGCGCGGCCGGAATCGGTTCGCGGGGCGTAAACGGCAACGCTGGTGCCTTCCGCCTGTTTCGGATTGAGTTGCAGAGGTCCGGCGACGAAAGATCCGTTTGGCTCGGCCTGATCGCAACGGAAGGTGTACATCAAGCGGGAAGATTCCGCGGGAGAACGGGCAGGCAATGGTTGAGGGGAATCAGATTTACCGGTGCCTGCAACAGCCATGGAGTCTGGCACGTTGAGGTGAAAGGTAGCGGTGTAGCGATTGGAAGGAAAATTGGTCAGTGGAAACCAGCGTGACGGGAGTAGCAGATAGGCCCAATCCCTATTTATGGAAGCGACGCGCACATTCGGAACGGGGCTATTTTCTTCATTGGCCAAATAGCCACCGTAGCTGAATGTCAGAGTTGTGGTTTTGCCGGCGCCTACCGGTGTCGGCAAACTTACAATGAGATAAAGAGGATTGTCATTCTCGCGCTGGAAGGGAAGTGTTTTGCCATCGGGGCCCTTCACGTCTTTCACATCGAGGTTTTCATGAAGCTCGACGCGAACGGTTCCGGAAACTTCCTGTGCACGAAAGTCGACTTTGGCGACCGCGTTGATGCCCTGGGCGATGGTGTCCACGTACGCAGAAACGTCATACTTTTCAGCAAGAAAACTGGGGGGACGCGCCGTCTGCGCTCGCAGTGCCGCGCCGGGATTCGCCAGCCAGAGAAAGAGAGCTGGCAGAACAGCAGCCCAAACCTTACCGCGTCGCTTCATCGCATTCCTTTCGGGAACATTCGCCAAGGACCAAACAATGACCAGCCTGATTATCCGCCCTAACGCCCGTCTTATATAGGATAACAATGGCTCAGGAAGCGTTGCCAGCGCCCGATTGGAGCAAAAGGGCAATCTGGTCCGCCGCCCGGTCGACTGCTCCCGGGGGACCCAGTCGTTTTCGCACTTCCGCCAGTCCATTCTTCATTGCGGTACGAATGTTCGGGTCTTGCAAGATTTTGAGGGTTTCCGCAGCCACCCGAACTGGAGTGAAATCGTCCTGCACCAGTTCAGGGACCACCTGTCTTTCCGCGATTAGATTCACCATAGCGAAAAAAGGTGTCCTGACGAGTGGTTTGGCTAAGGCGGCGGTGAGAGGGGAAACGCGGTAGAACACGACCATAGGCGCGTTTAACAAGGCTGCTTCTACGGTGGCCGTACCGCTGGAAACGATGGAAGTGTCTGCGGCAGCCAATGCGTTGTAGGTTTCACCTTCGACGACGTGAACCGGAACGCCCTGCGGCCAACCAGTGCGTAATAATTCAACATCGCGGGGATGGGCTGCGGCTACGATAAACTGAGCTGGCTTTTTGGCGTGTATGCGAGCGACGGCCTCCTGCAGAACTTGTAGATGATGGGCGAGCTCACCCGCGCGGCTCCCTGGGAGAATGGTGACAATAGTGCGCGAAGGATCGAGTCCCTGTTCCTGACAGAAGAGTTTACGATCTTTTGACACAGTAACTTGGCCGACGAGCGGATGGCCGATGAATTCCGTGGAGACGCCGGCATTGCGAAAGAACTGTTCTTCGAATGGGAAGATGCAGAGCGCTTTGACGAAGCGGCGGCGAATGAGCTTGGCACGCCACGGACGCCAGGCCCAGAATTGCGGACAAATGTAGTAGACGTTGCGAGTGTCGCGGAGTTGCAGCCTTCGGGCCAGGCGAAGATGAAAGCCGGGAAAGTCCGTGAGGATGGCGAGAGCGGGAATGCGCACTTCGGCCTCGTTCACGAGGCGGTCCATAGCGCGCAACAGGGAAGGTAGATGTTTGACGATTTCGGTAATGCCGACGACGGCTACTTCGGAATAATCGGTGATAATCTCCACGCCCGCAGCGCGCATGAGAGGACCGCCCATGCCGAACAGTTTTACATTGAGGCGCGATTGAAGTGCCGTTGCAAGACGTGCGGCGTACATGTCGCCGGAAGCTTCACCAGCGGAGAGAAGTAAGGGAATGGGCGCCATGAAAATTGTCGAGTGTTAATCACTCGCAGGGGAAGGCGCAGGGAATGCAGAGGGATCGGTAATGCGCCTGGACCCGTTGGAGTCTGACAATTCCTGTTCTTTGTACTGGAGCTGGTACAAGCGGTAGTAGATGCCACGTTCGGCAAGGAGTTCCTGGTGAGCGCCCTGTTCGCGGAGCCGGCCTTTGTGGAAAACCAGAATGCGGTCGGCATATTGAATAGTGCTGAGGCGATGGGCGATGACCAGCGAGGTGCGGCCGGTGAGCAAACGGTTCAACGCTTCGCGAATAAGCAGCTCGGTCTTGGTGTCGACGCTGGAAGTGGCTTCGTCGAGAATCAGGAAGCGTGGATTGTGCGCGAGTGCGCGGGCGAAACTGATGAGCTGGCGCTGGCCGACAGACAGCGTGGAGCCGCGTTCGTTGACTTCGGTTTCTACACCGTTCTGGAGTGACTGAATGAAATCACCGAGGCCGATTTCATCGAGGGCGTGTTCCACGTTCTTACGAGTGATTCCGGACGTGCCGAGACGGACGTTCGATTCGATCGTACCGGTGAACAAGAAAGGATCCTGCAGCACGATTCCGAACTGCTTGCGCAATTCCTGAAGATCGAGCAGGCGAATGTCGATGCCATCGAGAAGGATTTGACCGCGCTGAATGTCGTAGAAGCGCAAAAGGAGTGAGATAAGGGTAGTCTTGCCCGCGCCGGTATGACCGACGATGGCGAAGGTCTGACCGGGGTCCATGCGGAATGAGACGTCACGGAGAATCCAGTCTTCGTCGTTTGGCTCGGCGACGTTGCGATAGGAGAACCAGACGTTGCGAAATTCGACCGCGCCGCGCGGGTAATCGAGGCGAGTGGGGTTGGGGTTCGTATCGATGGTGATAGGTTCGTCGAGTAGTTTGAAAATGCGCTCGGATGCAGCCATGGCGGATTGCAGGATGTTAAATTTTTCGCTGAGATCCTGGATGGGGCGGAAGAAGCGCTGTGCATACATGGTGAAGGCGGTCATCAAGCCCAGGGACAGTCCACCGTTCAACACGCGGTTTCCGCCGCTCCAGTAAATCAGGGCAATCGTTCCGAAGCTCAGGAATTCCACCGCGGGATAGAAGAGCGCGTAGGCCAGAATCGCGTCTCGCCAGGCCAGCATATTGTCCTTATTGCGCCTGGCAAACTCCTGCCGGGCTTTCTGCTCGCGATTGAAGAGCTGAACCACGCTCATCCCAGAAATATATTCCTGCAAGAAAGCGTTGATTCTGGCGACAGCCGTGCGGATTTTGCGGTTCGCCTCTCGGACATACTTGCGGAACACCATGGTGACAACGAGAATGCCCGGCAAGATCGCGAGTGTGTCCAAGGCTAATCTTGTGTCCAGCTTGAATAAAAGGGCGGCCATGACGACGAGGAGGAAGAAATCGTTGATCATGGTGACGACGCCAGCGGCGAACAAGTCATTCAAGGCATCGACGTCGGTGGTGACACGAGTCATGAGGCGGCCGACAGGGTTCTTGTCGAAATAGGTCATTGGCAACCGCTGGAGATGCGCGAAAACCTGTTTGCGCATGTCGTACATGGTCTGCTGGCCAACGCGCTGCATAATGCGGATCTGAATGTATTGAGCGAGAAAATCGAATACCAGGACACCAAAGTAAAAAACGCTGATCAGTAATATCCCGCGCCAGGCTATCGATTCCGAGATAGTTCGGCCGATTCCCGGGACTAAAAACTTGTCGATTGCCTGCTGGAATAGGTAAGGGGGGGCCAATTCCAGTGGAGTGACAACGGCTACCAGGGCAAGGGCAAGAAGCACGCGGAAGCGATACGGCCGCATGTACTCAAGCAGGCGCTTCATCAGGCGCGAGTCGTACGCCTTGCCTAATGTCTCTTCTTCGTGAATATTGCTCATGCTCGCTCGAGTTCTTCTTCCAACAACTGTTTCTGGTAAAGGTCGGCGTAGTAGCCGTTGCGTGACAGTAATTCCTCATGGGTGCCGCGTTCCAGGATGCCACCGTCTTTCAAAACGACGATCTGGTCGGCTTCGCGAACGGTGGAAGTACGGTGCGCAATCAAAATGGTAGTGCGGCCGTGCATTACGCCCCGCAGCTGGCCAAGAATCTTTTCTTCGGTTTGTGTGTCGACGGCAGAGAGAGAATCATCGAGGATGAGGATACGGGGATCGCGGATCAAGGCTCGTGCGATGGCGGAACGCTGTTTTTGTCCACCTGATAGAGTGATGCCGCGTTCACCGACCATGGTCTCGTATTTCTTCGGGAAGTCCTGAATGTCACCATCAAGGCTGGCGATGTCCGCCGCGGCACGGACTTGCTGGGCGACGTAGCTCTCCAGGCCAAAAGCGATGTTCTCGCCAACGGTTTCGCCAAACAGGTAAGTGTCTTGTGGAACGAATCCGATGGAACGGCGAAGCGTTTCAAGGGGCCATTCGCGGATGGGCCGGCCATCGATGAGTAGCTCTCCGACAGGCGCTTCCCAGAGACGTGCCACAAGTGCTGCCAGAGTGGTTTTGCCGCTACCGGTTGGGCCAATGATGGCTACAGTCGATCCAGCGGGAATCTCGAGATTGATGTTTTTCAGAACCACACTTTTTCCCGCGTCGGGACTGTTAGTCCTGGGGGCGGCTCCGTTTCCGGAGACGGTGGTGGGATACGCAAAATTCAAGTTGCGGAATTCGATGGTACCGGCGATTTTTGTGATGGGAGCGATTTTGGCGTTGCGGTCGTCGATCTGGGGCTGCGCGGTCAAAATGTAGTTCAGGCGGCCCATCGAGGCAGCACCGCGCTGAAAAATGTTGGTGACCCATCCGAGTGCAATCATGGGCCAAACAAGAAAGCCGAGGTAGGTGTTGAAGGTGATGAGTGCGCCGAGAGAAAGCTGTCCGTGCAGGAAGCGATATCCACCTTGCCACAAGACGATCAGGAATGTGGTGCCGATCATGGCCTGGAGCGAGGGCATGAAAAGGCTCCAGGTGCGGATCAGCTGCATATTCTTGGCGACGTATTCGCGGTTGGGATCGTCAAAACCACGAATCTCCGCCTCTTCTTGCGCGTAGGCGCGAATCACACGAACACCGGAAAGATTTTCCTGCACTCTGGCGGAAAGCGTGGCAAGAGTGGCCTGAATCTTTTCGTAGAGTTGATGAATCACCTGACCGAAATACCATACGGCTACGGCGACGACGGGGACGGGCAGCAGCACCCAAAGCGTCAAAGAGCGGGAGATAACCAGCATCACGGAGATGGAGAGGACCATGGTGACGATGGTCGTGCCGCTGTACATGATTCCCGGGCCAAGGACCATGCGCACGGCGTTGAGGTCGTTGGTCGCGCGAGACATGAGTTCACCAGTGCGATTGCGGACGTAGAACTCCGGCTCCAGGATGAGCAATCGATCGAGGAGATCGTTTCGGATATCGAATTCGATATCGCGAGAAACGCCGATCAGTACCCAGCGCGTGAGGAAGGACATCACGCCCTTCAAAGCGATGCAGAACACGACAAGGAGGCAATAGAAGCTGAGAGTTTTTCTGCTGCTTGGGGCGTAGTACGGCACAACCTGGCTCAACCAATTGAGTGGACCAACGTCCGTGGCGCCATGTGTGGTGCGTTCAAATGGCCGAGAGCTCCCCGCTATCGTATCGGTGATGATTCCCGTGGCCAGCGGGATGATATTTCCGACCAAACCCATAACTGCGAGGGCTAAGAGTCCGATGGCGATAGCGGCTTTGTAACGGCCAAGGTAGGGCACCAGCCCGCTGAGGTTCTTCCATGAAGAAACCTTCGGCGCTTTCTTTTTTTCCTGCGCGGATTGCGTGGAGGTGGCTGTTGCCGCCGTGCTCATCGTAGCGTGGACCTCTGGTTCTCCAACGTGGCAGCTTCTCCCAGGAATGTTTGATAGCTTTGGTCCATGGATTGGTACCGTTTGGTAGCGGGATTCCATTTTACCGCAATTGGCAGGGTACGTTCCGTAGAGCCGGTCTTAACCGGGGTGAAATAAAGGGAGATACCCTGTTCATGGCTTTCTTCATACTGCAGCTTCCACCCGGTAACGGGGAGCAGTGGAGTAAGCGCCAGATAGCCTTTGGCATTTTTCAGATATTCGTCGCAGCGCACCAGTTCCACCCACTTGCCATCCTGATTTTCGGCAACCACAGCTCGGGTAATGACGGTGCCGGCAATAACGCTTTTCGGCGTGTTGGGCAAGACGTTGGCAACCAGGAGCTCTGTTTTGCCATTTTTGGCCAGATCGCCGAACAGAAGCACTTGAGCATCACTCCCCAGGAGGGCTCTCCCGACGTCCTGAAGTTCGTCTGGAACGACGGGTTCCACAGGTTTCTTCTCTACTACTACGGGTTTTGCAGGCTGGTTGTCGCATCCCGCGAGGATAAAAGTCAGGGCTAGCAACAGGGAAGTTCCGAGGGGGCGAATCATTCCAATCCTTTCCAAAACAGACGCGCCGAGAGAGTAGCCGTAATCATCAATCCACCGCTATGTCCCCTAAAGACTTGGAGCCGCAAGGGTAATTTCGATCACTTTCCCGGGCAGTCCGTCTTTTTCTTTGGTGCACAGAACTTCCATTACCTGGGGAACATCCGGCCCGGCCCAATCAAACGCGTAATACCACAATTCTAGCTGCTGACCGGCCTTGCTGCTAGGACTCTTCGAGTCGGGTTGGCCGTAAAGTCGAGCGACTCTTGTAGCGGGGTCCAGAAGACGAAGGCCCAATCCAGTCTGCCAATGACCCATTCGTCCCGGGCCTTTGGTGGGCTCATCGCAATCACCGCCTCCTTGCCCCGAGAGCAAACGAATCACCTGAATTTTCTTGCCGGCATCCAAATCCAGCATTAGGGTCTGTCCCGCAAAACAAGAATAGTGCCAGGAGATCTGGGTTTCTTGAACGTCCGTAGTCACCGGCCAGTCCTTGAAGGCAGCCACAGCCTGTTTGGCCATACTTCGTCCCGGGCGAAGTCCGGCAAGGGTGAGTTCGTTCGCTCGCAGAGACGCATTTTGTTTTGGTGCGGGCTTCGGGGACTGCGCAGAGATGATTACGCACACACAGAGGGATAATAAACCCCAAGATGCCCGATTCAGAAAGCGACCGCTACGCAGGCCGGGTGAAGTATTAGTGCTGGGAGAGGATGGCATCGAGGCGCGCTTCAAAATTTTCTTCACCTTCACTCCAAAGTTCGCTTCGTTCTACTGGTAACGCGGCTTCAATGGCTTCTACCCAGGCGAAGAGCTTCTGGATATTTTCGCGCGTTTTCTGATGATAGAGCTTTAGATTTTCGCTGCTAGACATCCAGTTGCGAAAGGTCTTCTCGAAGGGATGATCGGAAGTATCGAAGGGATTAGTGGCGAGCCCGGGAGCGAGAAGACCGCCGTGGCCGGTGAAGATGTGTTCGAAGCCGAGATCGGCGATGAAATGCCCGGTGGTGGAGGCAATGCCATCGTCATAGATCGCGCCTTGGAGGACAAGTTCCAGAGGCTGCGGGCCGAGTTGCCACTTCAAGGCTTCAAGGTCGAAGGTCCACAAATCCCATTGGCCAGTGACAAAGTAGGCGGTGTCTGCGTTCAGGTGTTGAATAGCCAGCGCGGCAACTTCCGCAGGACCGTATTTTTGTTCGCGGAGGTCCCACTCTTCGAGGGTGCTTTCGGTGGCGTCCACGGCTTGTACGATGAGGCGGTCGAAACCGGTGCGGGTTTCGGCAAGAGGAACAGTGGTGAGGAATCGCGCGAACTCCGCGATCATGGTCTGTTCGGAAAAGTCGCGCGTCCAGACACGCAGGTATGCTCTGTTGGCCATGGGCAAACTCTCAAATTATACAGGTTCTGTGATTGGATGCGCGAAGGAGGAGTTGGTGTAAATCCAGTTGTATAGGTGTGAGGAAGAAACGGTCCGCTTCGGAAGGCGAGCCCTAGGAAAGCAAGGATAGTAGAGAAGAGAACCTAACGGCACAGGCTGGAGAACTTGCGCCCCTCAAAAGAAGACTGGCAGCAAGCAATTTACTTTTGTGGAGGCTTGTTGGGGTCGAAGCCTGCGGCGATTTGTTGAAGACGCTCGCGTAAGGTGTCGCCGAACTTGGCAAAAACTTCGGAGGTAGCTTCACGAAGCCTTTCTTCTGCAGAGGATGCAATTTTGGCAATGACGTCGCGTGATTGATGATCGAGTGTCGCCACGGTGGCCACCATCCAGGAATTGGAAATATTCTCAAGCCGGTTACGATATTGCTCCGCCGACTCGTCACTGATTTTGCCGAAAGAGCCGCGCAATTCCGTCTGCTTCGATTCGTTCATGGATTTCCAGGAATCGAGTAGGGCCGCAAAACTGGATTCCACCTGCTGCTGCGCTTCCTGCAAACCTTTTTCGACAGCGCCAGTCATGGAAGCCTGGAAACGGTGCAAGAACTCTTCCTGTTCCAGGGTGATTCTGTGGGTCACTTCGGCGCGAGAAACATCGAGTTGTTCCCGTGAGATTTCCACTGACTTCTGCATCAGTTCGTTGAAGCCGTCGAGTTCCTGGCGGGCGTTGCGTTGAATTTCGTCGGTGAAGGCCGCGGAGGTAGTGTCCGCCGCTTCCGTAAAGAGCATGCGCACGCGTTCAAAAGAGTCGCGAACGGATTCTTCGAGTTGTTGCTGGGTCTGGCCGAGATAGCTGCGAGTGGCATGGTCCAAATCGTTGGTGAAAAGCGCGGAAATTTCTCCGGCTTTTTCGCGAAGTTGCGTTCCGGCCTGTTCAACCAGTTTTTCAGTATGTGTTTGCGCTTGCGATTGGGCCTTTTTCTCGTACCATTCGGCCGACTTGAACATCTCTTCCATGGTGTGATGCTTCAGGTCGACGGCCTTGCTTTCCAGTTCGTCGAGATTTCGCGCGGTGATGGTTTGTGCGGACTCATTGAGAATCTGCTCGACACTGCCGAGGTTTTCGCGAAAGCGAGCAAGCGAATCGGCAAACGCTTCGTCAGCGGAATTGCGAATGCGATCCTGTTGCATGGTCATCGCGGCATCCAGCAGGGAACGGCCGCCGGCGAGGCGATGCACAGCCTCTTCGGCCTTGGTGACGTGCGGCTGCACCAGGGACTGAACCTGGGCTTCGAAGGATTCGAGGGCCTGGCTATTAGCGTTCTCAAAGCTGCCGCGGATACGACCGTGAATTTCTTCAAACAGGCTGTCGGACTGGCGATGCAACTCGTTGCGGTGCAGGCTCAGCACGTCATCGAGTTGAGACTGGAAGCCGCTGAGCGCTTGTTGCTGAACGGTTTCAATGCGTTGCGCGTAATGCTCGAGCTTTTCGGTGGCTTGATTTGCACGAGCCAGAGTTTCTTCCAATTGTTGCGAACGCACTTCAAGGGACTGACGCAACGCCGCGGTTTGCTTCTGGCTTTCTTGCTCGAACTCTGCCCGCAGGTCCTTTGCCTTTTCGCGCAACCGCCCGGCGGCATTCTCTTCCGCAAAGCGTGTGGCCTCCTCCAGCGTGCCTTGCCAACGCGATTGGGCCGCTTCCACTTCGCGTGCCAACTGATCTCGAAGCGCGTTTTGCGCCTCGGCGAGCGAACCGCTTACACGTTCCTGGATCTGACCAAGCCCCGCCGCGAGGGACTGTTGTTGGCTACCAGCGTTTTCTTCGCGCTGGCGTGCCAATTCTTCCGCCTTGCGGGCTGCTTCGTCGATGCGTGCGGCTACCTGGCCTTCCACCAATTCAGCCTGGGTGCGCAATTTCTCAGCGGCTTCTTCTGCTTGTGTGCACAGCGTCTGAAGCGTTTCGTGAGCGGTGGAGAGCTGCTTTTCGTGTTGTTCGCGTTGCAGAGCCCCTTCGCGAGCAAGCTGGGCAGTCAATTCGTGGGTCATCTGCTCGAGTTGCGGAGCGAGCCAGCGAGGCAATTCGTTTTTGAGGGATTCCGCCGCAGCGGCTTGTGCAGCTCGTGCCGTAGTGGTGGATTCTCCCTGGATCTTGTCGATGGAATGGGCAGTTTCGCGCGCTACCTCTTCTCGGAACTGCGCGTATTTCTGTTCCCACTGTTCCGCGGCAATGCGACGTTCGGCAGCCACGGATTGCGTGGCGGTTTCGTGGACTAACGCTTGAATCTGTTGTTTCGCTTCGGCCAACAGGCGCGCCACCTGCCGCGCGAGTTGCAAAGATGCATCCGTGGAGCTAGTGGGTGCAGGGAAGATGCGGACGTTGTCCGGCACACCGCCAGCGGCCTCTGAAGCGTCGACGTGGGTGAACATGGTTTCGCCAGCCAAGGGAGGCGCAACTCCGGGAGGCAGCTCTGGGGGAACGCCGCCGGTTGCAGGCACTCCATGCTCGTCGGGAAAAGTGAACCAATCTTCGGGAGGAAACGCGATGCCCCAGGCGTTGCCTGCAGTTTCCAGCTCAAGTGCTACCTGGAAGAGTTGGCGAACCGTGCGAGGGCGTTGAATCCAGGAGACCTTGCCGCGGACGCGACGCGGCGCTTGTCCGGGCTGCGGTGATGGCACTTCCAGATTCACCCACATGTTTTTCAGTACGTAGTGCTTGGATTGGTAGCGGCAGCCGTGGCAATTGATGATCAGCGTGGAGGTGCGTTCTGTGAATGGACGGCCGAGGGCATCCACACCGGTCACATTGAGCGGGACGGCTTGCACAATTCTGGTGCTGCGCCGCTTTCGCAACTCCGTGCTGGCATTCAATGCGCTTTCCGTCATGTGCGCGCTCGATTCATCGACAATATCGGGGCCTCGGTCGTCATTCGGCATCGTCAGTGGGGCCTGTTCCTGGAGCGAATCCGTTCAGTTATTTCGTCAAATCTGATTTCTTCTCGGGCACGCTCTCGGCAGTGCCAGATAGCGTGGCGCCGGTCACCGAAGTCCACAATTCCTTCAGAATCCAGATCGGCCCAACCAAAAGATAGATAGGGCCTTGAAAGAATGCGGGATTGTTGCCTTCAATTCGGTGGCCAACCAGCAGCAGGACCCATCCGCCAACAAAACTAGCCAGGCCCCAGCGCCAGTGCAGAAGCACCAAGAGAACAAGTCCCACGAAAATCAGGGGGATGCCAATTGCGTGGAGCAGCTTGTTCCAAATCGACTTGTGTTCATGGTCATACTGCGCCATGTAGTGCGCCAACCCGGGCATAACGCACCTCCTACTGTGGTTCTCCATGAACCAAATGGTGGGGACAATCCACCGCGGGAACCAAACTGTATCCTGAAATCTTCTGCTTGCCTAGAGGTAGAAACATCCTGTACTTCCTAGGCTCCTAGTACCACTAGTTTCGACCAGTATTTGGCTGGTGATTTCAGTACTTTGCAAATTAATCGGAAGAGAATTGCTTTGTGTGCGAATGGTCACGATGGAAGCGTCCATTGGCGGAGTTTTTATTTGCAGCGTAAAAAGTCCGGTCAATTTCTTACAAATCGCGGCGACCTTCCATAGCTTTCAGCATGGTGACTTCGTCGGCGTATTCGAGATCAGCGCCGACGGGAATGCCTACGCCGATGCGGGTAACGCGAACGCCAAGCGGCTTCAACAATTTCGAAAGATACACGGCGGTGGCTTCGCCTTCGGCGGTGGGATTGGTGGCGATGATGATCTCTTCTACTGAGCCGCCCTTCAGGCGTTCGATCAGGGACTTAATGTTGAGCTGATCGGGGCCGCGGCCTTGGAGAGGAGAAAGCGAACCGCCCATGACGTGGTACATGCCGTCGTAAGTGCGCGTTTTTTCAACGGCCATGATGTTGTGTGGCTCTTCGACGACGCAGATGATGCGCTTGTTGCGGTTCGGTCCGACACAGTAGAGGCACGGATCGGTGTCGGTGATGTTGTGGCAGGTAGAGCAAGTGCGGATCTTTTCCTTGGCGTCGCGAATGGCTTCGGCGAGAGCAAGAGCGTCTTCAGGCGCAGCGCGCAGGATGTGAAATGCCAGGCGTTGTGCAGTCTTCTGGCCGATTCCGGGCAGATGCTTCAATTCATCGATGAGTCGTTCGACAGGAGCGGCAAAATCAGGCATGACACTTGTGTAGCATACCGAGATAGTTCCGCGCAAACTGACGAACATTTCAGCAGCGTCGAAGGTTTCAATTGTGGGGTCCAGAACACATCTGGAAAAATCAGATCTGTTACGGGAAACAGCACAGATATCCTTTTTGAAATTGGGGTCATCTAAGCGGATAAGGAAACACTTGCTTGCGACTATGACCGCCCTACTTGATGGAATCCGCTCCCCTGCAGATGTAAAGAAATTAAGCATTTCCCAGTTGCAGCAACTTGCTGGCGAAATCCGCGAAGAATTGATCATGGTGCTGGCGAAGACAGGCGGACACCTCGGGCCCAACCTGGGTGTTGTCGAACTGACGCTGGCGATGCACTACGTTTTCAATACCCCCGAGGATCATTTCGTATTCGACGTGAGCCACCAGGCTTACGTGCACAAGCTATTGACCGGGCGGCGCGATCGTTTTTGCACGATCCGCTCACCTGGCGGTCTGAACGGATTCATGCTGCGCACGGAGAGCGAACACGATGCATACGGTGCAGGCCATGCGGGCACGGCGCTTTCCGCTGCGTTGGGAATGGCGGTGGCGCGAGACAAGCAGAGGGGAAAGAACCATGTTGTGGCGCTGGCGGGCGACGCCGCGTTCACATGCGGAATCACGTTTGAAGCGCTGAACAACATTGCGCATCGCACAAGCAAATTAATCGTGATACTGAACGACAACGAGTGGTCGATCGACAAAAATGTGGGGGCTATAGCGGCGTATTTCAATCGCATCGTGGCGAATCCGAATTTCGATGCGCTGCATTCACGCGCAGGCAAGTTCGTGAAGATGATTGGCGGGCGGCGTGCGTTCCGCATGGCGCAAAAGGCAGAAGAAGCGGCGAAGGGCTTTTTGTGGCCCAGCCTGATCTTCGAAGAGCTTGGCCTGAAATATTACGGGCCAACGGATGGCCACGACATCGGAACGTTGATCGACATGCTGGAGATCGCCAAGCGGCAGGAGCGGCCGGTGCTGTTGCATGTGCTGACAACTAAGGGCAAAGGCTTTGAGCCAGCGATGCAGAAGCAGAAAAAATTTCATGGACTGGGCCCTTACAACCCGGAAACTGGCGAAACAAAGCCTGCCGGGCAGCCTACCTACTCCGAAGTTTTTGCCGACACGCTGAGCAAGCTGGCGAATCAGAACGATAAGATCGTTGCAATCACCGCCGCGATGCCGAATGGCACTGCGCTAGACCGTTTCCAGGCGAAACATCCAGACAAATACTTTGATGTGGGTATCGCAGAAGAGCACGCGGTGATTTTTGCGGCCGGACTGGCGACGCAAGGCTATAAGCCCGTAGTGGCGATCTATTCCACGTTCCTGCAACGCGCGTTCGATCCGGTCGTTCACGACGTGTGCCTGCAAAACCTGCCTGTGGTGTTCTGCATGGATCGCGGCAGCCTCTCTGGCGACGACGGGCCTACACATCACGGGCTATTCGATATCAGTTATCTACGCGGCATTCCAAACATCGTGCACATGGTGCCGAAGGACGAAGACGAGCTCGCGGATATGCTGTATACCGCGGTGTTGCATGATGGTCCGGTGGCAGTGCGCTATCCGAGAGGAGTGGGGCGTGGAGTAGCTTGCAAGCCTGTTCCAAGGACGATTCCGATTGGGAAGGCAGAAATTCTGCAACATTCGGACAATGACGTGGTCGCGATATTCGCGCTGGGGGCGATGATGTCGGTTGCCGAGGAAATTGCAGCCGAGCTATCTAAAGACGGCGTACCTGCGGCCGTGATTAATGCGCGGTTCACAAAGCCCCTGGATGTGCAGACGCTGGAATTCTTTGCTCGTAGCGTCAATGTGATACTGACGTTGGAAGACCACGTTTTGATGGGCGGATTTGGCAGCGCAGTGCTGGAAACACTAAGCGATCTGGGCATTCACACGCCGGTAGAGAGAATCGGATGGCCAGATCAGTTCATCGAGCACGGCAAGCCAGAGCAACTTCGCACAAAGTACGGATTAACGGTGGAGGCAGGTCTGGAGAAATTGCGCAGCCATGTTCAGGCGATGCACGTGGCGAAACGTTTCAAGGCTGCGCTTGCGCGCTAAGAGGAATACGCACGTGGATGAGGGTGCCTCGTTTCGGCCGTGAATCGATCAGAATCGCGCCCTGTAGAAGGCTTACGCGTTCACGCATGCTGATTAGCCCCAGGCCGCGGCCGCTTATTGCCGATTCCAAGTTAAAGCCGGCACCGTGATCGCGGATCTTTAGATGGATTTCTCCAGCGGTGCCATAAAGTTCCGCCTCAAATTCCGATTCACCACTGTGCTTTGCAGCATTCCGTACAGCTTCCTGAAAGATCCTAAATAAGCACAGAGAGATATCACGGGGCAGATCCGGAGGAACATCGTCGGCCCGCAAGTCGACAAAGACGTTTTGATGTTTGCGGAATTCCTCGCAGAATCCGTACATTGCGGGAACGATTCCAAGCAATTCGAGTTTTGGTGAATGTAGCTCGTGAGTGATGGCGGAGAGTTCAGTGGAGATCTCTGATGCTTTTGTACAGAGCGCTTCGGCCTTCTTGCGCACTTCTTCGCTGGAATCAGGAGGATAGTCGGCCAAGCCCTGGAGTTCGATATTCAAGATGGCCAGGCGTTGATTGATATCATCATGCAGATCACGTGCGATGCGGCGACGTTCCTGCTCCTGGGCCTCCAGTAGGCGGCCGCCCAGCGCCTTCAGTGACTGTTCCGCTTCGATTCGTTCGGTCACATCCGCGACCATTCCGATCAATCCGGTAAGTTCGCCCTGTGAATCGAAACTTCCACGGAAACTCTGCTCCAACCATACATCGGTTCCATCGGTACGGCGTGCGCGATAACTTACGCGCCCTGTGGGGCGATCCGGAGTAAGAGAGTTAATCACCGCGGTGATTCGCGGGCGATCCTCTTCCTGAATATGTACGATGATGTCCGGAAGCGGGGCTCGCAGTACCACAGGAGTCCCCAAAATATTTGCGGATTCCGCCGAGCGGATCACGATGTTTGTGGCAACGTCCCATTCATAGGCATACATGCGGCCCGCAGCGGCAGCAAGACGAAAGCGCGCCTCACTGGCACGCAAAGCCTCATCCGAATCCTTGCGCGGGGTCAGGTCAACGCAACTGACCAAATAAGCATCCCCGACCATGGAAAGATGAAACTCGATGACGCGGTTCAAACCGTCTTTGCAGTGCACGCTCGCGGACATTGGCTCGATATCTTTGTAACCGCGCAGCGCTTTTTCAATGCGCAACATCCAGGCGGCCTTTACTTCTTCGCGGTATTTTTCGTCGGGATAGGCTAGAGGCCACCAATGCTCGACATCGGGCACGTCGTCAAAGGTGTAACCGAATAAGCGAACAAACTTGTCGTTGAGAATAACCACATCTTCTTTTGGGCCGCGGGACACAAGCATGGCGATCGGAGAGGCTGCCACCACCTGGCAGATCCACTCTTCACTTTGCTGCCCAGGCAAAATACCTTGCGTCAACTCTCGCATGCCGAAAAACTCCGTCGATCCCTAGCAGGCCTGGAGCAACCATAACCGATACCGCGGGTTACTCGGCCACTGGGTGCCTGTCCAATTGACATAACTTTACGACATCCTTGCGGAGGAGTGCAGTAAAAAACTGTTTTTGGGGGAATTACGGCTTTCGATGGGGAGGGTTACAAACTAAAACAAACCGGGGATTTTCACTCCGGCCATACCGGGCAAGCCTCCGGCCAGGCTTTTCATCTGTGTGGCCAGTTCTTCATCGACACGGCGTCCCGCTTCGTTCACGGCGGCGCGTATCAAGTCCTGTAACATTTCCTGGTCTTTTCCCGCGAACACGTCTTTCTCAATGCGAACGTCCACCACCTGCTTTTGACCGTTCATTTTCACGGTCACCATTCCGCCACCAGCCGATGCTTCGACGGCAACAGAGTTCACCTGCTGCTGCAGATCTTCCTGCACCTGCCGCAAGCGAGAGAGCATTTGTTGGAGTGCGTTGACTTCCATGTTCATGATTAGCCCCACCTTTCAGTGCGACCCTTACTCCTCTTGCCGCTTCACTTCGGAAATTCTGCCCCCGAAGCGTTGCAACATGGATTTCACCACGGGATCTTTCTCGAACTTCGCGCGCATTTCTTGTGCGCTGGATGCGCTGTTCGATGAATTTCCACCGCTCACCGCACTTGAATCGAGTCTAGCACATACGCGTACCGCGCGCCCTAGTACCTTGCCGGCGGCATTACGGACCTTCTCTAATGTTTCGCGCCCTTCAATCAAACCAGCAAAGGTGCTTTTGTCGGAAGGGAAACAGATACGCAATTCCGCGCCTTCCAGTTCCCAGCGCGTGGCATGTTCCAACAATTCGCCAACGAATTTTTGTTGAGACTGGATTGCGTATTTGATTTCGGTAATCTGCGTCTGATCGATTCCTTCCGCCGCGATCTCTTTTTTGGATTCTGGCGGGGGTGCGGGCGGAATGGACGCGGGACTTAACGCTGGCGCGACTGCCGCGGAACTTCCCCCGCTGCTTGCGACCGAAAATGAATTGACGGCTGGCGCAACGCGCGTTTCCTCACTAGGAATTGCCGGTAATGAATAAGAAGGAGTCTCGACAATTGTACGACTGATCACATCATTGAAGTAGGTAGCGGCTTTTGCAGCCTCGGGAGTTCTCTGTTCTGCGCTTGCCGTGGAACCAGAGGGCAAACTCGATCTTGCAGAGGCTGAAGCCGTGCGAGTTGGGATTGGTGCAGGGGATGAAGCTCTTGCGTTGCTGCCGCTGGCGCCTCCACCTGCTCCACCCTTCACTCCGCCACGCGATTCCGCGAGCAGTTCTTCCAGCGGGGCAAGACGAGCGGCATTGACCAAGCGGAGAAGACCCATCTCGAGGTGAACCCGAGGATCGGGCTTTCTGCGCAGGTCATCGTCGGTGTGCAACAAGATTTGAAAGTATCTGGTGAGATCTTCTTCGCTGAAGAGTGCGGCTGCTTTTGCCAGTCTCGGGCGTTGCTCTGCGGTGGCGGCAATGAGATCGGAGTCCGCCCCACAGACGCGAGCAATCAGCAAATTGCGCATGTGGCGGATGGCTTCACGACAGAAGTGCTGGAGATTGCGACCTTCTTTCTGGAAACGATGAACGAGACCAAGAGCGCGCTCCGCGGACTGCTCCACGATCGCTTCCACTAATTCCTGGAGCGCATCCTCCGGCACTACACCAAGTAGTTCGCGCACGGCGTTGTCTCTGATGTCGTCGCCACAATATGCGCGGGCTTGTTCCAGCAAGGAGAGGGCGTCGCGCATGCTGCCTTCGGCCATGCGAGCAATCACGGAGAGAGCGCCGTCTTCAATCTGAAGATTTTCTTTTTCGGCAATATACTTGAGGCGGCCAGTGATTTCGTTGAAGGTAAGCGCGCGGAAATGAAAATGCTGAGAGCGCGAGCGAATGGTGTCGACGAGGTTTTCCGGCTCAGTAGTGGCCATCACGAAGATGACGCGTTCGGGAGGCTCTTCGAGAGTTTTCAGAAGCGCGTTGGAGGCTTCGCCGGTGAGCATATGCGCTTCGTCGAGAATGACAACCTTTGTTCGCGCGGCAGCTGGGGCATAACGCACCATGTCTCGAAGTTCGCGAATCTGGTCGATGCCGCGATTGGAGGCAGCGTCGATTTCAATCACATCGAGGGAACTCCCCGCGGCAATCTCTTTGCAGGCATCGCAGTCGCCGCAAGGTTCCGAAGTTGGGCCTTTTACACAATTCAAGGCTTTGGCCAGAATGCGCGCGGCGGTTGTTTTCCCGACGCCTCGGCCTCCGGAAAAAATATAGGAGTGCGCTACGCGGTTCTTGCGGATAGCATTCGCGAGCGTATCGGTTACGTGCTGTTGTCCAACGAGGTCAGAAAAAGTTTGCGGGCGCCACTTTCGCGCAATCACTTGATAGGTCATAGCTGCCATGCATTTTCGGCGGGTGGAACGGAAAAGTCAAAACATCCTTGCGCGAAGATCGCATTGCATGGCCGCGTCAATGCACGCCTCAGAAGGCGGCCGCTACAAACTTGAGGAAGACAGGAAATTGAAGAAATATCGGGGCCAGGAATCCGAGAAAGGGCGAAGTACGGAGGCGGAGCAGCACTGATCAGTCACTAAAAAACGAGGAACTTCGGAGACTCCGCGGCACACTTGGCTTACCCGGTACCGTTGCTCCCTTCCGGGCCTGGCGGGGTTCGCGGGACCTCGTTGCACAGAGCCCGAAGTTCCACGTTACGACAGTCGGCGCGTTCGCGACTGACCTCTAAATATTAACACAGCCCTGGAGTAGTCGGACATCCAGTGTACTCCTTCGTGTTTTGCACGCATCTCATCTCCCACAAACCATTAGAATGTCGTGCGGATCGTTGGGAGGCAATGTGCCAAAATCTCGAAGAGAATTCTTGACGGAAGCCACGCTGAGTGTGTTGGCCGCTGCGGCGGTGCCTACCGCCCATGCACAAAATTCCACAGAGCAGACTCCCGGAGCACCACCTGCGTTCGGAACGGCAGCGCCGGTGGGGCCAGCCGTTTCACCTGGAACATTTGGGGAAGCAGAAAAACTCGTGCAGGTGGAATACACCGCGGCGGAAAGAGAATTGGCGGCACGAACTTGGGCAAGCGACATGGCACCCATTTACGAGCGACGCACTGGCCCGCGTAGGGTGTCTTTGCCGCCGACGTTGGCGCCGTATTCGCGCTGGAATCCTGTTCTGCCGGGGCAAGTTGCAGGTCCGCAACGCAATCAATTTGTTCCGAGCAAGATGGATGCTGGCCCGTTGCCCGCCCGCGACGAAGACATTGCGTTTGCGCCGGTTATGCACTTATCGCAGTGGATACAGAAACGCCAGCTCAGTTCTGAACGGCTCACCCGGATCTATCTTGATCGACTGCAGCACTTCGATTCCAAGCTGCACTGCGTCATCACTCTGACGCGTGAACTGGCACTGGCGCAAGCAAAACAGGCGGATGCGGAAATTGCTGCAGGGAAATATCGCGGCGCGCTCCACGGTATTCCCTGGGGCGGTAAAGATCTTCTCGACACCGCGGGGATTCCTACTACCTATGGCGCTGAGCCATTTCGAAATCGCGTGCCAGCAGCAGATGCCACAGTGGTTCGCCGACTTCACGAAGCGGGCGCGGTGCTTGTTGCGAAACTCAGTCTGGGTGCACTGGCGCTGAACGACATCTGGTTTGGCGGACAGACGATGAATCCGTGGCTGCTGGAAGAAGGATCATCTGGTTCCAGTGCGGGCCCGGGTGCCGCTACTGCGGCCGGACTGGTGGGATTCGCTATCGGCAGCGAAACGGGCGGTAGTATTGTCAGCCCCAGCATGCGTTGCGGCATTACCGGGCTGCGACCAACCTTTGGACGGGTGCCGCGGACGGGTGCGATGACGTTGTGCTGGTCACTGGACAAGCTTGGACCGATGACGCGTTCCGTGGAGGACTCGATCCATGTGCTGCGAGCGATTACCGGCCCGGACGAAGGGGATCCTTCCAGTGTGCCGAGCAAACTCGAATTCGACGCGACTGCTTCCGTCGCCGGGTTGCGCGTTGGCTATTTCCCAAAATGGATGAACCAGAATCCCGCTACTCCGGTGGACCGCGCCGCGCTGGAAGCGGTGAAAAGATCTGGCATGACACCTGTCGAGGTTTCTATTCCTGACTGGCCGTATGATTCGCTCAACCTGATTCTGTTTGCAGAAGGTGCGGCGGCATTTGAAGAACTTACGCTTTCGCATGGAGTAGATCAGCTGAAGGTTCAAACGCACGATGCATGGCCAAATCTTTTCCGTCAGGCAAGATTTTTATCGGCGGTGGACTTCGTTCAAGCCGATCGTCTGCGCCGCAAAATCGCCGAAGAGATGGCACGAGTATTCTCGGAAGTCGATCTGCTGCTGGTGCCGTCTTTGCGCGACGAGATGCTGACCATCACCAACTTCACCGGACACCCTTCGCTGACACTGCGAGCCGGCTTCGTGGAAGTTTCTGAGGCGCGAACGGACTGGGCTCCCGATCCCGACCGTCCCTTGCCAAAATTTTCTCCACCTCGGCGGGTGCCGCACGGTGTCACGCTGATTGGAAAGCTGTTCGAAGAAGGAACTATAGTCCGCGCAGGCATGGCCCTCGAGGGCATTTTCAATGCGACCGACGAGCGTCCGCCGGGCTTTTAGGAGTCGATGAGTCTGAAGTGCCGGCCCTGCACAAGCAGAAAGCATGACTGGGATTTTCATAGATGGCACCGAGACCACCGGCAATAAGAAAAGAGTTGAAAAGGCGCAGGTGAGATCCTTGTAGGTAGCGGAGTCTGTTCTCAAAAAAGAAAGGGCGCTGAGTGTCTACTGGGGAGACTCTCAGCGCCCGAGGGGATTCTGGCGGGCCAATTCGAGGTAATACTTTTGGGGAGAAGCCGGCTCAGGAACCAGGCCCGGTTGAACTAACCGACCGGGGCGTTCCGCAAGCCTTCCATCGTATGTGGGAGGCTTAGTAGCAGATAGATGACCAAGTGAGTCGGGCGGGAAATGACTGCAAATGAAAGGTTTAGCGCAATGCCGGCAAACCAATTCTGCATCCGCACCGAAACAGAGGTCCAAATCGAAACACGATTCTTATGGTTTCTGTGCAAAGCCAGAGCTGTTTTTTGCGATCCTATTCACCTGCGTTCTCCGCACATTTACTTTTTCAATCCTCGCTATTTGTTTTTCATCGGTTAAAAAAGGCTGTTTGGCATTGACGCTCGGAAGACCCACGGGATAAGTTACAGACGACAGGCCAGCTATGGCCGGTGCGAGACGAAAAACACTAATTTCATCGCAAGGAGATCCATGTCGACAGAACTGCGTAATTTTCTAGCGTTGACGTATGACGAGCTGGAAGAGTTGAATCTGGAAGCAAAGGAACAACGAAGGAACCGCACGCCGATCCACAAACTTCAAGAAAGGCGAATCAAGTACCTCACCGACGAAAAAAGAATCAAGGCCGTGACCGTGCTTTTCAGCGATTTGGAAGGCCGACTTCACATGCTCGATTACGACAAGAAATTTCTCGTAAAGAGTTGGGATAACCTGACGTTTGACGGCTCTTCGATTCGCGGCTTCACGGCGCAGCGCGAAAGCGACCTACGTTTGGGGATGGATTGGGGTTCCTTTTACTGGGGACCGGCAGACATTTTTGGAAGCGGCAAGGTTTTGGTTTTTGGAGAAGTAATCGACAAGGACGGTTCACCTTATAGCGCAGACATCCGGGGCGTACTTAAGGGCTATGCCGATGGATTGTTCAAAAAAGAAAGCTACACCCTGAACGCAGCTAACGAGATCGAAGGGTTTCTCTTCGAGGGGCCGGACGCGGAGCGGCGTTATCACGAAACCGGGAAGTTCGATTATGTAAACACGGGCGGATACTACCACTCGCTGCCTGGCGATCCGTTGCGTACTTTCATTGACACGACAGCGGAAGTACAGCGCGCGATGGGTTTTCAGAACGAAAAGGACCACCCGGAAGTGGCGCCGTCGCAATTTGAAATCAACTACAGCTATGGCGAAGTGGTGGCCGCGGCAGACCAGATCCAGCTTTACAAGCTGATCTGCCGGCAAGTGGCGAACAAGCTGGGCTTCACGGCTTCATTCTTGCCAAAGCCGGTAGTGGGCGTGAACGGCAGCGGGATGCACACCAACGTTTCGATCAGCAAAGACGGGAAGAACCTGTTCTGGGATCCGAAGGGCGAAGAGAAGTTGAGCAAGGCCGGGTGGTCGTTCGTCGATCGCATCCTGACGCACGGCAACGACATCTGCTTGCTACTGAACCCCAGCGTAAATGCGTATCGCCGCCTTGACCCGCACTTTGAAGCGCCAAATCAGATCAAGGCTTCGGCCGTCGATCGCGGATCCATGATTCGTATTCCGATTGGCAACGAGAAGAGCATGCGCGTGGAAGTGCGCTCTGTGGCCCCAGACGCGAATCCGTACCTGGTGCTTTACTCCATCTTCAAGACGGGCATCGACGGCGAAACGGCGAAGTTAAAAAATCTTCGCCAAGCCGAGCGGTACCTGCCCGACAACATTTACACCGCGCTGGAAAATTTCCAGAAGGCGGATTGGACTACGAAACTAATGGGCGCGGACGTGAAGGCTCGCTATGCGGACCTGAAGCAAGCCTCTGCGGATCGCTGCGCACGCGCGCTTGGCACGTTTGTGAAGTCTGCCGAAGTGCAGTACCACCACGAGGTCTACAACCAGTTCCTCTGGAACAAGTTCTAGTTCTCGGAAGAGTAAAGCTAGATCATGAGAGCCTAGCAAGGGTTTCAAAACATAAAGGCCCCACACTTTCGATTGAGTGCGGGGCCTTTGTGCGTTTGTGTACTTTTCTGTGAAACCCAGTATCGCGCTATCTGCCGCTCCCTGCACCGACAGCTTCAACCACTTCCTTGGCAACGACCGCTGCTCCAGCCGATTGTCGTAGATCGATCCGCGTGCCGTATCCAACCGAACCATTCTCAAGAAACTCCGGCCGCACAATCCACCCGGTGCAGTGGACCACCGATTTGGCGGCTCCGGAAAGTTCTCGAGGAATCCGAAGAGCCAGCTCGAGGCTGGTTCCCAGCAACAGCGGAACCTTGTGCTGAAGAAAAGCCCAGTTCGAGAAATATTGGTAGTTTCCCCTGTGTATTCGTCGCTCTCGCCAATTTCCCCCAATCCGCGGAAGCGTATCGGAATTTTCACACTGTATCGCCGCGACAGCCGCCGATCTGCATTTCTCATTTTTTCTGCCGAGCGAAGGAGAGGGCGACGCGGTTTATGGATGATTAGAAGGGGGAACGCCAGTATAGCCGGGCGAAAAGAACTAAAGAATTTCTGATTTAGGTACTATGCCAGAAAGGAACAGTGCTTTTGCGAATCGCCTCTGTCACATGGGGAATCGGGTATATCCGGCGGACTATTAGGCGGACTGGCCAAAGTCCACCCATTTTTAATCCGGCAGCACACCTGTGATAGGATGCACCCTCTTCGTTTCGCAAGACCATGGCGCCCTCTCAACCCAACTCCCTCCGCTTCTTGGGTCATTGGAAGCAATCCCACGTGCAGCGTTGTAGTCGAGCAGCCAACTGTATCGGCTAGGCATTGCCGTCTTGCCATCACTGGCGGGAATTCGTGCTAGAGGATCTGGAGTCTACCCATGGTACGAGATATGCCTCCGATCAATTTCCGCAGCCTCGCCGAGCTTCCCGCGATCTGCTGATTTGCTATTTCGGGGTGATGGGGGGCGATGCTGACCTTCTGGCTGGGGTCAGTTCTGATTGTGCTTCGCCGATGCGATATTCAGTAACCTGTTTTCGCAGCTGCATAGTTGCCTTGCGCTCTTCCTAGACACATTCCACAATGGAGAACCTCCGCTGAATTCCAAGGAGCGATTCCGTTGAATCCTACGATCACATCGAGACGCGATTTTTTAAAATTAACAGGAGCGTTGGCCGGTACCAGCTTAATTCCTTCGGCTGCCAACGCTTCTATTTGGCAGCCTCACGATAGGACGCCCAATGCTTTTCCGGAGCAGGCTGCGGACTACACGCTGCGCATCGCCGCTACCCCCGTGGAAATCGCGCCGAAGCATATCGTTTCGACTATTACCTACAATGGGCAATTTCCCGGTCCTTTACTGCGATTCAAAGAGGGCCAGCAAGTTATCGTGGAGGTTCACAATGACACCGACACTCCTGAACAATTGCATTGGCACGGACAATTCGTACCGGTGGATGTGGATGGATCTGCGGAGGAAGGCACACCGTATATTCCTGCACGGGGAATGCGCCGCATTGTATTTACACCGCGGCCTTCGGGTTTTCGCTTTTATCACACGCACAATCGTGCCGGCGCCGACCTTCATGCCGGTCAATACAGCGGTCAGGTCGGCCCTGTTTACATCGAACCGAAGCACGAGCCGGGCAGTTATGACCGGGAAGTGTTCCTGGTGCTGAAAGAGTTTGAACCTTCGCTGAGTCGTGGTGGGGACATGGCCATGGATTTTCTTGCGCCAGTAACCCGTGTGAAGGAATTGGAGGCCACAGGCGAATCCGCGATGAAAGCGTCCATGGCGAAAGGTGCGGCGCACGGCTACGAAGTTGGCTATCAATATTTCACGATCAATGGCCGCATGCTGGGCCATGGCGAACCAGTCCGCGTAAAGACAGGCGAACGCGTGCTGTTTCACGTGCTGAACGGAAGCGCGACGGAAATTCGCAGCCTGGCATTGCCGGGTCACATCTTCAGGGTGGTTGCGCTCGACGGGAATCCAATTCCTTCGCCCGTGGAAGTCCCGGTGCTCTGGTTAGGTACAGCAGAACGCGTTTCGGCGATCGTGGAGATGAAGCATCCCGGCGTTTGGTTGATGGGAGACCTTGCTGATGATGATCGCGCGCACGGAATGGGCATCGTGATCGAATACGCACACCATCGAGGCAAAGCGGAGTGGGTGACGCCAAAGCCGTATCACTGGAATTATGCGCGGTTCGGAAAAACAGGGGCCGCTACAACTTCCTTTGACGAGCGCATCGATATGACTTTCGCCAAAAACAATGCAGCAGAGGGTGGTTTCAATCAGTGGACGATTAACGGCGTAGCGTTCCCTATGGAGAATCACTCGGCAATGTTTCATCTTCGTGAAGGCCGCCGCTACCGCTTAGGAATGAGAAATGCCAGCGACGATATCCATCCGATCCATTTGCATCGTCACAGTTTTGAATTGGCCACAATTGGAGGCAGATCGACGGCCGGCGTGATCAAAGATGTCGTGATGGTGGGCGGATACCAGGAGGTGGAAGTCGATTTCACCGCGGATAATCCAGGCTTGACGCTATTCCATTGCCATCAACAACTGCACATGGATTTTGGATTTATGGCGCTGTTCGATACCATCTGAAAAGTTTTCCGTCAGAAAATCAGCTTCAGCGAAAACTGAATTTGCCGCGATGTGCCGGCCGTCTTGCTGATCTTCCCGAATCCGGTTCCGCTAACTACGTTGGACGGTAAACCGAAATTCACTTTGTTAAATATATTGAAAAACTCCGCGCGGAATTCCAAAGTGCCCAGCTCTCCGTTACCGCGATGACCGAAGGGCGTGTCTTTGATCATGGCGATATCGAAATTGAGGTAGCCTGGCCCGCGAAAGGTATTGCGACCTAATGTACCAAACACCCCGGAATACGGGCCCGTGCCGCCTGGAACATTGATGGGAATATTGAAAAATGTATTGTTGGCATCGCCAAGCCCAAAATAGTCTTCGCGAATGGTGCGACCAGTGGAAAATGAAGGCATCGAAACAAGGTCTGGCCGATCCGCACCTCCGGAACCCGCGCCGGTTTGCTGAATCCCTGAATAAACGCTGAAGGGAGACCCACTGGTCACCGTCGTAATGTTCAGGAATTGCCAGCCGGAAGTAACGATTTTGCTTATGGGTTCCAGAAAATCAATGCGATCAAAAGGCAGCAGCTGGATAACGCTCACTGCGAAGACGTGCTTCACGTCGAAGGTCGAAGGTCCCTTCTCCGCTGACTGGTTCCATGGATTCTGTGGTGCAGTTTGCAATACGGTGCCACTGGCGCCAAACGAGCCGCCCAGCACGGTGCTGGTATCGTCCAGCGACTTCCCATATGTATAGCTGGCTTGGAGTCCCAACCCGGCGCGCGGAGAATTTTTCGTCACGCTCGCCTGCAACGAATTGTAAGAAGAGTGTGCACTGGAGGTAATGATGCTTTCAGGACCGAGGCCGCCGATCGCACGCCCCTGAGAGTCAAATTCGGTGAAGGGCGCGAAGGCCGGTTCTGCGCCCCCATAGCTATTGGGGGAGTACCCTGCAGTAAGGTGAATACCTTCGGTGGCAACGTACGCAAGGCTGAAACGGAAATCCTTAAAATCGTGATCAATGCCAGCCGTCCAGCTGCCGATATAGCCATTGCCAAAGTTTTTTGCGATACCCGCTACCGACAGTAGTTGCAACTGATGTCCAGGAGTGAGAGCGGTCAGGTCGTTCTGGTATCGGACCAGATCAACTTGCGTGTTCGACGTCACGTGCGAGGCATCCCCGTTAGGAAAAAGCAGCTGTCCAGTGGTGGAGTAAGGATCTGGGAGATTCACGGGCACAACGTTGGGACTGAACGGCAGGGGAGTGTCCTGCAGAGCGTAAGCGTAAAGTCCGGTGGCCAGGGGCAGACCGCCGGTGAGGAAATTGTCTTGCCATAGATTGGGAAGAAGCGTGGTAATAGCGCCGCCCACATGCAAGCTGGTCTTGTTTGTCAGGCCATAGTCGAGGGTGACACGGGGTCCCCAGCCGTTCCAGTCCTGGTTGTAGGGCGGTTGGGGATTGTAGATAAATCTCTGCGACGCGGAGTGATCCCAATAAGGCGCGGGCTTACCGTCCGGGCCATAAAACTGGGCCGAAGATGTACGATGCTGAGCTTCATGAATGCGGCTGTTCACTTCGTAGCGTAAACCGTAGTTCAGTGTGAACCGGGGCGTAACCTTCCAGCTATCCTGAAAATAAAAGTTGAAGGCTTCGCGGCGAACGGCGGCTTCGTCGAACTTATCGCCAGTGGGAGTGACACTTGCCGCTCCGGTCACGTTGTACGCGTAGGGTGATGCGGTGAGCAAGCTTGTCAAAGCATCTGGCAGCGGATCGCCAACGGCGATGTTGTGCGTGCCGCTGGCGGAAGTGATGACGACGGGCGAATAAGTTTTGCCGCCTCCAAAACTGTAGAGGCCATTGGTATTGATGCCGAAGATGGTCGCGTCCTTGTTCGAGCGCGATTCGAAACCCCACCTGAAGGTGTGGGCTCCGTGCACATAGTTTGCATTCGCTCGTATCTGGTAGAGGTTGCTATAGGAGCCGGTGATAGAACCGCCGGCGGAATTGAATGTCTGGTAGAGGCCATCCGCAAAGGCCAGCGCGGGATCGCTATGATTTTCAGCAGGAAAAAATGGTGTGCTGCGAATGTAGCCAAAGGCCAGGTCGAACGAGAAATTTGTGCTGACCGTTCTGGTGTAACGCACCGTGGCGTTTCGCTGGTGGTCGAAGAACTGCACGCCAAACGTGGGATCGATGGCGGTCTGGTCCGGATTTGTGACCGGCCCAGTAACCTGGTTCAGGCTGAAACGTGTCAGCAACTCCGCTTTATCGGAGATGCGGTGGTCTACGCGCACGGAAAACTGGTCCGTATTGGTTTTCACTTTTGAGGAACCTGCAAACGTTCGATCACCGAAAGAGCCACCCGGCAGATTTGGCAGGGGATAACGGTCAATCAGTTGCGCGATTTTGGGATCCACGGGAACGGTCAGCGTATCGCCCGGATAGGTGGTTGTATCGATTCCCTGGCGTTCGGCCGCGGTGGGCACGGCGAAGACCTGCGTAGTGCCGAGAACCTGCCTGAAACCCTGGTACTCTCCGAAAAAGTAGGTTCTGTTCCGGCCATCGTAAATTTTGGGCAGCACGACGGGTCCACCGAGCGTAAAGCCAAATTCGTTGCGATTGAATGGGGGAATGCGCCGGGGATCCTCAGGATTGGCGTGGTCGAAGAAATTGCGCGCGTCAAATGCAGCATTGCGCACAAACTCGAAGACGCTGCCATGCAATTCGTTTGTGCCGGACTTTGTCAACACGTTGCTGTAACTGGCCGCTCCGTGCCCAATTTCCGCAGGCATCACGCCGGCGCTGCCTTGTACTTCCTGGATCGCATCCACGTTGAAGTTCGAAAATGTTGCGCCACCCAATTCTGGATCAGTGGTGTCGGCTCCATCCGTAGAAAACACCGTTGCGGTACCGCGTTGGCCGTTCACGCTGAACTGTTGCGTGAAATTTGCCGCTCCGTTGGTGTCGGTCATTGTGCCCGCCGCAAGAAGCAGAAGTTTGCTGAAGTCTCTCGCGTTTAACGGCAAGCTGGAAACTTTTCCGCCAGAGAGTTGAGCGCCGCCACTGGCTTTTACCGAGGGCTCTTCCAATGCGGAGATCAACTGGATTTCAAGTTTTTGAAGCGGAAGGAGAAGCGACTCGGTGAGGGCGGTTCCTTCTTTAAAGACTACCCGGTCTGTGAGTTTCCATATTTTTTGGTCCTTTTCCACCGTTAGCTCATAATTTCCCGGCGCGACTTCAGAAAAAGAGAACTTGCCGCCGGCCATGCTCCTGGCCGTGTATTCGGCACCACCGGAAACAGAATGTAGCTTAATAGTGGTATCCACCATCGGTGTGCCCGCTTCATCACGGACGATACCGTTCCAGCTGCCGCCGGAATTTGCGATAGCGAAAGGGAATGTGATGACGACGAAAATAAAAAGAGTGAGGAGCCTGCCCGGCATATGTCTACGCATTATCTCCAAATTATAGAACCAGTTTGGGGACACGCACTATGTTCCCTGTCACAGTGGCTTCGGAAGTGACATGAGTGCGTGGATCGAAGGGAATGACGAATTAGCTTTGTTGCGTTCAAAATTCCCAGCGTAGTACGATTCACACGATTCAAGATCAGAGCCGCTTCGTACTTGCGGTGAGTTTTGTGGCAAGCTTGCCCACGGCTTGCAACCAGGAGACTCGCATGCCACATGTTTCAAAATGTTTCACTTCTGCTATTTGTATGTACCGCACGTATTTCGCGAAGCTAATTGCCCCGTTCCTAATTGCCATTTGCCTGGCTGCTCTTTTTGCTCACATGGATGCCCATGGTGCGGATGAGTCTTCCCAGCCACACCCCACCACGGTTCTGGCCGCCGCCGATCATCGCCATTCTGTGAGTCTCGACGGCCCGTGGCATTACATCGTCGATCCCTATGGCAACGGGCTTTACGACGGCAACAGGAAAGTGCGTAACGATGGATTCGCGCAAAATGCAAAATCGACGGACAAGAATCGCCTGATCGAATACAGCTTCGCAAAATCGCCCACGCTGCAAGTTCCGGGCGATTGGAACACGCAAAAGGAATCACTATTTTTCTATGAGGGCCCGCTTTGGTACGAAAAGGACTTCTCTTATCGCAAGCCGGCAGGCAAACGCATTTTTCTTCACATTGGAGCGGCAAATTATCGTTCGTATGTGTGGATCAACGGAGAACATATTTGCAACCATGAAGGCGGTTTCACCAGTTTCGATTGCGAAATCACGGAAGCACTGAAAGATGGAGATAATTTTGCGGTCATCGCGGTAGACAATACACGCATTGCCGATGGCATACCTACGTTGAAGACGGACTGGTGGAATTATGGGGGACTGACGCGAGAAGTTTCGCTTGTCGAAGTGGCCGAAAAGTTCATTGACGACTTCGATGTTCATCTGAAACGTGGCACAAAGAACGAAGTAGAGGGCTGGGCGCATATAGAAGGTGCCCCAGCTGGAACGGAAATCAAACTAACCATCAGCTCAGGAACGGATACCAGTTCTGCCACTGCAAAAAGCGGAGCTGACGGAATTGCACAATTCGCGATCCACGATGAAAAGTTGCAACTGTGGTCGCCACAGCACGCGACGTTGTATCACGTCACTTTATCAGCGGCCAACGACAAACTGGAAGATGAAATCGGTTTTCGTACCATTGAAGCTCGCGGCACAGAGATCTTGTTGAACGGCCAGCCCATTTTCTTGAAGGGAATCAACATTCATGCCGAAGCTCCTTTGCGGACTGGCCGAGCTTACAGCGAAAAAGATGCCGAAACACTTCTTGGCTGGGTACACGAATTGGGGGGCGATTTTGTTCGGCTGGCCCATTATCCGCACAGCGAGCGCATGACCAGACTCGCCGACAAAATGGGAATTCTGGTGTGGTCGGAAATCCCAGTTTACTGGGCGTGTCACTTTGATGATCCACTGGTCCTGACAAAAGCGCAGTCGCAATTGTCCGAGATGATTCGGCGCGATCGCGACAAGGCTTCTGTCATTCTGTGGTCTGTTGCGAACGAGACCCCCGGCACAGCGGCGCGGACCAAGTTTTTGACGACACTGGTTCAGAATGCACACGAGCAGGACCCATTTCGACTGGTCACCGCCGCTCTGCTGGTTCGCGGGGAGGGGGACATCAAGATTGTCGATGACCCGCTCGGCAACGTTCTGGACGTGATCGGCACCAATGAGTATGTTGGCTGGTACGAACGTACGCCTCCCGACGCGGATTACATGCGCTGGGACATTCGCTTTCAAAAACCGGTGATCATGAGTGAATTCGGCGGCGAAGTAAGGGCCGGAGATCATGGAGACGCCACAACGCGTTGGACCGAAGAGTTTCAAGCCAGCATTTATGAGCACCAACTGGTGATGCTGAATCAAATCCCACAGCTTCGTGGAATGACTCCGTGGTTGTTGATGGATTTTCGTTCACCACTGCGACTGCTTCCGGGAATGCAGGACTATTTCAATCGCAAAGGATTGATTTCGCCGGACGGCCAAAAGAAGAAGGCTTTTTACGTTTTACAGAAAGCCTATAAAGAAAACACAATCGGTAGAAGTAATTGAAAAGATCCTTTTCAGAGGCGACTTCATGCCGCTTGCCGCGTGCTATTCAGGCAAAACGACCCCGATGCGCCCATAAACCCAGCCCTGGGTTGGGCACGAAGAAAATCTCTTCTCCATAGACCACGCTGAATCCGTATTTCAGTTTTCCGGGATCGTACCGCTTACGCATTTCGTTCAGGTCACTATATTCGTATCCCACGCTCTTGATTTCCTGGCGGCTCAGTGCGCCCGGGCAATAGGTGATTTTGAATCGTCCTTCCGACGAACCGTGAATGAGATGGGCAGCGGCGCTTAGATCGCTTGCAAGATCTTCATTTTTTGCGACTGCGGCAAGGCTCGACTCGGTGCCCCAGTAGCCATATTTGCGAATCAGGCGATCGATATTTGGATCCTCGCCAAATTCTTTCACTCCCGGGGCGAGCACGATCAGTTCCGCATTATCTGCAAGAGCCATTCTGGTGCGATAAATTGCCTTGTTGCCCAACCAGGTGCTGCGAAACTCCTCCGGGCTCAGATACACGACTGCCTTGTGAATCGGCTTCTCGAGCATAACGAAATTAGATTTCAGACTAAGCGTGCAGGCTTTGTGAAAGCATTCCTCGTCATCGCCAATAAACAGGCCACGTGTGGCCAGAGTGCCATCTTCTTTTGCAGCCACAACCGTGAGCACGTAAACGATCGGCACATTATTCAAGAAGCGATTCGAGGCGAAATTCAGTACGCGGCGCACCGGATTGTCGGCACGGCCCATGATTCGTTCCATACCATACACGGCCCCAAGATAATGGCTGCGATTGATTCCATCCGGTCCCCCCGTGCCCACCAGAATGTTCTTGTTGTAGTTGGCCATGCCAATCACTTCGTGGGGGACGACCTGGCCGATGGATAGAATCAGATCGAATTCGCCTTCGACTACCAATCGGTTCACCTGCGCGGGCCACGGATAGTTCAGCTTTCCTTCGGATTGCTCACGGATGTACTCGGACGGAACTTCGCCCAGAGTGACTGCGTCTTTGCGCCAATCATGTGTTCGGAATAGCTGTAGCGGGACATCGCCGAACATCCTGGCAATCTGCTCGGGCGACATACATGCATGCGTGCCGAGTGCCGGTAATACACAGCGCAGCCGATCGCCATAGTGCTCGTAAGCAATCTGTGTCAATTCTCCGGCTCGCGAATGAAACCGGCTCATATCTGGCGGGATAGCCAACACTCGTTCACGGCGTCCCAACTTTTCCAGTGCAACGACTAGTCCTAGCTGCAAATCAGCATAAGAAAGTTCTGTGTTCTCGCCGCCGATTTCAAGAAGAATGCTCATCCACTTACCTTTGCCACTGGGGCAATCGTAATCGGCCGCAATCCAGGTGCGCACAATTGCAGCAGTAACAGCCCCAGGAGATACGCTGAGGCCGCGGCTGCGAAGAGCGGCGTATAGCTATGGGTAACCTGTAGCACCCATCCGGTACTTAAAGAAAATAAAACTCCGCCCACGGATCCCGCCATTCCGCCCAGACCGACTACGCCTCCGACAACACTTTTGGGAAACATATCAGATACGGTGGTGAACAAATTCGCCGACCAACCCTGGTGCGCCGCTGCCGCAAGGCTGAGCAGCCCGACCACGAACCACACAGAGGAGGCCCGGCTGGCAAAGAACATCGGAAGCACCAACGAAGCGCAGATCAGCATGGCGGTCAATCGTGACTTTGGCATGCTCAAACCGCGTTTCCGAAACAGAGACGGCAGCCACCCACCTCCGACGCTTCCCACCATCGATATATTGTAGACAACGATCAAGGGGATGCCGATCTGGCTGAGTCCCAGATGATATTTCGAATCAAAAAACTTTGGCAACCAGTACAGATAAAACCACCAGATCGGGTCAGTCAGAAATTTAGCCAGAACGAATCCCCACGTCTGGCGGTGTCCCAAAAGCGATTTCCATGGGACCGGCGAGTTCGCTTCGACCGTTTCTTCGCCGAGCGATTTCAGTTCGGAAGCGCTGACTTGCGGATGGTCCTCGGGCCGGTGATATTTCGCGAGCCACCACACCAGCCACAACGCGCCAACGATTCCCGTGGCCAGGAATGCCGCACGCCAACCGAACTTCAAAGTAATCCACGGGATCAATGCTGGCGCCAGAATCGCACCGATGCCTGCTCCTGAATTGAAGATCCCGGTTGCCAGTGAACGTTCGCGTGGCGAAAACCACTCTGCTACGGTCTTGATTGCGGCGGGAAAGCTTCCTGATTCTCCCAGCCCGAGAAAAAATCGCGCCACGCCAAATCCGAATGCCGAAGCCGCCAGGGCATGCCCCATGGAAGCCAGGCTCCAGAAGCCCATCAGGATGGCAAACCCGATCCGGCATCCGAGCTTGTCCACCATGCGCCCGGCCGCCACCAGTCCGATGGCATAGGCAACTTGAAAAGCACCGATGATGTACCCGTACTGTGACTCGCTCCAGCCAATGCTGTGTTGCAAAGTTGGCGCCAGAATGCCCAGTACCTGGCGATCGACATAGTTAATGGAAGTAGCGAAGAAGAGCATGGCGCAAATGGTCCAACGCGCGCGTGGGGCGGGGAAAATGGAAGTGCCCGCAGAGGCGCTTGGGCGCATTTCGCCGTGATTGCCTTCTGTCATTCAGAAAACCTTCCTTCGCTAGAGTTTGTATGCTTTTCGCGCCAGGCCGCGAGCAAGTTCGGAAGCAATCAGATGAGCTTCCTCTTCGTCGAGACGATGTTCGGCTACCAATCGAGCAAGGAACGAACAATCTACGCGCCGTGCTACATCGTGACGCGCAGGAATCGAAAGAAATGCGCGAGTATCGTCGTTAAAACCGACTGTATTGTAGAAGCCCGCGGTTTCGGTTGTGTACTCACGAAAGCGCATCATGCCTTCCGGGCTATCGTAGAACCACCAGGAAGGACCGAGCCGTAGACACGGGTAATGTCCTGCCAGGGGTGCAAGCTCGCGACCATAAGTCGACTCATCCAGGGTGAAGAGAATAATGGTCAATTCTCGCGCGTTGCCGAATCGGTTGAGCAGTGGTTGCAGTCCACGCACATAATCGGTTGGCGTCGGTATATCTGCGCCCACGTCGCGCCCAAATCGCTCGTAGACCTGCGCATTGTGATTTCGGAAACTGCCGGGGTGAATCTGCAGTACCAGTCCGTCATCCATGCTCATCGCTGCCATTTCGGTCAGCATTTGAGCGCGGAACATTTCCTGTTCATCCGGATTCGCGGTGCCCGCGGTCACGCGGTGGTAAAGCCGTTCAGCCGAGCCACTGCTTAAATCTGCTGTCTGCGCGGTGGGGTGACCGTGGTCAGTCGCGGTGCAGCCCAGAGTTTTGAAGTCTTGCCGCCGATTTCGGAGCGCCGCAAGATATCCGTCCCAATGGGCGGTATCCTGGCCGGTAATTTCTCCCAGCCGCCTGATGTTTTCATGGAACTTTGGAAAATCCGGATCTACGACAGGATCCGGCCGGAACGTGGGAACGATACGGCCTCGAAAATCGGAAGCACGAATTTTCTTGTGGTGCTCCAGAGAATCCAGTGGGGAGTCTGTGGTTGCCAGGACCTCGATGCGAAAACGTTCATATAATGCACGCGGGCGGAATTCAGGGGTCTGCAATTTTTGCGAGATTCGGTCGTAATACTCGTCGGCATTCTGTTTACTCAATCGGGACTCGAGTCCAAACAGTTCCTGAAATGCAAAATCGAGCCACAAACGGGTTGGCGTCCCCTGGAACAGATGATATTGTTCAGCGAAAATCCTCCAAACGACGCGAGGTTCTTCAAGAGCGCTGGAACCCACGCCGAGCTGCTCCATCGAAATTCCCTGGCTATAGAGCATGCGAAATACGTAGTGGTCTGGCACGATGAACAGCTGCGCCGGGTCGGGAAACGCTTCATCTTCGGCAAACCAACGTGGATTTGTGTGGCCGTGCGGGCTGACAATCGGCAAATCTCGCACTCCCGCATATAGCCGGCCTGCGATGGAGCGGGTAGTTGGATCCGCGGGGAACAATCGGTCGTCGTTGAGCAGTGTCACGGGGTACTCGAACTTTCACGGAGCGAAACTCTGTAAATCGACATCCTAGCCGCAGAATGCCCGCTCATTGTACCGTAACCCGGCCGATATCCTAGCGGCGGTGATAACCGGGATCCGATAGGCTTGGTTTATCCAGCTAACTGGGGAAAAGAACGCATGAGGCAGTGGATTTTGGCTCCACGGATATCCGTCCCCAATTCCGCTAACACCTAATGCAAGCTTTATCAGCATGGCCCGCTTTCGCCAGTGGCGCGACACGTGCTTGAACCCTAAGAAATGGATGGTCAGACTCTCAATCGGCGCTTCGGGATAGCTTGGGTGGCTTTTGCTCTATCGCTGGCGATTCACGTCACGGACGAGGCTACTCACGACTTCTTGACGACATACAATGCGAGCGTGCACGCCATTCGCGCACGGCTGCCGTTCCTCCCCATACCCACATTCACTTTTTCCATTTGGCTTACTGTCCTGATTGCCGGAATACTTCTGCTGCTGTGCCTTGCACCACTGGCGTTTCGGGGCAGCCGCTGGCTGCGTTTCATCGCGTGGCCATTGGCTCTGATTGTGGGGATATTCAACGCACTCCTTCATATGGGGAGCTCGCTCTATTTCCATCGGTGGATGCCCGGTGTGTTGAGCGCTCCGCTTCTACTTCTGGCCGCTATTTTCCTATTAGCGAGTTCTCGCTCCACACTGCCAAGACCCACGCTGGACAGTGCGATCCACGGTTCGTGAGCCGGAAGCACGTGTTAGAGGATAATTTCTAATTTTGAGGGGATTTTTTGTCGGCTGACGAAAGAAAGTTTATCGCAACGCCTTTCTGATTATTTCCGAGAGCATCGAGCCGAGTGACCTGCCCGAGGTAGTGATAATTTTGCGGGCTGCTGGGCGAGTGGTAAGGGACCGTCACATATACGCGCATCCCTTCCGCGTACACATCGAGCTGGGTGACAAAGTAAATGCCGTCCTGAGAAACGTCTTTGGTTGTGCTGATTTCCTCAAACTGTGGGTCCTTCGGATTCGTGGCGCGGATCCGCAATCCCTGCTTCATACGCACACGGCGATGACGGCGGCGCTCGGGTTGTTTGATGGAGGGCATGTGCTTATCTGAACACAGTCGCCCCTGAGGCGGATATACGCTGTGCTGAATGCGCCACGTGAGAGGTTTTTACGGTGCGAAGGTTCTTAGTCGTGTAGAACAACGTTCAGGAGGGAATCGTTGACTCTGATCTCGCCGTTGTATTCAATAAACCCCAACTTCCTGAATTTATTCATGAAGAAGTTGACCCGAGAGCGTGTTGTTCCGATCATCTCGGCCAGCATTTCTTGAGACACTTTGGGCAGGCCTCTCTGGGGCTGGCCCGGCGTGCCATAACGAGCCAACAGGAGTAGTGTCCGTGCCAGACGCTTCTCACTGGAATTAAAAAGCTGGTCGATCAGGTCCGCCTCGATACGAAGGTTTCGCGAAAGGACATAAGCGATGAAACGATCTGAGAAAGCGTGCTCTCCGTGGAGCACGCGAGACATCTCTCCCTTTGTAATTACGAGGACAGTAGTGGGCACCAGCGCGGTCGCGGTCGCCGCGCAGATTGCCTGGCCCGCAAGGCAACCCTCACCTAGAAAATCGCCCGGGCCAAGGATGGCCACCACAGCTTCTTTTCCTGTCTCGTTCACAACGGTGAGTTTTATTCCTCCTTCGCGAATGTACATTACGTACTTGGCTGGATCGCCCTGCGTGAATACGGTTTCCTTAGCCCGGAATTTGGCAGACTTTCTTCCCAGACCTGTGGAATCGAGAAACACATTCACATTGAACACAGGGAATTTCGCATTCGCTTTTTTGAGCGAGCGATTGGACTTCGGGGGGACAATTCTCGAGGCCATTAAACTGTATTATACCGTACAGTTCGAGAAATTGTTCATTATTGGACATATTACCTACAGGTAGCTTGGAGACCCGGATTGAAAAACCCCGGCCACCGGAAAAAGGGCGGTGGAGGCCGGAGCTAGCTTGGGCGGAAAGTGATCAGGCAGCGGCGCCGTTGGTGTGTGGATGAGGGCGAATGTCCATGCCATCGCGCTTCAGATAGCGATACAGGCTGGTGCGGCCAATACCCAGCTCCGGTGGGGATGCCAAGTGGACTGTGGAAACGCGACTAGAACAGCAGGTACATGACGAAGGCCTGCACGTAGGGAAACACACGTTGGAAGACAACAAGGCCGACCAGGAGTCCGGCGATGGCAAAGCTGTTTCCCCGCAGCCAATCGAGATACTTCTGAGCGCGGGATTCGCTCATGAACAGCATGATCGCCGTGCTGCCATCGAGTGGTGGAACGGGGAGTAGATTGAAGGTGCCAAGAAGGAGATTCATCATGAACATGGTGATGAGCGCGGTGAACAAAAAACTGTAGTTCCCGTCAGGCTGGTGATGGAAGAGATCCATGGCGCGACCGGTGCGAAGCGCAAAGGCGGCCAGCAGCATCAGGGAGTAATTCGCTGCGGGACCAGCAAGAGCCATCAAGGCGGAGCGCTTGGGGTGGCGGCGTTCCCATAGAGGATCGTACGGGGCGCTGGCCCAGCCAATCATGCCACCCGAAAAGAAGAAGCTGAGAATAGGGACGATAACCATGCCGAAGGGCTCTCGAATAATGTGAGGAACTGGATTGAGAGTGATCTGCCCACCAAGAGCGGCAGTGTCGTCGCCTCCACGCTTGGCGACAAGTGCGTGAGCGGCTTCATGGCACGTAGTAGAAAAAAGGAAAACTGCATAGGAGATGAATGCGATGACAAGGTTCTGGGGATTGAGTTGATCCATACGAAGGTCAGGTTAGAGTTTTAAGTGCTGGAAAGCAAGTTTGCAGTTTCAGGGGGCAGGACTTAAACCGTTTTGATTGGCGAAGAATTGTCGCTCGAACGGGAGTGAAGCGTCTTGCGATTAAGAAAGAAAGCCCGGGTGGACGGCAATATCAAATAGATGATTACAGCAAGATTCAGAATGGAATAGAGCGTGGCGGGCGGTCGAAGGTGGATGGTCCTGGGAAGGAGAAGGACCCGGACCTCGAGCACAGAGAACATTATCCTGAGGAGCCGCGCCCAGTTTGGATGAACCACAGGCCGACAGAGGCCACAGTCTGAATGAGAGCATAGATGAGGAGGACCAAGCCGAAGAAATGACTGAGGCCACCCAAAAACCGTTCGAGAGCGTTGCCTTCGGAGGCAAGCGCAGCGACGCGAGAAGAGATGCCGCCAAGGAACAACGCGCCCAGACCGAAGAGCGCGCGAGGCCGGCCCGGAAAAATTGAAAACATGCGGAGAGTCTGACGCCTCTGGGACGCATTGTGCCTCCTGTCACAGGACGCGAAAAAATAGAGTGCCGCAAACAGAGTGGGGCACAAAAAGAATAACCACAAGAAGCAGAGGGCGCTTTGCTGAGGAGCAAAATTGCGGTATTGTAGGAGCACTTCGTGTGTTGGCCACCTTACTGTGATTGAAGTCCGGGGGCGGGGCCTCGAATCTTACATAGTTCCTTGAAGACAAGTAAGAACGCCATGTAAATGGCACCACCCCTCTAGAGTCGCGTGACATGCTGGCGATCCATTCCTGGCTTGCCAATCTTCCCCTGTCTGTCGAATAACCGAGCGTTGATAAATCTGGCTGCGGAGAATGCCAGAAGTTTGCGTGTAGAATACCGTCAATGCCAGGACAGACGGAGTTCGTGCATGACGCAGGTTAAAAAAGCACTCGCGCAGCGTGTCTTCTACCTCGCACTTTTGGTGGGATCTTTGCTTGCTGAGGTGGCGGCCCAGAATAGCAACCTCAGCGGCCAGTTTATGTCCCTGGACGATGCCCGGCCTGTGCTGCACGGTTTGGAGAAAACGCTCCCCACGGGTCTGCGGAATGGGTCGGGACCGTTATCCCAGGAAACCTGGAACGACTGGATCCGTAAAGAAGACGCAATCATCCGCAAACGGCTAGAAACCGGCGAGGAAGACACCCTCACCAATCTCCTCAGATTTGGGGTCACGTATACCAAGGAGTACCGCATCGACCGCGAATATCTGACCCGCTATGGCCAAAGTTCACTAGTCAACTCCTTCGCAGATAACCGAGCAAATGATTTGATTCTGGCACTGCGCTCTCCAACCAGGAACGCGGGTATGCAGGAAATGCGGCTGTTCCTGGAGCGAAAGGGATTTTCCTTCAATAGCGCAAGTGAGAGAGCAAAATTGAAAAAGTACTTGCTGAACAATCTGGCTCGGATGCGAGACGAATTCGTTGCGTTCTCGCAGACAATCGAGAATGGGAGACCAGGCGAGGCCTCGGAACTCTATAGTAGCCGAGGTATTTCCCTTGACTCAAACCTCTGGCCCGATCATGCGATCGATCAGACCTTGCAGAAACTAATGGCTTCGGGAGTTCTGACCAGAGGAAGCATTCATCGCATAGGGGTTGTTGGACCCGGTTTGGACTTTGCAAACAAGGAGCTTGGAAACGATTACTACCCACCACAAACGATTCAACCGTTCGCAGTGCTTGATTCATTAATCCGACTCGGTCTGACTGACGCGGACAATTTTCAATTGACCACCATGGACATCAGCCCGAGTGTCAATATCCACGTGGCAAGGATCAAGAAGACCGCTTCTGCGGGTAAACCGTATACCTTGCAACTGGTGTGGAACGCCAGCGTGCCACGAGATAAAGCCTATCTCGCGAGCTTTGAGGTGTTTTGGCACGGACTAGGAGGTCAGATTGGCGATGATGTGCCAGCAATTGCGCCACCACCCGCAGTGGCCAGCGAGCTGAATGTACGCGCGGTCAGAGTTCGTCCCGCCATTGTCACCCGCGTTTCCCCCTCGGACATGAACATAGTATTTGAGCGGCTAACACTCACGGCCGACCAGAAATTCGACCTGATTATAGGTACGAACATTTTTGTCTATTACAGCGCATTAGAGCAATCGCTTGCCCGTTCTAATTTGGCCGCTATGCTCCGGCTTGGGGGATATTTGATCACGAACGAGCTGTTGAATGATGTTGTCCCTTCAGGACTGAGCGAGATCAGTCGAAGCAGAACGGAAGTATCAACACAGCCGCGGATACTGGAATGGACATATTGCTATCAGCGCGAAAAGAAGGATTTAAGATAGATTTCGCTATTTATTCGTAACGACCGTCACAACCTGCTTGTTTTCCTTATTCCTACCTGTGTGATTTCTCGTCACGAAGTGGGGTAAATCACTCAATTGGGCCGTCCAAAGCGGACCAGTACTGTGGAAAATCTCAACAACCGATGCTGTAAGTTTCAGCGGCTAAACAGTTTATGGACCTTCTCAGGAATGCCTCACTTCGGCACAGGAGGTGCACTTAGGGACACCGAATTCTGGGGTCGCTCCAAAGAATCAGGTTCCCTTGGTTTCAGGTGTCCTGCCGCAGGCTGAGAAACCGCAGAACGGGGGATTCCGCAAAGAATTGGAAAGCCCGCAGAAGAAATCAGTGGTTCAGCTAAGGAATAACTAAAGGTTGGAAAGATCAGGTGGCGAAGGCCACCACGAGAAAAAGACATGACGGTGAAAACCAAAACTCGCTCCCACCGGATAGTGTTCATGGTCCTACTGCTGGTTTTCGCGGCCGCCCTTTCGACTGTTCTGGTGATGGCAGGAGAGCGCGGTGGAATAAGCGAGAAGAAAAGCGTTTCGGGAAGCGGTATTTCTGACGCGGTCGCCCCGAATTTCAGCATAAGGACAAGAGGATGCCGGGTTGCGTAGTCAAGTTCGCAAAGAGCCTGGCTGCGTTGCCGGGCAGCCTCACGGTGTTATTGCTCACTCTCAGTGTCCCGACACTAGCGGACATACATCCGGTGCCGCTGGAAAAGAACACGGAGTCGGCGAAGTGCCTGGAGTGCCACGCGGACAAAGCAAAAGGCAAGGTAGTGCACACGGCAGTGTCAACGGGGTGTTTGACGTGCCATGAGGTGCGAGTGAACCGAGACGCGACGTACGTGAAGCTGACAACAACGACATCCGGAGCGTTGTGCCTCACGTGTCACGTGGAAATGAATCCAACAAAAACCAAGGGCACGGTGCACAGTCCCGCGGTTCGCAACTGCGTAAAATGCCATGATCCACACCAATCTGACAACAAATTCCAACTGTTAAAGCCGACCGTAGGTGCGGGTGCAAAAGAGAATCTCTGCCTCGGCTGCCACACACAGGGCATGAACGTCCCAGAGAAAGGAAGCCGCCACATTGCCATGGACATGGGATGCGAGACCTGCCACGTAACTCACAAGACGGGCGAGCGAGGCAATATCGAATTCGATTACCACCTGACTAAGGCGTCTCCCGCACTGTGCCTAGACTGCCACGATTCCAAGGATGAGGGGCTTCAAAAAGCGCATCAGAACCAGCCATTCGGCACAGCAAATTGCGTGACCTGCCACAATCCGCACCAATCGGCGAGCCCCAAACTGATGCAGGCGTTCCTGCACCCTCCATTCGCGGACAAACAATGCGAAATGTGCCATGCCCCGGCAAAGGACGGAAAAGTAGTTTTGTCGCAGAACGATGTGAAGGCAATCTGCGGAACCTGCCACGACGAAAAAATCAAACAGATCGAAACATCGAAGGTTCAGCATCCCGGTGCGGCCGGTGATTGCACGGATTGCCACAATCCGCACGCCGCAAAGAAACCGGGATTGCCAAAATCAAACGGAGTTGACACTTGCCTGACCTGCCACGCAGACCAAGCGGAAATGCAGAAGACCGCCAAAGTATTACATCAGCCAGCGTTCGAGGAAGGTTGCGGCACATGCCACGAGCCTCATGGGAGCGACCACGCGAAACTTCTGCGCGCCGAGGGCAATGCACTTTGCCTGGAATGTCACGGACCGGATAGCAGGCCGGCGAAGGTGGAAGGCGCGAAGTTGGTGACAATATTCGGCGGCAAGATACGGCTGGCCGAGAATTACTTCGCGAAGAACAAAGTATTTGTACTGCCGTTAAAAAACGGAAAAGGGCATCCGTTGCCGGGTCATCCGACGCAGGATATCCGAGATCTGAACGATTTGAGCAAGGTGGTAACGCCGCTCAATTGTTTGACCTGCCACCAGCCGCATGCCGGCGTTTCTCGCGCAATGTTGGCGAAGGACCAGAAGCCGGGAACGGAATTTTGCCGCAACTGTCACAAAGGAAGCATCGGAGATCAGATTCAGTAATGGACGGAATGAACATGAACACTCGCTCACACAAACCGATCATCGCCATGCTGGCAACAATCGCCCTTACTTCGCTGATGGTACCGGTGGCGCATGGAGATAAGAAAAAGAAAAAAGAGCCCGCACCGGCTGCCAAAAAGACAGAGCAGAATATCCAGACGATCGATCATCGGTTAATCGATACGAGCAAACTGGTCTGGCCGTTGCCGCCAGACGTGCCACGCATCAAGTTCGTTAAGGAAGTTTACGGGCAGGAAGCACCGAAGGTGCCGGAAGGGCAAAAGGAGTCGAAAAAGAAGCAGAGTTGGATGGATCGAGTGGCCGGGTTGCAGACCACGGACAGCGGAGCGATCAAGAAAGACATCACGCACATTCTTGGGAAGCCTTACGGAGTTGGAGTGGATTCGCACGGCCGGATTTACGTTGCAGACAGTTTTGTGTCGGCAGTTTTCATATTTGATCTGGAAAAGAGCGAAACCAAGTTGCTGCGAAACGGCGGCGAAGCGCGGTTTGGAACGATTATCGGTCTGACCGTGGACGAAGCGGATCGCCTTTTCGTGGTAGACGCGCTGATGCACCGGGTCAGCGTGTTTAACAAGGAATGGAAGCTGGAGACCTACTTCGGCGACGACGAACTCGGGCATCCAGGCGGAATCGCCATCGACGAAAGAAATCGCTTTCTGTACGTTGCGGACACCGGCAAGGAACGCATTGCGGTATTCGATGCGGACACGTTCAAATTTCTCCGTGTGATCGGCGGCCCTCCAAAGAAAGTGGGAGACGACGACCCCGGAACACTCTCGAAGCCAAGCAACGTAGCAGTCGACAAAGAAGGATTGATCTACGTATCGGACACGATGAACAACCGGATTCAGATATTCGATGCCGACGGACAATTTGTATCCATGTTTGGCAGGTCGGGAGACGGGCCGGGATTTTTCGCGCGGCCGAAGGGGGTTTCCATTGACTCCGACGGGCACATCTGGGTGGCGGACGCCTACCAGAATCGCGTCCAGGTTTATGACAAAGAAGGGCATCTATTGGCGTTCTTCGGCGTCGGTGGGGCGCTGCCTGGACAGTTTGGTACCCCGAGTGGAATTTTCCTGGATAAAACGAACCGCGTGCTTGTCACGGAGCAGCTCGAAGGGCGATTGCAGATTTTTCAATATGTGACGGATGCGGAAGCCAAGCAATTGAAGGACGAGAAATTGAAGAAGACGCCAGCAGGAGTGAGTGCGCAGGCGGACCCGGCGACGAAGTCAGGGCAGTAGTACAGAAGAGTTTTGGCATGGGGCGGACTGCTCAGCCGGACCGGCCAAGAACGGGAGTAAGACGGAGGTTGGACCCGTTGCTGTGAAGTTCAGTAGCAGGAAATAAATCAGGAGGTCTAGCGACCATGTTGAAAAAAGTACTATTCGTAGCATTAGTAGCGTTGTTTGCGGTGGGCATTGCTTCTGCTCAGCAAATCCCCGCAGGCAACGATATCCTTGGGCCACACAACGTAAACGGTCACGGCTGCGCATCGTGCCATGCTCCCCATTCGGGATCAGTAGGCAACGGCGGAGCAACGGCTTCGACCGGCGAATCCTATCTCTGGGGCCGTGAATTCTACGCCACCACGTACCAGACCTATGGATGGAACGTCGCCACCCCGCTCGCGGACACCATCACGGTTACTGCGGCTGGTTTCTCAGAAACAGATCCGTTGTTCCATACCGCAGCTTGCATGTCTTGCCATGACGGAAACCAGACACACGTCGTTGGCATGGCCGGGTTGAGCGTGGAAACAGTAGAAGGCGGAAAGAAAGTTCCAACCTATTTGAATGACGGCACCGAATCCTTGAAGAATGACCACCCGGTGAACGTTCCGTACGACCCAACGACAACCTACAACTGGCCGGGTACGGTCAATGCCACGACGGGCGCGATCACCTGGACAGTGACCCCAGCATCGACAGCATTTCAGGCAAGCTATGGCCGTCCCTTCCGCCTCTATGCCGGCACCGGCACCGCGGGAGTCGGTTCCTATGTGGAATGCAGCACCTGCCACAACCCCCACTCCGTGAACTACGCCAAGTCCACCTTCGCGGGCGTAGCAGCCTCCGTGAAGCCGACGAACTTCTTCGTTCGCGGCTGGTACAACACCGACAACCCAGCCAGCAACTCCGGCGCGCAATTCTGCCGCAGCTGCCACTACAGCAAGTCCAACGAATACGTGAACAACACCGTACCGACGACTTGATGCTTAGGGGGAGAGGCTTCGGCCTCTCCCTCATTTTTTCGGTTGTAGAAGTGGCTCGACTGAAGTCGAACCGGTTGGAAGCCAGGGAAGTACCGGAAGACTTTCGCTCTCAGTGAGGATTGCAATGAAACTTCGAATCTGCCTTTTGGTTCTCGCCGCAACAACCACAGCCCAAGCCCAGATGGCAAGTCATGGCACAACGAATTCGAGTGCCAATACAGAGACAACGGTTGTAACGGCGGGAGCAGTAGCTCGACCGGTGGTGCGAGTAAACGGGACAGTACTGACCGACCGCGATCTGGTGCGCGAAATGATGAATGTATTTCCCGTATGCGAAGCAGCATGGGGGGAGGTTCCCCAAGGATTCGGAAGCAAAGATTCGCCAGACAGCAATCAAGAACATTGAGTTTGAAGAACTGGCGTATCAGGCAGCCTCGAAACAGGGAATGACCGTTTCGCCGGCCAAACTTGAGAGAGCAATGAAGGATTTTCGGGCGCAGTTCGAAAGCCAAGCTCAGTACCAGGAATTTCTGAAAGTGGAACAGAAGGGATCCGAACAGGATCTTAGCAGGAGCATCCGCCGTTCATTGTTGATCGACCAGTATCTGGTAACCGAGGTGGACAACAAGGCGCGGTATTCGGATGCAATGTTGCTGGCGTACTACCAAAAACATCCCGAACAGTTCCGTAAACCGGACAGCGTGTCGATCCAGACGATCACAATCGCCTATGGACAAACGCCAACACCGGCGGAGAAGCAGGCAGCCAGAAAAAAGGCCGAGGAAGCATTGAAGCAGGCGAAAGCCGCAAAGAATTACGAGGAATTCGGGATGCTTGCAGAAAAGGTTTCGATGGACGACTGGCACGTGATGATGGGCGATCACAAATGGCTACATCGGGGGCGCATGCCAGCAGCGGTGGAAAAGGTTGTGTTCACGCTGAAGCCCGGGGAAATCACCGGGATTATCGACACGGAAGATTCGTTCTGCATCGCGAGAGTGAATGGCCGAGAAGACGCACACCTGGTGAAGTTTGAGGAAGTGAAACCCCGTCTGAAAAAGGAGCTAGAGGCGCAGAAGGCTGAAGAGTTACGCGCGGCAGTAGAGAAGCGATTGCGAACCGGGGCGAAGATCGAGGAGTTGTAAAGAATGGTGCACGATGATCCCCCCGTGCGCCGAAACGGGAAGTAGCGGGAAACAGGGAAGCAAGGGGACCTGGGAAATGCCGTTAGGTCAGAACAAAATCACTGCTCGTCGGATTCGCCCTTTTGTTGCTGCTAGCACCTTTTGCGCATGGCCAGATGCAGGTGGGAGACGAAACGGAGCTAACCCTGACAGGGAGCGCTTCCCTCGGATACAACCGGGCGTGGGATGGCACTACAAGCAATAGCGTGGCCTATGGATTCGACGCGCAGTTTAACGGGTCCTATCACGATCCGCGGTTTCTGAATTGGGCAATCAATCCGTATCTGAATCAATCTAATCTGAATTCCACTTTCAACTCAAACTCCCTGGCTTCCGGTGTAAATGCCCAGGCGAACTTTCTGAGCGATAGCCGGACGCCAGTACAGCTTACTTACGTGCGAGACTACAACCGGGAAGGCACGTTTAATGTGCCCGGATCGATAGGGAACTACATCACAAAGGGAAACGGTCAGGCGATTTCCGTAAATGCGTCGTACTTGCCGGAAAACTGGCCCTCGATACAGGGTACCTATGTCCACTCGGGGACAGACTACGAAATTGAAGGAATGCCGGGACTTGGGATGTCGCATTCGGACTTGTTCGGACTGAATTCCGCTTACGTGCTATGGGATACCAATCTGAGCGCGTCGTTTACCAAGAGTTGGGTAAACAGCGACAGTCCAGCGTTTGGCGCACCCGGCAGTTTCATCACGCAGAACACCACGCAGGACACCTTTCAAGTGTCTGCCAGTCGAAAGGTCTTCAGCAGGACGAACGTCAGTGGAGGCTATTCCCGATCGCACATCCTGGGCGAATACGCGAGCACGACGGTCGATTCCACGTTCGATGCCGTGTATGGGGACGTATCTGTTATCGCAACAGACTCGCTCACGTTAGCGGGACACGCCAACTACAGTTCAAACCTGAGCGCCCAATACTTCTCGAACGTTATCGGTGGGACTTCCGGACAAAAAGGGGTAGCAAGCACAGATGGAGGGGCGCTGGCGGCGTCGAGTTCAGGACAGAGTCTGAGCTATACGAGCAGTTATCTAAGTTATGGTGCGAACGGTTCCTATCGCGTGACGCGGAGTTTGGTAATGCAAGGGGGAATCGATCATCGAGTGCAAGGGCAGTATAACGGGTTGCCCGACTTCACCTCGACTATATCTCAACTGGGCGCAACTTGGACCCACAACCTCTGGGGTGGAGGTTTCGGAGCGTCCTATGGGCTGTCCTATTCGTGGTCGCCCGTATATTCCTACGAGAATAGCCAGACCAAACCTGGAACGGTGACCGCGACGCAGAATGGGACATCAAGCTTTTTGGGCAACAGCGCGACGGTATCGTATGGGCGTGCATTTGGGTCATGGTCTGCGAATATTGGCGGATCCTATGGAACTGGACTGACGAGGTTGTTGGTCGGTTATACGCAAACAAATTATGGGGCATCGGGATCCATCAGCCGGAACGTCAAATACTGGAGCATGTCGTTGCACGGTTCTTACTCGAAAACGCATGTGGATGCCACCACCTTGTCCGATACAAAGGCGACCAGTTATGGCGCCTCTTTTTCGCACAGAAATTTTGGAGTGACGGGAAGCTACGGGCAGAGTTCTGGCAATGCGTTGCAAGTGTTGGGTGGAATCGTTCCAACCCCCATACCGGTAACGGGAACTCCGCAAGATTTGCTGATCCAATTTAGCGGGGAGTCGTATGGATTCGGAGTGGGTTGGAGGCCGCAGCGCCGACTGAACATTTCGGGTACTTACACCCGTGCCAAATACACGACAATCAATCCGCTGGCGGGACCGGACCCAGTGCACACCCAAACGGAACAATATTATGCCCGGATGGAATATTCCTTCCGGCAGTTGTTCGTATTCACGGGTTACAGCTATGTCAGCCAAGGCTACAACCTTGGTACGACTCTACCGTTCAAGTACAACGCTTTCTATGCTGGGGTGACCCGGTACTTCAACTTCTTCTAGCCCGAGCCTGGGAGCAATCGCATTAAGATACAAGGGAGACCCAAGCAAGGTGACGCAGCAGAAACCGCCTGGCCGTCGGTAGTATGCTTGGAGGGCAAAGGAAAACGGGATGAAGTTGAGCACAGACAAACCGAGAAGAGTCTCGAGGCACGCAAAGGTTTTGGCGTGCGCGTGGGCACTGGTGTTGTCTGTGGGACCGCTGTCGCAATGGTTGATAGCGAAAAATAGGAAACCACGAGAAACAATGGTGCCGGTATTGCAGCTGGAAGCCGGGAGAAAACTGATTTTCGAGGGGGCGTTCTCTTCAGAGAGGGAAGTGGAAACGAAGCGTGGTTTTTGGAAACGAGTGGTCGATGTAGTGGCCGGCGCTCCAGATTTTAAGGAGTTGATCCGGCCTTATGGGGTGGTGACGGATTCGAAGGGGCGCGTGATCGTGAGCGACCCCGGTGCCGGAGGCATTCACATATTTGATTTCAGGCAAGAGAAGTACAAGTTCATCACCCGCCGCGAAAAAAGCAAGGAAGCGATGACTTCACCGCAGTGCGTTGCCGTGGATGCACAAGACAACATTTATGTTACCGACTCGGAGCTTGGAAAGGTTTTTGTATTCGAACCGAGCGGAAAATTTGTCCGCGCGATCGGGAGCCTGAAATTCGGTGAAGGGTTCTTCAGGAGACCGACGGGAATTGCGGTGGATTCCGCGGCCAAACGCATTTACGTGACCGACACGCTTCGCGATCAGATCTTTGTGCTGGATATGCAGGGCAATGTGCTGCAGAAAATCGGCAAGAGTGGAACAGGAGAAGGCGAATTTCATTTCCCGACGGAATTGCACTTGAGCGGAGAGAATTTGATGGTGGTCGACGCGCTGAATTTCCGCGTGCAGGTGCTGGACCACGAGGGCAAGTTTCAATACGCCATCGGGAAATTAGGAGATGGGAAAGGGACAATTTTCCGGCCGAAGGGACTGGGCATCGATTCAGAAGGCCATTTCTATATCGTCGATGGCGCCTACAACATGGTGCAGGTCTTTAACCGTGAAGGCCAGTTACTCTACTACTTTGGCCAGCAGGGCACAGGATTTGGGGATTTCCAAATGCCGACGGGATTATTCATAGACGGAACAGATCGTGTGTTCGTGGTGGACAGCTACAACCATCGGGTTGAAGTGTTTCAATATGTAGCGATATCCAAGCGCGCAGCGGGAGGCGGGCAATGAAGCGCGCAACTTTGATCTTCGCGCTGGTTTTTCTCGCTGTCAGCCGAACTAGCGGGCAACAGATCGTTGGAGATGCGTTGGGCGCGCATGACCTGACGCCGATCGGAACTTCACCGGTGAAGGGAAATATGGCTGCAGCCTGCCAATATTGCCATGCGCCACATTCCGGACTGAGTCAGGCAACACCCTTGTGGAACCAGACACTTTCAACACAAAGCTACACCATGTATACCAGTTCCACGTTTGCGGGGAAGCCGAGTCCCCAGCCGGCATTGGGTGGATCGAGCAGCTTGTGTTTGAGCTGCCACGACGGCACGGTGGCCCCCGGACAGACGGTGGCTTACGGAAAATTCGGGATGACTGGCAACATGAGCAGTTCGGATGTATTTGGCGCGGATTTGCAGGGATCGCATCCGTTTAATCTGGCGCTACCTTTGCAGGATTCACCGGATCTTGTCGCGACATTGGTGAATGGAGGGAAGACGGCAGACCCGACGGGCTCGGTGAAATTGATCAATGGGAATATTCAATGCACCTCCTGCCACGATCCCCACGTTCAATCCATCGACAAGAATTCGCCAAATTTCCTTCTGATCGACAGTTCACGCGGGCAAATGTGCCTGGCGTGCCATGATCCCAGCCGCGTGACCCCCGGTCAAACGAATCCGCTGGCTGGTTGGGTGACAAGCATCCACGCAACGGCGGGGAATTCCGTAAGCCTTACGCCTCCGGTGGGCACGTACAAAGATGTAGCGACGAATGCCTGCACTTCCTGCCACCAGACGCATAACGCGCCGGGCGGTGCAAGATTGTTACGAGGAGTAAACGAGCAGGATTGCATCGCATGCCATAGCGGCGGAACAAATTTGTCGCCACAGCTCTTAAATGTGTACGCGGAATTCAGCAAGGTGGGGCATCCGGTACCTTCGGCTAAAAACCAGCACGATCCAGGAGAACCTTCGGTATTGAACAACAACCGCCACTCGACCTGCGCGGACTGTCACAACAGTCACGCAAGCACGCAAACGGGCAGCTTCGTTGCGCCGCCCGGCGTGCGCGGTTCACAAAACGGAGTGATAGGGGTAAGCGCGGCGGATGGCCTGTCACCCGTTAGTCCATCCGTGAATGCGTTTGAAAGCTGCCTACGGTGTCACGGAATGAGCGCGGGTAAAGCGGCGAACCCGGTGTTTGGATATTTGCCGAGCCGTGCTGTCACTTCGGCAGATGTCCTCAACGTGATTCCACAATTCGCGATCACGAGCCAGTCGAGCCATCCTGTGGTGCATACTCGGACCAGCGCACTGCCTCAACCCAGCTTGCGATTGAACATGCTGAATGAAGATGGATTGACCCCGGGCCGCGGAATGGGCACACAAATTCTCTGCACCGATTGCCACAACAGCGACGATAACCGCGAATTCGGAGGGGCGGGTGCAAACGGACCCCATGGTTCCAAGTGGACGCACATCCTGGAGCGGCGCTACGAGATAAGTCAGGCGGCCCTGCCCGGGCAGCCCATTACGAACCTGTTTCCCAATCCAGATCAGAGCATAAACGGGCCTTATGCGATGTGCGCCAAGTGCCATGATTTGTCGATCGTCTTACAGAACACCAGTTTCAATCAGCATGGGCTGCACATCAACGATGGGTTTTCCTGCTCAACCTGTCATACCGCCCATGGCATGGGAGCGACCAGCGCGACGATCACCGGGGAACGCCTGGTGAACTTCGACGTGAACGTGGTTGCACCGAATGGCGCGACGCCGATTGGTTACAATCGAGTGCAGAATTCGTGCACGCTGACCTGTCACGGTCATCAGCACAATTGATCCGGAAAAGTTCGTCGAAGTCAAGGATAGTGCGCGGGAGCAAATAGTCCGTCCGGAAGTGTCAGTGATCAAAGAAAACCTCACTGAAGATTCTTAAGACCTGAAGATGATCCATCTCTCAGTTCAACGGGAAGCTTGCGCCTCTGCAATAAGTTTCTGAACTTGGTCGCGTTGTTCGTACGAAGGGTTGTTGGAGAGAAGTTTCTGCCAGGCCGCAATTGCCGCAGCAGAATCATTCTTGCCTTTCAACTTCACAATTCCCAGATTAAAGAGCGTGTCGACTTTGGTTGGATCGAAGCTGAGTGACTTGTTGAACTCAGCGATTGCGGCGTCAGCATCGCCCAGATACCAGTAGGCGGTGCCGAGGTCAGTGCGCACATTGGTGTTTGCCGGCTGCAGAAGGAGCACGCGATTGTAATACTCGATCGCGCGGGGATATTGTTGGTTGTCATAGTAAAGATTGCCAAGTTCGGTCAGAAGGCCGGCGTTATTTGGATCGGCTTCCAATTGCTCGAGTTTTGCAGAAGCTTGAACGTCGACAGCAGAGTCCAGATTTTTTGCAGGTGCCGCGGATTGTGCGGACGGTGAACCAACAGGGCCACGAGAAATTGCTGCGCCGGCGGGATCAGGGAGTGATTGTGACCGGCGCAGCAAGTAGCCACCTGAAGTGCCTACGATCAGGGAAGCGACAGCCATCGTGATCGCTTGTGCGTTGGTCCACTGAGATTTGGCGGCGGCGTTTGTCGAGATTGGCACGATGGTTTAATCCCTTCGAAAGGTCTCAGGAGAAGCTACTTTGCTGTTCTGTTCTCGGCTTGTACTTCTGCGATCATATGTTCGACGACTGGCCGGCGCTCCAGTTTTGGATTGGTCTTCAGTAGTTCTTGCCAAGCTGCGATTGCCCCGGCAGGGTCATTCTTTCCCTTCCACTTGATTACTCCCAGATTGAACAGAGAGTTTGCGTCGGTCGGCTTGATTTTGAGGGACTGGTTCAGTTGAGCAATTGCACCATCAGCGTCGCCCGTGCTGTAGAGGCAGGAAGCCAGTTCTGTTCTGGCCAAGAGATTCTTGGGATCTGCTTCTAGCACCCGGTTGTAGTATTCAGAGGCTTCCTTACATTGATGAGAAGCATTGAAAATGGTTGCTACCTGCATCAAGAGGGGAATGTTCGTGGGATCGGTCTTCAATTTCTCGATAAGGGCGTTTGTTTGGACGGCGGCCATCTGCTGCATCTGTTCCATAGTAGGCCGAGGATGGGGACTGACAGGGTTCCCGTGAACGGCAGGGGACTTTGGAGGCTGAATGGCGGCCGTAGGCGTATTGGCGAGCTTGGCGCCGAGGAAGAAGTAACCGATCGCGAGACCGAGCAGAAGGAATAGAGCAGACAAGAGATAGACCTGCTTTGCGGGCCAGGTGGAGGAAGAGGCCACAACGTTCGGGGTGGGGTTGCTCGCCATGTTTTCGTCGCTCCTTGCGAAGCCCTGTAGCGCCTGTTCAGCAAATAACTGTTGCGTTTTTAAGGCGTTGCCAACGCCATAGCTGATTATGGTACATGGAAGAATGAGAACGGCAAACCGCGTAAGAGAAAGGGTAGAAGACGGAAGGCACAGAGCGCCACATGTTTCGTCACAGCAGCCTGTGATTCTCGTCACATTGGGGAAAGTGATTCTGGCAACCGCCGGCTAATGCTATCCTTGCAGAATTACCTGGCCGAGAGCGAATTGCAAAAGGGGTAACAAGGAATCATGTCGGTGAAGTGGACGTCACCAGCGAAGTGGATGACTTTGGCCCTGGCGCTGGTGTGCCTATCGAGCGTTGGTCTTTGTGTAAAGGAAAATGCGCTGGGGCAGTGGGAGGAAGCACGTCGGGAGGGGCGCTGGGCTGGCAACGGCGATTTTGTGATTGCCGACTTTGATGGGGACCAGAAACCGGATATGGCAACGGTCCAGCAGGAACGAAGTGAGAGCCAGTCGACTAATTATTCGATCCATTTTGAGTTGAGCCAGGGATGGCAACCTGCCATCGACATTACGGCACGTGCTGGAGGATTGAAGCTGTTCTGGCGGGACGTCAATGGAGACGACGCATTGGATCTGGTGGTACGAACGTCGCTGGATTCAAAGCTCGTAGCGGTGCTTCTGAACGACGGCCACGGAAAATTCACTGAAGCTCCGGCAAAGCAATTCGAAGGCTTGAGGAAAGAGCCTGATTTTCATTTAGGAGTGGAACGTCGCTCGTTTACGGACGAGTTTTCGATGTTGCCTCTGCGGACCATTTTTTGTGCGAGAGGCGAGCAAGCCTACGGATTCAGGCCACAGCGGAACTCGGAAGTTGTTTATAGTCAGAAGAGTTGGTTGTTCAGCAGTTTACTGCGGCAGACAGTTGCCGGGCGCGCTCCGCCGGCATTCCAGTAACTTCCCTCATTATTTCTAACTAATTCCAAACACTTCCCGCATGCGGATGGGAATGCCCCTTCGGTTGGACTGCGAATGCAAATTCGTAGGAATGCGTACCGCACTATTCAGCGCTGAGGCATTTTGCGCGCGGCAGGTTGGCAACAGTGTCATTCAGCCAGAGCCAAATTATAAGGATGCAACATTGAATTGAGGTTCAAGCGAGAGGTGATTCGATGAGCGGGTGGAAGATCTGCATTATTGTTCTGAGCGGAGTGATCTCTGCAGCGCTATCAGGTTGTGGTGGAAAAGCGGATACGGGAAGTGCGGTTCCTCCACCGGCAAAGGTGGAGCAAGAAAGAGACGTCAGTCTGCTGCAGGTGGAGCATTCGGAACAATTTCCGCTGGTGAAGGCTGGGGAGTATTCCTCGGTGGACATGTTGAGAGTTACTGGAGTTATCAGCCCAGACGCTGGCCGAACGGTGCCGGTGATTTCTTTGGCTTCGGGGCGAGTGGTAGAAATTCGGGCGAGGCTTGGCGATACGGTAATGAAGGGCCAGGTGCTGCTGCGCGTGCAGAGTCAGGACATAGCTGGGGCCTTCTCGGATTATCAAAAAGCGTTGAGTACTGAGGTGCTGGCAAAAAAACAACTCGAACGAGCGCAGCAACTTTATGAAAAGGGCGCGATTTCCTTGAACGATTTTCAGGTGGCAGAGGACGCCGATTCCAAAGCAAAAGTAGATGTGGCTACGACAGAGGAGCACCTGCGCGTGTTGGGTGTGAACAAGGACAAGCCAGGAGCCGTGGTGGATATCGTGGCACCGGTTACTGGCGTGATTACGGATCAGCAGGTGACGAACGCATCGGGCGTACAGAGCCTCTCGGCAGCGAATCCATTCACAATTTCAGATTTATCCAGAGTGTGGGTGTTATGCGACGTATTTGAGAACGATTTAGCGAACGTGCACGTCGGGGAAGCAGCGGAGATTCGGCCGAATGCCTATCCCGAGAAAGTGATGAAGGGACGCATCAGCAATATCGGGCCCGTCCTTGATCCGAATGTGCGCTCTGCAAAGGTGCGGGTAGAACTGGAGAACCCAGGCCAAAGGCTGCGCGTGGGAATGTTCGTGACGGCGATGCTCACGGGGCAGAAGAAACAGCCGGTTGCGACTGTGCCAGTGACGGCGATTCTGCACTTACATGATCGGGATTGGGTGTATGTGCCGGCAGGTGAGAAAACATTTCGTCGCGTGGAGGTGAAAGCGGGAGTCAATTTGCCAGACAAGATGCAGGAAGTGCTCTCTGGGATTAAGCCGGGCGATGCTGTGGTGAGCAACGGGCTCGTGCTGCAGAACACGGTGGAACAGTAGGTGATGAAGATGATAGTCGCCGAGGGAAGCCGATGATTGTGCGCCTGGTAGAGCAAGCACTGAATAACCGGTTCATGGTGCTGGCCCTCACAATTCTTTTGCTGATTTGGGGAGGGCTCTCGTTTCACAACTTGCCGGTGGAAGCCTATCCAGACGTGGCGAACAACTACGTTCAAGTGATTACACAGTGGCCTGGCCGCGCAGCGGAAGAAGTCGAGCAGCAGGTGACGATTCCAATCGAGTCCCAATTGAACGGATTGCCGCACTTGGAGCATATGCGCTCGGATTCATTATTTGGAATTTCCAGCGTAACGATGATTTTTGACGACGATTCAGAAAATGACTGGAATCGACAAAAAGTGCTGGAGCGGCTGGCGCAAGTGAGCTTGCCCAATAACCTGCAGCCCACAATTGGGCCGGATTACAGCCCAGTGGGACAGATCTACTGGTACACGCTGAAGAGCACAAATCCCAAATACGACTTGATGGAGCTGAAGTCGCTGGAAGACTGGACGCTGGAGAAACACTTCAAATCGGTGCCCAACGTGGCGGATGTGGTGAGCTTCGGCGGAACGACGCGGGAATATCAGGTGCGTGTTGATCCCAATAAACTGATTGGATACGGGCTGACGATCGGCCAGGTGGAACAGCAACTGGCGAACAACAATGTGAATGCCGGGGGGAGTTTTATCGAATCGGGGCTGCAACAGATTAACGTACGGGCCCTGGGATTGATCACCAGCTTGCAGGATATCGAAAGTACGGTACTGAAGACCCAAAGCGGTGTCGCCCTGCGAGTGAAAGATATTGCCACGGTGACGGAAGGGCCGAAGATTCGGTTGGGGCAGATCGGCAAGGCGTACCGACGGGAAGACGGAAGGATCGTTGACAACGAAGATGTGGTGGAAGGGGTCGTGCTTCTGCGGAAGGGAGCGAATGCAGATGCGGTGATGGAGGCCATCCACGCCAAGGTGAAGGAATTGAACGAGCATATTTTGCCTTCAGGCGTACAGATTGTACCGTTTCTGGATCGCAGCGACCTGGTTCACTACACAACACACACGGTGATGCACAATCTGGTGGAAGGCGTGCTGCTGGTGTCGGTGATCTTGTTTTTCTTCCTGGGAAATGTGCGCGGGGCATTTATCGTGGCATTGACGATTCCATTTTCATTGCTGTTCGCGTCGATTTGTCTGGACTTAAACAAAATTCCCGCGAATCTGCTCTCACTGGGTGCATTGGATTTTGGAATGGTTGTGGACGGTTCGGTCGTGGTGATAGAAAACATCGTTCGGCACTTTAATCTGGCATCGAATGCAGGGAAGACGCCGTTCGAGAGGATCAAGGGCGCTGTGTATGAGGTATTGAGGCCCGTGTTTTTTGCCAGGGCGATCATTATTACGGCGTACCTGCCAATCTTCACGCTGCAGAGCGTCGAAGGGCGATTATTTAAGCCGATGGCCTGGACGGTTTCCTTCGCGTTGCTGGGCGCACTGATTTTTTCCATATTGATTGGGCCAGTGTTAGCGGAGATTGGATTCCGCAAAGGAGTAACAGAGTGGCATAACCCGGCGATGGAGGCTCTGCGGAAGCGGTACCGAAGCACGGTTCGCTGGGCTTTGGTGCATCGGAAGGTGACACTGAGCGCGGCGGGCGGAGTGCTGGCAGCTACGTTCCTTTTGCTATTCAGCGGAGTGGTTGGGTCGGAGTTCTTGCCACACCTGGATGAAGGAGCCGTTTGGGTACGGGGAACTCTGGCTCCGAGCACGGGCCCGACGGAAGGAACGCGTGTGATGAATGAAGCGCGGGTGATTCTGGCGACGTTCCCGGAAGTGAGGCAGGTGGTTTCCCAAGTGGGAAGGCCGGATGACGGAACGGATACGACGGGTTTCTTCAACACGGAATTCTTTGTTGATTTAAAGATGAAGAACGAGTGGAGGCCGGTCTTCAAAGAGGATAAAGATGCACTGATCTCCGCGATGGACAAAGAGTTAGGCAAGATCCCGGGCGTACTCTGGAATTTCTCGCAACCGATTTCGGACAACATGGAAGAGGCCGTCAGCGGAGTAAAGGGCGAGCTGGCGGTGAAGATGTATGGAGACAATCTAAAGTTGCTGGAGCAGAAGGGGGAAGAGGTCGTCAACGTGATGCGAACGGTGCAAGGAATCGAAGACCTGGGATTGTTTCGCGTTCTGGGTCAGCCAAATCTGAATCTGAGCATAGATCGCGAAAAGTCCGCGCGATATGGCATCAACGTTTCTGACGTGCAGGATGCGGTAGAAACAGCGATTGGCGGGAAAGCCGTGACGCAGGTGCTTCAAGGAGAGAAGCGATTTGATTTGACAGTGCGGTACCTGGAACCGTTTCGGGATACGCGTGAAGCGATCAACAGCATACGAATCAGCGCACCTTCGGGAGAGCGCGTTTCATTGGTGCAACTGACCACCGGAAATGTAGAAGACGGCGCTTCGGAAATCTATCGGGAATCAAATTCGCGCTACATCGCGATCAAGTACAGTGTGCGGGGACGCGACCTGGGAAGCGCCGTGGAAGAGGCAATGGCTCGCGTTGAAAAAGAAGTGAAATTGCCTGTTGGCTATCATCTGAATTGGGCGGGGGAGTACGAAAGCCAGAAACGATCGCAACGGAGATTGCTGATCGTGCTGCCTATCACGATTCTGATCATCTACATCATCCTGTTCACCATGTTCAATTCGGCGAAGTGGGCGGGGCTGACGCTGGCCAATGTGTCGATGGCCCCAATCGGCGGAATCGTTGCGCTGCTGCTGACAGGAACGCACTTGAGCGTGTCGAGCGGAGTTGGATTTCTGGCATTGTTCGGCGTGTCGGTGCAAGTGGGGGTCATCATGATTGAGTACATCAACCATCTGCGCGCGCAGGGTTACCCGATTGAAGACGCAGCCGTTGAGGGAGCAATATTGCGGCTCCGACCGATCACGATGACCATGTTGGTGGCGATGCTGGGACTTTTGCCGGCGGCACTGTCGAAAGGAATCGGGTCGGACGCGCAGCGGCCGTTTGCGATTGTGATTGTGGGAGGATTGTTTGCCGCGCTATTCATCAGCATCTATTTGTTACCGACAATGTACGTTTGGGTGGCAAGGGATACGGATAGATTGCCGGTGGTTGAGGCAGAAATTGAATAAAATCTCGGGAAGAAATGAACAGTACGCAGTGATGCGCGTCACACGAAACATGTACGACTGGGCAAGTCGCAAATAGCCTTATTTTTACTGATGTTTTCATTGCTTTCGACTCCGGGTAGACCTACCATTTTTATGTACGCACCCGGAGAACCCAATGAACAGAAATATGTCGATTGTAGACGGCAATGAAGCGGCCGCGTCGGTCGCATTCCGCCTGAATGAAGTGATTGCGATCTATCCAATCACGCCGTCGTCGCCGATGGGCGAATGGTCTGACCAGTGGAATTCAGAACGAAAGAAGAACATCTGGGGATCCATTCCCGATGTGATCGAGATGCAGAGCGAGGGTGGAGCGGCAGGCGCGCTGCACGGTGCGCTGCAGGCCGGAGCGTTGGCTACTACGTTCACGGCGTCGCAGGGATTGTTGTTGATGATCCCAAACATGTACAAGATCGCGGGAGAATTGACGGCAGCAGTGATTCATGTAGCGGCACGCACCCTGGCCACCCACGCACTCTCCATCTTTGGCGATCACAGCGATGTGATGTCCACGCGTGGAACAGGATTTGCGTTACTCTCTTCCAATTCTGTGCAGGAGGCGAGCGATTTGGCCTGCATCGCGCAGGCAGCGACTCTGGAAGCGCACGTACCGTTCCTACATTTCTTTGACGGGTTCCGGACTTCGCACGAAGTGAACATGATTTCGCCCCTGAGTGACGATGACCTGCGGGCGATTGTGGATGAAAAATATGTGCGGCAGCACCGTGAACGGTCTTTGACCCCAGATCGGCCGAGCTTGCGCGGAACAGCACAAAATCCGGACGTGTTCTTTCAAGCGCGCGAGGCATGCAACCCGTTTTATCGCGCCTGCCCCACGATTGTGCAAGATGTAATGGATCGATTCGCAAAGCGCACAGGACGCGCCTACAAGTTGTTTGACTATTACGGACCTGCGGATGCAGAGCGCTTGATCATATTGATGGGCTCTTCGGCAGGTGCCGCGGAAGAAGCAGTTGACGCGATGGTGAAGCGAGGAGAAAAAGTCGGGATCCTGAAAGTACGGCTGTTCCGCCCATTTTCGGTGGAAGCTTTCCTTGGAGCGATTCCGGCGAGCGTTAAGGGAATCGCGGTTCTGGATCGAACAAAGGAACCGGGGAGCCTGGGCGAACCGCTGTATCAGGATATCTTGACTGCTTACATGGAGCGATATGCGGCACATCCGGCTTCCGGGATTCCGCGGATTATCGGCGGGAGATACGGACTGTCGTCGAAAGAGTTTACTCCAGCGATGGTGAAAGCGGTGTTTGACGAATTGAAGAAGCCGGACGCCAAGAACCATTTCACGGTCGGAATCAATGACGATGTGACGCATACGAGTTTGACGTATGACGCAGACTTCTCCACCGAAGACCCACGCACGGTTCGAGCGCTGTTCTACGGATTGGGTTCCGACGGGACGGTCGGAGCAAACAAGAACTCCATCAAGATCATCGGCAAAGGAACCAACAACTTTGCACAAGGTTACTTCGTGTACGACTCGAAGAAGGCGGGTGCAGTGACGGTGTCGCACTTGCGATTTGGCCCGGACCCGATTCGCTCGACCTATTTGATCAGCAAGGCCAACTTCGTGGCTTGCCACCAGATTCAGTTTCTGGACCGGATCGACGTGCTTGCCGCTGCGGACCACGGCGCAACGTTTCTGCTGAACACTCCGTTTGGGCCAAATGAGATTTGGGGCCACGTGCCGAAGCAAGTGCAAGAGACGATTTTGAAGAAGAAGTTGAAGTTCTATGTCATCGACGGATACGCAGTGGCGCGCGCAGCAGGGATGGGTAGCCGAATCAACACCATCATGCAGACCTGCTTCTTTGCCATCAGCGGCGTTCTGCCAAAGGACGAAGCGATCGCCGCCATCAAGAAGGCGATTGCTGATACCTACGGTAAGCGCGGAGATGCGGTGGTGCAAAAGAATTACGCGGCCGTGGACCAAGCGCTGGCGAATCTGCATGAAGTGAAGGTGCCGGACAGGATTACGGCAGTGTTTGACATGCTTCCCGCGGTGTCGCCACAAGCACCGCAGTTCGTACGCAACGTTCTGGGAACGATTGTCACCGGCAACGGAGACAGTCTACCGGTGAGTGCGATGCCTGTGGATGGAACCTTCCCGACGGGAACGGCGATGTGGGAGAAGCGGAATATCGCGAAGGAAATTCCGGTATGGGACGCGGACTTGTGCATTCAGTGCGGGAAATGCGTCCTGGTTTGCCCCCACGCGGTAATCCGCGCGAAGGTTTACGATTCGTCGCTGCTGAAGAATGCGCCGGAGACATTCAAATCTTCGAAACCGAGATGGAGAGAGTTTGAGACGCTGAAGTACACGTTGCAGGTGGCGCCGGAAGACTGCACTGGGTGCAAGCTGTGCGTGGAAGTCTGCCCGGCCAAGAGCAAGAGCGAAGTAAAGCACAAGGCCATCAATATGGAAGAGCAGGATCCCCTTCGCAAGAAGGAAAGTGCGAACTGGGATTTCTTCCTCAACCTGCCGGAGTTCGACCGCAATAAGTTGTCGCACACTCAAGTGAAGGATTCGCAGTTGCTGGAACCGCTGTTTGAATTCTCGGGTGCTTGCGCGGGTTGCGGCGAGACGCCGTACATCAAGTTGTTGACACAATTGTTTGGAGACAGACTGCTGGTGGCAAACGCGACGGGATGCTCTTCGATTTATGGTGGGAACCTGCCGACGACGCCTTATACGAAGAACAAAGAAGGGCGCGGGCCGTCATGGTCAAATTCCTTGTTTGAGGACAACGCGGAATTTGGTCTTGGAATGAGACTGGCCGTGGACCAACAAAATGTGTACGCCCGCGAACTGGTAACGCGCCTGAGTGGGACGTTTGGCGATGTACTGGTGAAGGGAATCCTGGAAGCCGACCAGACCAAGGAAATTGGCATCGAAGAGCAACGGAAACGCGTGATCGAGGTGAAGAAGCTGCTAGCTGGGCAGAGTTCACCAGAAGCGCTGTCGCTGCTTGCCATTGCGGATAGCCTGGTGAAAAAGAGCGTCTGGCTGGTAGGAGGCGACGGCTGGGCGTATGACATCGGATTCGGGGGACTCGACCACGTACTTGGTTCGGGACGGAACGTGAATGTGCTGGTCCTGGACACGGAGGTTTATTCCAACACGGGCGGACAGATGTCCAAAGCAACGCCGCGTGGGGCTGTGGCCAAGTTTGCTACCGGGGGCAAACATACCGGAAAGAAAGACCTCGCGATGGAAGCAGTTAGTTACGGATATGTCTATGTGGCGAGAGTGGCGATGGGATCTAGCGACACCCACACGGTGAAGGCGTTTACCGAAGCGGAAGCACACGACGGACCTTCGCTGATCATTGCCTATAGCCACTGCATCGCGCATGGATACGATATGTCGCAGGGGCTTGATCAACAGAAGAAGGCGGTGTTGGCAGGATACTGGCCGCTGATGCGCTATAACCCGAATCTGCGAGGGGAAGGAAAGAATCCGTTCCAGTTGGATTCGAAAGCTCCGAGCATTCCGTTGAAAGCGTATGCGTACCAGGAAGCGAGATACACGATGCTGGTAAGGAGCGACCCCGCTGCCGCGCGCGACTTGCTGAAGATGGCACAAGACGACGTGGAACGGCAGTGGCGGGTGTATTCGAATCGGGCGGCGATGGCCGGGCGCGCAGAATCTCCGCACATTGCACCAGTGGCACCGGAAGCGGATGATACAGCGACGGTGGCAAAGAAAGGGGGAGAAGACGAATGAGCGACCTTTCCACGAAATACCTGGGGTTGAACTTCAAGTCGCCTCTGCTGGCGTCGGCTTCGCCGCTTTGCGAGTCTGTGGACAACATAAAGCGACTGGAAGACCACGGAATTGCCGGCGTGGTTTTGCCTTCCTTGTTCGAAGAGCAACTAGAGCTCGAGAGCCTCGCGGTGGATTCGGATTTGACTCGCGGGGCGGAAAGCTTCCCGGAATCGGCCAATTTTTTCCCGGATTTACAGACTTACAATCTGGGGCCGGATGGCTATCTCGAGTTGATTCGCCATGCCAAGGAAGCAGTAAAGATACCCATCATTGCAAGCATCAACGGAACCTCGGAAGGTGGATGGTTGCAGTATGCACGGCTGATGGAAGAGGCGGGGGCGGACGCAATCGAATTGAATATCTATTCGATCGTGACTGATCCCGCGGTGAGCGGAGCCGAAGTTGAAAAGAATTACATCGAACTGGTGAAGCACTTGAAGCGAAATGTTCGGGTGCCACTGGCGGTAAAACTCTCCCCTTTCTTCAGCGCGCCGGCGAATATGGGCGTGCGGTTTGACGAAGCCCACGCAGACGGAATTGTACTGTTCAACCGTTTTTACCAACCTGATTTTGACATCGAGCAGTTGGTGGTGTCTCCAAGCCTGGCGTTGAGCCGGCCGGAGGAGTTGCTGCTAAGGATTCATTGGGCGGCTATTTTGTACGGGCATGTGAAAGCCGACCTGGGGATCTCCGGCGGTGTGCATACCTCACGCGATGTGATCAAATGCGTGCTCGCAGGAGCTAAAGTGGCATTCATGACGTCGGCACTTCTAAGGAACGGCGTTCAGCATGCGGCGTATGTATTGAGAGAACTCAGCCGGTGGCTGGAAGAGCATGAGTACGCTTCGGTTCAGCAAATGTGCGGGAGTATGAGCCACGGATCAGTGGCAGACCCGACTGCATTCGAACGCGGGAATTACATGAAGGTGCTTAGCTCTTATACGCTTCGCGCAAATGTCTTTAACGATTGAACAAAGTTGACGGGACAGAATAGATTTCAAATCACCACGTTTTCGCAGAAGGCGTGGTCAGCTAGGGCTTTCGCTCCATAACCGGAAATCAGGGATGTGTACCTTGCCTTGGGAAATACTTGCGCTTTGGGAAATGCCCGACAGACCGGCATGATCCAGGAAACGAACGAACTGTTCCTGAACTACCTCGAATACCGGCCGGTAACGGCTAGGCAATCCGAGAAGCGCTTTCTTGATCTCCTCATCCACGGGAATTTCTTTCAGCACTTCTCTCATCGGCACGTTTAACAGCACATCCAATACCGAAAGCAGCCCCATCCTGGACTATGAATCGGGGACCCGGGAGCAATTTGCCAACTTCGTCCGGGCTGTGAGGCTGCACGAGAATTTCCTGCCGGATATATACTTGCGATCGGTGCAATGGGTGACAGAAGTTCTGGAAGGCACGCCTGTGCACGCGTGAGTTTTTCAGCAAAGCTGCTATTTCTCTTCTTTTAGAATTTCAGATGCAATGTGAAACGCGGAGTTTGCCGCAGGTATGCCACAGTAGATGGCCGAATGAAGCAGGACTTCACGAATTTCGTCACGAGTGACCCCATTGTTAAGTGCGGCACGCAGGTGGAGTCGCAGTTCGTCATTGCGATTCAGAGCCACAAGCATCGCAATGGTGAGCACGCTGCGAGTCTTCTGATTTAGACCGGGGCGAGCCCAGATTTCTCCCCAGGCGTACCGTGTAAGTAGATCCTGGAAGTCCTCGGTAAAGTCGGTTTCATGTGCTTTGGCGCGATCAACATGGACATCGCCCAAAACCTTCCTGCGCATCTTGGTGCCTGCTTCATGACGTTTCCGTTCATCCATTAGTAGACTCCTTAGTCGCGAAGAAATGATAGAACTTCGCGATCGAACTGGATCTGGGCTTCGATGTTGGAAATGTGAGCAGCGGGAACTTCCACAAAGCGGCATTCTGGTATGTGTTCGGCAAGGAAGCGACCATCGGCAGGAGTGGCTACCGGATCGTGAGTACCGGAAACCACGAGCGTAGGCGGTTTTATGAGAGAAAGGCGATCTCTGAAATCAAAATCGCGGACTGCCGCACAATTCGCGACGTACCCGTTTGCATTGGCATTTTCTAGCATAGCTAGCATGTCAGCGGTTGGAGCAGAGTGGGCGGCTCGGAATGATGGCGTGAACCAACGTTCGATTACCGCACTCGCGACTGAATTCATTCCGCTTTTCCGCACAGCCTCGATACGGGCATTCCAAATGTCCGGCGTTCCGATTTTTGCAGCCGTGCTGCAGAGCACGAGTTTGCGGAATCGTGAAGGGAATTGAGCGCCAAGGAACATGCCCGTCATGCCACCCATAGAAAGCCCGCAGAATGAGACTTGCGGGAGCTTAAGGAGGTCGAGGAGATGCAGTGCGTCGTTACTGAGTTGTTCAATGGTGTAGGGGCCTGGAGTAACCGAGGACTGGCCATGGCCGCGAGTGTCGTAACGTAGAATGCGAAAGTGTTTTGAGAAATCGTCCAGCTGAACGTCCCACATGTGGAACGTTGTACCAAGTGAATTGGAAAAGAGGAGGACCGGGGCATTCTCAGGCCCAGAGAGTTCATAGTGAATTTGTGCGTCTGGTAATTTTGCGAAGGGCATAGAGGCTTCTCCATCCTTGCTAGGAAGCTGATGACAGCCGCTGAGCATTTGCCAATACAGCATCGATGAAGCGGTCAGCGCTTCCCAGGTATTTCTGCGGATCGAACAGAGAATCGATTTCCGAGGCAGTGAGTTCGCTAGCGATCAATGGCTCACGACTCAAGACGTCCTTGAGGTGGCGCTTTTCTGTCACAGCGACGGAGCATGCAGATTCAAGCAGTTTGTGGGCGGCCGATTTGCCGAGGTGTGCCGCAAGCGCCATGCTGACTGCTTCTGCAAAAATGAGCCCGTTCGTATCTTCAAGATTCTGGCGCATTCGATCGGAATGTACCTGAAGACCTGGGAACATTCTCGCCAAATGATGGATCGCTCCGGCAGTCAGGCGAACGATTTCCGGTAGAGTCTCCCATTCGACATGCCAACCTCCAAGGCCGCGAGCTTCTTCCTGAATCATGGAACTCAACATGGTGCTGACAAGGGGAGGCACGCGCATGCCAGCGGCGAGAATGACTGCACAAGTGACGGGATTGCGTTTGTGCGGCATGGAGGAAGATCCGCCGCGCCCATCCGAAGAGGGTTCCGAGAGTTCGCCAATTTCGGTCTGAGAAAGTAGTGAGATGTCGCGCGCGATTTTTGCCAGCGTGCCACAGCAGATTCCAAGTACTGTGGCGGCCTCTGCAAAACGATCGCGATGCGTGTGCCAAGGAGCTGCAGGAAGGGTCAGGCGAAGATCCTCGGCAAGGGCCGCAGCAACGGCTGGCCCGTGTGTGCCAAGGGCAGCCAGCGTGCCGACCGCACCACCAAATTGCAGCGCTAAAACGCGAGGACGAATCTCGTCAAAACGTTCCATGTCGCGAATGACCGCATCGAGCCATCCAGCAACGATGAATCCGAAAGTGGAGGGCAGGGCTTGTTGCATCCATGTGCGAGCTACGATCGGCGTATCACGATGAGTCTGAGCCAGGAAAACGAGGGAGTTGGTCAAGCTGCGGAGATCGTGGTCGATCAACTCGAAAGCACGTCGCAGCTGAAGCACGGCCCCCGTATCGATCAGGTCCTGACTAGTGGCTCCCCAGTGAACAAAGTGCGCCGCGTCTTTGTCATCTTTTGCAACGAGCGCCGTCAGTTGTTTGATCAGCGGGATGGCAAGATTGCCAGAGGAGGAAGCACCGATGGCAAGTTCCTTTTGATCGAAAAGGTCCGCTTTGCATTTGGCGGCGATGGCGCGCGCGGCTGATTCCGGGATGATGCCAACGAGAGCTTCGACATGGGCAAGAGCAGCTTCGAACTGAAGCATGCACTGAAGATGCTCCACGTCAGAATAAATGATTTCCACGGGCGTGCTGCGAAAGAGCTGGTTCAAAAGATTCATAGAGAGGTTCGGTCTTAAGATGCTTCAGACCTTTTCAAGAATGACGGCAATACCCTGGCCTACCCCGATGCACATTGTACACAAAGCGTAGCGGCCCTTGGTGCGATGGAGTTGATAGACGGCGGTGGTGATTAAACGCGCGCCACTGGCACCCAGCGGATGACCAATGGCGATAGCTCCACCATTTGGATTGACGTGCGGGGCATCGTCGGGCAAACCGAGTTCCCGCAGAACGGCAAGGCCTTGAGAGGCGAAGGCCTCGTTCAGTTCGATCACATCCATCTGCGCGAGGTTGAGATTAGCCTTAGCCAAGACTTTCTTAGTAGCCGGGACTGGGCCCATGCCCATAATTCGCGGAGCAACCCCTGCAGCGGCTGCGGCCACGACGCGGGCTTTGGGAGCTAGACCATGTCGTCGGACTGCCTCTTCCGAAGCCATCAGAAGAGCGCACGAGCCATCGTTTATGCCGGAAGCATTCCCAGCAGTGACCATTCCATCAGGCTTGACGACCCCTTTCAATTTAGCCAAGCCTTCGAGTGTTGTATCCGGGCGGGGATGTTCGTCAGTTGTAACAAGGATGGGGTCACCTTTTTTCTGGGGGATGGTGACAGGAATAATCTCTTGCGCAAGAATCCCCGCCTTGATCGCCGCCGCGGCGCGTTGCTGGCTACGAAAGGCGAAAGCATCTTGGTCACCGCGTGAAATATGAAATTCTTCGGCGACGATCTCTGCAGTCTCGGGCATGAGGTCAGTCCCATACTTTGCTTTAAGCACGGGATTGACAAAGCGCCAGCCCATGGTAGTGTCTTCCAGCTTTTGAGAGCGAGAGAATGCGAAGTCGGCTTTGCCCATGACGAAGGGAGCCCGGGTCATGCTCTCGACACCGCCGGCAATCAGGAAATCAGCTTCGCCACTCTTGATGGCACGCGAAGCAATGGCGACCGCGTCCATGCTTGAGCCGCAAAGACGATTGACGGTGGTGCCTGGGATTTCTTTGGGAAGCCCGGCGAGCAGGAGAGCCATGCGAGCGACGTTTCGATTGTCTTCGCCTGCCTGATTGGCACAGCCGAAAATCAGATCGTCCAGAGTGCTCCAGTCCACAGTCGAGTTGCGTTCGAGCAACGCTTTGATGGAGATAGCCGCGAGGTCGTCGGCGCGAATGGACGCAAGCGCGCCTGCGTAACGTCCGATGGGCGTGCGAATAGCATCACAAATGAAAGCAGTGTTCATGGGATTGCAAGTTTCCTCGTTCACAGTCTATCGTAAACGCACGGTGTAAAACCAAATCTGATGGGGTTCGCGCTTGTGTGCGCTAAACTCTGGCATAGCTACATTGGCCTGTGCCGCGGCGGGAGAATATGCTGACAAATCGCAGGGAGATTCAGATTGAGTGGGGGGATTGCGATCCTTTCGGAATCGTTTTCTTTCCACGTTATTTTGAATATTTTGATGCGTGCACGAACGCACTGTTCCATCGGGCATTGGGCATCACGAAAGCGGAAATGTTGCGACGATACGCCATTGCCGGGATACCCCTGGTGCAGGCAAGCTGCAATTTTCACATGCCATCATCATTTGGGGATGTGGTTACAGTGGAATCATGCGTTACGCGATGGGGTAAAAGCAGTTTTATGGTAAAGCACAAGTTATTTCGCGGCGACACGCTCGCGGTCGAAGGATCGGAGACTCGCGTTTGGACAGTACGTACCACTGGTGAGAGTCCCCGAGCAAAGAGTCAAGCTATTCCTAATGCAATAATGGAGAAGTTCGCCTGACAGACACAGTTTCCGCATAAATTGTTCGTTTTTCCTCTTGCAAGGTGAGCACTGATTATCATTTCAATTTAGTTGGTGAACCCCCCTATTCGTGCTAGGCCGAAATGTGTTTCGAATTGACCAACTGTCACCGATTGGAGCACATCGACTTCAAGAGTGTGAAAGTCACACGAGTGCATGGCGACAAAGTGCGTCTGTGTCCCAATAGTGATTCAATGGAAATGCTTGAGCCGCTATGGATGCAAGAAGGCAGCCGATAGAAAGAAAAGGACGCGGAGCTTCATGAATGGCTGCAGGCTGGAACGCCAAGAAAGTCAGGTACAAAGCCAAGCTTCAAAGGTGACTACTGTCCCCCAATAATTGTTGGCAATAGAGGACCGGCAGTCTTACTGATCAGAGCTGATCGAAGGTATTTCGGGAATCCAGGCAAACGCTTGGTGCACGGCGAGACTTCACTGGGCATCTCTCATGTTTGGATGAAGGAAGGAACAATCCCACCAATTCGGGTCTTAGTAGTGGACGATTCCGTGGTCATTCGCAAAGTCCTGTGCGAGTCCCTGGTGAGTGACCCCGAAATCGAAATAGCAGGCAGTGCGCCGGATGGCAGCATTGCACTCGGGAGAAGAGCCCTACACGCTGGCCATGTTTTTCAGCGAACAGAAGGGAAAACAGCTGAAAGACTGGACTGTGGAGATCGCCGCCACGGACTTGAACGACCGATCATCGAGACGACAAATGCCAGGATCCATGGGAACTATGCACTGCCAAACACCTCTGACCTCTACAAACGCAAGTATTTTGTCCCGGCGGACGGAGGAAAGCTAAAAGCTCGCGACGAGGTCAAAACGCGCATTACGTTCACGGGATTAAATCTGAACGATGACAAAGTGGGTCACAGTCAGGCAGAAAATGGTCTGGCGAGAACGGATCTTGCCGTCGTAGCCACGAATTTTTCGCAAGCACAACTGGCCAATCAGGCAACGCTCAGTGCCACCGCGAGAGTCCTCGGCCTTCCCACTCTTCTCGATTATCTGAAAAAGTCCGACATCCGCAGTATCAGATCATTGACGACGAATCCCGTCAGGCGAGACATTGCCGGGAAAATATCGCGCATTTGTCCCCCGATGCACTTCAGGGCACATCATCAATCGTGTAATGCCGTGTTGCCCAAGGATTATGGTTTGCTGTAAGAAACTGATCGAACCATCTACTACAGGTCGCTCCATTCTGAGGGCATAACACATGGCATCCGCACAAACTCACTCTCGAACACCGCACTGCTTCTCCAAGTGCTTGGTAATTGTTGTTCTGGGATTTCTGGTCAATCCTATTTCACGCGCCCAGGATACTCCGCCAGTCCAGCACCCTGAAGCGCCATGGGCTCAAGACTTGAACAAGTATCCCGGATTACCTGCCGAACTCGCTCGCTTGTTTGAAAAGCTCCTGCAAACGGTCCAATTTCCAGCTCCGCGCACCGAGAGTCGCCTCCTGCCATTGCTTCCGCCATCGACCATCTCTTATATGGCGATTCCCAACTACGGAGACGCTGCCGCCGATGCACTGAGGATTTTCCACCAGGAGCTTCAACAAAGTTCCGTACTGCGCGACTGGTGGGGGCATGGGCAACTCGCCGAAAGTGGACCGAAGTTGGAAGAAGGTCTGGATCAGATTTCCCACCTCCACCAGTACCTTGGCGACGAAATCGTAATTTCGGCTTCCATGGACGGAAAAGAACCCGCATTCCTTCTTGTTTCCGAAGTGCGCAAGCCTGGCTTGAAACAGTTCCTTCAACAGACGACAACACAATTTGCTGGTAAGTCGAAAGCTCCCCTGCGAGTGCTGGATATTCAGGAACTGGCCGCCGCAAAAACCAAGACACCCGCAGATGATCTTATTGTTTTGGTCCGCCCTGATTTTGTCGTGGTCTCATCCGATCTCGCAGCACTTCGCATGTTCAATGCTCGGCTGGATTCCAGCCAACACGAATTTGCCTCCACACCATTTGGTCAGCGCGTCGTCCAGGAATACCGTGGCGGCGTGACGGTCATGGCTGGCGTAGACCTGCACAAGATCCTGGAGAAATCCTCACCCACCACGAAACAGAGCACGACTTTCCAGCACAGTGGCTTTGAAGATATGCAGTACCTAATGTGGGACCACAAAACGGTGGACGGTAAGCCACTTAGTCAAATGGAATTGAGTTTCAACTCTCCTCGCCATGGAGCAGCCTCCTGGCTGTCCAAACCCACTACACTCGGCAGTCTGGACTTCGTTTCTCCCAAAGCGATCTTGGCGGGAACTCTGGTTCTTTCCAGCCCAGCGCAGATCTTTGATGATGCAAAACAGATGGCCACTCTTTCCGGATCGAATTCATTCGCGTCGGTTCCAACATTCGAGCAAGCCCTGAAGCTCAGTCTGAAGGACGATCTTCTCAGCCTCCTGGGTGGCGAGATCACCATCGAACTCGACAGCATCAACCCTCCTCAGCCCCAGTGGAAAGTAATGCTTGCCGTAAAGGATGCCAAACATCTGCAACAAACTCTCAGTTCGTTGATGACTACAGCGCGTCTCCAGTCCAACGACATCGAGGATGACGGAGTCACTTACCATACGTTGCAAATTCCCTACGGCAAGAACACCACGGACATCGCCTACGCGTTTATTGAGGGCTATCTTATTGTGGGCTCAGGCCGTTACGCAGTCGCTGAGGCAGTGCAAATGCACAGGTCCGGCGAATCGCTGGCGAAGTCCAAGAAATTCCTTGCCTCCTTACCACCGGGCCACTCACTGGAAGCCTCGGCTCTGCTCTTTGAAGATCCCATCGCCATGACAGGTCTTTGGCTCCACGCGCTTATGCCTCAGCTTGCAGACTCCATCACTCAATATGCGCATGATGGAACTCCCGCCGTTATTTGTGTCTACGGCGAAGACGCCGCCGTACGAGAGATGAGTTCAAATTCCACATCTGACGCCGCAATGGTTTTGGTTTGGGCCGCAATCGCCATCCCGAATCTACTTCGTTCAAGAACCGCCGCGAATGAAGCCAGCGCGGTCGGCAGCGTCCGTACGTTAAACACCGCGCAGGTTACCTACGAGGTGATGTATCCGAGGCGAGGCTTTGCATCCAATCTCGCTTCTCTGGGACCTGATTCGCAAGGAACGAGTACCAGTTCCCCAGCACACGCAGCACTCATCGACGCATCCCTGGCCCAAGCGAATTGCAGCGTGGATGGATGGTGTACCAAGTCCGGATACAAATTCCGTGTATCGACGATCTGCAAACTGCAACCGTGCAAGGAATATCTGGCAGTTGCCACACCGGTCTCAAGCAGCACTGGCACCAGAAGCTTCTGTTCGACATCTGATGGTGTGATTCGCGTTAAGCTCGGCGAGCCAATTACTGCACCCCTCACCGTCGTGCAGTGCAAAGCCTGGCCGCCGATTCAATAAAACGGCCCCACCCCCACCCGAGGTGTTTTATTTATTTTGTGATGAGATCCGACCGCAGTTAGGGCAGGACGGAAAGCGAAGCCGGTTCGACCTCGAACAAGAGCTGGTCACCGTCCTTGGAAACGGTCCCACGGAGTAGCACCGGTTGGGCTACATGCGCCAAAAAGGCCGCTTCAGGAAGAACGGTCAGGCCAGGGCCGGCGAGCAACAGCGTAGCGGAATGCCCCTGAAAATCATTGGTAACAAACGCCGGGGGAATTCCGCCACTGAGACAGCGGACGGCGCAGTCTCTATGCACTTTGCCTTGGCCGGGGTTCATCACCCCGAAATTGCACTTGCTGTCCACAATTTCGCCTGAAAGAGTGAAACTGCCTAGCAATCGGCGAGAGGAAGCTTGGCGATTGTCCGAGGAAACCGTAGTAATCGACCCGGGGACCACCTCGATCGTAGTTTGATTCTCACGATAGATTAGGGTGCCGCGGAGGTGGACCGCTTTCCCCTCGAGACCTTTTACGAGAAGGTCTGCACCGTGTTTGCCGGGCGCAACCAATGGGTAATAGGAGTAAGCAGGCTGGTCGTGGACCGTTCCGGGGCGCGCGACTTGCAGGGCAGGGTACGGAGTAGTTTCGACGATACCCTCAATCGTGCGTTCTTGCCCAAAATCAAATGCGACCGGAGCGAAGGTGCGTTGGGAGTCCGCGAACAAGATGGCCGCCACCTCCGCCAGGAGCAAGACGAAGAGGATAACGAGACGCGTGTGGCGAGCGATTGTCGCTGGCGCCTTGGGCAGATAACCGACGTAAAATTCGCTCATGCGCGTACCACTCTTTCTGGGATCGGAGAGGGTTCCACGCGAGTTCCCGGTGAATTCGGATTTGGATCCACCCAGACGCGCCCGTTCACGATTTTGGTGCGGAAGGTGGAGACTTTCTCTGTGAAAGGCGGCGGCGAGGCACCGGTCTCGGGAAGATACTGGTAGCCGTGCCACGGGCAAGTGACGCAGCCATCGATGATCTTTCCTTCTCCGAGCGGACCGTTCTGGTGGCGACAAACGTTAGAGATGGCGCATACCTTGCCGTCGAACTTGAAAATGGCAACGCGTTCGTCACGGACCGGCACGACAGCCGCACACTTTTCGGGAATGCTGTCGAGGGCCACAGCGTCGACGAAGCCTTCTGATTCCGGTGAGAGAGTGCGGAGATCAAGTCGTCTCTCCTTCCACGCAGCCGCGAGGTGGAGAGAAAGAATCGTGAGCAGGCTGAGGCCTGTGCCGGCTGCGAGCACCAGGCTCGTTTCGGATTGCAGCAAGCCCAGGGTGATGTGGGCAATCAACAGCGCGTAGGCAACATACACGAGCATGTGAAGGCTCTTCCAGATGGAAGGCGTGAGATTGCGCAACCAAAAATCGTGACTGGTCGCCGCCATCAGGAAGAGGATCAGCAAAGCGGAAAAGCCAAGCTGCTGAAAGGGAAAGTTGGCCACGCTTGAGAAATTGCGATTCGAGGTGAGCAGGCTGACGAGGGGGTCCTTGTCTCCCAGAGTATGAAATTGGACGATCCCGAATATTCCGTGAAAAGCGCCGAGTAGAAAGGTCATGACGCCCAGATGGCGCCGATTGTAGAGGAATGGAAGAAAACGTGAATCCAGCCGGCAGAGAGGACCGATACACAGGATCACATTCAAAAGAAGGAAAGCGGCGGAACCGAAAGCCCGTATGAGCAGAGTTTCTGCAGTTGCAAAAGGAAACACCGCTGCGCAAAGAGCAACGAACAATCCAATGTAAAGCGTGATACCCGCGACCACGATCAAATCGTAGAGGCGCTTTTGGCGGTTCCAACCAATCGCCTGGTACTGGTAGCTCATGGTTGAATCTCCACAGGCAGCGAGACCAGCACTTGGCCGCGGGCAAGACTGTAGAGAATTACGAATCCTTTTTCTTGTGATTCTAGTGGAAGCGGATAGCGCGTCAGGACATGAAACGGACCGAGCAGGTGCGCTTCGGCCGCCAATCCGGCGTTTGACTGCTGTGGCGACCAATAAACCAAGAGATCAGGTGCGATGAGAGGCTTGCTCGTGGAGAGTTGCACTTGTTCTGAGTTTGTACTGGAAGGATCGCTTAGAACACGGACCGTGACCTTTGTCCTGTCAACGAAACCGGACTTCTCCCAGACAATCTTCTGTCCTTCTGGAATTGTGGCGTCCGAAACCGCGAGGTCGGATGGCCAGTGTGGACGCGAGAACAGGCCGCTGGCAAATAACACTGGCAACAAGATCGCGAATGCAAAGAAAATAACGCGGTGTGTGGCGCGAAGAGGCCGGATCATTGATGCGGATTCCTCTCTTCTGGGGGCGTGTGCGGTCCCCAAAGCCACCGCTTCATCAGGAGAGGCCAAAAGGCAATCGAACCGGGAAGGATCAGCAGGCGAAATCCCCAACCGCTGCCATGGGCTTGTTCGTCGACGCGCGACACGCCTACTGTTACAAAAACCGTACCGAAGAATAGTCCGAAGGCTGCGTAGAAGTAGACGGTATAAACCAAAAGAGTTGTAACAGCCTCAAACATTTTGGCCATCGATGGGAAGAATTGCGCCGTTGATGTGAGCCGATTGTTCAGACGCGATGCATATCGCCAACTCCGCTACGTCTTCGGGCTTGAGCCACTTCGAAAAGTCCGCGCCTGGCATGGCTTTACGGTTTGCGGGAGTGTCCATGGTTCCCGGCAGGATCACGTTGGCGGTCAAGGCCGTATCCTTGTTTTCGAGCGCCACGGTGCGGACCAGCGCAACAAGGGCCTGTTTGGAAACAACGTACGCGCTGAGGCCTGCATGGGGCTCCACAGCGCTCAAACTACCAATTGCGATGATGCGGCCGCTTGCGGATCGGCGAAGGTGCGGGATGGACGCTCTCAGCACATAGAACGCCGAATTCAGATTCAGCTCCTGCATTTGCTGCCAGGTAGCATGGTCTGTTTCCGCCACCGTTTTGCCCCCCGCGAACCCTCCAAGTACGTGAACCACTACGTCGAGCGATCCGAAACGTTGGGCCACGGAGTCGATGGCGCTTTGGACCATACTGGCCTTTGTGAAATCGACGGGAATTGCCGTGAAATTCGGCAGGGGGAAATCCTCAGGCGAAATGGAACGTGAGGCACCTACAACGGTGACATCCTGTTTCAAAAAAGCTTCGGTGACGAAGGTTCCCAATCCACCTTTAGCACCTGTGACTAAGACAACTCGATTCTTCATGACGGTTTACACGTCCTAAGAAATAACTACCATCTACGGATGTGAGCGTCCAGAGTCGGAAAAGTTTCAGAAAATTGCAGCTATTCGGCTGACAGGGCCATTCGCTCCGATAATCGCAGGGATTACCTCTACAACATCGAATGCAAGCTTCTCGCACGGAGACCCCGAGACATAGGCCATGGAGAGTGACCCTGTCACGAAACTCACCTTTGTGTAGCTGACGGTGGCGGCATCGTGCCGGTGAACGCAGATCGAGTACGGACCCGAGGCGGGGCAGTGCGAGCGGTGAAGGGCGTCCAGCCAAAACGGATCGCGGGGATTCGCGGTAGGGGCGGCCGCGGTACAGGTGGCCCCACGGTGTATCTCTGCCGTAGTGTCAGAGATGCTGGAGGAGAACCAGTGCTTTCGAGTCCAGGAGAAGACGAGAGCGACCAGATTGTGTCCGTCCCATCGCCACTCGCAGACCGTTCTTTGCCGTCGAGAGATGCCTACGAGGCGGAAGGGAGGAACTCCAGCGAGGTCGAACTTTCGCAAACGGGCCGTCACGCCAAAAAGCTCTCGCTCAAATATAAGCTCAGGTATCAAATCGCCCCGCGACTTCTGTTTCGCTGTGAGCTGCCGAGAATCGACGGCATACCAATTCAAAAGAGAGAGAACTATTCCTGATTGGTTCGCGGCTATCCAAGTGCCTCCGGACGGTTCGCTTGGATAGACAGCAAGCAGATTATCCCGGGTGTGGACTTTTGGCGGAAGAGCGAGTGTACGAGAACGCTGCTCATCTCGATTCATACCGACAATAAAATCTTCTCCGTCTGGAATGAAAGTTAGGGTGCACATGGATCAGTCCGCCAAAGGGAATTCGCAGGCCTGCTTGGCAAATTCTCTCCAATCCCTCCAAACTGCGTAGGGCGAAGGTGGACGCGAGCCGAGGCGGCGGTTGTTCGCCCCGATGGCATAGACAATGCGCCACTGGCGAAAAAGAGTCCCATAAGCGGACCGAAGCGAATTTCGAGAGTCGTAGATATTAGTCGCTTCCGAAGCTGCGCCATTCAATTCGATGATGAAGAAGTTCTTACCCTCGCGCAGGTCGTCATCGGTGGAGTAACGCACATCAAACCGCCCGACAAAGAAACCGCGGAGGTCTCGACTGATAGAATCGAATCTATTCAGAAGCTCTTCGCCGCACAGATCAGAGCCGTCGCGGAATTCGCAACCCTGGCAGTGGTTGCCGGCCTCAACAAGCCGAAATCGTTCGCCGGGCCAGAGAACGCGATCCGCTTCTGTACCAAAACGACGTAGATAGGCAGGCGCAATCAGTCTTGCGCGCGGATCCGCTTCAATCAGTTCGCGAAGCGTTCGAACGCCGTCGCCAATGACGTGCGGAAATTCCTTTCGCGTAACGCCGAGGATATGACCTTTGTCCTTACCTGGGAATCGGTAGTAAAAGATCCCGGCTTCTTTCGGGCCGAGCACATACCGCTGCAATACCACGGGTATGCTTACTCGGGACAAGTATTCCGACACTTCTTCCATCGACTTTATCTTCCTGAAGCCCGAACCGCGCTGCGCGATGTTTGGCTTCAGGATGAAAGGTAAGGCAATCCTGTGCTGAAGACAGAGTGCCTCCAACCTCGCGATGCGGTCAGCGACGGGACCCGGATCAATCAAAAAAGCTTCCGCAGTGAACTCAGGGGAACTGCGCATCAATTCTTTAAGAATCTCTATTTTCGACTCTCCGATAATGCCGCCATTCTTCTGATTGAGGTTAGCGATTGCCGGGAGCGAAAATGAGCCGTATCTAATTCCTTGCCAGACGCAATAGAGCGCTACTGGGGGGTAAAACAGCCACGCCGGCCAAAATTCCCAACGAGACAGTCGTTGAACTCGAAGCTGCATTCCATCGCGAATCCGCGTTCCCCAGATTCGCCAAATATGCAGAAGTGCAAAGACAGCCGCGCCGACAAGAGCGAAGATCGGCAACTGACCTGCAATTTGCGTCGTTCGTACGGGTGTCAGGCGTATCAGGAGAAAGACGAGAAAGGTCCAAAGAAATGCGGTTGTCGCAGTCACGGAAGTGAACAGCCAGACGGGCATGGCACGCAATCCTGCGGTGAGGTAAGACGGAAGTCTAGTGCCAGGAAAAAAACGGCTCACGGCGAGTTCCCACGCCCCTTGTTTTGCGCCTGATTCGGCGCGCGACCCATTCCTGAAGATCCGTGAGAACCAAGGATGGCGCACGACAGCAGGACCGAAGAACCGCGCAAGAACGAAGACCCCAAGGTCTCCAATCCAGAGACCGCCGAACGCACTCAAGAACGCGAGCTTGGTGTCCAGAAGACAGGAAGCGGCCAGTGTGGCCGCGGTCACAGTCGCACCGTCTTCGGTAAGGAATGCCGAGCCGACGATTCCGAAGGCAAGCGCGAGTGCTTGTGCGTTGGGTGGGAAACTCATCGCAGTTTCTTTAGTCCACAGCCAAAGTGGATTTGTACTTCAGCGTCGATGGGGCGACGCCGAATTCCGCCGGAACTTCCACATTGGATTGGCTGCAGATAAGCCGGATGATCGCGTAGTGATGGACGGCGTGGCCGGTACAGTAAGCAAGCTCGCGCCCGAGGTTGGTTTCGATGACCGAAGGCTGAGGCGACCCGTAGGAGATGCTATTGACGACCTTGCAGGTCCTGCCAAGTTCAGCTTCCGAATAATTCTCGATGGTGCGCAGGACATCGCGGGTGGCGCTGCTCGTGTAGGCAACTTCCGTTTCGAGCCGCGCATTGCGTTCGCGAGCGTCGTAGTTGATTTCGCCGACTTGTATTCCCCGATCGAGGCACTGGAAGTGTTCAAGAATGTGTCGATAGTGCTGGCCAATGGAGGCGTTGTAAGGCGCTTCGACCACATGCGAGTAGGTTTTGTCCAAAAGTCCGATCAACAGGCCTTGACCTTGAAAGAGCACTTCCTGACTGGCCAAGATTAGGTCTGGGGTCTGGTGGATCGCAAGCTTTAGGGGAGCGCGCTCCGCAAGGGTATCCACAAAAGTAGAGACGTTCACGCGAGTTTCCTTCCAATGACGGGAATTTCCGTGCGATGCAGCACCAGGTTGGTGCCGGCTGCAACAAACACGATGACTGCTAAACCGAATAGCAAACCCTTGTCTCCCCGAACCTCAATGCCGAGTATGGTGAAGTGACTCAAGATGGCTCCGCTCATCACGCCCACTGCCAAGAGCGAGCCAAGCCAGGTGAATCGGGGAGCGAGAAGGAGAATCGCCGCGATCAGTTCGATAATCCCGGAGCCGATGCGTCCCCAAGGTTCCGCGCCAACCTTCGTGAAGATATAGACCGACTCCGGCGCTGCGGTGAATTTGAAAAAGAGCGTCTGGAGGAGGATTGCAGATGCGGCGATGCGCAGTAGCCAACTTAAGACCGTGATCGTCATGGAGGTCTGCGTCTTGTGTGAGTCTATTGCGAGCGATTGTGTGCGCATGGTTTGTTCTTACTGGCGGGCGTCAGTGCCCGTCTTTCTGAACGACGCCTGGCCAGTTCTGATCCGCCTTCTGAAGATTGCCCGCTGTGTCCTTATTGAATTTCTTCTGAACATCAAGGTCGTACTGCATGAGCAGACGTCCATTCACTATTTGCCACGCTTCAATCTTAATCGGGGCGGTATGTCCCTGAGAGACGGCGTAAGAGCAGAAGCCGCCGAACTGCGGTTCATATTTTGCTGGATCGGCATCGAAGAGCTTCTTATCGTTCATAGTCTCGAACAAATACCGCGCACCCTTATATTGGGATTCAAACTGCTGGTTTCCTTTGACCGGGTGGCCCTGGGTGAAGAAGGCTACTGGGTCATAGCCCTGGATGGCGATTCCGTTTTTCTCCAAATTTAGTAGACTCTTCGTCTGCGCCAACCCTGCGGCCGCCCCCAAAGCGAATACTAGAAGTGCAAATAATTTCTTCATTCCCGCTTCCTTTGTGAATGATTTGGGCACTGTGTGCCGACGTTCATATGAGCGGAGAACGGCTCAAAGGTTTCAGGAATTTATGTGGGTATTGGCAAAATATTTCTTTATCTTGTTTGGGACACTAGAGGATGACGCGATTTCGGTGCCGTAGCGGTTGCCAGGCTTTGACAAATAAAGGAATGGCGGAGAGGGTGGGATTCGAACCCACGGTACGGTTTCCCGTACGTTCGCTTTCGAGGCGAGTGCTTTCAACCGCTCAGCCACCTCTCCGCGGTCGTGTACACGATTCATTTTAGCAGAGTGCGGGCGCGCCCGGCTACGCTCACCTGATTCCGTGTGATTATCCTAGCGTCTTGCAGCAAAGAACGATTGAAGCAGGGAAGCCGACTCATCAGCACAAATGCCTGGAATCACCTCGACTCGATGATTCAGCTTTGGACTTGTCAGTATCTCAAAGCACGACCGGAATGCCCCGCCTTTCGGGTCATCTGCCCCATACACGAGTCGGGGCACGCGCGCCTGAATCACAGCGCCTGAGCACATCGCGCAGGGTTCCAGCGTCACGTAAAGCACCGTATCCGCCAACCGGTAATTGCCCAACAAACGCGCACCTTCGCGGAGCACAATAATCTCCGCGTGCGCCGTCGGATCGCAATCACGAATCGTTTGGTTGCCCGAGCGCACCAGTATCTTTCCTTCGTGCACCAGCAAAGCGCCGATCGGGACTTCTCCCGCCTCTGCCGATACTCGAGCCTCTTCCAGCGCGATTTGCATGAACTCGATATCCGTAGACATTGAGGAATGAGAATATCACGCCATCTCATTCAAGTTCGTCAATCTCATCACCGGGTGCCCCACTCACCTGTGGTGAGAATCCTTGACAATGCGCCGTGGCCGAAAGAGACTGAAAGCATGAAAGAACTGGTAGAACGGCTGTTTCAGTTCGATTTTATCAAGGGCATGGGCGTCACCTTCCGCACCCAGCACCCGAAGAATATCTACACCGAACAGTACCCGCTCGAACGGCCGCTGGTTGCCGAACGGTACCGAGGAGCGCCACGCCTGAACGACAATCCGGAGACTGGCGAAACTCTCTGTATCGCCTGCAATCTGTGCGCGCTGGCCTGCCCTGAAAATTTGATCGTGGTTGGTTGGGAGCGTGATGATGCCACGCGCCGAAAAGTTCTAACTACCTTCACCTACGACACGTCGCGCTGCATGTTTTGCGGTTTGTGCGAGGACGCCTGCCCGACCGATGCCCTGGAACTGACGCAAGATTTTGAGATGGCCTATTTTACTCGCGAAGGCGCCATCTGGGACCGTCACCGTCTTGAAGAAGGTCCCACTCCCACGCGCTACACCCGATAGAAGAGCCCATGGAAATCAGACGAGATCCCATCACGCAGAGCTGGGTTGTATGTGGGCAGCGTGAACAAACCGACGATAAAAACGCTCCGTGTCCATTCGATCCAGGCATTGTAGAAAATGCGAAAACTTTGTTGACTTGGCCGCCGGAGGGTACCTGGCAGGTCCGAGCCATCCCGCATCCCGATCCCCTCTATCGCGTCGAAAACGATCCCGGCCGTGCCGCCGAAGGTATCTACGACAAGATGGGACCACTCGGTGCCCATGAAGTGATCATTGAAACTCCTGAACACGACAGGAAGCTATGGCAACTCAGTGACGAACAGATTGACCGCGTCCTATGGGCCTGGGGCTCGCGAATCACTGACCTGAAGAAAGACGCGCGTTTCAAATACATCAGCGTATTCAAAAATCAGGGCGCCCTTGCTGGCGAAGAATGGCCTCACGCGCACTCCGAAATCACCGCAACTATCTTCGTTCCTCGCCGAATCAAGTACGAATTGGGAGCCGCGCACGAATGGTTCAAGGATCGTGAGCGCTGCGTCTTTTGCGATATCGTCCGCCAGGAAGAAAAACAAGGTAAACGCATTGTCGACGTTCAAGGCGATTACTACGCGTTATGTCCCTACGCTTCACGCGTGCCTTTTGAGATCTGGCTGCTTCACCGCCGCCACAACCACCTATTCGAGCAACCGCGCCCCGGCTCAAACCGCCGTCAGTTGGCTGCTTTACTCGGTCGCGTCCTTCGTCGTCTTGAGAAAATTGCACCTGCCTTCCATCTGGTAGTACACACTGCGCCCAATACGCGAAACAAAAAGGGTGAATTGGCCGGTTATTGGAAGACATTAGCTGATGATTATCACTGGCACATCGAGATCATGCCGATCCTCGAAAAGCGCAGTAAGTCTTACAGCATCAAAGAAGTCTATTTCAACGCGAATTTGCCCGAACAGGCCGCGGATCAGCTTCGCGCCATCGATCCCAATACATGAATTTGCTTTCATGTCGTCGGGATCAACAGGGTGGTGCTATTTCCACTCTCGTCAGCCTGCTTTTTCTGGTAGCCCTCTTCACTGGACTCTATCTAGCTCGGCATCCCATCATGCGCTTCGCCGCGGAATCCTGGATCATCAATGAACCGGCCGCCAAAGCGGATGCCATCGTCCTGCTCAGCGATGACAATTTTTATGCCGATCGCGCTACACATGCCGCGGAATTGTTTCGCCAAGGCGCTTCGCCTGTCATTGTTGCCAGCGGACGAAGATTGCGCCCCGCCGCTGGAATCGCCGAACTCATGCAACATGATCTTATCGAACGAGGCGTACCCAAAGAACGCATTCTCCCGTTTCCACAGGATGCAAGCAACACGCGTGAAGAAGCCACGGCCATTGGACACTTTGCCGCCCAACATCATTGGAAAAGTCTCATCATAGTTACGTCGAATTACCACACCCGTCGTGCCCGATATATCTTTCAGAAAGTCGTGCCGCCGGGCATAGAAACCAGCGTCGCCAGCGCTCGCGACGGCGATTTCGATCCAGAACGGTGGTGGGAACAGCGGAAATCAACAAAAGAGTTCCTGGGTGAATTGCTCGGTATGGTGGTTGCCATGTGGGAATTGCACGGAGCCGTCGAACGACCGGCCTCATAGAATTACCAGAACCACAGTGGAACAATCCCCAGCCGAGGCACCATGTAGACCGTCAGGACACAGGCCCTGTGGAAAAAGTTGGCTTGCACTTTACACCGTTTAAGTGCTGTAATATGTTGAGCTTTCTGAGTCGTAGCGTGGAACCGGCCCGCAAGTAGCGACTTCGAAAATAAATCTAGTTGGGGCTTCCCTATGTGGCGAAAAGAGGAAAAGGATTCGCGTCCTCCTCAAAGTTTTCCACAGGTGCAGGGAACGTCACTACTCCAGGAGTTTCCATGACCACAAATCCAAGAGACGCCGCCGGTGCATTGCCTGTGACCAGCAAAGCTGCAGCTTGTGTGAGCCAAGGAATTAAGATCAAAGGCGAACTGACAGGCAGCGAAGACCTTTTCATCGATGGTCAGGTGGAAGGAAGCGTCACTCTCACGAATTCCATCGTAACCGTTGGTCCGAATGCTACGGTCAAAGCGGAAATCATCGCGCGCGAAGTTGTAGTGCGCGGCAGAGTTCAGGGAAAAGTCACGAGTAGCGAGAAGATTCAGGTTTGGAATACCGCACGGATTCACGGTGATATGAAATCCGAGCGCATTGCCGTTGAAGAAGGTGCCGAATTGCACGGAACTCTTGAGGTGGGGAAAGCCGCAGATCGCTCCGCGGAAACCACCAAGAGTGCGTTTACAAAAAAGGCGGAAAGCGGCAAGGCAAGTCCATCGAGCAGCGGGGAAGAGAAGCCTTCTTCCGGCGCGGCAGTGGCGGGAGCGAGTTAAAAGATGGGACTTCTCAATAAATTGGGCATTGCAGTAGGCGTTGGCACGGCACGCGATTCTTCGCGATCATTACCCGGTCAACGGAATTCGTCGGCTGGAAGCCGCGGATCAGTTGCGGTCGGCAGTCCTCGCGTTCCGGAGTTGCAAGAGACTTCGCGCCTCTCCAATGGGCTGAAAGAGTTTTTGTGGAATCTCGACGGGCTTGGCCACGGCACATTGCTCGACCTCGGCCCCGCGTGGCAGACCACCCTGACCTTTTTCATTGAGCGTGGTTTCCGTGTCTCTTCCGAGGATATTCTGCGCGGATGGTCTCAGTTTTCCGCTGAGGAAGAGCTTCGCACCAAGGATGCGAAGACCGTGGAAGAGTTTGCGGAACGTTCGCCGGAAGCCCGAACCAAGCGCTTTTTACAGGACAATTTGAACTACCCTGCCTCCTCATTCGACGCTCTATTGATGTGGGATGTTCTTGATTATCTGGAGCCGACACTGGCCAAGGCAGTTGTCGCTCATGTGACTGAATTATTGCGTCCCGGCGGAGTTGTTTTTGCCATGTTCCACAGCAAAAAGCCGGAAGGATTCCATCGTTATCGTGTCGCAGACACAAACACGTTGCAGGTGTTGTCTTCTAAGCCAATCTGTGCGGCACAGAAAGTTTATCAAAATCGCGAGATTCAGGATTTGTTCGGAAGATACCGCACCATGAAATCTTTTGTTGCGCGCGATCAGCTTCGCGAAACTCTTTTTCTAAAGTAGTCTCAAAATTCACAGCCTAAATCATTGATTCTGTGCGAGATGGCGTCTTTGTGCATTGCTCCACTTTTCCTATTGCAACGCACAGCCCCGCGGCGTATACGGGTCATGTAGCTAGATAAGTACCGGAGGACATTGAATGATTCCACCGGACTTAAAAGCGAAAACAAGATAACCACACCGCTTTTGCGGTGCGCGTCGCCGATGAGCAGATAGCGACATCACCTGCGCACTCGCCGACAAAGCAAGACAAACGGGGAGCCTTTTGGCTCCCCGTTTTGCTGATATCCACTTTCCAAAATCCTCAAAAACTCCGAATTACCCCGCGGTGTAAAAAGTCTTGTCAGCTGGGCAGCCCTGTTGGCCCTGGTGGGCGAAAAAATTGCACGCGCAGGAAAACTCGACGGACTTTTAACCAGTCGGCGTCAGAGGGTCAGCCGCCGAACTTGCTCTCCAGCATGTGAATTACCGCATTCTGCTTGGCAATTACCTGGGCCTGCCAGACGAGTGCGATCGACATAACGCTCATTGTGAAGATGCACAGGGCAATCACCAAGCCCATCTGCGTCTCCGAAGCTGGTACATGGAATGCTCGCCGTAACCATGACATGGCAGAATCTCCTCAATTGCCCGCGGAGCTGGTGCGGCTTGGCTGTCTGTCGAACACCCGTAAATAAGCAATTGTTGTGCCAGGGCGAAAGTGCAGTTTTAGTACCCTCATTACCGCGTTTTTAAAGGCTTTTCTTTGCTTTCTCAATTAGCGAATTTGTCTCTTTCAACGAGGTGTGCAAACTGTCGCACACATTGGACACTCTCTTTCCCTCTTACTGCCGCTTCGCCAGTATGGCTTCTAACACTCGTTCCCACGTTTCCGGGGCCGATAGAGGCAATTCCAGTGGTGATGGCCCGCTCGCGGTAAAGAGTGGAGGTCCGGAATGGCTGCGTTCTTTCAAGTAGATTGCTCGATTGCAACTCGAGAATAGTTCTGCTGCATCTGCTCCCGTTGCCAGCGCAATATTAAACGGTTTCGTGCGGAACGATCTCTCATACAACCCGGAAAGCTCACGAACACAGGTTGCTAGATTCGCTCCCACCGCCAACGACCACAAATTCCCGCGAGGCCGCACTTGCAACTTCTGTCGCGAGGCCTCCGCCCGAAACTTTGCGATCTCCGCTTCGGTTGCCCCCGCAAAAAAGAAGAACTCGTCGAAATCGCGCTGGCGCAATAGTTCTGCCTCTCTCTGTGGTACACCGGCATTCTGCGATAATTCGCGCGCAGAGAGCGTGCGCAGCGGTACCACTTCGATGTTGCTGTCCTCAGCCAGTTGATCCAGCGCGTTAGCGGCTGCTGGTTGTGGGGAGGCCACCGGAATGCACGTAAAACGACCGAATCGTGTGTTCCGAGAGGGCTTAAGGTGAAAATAGTCCTCAGGCAGATAAGCTCCTGCTCCACCCTCGGCAATAAATGGAGAGGACTGGCCCACTTTCCGGATTGCCGTATCGATTTGCCGCCGCGTACGCGAGGTGATCCACACACATGGTATTTCTTGTTCTTGCAGGGCATCCAGGAATTCGAAGAAGCCGCTCACGGGCCGAGACATATTGGAAATCAGTTCGTCGATTGTGCAATAGACCACTGCGGTCGGAGATCTCTGAAGCATGCATGAATTGTAGCGGAAATTGGAAGTAGCGCGGCAAACAAGAAAAACGGCGGAAAGAACTCTTCCCGCCGTTTTTCGAGCTGTTTTGTAGTGTTACTTACTGACCGGACTTGGAAGATGCAGCGGTAACCGGCGCGGCACCTGACTTCGGAACGCTCACATAACCGCTGATCTGGTTCTTCCCGATGCGGTTGATCACAACTTCTTCCGGTGTATGCGAATCCGTGGTGTAGAAGATCAAGGGCTGATTCGTCATGCGGTTCTTGTCTTCATACCGCTTGTCTTCCACCGTGACCACCAGGTTGGCCCGGTTCTTCTTGTCGTTTGTGCCCTTCAACTCAATCGTCACGTTTCCAACCTTCTGGGGCTGATTCTTGCCCGCGATCGTGAACTCCAAATAATCTCGTTCACCCTTCCGGCGGAGCAAGTCGATTTCGTCATGGTTGCGCGCAATCAGGGTGCCCAACTCGCTGCGAGCCATGTTCAAATCGCTGATCGTCTTGGTCAAGTTGGAGTCAACTTGGGTGACGCGCGTATCCACTGTCTTAACTTCGTCGGTGGAAGCCTTTGTCGCCAATTCGGTGTGTACTGAGGTATCCAGCGCCGTCAACTTTTCTTTTGTCTCGGTCGTGGTGGTCCCCAGTTCAGCTGCTTCCTGCCGTGCCTTCTTTAGTTGGCCCTGAGTAATCTTTAGCTTGTCGGTTACGACCTTCAGATCGCCCTGCAGATCCGTGTTGGTCTTTTCATCCTGCGCGATCCGTTCCTTCAGGGTCGTCATATCGGACTGCACAGCTTGCTGCACCGTTTTGAGTTGATCTGTTACCGCAGCCTTGGTCGCATCGACCTTCGCTGAATTACTCCATGCCCAGCCCAGGCCGCCCAGCGCCAACAATCCCAAAACAACGATGGCCGGCAGGTGCCAGGTTGGATTGTTATTTCTCTCCACAATGATTTCTTGATCCGACATAGTGTGCTTTTTCTCCTCACCCCGAAGGGTAGTTATTTCGATTGGGAGCAGCCTTCTGCTCGGAATGTCTTACTGTGGTAGGTGCAAGCCAATGTCCTTCCATGGGCCCGGCAGGTGCTCTGCAAGTAGTTGAGAAGAAACTTTTTACGAGTTGGGCAAAAACGTAATGCAGTACTAGTTCTAGCAATCTTTACGCACAGATGAACGCTTTCGGTGAATTCCTACTCACCCAAGTCAGTCCTCCGAAGCTACCCCCAAGCCTGCAAATTCTTGACGAAGTTGTACCCCGGATTGAAATCGGATCCCTTCCATACCCAGCTTGCGGGCCGCTTCCACGTAGGCGCCGATGTCGTCGATATAGAGGGTCTCCTCCGCTTTGGCTTTGCATGCCCGTAGCGCGTGCCGGAAAATCACCGGATCCGGTTTGCTCGCACCAACTGAACACGAATACGTGCGGGTTGCTGGCGGAAAATAGCGCATGAATTCGTACGAGGATTCAAGCTGCGAAACATGCAGCGGGTCCGTATTGGACAACAACCCCAGTTTGTATTTCTTGGTCAGGCATTCGAACAAGCTGTTTGGATGAATCGGCTCTGGATCGAGAGCGCTGTTCCAGACTTCTGTAAAATGCGCAAAATCCATCGTTACACCGAGCCGCCGAGTCAGATTCAAATACCAGTCGCGTGCCGACATGCGGCCTTCCTGCCAATCTTGCCAGCGCGGATCCTTCTCAATCGCGGCCCACAACTCCTCGGGAGAGAGGAAGAGTCCCTTCGCAAGCCCCGCCTTTGCATTCGCCACATTTACGCGCACCAGCACACGGCCGATATCGAAAATGATTGTCTTAATCGTCTTGGCGGCCATCATCTACGATGCCTTCGCGCCACGTCGCGCATTCAACACGCTGATAATCACCGGCAGTAGAGACACAAAAATCACCACCAGAATTACGTAGTGAATTTTCTGGCTGATATTGGGGATTGATCGGCCCAGGAAATATCCGCCGAGGATCATTGTCCCAACCCACAAGGCGCCTCCAAAGATGTCGTATGTGAGGTATCGCCCGTAAGGCATCCCCGCCGCCCCCGCTACCGGTGGGCAGAAGGTGCGAATGATCGGAATAAATCGCGCCAGGATGACCGTCTTACCCCCGTACTTCTCATAAAAATCATGCGCTCGCTGCAGATGCCGGCGTTTGAAGAACAGCGAATCTTCCTTCTTGTAGATGGCCATTCCCATCCCGCGGCCAATCCAATATCCAATTTGATCGCCCACAATCGCGCACAGCATTACGGGCAGCAGCAGGAACTTTAGCGGAACCACGCCCGCCGCGGAAAACACACCTGCCGTCACCAGCAGGGAATCACCTGGCAGAAAAAATCCCACAAAAAATCCGGTTTCAATGAATACGATGACGCAAACGAGAAGAGGGCCGCCAGTTCTAATGATTCCTTCTACATCATAGATTGAGTGGAGGAGGTGCTTAATGAATTCGAACAAGGAGCTTTATGCCTCACGGGGACCGGGATGGGGGCCGTCACGCGGGAACGCAAACTCATATAAGTGCCCCAGCCAATAAGGTAACAGAAAAGCGCTGGGTTCTCTCCACTTTCCTGCCATTGCGCAACCGCAGGCGCAAATATTTGTACGATCCAGTCGAGTCGCATCATTGCAGTGAATTCACCAGTAGAAGCTCGCCTTGCTTTCCGAATTCAGCAGGCTCCTCAATCCTCGGAGTACTCAGTTTCTTCAGCTGGGGGAGCGCTGCCAGCGCGGCATTCGCTCCGGCTTCCATGGCCTCGTCAATGCGTTCAAAGTCGTCCCAGGCCAGCCCCTGCACGTCTGGACGTAGCACCAGGTCCGCATACCGTTCCCAACTCTCCAGCTGTTGCTTCTGAGCCGCACTCACTGCGCGACTCACCACTTGAAATATGTTTGTTGGCGCGCCGCGTTTTCCGTCGTGCAACCCCACCGAAACGCCCACAACCACCTCGGCGCCCATCTCTCGAGCCGCCCGTGTTGGTACTGGCGCCACCAGGCCGCCGTCGGCCAGGCAACGCGTTCCGATCTGCACCGGTTCAAAGAGTCCCGGGAACGAGCAACTGGCGCGAATCGCGTCCGAAATACTGCCTTCCTTAAACAAGACCGCCTCGCCATTCCCCAAATCGGTCGCCACAATGCCCGTTGGAATCTGCAGGTCGTCAAACTGTTTGCTGTCAAAGAAGCGCCGTACCAGCGCCCCCAGTCGTTCGTTGCTAGCCAGCCCAAACTTCGATACCCGCCACTTGGCGAAATCACGGAAACGGATCTCTCTGCACTTTGCGACGATCTGTGGAAGGGGCGTGTGGCTCGCATACGCCGCCGCCAGAATGCTGCCGATGCTGCTTCCTACCAGGCAAGAGATGGGGATTTGCTGCTCTTCGAATACGCGCAATACGCCCAGATGCGCATATCCACGGGCGAATCCTCCTCCTAGCGCCAGTGCAATTCCGGGACGCAGCGGAAGTCTTTCGGACAAGGAGAAAGCAGCATGAGGGCGGTGTGTCACGAACACAACTTTCCCAAAGCACTCATTTCTGCACGATGGAACGCGCGTCCTTAAAATGTGGTACCGAAGTACCCGACATCGTTTTCGCCGGATGGAGCAAGGAAGTTGGCAGGCAGTACCAAAATACTAGAAGAGTACCCGCGCTGTACCATTGTGGCTCACTGCCCCTTCCTCCATTCTGCTCCTCGCAACGTTATGCTCACTTATTCCTGAGGGGATGCCATGCAAACAGGATTCAACGGATGGCTCGGTCACGCGGTTGTCCTGCAGGTTGCCCTGGGCGACATTAAGGTTCCGCTCCGCGGCAAACTTCTTAAGGAGAGCAGCGAGACCGTTCGCATGAGGATTGGCGAAGGCTGGGACGTCGATATCTACAAGGCCATGATTTTGGGTGTGGAAGAAGACGGAATGGCAATGATTCCTGCTTGAGGGGGCAAACGAACATGAAAAACGAAATACCTAAATATGTGACTCGCGCAAGAGCAGCGTACTTGTTGGGAATTCCCGCGGAAGAGATCGGGCGCATCTCCCAGGAAACCGGCCTTGGCCTTCGCGAATGCGCCGGGAACGTCGAAGAGACCTTCTTTACTTACGCTGAGTTGCAGAAAATCTGCGTACTGGCTACCGGCCGCGAGGCTATAGCCTACTAAACCAAGATTGTTTTTCCTGTGGCCCCCCTCAGGAGTATCCCCACCCCGGTTCGCCCTCCCCAGCGAGCCGGGGTCTTTCTTTAGCAGGCCAAGGTTCATATTTCTTCCTCACTCTATTTGTCATCCTGAGGAACCCGTGGGCGACGAAGGATCGCAACTTAATCCTACGGCTCGCACCATAATTCATTTCTGCGGTCCTTCTTCAATCTGAACGGATTCGCAACTCCTCCCTTACCCCGAAATGACTTTTCCCACCTATTGAATCGATTTAGAAAACCTTTGACATCGAGCGCCCCTGCATAGAAACTTAGCGGCAGCCAGGTAGGGGAGCGCTTTCCTCGATGATGAAATGGATTGGTCTGCTGTTGGTGTGTGGAGTCCTGGCTGTTCTTGGGCTCCACTGGTCGAAGACCACGCACATCACTGCCGCCAACGCTCCTTTTGACACCGTCATTGCCAGCGGCCGTGTCATGGACCCCGAGTCCGGCCTCGATGCCATCCGCAATGTCGGCATCCGCGACGGCAAAATCGCCGAAATTTCCGAAAACCAATTGCAAGGCAAAGAAGTCATCGATGCTACCGGTCTCGTCGTCGCCCCTGGCTTCATCGACCCCCACGAACATGGCCAGGAGCCGCGCAACTACCAGTTCCAGGCGCACGATGGCGTTACCACCTCTCTTGAACTGGAAGGCGGTACCGACGACGTCGCTGCCTGGTACACCCAACGCGAACACAAATCGCTGATCAATTTCGGTGTCAGCATTGGCCACATCTCTGTTCGTGCCGATGCAATGCTTCATCGACTTCCGGGTGACAAGGGAGTTCTTGAGGTCTTCAAAGAAGCCACCGAAGCCGCTCACCGTGCTGCTACGCCCGAAGAAATCGACAGGATGACCCAGTTGATCGAGGCTGGCATGAAGCAAGGCGCCCTCTCCGAAGGCATGGGCATCAATTACACTCCTGGCGCAACACGCTGGGAAATTGTAGAGATGTTTCACATTGCGGCGAAATACAACGCTCCGGTCGACATCCATTTGCGTTATTACGGGGTTCTCGAACCGCAAACCGGGCTAAACGGCCTCGAGGAAGCCATTGCTGCAGCTGCAGCTACAGGCGCTCCGCTTCACGTTGTCCATATCACCAGCATCGGCCTCAGCAGCACTCCACAACTGCTGGCCGTTGTCGAAGGCGCGCAGAAACACGGTATCGATGTGACTACCGAAGCCTATCCTTACACTGCCGCCAGCACTTCGCTGGAATCCGCTATCTTCGATCCCGGTTGGCAAGAGCGTATGGGCATCACCTTCAAAGACATCCAGTGGGCTGACACGGGCGAACGACTCACCGCCGAAACCTTCGCCAAATATCGCAAGCAAGGTGGTGTCGTCGTCATCCATTCCATTCCGGAAGCCGCAGCGCGTGCCGCTGTTACCAGCCCTTTTGTCATGATCGGCAGCGATGGTATGCCGATCACCGGACCTAAGATTCATCCTCGCGGCCAGGGCAGCTTTTCCCGCGTCCTCGGCCACTACGTTCGTGAAGAGAAAGCGCTCGACCTGATGACCGCCTTGCGCAAGATGACTCTGATGCCCGCGCAGCGCCTTGAAAAACGCGCTCCGACCTTCGCAAACAAAGGACGCATTCGCGTAGGCGCCGATGCTGACATCACCGTCTTCGATCCGGCTAAAATCATCGACAAGGCTACCTTTGATGAGCCGCTGAAATATTCCGAAGGAATTTCTTACGTTTTCGTAAACGGTGTAGCCGTGCTGAAAGCTGGAACTCTGGTCGACGGTGTTTTCCCCGGCAGAGCCGCACGCGCTCCCGTCGTCCAGTAGCGGGGTACACGAATTTCGTCTCAAGCTATTTGAGATCGCTCTAGTAAAGGGAACAAAAAACTTGCATCTCACATCACTCGATTGGATTGCCATTGCCGGCTACCTGATCATCACCCTCATACTTGGTCTATATTTTCGCCAGAAATCCGGCAAAAGCACCGGAGACTACTTCGTAGCTGGCCGCCAAGTCAGCTGGTGGCTCGCCGGAACCTCCATGGTCGCCACTACCTTTGCCGCAGACACGCCTCTCGCCGTCTGCGGCCTCGTTTACACCCAGGGTGTAGCGGGGAACTGGCTTTGGTGGAGCTTTCTTCCCTCCGGCATGATGACCGTTTTTCTTTTCGCGCGACTCTGGCGCCGCTCTGGCCTGATCACTGACGTGCAATTCGCCGAGTTCCGTTATCACGGTAAGCCCGCCGCGTTCCTCCGCGGGTTTCGTTCCGTCTACCTCGGCTTGCTCATGAACTGCCTCATTCTCGGCTGGGTTACCAAGGCCATGGTGAATATCATCAGCACTTCCATGGGAATCAGCGATGCCAAAGCCCTCGCCATTTGCGTCTTCTTCCTCATGCCATTTACCGGCATTTACGTTTCGCTCGGCGGTCTCTGGGGAGTTCTCTGGACCGACCTCTTCCAATTTGTTCTGAAAATGGCCATTGTCATTGGTGTTGCCTGGTACGGAGTCCATGCCGTCGGTGGCATGTCGCAGCTCCTTGCAAAACTCGCAGCCATGCGTACCGCTAACGGTCCTCACGCCAGCGATATCACCGGCATGCTCCCCGATTTCTCGCGCGGCTTCACTGGTGAAGCGCTCTGGACTCTTCCCGTAATCACCTTCGTCGTTAATCTCGCCGTGCAGTGGTGGGCCTTCTGGTATCCGGGAGCCGAACCCGGCGGCGGTGGCTACATCGCGCAAAGAATCTTCAGCGCGCGCGATGAACGAAACGGCCTGCTCTCCGTCCTCTGGTTCAATCTCGCCCACTACGCTCTGCGTCCTTGGCCATGGATTCTTACCGCCCTCGTCGCCGTCGTGCTCTATCCCGGACTCGCGCAACCCGAACGCGGCTATATGCTGGTCGCTACCCAGCACACTCCCCACGCTGTTCTCGGTGTTCTCCTCGCTGGCTTTATGGCCGCTTTCATGTCCACCGTCGCCACGCAACTCAACTGGGGCAGCTCCTATCTGGTCGAAGATTTCTACCGACGCTTCGTGAATAAGAAAGCCAGCGAAGCACACTATGTCAACGCTTCGCGCATCGCGACGCTTCTCCTCGTCGTGGCGGCCGCCTGGGTTTCCATGCAGCTGCAATCCGTCAGCGAAGGTTGGAAAATTGTTCTCGAACTTGGTGCAGGTACGGGCGGTGTCTATCTGCTCCGCTGGTATTGGTGGCGCATCAATGCCTGGAGCGAAATTTCCGCCATGGCCGCCGCTCTCGTCACCACGCTCACTCTACACAACCAGCATCTCTGGATGTCTCTTGTGAGCCGCCCCGTCCCGTTCGTGGGTTCCGACCCAGTCATCTTTGCAAAAATGACCCTCTGCACCACCGGCGTAACGACCATCGTCTGGCTCGCCGTAACGTTCCTCACTCCCGCAGAACCCGGCAACACTCTTGTCGAGTTCTATCGCAAAGTGCGCCCGGACATTCGCGGTTGGAAGCCCGTGGCCAAAGTCAGCGGCGTTGAGGAAATCACGCAGGACCTCGGCAAGAACCTCTCCAGCTGGCTCATCGGCGTTGTCTTCGTTTACACCGCGCTCTTCAGCATCGGTCAATTCTGTTTTGGCCGCACCGCTTCAGGCGCAATTCTAGGACTGGTATCCGTATCGTGTGGTGTGGCATTGTATCGCCTTATGCCGAAACCCACCGAATGGCGCGTCTAGAATCCATTTGGGACCAATGGCGAATTCACCACGGTTGTGTAGCGGCCGCCTTCTGAGGCGGACATGTTCACGATCGGTGACCCAGATCATATGATTGGATCAAATCCGAAAAAACTCGGCACGCACCACGCCGTTCTCGCTGGTTTTCTCGGCTGGACACTCGACGCATTCGACTTCTTCGTCATCGTCTTTCTCTACGACACGCTGGCGCACCAGTTCAGCGTCTCCAAGAAAGCCATCATCTTCACCACCACCGCTACGCTGGCTCTTCGCCCAGTGGGTGCATTGATTTTCGGCCTGCTTGCCGACCGCTTTGGCCGCCGCATTCCACTCATGGCCAACGTTATCTATTTTTCGATTATCGAGCTGGCGTGCGGCTTTGCGCCCAACTACACCGTCTTTCTAATTCTTCGCGCGCTCTTCGGTATCGGCATGGGCGGAGAGTGGGGTGTCGGCGCATCGCTAGCCATGGAGGCGGCCCCTCCACGCTGGCGAGGCATCCTTAGCGGCATCCTGCAGAGCGGCTATTCGATCGGCTATCTCCTTGCCGCGATCGCCGCGCGCCTCGTTTTACCCGCCTGGGGTTGGCGTCCCATGTTCTGGCTGGGCGCGCTCCCGGCTCTGCTTGCTCTCTACATCCGCACCAAAGTCCCCGAATCCGCCGCCTGGAAAGAGCATCGCGCCAACAGCATGAAGCACATCGTGCAGACCGTAGCGGGCCAGTGGAAACGCTTTCTATACCTAATCGTCCTAATGACCTTCATGATGTTTCTCTCGCACGGCACTCAGGATCTCTATCCCGATTTCCTGAAAGAGGTTCACCACGTTGCCGCCACTCGCGTTGCAGACATCGCTATGATCTACAACGTTGGCGCCGTAGTCGGTGCAATTATCTTCGGCGCCCTGTCGCAACGCCTTGGCCGCCGAAAGGGAATGATCGCTGCGCTAGGTCTTTGTCTGGTGGTGATCCCGTGGTGGGCCTTTGGGGGCAGCGTCCCCATGCTGATCATTGCCACCATCCTCATGCAGATGGGCGTCCAGGGAGCCTGGGGGGTAATTCCAGTCCACCTTAACGAACTAGCGGCCGATTCTGCCCGCGGCCTGATGCCGGGCTTAACCTATCAACTCGGAATTCTCTTCGCCGCGCCAACCAATAACATCGAGTTTGCCCTGCGCCAAAAATTTGGCTACCAGTGGGCTTTAGCCAGCTTCGAAGTGGTCACTATCCTCACTCTTGCCCTTCTTCTCTGGCGCGGCGCCGAAGCCCACGGCAAATCCTTCGTCTCCGCACCAATTCAGTCAGATTAACTAACTAGGCTTTCGTAGCGCTGGCTTTCAAGCCAGCGTCCTTCCCAGTACCATAGGCTTCGTTCCAGGCATGGAAACACCAAGTTTGTTGCTGACAGACTCTCGTGCACGGTGCCTGTTATCTTGGTAACAATCAACGACGGAAGATGGCCACGCCACCGAGCATTCCACCTGGATCGGCCACCTTCTTTTAGAGGAGTATGGATGAACAAGCGATTGCCCTGGGCCATTGGCCTGCTGCTGGTTTCCGTCTTTCCAACAGGCGCACAGACGCCCGCTCAGGATTCGGTGCAGGATGAAGATGCGGACTTGCAGGACTTGCAAGTTCGTGTGGCGCCGCATAAGGGTGATATCGATGAAATGGACCAACGACGCGTGGTTCGCGCCTTGGTTCTTTTCAACAAGACCTCCTTTTTTTTCGATAACGGTCATCCCCGCGGCATGGCCCACGATGCAATGATGGACTTCCAGACATTTCTCAATCGGAAGTTACATCCCAACGATCGCACCGGAAAGGAAAAAATCCATATCGTGTTGGTGCCAACTACACCTGCTCGGGTGAGTTCGGATTTGCTGAACGGTAAGGGGGACATTGCCGCGACTTCTATCTACATCACGGAAGCGCGCAAGAAGATTGTCGATTTCATTCCCATCGCGAGCAGCCGGCGCGATGTAATCGTTGCGAGTCCCGATGCTCCGCCGTTAGCAAGTCTCGAGGATCTTTCCGGCAAGGAGGTCTATCTCTTTAAGGATTTGCTGGCCTGGGAGAGTCTCCAGGAACTGAACAAGAATCTTTCGGCGGCGGACAAACCCAGGGTCACCCTGTTAGCAGCCGACCACAATCTCGAGCGCGATGACCTCCTTGAAATGGCTAACGCCGGACTGATTCAGTACACCGTGAGCTCCCTTGCAACGGCCCAACTTTGGAAGAATGTGTTCCCCGGCCTAAAGATTTACGAGGACTTCCCGGTGACCGACAAGATCGAATCGGGATGGGCTGTGCGCAAGGACTCACCGAAACTGCGCGCGCTGCTCGAAGACTTTGCCAAAAGCCGCCGCGAAGGCACGACCTACTATGCGGTGCTGGCGAATACCTATCTGAAGAACACGCGGTTCATCAAAAACAACGAAAATTCCGAGAGTGTGAAGCGCTTCAATCAAATGAAAACGCTCTTCCAGAAGTATGCCACCCAATACCAATTTCCCTGGATGCTCATCGCCGCCGAAGCCTATCAGGAGTCCGGATTGAATCAGGACGCGAAGAGCCCTGTCGGAGCCATAGGAGTGATGCAGGTAATGCCGACGACAGCCGCGGGTCCTCCCGTCAACATTCCCGACGTTACGAAGTTAGAGCCAAACATCAAGGCTGGCGTGAAACTGCTCAAATACATTCGCGATGATTATTTCAAAGACGATCCTATGGACCCGCTCAACAAAACTCTTATGACTCTGGCGGCGTATAACGCGGGACCGGCGCGCATCAAGCAGTGCAGACGATTGGCCGCGAGCATGGGCCTCAATCCCAACGTCTGGTTCGAAAACGTAGAGTACGCGGTGGCGAAAAAAGTAGGTGCAGAGACCGTCGGATATGTCGCCAATATCTATAAGTACTATCTTGGCTGGAAGCTGATGTCCGAAAGAGCAGCTGTGCGCACCCAGTCGAAAGCTGCAGCGCCAGTCAAGAAGCACTGACCAGTATTTATTCTGCCTCCCAAGCGGGTTCGCCTTGGGGTAAGTACGCGGGTCTTGGGTTTCTCTTTCTCTTTTCCCTAATGTAGTGCCCAGTCTTTCGTGCCGTCTGCGTCCCGGTTCTGTGCCGGGAGACTGGCTCTTCCGGGGCTATACGCGGCCAGCCATACGCCTGCCGTTTGTCAATTCCTCTAAATCTCTTTCACCAGGAATTTGCCACCACATTCGCGCAGGCTTCGATGAACTCCTGCTCCGATTTCGTGAACGTGTCCGTAAAATAGCTCTCCACATCGAGCTCTCCCACAAGCTTTTTGTTCACGAACATGGGCACGACGATCTCCGACTTGATCAATGAAGATCCCGCCAGATACCGCGGATCCTTGGAAACGTCCTGCACCACCACCACCTGACCGCTGCTTGCCGCCGCTCCACAAAGTCCGGTGTGAAGTGGAATCCGCGCATTGGGCGTAAAGCTCCCCGCGAACGGCCCGACAATCAAGTAACCCGCGTCTGCCGGATCGACCAGGTAAAAGCCGATCCAGTTAAAGCGTGTCATTTTCTCGTGGAGCAACTTGGCGGTCCGTTCCATCAGTGTTTGCGCGGTGCCCGTCGCTTCGGCGTATTTCTGCAATTCTTTAAGAATTTCTGTGTGCGCTGGTGTCATTTGTTTAGCCAAGCCGAAGTATAATACAGGTCACGGAGAGCAATCGAAATGTGCGCAGCAGGCCACGACCAGGAAAGCAATAGCTTGGACGGAATCCGCGCACGTATCTGGGAGCAGACCAAAGATCAGACTTTGGCACGCATGGATTTCCTGGAAAAAGCTTTCGCGGATTTATCCCATGGCCCATTTACTGAGGAGCGTCGCGCGCAAGCGGCCAGCGAGTCGCACAAATTGGCGGGCTCGCTCGGAACGTTTGGTTTTTTGGAGGCGTCCCGACTGGCGCAGGCTATGGAGCAAATGCTCAAGCAAAATGGTGAACTGAAGCATGGCGATGGGAAAGCGTTAGGACAATTTCTGCTTCAACTTCGCCGTGAACTGGATCCTGCAATCGAACGCCTGAAGGCGAATCTCTCGGCTCGGTAAATCGATGGAAGCGCCAAGATTGTCGATTCTAATTTGGCGACCCTTCTGATCGCCTTGTCACCAAGTGCCGGTCCACGGCAAATAACGCCAATTCCAGCCGCGTCGATGTTCCCACTTTGTCAAAGATATTCGTCAGATGCCGCTTTACCGTGTCTTCCGCAATCCCAAGCTGCTTTGCGATCTCTTTGTTGGGACAACCTTGCACTACCAGCGAAACGATATCCATCTCTCGCCTGGTCAGTCCCAGCGGCTTCAAATCACTTCCCGTTGCCGAACTCTCCTGGATCTCCTGCAACTCCTGCAGAATATTCGATACGTTCTTCCCGCGGATCCAATAGTGACCTTCCATTACCGCGTCGATCGCACGTTCCAAATCGCCAATGGCGTGTTTCAACAAGATGCCCCGAGCGCCCAGTTGCAGCGCCTCCACAATCTGTCGCTTGTTGATCGCCGAGCAAAGCAGCAATGTCTTCACCGGAGCCGTAATCGTTGTCAGTTCGCGCAAAGCCTCTATCCCCGGCAAACTCGGCAGCAGCAGATCCAGCAGCAAGATATCCGGCTTGAGCAACAATGCCTTATGCACAGCATCCTGACCGTCAGTCGCTTCACCTATTAACACGAATCGCTTTGTTTCCGAGAGCAACGCGCGCAGAAAATCGCGAACGATCGGGTCGTCATCGGCCACCAGGATACGGCAACGGGGTGAGGTCATTTCGTCAAATTCCTCTCTCTTCAGCAACTTACACTGTCAACTAAGTGCTTGTAAAGGCAACCAAACTCCAGACCGTTATCCACCCATCTCTCCAATTGCATAATTCCTAGGCCAACTACCACCATCGTGGGAGCGCAACGCCACGAAAGGGGGATTTTCACCCCAACCAACGGGTGTTCCCATTAAGTTGATTGCAAGCGCAAGGGGTTGGGGTACCAAGCAAACCCTGGATGCCCGGTCCTGACTAAGATTCGTGCTGAAGCGTTTTGTTGTTCCATCCTCTCATTGCGTTCCGCAACATCGCTACCGCTCCTCGCGGTTTCTTTTCCTGTGATGAGTGTGAAATCTGAAAGAGAAAATCTGCATGGAAATCCCCAAGAATAAGGACCCGCGCATTGTGCTGCTGGTGGACAACTTTGAGCCGGTCCTGGAAGTGACAGAAGGTTATCTCGAAAGTGAAGGCTTTTCCGTCTTAACCGCTGCCAGCGGCATCGACGCCTTGCGAGTCGCCCAGCAGTACTCCGGCACAATTGACCTGCTCTTGACAGAAGAACAGCTTCCTGGAATGAACGGTGCAGCCCTCGCCGCACGCCTGAAGCTTCTTCGGCCGAGTCTGGCGGTAATCGTGATGTCCGCAGCAATTCAGGGCAAAACTTACGCCGAATATGAAGCGCAACACGGCGCCTTATTTCTCTGGAAGCCGTTTACGAAAACCGAATTGATAGACAAGGTTTCCCTGGCGCTGCGAGGGAAGCAAACATCCCCCACCTCGACGAGATCGCAGGAAGAGATTGGTCCTGCTGCCTCGCTGCTTTAGGTTTTGCACAGCTATTACCACCTTCGTGGTGCCACACTCCACTGAAGAGGGATTTCCGAAACGTACAAAAAAGTGTTTTATGGTTCCCGCAAGGTGCTGGAAGAAAGACAATGCATCGCTAATATGCATGGATTCCTGGGCGAATCAAAAAATTTGCTCGACTTCCAAAACAAATCAAGCCGTGCTCTTTAATCACTCGTCCAGAGCAAGAGCATGCAGAATTCTCTCCCCATCAGTTTCTGGGCGGACACTTGGAGGGGAGGGATACGGCTGGGGCCGACGGCAATCCCCATCGGCCCCAGTCAATTTTGGCGAGCTACGCAACGCATGAAAAGCTAGAGACGCACCCTGCTCCTCACCAATTAACTGGAATTCGTAGCAACCACTTTTCAGCCTGCATGCAATCCCGGAAACGGAAGCCTGGCGTCAGTGTTGAGAATGATGTGCGTGCTGGTTTTTGTTCGTTTCCGGCTCATCTATGAATGTTTTCTTGGAACTGGTTAGCATCAGTGTCCCGCCCACCACAACCATGATGCCACCCATGATCCCGAAAAACGGCCAGACCTTGGATTGATTCCTGTCGGCTCCCATTTCGTTTCGCTGCGGTTCTGGTGCGGACTGTCGAACCGAAATCAGAACCTGACCCATCAGGAGAATCACTCCAAGCGCCAGCAAGGCTATTCCGTGAAATCTTCCTAATCTCATTTGCACCCCCTGCCGCAATCCAAAAGGGCATCTTCAAGGTGCCAAACATCAGTCTGCACAACCATCGCGCCTGACGTGAACCGGGGAGTCTGTGTATTGACGGAAATGTTTCATTTACCAAGGCGTTGTTGAATGGCTTCCTATGTTTGTTTCCAATCGCTATTTTCTCTGTCCATTCATTGGGGACAATTAGTTAGGATTTCCCCGTTACAACTGCAGACGGAGTTATAGCATCCAGCTATCAATGAGTTCCTGAAGGATGCGCCCAATGAACTTGACCCGTGGAATCGGCACGGTCTGCCTGGCTTGCTGCTGGGCGTGCATCCTCATTGCCCAGGACTCCCCTCCACCTCCAGAAACGGACGCTAATCCTGTTCTGAAGCATCGTCCGGCTGAGGTCCCCGAAACTTCCAAACCGATTATTCCGCAAGATGTAGAGCTTACGGTTCCCAGCGGAACTGCACTCCAGGTCGTCCTCGACCGCGAACTCCGTATCCAAGGAGTAGGGCAGCCGATTCATGGTCATCTAATCGAGCCGGTCTATGCTTTCGACAAGCTGGTGATTCCGGTTGGTACGGAAGTGAACGGGAAGATTTCGCGAATCGAAGCTGTCTCGGTTGCGGCGAGAACGTTCGCTGCGTTGGATGCAAACCTTACACCCCCGCGAAAAATTAGAATTGAGTTCACAGAACTCCTGCTCGCTGAGGGGAAGCACATTCCCATTCAAACCAGCGTTGTGCCCGGGTCAGGACAAGTGCTTCAGTTCGTGTCTGCCGCAGAGAGCAAACAAAAGAAAGGTGTCAAAGACGCCGTAACGCAAAAAGAGAGGGAAGCCAAAGCCGAAGCTCGGCGCCAGTTTGACGCTGCACTCCAACAAGTGAAGGAACCGGGCAAACTCCACCGCGTAGGAAGGATCGCCCTTGAGCAATTCCCGGTGCACCCCCAGTATCTGGATGCGGGTACCGTTTATTTTGCTGAATTGAAAAAGCCCTTGGACTTCGGCACGGAGCCTTTGACGCCCGAGATGGTGGCCTCCATGAACGCCGACATTCCGCCCGGTAGCATGGTTTACGCCCGTCTGATGACAAGTTTAGATTCTGCGACAACCCAGAAGGGCGAGGAAGTGACCGCCATGCTTTCACAGCCATTCTCGGTTGATGGAAAGCTCGTCTTGCCACAAGGGACTTTGTTGAAGGGAACTGTGGTTCAAGTGCAACCGGCACGCCATTGGAAACACAACGGGCAGCTTCGTTTCGTGTTTCGTGATTTAGTGCTGCCAAATGGCTTCCAATCAAAAGTAGAGGCCATGCTCCAGGGAGTCCAGTCTGGCACGGCAGACAAGTTGGATCTCGATTCCGAGGGCGGGGCAGCGACACAGACTCCGAAAACGCGCTTCTTATCGACTGGTATTGCCGTGGCACTGGCTGCCGCCACGCATGAAGATGATCTTCTCAATCGCGCCGCGGGCGGTGCGGGCGGATTTAAAGTCGTTGGAATTGTCATTGGCGCAACAGTGAAGTCTCAGCAACTGGCAATCGCAATGGGTGCTTTTGGCGCGTGCCGCTCCATCTATGAAAACTTTATTGCGCGCGGGCGCGATGTAGTCTTCCAGAAACATACTTCCATGCAGATTGGGGTTGCCACCCGCGAATCTGCGCCATCGCAATCTCCCTGAACTGTCTGGTTTCCCCATTCTCCGGTTCTGTATATGATTCACAGCAGAGGGATTTGGCAATGAAGATTGTCGAGGCCAAGGTCATCATCTGTTCTCCCGGCCGCAATTTTGTCACTCTCAAACTTACTACCGAAGACGGCATTTCCGGATTAGGTGATGCCACATTGAACGGGCGCGAATTGGCTGTCGCGAGCTACCTTTCCGATCATCTTGTTCCTCTTCTGATCGGCCGCGATGCGCGGAAGATTGAGGACACCTGGCAATATCTTTATAAGGCCGCGTATTGGCGGCGAGGGCCCGTCACGATGTCGGCCATTTCCGCCGTCGACACCGCGCTTTGGGACATCAAAGCCAAAAGCCTCAATGTCCCTCTCTACCAGTTACTGGGTGGTGCATCACGAGATGCCATTCTCGTCTATGGTCATGCCAGCGGTGGAAATATTGAAGACACAGTCAGCGACGTCGAACACTATCGCAAACTTGGTTACAAAGCCATCCGCGCGCAATCCGGAATTCCCGGCCTGCAAGCCACCTACGGGATCGGCTCGGGCCACGGACACTATGAACCGGCAAAGAAAGGCCTGCCGCAAGAGGATCGTTGGTCAACCGAGAAGTACTTGGAGTTCGTGCCTCAATTATTTTCGCGCTTGCGCAAGGAGTTTGGCTCCGAGGTGCATCTGCTTCATGACGCGCACCACCGCCTCACTCCCATCGAAGCGGCGCGCATTGGCAAAGAGTTGGAGCCCTACCACCTGTTCTGGCTCGAAGATCCAACTCCCGCAGAGTTGCAGGAAGGTTTCCGCCTGATTCGGCGCCACACCACGACTCCCATTGCCGTCGGCGAGGTGTTTAATTCAATTTTTGATTGCCAGCAACTTATCCAGGAACAGTTGATCGACTACATCCGCACCACCGTTGTGCACGCAGGCGGAATCACGCACCTGAAGAAAATTGCGCACCTCGCGGAACTGTATCAGGTGCGCACCGGCTCGCACGGAGCCACTGATCTCAGTCCCGTCTGCATGGCGGCAGCTTTGCACTTCGATCTTAGCGTCCACAACTTCGGCATCCAGGAATACATGCCTCACTCCGCCGAAACAGATACTGTCTTTCCCCATTCCTACAAATTCGAGTCTGGTCTCATGCATCCGGGTGAAGCAGCCGGCCTCGGTGTCGACATCGACGAATCACTTGCCGCGAAATGGCCCTACCAGGCTGCTTACTTGCCCGTGAATCGAAAACTAGACGGCACCATGCACAACTGGTGATTCGTTGACCCTTCCCACAAAGACGCAATCCGAAGCCCCATTACAGGAATCGGTTCTGTCGAGCTTTCGCTGGGTCATCTGTGCGCTGCTTTTCTTTGGCATGACCAAGAACTACATGGATCGCCAGGTTCTTTCTGTGCTGAAAATCAACCTGCAGCAGCAGTTCGCCTGGTCTGAAGTGGACTACGGAAATATCGTTTTCGCGTTTCAGGCGGCTTACGCACTCGGCCTGCTGGTTGTCGGTCGCTTGATTGACCGGCTCGGTGCTCGTCTTGGTTACGCGGTCACGATCGCTTTTTGGAGTATCGCGTCCATCGCCCACGGGTTTGTGAACTCAACCAGTGGATTTCTCCTCGCTCGCTTTGCGCTCGGCTTTGGTGAATCGGGAGTCTTTCCTGCCAGCCTCAAAGTTGTCGCCGAGTGGTTCCCAAAGAAGGAAAGAGCGCTGGCCACCGGCATCTTCAACGCGGGAACCAATGTGGGGGCCGCGATTACACCTTTTGTGATTCCTGTTCTCTATGCGCGTTGGGGATGGCGCGGCTGTTTCTTGGGAGTAGGAGCTTTGGGGTTTCTCGGCCTCCTTCTCTGGCTATCGATTTACCCCGCTTCCACATCGTCCGCGAAGACCATCAGCACAACTGCCGCACGCGTTCCCTGGTCAGATCTTCTTGGCCATCGCCAGACGTGGGCCTTCGTCTCAGGAAAATTTCTGACCGATCCAATCTGGTGGTTCTACCTGTTCTGGATTCCAGACTTTCTGCAACGAAGGCACGGCCTATCTCTTGGAAAGATAGGTCTGCCCATCCTGGTGATTTATGTACTCGCCGACGTGGGCAGCATTTCCGGTGGCTGGCTTTCGTCTTTCCTGATGCACCGCGGTAGGAGCGTCAATGTGGCCCGCAAATCTGCTTTGCTGGTCTGCGCGATTGGCGTGCTCCCCATCATCTTTGCATCGCGGGGCACTTCGTTGTGGACAGCGGTTCTCTTAATCGGTCTGGCTGCGGCAGGGCATCAAGGCTTTTCTACGAATCTGCTGACACTTCCTTCCGACATGTTTCCCGCTAATCAAGTTGCTAGCGTTGTAGGAATTGGCGGAGCGGCAGGAGCCATCGGGGGAATGCTCATCGCCCAGGTGATCGCGCACATTCTGCAGTGGACAGGCAGCTACGCCATACCATTTTTGCTCGCGGGTTCTTCTTACCTACTCGCCTGCGTTGCGATCCAGTTACTCGTTCCCCGACTCGACCCAGCTCGTCTGGACGTACCGAAAACATAGCTCACCGAATCCCCTGGTAATCAGGTGCAAGCGACAAACTTCTCCGCAAACGGTTCTTCGCCCGGAAAATCATGCACCTGACCGCGGGCAATCCCCGGTTCAGTTGGTGCGCGATTTCAGAGTAGCTCATTTCTTTGTAGTACCGCAGAACGAGCGGAATTCGGTAATACTCCGGCAAACTACTTAGCAGATTCTTCACCAGTCGCTCATCTTCATCCTGCAGCACCCGGGAAAGTGGTGATTGCGAAGAGGGGTCTGGGAAGTCTGTTACTTCGATGCCCTCCACGGACGCCGCATGTTCGAGCCTCATTTTTCGCAGCTTATCGATGCAATATCGCCGCGCCACCTGCGAGATCCATGGCCTAAAAGGAAGAAACTCATTCTTCTGCCTCAACACCGTCCGCAACTTCATGAAGACTTCTGCGGCCGCATCTTCCGCATCTTCCGGGCGCCGGAAGTACTTTCGGCACACCCGCAACACATGGCGGTAGTGGAGATTGTAGAGTCTGCTCAGCGTTTCGGGACAAGCTTGCAGGGCGTCGTCAAACACTGGGCAGACCTCTGGCTCGTCCAGGAGAAATGAACTCGGCGTCGTTGCCATTGCTAGTCCTTTCACTGCGAATTTTGAATACACCCATAGCACCGGGTCCGAGGACGACACTCCAGGGACCTCAATACTTTCCTCAGATCACTTGCTTAGATCTCCGCTTTCCCCGGCCTGACTTCTTCGGTCGTACAACAGAACTCGCCAGGTCAGGCGTCGAATAATCTTTTTCTCCGCTACGGACTTGCCCGTCGGGAACTCCCATCCGCCTGCGTAGTACTAACAGCGTTACATCATCCCCGGGCGAACACGCGTCGGCAAAATCCAGTACCGCGCCCAGTGTGGAAAAGAGGGCCAGGTTCGCAGTGCCACCGCTGACCGCTCCCGCAGCGGCCAACAACCGTTTCGTTTCGAATTCTTGATCTTCAGCATTTCGGCATTCCGTCACGCCGTCGGAATAAGCGATCAGCATGTCGCCGGGGTTCATTTTGACGTGGCCAGTATTAAACATTCCTTCCGGCAGGGCACCCAACATTGGTCCTCCTGCTCCCAACGATTCCACCGTCTTGTCTTGCCTCAATAGCAGTGGAGAGGGCAGACCAGCATTGCAGTAGACCAACTCACCGCTCGCTGAATCGATTCGTGCATAAAACAACGCGGTCAGCGGTGGTTCACCTGCATCCTGGCAGAGTTCGCGATTAACTGCTGCAATGGCTTCCGCCGGATCCGCGTGACGGATGGCGCAACGATGGATCAGCCCGGTCATGTGTGCGAGCCAGATTCCGGCGGTGAATCCTTTTCCTGCAATGTCTCCCAGCGCCAATCCAAGACCGGAATCGAATTCCATCACTTTGAAGAAATCGCCAGAGAGATGACGCACAGGAAATATTTCGCCCGCAACTTCGAATTCGCCCCAGCTTAATTCGCGCGGAGCACAAAGCTTCCGCTGTATCTGGGCCGCTTCGAAGATGGCTTGTTGCAGCTTGCCGTGTTCGCGGCGCAATGCGGACAACTCCTCCGCGAGTGAATTGGTCTCACCGTTGGCAACGGCTGCAACCTCGGTCATCTCCTGCGTGGCTAGCCACATGTCTTCGCAGGGTCTACCGTCGAGTAGAAAATCCGCCTGCTTGGTTGTCCTGTTCCCTGGTTTCAATTCACTCCGTACCATCATCTTTTCCTCATCCTATGAACCTGTATCCCACGCCATGAACGGTAAGAAAGAACTGCGGCTGCTCCGGAACCGGCTCCAGTTTCTGACGAATCCTCACAATGTGCGCATCCACAGTGCGCGTGGTCGGGAAATTCTCGTACCCCCAAACTTCGTCGAGCAGCCGGTCGCGGCTGAGCGTTTCTCCGGAATGGCAAAGAAAATGTTTCAGCAGCTCAAATTCCTTGGTCGAAAACTCCACCGGCTGTCCCCCGCGAATCACCTGATACGTGCGAAGGTTTACTTCGACATCGCCGAACGAATAACGATCCTGATCCTTGGGAAGAGTCTGCGTACGGCGTAGAACCGCTTTGACGCGCGCGAGAAGCTCCCGAATCGAGAAAGGTTTGGTCACATAGTCATCGGCGCCCAGTTCGAGGCCTACCACTTTGTCTACTTCCTGGCCGCGCGCCGTCAGCATGATAATGGGAATGGAAGGGCGTTTGGCTTTCAGTTGCTTACACACGTCCAAGCCGCTCATCCGCGGCATCATGACGTCTAAAACTACGAGGTCCGGCGAGTCTTTCAGGGCCCGTTCCAGGCCTTCTACACCATCGAGCGCCGTCATCACGCTAAATCCTTCGTATTCGAAATTGTCTCGAAGCCCAGAGACCATATTCGGTTCATCCTCGACAATTAATATTTTTGTTCCCATTACTTCTCCTCGTGGGTTCGCCTGGGACTCGGCCTCACTCATTGATGATCTAAACTCTTTACGCAACGGCGGCCCCCGTTGATGAAGACGGATCGAACGGCAGCGCGATCGTGAACTTGCTGCCTAGTTCGGGAGCGCTCTCGACCAGTACTTCACCGCCATGCGCCCGCGCGATGTGACGCACCAGAGATAAGCCCAGCCCTGAACCCTTGACGTTGTGCACCAGCGGGTCTCCACACCGGTAAAACTTTTCGAATATTTTCTCTTGTTCGTTGGCCGGAATACCGATTCCTTTGTCTGCGACTTCCAGATTGACGCTGCCGTTTGACCGGTACAGTCTGACGCCAACGAATTTCTTGTCCTTCGAATACTTCAGCGCGTTGTTCACCAGATTCAGCAGCGATCGGGCGATGGCTTCGCGATCTACGTTAACGGGCGGAATATCCGGGGAGATGTTTTCCTCGTAAGCAAAACCGTTCTGTTCAATCTGGAATCGGTACGATTCCAGCGTCGAATGCACCAGTTCGGCCAAGTTGGTTTCCTTGAAGTCGTATTCCTTGCGCCCTGCCTCGATACGCGAGAAGTCGAGGATATTGTTGATCAGCGCGGTAAGGCGCTCGCTCTCTTCGCGGATGATGCGGAAGTATTCCTGATATTTTTCTTTTGCGTTGAGCCGACCCAACTCCAATGTTTCCGCATACAGGCGGATCAGGGCCAGAGGCGTCCGCAACTCGTGAGAAACATTGGCAACGAAATCGGATTTCAACCGGGCCAGTTTCATTTCACGCGAGACGTTTCTGTAGGTCAGCAGAATGCCGCCAATCATGAAAAGAGAGAGAGCGCCCAGGACGGTGTAGTTGTATCTCAGGAATTTCATACCGATATCGGCTACTGTGGTTCCGGGATATTTGATGGCCAGCGTCAGGTGGGGAAAAGTTTCCGAGAACGGGCGCTCCACTTCCGAGTGGCCGCCATCCCAGTTTTCGGAAGCTACCCAGGGAAAATAATCCGCTCGCGAATGAATCATCATTGCTGGTGGATTGGGATCTGCTCGAAGAACGCTGCTCTTGCTGCTCAACACCGTCTTCAGAACACCAGGGAAAAAGTGTTCGCGCAGATAATTCTGGTCAAACCCAACCACGCCCACGACAACATGATCGTTCGGAACACCCGGAGGAATGAAGTACGCGACATTCCAATAGACGTGCTGGTTATTACTCTCTACCCAGCCGTCATAGAAACCTATCGGTGGTTCGTCTTTCTCTTTCAACATGCGAACGTGCTTCGCCAGCTCCCCCGAGTCCATAGGCACCCACGCGCTTACGTTTTTGATTGATTCGCTGGCGTACTTGCAGAATTCGGGATCATCCTGATGACTCGGCTGGGTACTACTGACCAGCATGTTGGTTTTCTTGTCGTACAGCATCGCAATCACCAACTCAGGGTGCTGCCGAAGAATGTCATCCAGCTTGGACTTGATTTGCGGGCCGTCATCGGCGTTTGGGTACTGTTCGCGGACCGAGGAAACCATGTCGTTGGCTTTTTGCCAGCTCTTTTTCTCCACGATCTTCAGAACGTAGGAAAAGTCGCGCTGAATGGCCGCTTCGATGGCTTTATCGCGTTGAATCTGATGCAAGTTCAAAATGCTGAAGACCATTAGGGCCACGGCGGGAAGAGTGATTGCCAATTCCAGCGTCAGCAGCGTTCGTGTGCGGTCCGTCAGTTTCCACTTCTTTGCCATTCTTTGCCTCGCTAACTCACTTCATCCATGTCCGCGATGTTAGGACTATAAAGACCCTGAGGGGTAAAGGTGTCAAGACGGAGCAAAGGATTGTAAAAAGTTGTAAAACGGTGCGGCCAAACAGCTTAACCGCTTCCCCGATCCCTAAATTCAGTGCAAACAGCCACTTCAAAGGCTAGTGGGCAGCTGCCTTTGGCAAAGGGCTTTTTAGGTACCTGCTCGCGAACGTCAGAAAGGTGGGCCAGTTTGGTCCGGTCGTGTGCCCGCCGGCGTGCTGGCGAAAGGATATATCGCCGTCGATCAGTGCCGTTTCCATTGGAGGGAATTCGCTCGCCCCCAGATCTTTCTTGCCAAGGAGCTTGTAGACCGGGCCTGCTCTTACGGCGCCAAGAAACATCCCCTTGGCATCGACCCAACCGCCCTCGACTTCCTGCGAACCAGAACTAATAAACACGGGTCTCGGCGCACACAGGGCGATCAGATCATCCGCATCTACTGGCAAATCATTCGGTGTCAACGGTCCTGCATATTTCAGGAAATTGCCTGCCATCCAATGGTATTCCCCGGTGCCAGCAAGATTTTCTACCTGCTCGCCAAAGGTGCGGTGTAACATTTTTGCTCCACCAGCACCAGAAGAGCCAACAAACGCTACTGCAAATCGAGAGTCATAAGCCATCGCCAGCAGCGTGGCCTTTCCGTATCGCGAAAGTCCCTCGATTCCAACTTGCTTCGCGTCAACGGACTTGTCCGTTTCCAGGAAATCGAGTGATCGACTTGCTCCCCACGCCCAGGCTTGAAGCACACCCCATTCATCCAGTTTGCGAGGCTGCCCCTTGTTGACCAATCCAACGATTCCTTCCGTCAGACCAGCACCGTTGTCCGCCTGCACGCTGGTGGGAATGTACATGGCATAGCCCCACCCCTTCGCTAGAACTTGTTGCTGCCACGGAGGCCCGCTTCCCCCCAGCGCCGCCCACTGCGCTTCCGTCATCCGATTTTTGATGGCCGCCAGAATCTCGGGGCTGAGAGCGATTTCCATCATCACTGGTACAGGTCCGGGCGTATTGGCCGGAACGGTGACGGAAAGTTGAATGTCCACGCTGACGAGAGGATAGGAAGAGTTATCGACATGACCGACAAGTTTCTGGGTGATAGCAGGGAAGTCGCCGACTTTTTCGTTGGCAGTGGTAACAACCTCCCAATTCACCTTTGGAGTTTGATTTGGAATGCGGCCATAAATCTCACGGTTAAAGAGTTCCACAATTTCCGGCCGTCTCTTTTCCCACCAATCCGTGGCTGTCGTGATTCGCTCACCGTTGCTTAAAACGAGTGGATCAGGAATTTTGGTATAGGTCGTGGCTTTGGACTCATCGAAGTTGGCGGCGTTGGGAGACTTCGGGTCGCCGTCAGGACCTCTCCGCAAAGCCGAGATATGAAGCAGATCCATGAGCCTCTGGTGATCCTGCTCCGCAGTTAAATGAACAACGGGCGGCAGATTGTTTATGGCCTGCGGCGTTTGGCCAAGAATTTGCACGGAAACAAGAAACGCGAATGCCGCCGGAACTGCCGTCCAGTCTATTCGCAGTGGAGTCCGCAAAAGTCCTCCTCGCTCGCAGCATTCGTCCAACCAAGGCCGCAAGAGTCAGATCTCGTGAGTTTTCAAGACGAGAGAGTATCACTAATTCCCTGAAGCGGACCTCGGGGGGATAACTCAGTTTGCGCAGTTGCTTGCACGAAGCAGTGTCCTTGCGGTCAGGTTGACTTGAGAAAGATGAGGCGGTATTTTCGATGCACTCACACAGGCGCCCTCGATTCCAAAGGTCTCTTCCGAATGTCGACGCAAGACTTCACGCAGTTACTGGTTCGCTGGAAAAAGGGAGATCAAGAGGCCCTAAAGGCCCTGATTCCTATCGTTTACAAGGAATTGCACGTCTTGGCGCACAACTATCTGCGCCGCGAACGGAACGATCATACCCTGCGCAGTACCGCGCTGGTCCATGAAGCCTACCTGCGACTAGCCAACCAGGGCCCGGCGAACACGGAAAACCACGCTCACTTTGTCGGGATTGCTGCCCGCCTCATGAGGCAGATTCTGGTGGACTATGCGCGAACACGAAACGCAGCAAAACGCGGTCCGGACTGCAAAGTTCAATTGGAAGAAGCGCTGGCGCTGCCTAAGGCTAAAAGTGCGGATGTGCTGGCACTGGACGATGCCCTCACGGATTTAGCTCGTGTCGATGAGCAGCAGAGCAAGATCGTGGAACTTCGTTTTTTTGGCGGATTGACAACGGAAGAAACAGCCCAGGTTCTCGGCGTCTCCACATCAACCGTGAAGCGCGATTGGAACGTTGCCAAAGCGTGGCTGACTCGAGAAATGACACGGGCGGGCGATGATCCAGCCCGCACCGTGGGTTGAAACTTGACTAGCGCTTCGGATGCGGGACGTTTGGCAAATCCATGAATTCTTCCAGGATTTGCGGGGCATTCAGAACCTGCAATTCTTCTTCGCCACTTCCCGTTTCACCTTCGGAAAGTTTCTTCTGGGCACGGCGTTCGAGTTTTAGTTTTTGTTTTTCCTGCCGCTTCATCTCTTTTTGGCGTTTCTGAAATGTCGTTGGCATAAAGCCTCCTTGAGTTTGGATTGCCGCTAGGAACGCGGCGGGCTACTACGCAGTGTTGCGTTACCAGCGAGGTTCGCGAGGTTGCCGCGCCGCTTCGCTGTAATCTTCGTTGGAGAAACCGCCACGGCCTTTTCCTCGGCTACCACCGTGGCCGCCGCTGTTGCCACCGCCGTTGCGGTTACCGCCCTGGCCGCCGAATTTGGAGCCACCGAATTTCGGTCCAGTGGATTCCCCCTTGGGGCGCGCTTCGTTCACCTTGATGTTTCGGCCGCCAACGGACTTTCCGTCGAGAGCGGCGACAGCCTTGGAAGCTTCGTCGTCATTCGGCATTTCGACGAAGGCGAAACCACGGGCACGGCCCGTTTCGCGATCCATCACCACGCGAATACGGGTGATGGCGCCGAAGGGTTTGAAGAGTTCGGTCAGTTCGCTCTCCGTGGTTTGAAAACTCATGTTGCCTACAAATAGATTCTTCATGCTGCCTCTCTATAGAAAAACGTCTCCGAATCGAACTTTTCCGATGCGACCAACTACATGGATCCTTCAAGGAAGATACGGAAGCGTCTTGACCGTGATGGATGACGCAGCTTGCGAAGCGCCTTTGCTTCAATTTGGCGAATACGTTCGCGGGTGACCGCGAAGGTCTGGCCGACTTCTTCGAGCGTGTGTTCGCTGCCGTCGTCCAATCCAAAACGCATCTTGATGATGCGCTCTTCGCGAGGCGTCAGCGTCCTCAGCATGGAGGCTATCTGTTCTTTCAGGTTGAGGTTGATGACCGCCTCGGAAGGCGGCACCACTGTCTTGTCTTCGATGAAGTCGCCTAGGTGAGTTTCTTCCTCTTCACCGATGGGAGTTTCAAAGGAAACGGGTTGCTGGGCAATTTTCTTGGCCTTGCGCACGAGTTCGACAGGAATGTCCATGCGCTTGGCGATTTCGTCGGCGGTCGGTTCGCGCCCAAGTTCCTGAACCATCTGTCGGCTGGTGCGAACCTGCTTGTTGATGGTTTCAATCATATGCACGGGAACACGGATGGTGCGCGCCTGATCTGCGATGGCTCGGGTGATGGCCTGGCGGATCCACCAGGTCGCGTATGTGGAAAACTTGTAACCGCGCCGCCATTCAAATTTGTCGGCGCCGCGCATTAGGCCAATGTTGCCTTCCTGAATGAGGTCAAGGAATTGCAGTCCACGGTTGGTGTATTTCTTGGCGATAGAAACAACGAGGCGAAGGTTTGCTTCGGTCAATTCACGCTTGGCCTGCTCGGCGTCAGCCTCACCGCGAAGAATGACGGTAAGTGTGCGCTTTAAGCTGGCGGAAGTCACTTCATTGGATTTTTCAAGTTCGGCACGCTGTTGTTTACGCGCGCGCAAATCCTTGCGGGCAGTGGCTGCGGAATCGCCGCGAGAGGCGACCACGCGCCGTTCGAGATGAACGATTTCCTTGTCGAGGGCATGCAGGCGCTCAACGGTGTGACGCATGATTTCGATCAGGCGCTTCTTTTCACGCTCGTTGAATTCGATTGTGCGCACGAGGCGAGACATCTCTACGCGGGTGCGTGACAGCTTATAGCGGGCCCGCAGATAGATGCGTTTGTTCGCGCGGGGCATCTCTTCCAGGTGAGCGGCCTGTTTCAGTCCGATCGCATAGAGCGCTTCAATTTTGTCGATGATCTTCAGGGTCTGCTTGGTTTTGTCGGCAATCTTCTCTTCGGTGAGCTCTTCATCATCGAAATGAATGATTTTCTTGATGGCCTGATCGCCGCTGCGAAGTTCCACAGCAACGGAAAACAGTTCCTTCAGAACCAGAGGAGAACGAGAGATGGCTTTGAGCACGCGCATATGCCCGCGCTCAATTCGTTTGGCGATAGCGACTTCATGTTCCCGCGTGAGGAGGGGAACAATCCCCATCTCGCGCAAATAAACCCGGACCGGGTCATTGGTTTTCTCCGCAGGCCGGGGCGCATGCTCCACTTCGGCTTCGTCGCCGTGAAGCGGTTCGATGCGAACATCAACTTCACCGGGTTCGACTATTTCCAGTGCGGCGCGTCCTGCTTCGGCGGCGGCAACGTCTTCGTAGATGTCGATTCCATCGCGCTGGATGGCAGAGAAGGCGCCGTCAATTTCTTCCGGAGTATGGTCTTCGACGGGGAGCAGGTCGTTGACCTCGTCGATCAGCAGGTAACCACGTTCCTTACCGAGAATGAGTAGCGAACGGAACTGATCATCTTTTTCTTGAAGCAGTTGTGACAAAGTTTTCCCCGCAATCTACCCACGGAATTCGAGCGAAATTCCGAGCACGACGTTTCATACGCTAAGAAAACACCTGGACGCTTTGGTGAAGAGGCGAGAGATGTTTTGCCGAATACTGCCGCGGTGAAGCCAAATCGAAAGATCTGAATGGAATGCCCTGTTCAAAGCCCCACTACTACTATCATACACCAGGCTGGCAATTTCTCAGCTTCACCGGCTGAAAGAAATTCAAGCAAAATGTAGTGAAGCGGGCAAAAAGAGACTGCCGAGTAGTTGGATTCGCTCTCGGCAGCCCGGAGTTGCTAATAGCTTCAGCCTTCCAACTGTGCCTGCAATACTTCGCCGGGGAGTTGGACCATTCTCTGGTTCCTTTCAGCCCGTTCGGCATTCTTGGCGGCTGAGTGCTGGGCGCTTACGTAGCCACGTCCTTTTTTCAAGCTGGAGGGATGCGGCTCTGGAAAATGCGTAGATCCATCGGCACGTACCCTTTCGATTTTGATGCCAAGGGTGCGCTCGAGTTGGAAGAGTTCGGTACGTTGTTCTTTGACGAAAAGCGTGGAAGCGGAGCCATGACCACCTGCGCGGCCGGTACGGCCGACGCGATGGATGAAGCTTTCGGCCACCTCCGGCAGGTCATAGTTGATGACATGAGCGATGTCCTGGACGTGAATTCCTCGAGAAGCGACGTCCGTGGCGACCAGCACGCGGAAACGACCTTGTTGGAACGCAGTGAGCGCAGTGGTGCGCTGCGACTGTGAACGGTCTCCATGAATCATGGTGGCCTGGATGCCCTGACGAATCAGGTTCTTGGTGATGCGCTCGGTGCCGCGCTTCGTGCGCGAAAAGACCAGGGTTCGGCCCTTTTCTTTGGTCAGCAGGCGATGGAGCATGTCAGCTTTGCCGTCCACGGTAACTTCGTAAGCCTGCAGTTTGATGTTTTCTGCCGGTTTGAGGGTGGAACCGAAGGATAGGCGCACGGCGTTACGCGTGTAGTCCTTCACAAGGTTGGCTACTGAGCCTTCCATCGTTGCCGAGAAGCACAGGGTCTGGCGATCCTTCGGAATCAGAGCCGCAATCTTTCGAATGGCGGGAAGGAATCCCATGTCCAGCATTCGGTCGGCTTCGTCAAGAACGAGCGTCTTCACGGTGCTGAGGTTGATGAGTCTACGGTCAATGAAGTCCTGCAGGCGGCCTGGCGTGGCGACAACCATGCACGCGCCCCTGCGGATGGCGTTGATTTGGCCGCCTTCGGCCAAACCGCCGACCACCAGTGCTGCGGCAGAGAGCTGCTTGCCACGAAGGGCATTGTATTGATCGAGCACCTGCATGGCGAGTTCGCGCGTGGGAACTAGCACGAGCGCTTGCACAGTGTTCGATTTTTGCTTCAGCAGCTTTTCGAGCACGGGGACCAAAAACGCCAGGGTCTTGCCGGTACCGGTTTGCGCTGTCGCAAGCACATCCTTGCCTTCGAGGGCTTGCGGGATGGCCGCAGCTTGCACCGGAGTGGGCATAGAGAACCCACCCGACGAGAGCCGCTCCTTGATGTAAGGAGAAATCTGTAATTCTGAAAAATTTTGCATTTGGCTTTCTTGCTGGGGCAGTCGCCGAGCGTACGCACACAAAGTGCGGTACGGTCTGGGCGACATACGTAGCCAGACTTAGTTTGATTACGCTGAAAACGAACGGAGGATACTGATGGCGGGTATTCTCAACTGGAAGCAGAGGGACCGCACAACACAACCGCGGGATTAAGCGCAAAAGAAGTATACCACAGTTCGGGAGAAACGCGGCGTGAGGCCTAACGCGTACGCAAGTCGTTGGGTTGGGTAGGCTTAGCTCCTGGAATAAAAGACGAACGGGGCAAGGCACGAACCTCCGACTGCGAATTGTGGGAAGAGGATCTACTCAAGCAGGTGGGAAAAGTGACGGTGGTCACAACGGAAACGTGCACGTGTCACGCTGCTCTGTGATGTTAATCACTAATCAACGTTACCTAATCGTTTCCCATTATTGTTCATTCCTCCCTCCCGCTGTCTACTCAATGCAACAGTAATTCGACGCCACGCCGAGGTGATTGCGCCGATTCCAAGACAAAAGAACATCTGTTGAGGGAGAAGGGGATGCGGGGAGTGCGCCGCGACTAGTTCATGACTTGGGAAGTAGGCCATCAGGGTCCGGGAATTTGGGTTCGCCGTTTGGCACTCGCCGCAGTGATTTTTAGCCTCCGAGGGATCGTCTCCAACACCCAGCCGGTTTCCGCAGAAAAGATTCCCGCCTCCGCTTCCGTTCCTGCACGCGACAAAATTCATGAGCTACCCGATCTGATATTTGTCCAGGCCACCAAAGTAGAAAGCTACGCTGCTAAATCACGCTTTCCGGAAGGCAGTCGTCTGGTTCGCCTTCCTGGCAAAACCAATTCCAAAGAAGTAGTCAACCTGACGGCGGAGTTGTTTGCCGCCAGCGATCCGCAAGTCAGCTTCGACGGAGAGAGAGTCGTCTTCTCTGGACAAAAGCTGGTCACAGAGCCGTGGCAGATATGGGAGATGCGAATCGACGGAACAGAGAAGCGGCAGATCACAAACTGCACCGAGGATTGCTTCCGTCCCGCCTATCTTCCCGATGACGAAATCGTATTTACTGTGGCTGGGGCGCCGGGAACGAGCCGGTCGAGCTACCTGGCGGTGACGAAGAGAGATGGGTCTTACAGGCACCGAATAACGTTTGGGCCTGGCAATTGGCGGATGGAGACAGTGCTGCGTGACGGAAGAGTTGTGGCCTCGGCGGCTTCTCCACTGATCGAAGGAACATCGGATTCACATGCGCGGTTCTTCTACACACTGCGGCCGGACGGGACAGCACTCGAATCGCTTCGTTGCGAACACAAAGAAATGGCCACACGCAATGAAGCCAGCGAACTGGAAGACGGATCAGTCATTTACGCCAAGAGTGTGAAGGATGGGCAATACGGCGGCTTGCTGACGGAGATTCAACAAGGGGACTTGAAGGAGACTGTCGTTGGATCGCGTATCGAGACGTTTAGCTCGCCACTTGCGCTCTCTGCCGATTGGCTCGTCGTGGCCCGCAAAACGAGAACAGCGGGCAAGGCCGATGAGAAGTTCGACCTTTATGCGTTTGATATGAAACGGAAAGTCCTGGGACAAAAAATCCATGGAGATGCCGCTATCAATAGCATTCAGGCAGTGCCCATCGTAAAACGCGTAATCCCAAAAAAATTCTGGAGCATGGTGAACAACGAGCTGAAATCTGGCTACCTCATCTCGCTGAACAGCTATGCCTCGGTCGACGAGGCCAATGGAAGAATTGGGAGACCGATCGCAAACGTGCGGGTATGGACTCTGCAGCCTAGTACGCAGAAGGAAGTGGTGCTAGGTGAAGCTCCTGTCGAGAAAGACGGTTCGTTTTATGTGGAAGTTCCAGCGGACCAGCCGGTGCGATTTGAGTTGTTGGATGCCTCCGGTCAGAGCATTCGCGTCGAGCATGGGTGGATATGGTCGCGCGCGGGAGAGCAACGAGGCTGCGCAGGTTGCCATGGCGATAAAGCAGTAGCGCCGGAGAACCGCTGGCCGATGACGCTGAAGAGATTCGATACCCCGACACAGTTTGGGGAAAGACAGGGAATGACGGCGGGGACACATGCGAATTAAAGGGAGTTATCGCCGCTGCGTTGTCGTGATGCTAGGCGTTTGCTTCATCAGTGTGCGTGGAATTGGGGCACAACAGAAATCTATCGAACCAGTAAAGGCTATAGCGGCGAGTGCAGCGGCATCTCGTTATCCGACTTACGAAGATGTTACGGAGAGATCAAAGATTCGATTCCGGCAATCCTTCGGGGAGCTGAAGCTTAGTTCCATCCTGGAATCGACCGGATCAGGATGTGTCTGGTTCGACTACAACAACGATGGGCTGCTGGATTTGTATGTCGTGAATGGGAAATTTCTGGATGGTGTGACCGATCATTCGAAGGCCGACGGCAAAGACGCAACGAATCATTTATATCGCAACAATGGAGACGGGACGTTCACGGAGGTAACGGAGAAATCGGGAGTCGCCGGAAAGGGTTTTGGCGTAGGAGTGACCGCCGGTGATTACGACAACGACGGCTACGAGGACTTGTATGTCACGAACTGGAACTCCGCCATTCTGTATCACAACAACGGCGACGGCACCTTCACGGATGTAACGGAGAAAGCGGGAGTCCAGAACAATAATTTCGGAGTGGGAGCCGCATTCGTGGATTACGACCGCGATGGGCGGCTCGATCTGTTTGTTGGAAATTATATTAAGTACGATCCGCAGGCGAAACGGTTGTATTACACCGCAGACGCATTCGCGGGGCCCCTCGATTATGAAGGTGAGCTTAGCCGCCTGTTTCACAACAACGGAGATGGAACGTTCACCGACGTTTCGGAGAAATCGGGAATTGGAAGCGTACCCGGACGCGCGATGGGTGTGACCGTTGGAGATTTTGATAATGACGGCTGGCCGGACATCTATGTTGCGAACGACCAGATGGAAAGTTACCTCTACCGCAACAATCACGACGGCACATTTACGAATGTGGGGCTGGAACAGAACGTGGCCTACGGCACGAATGGAGATACGCCCTCAGCGATGGGGCCGATTTTTGCGGACTACGACAATGATGGTGCCTTGGACCTGTTTGTTTCAGACATGCGTTATCACCGCATGTTCCGCAACTCTCTGAAAGATACTTCTTTCATTGACACCACCGCGGATTCAGGGATTGCACACATGGCCGGACAGTATGTCGGCTGGGGCGATGCGTTGTTTGATTTTGACAATGACGGATGGAAAGACGTCTTCGTGGTGAACGGGGGTCTCCACTGGCTGGTGCCGATGGAAGACTCGCTGTTGCGGAACAACAGGAACGGAACGTTCACCGATGTTTCGGCCGATGCAGGAAGCTACTTCAAGCAGAAGAAAGTCGGACGAGGAGCATGCTTTGCGGATTACGACAACGATGGATATATCGATGCGTTCATCGTAGTGCTGGGCGGGCAGGGAATTCTCATTCATGCCACTCCACCGGCGGGAAATGCGAAGAATCACTGGCTCTCGCTGCGGTTAATTGGGACGAAGAGTAATCGTAACGGGTTTGGAGCACGAATCGAAGCAGTGAGCGGTGAGTTGAAACAGGTCGTCGAGAATGTACCGCAGTCGGGGTATCTGTCGCAGAACGATCCGCGTCCGCATTTTGGGTTAGGGCAACATGGTGAAGTGGATCGGCTGACGATCCGGTGGCCCAGCGGCACGGTGCAGACGCTGGAACATGTGAAGGCGGATCAAATCCTCACAGTGACGGAGCCGGGTGAGCGGTCAAACGGGGCACCGGTGGCGGTGAAGCCATGAGCGCCGGAACTCGTTCGCTGATGGCGCTTCTGGCGTTCATCGTGATTGCGCTGTCATTCATTGGCGCGAAAAATGCCATAGCGGCAACTCCACAAAACGCGATCGCTCCTGGCCAGAATTATCTGACACCGCTCGAAGCAAAGTTTTCCCCGGACGGCACGCTGTTATACGTAGTGTGCGAAGACGATGATTCGCTGCTGGCAGTGAATTTGAAAACGCAGCGAGTCGTGTCGAAGGTGAAAGTTGGTCACAAACCAAAAGATGTCGCGGTTTCGCCTGATGGCAAGACCCTCTATGTGACGAATGAATGGAGCGACACAGTCAGCGAAATTGATGCGGCGAAATTCTCTTTGCGACGCACTCTGGCGACGGGTTGGGGACCGATCGGCGTCACCACCGATCGTGCGGGAAAGATTCTGTACGTGGCGAATAGCATCAGCAACGATGTGTCGCTGATCGATTTAGCAAACGGCGCGGAATTCAAACGGCTGGCATCCTGGCGCTCCCCGCACTACATGACACTCTCGCGGGATGGGCGACATGTGTATGTGGCGAATATTCTGGGCCATTTGGGCCCGCAGAATCAGCCACCGGTTTCCGAATTCGTAATCATCGACACAAAAACGTTCAAGGTTTCGCAGCGGGTCCCCGTGCCGGGTGCGCTGGAATTGCGACACATCGCGGAAGCGCCCGCACAGACGGGCGGATATTTGCTCGTGCCGTTCATGCGGCCAAAGAACTTAAATCCACTGATTCAGGTGAGCGACGGATGGATCTTGACGCATGGAATGCTGGTAGTGAAACCCGGAGTTGCAGGAACGGATGCCCTGGAAACGAAGCAAGTGCTGTTGGATGACGTGGACGCATACTACGCCGGAGCGAATGGAATTGCATTCACGCCCGATGGACGGCACGCTCTGGTCACGTCATCGGAAGCAGATGTCGTCTCCATTATCGATACAGCAAAGCTTCAACGGCGTGCAAAAGAAATTCCGGCAGAGCAGTTGGCCAACAGACTGGATTCTTCTCGGACATTTGTGGACCGCAGGCTGACGACCGGCGCAAACCCCAACGGTGTGGCGATTGCTCCGGACGGGCAGCTTGCCTACGTGGTGAATCGTCTTAGCGACAGCCTGACCGTAATAGACATTGTGCGCGAGCGCGTTCGCGGAACGATCGAGTTGGGTGGTCCCAAGGAAGCTTCGCAATTGCGCCGAGGCGAAAGGCTGTTCCACTCTGCCAAGTTCTGTTTTCAAGGTCAGTTCGCCTGCATCACGTGCCATCCGGACAATCACATTGACGGAGTCGCTTGGAACCTGGAGACGCCGCAACTGGGTCGCGATCGAGTGGCGAACCGCACGTTGCGCGGCGTCGCTGAGACCGCTCCTTACAAATGGAACGGGCACAATCCGGACTTAGAGACGCAGTGCGGGCCGCGAATTGCCAAATTTCTATTTCACTCCGAGGGATTCAACAAAGAGCAGCTTGCGGATCTTGTGGCATTCATCAAATCGATTCCGCTTTCGCCCAATCGCCACATTGCTGCAGATGGGCAATTAACTCCAGCCCAGGAACACGGCAAGGAGATCTATTTTAAGAAAAACTGCGATACGTGCCATCCACCGGAGACGCACTACACGGCGAAAACCAGTTTTGACGTTGGTACTGGGAACAAATACGACACCTCCTCTGTGTTTGACATTCCGCAACTCGATCGCATTTACGAACGGCCTCCCTATTTGCATAGCGGCGAGGCACTTTCGCTCGAAGAGATCTGGACGATGTACAACCCCAGCGACAAGCACGGTGTGACATCCAATATGTCCAAAGAGGATTTGAACGATTTAGTGGAATTTTTGAAGACGCTCTAGGTGAGTGAGGTGCACATGAACTCTGGAAGATCAACAAAGAGCCTTGGCGTTCTGGCGGGATTCCTGTTTCTGACGATGCCTGCGATGGCACAGAAACCCGCACCGGTGTTTCGCTGGGAGAATTTCGGGACTGCGAACGGGATGCCAGACGAGAAAGTTATGTGCGTTGCTGTAGACGGCGACAATGTGTGGGCGGGAACAGAAAACGGCCTGGTACTGATCAACAAGGGAAAGATCCAGAAGATCTACAAGACCGAGGATGGCCTGGTAAATCGGATGGTCACCGGCCTCGCTGTGGATCATGAAACCGGCGACGTCTGGCTGGCAACATTTGGCGGGCTCAGCCGGCTGTCTGGCGGGCAATTCAAGAATTACACCAATCTCACGAGCGGCTTGGCGAACGACATCGTTTATGGAGTGGGAATACAGGGCGAATTTGTTTGGGCGGCAACGACGGCAGGAATCAGCCGGTTCAATACTCGAACGGGCGAATGGACGATCTTCAGCGAGAAAAATACACCACTGCATGAACCGTGGTCGTACGGAATCGCGGTGAGCGAGAAGAAAGTATATGTAGCGGTGTGGGGCGGTGGCTTGCTGGAGTACGACATCGCCGGAGGCTACTGGAAACCATACAACGATCCTGACGGCGAGATGGAAATTGTGTTGTTCAAGAACCAGGGGTTGCTACACGACATCGTCAGCAACGTCGCCTATAACCCCGATTCGAAGATGATTTGGGCGTCCACCTATTTTGGACTGAGCGGATATGACGGCCACAACTGGCACAACTACCTTTCGACGGACAGCGGAGTCGCCTCCGACTTCATTAACGCTGTCCAATCGCGCGGGGATGAAGTCTGGGCGTGCACGGACAAGGGCCTGAGTTACCTCAATTTCAAGACAAACACGTGGACCACGTTCCGCCCGGGACTAGCAGGAAAAGGCGGAGAGATGGTGGTAACCACGCCGGATAAGAAAGTCACAACGCTTCCGACCGGCACCTCGATTTCGCACAACTACATTTTGAACCTGGCATTTCAGGGAGAAGATATTTGGGTGGCTACAGCCACGGGCTTAAGCCACGGAATTCGTGAAACTCACAACAAGGAAGGAAAGAGAAATGAGCCCAACACAAGTAGCCGTTGAACCAGATGTAAAGGAGAAGGGGGCCGTTAGCGTCAAGCCGATCGTCGCAAAACAGGTTCTGAACGAGGCCTACGATTATCCAAAACCCTCTTCTTTCTCGCGCGGATTGCGTCTGGACATCAAGGGCGTAACCATCCTGATGATTTCGGGGACGGCGAGCATCGATGAGAACGGTTTGACTGTCCATGAAGGAGACTTCCGCGCACAGACACTACGGACGTATGAGAACATCACCGCCCTGCTGGCAGCGGAAGGTGCAACCTGGAAAGACATCGTTCGCACCACCTGCTACCTCCGCGACATCGAGCGGGACTACGCCGCTTTTAACCAAATCCGCACTCAATTTTTCAAGGAACAGGGATTGGATCCACTACCGGCTTCCACAGGAATCCAGGCGATTCTTTGCCGCCCCGATTTGCTAATTGAAATGGAAGCCATGGCGATTTTTGACGCCAGCAAGCGCTAGAAGAGATCGGAACAAGTATCGGTTGGTGAGGCGGGTGCGTGAAAGATACAGCGCGGCACTCGCCGGGAGTGGAAACACTCCAAGGAAGGTTGTTATGGCGATCGCAGGAGCAGCAGCAACGGCTGACTTTACAAAGATATGTCCGTTGGTGAGCAGGCGGACGCATGAGCGGGACTACGCGGAAGGGGAAACTCGCAAGGTATATGTGAAGCACGTCGCCTTTGGCGGGCCGCGTCCAGTAGTGATCGCTGGTCCGTGCTCGGTCGAAGGCTACGAGCAGACCATGGAACTGGCGCATGTTGTGAAGAGCTGCGGCGGCGATATGCTGCGCGGCGGCGCGTTCAAACCCCGGACTTCGCCGCACGACTTCCAGGGATTAGGCGTGGAGGGACTGAAGATCCTGCATGAAGCGGGTCGAGAGACAGGTCTGCCGGTGGTAACAGAAGTGATGGATCCGCGATTGGTCGAAAAAGTGGGAGAGTACGCAGACATGCTGCAAATCGGTTCGCGCAACATGCAGAACTATCCGCTGCTGGTCGAAGTGGGACGTTATGGCAAGCCGGTACTCTTGAAGCGGGGCATGGCTGCGAGCTTGTGCGAATGGCTGGGAGCGGCGGAGTACATCGCACAAGAAGGCAACATAAATATCGTGTTGTGCGAGCGCGGGATTAAGGCGTACCCCTCAGGCGAATATTGCAGGTTCATTCTGGATTTGAATGTGCTTCAGGCGTTGAAACAAGAAACGTTCTTGCCTGTGCTGGTCGATCCGAGCCACGCCACCGGGGTAGCTGCAATGGTAGAGCCTGCAAGCCGCGCAGGGATCGAGTCTGGCGCCGATGGATTGCTGATTGAGATCGCCAGCGATAGAGCTGATGCGGCAAGGCCGAAGTGTGATGCCGCACAGGCGATTGGTTCCGCGACGTTACGCAGGATCGTTGATTTTGTTCGCAACCGCGAGGTTTGCTCGCCGGAGGCAAAAGCCTATGCGGTATAAGTCACAGATTCTCGCCCTGCTTCTCCTCGCCAATTTCATTATTCCCGCATTCGCGCAAGTACAGGCACCGGCTGCCGAGCAGGCGAAACCCGCCGAGCAGACTCCGTCCGCCCAGCGATACGCCAACATGCCCGAAGAAGCGGTCCCCTATCGGAAGTTTTCCAAGCCATACAAGGAATGGTTCATCAGCGACGACACCTTGGCTTATAACGGAGCTGCACGGGAAAGAAACATTGTGGAGATTGCCGATTCGCCTACGGTAAATATTGGTTTCCTTGGGCCGCTACAAAACAATCCGGAAGCGCCGTTCGGCACCGCAATGCTGCGGGGCGCGCAATTGGCGCTAGAGGAAGCCAACGCGAGAGGCGGCTACGGCGGCAACAATCGGGTCACTGGAAAGCCGTACGCACTGAAGATTCACGACGATGTGGCGCAGTGGGGAGCCTCTTCCACAGAAGCGGTGAAGATGGCATTTGACGAGCATGTCGTGGCCGTGCTCGGTTCCGTCGATGGCGCATCCACGCACATCATGCTGCGGGTGAATCTGAAGCTGGAAGTCCCGATCATGGATACCGGCACAACCGATCCGACGGTGACGGAGACTCGTATCCCGTGGATCATTCACAATTTCCCGGATGACCGGCAACAGGGGTACACGCTGGCTGACTATGTCTTCAAACAACGCAACCTCAAACGCATCGGCGTGATTCGTACACAATCGCGTTACGCGCGCGTTGGTGTGGCGAAATTCTTTGACGAAGCCAAGCGCCTTGGTCGCGTGCCCGCAATGGAAGTGAAATTCGATCGCGGCGATCAGGACTTTTCAGCGCAACTGCGGATGTTGAAAAACGCGAAGATTGACGGCTTGGTCATCTGGGGAGAGGCAACGGAAGCCGGGCTGATTCTGAAACAAATGCGCGACATCGGAATGAAACAGCCGGTATTTGGCGCCAGCCGCCTGGATTATGCACCGTTGTTGGAGAAGGCAGGACCTGCGGCGGAAGGATTGGTCACCACCGCAGCGTTGGACACTACCCGCACAGACGGAAAATGGCAGGAGTTTCAGAAGAAATTCAGCGAAAAGTATGGAACGGAGCCCGATGCCTACGCCGCCTACGCCTATGACGGGATGAACATGCTGGTGACCGCCATTGAGAAAGCTGGGTTGAATCGCGGAAAGATTATGGACGCCTTTCGCGACTATCAGCAGAAAACCTACGAAGGCGTGACGGGACGAGCCGAATTCGATCATACGTTGAACAACATTGCCCCGGTGACGATGGCGAAAGTGGAAAACGGAAAATTCGTGTATTGGAACCCACGAAAGAATACCGCGGCAAAGAGCCGGGCCGCCGCAGGCGCCCCCTGATGCGCGCCGGGCGTCAGTCGCGCTGGAGCGGCGTGTTGCTATTATTCGCGCTAGGCGCTGGCGGACCCGTGCTTTTGGCACAGACAAACCCTCCGGATGTTCAACCATACGCCAGCATGGACACGACGAAGGTCGACTATCGAGGCGCAGGCCGACAGAAACAGAGTGATTTTTCCGGTGCCGCCGTGCACATCGGAATCCTTTTGCCCCTGCAAGGAAAGCGGGCGCCTGAAGGCAAGTTACTGTTGCAGGCCGCGCAGATATCAATTGATGAGGAAAACAGAGCCAACCCACCTGCCAAGGGCCAGCAATTCGTGCTGGCCGTTGAGGATGAAAGTGGGCCGTGGGGCCAAGCCAGCAGCGCCATGATCCGCCTGATCCTTCAGGATGAAGCAGTGGCATTGATTACCTCTACCGACGGGAACATCGCACACCAAGCAGAGCAAATCGCGAACAAGGTTGGGATCCCGGTCGTTACTCTATCTAGCGATCCCACAACCACGCGAATCAACATTCCCTGGATATTTAGGGCGGGACCAAGCGACGCCGAGCAGGCGAAAGTACTTGCCGAACGGATTTATGGGGAAAACAAAATCCGCAGCGTAATGTTGATCACGGAAACTGGCCACGACGGACGAATCGGTGGAGAGGAATTCCGAAAGGCAGTGAATTCCCTGAACTCAGTCGTTCCCCACATCGTTGAGGTTAGCTCGGAAGACAGCTCTTCGTTGACGGCGCTGAGTCAGGAACTGACCTCGAGTAAACCAGATGCCATGGTTCTTTGGACGGGGTCCGGATTTGCGAAACAGTTGTTTCCATTGATTCGCCATCTGGCGCCTTCCACCCCGATTTATCTGTGCCAGAAAGCGGCGGAGTCGTTTGTATTAAGCAATCCCAACGCTAAAGGCCAGGACGGTTTGATGTTTGTCATGGGACCAGAAGGCGGAGATGGGGAATTTATAGCTGAGTATCGCGAGAAGACTGGCGAAGCCCCTGGGATTGCTGCCCAACAAGTCAATAAAGCGATAAGAACAATAGCCAGTGCCGTGCGCAGGACGGGAACAAATCGCGCGCGTCTACGCGATCGGCTGGCTGCGGCAACCATAGATGAGTCGACAGCCAAGATTTTGGCCTTTGATCTGGCTGGAAACTCACGCAATAAGAGCATCCTGGTCAGCGTGGAGCTCAGGGAATCGGCACTGCTGCCCAAATGAGGCTCCTCGCCCTTGATGCCCCAGAACGCCGTTTCTAGCGCCAACCCGGACGACCGTAAAGCCAGAAAAGCACACGAGATAGCTGATGTGCCTGCGCTGTAAAAAGAGCGAGTTGCCCTACTACAGTCAGTCGTAGTAGTGTCCCCGCATGGCCAAGAAGCCGAAGACACGCAAGAAGGGGGTCCGTACTACCATGTCTGCCGACCACGAGGAAAAAAACGCTGCCAATGGAGAAGTGCGGGAGGGCGCAAACGTCGATAAAATACGCGACATTTTGTTTGGGTCGAACATGCGTGAGTATGAGAAGCGCTTCGCTCGACTCGAAGAGCGGCTGACGAAATCCTCCGATGCCCTGCGGGATGATCTGAAAAAGAGGTTTGACACCCTGGAGTCCTACGTTCGTGAAGAGATGGAATCGAATAACCAGCGATTGAAGGCAGAGAAAGCCGAACGGAACGAAGGTTTGAAAGAATTGACCCGCGAAACGCGCGACAGCTCAAAATCTCTCGAAAAGAAACTCTCTGCACTAGAGGAGCAACTCGCCTCGGCGCAGGCGGATTTGCGGGCTCGCATCCTGGAACAGTCGAAATCGATGAGCAATCAGATTCAAAAGTCCAAAGATGAACTGGAGGCCGCGCTGGAACATGAAGCGGAAGCCTTGCGCGCCGACAAGACGGATCGCGCAATGCTGGCGGATCTCTTTACAGAAATGTCGATGCGGCTGAAAGATGAGCTGGAGTTGCCAGAGAAGTAACGTAAACAGAGCGACTGGGCCTTGCGCGTGCTTGGCTCAGCCGGATAGACCCGATGGCTGTACTGCAATACCCACCTGGACGCGATGGCCGATAAGCCGATAACCGGAGTTCCTCACCATGCTGCGGATGAATCCGATGCCAATGGGGCAGGTGCGCTTGACGAGCTGCGGCACCTGATTCTGGCTCCTGAACAAGAAGCGCTGGAGCGGCTGCATCACCGCGTGGCCAATCCTGAATCGCGTACCGAAGACGTGAGCACCGTAGTTGCGGAAGCCATCCAGCGGCGTCGCGATGCGGGGGGCGATGAAGCATTAAGCGATGCATTGGCGCCAACGATCGAAACCGCATTGCGAGAATCGGTGCGTAAAGACCCGACCACAATGGCGGACGCGTTGTTTCCAGTGATGGGGCCGGCCATCCGCAGGTCGATTCTGGAAACGCTGCGCTCCTACCTGGAATCGTTCAACAAAATCATGGATCAGAGCCTTTCACTTCAGGGCATGAAGTGGAGGCTAGAAGGGCTACGCACTGGACGATCGTTTACGGAGGTCGTGCTCCTTCATAGCCTGGTCTTTCGAGTGGAGCAGGTCTTTCTGATTCACAAGAAGACCGGACTCTCCCTTGGGCATGTGGCTGCGCCCGCCATTGCGATGCAGGATCCCAGTGTGGTCTCCGGAATGCTCTCCGCGATCCAGGATTTCGTTAGAGACTCCTTTCACACCATTGCTGGGCAGGGAATTGAGCGCATGAATGTAGGAGATCTGGATGTGTGGGTGGAAGCCGGTCCCTACGCGATTCTTGCCGTGGTAATCCGCGGCGTGGCGCCTCGAGCTCTGCGCGATCGAATGGCGGAAGTACTTGAAAATATTCACAGGGAATACTCGGCCGAACTGGATCGCTTCAACGGAGATACCGCAGCATTCGCGAAAGTGAATCGGGAACTCGACCGCTGCCTGGAAATGCAGTACAAGGAAGAGACAAAGGGCAAGAGTTTTGGATACGCGTGGGCGGCTGCCGGCCTGCTGATGCTGCTGCTGGGCGGATGGATTGGTTGGCGGGAATGGCAGTCTTACCGCTGGAACCAGTTGGTGCGGACGCTGCGCGAGCAGCCGGGTTTGGTGATCACGTCAATGGCACGCGAAAACGGCAGATTCGTGATTCGCGGCTTGCGGGATCCCCTAGGTGGTGACCCAATGGAATTCGTGAAAGCGGCCGGGCTGGATCGAGCGAAGGCGGAATTTCACCTCGGAGCATACTACGCGCTCGACGATGCCATCGTGCAGCAAAGAGCAACCCGTCTCCTTGCGCCGCCGTCGGGCACGACGCTTGCGGTAAAGAACGGTGTGTTGTATTTGAGTGGGCAGCCGCCTGTCACCTGGGTAAAAGAGATATCCTCGAGCGCCATGCTCGTCCCAGGAATTCAGTCCGTCGATTTGTCTGGTACGCTAAATGTGGAGCGTGTGGCATTCAATCAGGATCGAGACAAGATACAGGCACTGTTGGTCAAATTCTCTTTGTCAAGTGCGGAACTGTCTTCCAGAGAGCGAAGCGGAATTGCAGCGCTTCTGCCGGAATTTAAGCATGTGTTGAACCCTTCCTCTGAGCTGCATGAAAACGTCGCGCTGGATATTGTGGGACATAGCGACAATACCGGGGCGGAAACAACCAACCTGACCCTCAGTAAGCGAAGGGCGGAGCGAGTGGCCGCGGAACTGGCACAACTGGGTTGTTTACCGGGACGTCTCCGGGCGCGTGGCGTGGCTACGACGGAGCCACTTCAAAATGGGGATAACGAAGAAGCCAGGCAGTTAAACCGCAGCGTCACGATTCGCGTGTTGGTAACCCCGGTCCCCTGACCCATGCTACAGAAAAAAATCTGCATGCTCGGATCGTTTGCGGTTGGCAAGACCAGCCTGGTGCGCAGGTATGTCGAGAGTATTTACTCGGACGCGTATCATACGACAGTCGGCGTAAAAGTGGACAAAAAAGTGGTAGAGGTCGATTCCAGGGAGATGACCTTGGTGTTGTGGGATCTATATGGGGAAGACGAATTTCAGAAGATGAAATGGTCGTACCTGCGCGGTTCATCGGGGTATCTGTTGGTAGCAGACGGGACTCGACGAGCGACTTTGGACAAGGCATTTCTCTTGGAGCAACGAGTGAAGAAGGAAGTGGGGGAGATTCCATTCGTTTTCGTGGTGAACAAAAACGACCTGGTTGAAGATTGGAAACTTGACGATCAATTGGAAGCGCAGTTTGCCGCACAAAAGTGGACGGTGCTTCGTTGTAGCGCGAAGACCGGCCAGAACGTTGAGGAAGCGTTTAGTCAGATTGCCCGGAAAATGATGCCCTGACCATGACTGCGCCGCTCTCAAATGTCTTACGCGAGTTGGGATATGTAGTGCTGGAGCGCAAGCGTGCTGACGCATTCTCACTCTTCTCGGAGGCTACAGAGTGGTTTGTGGAAATGTTTCCGTGCGTTCGTTTAGATGAGCAGCCATTCTCGATCGTCGAGGTCTCTTCGTTTCTCGACAACTTCTTGGTCGATGCTGAGGCGTTCTGGGAAAAAAGAGAAGACGGAGTTTGCGAGTCTGGAATATGGATTGAGAAAACAAAATCCAGGCAGGAATTGCCCCTCGAGGCTACAGCCGTGCAAAAAGACGGGCAACAACTCCTGACTTTGCACTCTCCAGGGCCTCAGTACAGCGAGAAAGTTGGGATTCTGCAGACGGCTCGAAGCTCCCTTTTGGAGCACGAGAAACTCCTTAACGAAATTCAAAAGAAAGAAATCCTGCTGCATTGCATCGTCCACGATCTGTCGCAACCGTTAAGCGCCATGCGAGGCTCTTTTGAGTGCCTGTCGATGGAGAATGATGCCGGGCGTATCGCAAAATTCATCGATCTCGGGAAACACGCAAGTGAACAGCAGGAAGCCATGATTCGCGAGATTCTTCGCGCCTTCTCAGCGGACCTGCAAGCTTCTCTCGATTCCGAAAAATCGGTGAACGATTCACCAGACCTGTTGGCCACGGCGCAAATGGCAGCAAGAATCCTCGCTCCGGCATTTGAAGCGAAGGGTGTACGACTGGAATTCAGTGAGAAAATTCCAGTGGGCCGGAGTTGGCTCGTGCAGGGCGAAGAGACTCGGTTGTGCCGCGTGTTTGCGAACTTGCTGGAAAATGCGCTGCGCTATACTCCCTCTGATCATGGGGTTACCATCGGACTGGAAGAGGATGGGAGTTACTTTAAGGCCTTTATAGACGATGAGGGGCGGGGCCTTCCCGAAGAACTCCGTCCTGCACAAATGTTCGCGTTATTCGGGAAAGGAAAAGAAGGCGGAGGCAAAGCCGGGCTGGGATTGTTTTTTTGCCGGATTACAGTGGAACGGTGGGGCGGATCAATTGGGTGCGCTTCTCTTCCGGAAAGCGGGTCACGGTTCTGGTTCCGATTGCCTCGAATGGTTGTGGCTGAGAATCCGTCTGCTCAAGGACAAGTGAGAACTTCAATGAGCGAAATAACGCAGGACAAAACGGAAAAGCCGCGTACTTTGCATGTACTACTGGCGGACGACCAGGAAGACATCCTTATGTTGACCACTCACCAGTTAAAACGAAGTGGCCACGAAGTGGTGGCGGTGGCCAATGGCAAGGCAGCACTGGAAGCCGCCAAGAGCAGGCACTTCGACGTCATGATCCTTGATGAAGAAATGCCAGTCATGAGTGGTGTTCAAGCGGCGAAGTCCATTCGCGAATTGCAGCAGAACCAGGCTGGACGCAGCGTCTTGGTCGCGCTTACCGGAAATAACACACCGGATGACCGGGACCGTTTGATTGCAGCGGGATTTGACTCCGTTCTGGGAAAGCCATTCCGGCTGGAATCGCTCGAAGCGTTTCTGCGTGACCTCGAGAAACAGCCTGCGCTGTCAATCCCGGCGGATTATTCCGGGCATAAGGAAATTTCGAGCTTGGAAGACCTCTTGCAAAGAGTGGGTGGTGACAAAAACCTGCTCCGACAAATGATTCGCACATTCCTTCGGGAAGCGCCAAAACGGATGGAAACAATTCAAAAAGCATTACACAAGAAGGACGGTAAGGAGCTCTCCGCAAGAGCTCACGCGCTGAAAGGTTCTGTCGGTATTTTCGGTGCCGTGGCTGCCGCGGAGCACACCCAATCGCTCCAGGAACTTGGCCGGATTCCTGACTTCCAGGAGGCAGGGCGCGTGTTCTCCGCCCTCCACGAAGAGATTGCGAAGTTGCAGGAAAACCTGAGAGGATACGCGAAACAGAATCAGGCCGAGCCTTCGCCCACCATTGAGCGGCGGAAAAGGAAGTTAAAGAAGCTGCCGGCCCGCAAAAGATGAATCTGCCGTCACGCGTGTTCAGATCAATTCCGGAGCCTCTTGATGCCCCATATCCTCATAGCTGATGACGACGCAACTACGCGCCAAATGATTGGCGGAGTGCTGAAGAAGAATGGCTACACCGTATCCGTGGCCTCTGATGGAATCAGTGCATTACGCGCGATCAAAAAGAAGAAATTCGATCTGGTGCTGCTGGACATCTGGATGCCGAAAATGACGGGACTTGGATTGCTCGGTAAGCTCCAGGCGGAAAAGCAAATTCCCAAAATTGTCGTAATGACCACCGACAAGACGTCCGAAACCGTTCTGAGTGCCTTGCGCGGCCGTGTTTATCAATTTCTGATCAAGCCCCTGGATGCCGACACGCTTTTGTTGACGGTCGAGAGTGCACTCTCCTCGAATCCCGCCGCTCCTCCGATTGAAATACTCTCGGCCAAGCCGCATTGGATCGAATTGCTTGTCCCTTGTGAACAGTCGGTAGTGGGGCGAGTGCAAAGCTTTCTTTTACACATGGAAAACGATCTGCCGCCAGACGTTATCGAGAAATAGCTTGCGGCCGAGCCCAGCTACAACAATGTCTACCACTTTCACGGGCTGGAGCGGCTCGACGTGTCTTGGTAAGCTCTCCGCATTTGGAGGACTTACTCATGTTTCGTTTATTGATCCTGGCCAGCCTGTGGCCTGCCCAACCGTTGCTTTCGCGCAATCCCAGACCCCGGCCGACACGACGCCCGCCGCCCGTTGCCTGCTTGGCGGCAAGACCTTCTCGCCCGGCGCCACTATCCGCGGGGCCGCGACGGTTGAACTCTGCGGCACCGACGGCATTTGGGCAGCGACCGACAAGGCATCGTCGGGCTGCTTCTTCGCAGATGCGTTCTACTCCGTCGGCGCCACGTCTGCCGTCAGCGGCAGCAAGACGATGATCGCCACCTGCCAGCCCGATGGCACCTGGAGCACGTCGGCGACCGAAGCCGCAAAGAGCTAAAGCGCGGCCAGCACCTCAGCGAATTGGTCCGGCAGGTCCTCGGCGATCAGGCCCGGCCGGCCGAACCGATTGGCCGCCTCGGCGTGAACCCACACCGCCGCGGCGGCGGCCTCGAAGCCGGCCATCCTCTGCGCGAGGAACGCTCCGGCGATGCCGGCGAGAACGTCGCCGGAGCCGGCCGTGCCGAGGCTCGGCGGCGCGTTGGTGTTGATCGCAGCGCGGCCGTCCGGCGCGGCGATGACGGTGTCGGCTGCCCTTGAGGATGACGACGGCGCCCGAGCGGGCCGCCGCGGTGCGGGCGCGCTCGAGTTTCGAGCCGTCGAGCTTGCCGAACAGGCGCTCGAACTCGCCTTCGTGCGGCGTCAGGATCACCGGCCGATCGGCGCGCGCCGTGATCGCCTGGAACAGCGTTTCGGGATCGTCCTTGAACACGGTCATGGCGTCGGCGTCGAGCACCGCCGCCGGGGCGAGCGCGAGGACGTCAGCACGTGCTGCCGCGTCGTCCGGCGTCACCCCAGCGGCCGGGCCGATGACGACGGCGTCGACCTTGCCGGAGACCAGCGCGCGGAACTCGGCGTCGGTCGCGAACGGCTTCAGCATGACCGCGGTGACGTGCGCGGCCTGGACCAGAGGGCGTCCGCGCTCGCCGACGAGGGTCACCGCTCCTGCCCCGGCGCGCAGCGCAGCCGTCGCGGTGAGACGCGTGGCGCCCGGTCTGCAGCGGGCCGCCCGAGACGACGAGGCAGTGGCCGCGCGAATACTTGTGGGCGTCGAGCGCCAGGTGGGGCAGCGACCACAGATGCCGGTCTGTTCTCGAAGGCCTCGGCGCCGATCTCGATGAGGACGATTGGCGGGAATGCCGATGTCGGCGAGGACGATCTCGCCGCAAAGATCGCGGCCCGGCGTCAGCAGATGGCCGGGCTTCCTGCGGAAGAACGTGATGGTGAGATCGGCGTTGATCGCCGTGCCGCGGACCGCGCCGCTCGCCACCGTCGACGCCGGATGGAACGTCGATCGCGACGACTGGAACGCCGCTCTTGTTGACCGCGTCGATGAGCCGTCGCCATCTCGCCGTCACATCGCGATCGAGCCCGGCGCCGAGCAGCGCGTCGACGATGAGGCCGGCGATCGTCGATGTCGGCCGCCGTCATTCGCCCCAGCGACTGGCGTTGACCGCAGCATCGCCCTTCGAGCGCGACCGCGGTCGCCGACCAGTGGCACGCGCACGCTCGCCAGCCGGCGTCGCGCAACTGCCGCGCGCACCACGAACCCGTCGCCGCCATTGTTGCCGGGACCGCACAGCACGAGGACCGGGCGCTTGCCGATAGCGGCGGAGGATTTCGTCGGTGACCGGCCGCGGCCGGCGTCTCTCCATCAGGGTTAGCGACGGCGTACCCCAGCGCTCGCCAGCCGGTCGGCGCGGACATCTCGGTCGGGGTGAGGAGCACTGCGGGTCGGCATCCCTGCCAGCCTCCGGATGAACTCGAGCCGGTTGCCCACCGCATCGGCGTGTAGAAACGTCGCAGCCCCGCTATGGCATCATCGAACTCGACCCGCGCCCGGCAGCCTTCAGCCGGTCCGCCAGCGCATCGAGATCGTCGACCGCAAAGGCCGGATGCGCCTTTCGCGCCGGCCGAAAATCCGCCTCGACGCCCAGGTGCACTTCGTCTGCCCGCCTCAGCCAGAGCCCGCCGCGCGCTTCAGCGCTTCGCGGTTTTGCCAGCTCGACCCAGCCCAGTACGCCGCAATAGAACGCCGGCACGCAGCCTCGCGCCGGGCGGGATTGCGAGCTGGACATGATCGAGACGCATCGCCTCCTCTAAAGCAAAGGGCCGCCCGAGGCGGCCCTTGCAATTCACGTCGCCACCTCAGTGGTCGTGGCCCTCGTGATCGTCATGATCGTGATGATGCTCGGCACGTCACGTCGCCCTCGTCCTGGATGATCTTGGCGAGTTCCTCGCGGCTCATCTTCTTGTCGGTCTGGGTCGCCAGCTCGGCGACGAAATCGACGACCTTGTTCTCGAACACCGGGGCGCGCAGCCCGGCCAGCGCCTGCGGGTTCTTGCGGTAGTAGTCGTAAACCTGCTGCTCCTGGCCGGGGAAGCGGCGGACCTCGGCGATCAGCGCCTGCTGGTGCTCGTCCTCGGTCACCTCGACCTTGTTCTGGTTGCCGATCTCGGCGACCACGAGCCCGAGGCGCACGCGGCGCTCGGCGATCTTGCGGTACTGCTCGCGCGCTTCGTCCTCGGTCGTGCCCTCGTCCTCGAACGAGCGGCCGTGATCCAGCAATACGTAACTGAGCTTGTTCGAAGTAATG
>CAVXOG010000009.1:0-35365 GCA_963763395.1 Candidatus Acidiferrales bacterium | reverse complement strand
GACGAAGGCGCTTTCGGGTGAGTGGTCCCTCAGTGTGAAGTTTGAGCCGGACCCCTCCATGCCGAACGGGGTTGTCAACACCGGAGAGGAAACCTGGCGAGCAGGTCCGGCGGATACACATTACTGGAAGAAGAGCATTTGCGACTGCCCCAGGGAGATGCCTTTTTGCTGGGAATTATCTGGTGGAATAAGACTACAAAAACGTTCCAAGGAATGGAATGCCAAAACCTGCTCCCTTACACGTGTGACGTAAAGGGTGCGCAGAACGACATCACAATGAGCTGGGATGGCAAACAGTTCGTCATCGACGAAATCGAAACGTCTAAGAACGGCCAGAAATCTTTGTGGCACGAGGTTTGGTCGGATATCACTCCGACCTCGTTCACGCAGACCGGAGAGTACGGACCGCCGGGGGGCGAGCGGAAGCGACTTTTCACGATTCACGCCACAAAGGTGGCGACAGCGCGCAACAACAAGACAGCGGCGGTTAGTGTCAAAGGCTATCCGGATTCGCAGGCGGAGGCGCCGGTACCGGAGATGCAAAGCCTCGCAAGGACGCTTGGGGGCAATTGGTCTACAACATACGAGTTTGAGCCCGGCGGCATGTCTCCAACTGGAGGTAGCGGCACGGGCGAAGAGGATTGGCGAATCGGGCCCGGCGGGTATGTGCTAATGGAGGAGGAGTACGTACACGCTCCCTTTGGAGAAATGTATCTGATTGCGTTTCATTGGTGGGACAAGAACACAAATGGTCTGCGCGGGATGCTTTGCAACAATTCCGGTCCCGCAGCCTGCGATTTCAATACCTATTCCAACAGCTCACTGAAGTGGGATGGAAAACAGCTCACGATCGACATGGGATTTCCCCAAGGCAGTAAGAAGATGACCTGGCACGAAGTCTGGTCAGGCATTACTGCAACCTCCTTCACACAGACCGGAGACATGGGCGAGGTCGGCGGACCGCTCAAGAGAGCGGTCACGATTCACGGCACCAAGGTCGAGAACTAGGGCGGATTGAAAGTAGCGTCCCGGCAACTCGAAAGTAGAAGCGTTTTTCAAGGGGAGGGAACCAATGGATAGGAGAGCATTTCTTGCGGCCAGCGCTCTCGCTTCGTTCGAGAAATTCTCGCTGAACTCGGCGGCCGTTTCGCAAGTCTTCGCAGGCGTGAATCAGGCAACCAACAAGGGAAATGCCCGGAGGCCGGTGTTGGTGCGGTCCGGCTTCACCCGCACATCCGGCGATACCGACGAGCGCGCGCCCTCGCAGTCAGGGATGTTCGACATCGAGGTCGTTCGTTCGTCCGACTCCGAGGGGCGGCTTGCCATCTTTGTGTTTCCTGCGGGAGACCATCATCCATATCGCGGCGCTCCTCTTCACGTGCATCACGAGCAGGATGAGTGGCTTTACATCTTGGCGGGCGAATTCGTCGCCGAAGTCGGCGGCAAGCGCATGCGCCTCAAACCTGGCGATTCCCTCCTGATGCCGATGAAAGTGCCACACCGCTGGAGTGTGGCGCAGGAACAGCATTGCGGCGCCATTCATCTCTATTCGCCCGCCGGCTTGATGGAGATGGACTGGTCGCCCGTTGCACAAGACACAGATCCTAAGAATCAGGAAGCGCGCAAGGCGGAGTTCGAAAAGCACGGCTTGACGCTTCTCGGGACGCCGCTCAGCAGAGAAGAAATCGAAGGCACGACGTAAGTGGACAGAGGTTTAGATGCCAACAGCGAAATATCCGGCCAAGGATCCGAAGGCTCCAACTCTCGGCTTCGTGGCCAGGTCATTCTGGATCAGACTCGAAGGAGGTGCGATTTGAAAAGACTAGGCTGCCTGTTTTTATTCGGTCTTCTCTTTCCAGAAACCTGGATGAGCGTCATTCATCCTCAGACGCCAAGTCCCAACGCTACTAAGTCTGGGATTCCCAAGACTTGGGATGATGCCGACATGGCTGCTCTTGAAATCCCCTTGGCCAATCCCGTGGGCTCGCCCAAGCAGGTCGCCGGCGACTACTACTACCGGATACCGGTCCGGGCCATTTACAAGAGCTACCCCGTTTATGCCGCGGGACACGAACCAGCTGGCTACTTAGAATCGCTCAAACATAAGGACCCGGCAATTTATTGGGATGACAAAGGTCATGCGCCACCGCTCGAGACAGACGCCGACTGGATAAGGGCCGGTGAACAGGTCTTTGACGCACCAATAGGCGATGGAGGAATTGGAGGATCGGAACCAACCGACCTATACGTGCGTGATCCAAAGTTTCTCGAGACGACTGGCGCGCTGGTCGCCGAAGATGGCACGCTGCCGTACTTCCGCTACGTGGTGAAGAAAAAAGGCGAGGTCGAGATTGGGGTCCTGGCGTGTGGCATGTGCCACACAAGGGTTATGCCAGACGGAACTGTTCTGAAGGGAGCACAGGGCAATTTCCCATTCGATCGTTATTTTGCGTTCGATTACCTCCGTTCGGGCAACAAAGCGGCACCATTGCTGGAACGAAGCCTGTATGCGACCCCGTGGATCACTTCAGATCCTCTTCCTTCGACCGGCAGCATGCCTCTCGAACAAATCGCCGAGGTTCACCGCACGATTCCGCCGGGAGTCGTTGCACGCAATAGAACGAGTCCGTTCGCTCCGGCACAGGTACCGGATTTAATCGGAGTCAAGGATCGCAAATATTTGGATCGTACGGGTCTTCAGCAGCAGCATTCTATTGTGGATTTGATGCGGTACGCCGCACTTAATCAGGGCGGCGATGATCTTGCGAACTTCAATGGCTTCGTTCCGATCGACTTCCCTGACTTCAAGCAATTGCCAAAGATTGAGAATCTCGATAGAGACCGTTACAGCGATGAGCAACTCTATGCCTTGGCCCTGTATATCTACTCGCTGAAGCCCCCTCCGAACCCCAACAAGTTTGACGCGCTAGCCGAACGCGGCCAGAAGGTCTTCAAGAGTGAGAACTGCATCATGTGTCACATCCCACCCGTGTACAGCAACAACAAGCTGACAATTGCAACAGGTTTCACACCACCCGCGGGCGCCGAAAAGAAGTACGACATTTTGCCTCTCTCGGTGGGTACCGAACCTAACCTTGCGTTGAAGACCAGACGCGGGACCGGCTACTACAAGGTCCCATCGTTGCGCGGAGTCTGGTATCGCGGGATGTTTGGTCACAGTGGCTGGTGTGCGACGCTGGAGGACTGGTTTGATCCCCGTCGCTTGCGAGACGACTATGTGCCGACCGGATTTAGACCCTACGGCATGAAGACCTATGCCGTTAAGGGGCATCCATTCGGATTAGACCTGTCCGCCGAAGATCGCAGAGCTCTTATCGCATTCCTCAAGACCTTGTAGATTTCCGAATAATGCCGAATTGTCGTGGCAACAATTCACGCTTTGGGTTCAGAGTCTCTGAAGGTTGTGAGTAACGCAAAACGGGGAGGACAAATGGTGATCAAATCTGAACACGCCCCTGCGAGACGCAGGTACGAGCGATACTTTTTTTCTGCCATGGCCGCATTGATTATGGCCACAGTGTTTTTGGGTTTTGCAAAGACTTATTTCCTGGCGGGTATGCTCCGGGCGCCACTGCCAAATTGGGTGATCCACGTACACGGAGCAGCTTTTACGTTGTGGATAGTTTCATTGATCGTTCAGACCTCGCTGGTTTCGGCGGGGCGCGTGGACACCCATCGGCGGCTGGGCATTTTCGTTTTTGGCCTGGCGTGCGTGATGGTGATCCTGGGCTCGATGGCGGCAACGGATTTGCTACGCAGGGGTATGGCCGCTCAATCCGTCGATGCAAAGACTTTCTACGCTTCGTCCCTCGGGGACATGGTTATTTTTGCAACGCTGATCTTCTTTGCGTTCCGCGCACGGTCGAATCCCGCGGCGCATAAGCGATTGATATTGATTGCGACGATTACGCTACTCGCGGCCGCCGTCAACCGGTGGCCCTTCCCAATCATTCGGCAGGAGCCGATCCTAATCGTCTTGATCGACGATGCATTTTTACTGCCGATGGTGGCATACGACCTTTGGTCGATTCGGAAAATACATCAAGCGACGCTTTGGGGCGGACTGTTTTTGGTGATCATGCAGCAGCTGGAGTTGCCGATTGGCAGTACTGCAGTTTGGCAGAGTTTTGCGACCTGGGTCTTAGAGCGAACCAAAACATTCCATTGAAGGTGAGTAAAAAGGCCAAGCGGAGAAGTGTTGAAAACGTCGATTCAGATTGGGTTCAGAGTCTCTGAAGGTTGAGAGCAACACAAAACGGGGGAGAACAATGATCAAAACTTGGCGCATAGAAGCTCTGTCCACGGCCTTACTTACCATCGCTCTGTTAGTCGCGACGCCGCTCTACTGGAGCGGCTCAGGTCGGTCCAGGCTACAGCATCGAAATGAGTCGCAAGATTCCGATGCGGGACGGTGTCGAGCTTGAGGTGTGGATATCGAAGCCGGACGACCTTAAGGGCAAAGCGCCCACCGTGCTGGAATTTACGCAATACGACATCGATGGCGGTAGGCGTCGCGACTTCTCCGCATTCGTCAAGCGAGGATTCGTATTCGTGCAGGCCTATGTGCGCAGCCGAGGTAAGTCGGGAGGAGTCAAGACTGACAATCTCGGTCTGCAGGTCGGTCGTGATGGCTACGACGTTGTGGAATGGATTGCCAAGCAGTCATGGAGTGATGGACGTGTCGTGATGTACGGCGGCTCTTTCGTGGGCATGACACAATGGCGCACAGCCGCGCAGCACCCTCCGCATCTCGCGGGAATAGCTCCTTATGTCCCTATCTATCCTGGATGGGACATTCCGAATACCAACGGAATTCCCCAAGCCTGGACGACGGTCATTTTGGGCATTACGGCCGGTCGTTCGGACAACGAGGGTTTTGTTGCCAATCAGGACTATTGGATGGGAAAAATGCTCGAAGAGTACGCAGCCTATCACCCTTTCACAGAGCTTTATTCCGCGATTGGCATTGAAGCGAACGATTGGTGGATGCCTGACGAACATGGCGACAAGAAACCGATGTTGAATGTCTGGATGGATCATGTCGGTGATGAGACTTTCAATCTTGCGGCCGAACCGAAAGCAGTGGACTTCAAGCAGATGACATTTCCCGTTCTTACGGCCACGGGTTTCTTCGACGACGATCAGCCGGGCGCGTTACGCTACTACCGTCGTTACATGGCCGACGCACCGGCGAACAGCAGTGGACAACGCTTATCTCGTGATTGGGCCTTGGGATCACGGCGGGACGCAACATCCAGCAAAAGAAATCCTGGGGCTAAACATTCCTGAGGCCGCGGTCATTGACATGAACAAGTTGCGCGTTGATTGGTACGACTGGGTGCTGGGACGCGGCCCTCGTCCCGAATTTTTGCGCGACAAGGTGACTTATTTCATGCTCGGAGCCGACGAATGGCGGTCGGCCAAGTCGCTTGACGCAGCCTCTTCTGGAAAGACTCTCGACCTCTTTCTTTCTGCGCCCGAAGGCACGCCAAGGGACGTTTTCCATTCCGGGTCCCTCGTCGAACATCCTGCGCCAGCCGGAACCCCCGGCAACAATCGTCAGCGATCCTCACGAGCTGCCTGAGCTCGAAGTCGCGAAGTATTTGAACGATGAAGGCTTGACGAGCGAATTTCGGGACTATCAGAAGAGAGCCATCGTCTTTCACTCCGAGCCATTCACTCGCGATGTGGAAGTCGCAGGGCAGATTAAGCTGAAGCTAATAGTCCAGTCTGACGCCGCGGATTTCGACCTCTGGGCTCAGGTGCTGATGGTTCTCCCTGACGGATCAACGGTGCGTCTCGGAGAGGACATTCGTCGTGCCCGGTTTCGGAACAGTTGCTTCAAGGAAGAACTTTTGAAGCCAGATCAAATCGTCGAAATGCCATTCGAATTTTACTGGATGGCAAGACGGATTCCTGCAGGCGCGCGGTTGCGACTCACCATCGCTCCCCTCAACTCGCCCCTATATCAGAAGAACTACAACACCGGCGGTCGTATCGGCTACGAGAAGATCGAGGATGCGCGGATCGCCAACATCAAGTTATTTCACGATACCCAGCACGCAAGCGTACTCGAATTACCTCTTGCAGCTTTACCAGCCAGCAAGGCCCCATAGAAAGGAGGATTCATGAACATGCAGATGTTAGCCCTGCTCTCGTTTTAGCTGCTGGTGTTGTTGGGTTTGCTTTACTGTTTTTCTCGATAGGTGCGAGTGTCCTTACAAGAGGCCCGGGAGTTCGACCCAAGCAAGACAAATTGGAATGGCGAGATCCCCAAATTGACAGCAGCATCCAATAAAATAAGGGAGGTTAGCAACATGAAACTACGCAGCTATCAGATTGGTTTGATTGTAATCGGCTTAGTCCCCACAAGTTTTCTCAATGCTCAAACCCTAAGCAAGCCCGACGAAATGGCCATCCGGACTATTGTTAAGGCTGTTCCCGAAGCCTTGAATAAGAAGGACATGAAGATGTATGCAGACCTTTTCGCAGACGATGCAGATTGGATCAATGTCGTCGGAATGCATTGGCGCGGGAAAGCCGCCGTCGTCAAAGCGCACGAGGTGTACCTCAAAACGGTATTTCGGGACGGAGGAATGAGCAACCGTGACATGACCATTCGGGCGGTGACTCCAGATGTCGCGATTGCGGTCGTTGTTGAGGATGATAAAGGCGGCGGAATTCTGCCAGATGGCAGCAAACCCTCTCCGGGGTCTGGCAGGCTGACGTACGTGCTCGTCAAGCGAGGTGGCAAATGGAAGATCACGCATGGCCACAATACACACATTGATCCAGACGCGCAGCCTTTCGACCCGATAAACAGAAATTGGAGTGGTGACACTCCGAAATAGTGAGCCGGTGATCATCGACGATGTCATTAACAACTTCAATCACGTCCGCGACTTAGTAGGAATTGAACACGTAGGAATTGGCTCGGACGCGGGAATCGAAAGTAACGATCTGGGTGCGCCTCAAATTCTCAAGGACATGCTTACAAAAGCGTACAGTCGCTACCACGTTCGTGGGACTCACGAGATAGTTACTGGTCTCGAAGGCCAAAAGAGACTCTTCGGTCTCACGGCAGCTTTCGTGAGACGGCGCTACACCGACGAGCACATTCGCCTCATTCTCGGACAAAACTGGAAGAGAGTGTTGGCAGACAGTGTGGCACGGCTGACGCTGGTCGCCTTTATCGTTGGGAGAGCTACACGGCCATGAAGCGAGTCGAGCAGGCAGCCGTTTTGCCGCTGGGATGTCGTGTCCATTGGTGCACTCATGTGTTCTTTGGAGTTTAGGATCTTGGCACTGTGGGGGAGACTTTGAGGTCACCAAGAATCAGCCGAAATCTCTTCGTCGCCTTTGCACTCCTGATTATTGGCGGAGCCATCGTCCGTTCGGTCGTCGCAACCCGCCTAGATGGTTTCACCGTCGACGAACCCTATCACATCGTTGCTGGCGTCTCTTACGTGAAGTACCACGATTTCCGAATCAATCCGGAGCATCCTCCACTCGTAAAACTTTGGGTGGGCAGTATCATTGCGGCGTCTGGATTTCGATTGGATTCCCTTCAGCGATTCAACGATAAGCCGGGTGAACGGAAGTTCACGCAACGTACAGTTTTTAGAGACAACGACCCTGATTCCGTGCAGAGGCGTGCGAGGGCAGCGATGTACGCCTTGAATGGCATTCTGTTGCTTGCCCTAGCATTTGCGCTGGAACGCGTATTCAACTGCGGGCGTTTCCCTCGGTACACTTCTATTCCTCGCCATTGACCCGACCGTTGCGGCGCACCTGCCCGTCGTCATGACCGATCTGCCGGTGGCGCTCCTTTCGACAACGGCCGTCGTCCTTGCCGCAAGAGCCTTTCGCGAATGGATCTGGACCGACCTTGTAGCTTGCTCGGCATTTCTCGGGCTTGCTCTGACCGCCAAACATTCTGCGCCCGTGATACTCCTAAGCGTAACTCTCATTGGTGCCGCGTTTGCCATGCTTCAGCCGCTTCCCTCGCCAAAGGACTCGCGATGGCCAAAATTCGTAAAGCTTGGCACGGTACTCGGCGGAGCAATGGTTGTCCTGTGGGCCTCCTACTTCTTCCGCTATGCCGAGTCTCCCTCTGGGGTGGAGTCGTTCAATCGCCCGCTGGCAGAAAAAATCAACGACGTAGCTTCACCCCGTTATCACGCCGTGTTAGCAACAATGGCCGCGACTCATGTGGTGCCCCGAGCCTATCTCTGGGGTTTTGCAGACACCATCCGTGCGGGAATGGAGGGCCGGGAGAGTCCTAAGTTGTTTTTTGGAAGGCTATATCACTTCAAGGGCCCAAAATATTTCTTCCCCGCAATGATTGCCGTGAAAGTGCCCATCGGCCTGATCGCACTGGTGCTGCTCGGGTTGTTTCTCTTTTTCACTCGTCGCATTCCGCCGGACTGGTTCCTTCCTTGTGGAGTCGTGTTTGCAGTCGTGGTGTTGTTTCTGCTGGTTCTTTCTCAAGGAGCGACCTACGCAGGAATCCGACACGCTTTACCTGTCGTTGTTTTGCTCGCCGTTTTTGCGGGTGTCGGCTTTGAGGCGGCGCTATCTTCCACACCTCCGCAACTCAAGGCTTTCGTGGCGCTCGGTCTCGTCGCAGCGGCCGCGTCAGCGCTGCCGCAGCTGCGGCCCTGGGAATATTTCAATGAATTCGTGGGTGGCTCCTCGAATGCTTACAAGTACTTTAGCGATGAAGGCGTGGATCTTCTGCAAAGGTCGAAAGAGCTCGTGGAATACTACAGGCAGGAGCTGAAACCAAATGGTATACGGCCTGTCTGTCTCTATTGGGTTTGGGACGAGGAAAAGGCCGCAAGAGGCATCGACTGTTTTGGTAGCGACGAGAAACGGGACCGTGGGCTCATGGCAGCTCCCGAATAGGTCGGGAACCATCTTTGCCGCCCCGGCCGACTTTATTAGAAGTAGTTTTTGGGATAGTGCCGCCTTGCGGGAAGCAACTCCCGTAAAGCGACTGGGGAATCTCTTCATCTTTCGAGGCAACTTTTACTTGCCCGGCCAGGCGGCCTCTGATTCTTACTGGCTCGGAATCAGCAAGATTTATGGCGAGAAACCTGATGACGCGGAGGCGGAAAAAGCGTTTCGCCGCTCCGTGGAAATTGACCCAACAGCCTATTTCGTTCACATTCAGCTCGGCAATCTCTATCTGAAGCGCGGCTCTCGCCAGGAGTGCCTGCGCGCTTATTCGGATGCGCTCAAGTACGCGCCCGAAGAGTCCGAGCTTCGCTCTGCGCTTCAGAATCAAATCCAGCGGGTATCCCGCGATGCTCTGACAAGCGTCAGCCCGCTGCGCGACCCCTACATGGAATGATTTTCCGGGAAGAATAATTACCAACTGCAGGAAGAGCTAAGTGTCATCCGTGAAATGGGAGATATCGTCAGAGCTCGATGCGCAAACTCTTATACTCATTCAGCCTGAGACTTAGGCATACCGGATATTTCTAAGTACAGCCTCCGTACAACTGAGAGAGGAAAAATGATGCTCTGGATCCCATAAGCGACACCAGGGAAAGCATTTAGATTTTTACTACTACGGTTCGGGACCAGGAGGTCGAAGGTTCAAATCCTTTCGCCCCGACCACTTTAATCCCTTTACATCAATTACTTACGACTGCACTTATTTGGGAAGAATCGGAAGTTGAGTCCATTTGGGTCCGATTGAGTCCCAGAATAAGTGATTCAACTCGCTCGACCGCCCGTCGTTGATCTTCCGGAATCGCGTGCAAATAGACTTCGCGCGTGATTTCAGATGTGGAGTGGCCGAGCAATGCCTGCACGGTTCCTAAGGATGCTCCCGTTGCGTCAAGCATTGTTGCGTGCGAATGGCGCAATGAATGCCAGGTGATTCCCCGCATCCCGAGTCTGTTGCATGCTGGCCGCAGTTGACGGCGCAGCAAATTGTGTCGGCTTAGTGGTTGACCCTGGCGTGTGCCGAATACAAGGTCTCCTACTTCATCCTCCGGCCGGTGCAAAGCTTCCAGAACAGTTGCAGCTTCATCACCGATTGGAATAACACGATTACTGCGCTCCGTTTTTGGGGTATCGAAATGGCCGTCGTACACCGTTGCAGCTACTCGGAGTGTGCGAGCGTTCAAGTCGACATTGTTCCAACGTAGTGCCAGCAGTTCACCGATACGCAAACCAGTCAGCACCAGAAGCAAAGCAATGGAACGTGACGGCTCATCTAATGACGTTGTCAGTTGTCGTATTTGCGCTGGAAATAAAATTGGTCTTGGAGTTGATCTGAGAGGCCGACGAGGAAGTCTAGTCCGTCGAGCCTGGTTGTCGTTGATGTATTCCCACTGTTCGGCTGTACCGAGCGTGCGACCGAGCATCCCGCGAATTTCTTTCACAGTTTTCCAAGCCAACCCTCTGCTTAATTTTGCAACTAAGAAGGACTGGATTGATTCGCGATTGATGTCGCACAGCCGATGCTTCCCAAACGTAGGTAACAGGTGAACGTCTAGGATATACCGATAGTTTTTTTGAGTTGCGAATTTTACTGTAGGTAGCGTGACGGGAAGCCATTCATCGCGCACGAAACTTGAGAATGTGCGAGTTGATTGAGGCCTCCTCATACCACCGTTAATTGGATTGAGCAGCCTCGACAATGCCTCCATTGCTTCAGAGCGCGTGCGCAGTTCTGCAACCGTACCAAGAACCTCCGCACGCCTCCTCCGTCCAATAGATCCGTCAGGCTTGATGATTTCCTCCCACCAGCGCGCTACCCAAACCCTCGGGCGTTTGCCGCGTTGAAATAATGATCCTAATTGAAAGCGCCTACGGGCCATCCTGTTTCCTCCATAGATGGTCCGCTTAGCCTGTTCTGCGTCGCTTCTCAGTGTAATCCGCATGTCAAGCCGCCTCGCGATTCGTCCGGTGTCGGGACACCCACGCGAGCACTTCTTTCTTGTCGAAGCGCCAGTACTTCCCGAGTCGGTAGGCTGGCAATCGCTCGAGAGTTCGCTTTCGCATGCGGCCATATACCCAAGACCTGGGGACCTGAAGTAATTCGGCAACTTGCTGGACGGTTAGTAGTTCGGACTTTTCTGGCGTGATCATTGCGGCAGCTCCTTGTGTGGTTCTTCAACGGTGGGAATTGCGGTTTTAGTGAGAGGTTGGTGCGTGGATGAAGGAATTGGCTCGGTACTTTCTATTGCTTTGGTTTGTTTGCCGCAATATCGACAGGCGTTAGGGAGTGCACCGTCTCACTGTTGTTCTCTGACTCCGCCGCTGTTGATGATGCTAGATATCTTTGAAATTCGACGTCTTTTCGGAAGAGTCGTTCTAACATTTCCGCCACGATGTAGGATGGGCTTGCGTGGATGAATTCTGCGTAGCGCGCGAGCCGGAACTTCACGCTTTGCGACAAGCGAAGCTGGACCGTTTCATTCTTCGACAAGTGCAGAGATATTTAATCCGACCACGGGAACATTTTCATCGACCGGGAGTCTAAATATAGCGAGTGACACCCATACGGCCACGCTGCTTGGCAACGGAAAAGTTTTGATTGTGGGCGGAGCAAATCAAGGTAACCAACCGCTCACGCGGTCCGAGCTGTACGATCCAGTGGCGAAAACTTTCAGCCTGAGTGGAAGCTCCAAAAATGCCCATCAGCAACAATCCGCGACCCTGTTAACTACAGGGCAAGTATTTGTCATTGGCGGAGCCACCTCACCTGCAGCGGAACTCTACGACCCAACGAACGGTAGCTTCTCACTGGCCGGAACGCCAAATGTTCCGAGATGGATGGTCTCGACGGCGCTACTCAGCGACGGTACGGTTCTGATCTCAGGTGGTCAAGATTCCAATTTGAACACCCTAGCCAGCGCAGAGCTTTATACGGTAGATGGAGTTGGAGGGGGCGGCTCTCCCTACTCCCTTCAGATAACACCGATGGATGTTACACTCTTGATCGGGGGTACTCAGCAATTCACGGCAGTGGACAATTTGGGGCATCCGCGGCCTGATGCAAGTTGGAGTATCGATTATCCAAGCCTTGGAAGTATCTCAACAGGAAGTTCACCAATCCTTACAGCCCTCGCAAGTGGCCAAATCACTCTGACTGCGGTGGTCGGGACCCAATCAGCGCAGACACAGGTTACGATATCCTCACTCGCATCGTTGGTGCCGGGCACGTCCGAGTGGTCGTTACCTGTTTCACCTGGGTTTAGCTTCCTGCAATTGGCTCAGGCAGTTCCAACTGCAACAGGGCCAGCCCTTTATTCAATCCAGCTGAACGGCGGGAATACACAGTCCCAAATTCAAGCCCTCACACGTGACGGGCAACAGCTCTGGAAAACAACCGTGCCGGTCGCGTTTAGTGGCAGTGTGCCAGACGCTTATGGTGGCCTGCTGGTAACGGAATATCCAAACTGTGACAAGATCAATCCCATTACTATCGCTGACCTTGATCAGGCAAGCGGCGCTCCCATTTGGCAACTAACCTCAGCTGCGCTTTCCGCATGTATGCAGATCCCTCCACAAATGGCAATTCGTGGGGACGGAAGCATCGTCGTGACTTCGAATGGCAATATGGCGGCGTTTCCAGAGCTAATGCTTCTCAATGGAAAAACTGGGCATAGCTTGGCAGGTCCATCGATTCCGACTTCGACTTACACGGACATATCGAATACCACCATCACCGGATTCTCACCTATAGGCGCACCGATCGTTGATTCCACGGGTGCCGCGTATGTAGAATACGAGGTGAGAAACATTAATGCGTACATGAGGGGTTCATATCCTCCAACTGTTTCGTGTGTCTTATGGCTATTGAGGATCGCGCCGGATGGGACGTCAACTACTACGCAATTGAGCTCATCAGCCAACATGAATCTCTTTCCCGGCAATATCATTCCAGATGGAAACGGCGGGGTCTTGGCCACTTGGACTATCGTGTGGACAGGTGACACTACAATTAACCCTCCGGCTCAACCCTATCAGGCTGCATATGTGCCCTCATCAGGTTCAGTAGTGAACTATAGTATGCCCAATGCACCTTCAGACTTGACGCATTACAACCCTTCTGGATTTCCTGACAACCCCGTATTGGTGCTAGGTGAAAACGGGGTTGCCTTCGTTTCCTATGGTCAAAACATTACCTCATTCATGATCAACACGGGTTCACCTAATTGGAATTATCAGGTGGCCCCGCAGACGGCGCTTTCGATAATTGCATCTGCTGCAGGAAACGGCCTTATCGCGCTGACATCAAGCTCAAATGGAGAAGATACCGTACTTCGATTCGATTCATCGGGAATCGCAACGGCAGATAGCTGGAGTGGCTCTAAGATCCAATACTTTTCTGGAAATCACTATTTCGGTTTCACCCCAACTGGGAATTTTGCAAAGAGCCGCGTCGAGTCCCTGGGCACCACTCCCGCTCTGACCTCGTTCTTCGGCGATCCAGTACCGTGGGCAGAATCTGAGTGGCTCAGGCCTGGACAGGGAGGACCTTCCGAATCTGAACCGGTTCTGAAACTCTTAGGTCAATCGGATTGCGAAGACTCGAGCGGTCGCCATCTCGAATACTGGCTGGTTAAACCAACCGGAGCACTTGCTGATGAAGATTACGTTGTGTTCGAGCAACAGACGGATCGCAGCCTTGCGCCGCCTGATGGAGTTTCTCCCCTGGATTACCTAGGAGAGAAAAAGAAGTTCTCGGACGAGATTACCCCTTATGTTGATCTGAATAGCCACAAGAGCGTGCAAACCTTCAGATTTGGTTTGTATGGGAAGCGACTGTACGACGTAAAGAGGATTGAGAGAAAGCTCCAATCTTCGAGAATCCCAGTTATCCCACCACAATTCCAGATTCTCATGTATCCGGGACAGCAGCCCACACTGAATGGCCAGCATGCGCCTTATGTCGGTCCGTGTGGAACTACCTACCCAGCTCAGTAGGCGGAGGCGAAGATGCGAATCTTGAAGTTGATCATATTGAGCTCGGGGATTCTTGTGGCGGGGATGATTTTGACTGTTGTCTATGCAGGTTACAAGGCAATCAGTGCAAGAAAAGACGCCGAGCGTCTCTTGTCTGATCTCCGCGGGCTGAGGGTCGGGGAATCTTCTTTGGAGGAGGTGGGCAGGATTGCCAATGCCCATCACCGGTATCTGGTCGCAAGCACTTCAAAGTGCGACGGCGATACCTGCTATTTTGATTTTCTTTATTATAACTCGCCCCTTTCCCGATTGGGTATTTCCTCTCGGGTCGCCTTCGGCGTTCGCGTGCAAGTGTTTAGGCGGCAAGTCGACGTCATTATCTTAGACATGCACTGTGGAACTCGCCCACAGTTTTTTGGGGTTTACGTGATGGAAGCAACGCAGGGATCATCTCCCGATCAAGGCCCTTTCGTGATTTCGAACGTGCGACGGGAGGTTACCTGGGTGCGCCTTACCCGTGAGGCATCTCAGGCACAGCGGGATAAAGCGTTCTCATTGAGCCTGGGCTGTTTTACGCACGTTGGGAGATGCCGAACCAAGGGCGAACTATTGCCGGCGATGGCGAGGGAAGTTGAGGGGTACTGAATAGTCTGTCGCGAGCTTAATGACGGATGAACATCACCGAAGGATCGCGAATTTGTAGACTTACATCGGCTCGACGTGGCAACGCATTATCCCGAGAGTCTGCAGGAGTTTACGGCTCACTTACGCGTTTGAAGTTCAGAAACATGGAAAATAAATATCCAAGGCGATTTGCATGCCTTGACGATCACTGCTTTAGGCGTTGAAGCGGACTGCTCATGTGCTCCTGCACAGGAGTCGAGAGGTAAAATAAGATTTGACGCCTAACAGAAACAGAGTCTATGAATTTCCGGCGAACCTAAGTATTTTCAGGTACAGGTTAAGTACAAGTGAGAGAGAAAAAATGATGCTCTGGATCCCGTAAGCGACACCAGAGAAAGCATTTGGATTTTTACCGTTACGGTTCGGGACCAGGAGGTCGAAGGTTCAAATCCTTTCGCCCCGACCACTTTAATCCCTTTACATCAAGTACTTACAACTTCACTCATCTTGGGAAAACCGGATGTTGAGTCCGTTTGGGTCCGATTGAGTCCCAGAATAAGTGATTCAACACACTCGACCGCCCGTCGCTGATCTTCCGGAATCGCGTGCAAATAAACCTCGCGCGTGATTTCAGATGTGGAGTGGCCGAGTAGTGCCTGCACGGTTCCTAAGGATGCTCCGGATGCATCAAGCATCGTTGCGGGCGAATGGCGCAATGAATGCCAGGTGATTTCGTGCATTCCGAGTTTGTTGCAAACTGGCCGCAGCTGCCGGCGCAGCAAATTGTGTCGGCTTAGTGGTTGGCCCAGGCGTGTGCCGAATATAAGGTCTGCCACTTCGGCCTCGGGCCGGCGAACTGTTCCATTCTAGGTATATTCTTCGGTAGGGAGCCCAGCGAGAATTGCCGTCTACTCTTACCTATAGCCAAAAAAGTGTTGGAATCCCTCAAAGAAAAATCCCTCGGTTCCCGTGAAGTTTTTGCCGAATTTCAATCTGTGACCTGCCGCAATTACCCATAAATAAAGCCACATTCCGGAAGCGATCCGAGTAAACGTCTGAAACACCACGGCCTCTCGTCTGAGTAATTGTTGGTGGCGCTTGCGCGGAAATTACGTGGGCATTTGCGGCCCGCCGAATTCGATCTCTTGTCGATTTGACGAAGCATATCCTGAATGCACACAGTGTATCGACCACAATTTCCCTCGAGAGAATTCCATGCGTCCGCGCCTTTGCCGTCACGCTCTACCTGATTTTTGCTGCCTCGAAAACCTGCTCCGCTGACTCTTTTAGTAACCGCAAGTCCTTCGCACAAATGAGATCAACGGCGAGTTCTCACCTTGGACTTCACGCGGTCTATGTGCCTGACTCTTGCGATGGCTCCCTCCACCCAGATGGTGCCGGAGCGTATTTTGCTTCTAATTTCTCAAAGCTGATTGCGGACGACGCAAAGGAATTCACAGTTGCAGACAGGGTTGCAGCGCACCGTTTCTTGCAAAAGAATGGCTGGACTGATTGTGACCTCAGCCGTCCGGAAGTCCTTAAGAAGCTCTCTATTGAACTCAGTACGGATTCAATCTTCTGGGGCGCCATCTCCTCGAACAAAAATTCATATTCAATAGAGTTCACTGATCGGATCATCTCGGAACAATGATCGGCATCAGAACGGAATGTTGATCGACTTCATCGGATTCCCAACTTAGGCCTATGAGCCACGTGATTTCATAACAATGTTGGCTCCTCGACCCGAGTGGACTGTGGTTATTCGCGACCGCAGGTTCGGGAGAAAAGAGCGAAACCTGGCTCACTCTGCCCGCAGCGTAAAAGACGGCCGGGGAGCATTCGTGGATTTTTCAAAGAGGGGCCGGTTTGCATAAACCGGCCTCATCCAAGTGAAAGGTTCGTTTCTGAGGATTGCAAAACTAGTTTGATGCCGGTAAATCAATCAAGCCATAGAGCGCTAGTGATTACGCGCGGATAGTAGCGGCTCGCCTTGCCCTCGCCGGACACGATTTGATCGCAACAAGCCCAATAGGAACTGCCTTCGGTCTGCCATTTGACGTGAGCAGCATCGGCTTTCTGGAGGATTTCCGCGACGTGGGGATCCTGGTCGAGATGGAAGACGCGACGGGTAACATGCAGGAAGATGGCGATCTTGCTCATCCAGGAATTGTTGCTGGTTGAGGAGAGTTTGATGCCGCCGTCGGCGAACAGATTTCTGCGATCTGGATCGAGCAGAAGCTTCCTGGTGTGTTCCTTGAGCACGTCGAACATTCTGCGTTCCGAAGCGCCGGCGAAAATCTGGTCGAGTTTTTGCTGCGCGTAGCCGGTCTTTTCGAAATACAACGCATAAGCGCATCCCTCAATGGCCGGGAGGATGCGGGAGTGGTATCCGGGATTGGACTTTTCAAAAATGGCGGGAAGAATTCCGCGGTCAGGCTGATCAGCGACAACAGCGGCGACTTTGGCAGCGAGTTGCTGACATTTGTTCTGAGTTTCGGTGTCGCCGAGATCGCGGAAGAACAGAGCCAGAGCGCGATAGCTGGCCCAGCTCTTGACGGCAATGTAGACGTTGTTGCGGGTCTGGGCGAGGGAGTGGTCGAGAGAGTCGTAGGTGGTGATCTCCTGCCCACCGGCACAGCGGGTGCTATCGAACTGCGCGAAGCCGACGTCGCCACCGCGGTTGATCATGCTGGCGAGGCAAGCCTCGACGATGCTGCGATTGCGCCGGAGCCAGGAGACGTCGCGGGTCTTTGCGAGATAACACGAGGCAACGAGGATCCAGTTGCAGAGCTGCTCCTGGGTCATGTAGCTGAAACAACCGGTGAGGTTGGCGAGTTCGTAGCTGCTGCGGCCCTTGGGAGAAAAATTGTTGTGGGCGCCCATGTCATGGCAGAAGCTGAGTCCACCCGGCTTGCGGTCGTAAGGTCTTGCAAGCTGGGCGGCGTCAGGAGGCGGGGGTGGCTGCGAAGGATCGATTTGGGTCTGATGAGCCGCAGCCGCGGTTTCAGATTTATAGATTTTGATTTCATCGGTGTAACTGTAATTGCTGACAAAATTGTCGAGCAGGTTACGGACGAGCCAGGGATTGCGGTCGAGCTCCCAAAAGACATGGTCGACGGCGAGGTCGAGTGTATTCATCATGCAGTACTCGCCCTCATTGACGACCCAGAAGGGCTGCTTGTCGATTTCGAGCAACTGGGTACTGCCGTAGTAGCTGTGAGTGGAGTGAGCAATCATGAAGCGTTGTTCGTCGGAGAGGGAGGAAGCATCAAGTGTGGCGTCGAGAGCTTCGGCGGAAGCGATTAACTGAGCGGAGCGATCGAGGTTGGCACGCAGAACGTCAGTGAGGTCTTTGTAGTAGCGGGTGTAGAGATAACGGCCATCGAGCCCGGTGGTTTCTATATTGGCAAGAAAGGAGCCAATCGCGAGTGTCATGCAGTAACATTTTCCGGCGGGCACCTCAAAGCCGACTCCGGGGCAAGAGCCTAGCAAGTGGACCGGATTGTGGCGCTCTCGAATGCCGTCGGTAGGCGACCAGCGCATAAAACTAAAGGCGCGCAGCTTGGCATTCTTGTCGGAAAGATCGGAGACCTGAGCGGCAACGCCGGCTTCGCGGCGGAACGCAAATCCGACGCGATCAGGAGAACCCAAGTCATCATCGATCATGCGAGGGCCGGGACGGGAGTGATTCAGTGCGAAGATTCCCGTTTTTGGCTTGGAGCCGTTCGTGTTGTCGACGACAAGCTGCGCGACAATCGCCGGCAGAAGCGCTTCGCGCATTTCTTTCTCCGATGCGCTCGAGGGATCCGGAATCGGGCCGAACGGTGTGTACACCGTGAAGGTCATCTCACCGGCATGCCAAGCGTCGGTGCACCAGCCATAGCTGCGCTGGACATCGTTCGAGTCGAAGGGAACTGCGTCGGGGCGGACATTCTGTTCCGAAGGCCCGGCCTGTTCCACGAGGAAAGCATCGGCAGCCTTGGGGGCGGCCCCGATATAAAACGGAAGACATTTTAGGGGCGAGTTGCTGTAGCGGTCGCCGTCGACCACGCCGATAAAAACTTCCTGATCGCCGGGTTGGCCAATCTGAAGGCCGATGCCGCCGCGTGTCCCAGGATTGCCGCATGTGAAACTCATGAAGGCGCCCATGGGAGAGTGCTGGGAGTTAAAACCGATATGAAATGGAAGTGGCCGACGCCTGGTCATGATTTCGCCTCGCGATAAATTGGGGACAACACGTCAATGATGCAAAGAAACAAGGAAGCAAAAAAGTTATGACGTGAAAATGTAGAGAAACTGCGGGCCATGGGCGGCTTGGTGGCGCGGATCACCGCATCAAAGGCGGGCTTAGGCTGTGCGTTGCGATCGAAGAGGAGGGGATAGTTTGTCCGTCCCTTCACCGGCCAATTGTTGAGCCAGGAATCGGCGTCGGTAACGCCCCAGAAGGTGACCCGGGTGACAGTGCCGGGGTGTTTGAGGAAGACGCTGAAGAGGCCTGCGTAGCGGTGAGCGAGCGACTGCTGGAGCTCACCGGGGAGTTCTTTCGGAAACGGATTTAACTTGGGCTGAAGCTCGGCAGACAGAGTGACATCGGCGCCCATGTATTGAAAGGCGAGCGGCAGGACATCGACATCGAGTTCCGTGAACATGACTTTGAGGCCGAGTTTGTCATAGTCGGTAATGGCGGCATCAACCTGCTCGTTGGTGGGCGCGTCCATGTGGTAGTGGCCCTGAATGCCGACACCGGTAACGGGAACACCTTGCGACTGGAGTTTGTGAAGAAGATCGAGAGCGCCCTTGAGTTTAGCTTGGTTCTCGATGTTGTAGTCGTTGTAATAGAGTTCAGCGCGAGGATCGGCTTCGTGGGCGAATTGGAAGGCCATGGCGATGTAGTCCGGGCCGATAATTTTCATCCAAGGTGACTGGCGGAGGGTGCCGTCTTCTTCGAGGGCTTCGTTGACGACGTCCCATCCGTTAATGCGGCCTTTGTAGCGACCAACGACAGTGAGAATGTGATCATGCAGGCGCTTGAGTAGAGTTTCACGGTCGACGGGATTGCCTTTGTCGTCCTGAAAAACCCACTTGGGAGTTTGGTTATGCCAGAGGAGGCAGTGGCCGATGATGAACATGCGGTTCTTCTCGCCAAAGGCGACATAACGATCGGGCAAGTCGAAACTATAAACACCGGGTTCGGGATGGACGTGCTCCCACTTCAAAACGTTTTCAGAAGTAATGGAGTTGAATTGGGCTTTGACAAGAGAGGCGCCGCGAGTGTCCTGTTCGGTGAATTGAGCGGGGTTGAGAGCTGCACCGACGACGAAAGAACTCTTGAACGTCTCCTTGAGGGAGGGCACTTGCGCATTCGCGTGGAGAGCGGCTAAGAGGACAACGACAAGGCTCACGAAGGCTGGCCATGCCGCTGGGAGTAGCCTTGATGAAACATGATTGGGAGTTTTTTTCATGACGCATAGCCCTTGCGGCGCTCAATGAGCTCGTTGGCGATGGAGCGGGTCTTCTCTCGGGAGAGCGGATAAAACAGGAGGCACACGGCGGCGGCGAAGAAGCAAAGTCCCGCATAGACGCTGGCAGTGAGAAGAATGCCCGATCGCGCATAGTCAGTTTGTACAGCGGCTTCCGAGACAACGCCGTAAGCGGAGAGGAGCCACCCGGCTATTGCGCCGCCGAGTGCGAGTCCTGCCCAGAGAGCGAACACCACCGCAGCGGTAACCGTGCCACTGGCGCGACGGCCAGTTTTCCATTCGCCGTAATCAGCAACGTCGCCCATCATCGCCCAGAGGATCGGACCAGACAATCCGAAGGAGAATTGGCGCAGAACTTCGACTCCGATGATGACGGAGGTGGCCCCTGGAGACAGGAGGAATAGCAAGGTGCTGAAGAGGCCGGTGAGAAACATGCTGCCGATGAAGAGCTCACGCTTGCCCACTCGGACGGAGACGAATGTGGAGCATGCCACACCCAAAAGAAGTGCAGCGAGTCCGAAGCCGTTGAACCAGGCGTAAAGTGTCACATGGCCGACGACGTATCGGAAATAGGGGGCCATAACGTTGCCACGGACGAGGATGGCGGTGAAATAAAAGAGCGTAACGAGGAAGAGGACGACCCAGGGCCGATTGCGAAACAGATCAGAGAGATCCTGAGTGAGCGAGGACTTCTGCTGCGGATCCGGCTGGATACGTTCTTTGGTGACGAAGAAAGTGATGATGAAAAAGATGACGCTGACGAGGGACAGAATACCCATGGTGAGCTGGTAACCGCGGGCATCGTTACCGTGGCCGAAGAAGGTGACCATGGGGATGGCGAGGCCAGCAATGATGAAGCCGGCGGCGTTGGCGGCGATTTGACGGTAGGAAGAGATGCTGGTGCGTTCGTCTGGATCTTCGGTCATGACGGCCGTCAGAGAAGCGTACGGCACATTGTTAATAATGTAGATGACGCGAAGAAGAGTGTAGGTGACCCATGCATAGATAAGCTTGGCGGCCGGACTGATTTGAGGAGTGGTGAACGTGAGGAGGCCGATCAGGCCGAAAGGTACCGCGGTCCAAAGGAGCCAGGGGCGGAACTTGCCCCAGCGCGTGGTGGTACGGTCGGCGACAACACCCATGATGGGATTGAGGAAGGCCACGCTCAGACCGACTACACCGAACAAGGTTCCGGCCTGAGCCGGGGTTAGGCCGAAGGTGTGGGTATAGAAATCCAATTGAAGGGCAATCATGAACTGGAAGACGAAGTTCGCGGCCATATCGCCCAGGCTATAACCGAACTTTTCCTTGAAGGAGAGTTCTTGAATGGCTTGAGTCATTTGCGACCTGCTTTCCCTGGCGTTTACGCCAGGACCTGTAAAATCAGCGTCTTTGGATCGCTTTCGCCGAGGAAATTGCCGCCGTGAGAGCGAAATTCATCGGAGACCGGGTGATCGTGGAAACATGCTTGGTGAACGAAACTGGAGTTGCAGAGGCCGCCGTTGCGGATAGAGAAATTCTGAAGAGTGTCGGAGGATAGAGGAGGGCTTTTGTAAGTTGGCTTCGTTTTTTGCTCGCGGCACTCCGCACAATCTTATTCACGCGTACGACTCCTCTTCACATGCCGGTCGAATCTGAGGATAGAGCTCAGGAATCCTACGAACTTAACGGAGCGAATGGATGTAGTGGAAAGCGAACGTTCCACTGCGGCGTACTATAGCATAAACGTTATGGTAGACGGTATCGGCAGCAGTCTAGAACAACCCTAAGACCCAGGTTCAAATCCCAAAGGCGAACCTGTGGCACCGCAGCAGATTCTTGCGAGTTATTTCTCGACTGCTTCTCCAATTTCTTGACCAAACGTTCGCCCACGGTGTTGACCCCTGTTAGCAATCCTCCCCGCACGTGAGAGTCAGTCCAAAGATTGCGACTGGTCTTTGGGTCAATTACTGTCAGATACGCGTCACGAACCGGACCTTTCATCATGTTTCACCAACTGTCCAGCGCCCCTGCCCGCTCTGCCCAAAAAGCCATCTGCGCTTGGCTCCGCAAGTGCATGATATTGTTCGGCACATTTTCTAGAGTTTAGACTGCCCAAAAACAGATGATTTAGAGATGCCGAGCCGACCGTGGTGTCACTGAACGGTACGCAATCGTCTAGAAGCATTCCGTGCCGTTCCAGACTTCGCAAAAAGTGAAAAGTACCCTCAATAAAGTCCCGATCCTAGACTTTCACACTTCCTTACCTGCGCTGCTTCAATGTCGAAGTCCCTTTGATATGGAGAAACATTGAAGAATCGAACGGAGAGATCTGCAAAGAGAAGTTCCAACTGAAGTTGCCCGACTACATCTGCAGACAACGCAACTGGCCCGGATTCTATATTATGAAAAGGGATTTAATTGCGTTCGCTAACTTCGTCGAGAGAATCAATTCTATTCACAATTTTCCGATCAGCAGCAACAACTGTGGCATTATTAGCGTTGCCAAGCAATTCCAAGTATTAGACCTAGCATTTTCGCTCTGTCGCTCCAGCCACGCATCCACCAGTTAGGGGGGAACAATGATTTTCGATTCTGCACAGAACTCGAATCTTGGCCTTAGCTTGACGCTCCTAGTTCTGCCTCTCAAGGGCTCACGCACGTCGCTCGCGCACTTTTTCGGTTTGATTCTGATCGCGATGGGAATAGGCGCGCCAAATGCGGGCGCGCAGAAGGTGGAATTGTCGGTCGATGTTTCCAGGAGCGGCCCGAAGATCGACCGCAACATATTCGGCCAGTTCGCCGAGCACTTGGGACACGGAGTTTATGAGGGAATTTGGGTGGGGCCGGACTCGACCATTCCGAACACACGCGGCATTCGCAACGATGTCGTTAACGCGCTGAAAGCCATACGCGTACCGAATGTCCGCTGGCCCGGCGGATGCTTCGCGGACGAGTACCATTGGCGCAACGGAATTGGCAATCCGCGAACGGTCACGCTCAATCCCAATTGGGGCGGTGTGATCGAACCAAATACTTTTGGAACTCATGAATTCATGGACTTTTTGGATCAGATCGGCGCACAGGCGTACGTTTCCGTGAACGTCGGCTCCGGCACTCCACGGGAAGCCTCGGAATGGCTCGAATATCTAACCACCACGCAGCCGACAACTCTGGCCAAAGAGCGCGCTGCCAACGGTCATCCCGATCCCTACAAAGTGAGTTTTCTGGGCATCGGCAACGAAAGTTGGGATTGCGGCGGCAACATGACACCCGACTACTATTCGAGCCAGATGAAGATCTACAGCCGATTTGTGCGAAATTTTAATCCAGGGCAGCAGGACAAGCAACAAATGCTGAAGATCGCCGTAGGACCCGGTGGCGCTGAACCCAGATGGACGGAATGGACGGAAGCGGTCATGAAGGCCTACCAGCAGCACACGTGGAGCTGGGACATCAATGGCCTTTCGATGCACTCGTATACTGTTGGGAAGTGGCCACCTGCCTTTGCGTCTGAAAACTTTGGCGAAACCGAATATAGCCAGTTCCTGAAACTCACGCTGGCAATGGACGATCTGATCAGCCAGCACTCGGCCATCATGGATAAGTACGATCCGGAAAAGAAGGTCGCTTTGGTGGTGGACGAATGGGGCGCGTGGTACGCGCCGTTGCCGGGCAGCAATCCCGGATTTCTAGTACAGCAGAACAGCCTGCGAGACGCAATTCTAACGGCGCTGAACTTGAATATATTTGTTCGCCACGCCGACCGTGTACGCATGGCCAATATCGCGCAAATGATTAACGTACTGCAAGCGATGATACTGACCGACAAAGAAAAGATGGTGCTGACGCCGACCTACCATGTATTTAAAATGTACATACCCTTCCAGGACTCAACGTTTGTCCCAATCGCATTCGACGGCGGCAGGTATGCCCACGGCGATATTACCTTGCCGCGCGTCGATGCCATCGCCGCGAAAGACAGAGCAGGTAACCTATGGATAGCCATTACGAACCTCGATCCCAATCAAAGTGTTGAGTTGGAGGCGACCCTATCCGGCATCGCAGCAAAATCGGCGACTGGAGAAACGCTGACCGCGCCGAAGGTCGACAGCAACAATACCTTCGATGCACCTAAGGTCGTCGTGCCAAAACCTGTTTCAGCAAGATTGCAAAGCGGCAAACTGACCCTGACACTGGAACCAAAATCAGTGACCGTGATCTCCGTCGACCAATGACACGAGGCCGCGTGCGAGCATCTGGAATTCGATCATCGCCGAAGTAAAGTGATCGGCAAGGACTTACAGAGTAGAAGTTTGAAATTGGGAGAGACATGCGAACGGCCAATGTTAGAACTTTTGTTGTGCTTGCGGTTTCTTTAATTGGGAGCCACTTATTCGCACAGAGTACCGAACGTCCCGCTTATTTGAACGATTCGTTGCCGGCCGAAGGGCGGGCAGCGGATCTAGTGCACCGCATGACCGTGGAAGAAAAAGTGTCTCAACTCGTTAACCAATCTCGGGCGGTGCCACGTTTGAACGTGCCGGACTATGACTGGTGGAGCGAGTCATTGCATGGCGTGGCTAGAAACGGAACCACTGAATTCCCCGAGCCAGTCGGCCTGGCCGCGACGTTTGACACCGATGCGATTCACAGAATGGCCATAGTAATAGGGACTGAAGGGCGGGCCAATTACGTTCGAGGCTTGCGCGATGGGCACAGCGACATCTTTGAAGGGCTGGACTTCTGGGCGCCGAACGTCAACATCTTTCGTGATCCACGCTGGGGACGCGGACAGGAAACCTATGGCGAAGATCCGTTTCTGACCGCGCGAATTGGGGTGGCATTTGTCACCGGCATGCAAGGTGAAGATCCGAAATACTATCGCGTCATCTCCACTCCCAAGCACTATGCGGTGCACAGCGGCCCCGAGTCGACGCGCCACACGGCTGACGTGACAGTCAGCAAGCATGACGAGGTGGATACTTACCTCCCGGCGTTCCGTGCGACAGTGACCGAGGCGAAGGCGGGCTCGGTGATGTGCGCCTATAACAGCATCAACGGGCAACCGGCCTGCGCAAACGAGTTTCTGCTGCAGGATCAACTGCGTAGCCGATGGGGATTTCAGGGTTATGTGGTTTCGGATTGCGACGCAGTCGTCAACATCTTCCGCGATCATCACTTCACGAAGACTCAGGCTGAAGCTTCCGCGCTTGCGGTGAAACGGGGCATGGATAATGAGTGCATCGACTTCGCAAAAGTCAAAGACGATCATGACTACCAGCCATACCTGGAGGCAGTACAAGCAGGGAATTCTAAAGGAGGGCGAGATTGACACCGCGCTGGTCCGGTTGTTTACCGCGCGTATGAAGCTGGGAATGTTTGATCCGCCGGAGATTGTTCCGTACTCGAGGATCAATGAGAAAGATCTCAATACTGCCGAGCATCGCGCTTTGGCGCGTGCAGTCGCCAACGAGTCCATGGTGCTGCTCAAGAATGACGGCACCCTGCCCCTGAAACCAGGGCCAGTCAAAATCGCACTGATTGGGCCTCTCGCGGATCAGACCAGATACCTGCTTGGAAATTACAACGGAGTTCCGACGCACACGGTTTCGGTGCTGGAGGGTCTTAAGGCGGAGTTCCCTGAGGCGCAGATCAGATTCGTTGCGGGGACGCAATTCCTGCGCGATGTGGGCGATGCGATTTCGGTGTCGACTCTAACAACCAATGACGGTCTAGCGGGACTCAATCTAGAGTTTGCCACTGGGGACGTGTTCGGCGAAAAGGCGACCAGTCTCGCCAGCAGCGACGTAACCACAGTTGACTTGAAGGCGGAAGACGTTCCAGAAGAAGCCAAAGGGAAGTACCCGATGCGGGCCGAGTGGAGCGGATTTCTGACGGCGACCGAGACGGGTGACTACACCATTGGAATGCGCTTTCAAGGTGGGTTCGCGCGAGTCTTGTTGGATGGAAAGCCAGTCGCGCAGGGATGGGCCGGCATCGATGAGGAGGCAAAAATAGGGCACATTCACCTGGAGCAGGACAAGAGGGTTTCGCTCAAGGTGGACTACTCGCAAGTCAATGCGGAACCAATGAAAGCACAGTTGATTTGGTCGAAGTACGATCCGAAGCCGAATCCTGAAGCGATTCTGGCCGCAAAAGCCGCAGACGTTGTGGTGGCGGTGTTGGGAATCACGAGCGAACTCGAAGGCGAAGAGATGCCGGTAAGCGAGGAAGGCTTTAAGGGAGGCGATCGCACGAGCATCAACTTGCCGAGTCCCGAAGAGGAGTTGCTTCAAGCGGTGACTGCGACTGGGAAACCTGTGGTTTTGGTGCTTGCGAACGGGAGTGCGCTGGCCGTGAACTGGGCAGAGAAACATGTCAACGCGATCCTCGAGTCTTGGTACGCGGGAGAGGAGGGTGGGACAGCAATCGCGCAAACGCTTTCTGGCAAAAACAATCCCGCGGGCCGGCTTCCAGTTACCTTCTACACCGGGATCGAGCAATTGCCACCCTTTGAGGACTATGGGATGAAGGGCCGCACTTACCGATATTTTCAAGCCAAACCGCTGTATCCGTTTGGCTATGGCCTCAGCTACACGAAATTCTCTTATCGCGGACTTCGGCTGCTGAATAAGGAAATCAAAGCGGGTGATCCGCTTTCGGCGGAAGTAACCGTTACCAACACAGGAAAACGTGGAGGTGATGAGGTGGTGCAGTTGTATATCAGTTTCCCTAGTGCGCCGGGAGCTCCGCTGCGAGCTCTGCGCGGATTTAAACGGATTCATCTGAAACAGGGAGAGTCTGAGAAAGTGCGCTTCGACCTTAAGGACCGTGATCTGAGCATGGTTACCGCAGCGGGTGAACCGATTATCTCCGAGGGTACCTATTTAATATCGATCGGTGGTGGACAGCCGAATACCGGCGTGTCAGCAGTGGCGGGAACGTTCAAGGTTAAAGGTACAAAGACTCTGCCGGAATAGACGCGGGAGGCGTCCGTAAGGTGCGATCAAAAGCCAACAACTTAAGTATTGCGCTGCAAGCTGTGTTGTTAATGGGACTTCTTTCTCCGACTTTTCTTGCTGCTCAAACTCAAGTCGTTCATGGGACTATCGATGCGTCGAAGACAGGGACTCCAATCTCGAAATACATTTACGGGCAGTTTCTCGAACACATCGGAGGGATCGTCAATAACAACATCTGGGCTGAGATGCTGGACGATCGGAAGTTCTATTATCCAATCACTTCGTATCCGCCCGCTGAGCCACCTGGCCCAGCTTGGAGGCGAACGGCTCTGCGCCATTGGACACCCATCGGACCTGATGCGTTCGTCACAATGGACACTGGTCGTCCTTACGTCGGAGAACACTCTCCCCTGCTGAAACTTAGTTCAACCGAAGCGCGCGGAATCCAGCAGGCTGGGTTGGCGGTGCGCAAAGGGAAATCCTATATAGGCCGTGTGGTCGTGGCTGGCACTCCAGAGGTAACCGTAAAAGTAACCTTGGTATGGGGAGACGCTGCGAGCGATCGGCAAAGCGTTTCTATCGGCAAACTCGGCCAGGGTTATGTGAAGTTCCCTCTGCATTTTCAAGCACAAGGAGACAGCGATAACGCGCGTTTCGAGATTGTCGGAACCGGCGATGGTTCCATTCATGTGGGAGCAGTCTCGTTGATGCCAGCAAACAACGTGGAAGGTTTTCGCGCAGAAGTTATCACCGTGCTGAAGCAGTTGCATTCCGGAGTGTATCGCTGGCCCGGCGGTAACTTCGTTTCCGCGCATGAGTGGCGCGACGCCATTGGCGATCCCGATAAGCGTGCACCGGTTATGGATCCGGTGTGGCACGCGGTTCAGCCTAATGACGTGGGAACCGATGAGTTCATGGCGCTTTGTCGCCTGCTGGATGTGGACCCCTACATTACGGTCAATGCTGGTTTTGGTGATGCCTGGTCTGCAGCCGAGTTGGTCGAGTACACCAACGGCGCGGCCGACACGCCGATGGGAAAATGGCGCGTCGCGAATGGGCATCCGGAGCCATACAAGGTAAAGTTCTGGGGAATCGGCAATGAGCCTTGGGGCGATTATCAAATGGGTGCCATGGCGCCTGATCAATTTGAGCTAAAGCACAATCTCTTTGCAAAAGCCATGCGCAAGGTGGATCCATCGATCAAGCTGATCGCCGGCGGAGCCATGCCCGACGTCATGGCGGGTGCTGATCAGTCTAGGCGCATCAACGGCCAGATCGTCCCTGATTATCTTTCGAAGGCAGACTGGAGTGGAAACCTGCTTGCCCACTGCCTGGACAACATCGACATGATCAGCGAGCACTATTATTCCGCAAGCGACATGCACCTCGATTTGAAAACCGGGAAGAAGGTCAATATTGGGCCGCAATCACTGCTCGAATGGGAACGCGCTCCCGCGACGCAAGTGCGTGTGAAATACGAGCATTACCAAGAGTATCTGAGGATCATCCCGGGCCTTCGAGCCAAACCGGTTCCCATCGCCCTAGACGAATGGGCCTACATGGGCGGCGGACCAAATTCATACAAAGTAGTGCCTGCTTACGCCTGGGCATTCCACGAGATGTTTCGCCATTCAGATCTTTATCAGTTAGGTGCGTTTACTTTCGCAACCGCGACGATCAGCGAGAGTCGAACAGAGGCGGTATTGAATCCTACCGGGCTTCTCTTCAAGATGTATCGCGAACACTTTGGAACGGTTCCAGTGGAACTATCCGGTAACTCGCCGCAGCCCAAGCCGATCTTTCCGGCCGGTGGAGATCAGCCCAGAGTCAACCCCGGCAGCGATACTTATCCTCTGGATGTGAGTGCGGCGCTCTCTGAGGATCACGGGACACTCACAATCGCCATACTGAATCCGTCGGACACCGAGCAACGCCTCAAGCTCTCGATAATCGGCACAAAGCTCTCAAACCAAGGCCACCTTTGGCGAATGGCTCCGTCAACCGTCGACGCAGTAAATACCGTTGGACGAAGCCCCGAAGTTGAGGTGCAGGAACAGGATGTGCCTTTCGTACTCGACGCGATGTCCGTCCCGCCGTTCAGCGTCAGTATCTATTCCTTTCGATCTCAGTAGGGGGAATAGAGGAAGTTAGAAGCATCGCGCGACTCCTCCGCAAAAGGCATGGCGATCGGCCAGGGTAGTCTCGCCATAGTGCTTTGGCTCACTGCAATCGTGACGTGCTGGCGACGTTCGCGAGAGTAAAGAAGCAAGACGGTTCGATGGGTAGGTTCGCTTATTGCGGATAGTTGGGTAATTACCAGCCACACCAAAGGAGATGACCTTGAGGAAAATCTTGATTGCGGCAGCGCTGTTCCTGGGAGGCACTCCGCTTTTTGGACAAGGTGCGGAGCAACATCCGGAATGGCCCGGGCAAAGGTCAGCTGTTTGTCGGTACCTGCTACCAGCCCGTAGATCGCTCACGCGAACAGATCCAGCAGGATATCGCCCTCATGAAGCAGGCAGGATTCACTATGGTCCGCATGGGTGATCTTTCCTGGGACGCTTTTGAACCATCCGAAGGGCAGTTTGAATTTACGTGGTTCGACCAGATCCTGGAGCAGATGGGCCATGCGGGAATCAAGGTAATCCTCGACATCGGCGGATCGCCGGCGCCCATCTGGCTGCATCACGAGTATCCATCGGTGAACATGGTCAATGAACATGGCGCGACTGTGCAGCCAGCGGAACGCTACATGGACGATATCAGCGACCCGGCGTATCGCGAGCACCTGATTCGCTTTGCCGACGAGTTGACCCGACATTATGCCCACAACCCTTCGCTGGCCGCGATTGGCTACAACAACGAGATCGGTAATGGAGTGATGTCTTATTCCGAAGGGGACCGACAGAGATTCATTGAATGGCTGAAAACCAAGTACGGGACGACTGCAAATCTCAACAGGGCTTGGGCAACACAGCGCTGGTCACGACACTTGAATTCCTTCGACGAAGTGCAGTTGCCGTACGCGGACGGACCTTCTCCGCCAGAACGGTATCTTGATTTGCGGCGCTTCTGGTCTGACATGACAATTTCGGTGCTTGAGGATCTCGAAAAAGTGCGCCAGCACAACGTTCCCAATCTGCCTGCCGTATCTAACCTGTGGGACACCGCTGGACGTCGAGGTTTCGACTACCTGAGCTCATACAAGAAATACGTGAGCTACGGGGCGGAGGGATTCTACCCCGCAAATCCGCTTGACGTTTCATTTGGTGCACTGCTGGTAAAGGGTGATCTTTCTACGCCTGCATGGTTCAACGAATTCACAACCGGCGGTGGTGGATACTACGGCGGCCCCAAAGGAATCATTCGCATGTGGGCCTATCTGGCCTTGATCGACTACGGACAGACATTTCTAGCATGGACCTTCAACACCCACCGGGGCGGGGAAGAGCAGGCGCTTTTTGGATTGCTCGATCACGATGGCACACCCTCGTGGAAGTATGCGGAGTTCGAGCGAATCGCGACGGAATTCGCAAAGTTGCAGCGGTTAGGCTTTCCTCGCTATCACAAACCGGAAGTTGCCATTGCTTACTCTTTTGAAAGCAATATGGCATCTCGTCCGCCGGGTCCAAGCAATACGGTTCGCAGCTATTTCACTTTCCCCTATGCCGAGCAGGTTGAGAGCGCCCTGCAGCCGTTCTTTGAAGACAACATAGATGTCGCGATCATTAACATCGGACACAGTAGCTCTGGACTACAAACTGCTGGTTGTGCCGGCGGACTATCTGATGGATACCGCAAGCGCTGAGGCGATTCGGAATTACGCGCACAACGGCGGTACGGTGATCATGACCGCCATGTCGGCGAAGGTCGACGAGAACAATCAGTGGTTTGATACACCGCTTCCGGGGCGGTTAAGCGATGTATTCGGGATTCGTACTGCAGAATTCTACCGGCCAAGCACACCCCTGGAGATGAGCCTGAACGGCAAAACGGAAAGGGCCAACCTGGGTTTCTATGAAGTGCTTGAACCACGCACTGCGAAGCCCGTGGCCCTGTTTACAAACACTCCCGAGAAGTCGTCCGCCATAACGGTCAATACCTACGGAAAAGGACGCGCTATCTATGTAGCTGTTCCTGCGCAGATGTCGATACTGGCTCCGCTCGTGCGCAGCCTGTATTCAACCATCGACATCGAGCGGGGGCCGGAGACTCCTTCCGGGGTTTACGCACGAGTGGTGGAAGGGAAGACACTATACGTAAATACTACGAATGAAGTGAAACGTATCCCCATTCGCGGAAGGAAGCTTGGACTTATTAGCGGGACCGCGTATGAAGGAGTCATTCAACTGAACCCGTACGATGCAGATCTGGTGGAGTAACAATATCTTCGGATTCTCGCCAGCTGGAAAGGGCTGAAAAGGAAGTTCTGACACTACATGCTTTTGTGCTGACTGACTGGGTAATCGACGTTACCGCACCTTTACTGGCGCGCAAAGTAGGGAATTGTCGGTAGATATGTCGAAGCAACGGCGCGAAGATCGACCGGATTGTATCCGGACATCGCACTGTTATGGACGGACGACTTCGCGAGAGCGTTCCATGACCCAACCCGAAACACACAATTTGATCTGTCACTTTCTAGGGAGGTATCGATGACTGCAATGAAATGGTTTTGTTTAATGACGGTGGCCGCTGTCACTGCTTTGTGTCCCCAACTTGCTTCGCAAGTTGCGACTGACGTACCCCCGCCGGTTCCAGGGGCAAAACCAGTTTCCGTGGAACACATCAAAGTGCACGGTGCAGCCTTGGAAGGCAATCTGGAGGGAGACGTTGTGGATCGCGACGTACTCGTATTTTTGCCGCCCAGCTATGCCAAGCAGAAATCCCGCCGCTACCCAGTTGTATATGCCCTTCACGGATATTCGATCGGAGCAGAGCAATGGACCCACGAGATTCACGTGCCACAGACCATTGAAGGTGCGATCGCTCAAGGTGCCCGGGAGATGATCATCGTAGTTCCCGACTCGAAGACGGTCCACAATGGCTCCATGTATTCGAGTTCAGAAACCGCCGGAGATTTCGAGAAATTCATCGCGCACGATTTGGTTGCGTATATTGACGCGCACTACCGTACGCTTCCTGGCCGGCTCAGCCGCGGTCTGGTCGGCCACTCTATGGGAGGTTACGGAGCGACCCGCATTGGCATGAAGCATTCCGATGTGTTTGGAAGTCTGTACATCATGAGCCCGTGTTGTTTGTCTCCCCGTCCAGCAGGCTCGCTAAAACCGGAAGACGAAAAAGCACTGGAGGCCGTGAAAACGGCCGAGGATTCGGCAAAACTCGGATTCTTTCAACGCGCTCAGCTTGCGACCGCAGCGGCTTGGTCGCCTGATCCCGAGAATCCGCCGTTGTACCTAGACCTTCCTATGAAAGACGGAATGGTCCAGCCTGATGTTCTCGCAAAATGGACGGCGAACGCCCCACTTGCTTTTATAGATCAGTACATCGGAAATCTGCGCGAGTATCGCGCCGTTTCGATTGACGTGGGTGACCAGGATGGTTTGCGGGTTGATGCCGGCAAGCTTCACGATGTTCTGGACACATATAGAATCACCAACGACTTTGAGGTGTATCAAGGGACCCATACAAGTAAGGTGGCTGATCGTTTCCAAAACCATGTGATTCCTTTTTTCAGCAAAAGTCTCTGTTTTGAGAACGACTGCAAGTAATTGCCGCAGGGATTTACATCGGGGCACGTTAGAGATGAGAGCGTGGATCTGGGAAAGTAAACTCCCTAGTGGCGGTCAGGGAGTTCATTTTGAAAAAGCTCGCGATCGTCTCCGCGGGGGAAGGCTCTCCTAGAGTTTCTGAGTGAATGCGTACTTAGATTCAGATTTGCTACATCAAGCGCTCCTCTACTCATTCAAACTTCGCAGGCCTGTCGCATCACTAAGTCTGAATTCGGGAATCCAAGGATAATGGCAAGAGTACAATAAGGGACCCAAAATGAGCCCGCTGACAAATTGCCGATGGAGTAGAAGTGCCAATGTTTTGATGTTGTTGTTGATTGCGCGATTGTGCAGCGGTCAGACCCCGAGCCAACCAGAAAACAGTTCAAACAGGATTTCCGTGACGGTCAATGTTGTGCTGGTTCCGGTCGTTGTACGAGACGCTCAAGGCAACTCTGTCGGTAATCTGAAGAAGGAAGATTTCGAAGTCTTCGATAAGAACAAACTGCAGGCGATCGTCGGATTCGATATCCAGCAGCGAACGAGTCCGGCGACGGAGCGGGACAGCACTGATCACAAAGCGGATGTGGGCAGTCCCTCGGGTCCGAAAACGGACACGCCCAAACCCATCTCGCTAGAACGTTTTGTCGTGTTCCTTTTCGATGATTTGCACTTGAGCGCGGGCGATTTGAGCCTGATTCAGAAGGCTGGAACTCGGATCACCTCAGAATCTCTGGCCGAATCGGACATTGCAGCGGTGGTCGCTACCTCAGGAATCAGCACCGGACTGACGCGAGACCGGAGGAAGTTGCAGGAAACTATCATGAAACTTAGGCTGGGCAATATTTACGGTGGAGTTGCCCGAACATGCCCGCAAATGACTTATTACGAAGCAGATCGCATTATAAACAAACACGACTTCATGGTTCTGGAGACGGCCATCGAGAACACGTTGGCGTGTTGTGAGTGCAAGCGCGATATAGCGGAGGTGCAGGCACAGAATGTTGCGTCTGAAACCTTGCATATTGGGGATCAAGATGTACGGCAGACACTCGGGTTCATTCGAGACATTGTGGCGAAAATGGGTGCCATGCCAGGACAAAGAACCCTGGTGCTGGTTTCGCCGGGTATTTTAACTGTTACTCCGGAAGCCATGGCCGGCAAGTCGGCAATTCTGGATCTGGCAGCGAAGTCGAATGTCACAATCAACGCATTAGATGCGCGTGGGCTTTACACAACAACCCTCGACGCTTCGGAGCAAAGCCGAGGCACAAGCCTGGCCGAGCGGAATGCCTCACAATATCGTGGGTATTCGATGACCTTGAATGAAGACGTGATGGCGGAACTGGCGGATGGCACTGGAGGCACGTTTTTTCATAACAGCAATGACCTCGAAGGAGGGCTTCAGCGACTCACAGTTGCTCCTGAATGGGTGTACCTGTTGGAGCTTTCACCGACGGGGATCAAGCAGGATGGTTCGTATCATCCGCTGAAAGTGAAAGTGAAAGGAGAGGGTCTGAAAATTGAGGCGCGCCGTGGCTATTTTGCGTCAAGACAGCAGAAGGACAAGGCCTCAAAGTGACCTGAGCAGAGGTTCTTGCCAGCATCTACATGCGGGAAGACACAACCTCGGTTGCAGTAATGGTTAGCGATTTGAGAAATCGTATTCTTCCCTCGTTACTCAGCGAACGTCGATTGACTTATTGAACGAGGTCTTCATACGATGTCCGTACTTACTCAGCGTAATAGTCCGCCACTTCCACGTGACGGATGAGGAGCATCGCAGATGCAGCTGTTGCTTGGACTTAACTTAGTGCCACGATTCTCGAGAAAAGCAAATGTGGCTGTTCCCGCCCTAGCGGCAATGTTCCTGATGGTCGGCTTGGCCCGACTCGCGAGTGCCGGCACCCCGGATCAAGCGAACCGATTCGTACTCCAGCGGGAAAATCGAACTATTGTCATCGAGCCATTCGGCGCCAATATTGTTCGAATGACTCTGAGCTCGGAAAGAGCTGCGGCGCTGACAACGCCTGGTTATGGAATCGTGGGCACGCCTTCGATGGCAGGCTGGACTCAAGAGCAGGACTCCGAGGGGTACGACGTCATTCGCTCGACACGGTTGGTGATCCGAATCTCACCGAAAAGTCTGTCGTCACCGAAACCAATGCCCCTCGACGAGTTGAATCAGTCCCTGAGGAACCGTTACTTCTATGGAGACTGGAGCCGTGGGAGGTACAACGACTCGATCTCCATTTCGAAGACCGTGGGCGAGCCGCTTTTGACGATGTGGCGATGGTCTATGCTTCCGAATGAATCGGAAGCAGCGATGGGAGGGGTGGCGAAGCCAGAAAAGCCGGGCGCCGGGTACCACGTTTCCGCCACTTTCGATTCGCCTACAGGGGAACATTACTATGGGCTTGGTCAACAGCAGCAAGGTGCCCTCGACCTCCGCGACCACCAAATCAAATGTTGGCATGATTACGCGGCAATCGGCGGAGAGAACGTTTGCGTTCCGTTTCTGGTCTCGAGCCACGGCTACGGTCTCATCTGGGATAACCCGTCGAAGACTACGATCGATCTCGGTTTTAACCAGCAAAACGTATGGTCTTCCGAAATCGCCGACCGAGTCTCTTTC
>CAVXOG010000008.1:0-802977 GCA_963763395.1 Candidatus Acidiferrales bacterium | reverse complement strand
AGTGGGAAGCGCTTACCAACGGCTTGCCGCAAAGTGATTGCTATGTGAACGTCTTGCGCGATGCGATGGCTGTGGACTCGCTCGAATCCTGCGGCGTGTACTTTGGAACCACGGGTGGACAAGTGTATGGCTCTTCCGACGCGGGCAATACTTGGACATCATCCGCCACGATCTTCCCGCCGTGCTTTCCGTGGAGGTTCAGACGCTGTCATGATTCGGGCTGTACTTCCGGCACATCTTCGTTCGCTGGCGCACGTCAGCGGCGAAGTGACACTTGAACTGGACGGGCAGCTCACGATGCTCTCTGTACCGCGACGAGCTGGAAGCGCGGGTCATCCCATGCTGCGTGGGGGCTTATCTCGAGTATAATTTTAACGAGGAGCGGCGCCCCTTCGTGCGCTTCTTTGCCTGCCAGGAAGGATCATTCGCACGAGCCGCCAGACACCCCCTTGCCCGCCGCCGTGATCAAAGGCGAAGAACCGTTCCTCATCGTAGGAGCCATGGCCGGGGGCTAGCGCTATTCCTTGTTCCGTAGGATTTTGTGGCCAGCCAGCATTTGAGAGAAAGAAAACTGAGGGGTGATTCATGTCTTGATCCACACATATCTGTTGTTCAACGGCGATTGCGCGGAAGCCTTCAAATCTTACGAGAAAAATTCTCGGGGGTAGATCGAAGGAATCATGACGCACGGCGAGTCTCCGATGGCGGATAAGGTCGCTCCGAGAATGGCGAGACAAGGTCATTCACGTCCGTATGACCGTCGGCAATCGCGTCCTCATGGGCTCCGATGCGCCTCCGCAGCACTACCAGAAGCTGCAAGGCTTTTCCGTCTCGCTCAGCACGAAAGATATCAGCGAATCCGAGCACCTTTTTAAGGAATTGTCGAAGGGCGGAGTTGTCACCATGCCTCTGCAGAAAACCTTCTGGTCGGCCGCTTTCGCAATGTTTACAGACCGCTCGGCATCCCCTGGATGGTCAACTGCAAGAAGACTTCGTAGCCCGAACGTTTCCTTGGGGAGTCGCAGGTGGCTCCCAAACTGTTTTCGCTCGGCTCTAGACAGGTGGAGTTGAAGGCTTTTGTTTCCACCGCAAACCGCCGAAGTCTGACAAGCAATTGAACGGCAGAGATCGCTACGGCAAGCAGCAGGCCGTAGAAAAAAAATCTGTTGATAGTCTCGAGCGTTGCAGGACCCACGACGGGAGGGTTTTGGTTTCCAGCGACCACCCACTGTCCGGCGTTTAATAGGTAGATCCACATCGCTACAGTCGCGGCGTCTATGCCAATCTTTGTTATAGACCGCAATTTGAGCCCAGTCCGGGCGAATCAGATTTATACCTGCTTGCAGCATTCCTACCAGTGCTAGAAGAACCACAGGAAAATAAAGGCGATGCCACCCGGCGCGAGTTTCAGAAACGCGGCAGCCGGTCCAAGAATCAAGAAGGGGGCCTGTTGGATCAAGCGTAGCCACACGATGAGAAGGGGCAATGAGAGTCACGGTCGAAAGGGATTGGGCGCGTGGCACATGGCGGGGTGACATCCGGTTCTCCTCGAAGTTCGGATAGAAAGTCTGCTTGGAAAGCCAGGGATCCCAGCGATCCGGGAACTTGCCCACTTGTCTGTTCGACCGTCGCAAAGATCAGGGTGATCACACCGAACTGAATCGTCAGTTGATAAAAGAACACGGATGGCAGGCCATTCAGGAGCGAAACAGGTTGGCCACCTGCAATCAGCGCCGTGAATATAATGAGGATGACAATGCTGGTAACCCCGAGATTGAACGAAAGAACTTGGGTATAAAACGGGAACAGTGCCGGGCCGATCAGTTGTTTTCCAAACGTGAAGCTGCCTTCGTCTTGCCGGTAACGGCCTGCCACGACCAGTGGATGCCCGTGGCCCTTCAAAATCGCCTGCATCTCCACATCGTTCAGCGGCCGGCCAAGTTCCGATTCCTTATCTTCCACTTGAGACCGGATGTTCTCAGACAACTCCTGGATGATGTCGTCTTTTTGCGCTTGCGGCAGGTAGCTTCGGACTGCTTTTAAATAATTGTCGAGAATTGTCATGGGGTAAACTCCTTACGACCCAAAAATCTGAAAGAGGCTCAGGAAGATCCAGCCTAGATCTCGCGCGATATGGCTCAGGGAGGAAACTGTCTGAGACACAGTGCTTAAGGCGGGGAAAGCTAGCAAGCCGGTGATCAGCACGGCCAAATGAGAGAGCAGCGCGCCGCGGAATTGGGAGCTTGGCGCATTGGCAATTTGCTGCATGCCAGATGGTCGCTCTTCGAACTCCGCTCCCGCTAAATTGAATCGCCGATCGAATGTTACCATGGCTTTACCCCTTCACAATCCCGCTGAGGGATTGGTCAATGCTTTTCCATTCGGCCAGCAGTTGTTTCAAAACTTGCTTGCCGTTGGAAGAGAGAACGTAGAAGCGCTTGTTACGTTTATCTTCTTCGCGCCATTCACTGGTCAGCAGCCCCTGAGTCTCCAGCCGCCGCAACAAGGGATACAACGTGCCTTCATCGATCTCCATGCCATGCTCGGCCAGTGCCTTGCGCAGCGTGTAGCCATATTGTTCAGTGCGAAGTTGCGCCAGGACGGCCAGGATCAGGCTGCCGCGGCGAAGTTCGAGCCGGATATTTTCAAACAGGTTGGAATCGATGGTCATACTGTGCGCCACCTACTGTACGATGCACACTGTATGGCACACAGTATATGATGTCAAGAGTTTTTATATGTTTTTTAGCTGTTCCCAGAAAGGCCTTGCAAAACATTACACCGTAGGGTGTAATGTACATATGGATCACCTCACAAACATATTGACGGCGATTTCGCATCCAACGCGGCGAGCAATCATCGGACAGCTCGCGAATGGGCCGGCGCGATTTCTGGATGTCGCAAAGCCATTCGATACTGCTCTCAATGCTGTGACCAAACACTTGAAGCTCCTCGAAAGAGCTGGACTGATTGAACGCAAGAAAAAGGGTCGTGAAGTCTTCATATCTTTCCGGGGTGAGTCACTTCGCGAGGTGGCTGGATGGGTTCACGAATACGAACGGTTCTGGAACCTGCATCTCGACCAGTTCGAGAAGTATTTCAGGCACAAAAGGAAGGAGAAGAAGCAATGACGAAATCTGCGAAGACCCTTGAGTTCAGGTTTGAGCGAACAATCCCCGCTCTTCCGGGCGAGGTGTTTGATTCGTGGCTGAATCCGAAGATACCCGGCAATCCGTGGAATACGGCTGACAAGCTACTCCTGAATCCCCAAGTGGACGGGCTTTTTTACTGGCTCAACAAGGGAAAAGCCATCTATGGGCTATTTACGGAAATAGAGCGGCCGGGTCGAATTCAGCATACCTGGGTATCGCCCAACACCTTGGGTCAAGAGTCGATAGTTACTCTGACCTTTGAGCAACAGGGGGAAGACACGCTCATGACCCTCGTGCATTCCGGCGTTCCGGATTATGAACTGGCAAGGGGAAATGAGAACGGTTGGAACTACTTCTTGAATATTTTCCCCGGACAATTTGGAAATGGCTCACTCCCGAAGAAATAATCCAACATGGGCAAAGGAGCCACTATGAACTCATTCAATGGTAAAACGACGACAACCCACGGATATGCACCTATCAACGGTCTGAAAATGTATTACGAAATTGAGGGAGCCGGTGATCGGCTCGTTTATATCCCTCCCGCCTTCGGATTCGCCGGGGTGAACTCGTTTCCCGTGCTGATTCAAAACCATTCGGTCATTACGATCGATCTTCAGGGGCATGGCCGCACGGCGGATATCCCAGAGCGTCCGATCACATTGAAACAACACGCCAAAGACGTGGTCGGCTTATTGAAATATTTGGGTATCCCAAAGGCCGACTTCTTCGGAGAAAGCTACGGGGGCGTTATAGCGACAATGATCGCACTTCACTGCCCGGAGTTGGTCGGCCGCATTGCGACCTATGGAGCGACTTTTGGCCCTCCACAGGTTGCGCACAATCCGGAAATGCTGCGCTTTGACCACCCGCCTACTCCTGAATCCAAGGGCATCCAATTTCAGCGAGAAAACTACAAGAAAGTGGCTCCCGATCCTGATTACTGGCCCAAGTTTTGGAGCAAGATCTGCAATATTCAATGGGAAGGATTTTCGAACGATGAGTTGCTTTCAATCAAAGCGCCGGTTCTCATCGCCGTAGGGGATCATGATTTTGCCCGCATTGAACATGCGCTTGAGATCTTCCAGCTCATTCCCCACGCCGAGCTTGCGGTGATCCCGGATGCCAGCCACTTCGCCCTGTTTTCGGAACAAGAGAGGGTGATCCCGGTGGTCGAACATTTCCTAAAAAAATCTGAGGAGAAAATTCCGTTTGCAACCGCTGAAACGGGTTATCTCCCCGGTGAGACCAGATAACCGATCTGTGCATGCTGGAAGACGGCGAGGAAACCCGGGCGGCGCAACGAGAATACGAATGAAGCGGAAAGAATAGGCGAATGAGGAGGGGTTTAAGCCAGTCGGCGGGCGATGAGGAACCAGCCGCGCGGGTCTGCGCCGGAGAAGGCTCCTGCTCTATCCTCAGGACGGATTTCGAGGCGCACGGGCTCGAGGGACTCGATTTCCCAGTCGTCGGCAAAGGCGTGGCGCAACTCGGGCTGCGAGACACGTCGCGGTCCTTGCGTTCCCGGGGTGGCGTCGCTGAAACAAAGCAAGAACAGACGCGCGCCGGGATTGAGGACGGTCTTGAGCCCGCGTACATAGCGAATGCGGTCCTCGTCGGAAAAAACATGAAACAGACCGGAGTCGAGCACGTTATCGAAGCGTTCGGTCCACTCTTGGAGGTTTAGGGCATCTTTGACCAGGAACTTGACGATGAGGCTGCGCTCGGCGGCCTTGCGCTGCGCCGCAGCGATGGGTTCCTCGAGGAAGTCGAAGCCGGTGACAGCATGGCCCCGTGCGGCGAAGAACAGTGCGTGCTCGCCGGTGCCGCAGCCCGCATCGAGAATCGAGCCGACGACTTTATCAGCAGCGGCCTGAAACGCAGGCTGGGGTTTGCCGATGTCCCAGGGAGGGCTGCCGACGTAAGAGCTGCGAAAGTGTTCGCGGTCGTGGGTCAAGACGTTGTCCTAGAAAAGATTTCTCTTCGCCGGGATTTCCATTTTGATCTCCCGGATGAGTACCCTTATACACGCAAGGTCCTCCTGAGTTAAGCAATTTGATGTCGTTGCATCCCTGGGAGATCGTCAGCCTGATTCGCACTGACTGAGATCCGTGGCTCTCCATATCCCCCTGCACAGTTTGAACTTCAAACGGAGTGCCAGATATTTCTAGTCCTCTATGAACTCTCCGTGCTCACTCAGTGAAACATGCGCAACGGACCTGAGGGGAACGCTGAGCTTGTAGCGCGCGTGCCTACGCTCGCCCTCCCTTGTGAGCGCGCCTTTCGTTGTGAGTTCCGCGAGATCACGAGTCGTCGTCGCCGGCGAAGCTCCAGTGATGGTGCTGTACTTTCCTGCGCTCATCCCGCCTTTGAAGCCTTCCGGCCCTTCCCGGAACATTCTGAGCAACGCCTTCTGCTGTCGCTCGTTGATCTGTCCCGAGAGGCGATCGAATAACTTCGTCTTATCAATAAGGAATTCGATCAAGGCCAATGTGCGCCGCTGTGCTTCTATCGTGATGCCGGCAAACCACGCAAGCCAGTCCGTTATCTCGTTTGCCTTGTTAGCCGCCTCCAAGGCGGAGTAGTAGTGCGCGCGCCGAGAAAGTATCGTGGCTGCCAGGGCGATGAGTGATGGCTGCCTAAGACTTTGGGCGAGTGATTTTTCGGCCAGCGCGCGGCCGATACGGCCATTGCCGTCTTCAAACGGATGGATGCATTCAAAGTACAGATGCGCGGCCCCTGCCCTTGCAAGCGCAGCAAGTGGATCAACAGCGCCCGGTGTCGTGCTGTTGAACCACTCAATGAAGCCATCCATTTCGGCGGGGACTTTGCCAGCAGGCGGTGCTTCAAAATGAATCTTCGGCGAACCAACTGGCCCTGAAATGACTTGCATGGGCTCGCTGCTGGTACGGTACCGCCCAATATCGCTCAAATCCGTTCTGCCGCTCGTCAGCATCCGATGCCATTCAAACAGCGTGTCTTGCGTAACCGGCGCAGCGAATGTCTTGTAGAGATCGATCATCATCTCTGAGATCCCGTGCTCCGCAGGCCCTATTTTTCTATTGTCTGTTGGCAGGCCAAGCTGTCTTTGAATGGATAATTGGACGCTGGCACGATTGAGGATTTCACCTTCGATTTCCGAGGTGGTCAGGGCTTCGGTACTCATCGCCTCCACGGTGAGTTGATTGCGATCGTCGTCGTCCAAGTGCTTAATGGCCCCGACAAACATGCCGCTTCCGACGAGGAATTCCTTCTCGGCCAAGGCGAGCCGACTTTGATTCCAGGTGAAATGCGGCCACTCCGGTTGTTCCCAGCTCCACCTCATAAGCGATAGCCACTCCTTCTATCGCTCACAATACAGCATTATATGAGCGATAGCAATCAAATTCTATCGCTCACGTGGCTAAGCTACTTGAATTCAAGGGTTTAATAGACTGTGGGTTGGGTTGTGGGTCAAAAACTGGTCTTAACGCCGCGCGGTGTGAGTCGGTGTTGGTATGGATGACCGTGGACTAAGTGCGAAATTTTTCCCGTGCACGCGTGCAGCGCCTGCGGACGAGACCTGCGACCTCGTCAGAGAGCTTGTCTGTGATGTTCATTTTATCTAGAGCCTCGATCGCAGCTGTAGCCAGTTCGGGAACTCGGCGGCGGACAAGCGGTTTGGCAAGTCCCGCATCTCCCGCCAATTGCTCGAAATCCTTTGGCGTGACTTTGTCCGATGAGTATTCGCGCCCGATCCGCATAGCCATATCGGTGTTCAGTTCAGGATAGTAAGTCGTGCTGATGACATCGTAGAGGGGTGCCAGCCTGATTCCCTTGTCCGGGTATACGAGTGAAAAATTCTTGCCGTGGGCGTCGTTGTTGCCAATGAGATAGTTGAAAATCGCAGCGTCCAGAAGACGCGCAAGGTCAATGACCGGCGCGGTCGATACGTCGCGCAGCAGCGTAAAGCATTGCTTGAATGATGGACCACCTTCCTTCTGGTATTTCAGTTCGGAGATAATGTTCTGCGCCTGGCAGAAATCTTCCTGATGAAGGCGCTCGACGCCGGGCGCGCCGTCATGGTTACCTGCTTGCGGTCATAACGTTCGACCAGTAGATACTCGACATCCTCGACTTTTCTGGTTTCCACTTTCGCCGCAGGAAGATTCATGCGCGCCGCAAGCGTCATGCACAGCGCTTCGTTAAACACTACACCTGCAAAGCGCTCGACCGCCGGTTTGAGGATATGCGTGCTAGGCGCGCCGCCCAAGGGCAGTGATACTTCTTCACCTTCAATACGCACGGCGACTTTGTCCTGTGCGCCGGCCAGCGAAAGGCGAATGCCTTTCTCGCCCGCCAGCAAAGGCCGCTTGGGCAGCTCTCTGAGGATTCCGGCGAGTTCCTTCGCGTCAGAGCTTGTGGTAGTGGTAACCCCGCTTGGGCAATTCCTGTCCCACGGGAATGAACGTCACCGCTCCCGCACATTCGCCACCGATCTGTTCCAGCATGGCGTAGTCGTTGTGCGCGCTGATACCCAGATTGCGGGCGATGATTTCGCGTTTGCTCTCTTCCGGCAGAATGCCACCGAAAAATCCCCGGCATTCCATCGCCGGAAAACGCTCCTTGCGCAGCGGCAGGGATTGCGACAGGACTGCGGCTCCCGGTTCCGCAAGCCAGCTTTCGAGATACTCAAAGGACATCTGGCCGCCGTCGTCCTGGATGAGATGGCCGACCAGGTCGTCCTGCAGATAGACATCGAGCATGCGTGCCATTGCCCTATCCTTTTCTTGTCGCCGCTGGCGGCGTCAGCATTAATTGAATGCCAAGCGTCTGCAGGATCGTCAAGACCTTGCCGATTTCGGCAGTCTCTTTGCCCTTTTCGAGTTCGATGATGAATCGCAGGCCTGTGCCTGAGGTCAGTGCGAGTGCCCTTTGCGTCACGCCGAGCCCCTTGCGGGTCTCGCGAATCAGCCTTCCTATGTCCTGTGGTGTGTACTTCATAGCCTCCATCCTAGTGAGAGACGTTACCGTACGGGAATATTTTAGCTATTTCGGCGTGAAAGTCAACGGTATTACCGTACGGGAACATTGAAGTGCATCTGCACAGATAAGACGAAATGTTCCCGTACGGGAACAAAGGGTGTATTCCCTACCTCCAAACGCTCTGGCACTAGGTTCATGCATCGATCTACCCGACAAAATTCGCTGTCGTGAGCCTATCAACGTGCTTATGTTAAGCGTTGCTGAAGGCGGATGGTTCTAATTGCTATCGCGCTGCGCAATTCCTCTGGCAAGCTCACCTCGGTGATGCTTTCGTCGGCCGAAATTGAACGCTTCGAAACACTGTTTTCGCGTGTGAATGCTCTTCTGAATTAAGTCAACAGTTAAGAAGCCTCGCGACGGAGCGGTCGACCTGTAGGCTTAGCCTTGTAGTTTTCCACTTCGCGGCGATCTAGGAGTACCTTGCCTGCTATCTGCAATGTACGGAATCGTCCCTTTTTGATTAGGCGCCCGATTGCTTGAGGTGTAACCCTGCGAATACGGGCGGCTTCAGATTGGGATACCCAGTTCTTTGCCAGTAGTTTTTTATTTGAAAAAGTGGTTGAAGTTTTAAACCTATTTCGTTTATCCTTTGGCATGGCAGTCGCACTGTCCTGGACGGTGTGATTTTTTAGGAGTGCCTAGATGTTGCGACAACTCTAAACTTTGTTCTGACGGGACGCGCCGATGCTATCAACACCGGACACGTCCCTGACCAAAGTCGCCTGGTTAAGAGGCAACAATGGCTGGATTAGAAGTTATCGGGTTCGCGTTCGTAGCGCAACTCGACCAACTACGTTTCCGTTTCATCGTACTACCCATTCCTCTGCGTGTCGCGCATCCGCCGCCGTAAGCCTGTGCAACTAAATTTATCGTCCATTCGGGTCGGAATCAGACTCCATGGGAGACGTGCGCTCCGACACTTCTATCAACTTCCGAACTGCGGTGTTCTAGCCGAAAACATTGAAGGGAATTCGAAATGCAAAAAGCCCATCTCTACGAAGCAGTTTTTTTGGTCAATCGCGGAATTGATGATGCAGTCCGAGGATTGGAGCGGCTCAAGCCCGCCAAGGACTCGGGATTAACAGTCCCCTACATCGACGAGAAGTTGACTCTGCTCGAGATGCACCGCGCACTGTTCAACAGCTTTTTCTGCAACAACGTCGAGGGTAGGGAGTTGCGGGACGAAGCTTGTTTTGCAAAGAGACACCGCGAGCAGGAGAAAAGGATGCTGGATGAAGTGAAGGTTTATCAGGACGTGCAGGCGATTGAAGAAATCCGACGCACGGAGGGGAAAGCGCCGCGGGTGCGTTTCCTCACTAGCGAGGAGCAGCAGGCGTGGGAGCGACAATACCCGAGCCCTCCCGTCGGTGTGGGGAACGAAGCACAACACCGGCAGGGAGAGCAGAGATGAATCTCCGGCTCTTTCAGGAACTCACGGAGTTGAACCTTGCATTTGAGCAGGTCATTCGGGCCCTTCAACGAATGGAGAAGATCAGCCTCTTCCACAGCGACATAATCCGTTCCGCCCGTGCAGACGTGGAAAGCGCACGGGTCGATGCCAACCGACAATTCTTCGACAACTTCGACGAGATCGTCGAAAACGACGCAGTCTGGGCGTACAAATTCCAGCGCGAATACAACAAGAAGATCAAAGACCCCGACGACATCTATCTCGAAATCAAGGACTCCGAGGGGAGACGAAAGAAAAAGAGATTGCCTCCGCGCCTCGTCATCCTTCCCGGCTGGGACATGACTGACGAAGAACGCTACGACGAGGAGCAAGCGAAAAGGCGAAAGCGTGTCGGGAAGCAAGAATCAGAAAACACCCAAGAAACGTAAATCGAACCATTCGAAGTCATCACGACGTGCGGCAGTACCTCCAAAAACGGGTGTCACATCGACACCGGAGAACGAGGCGGCCAATGGCGAATCGTAAAACGCCGACAAAGCAGACGAGACGTTTGCGCTATTCCGCAAGGCGGTATCCCGGTCTGCAGGCCAAGGTTGTGGATTACGTCAGTCATTCCATCAACGACGGGACGCTTTGCGTCAACGTCTGTTTCAACGACAAGACCCTGTTCTCGCTCCGTTTTGCGTGTGACAAAGCGAAAATCGAACCCAAGACCGTGCAGGGCATCCTGCGTCACGCGAAGATTCAGACGATGCTCGATCTGTACACGCAGGACGGCGATGAAACACGGGCGGCTCAAGGCGAATATCTGACGGCGCTGGGAGTGGCGACAGAGATGGTGCAATGAGTTGTGGGTTGGATTGTGGGTTGAGGTTTTTGGGACCCACCGGTGAATGGTGGGCCACTCTGTGCCATTTTGAACCGGGCCGATAGGATTCGTGCCTTCCTTGGCCGGGTCTGAGTCTCAAGCACCGCAAGCGCGTGCAGCCGTTGAGCTGCCTTCAGCTTTTGATGGGCTTCCAATCCAAATTGGGAAGCTTCAGTGGTGTCCCTGTTAGTAAGTATTTCTAATTCCGCTTTGGGAACCATAAATTCCGTTTTGCCGCAATCGAGGCACACCAACAGTTCAGGAAACACCAAGACGGGGCTCTTGCCTGCATTTCTCAGCCCCGGAAAGTGGATGTCTACCTCCGCTAGATACTTTCCCTGATTAATTGACCCACAGGAATTGCAGGGCATGCCTTACCTCCCCGCTTCTGGTTAACAAAACCGGACTGTTACCCGAAACTGTTCGCTGCAACGCTTTGCGCGGCCAGCTCGATACTTGGCTTCCCCCTACTAATTTGGCTCCGCTTCGTTGCGAAGAGCGTTTCATTCGGCCTGAGTAAGTTGCGCTGCCGCGCCCAGTCATCGAGCCGTTCGAGTCTTTCGGGAAGACTACGGTCTTTCATATCTTCAGTAACACACACGCCAAGTAGAAAATATCCTTTGTGGTCATCTTTCGGCCACGCTTCTTTAGGAAATTTTAAACCTGCAGTTTCGCAAAGAAGTTCTAACCGTCGGAGCAGTTCGTGTTCTTGGACGCGATGCGTAGTTGTAGTGGTCCCTTTCTTCTTGTTGATTGATTTCATTTTCGTGCTCGCTTCTATATTGCCTTGTACTGCATAGAGCCAAGGCTGGGCAAGGACGTGAGTCACACAAACAACCACGTGCTTACTAGACATCTTGGTACTAGGCCGGAACCAGCCAGTTCACGCCGCCTGCTTCCATTTCCCAGAAATGCCGTGGCCGTACTAATTGTGCCCATATTCTGCCCGATGCTAAGCTGTGCCACACGGCTGACTTCTCCTGCAACAGAATGCAGATGGTCTGACCCCGTTTCGCCTGAGCATCAAAAGCGTCGGCCCGGGTCTAAGTCTCAGGCACCGCACATCCGCGAAGCGGTAGACGAAGCTTTCAGCTTTTAGCCTTGTGTTACTACCCGAAGAACGGGCAGGCGTGGTAGAGTGTGCCTACCGCAAAGATTTTGGATTCTTTGCACCAGTGACCAACGAACTAGAAGCTGTGGTTTTTCAGTGTCTTCTGGAACTTGCAGACCACGGAGAAGCCTACGAATTGGAAGTCTTGAATGGTGGGCCTGGGTGGACTTGAACCACCGACCTCGCCCTTATCAGGGGCGCGCTCTAGCCACCTGAGCTACAGGCCCAAAAAAGTGTGGCAACAACTCTTCTACTTTACCGTACAAGCGCCAGTCAGGCAATTCTTCGCTGACAAGTTTTTCCCACGCACCACAACGCCGATTTTAGTGCCATTGCCCAGTTTCCCGGATACACTGATGCGCATCGCGCGGCTCCACAGCATACGGAATCCACTTGTCCACTTCGCAAACGAACTCGACCGCCACATCCACCGGTAGCTTGTCTTCTTTCCGCTGGAGCGACCTCTCGCCTCAACAGCGCAATTCCTTGCTCGCCGCCGGACTAAGCTGGCTCTTCAGCGGGTTTGCCGTAATGCTTTATTCCGCCTTGCTGCCGCAGCTTCTGCCCGCGCTGGGCATGAATAAATCCACAGCAGGATTGCTCAATGCGTTGATGCTGGTCGCCACGGGACTCGGCAGCTTTTTTTTCGGCATGTTTGCCGACACACTCGGGCGCAAGCGCGCTTTGATCTACTCCATCCTCACCTTTACCACGTTCACTTTTTTGTCCGGGTTGGCGACCAGTGTCGCCATGTTAGCCGTCTGCCGCTTCGTCATTGGCTTTGGTATGGGCGGGGAATGGACCAGTGGCACGGCTCTTGTCGCGGAGTCTTGGCCCTCTGATCGGCGCGCCCGCGCCGTGGGCATTGTGCAGAGCGGCTATGCCGTGGGCTACGCGCTGGCGGTTCTTACCGCCGGATTGCTCTCTCCTCTGTTGACTTGGCGCGGAGTGTTTTTCCTGGGACTCCTGCCCGCGTTGTTCACGCTGTGGCTGAGAAACAATGTGCAGGAGCCCGCGATCTGGAAAGCACAGTCTCAGCAATCTCCGCTGACTTCCGAGGAGAAAGGGAAGTTGTGGCGAATGGCGCTGCCTCGATTGCTTGCTTTACTCGGCATGAATACTTTCGGCTTGTTCGCGTGGTGGGGACTCTTCAGTTGGGCCCCGGCTTACCTGGCTCTCCCCGTAGTCCAAGGCGGCCGCGGCTTTCAGTCCTTGGGTACCGTTACGTTTATTGTTCTGCTGAGTCTGGTGGGCATGGTGCCGGGCTATCTTTTCTTCGGCGGCATCGCGGATCGCGTCGGGCGAAAGAAATCTGTGATCCTCTATTTGTCCGCCGCTGCTCTTTGCGTACCTTTTTTCGCCATCGCGCGGCAGCCTGCGCTCATTCTCGTCTTCGGCTGCGTTACGGCATTTTTCGGTTCGGGATTCTTCGTGGGCTCTGGCACTCTCGCCAGCGAACTATTTCCCACCAGGATTCGTGCGGTAGCTCTCGGTGTTTCCTACAACGTGGGCCGAGCCATCAGCGCGCTGGCCCCCTGGTTGATCGGACATCTGGGCGAAACCCACGGTTTGGGCTGGGCCTTCCTCGCCTGCGCTGTGGCTTACGGCTGCGCGGCACTCAGCGCCATCGCCATTCCCGAAACCAGTGGCCATGAACTCACCTAGTCGCGAGTGCCCGCGGGGTAATGCCCGCTCCATGAAGCGCTATGTTTACAGCTTCGGCGATCTGCAGTGCTCCAGGCGTGTCTCCGTGGATGCAGATGGTCTGCGCCTCCAATGGAACGGTCTCGCCGCTCAGCGTACTCACGCTTCCTTGCTGCACGATTCGTAAAGCTTGCGCCGCGGCTTCTTCCGGGCTGCCAAGCAGCGCATCTGTAAATTTTCGAGACCGCAGGCTTCCATCAGGTTCGTAACGCCGGTCCGCAAAAGCTTCTGCCGCCACCACAAATCCCGCTCTACGAGACTCGTCCAGCATCACCGAACCGGCCAATCCCACCATCACCACTTTGGAACTCCAACGTGCCACACCGTCCGCAATCGCCCGTGCAATCGTCGCATCGCGTGCCGACTGGTTGTAGAGTGCCCCGTGTGGTTTCACATGCACCACCTGCGCGCCACACGATTTTGCGATTTCATCCAGGGTCACAACTTGCCGAAACACGGAGTCCGCGATCACTTCGTGTGAGAACTTCCGTTCGATGCGCCCAAAATTCTCGCGGTCCTCGTAACCGGGATGCGCGCCAACACCAACTCCTGCCGCAACCGCCTGCTCGATCGTCGTGCGCATCATTTCCGCATCTCCCGCATGACCGCCGCAAGCCACATTCGCTGAAGTTATGCAACGCATTAACCGTGCCTGGCTGCCGTCCGCGAGCATCGACGCCATTTCACCCATGTCGCAATTCACATCAATGTATTTCAACCGAAAAGCCTTTCTGTATCGGCAAGCATGGTTTGTTGCTCGATCCACAGTGCGCGTGCCGTTTCAAACGAGACAAGCTCAAAACGAACGCTGTCTCGCGGCCGCAACTGACCCAGGGACGAAAGGTCAGCGCCAATTACATTCGCAATCTTCGGGTAGCCACCCGTGGTCTGCTGTTCCACAAAAAGAATGATGGGTTGCCCAGAAGGTGTGACCTGGATCGCGCCCAGCGTTACCCCTTCCGTGATCATTCCATAGAACGAAGTCGCGGGAAGCAGCGACCCGTGCAAGCGCAATCCCAGACGGTCCGATTCCTCGGTGACCGTATACGCGGATTCAAACAGTTTCTTCTGCGCTTTCTCTGGGAATCCGTCGAACTGCGGTCCCGGCGTAACCCGCAGCAGCTTTCGCGGTTGCCACGCTTCAACGACTCGCGCCGAGAGCTTCCTGCGCCGCATCGGTTTTCCGGTGTGCTCGAACCACAGTATGTCTCCCTTTCCTAGAGCGCGCCCTTCGAATCCGCCCAGCCCGCTGACCAGATGCGCCGAGGCGCTCCCGAGAAATGGTTTCACTTGAATCCCACCGGCAATCGCAAGGTAACAGCGCGCGCCATTCTGCGTTGCGCCAAAAAAAATTGTGCCTCCAGGCGAAATCGCGTGTGGTATCCACATCTCCAGCACTCGTCCGTCATGATGCGCGGCAAAATCAGACCCGGCCATCGCCACGACCGAGCCTTGCGGAAAGTGGAATCGTCCGCCGGTAAGTGTCATCTCCAACGCCGCCGCACCGCGTTCATTTCCCACCAGCAGATTCGCAAGCTGTAACGCGACCGGATCAGCCGCACCACAAGCGGATACACCCATCGGCCCGTAACCAACGCGACCGAGATCCTGAACAGTGGTGAGCAGCCCAGGAGCTTCCACCACCAACGTACTCACGATTTCTCCCAGCGTTCGAATTCTGCTCGCGTGATGGAGTAGAAGTGCACTTCATCTCCTACGGCGATCAGCCCCATTGGATCTTGTTCCGGACGAAATACCTGCAATGGGGTGCGGCCAATCAGTCTCCACCCACCCGGCGTGCTGAACGGATAGACGGCGGTCTGCCTTCCCGCAATGGCAACGCTACCTGCAGGTACTTTTTTTCGTGGAGAGTCGAGTCGCGGCGCGGCAATTTCTTCCGGTAGGTCGCCCAGATACGCGAAGCCCGGTGCAAATCCCAAGAAATAGGCTCGATAAGTTTGTGAGGCATGGAGCTTTACGACAGCCTCCGGTGTTCGGCTGTGCATCGCGGCAAGGTCCGCCAGGTCAGGGCCGAGTTCGCCACCGTAGCAAACCGGAATCTCAATCCGCTGTCGTGGGGGTAGCACACTCTCCCGCTCCGCGCGTCGTTCGCAAGCGCGAACTGCCGCCTCCACTTCCGCGTGATCCACCTTGCATGCGTCAAACGAAATCTGCAGCGAGCAATACGCCGGCTGCAGATTCTTCACCCACGGCAGAGACTCAGCTTGCAGCAGGCGAAGCAACTTCACCACTCTCCTATGTGCAACTGGACCAATTTCGTCGCCGAGATACACCAGAATGGCCTGATCGCTTGCGGCCCGGAAATGCATCAAGCACTCCTCGCTGAATCTGATGCGCCGTCTACTGTACGAAGCCGATATTGCCCGCGTTCGGTGTACTGCCTTCGGGTCCTTCCTTGATCGCGCCGTACTGCGCTTCGAACCGCGAAATGTTTTCGCCCAGCGCTCGCCAGATCCGTTTCGCATGCCCCGGGCTGACAATTACACTGCTTAACAGCTTGCCCTGCGTAGCATTGGGGAAGACGTACACAAAATTCAGTGTAAACTCTTCCGCGTGGTGATGAATCATCACCAGATTGCTGTAGATTCCTTGTAGCTCTTTTTCGTCTGCCTTGATCTGCACTTGTCCTGGTGGAACTTGTGGTTGCTGCTTGTCGTCCATGATGGTCTCCCGGATTCCGCTACCAAAATAGCACAGCGGCGTGCCGCGTTCCTTGGTGCCCTAGGGCTTTAATCTCATCTAACGGTTAGCTTACGCCGCAGTCTGGTGCAGGAATTGGCACAGGGCCGAATGAAGTCCTATTGACAGACGTAAGTGTTAAGTATAGTTTATAAGAGTAGTTAACTATGGTTAATGCCCCCATGTCGGAACCGCTCAATAAACGCTTGGTAACGGAACCGGAGCTGGCCGCCGATCAGGTTGGTGGCTCCAGCTGGCGCGATTCCCTGCGCTTGCCCTCTTTGCCGGAATCTCACCGCTCGATTTCCATCACCCCGAACTCCTCCTGGTTTCGCAAAATGCTGGCCTTCGCCGGGCCTGGCTACCTTATCGCCGTCGGCTACATGGACCCCGGCAATTGGGCCACCGATATCGGCGGCGGATCAAAGTTTGGTTATACGCTGCTTAGTGTCGTTCTGATCAGCAATATTTTCGCCATGTTCCTGCAAGCGCTCTCGGCCAAACTCGGCGTTGTCACCGGGCGAGATCTTGCGCAAGCCTGTCGTGACCACTACTCGCCGCGTGTCACCTTGCTGTTGTGGGTGGTTTGCGAACTGGCTATTGCCGCCTGCGACCTGGCGGAAGTTCTGGGTTCGGCCGTCGCCCTTAAGTTGCTCTTTGGCCTTCCACTGCTGGCTGGCGTTTTATTCACTGCACTGGATGTCCTTTTGATCCTGGCGCTGCAAGGCCGCGGGTTCCGCTTCATCGAAGCCCTCGTCGTTACTCTGATCGCCACCATCGCCGCCTGCTTTGCCTACGAAATATTTTTTGCGCGACCCCTGTGGCTGGAAGCTGCGCACGGTTTCATTCCCAGCCTGGAGATTCTGCGCAATAAGGAAATGTTGTACATCGCCATTGGTATCCTCGGCGCCACCGTGATGCCGCACAATCTCTATCTCCATTCCAGCATTGTGCAGACGCGCGCTTTCGGACTCAGCAATCCAGAACGCCGCGAAGCGTTGAAGTTTGCGGTTATCGATTCCACCGTCGCGCTAGGCTTTGCCCTGTTCATCAATGCGGCCATTCTCGTATTGGGCGCTGCTGCGTTCCACACGCGCGGGATGAACGAAGTTGCGGATATTGCGCAAGCCTACAAACTGCTGACTCCCGTACTCGGCGCGAGCCTTGCCAGCACGCTGTTCGCCTTTGCGTTGCTCGCCTCGGGGCAGAATTCCACGCTAACCGGCACTCTGGCCGGCCAGATCGTCATGGAAGGTTTTCTGCAGATTCGACTTAAGCCATGGATTCGGCGGATGGTCACTCGCTCGATCGCCATCATCCCTGCGGTACTCGTCATCGGATTCGCGGGCGAAGGTAAGCTGACTTCGCTTCTGATCCTCAGCCAGGTCGTTCTGAGTTTTCAGTTGCCTTTCGCGGTCATTCCACTGGTGCAGTTCACCAGCGAGCGAGCCAAGATGGGCGAATTCGTGAATTCCCGGGCAACCGTCGTCATTGCCTGGCTGGTCGCCGCTACCATCCTTTTTTTCAACGGGGAGCTTCTCTGGCTGATTTTTCGGGCATAAGCTAGATGCTGCCCGCTCATGCCAAACACTGACACCCTAAAATCCCCCGCCATACCGGACGACTCCATCACAGTTGCATCCATCGCTGCGCTTGCCTTCATTTTTGCCGACCTTGCGCACGAAGGTCTCGGCCACGGACTCGGTTTTTATTTTGCAGGAGGGAAGTCGAGTATGTTGACGACCACCCGCCTGATTGTGTGGATCACGTTACCCGATCCGCAGTGGAGGGTGTTTGACTTGGGCGGTCCGGTTGGCAATCTCGCTCTTGCGTTGGTCACCTGGCTTGCGCTTCGGTCTTTTCGCGCGCGTCCAGTACAACTCAAGTTTTTTCTCTGGCTGGTGATGGCCTTCAGCCTGTTCTGGGCGTTCGGCTATCTGATCTTCTGCGGCGCAACTGGGCGCGGCGATTGGATGGCCCTGATTGCGGGCACGAGGATGCTCGCCATCGGACGAGTGCTATTCGTCTTGATTGGCATTGCCCTCTATCGTTTCTTGATTAGGCTGCTTGCCAGCGAGCTGCGCAAGATCATTCCTGGCAGCGAATCTAACACACGTAGACGCCTCTCTCGCCTCATCTGGCTCAGCTATATTTTCGGCGGACTAATCGCCTGCGCAGGAGCCATTCTCGACCCTCGCGGAGCTATCGAGATCCTCAAATCTGGAGCATTAAGCAGTTTTGGCGCTGCGGCCGGCCTTTTGGTAATTCCTGCCATCTATTCACGATTGCCCCAGCAACAGGGATATCCAAATCGGCCGGTCTCGCGGCACCTCGCGTGGGTCCTTGCCGCCGCGGGTGCATCTATTTATTACATCGCAATCCTCGGTCCTGGCATCCTGATGTGGTTCGGAAATTGATTTGCTTCCCGCCCTCACTGGACTATGCGAAAATTTTTTGACGCGCTATGAACGACAAATCCAAACGGAGTTTGCGAATGCGCAAGATTCTTTTTGCTGGCACCATCGGTCTTATTTTTATGTCCATAGGATTTGCGGCATTCCAACAGCCCAGTTGGAACGCGCCTCCCGAGATTAAGGACAAGAAAAATCCCGTAGCGCCTTCTGATGCGGCATTAAAAGAAGCGAAAGCCATCTTTGCGGAGAAGTGTTCGAATTGCCACGGTGACACTGGAAAAGGGGATGGCTCCGACGCCATGATGTACGATCCCGGCCCTGCGGATCTGACCGATGCGAAACGCATGGCCAAACTCACCGACGGCGAAATCTATTACAAGATCACAATCGGCAAGAAACCGATGCCTTCTTTCCAAAAGCGCTTGAGCGATGAGCAGCGCTGGGGCCTTGTTCATCTCTTGCGTTCTTTCGCAAATCACTGATTCACATCCCCGTCCATTTTGGCAGAGCCTGTGTAGCGGCCGCCTTCAGAGGCGAGCTTCTTAGGTTTGTTTATCTGGGCATTCTTCCTCCTCTTCTTCGCCCCCATCTACCTGCCGTTTCGTTGTATGCTTTTTTCCTGCTATTTTAATTCTCATTGGATATCGGGAGTGTTCATGAGCTTTCTTCCTCGTCTTTCTGCTGTTCTGTTCCTTTCTGTTCCTGCCGTTCTTGCCGCACCGGGAGCTGTACGTTGCGGCAAATTGCTTGACGTGCGCTCCGGTCAGATGCTCAGCGACCAGGTCCTGGTTTTTGACGAAGCCGGAACCATCACTGCTGTGGGCTCCACCGGTTCCACTCCTGTTCCTTCAGGAGTGACTGCCATCGATCTTTCTGCCGCCACTTGCCTTCCCGGCTTAATCGACATGCACACACATCTCACAAGCGATCCCAACGGCAATGGCTATGCCGGGCTGGGTATCTCTATTCCTCGCGAAGCCATTACTGGGGCGAAGAATGCCAGAATCACCCTCCGCGCTGGCTTCACCACCGTCAGAAATGTGGGAGCAGGAAACTTCACGGATGTCGCGTTACGTGATGGCATAAATGCCGGTGAAATCGAGGGACCCCGGATGATTGTCTCCGGCCCACCGCTTGGCATCACCGGAGGTCACTGCGACAACAATCTCCTCCCATACGAATTTCATTACAAAGAAGGCGGCGTAGCCGACGGTCCATGGGCTGTGCGTGCCAAGGTTCGCGAAGTGGTCAAATATGGCGCGGACGTTATTAAGGTCTGTGCTTCGGGTGGTGTTCTGAGTAAGGGCGATCTGCCGGGAACCCCGCAGTACACTCTTGAAGAATTGCAGGCCATTGCCGAAGAGGCGCACAAATTGGGCAGAAAAGTGGCTGCCCACGCGCACGGCACGCAATCCATCAAGGATGCCATTCGCGCCGGCATCGATTCGATCGAACATTCCAGCTTGATTGATGACGAGGGCATTGCCCTGGCGAAGCAGCACGGCACCTATCTGGTCTTCGACATTTACAACGACGATTTCATTCTTGCAGATGGAGCCAAGTCCGGCATGTTGCCCGAATCGATCGAAAAGGAAAAAAAGATTGGCCGCCTGCAGCGCGAAAACTTCCGCCACGCTTTTCAGTCCGGTGCGAAAATCGCCTTTGGCACCGACTCCGGCGTTTATCCTCATGGCGACAACGCCAAACAGTTCGCCAAGATGGTGGCATGGGGCATGAAGCCCATTGACGCCATTCAGGCCGCCACCATCAACGCCGCGAATCTGATCGGCATGCCCGATAAGATTGGCGCGCTCGAACCTGGACACTATGCCGATCTGATTGCCGTTTCTGGTGATCCTCTGAGCGACGTAATACTCCTGGAAAATGTGAAGTTCGTCCTCAAAGGTGGCGCAGTCACAAAAAACGAGCTCGCAAAGTAAACTGCAAGACAAAAGGCGGGCGCATTCCGCACCCGCCTTCGTTGCCTGATTTTGTAGGGCTCGCCTTTCGAGGCGGACCGTTGTATTGCTCCAAATGAAGCGCTACTTTACCTGCCCTAACGCGGCCGCCACTTCCTTGATGTCTGGCACGACGGGGATGTCGTAATTCTTTGCCCACGCCACTTTGCCGTGTTTGTCCACAATGAAGATCGAACGTCCCGTGATGCCTTTCTCGGGAAGATACACACCATATTTTTCGCTCATCGCGCCCTTCGGATGAAAATCGGCCAGCAGTGAATACTTGATGCCCATCTTCTCCGCGTACGCTTTGTGAGACCATACGCTGTCCACGCTTACTCCCAGAACTTCCGCATCCAGACTGTCAAAGTGCTTCATGTCGTTGACCACACATGCGTGCTCATTCGTGCATACCGGACTCCAATCAAGCGGGTAGAAAATCAGCACGACATTCTTCTTGCCGGAATAATCCGACAACTTGATCTCCTTCTGGTTCTGATCCTTCAGTGTGAAATCCGGGGCCGCGCTTCCAACCGTCAAGCTCATAAACGTCTCCTCAACCTCTGAATAATTGCTGCCAGCATCTTACCCAATTGCGGGCATCCCCGCCAAATTCCTCGCTTTCGCCGCCTGCCCGCTCGGGATAGACTCCTGCCAGTGAATTCATCTCACCTGAGGATCTGACATTTTTCCGTTATGTGGGATCTACGAAAGCTCGTCGAACGTTACGTGGCCCTCGCCGGGGGTTTCGGCAAACCGGTCGCTTTGTCCCAGTTTGGCCTGACCACTGGCGAAACAGTTTACGTCTTCAGTAGTTTCGACGAAGACTACCACATCAGCCGCTATCTGCATTTTTCCAAGCAGGAAGGAAACGGGTACCTCATCGGTGGCGAGAATGTTACGCATATCTCCCTTGAGGAGTCCATCAAGGAAATTCTTTAGCTCTTCTTGTTTGTAGGGTGTGTTTCTGAGCGGGTTGTTTTTATTCCGACGTCAGCAAGCCGGTAGTGCCCTCTCCAATCGCTTCACTAGCCGGTCCTGCTCTTCGAGCAATTCTGGCGGCAATCGATCGCCAAACTTCGCAAAAAATTCTCGGCTATCCGCCAAATCGACTTCCCAATCATCCGGATCAACGCGAAACAGTTCGCGCAAAACTTCCGGCGACATCAGCAGTTCATCCAGTGTCAAACCCTTGCGCGTCGGCACATAGCCGATTGCGGTCTCCTCGGCTTCGCCCTTACCTTCCAAGCGCTCCAGAATCCACTTCAACACGCGCACATTTTCTCCAAATCCCGGCCACAAGAACTTTCCGTCCGCGCCTTTGCGGAACCAGTTCACATGAAAAATCTTTGGCGGCTTTGGAATGCGCCGTCCCATCTCGAGCCAATGCTGAAAATAATCGGCCATGTTGTAGCCGCAGAAGGGAAGCATCGCCATGGGATCTCGGCGCGTAATGCCCACATCGCCGGTGGCGGCTGCGGTGGTTTCCGATGCCATGGTCGCGCCGACGTACACGCCGTGCTGCCAGTTGAACGATTCGTAGACCAGCGGTGCCAGGCGAGCTCGCCGTCCGCCAAAAATAAACGCCGAAATCGGAACGCCTTCCGGCGAATCCCAGCTCGCCGAAATACTGGGCGACTGCGTAGCGGGCACCGTGTAACGTGAATTCGGGTGGGCGGCCGGTCCCTTCGATTTGTCCCACATCTCGCCACGCCACGTAACCAATCCCGCCGGTGGATCGCCACCCATGCCTTCCCACCACGGCTCATCCTCGGCTGTTACGCCAACATTCGTGAAGATCGTATTTCGGTTCAGCGCCGACATCACATTTGGATTCGTTTTCATCCCGGTGCCAGGCGCAACGCCAAAAAATCCCGCCTCCGGATTAATTGCCCGAAGCGTTCCATCCGCGCCGATGCGCATCCAGGCAATATCATCACCCACGGTCCACACGCGATAGCCCTGGCTTTCCAGCGCCGATACCATCATCGCCAGATTGGTCTTCCCGCACGCGCTAGGGAATGCCGCGGCCATGTAGGTCACTTTCCCGCCGGGCGATTCCAGTCCAAGGATGAGCATATGCTCCGCCATCCAGCCCTCTTTGCGAGCCATGTAACTGGCGATTCGCAACGCAAAACACTTCTTTCCCAGCAAAGCGTTGCCGCCATAACCGGAACCCACGCTCCAGATCAGCTGCTCTGTTGGAAAATGCGCAATATAGCGGCGCATCGGGTCGAGGTCTCCCAACGAATGCAGACCGGGAACGAAATCAGAGGAATTGCCGAGCCTTGCGCTGGCCACTTTCCCCATGCGAGACATAATCCGCATATTCGCCACTACGTAAGGGCTGTCCGTTACTTCCACGCCCACTTTGCTATAAGGGGAACCGGCCGGGCCCATAATGTACGGCACCACGTACATCGTCCGGCCGCGCATCGAGCCATCCAGGAGCATGCCTACCTTGTATTTCGCTCCGTCCGGGTCCATCCAGTTGTTTGTCGGGCCAGCATCCTCTTTGTTCGGCGTACAGATAAATGTCAGATGCTCGGTTCGGGCTACGTCACTTGGATTGCTGCGGTGGAGATAACAATTCGGGTAGCTCTTCTCGTTCAGTTGAAATGAATCCACATGCCTGAGCATCTCGTACAAAATGATCCGGTTCTCTTCTTCCGAGCCATCGCAAAGGACCACTTTGTCTGGCTTCGTCAGCCGGGCCGCTTCGGCAACCCAGGCTTCCATCGGAGTGCTCACCATCTACCCCCAGGAAAACGAATGCATTCCATTAAGAAATTAAATCGATATGCCTTTTCCGGCCCGTCCAGACATCTAGTAGAGGAACGCAAGCTGACAGGCGGGAGCGATTCTATCTTTTGGCTATTTCAGTGTATGTTAGCCATTAGCCTATCTGCAAGGTCGGGGGATTCTTGGTGACTTCAGCTGGGGCTTTGCCCCGTGTCGCAGTTCTTGCGGGGGCTACCGGTCTGGTCGGTGGCCATTGCCTGCCTTTGCTGCTGCAATCTACACACTACCATCAGGTGATAGCCTTGGTCCGACGACCCCTCGATCTCCAGCACCCGAAATTGCGCCAGATTGTAGCGGACTTCGAACGTCTTCCGTTGTTGCCTGAATTTGCGGGCACCGATGTCTTTTGCACCATCGGCACGACGATGCGGCAGGCGGGCTCTCGCGAAGCATTTCGCAAGGTCGATTTTGATGCCGAGCTGGCCTATGCAACCACCGTATCGCAGGCTGGCGCTCGCCAATTCATCCTGGTCTCTTCCGTCGGGGCCAACGCGCATTCCTCAACGTTCTATCTTCAGATAAAAGGCGAGCTCGAGGAAGCGGTCAAAGCATTGCCGTTTCGATCGATCCATATCTTCAGGCCCAGTTTCCTCGCTGGCGATCGATCTTCTGATCGGACCGCCGAGCGTCTTAGTACCACGGTTGCCAAGGCCCTCGATTTTGCTTTCATCGGCAAGTTTCGAAACTACAGCCCCGTGGAGGCCGACGACCTTGCAGCAGCAATGCTCGCCGTCGCACGTAAGGAAGACCCCGGAGTACATATCCACGAATACGAACAGATCCTCTCGCTCGCAAAAAGCTGAAGACCGCTCAAGAATGCTATCCTCTACTTATACTTATGTACGCCCAAAAATTTAGCGTGGATGTCCTCATTCTTGGCGAAAGGAAACCTTGCCCGCTCGAGTGGCTCGACCAATTTTGCATGCGCAACTTTACAAACTCCGCCGAGTTTGACGACACCCTGCCCACCGCAGACGGCCGCCTCGAAGCCAGCTTCCGCCTCACCCCACAGCGTTTTGCTGAAGGCTTCGGCGACTGGCTCGCACAGCGCGGCAAGGGAGCGGGCCAACCCGTCCAAGTCGAAGTCACTGCACTCTAATCGTTCAATTCCTTTTGACGCACCGCACTGTCTCCTCCGCACCAATTTCTATTTTCCACCTCGCTTGAAATTCAAACGCTCGTTTGACCCCAGCCGCGCGGTTTTGTAACCTGTGGAGCCACACCAAATCTGCTTCACAAGGTCTTGCCATGACCCAACGAATTCAAAAAGCGGTTGTCCTCGGCGCCGGTACCATGGGTGCCCGCATTGCCGCGCATTTTGCAAATGCCGGTCTGCCCTGCCTTTTGCTTGACATCGTTTCGAAAGACGCCGCACCGGCCGATCGCAACAAACTTGTTCTGACCGGGATCGACGCCGCCAGGAAATCCAAACCGGCGGCTTTCTTTTCCCCCGACCTCGCCTCGAAAATCTCCGTCGGCAACCTTGAAGACGATCTTTCCCGCATTGCCGATGCCGACTGGATCATCGAAGTCGTTGCCGAAAACCTGGAGATCAAGCGCAGCCTTCTGGCCAAAGTCGCCCAGTTTCGCAAGCCCGGCTCCATCGTTACCACCAACACCTCAGGGTTGCCCGTTCATCTCATCGCGGAAGGTCTCCCTGAAGAATTCCAGCAGCACTGGGCCGGCACTCATTTCTTCAACCCGCCGCGCTACATGAAGCTTGTCGAAGTCATCCCCGGTCCGAAAACTTCCGTGGCGGTTATCGAAACGCTTACTGATTTTTGTGATCGCCGACTCGGCAAAGGCGTCGTCATCGCCAAAGACACGCCGAACTTCATCGCCAACCGTGTCGGCACGTTCTCCATGCTGAATGCATTGAGGCTGATGTCGAATCTCGGGATGACCATTGAGGAAGTGGATGCTTGCACGGGCCCGGCTGTCGGCTGGCCCAAATCCGCCACATTCCGCACCGCCGATATTGTTGGCATCGACGTTCTCGCTCACGTCGTCAAAAATATTTATGATACCGCCGCCAATGATGAGTCGCGTGAATCCTATAAAGTTCCCACCGTCGTCGAAACACTCCTTCAGCGCGGCTGGCTGGGCGACAAGACTGGTCAGGGATTCTACAAGCGTGTGAAAGGTTCCGCGGAAAAAGAAATCCTCACACTCGATGTCCAAACCATGGACTATCGCCCTCGCCAGAAGGCGAAATTCGCTTCGATTGATGCCGGCAAAATGATCGAGGACACGCGCGAGCGTTTACGCGCTTTGATGGCGCCGTTGTTCGAAGGCCAGCGAACCGACAAAGCTCAACAGTTTATTTGGGGTGGTTTGTCCGAGATGTGCACTTACGCCGGTCGCCGTATGCCGGAAATCTCCGATCACATCGTCGATGTAGACCGCGCCATGCGCTGGGGCTTTGCGTGGGAATTGGGTCCATTTGAAATCGTTGATGCCCTGGGTCTGCAGCAGTTCGCTCAACAAATCCGTAAAGAGGGCCGCGTGCTTCCGCCCATCTTTGAAAAGGCGCTTGCCGCCGGCCGCAACAGTTTCTACGAATCTGAAAAAGGAAGCACCAGCGTTTTCGATTTTGCATCCGGTGCAACCGGCAAAGTAGAAGAGCCCTCAGGCATCATCCTGCTGAAAAATCTAAAAGACGCTGGCCACGAGGTAGATCGCAACTCAGGCGCCAGCCTGATCGATCTGGGTGATGGTGTAGTCTGCTGCGAATTTCATTCCAAGATGAATGCGATCGGCGCCGATCTGATCGCCATGATTCATAAAGGTATCAAGCGGCTCGATACGGATTTTGACGCTATGGTCATTGCCAATCAGGCTCCCAATTTTTGCGTTGGCGCGAACCTGATGTTGGTGCTCGTCGGCGCACAGGAACAGGAATGGGACGAACTGCACATGGCCGTGAAGCAATTCCAGAACGTGAATCTCGCCATCAAATATGCGCCGAAACCGGTTGTTTCCGCTCCGCAAGGAATGGCGCTCGGCGGAGGCTGCGAAATCAGTTTGCACGCTGCCAAAATTCATGCCGCCGCCGAAGCTTACATCGGGCTGGTGGAGGCGGGAGTTGGCTTGATCCCTGGCGGTGGCGGCACTAAAGAGATGATGATTCGCGCCAATGAAAACGCGGGATCCGGCGACGACCTCGATCTCTTCCATGCGCTGCGTCCCATCTTCGAGAACATTGCCACCGCGAAAGTCGGCACCAGCGTGGAAGAAGATCGTCAACTCGGTTATCTCCGGCGAACCGACACCTACTCGATGAACCGCGAACGTCTGGTTGCCGACGCGAAACAGACCGCGCTGGCCCTGGCTCGCTCTGGATGGAAACCTGCCGTCTCCACATGGCAGGAGGGCGCGCAAACTGGGCAGGTTAAAGTTCTGGGTGAATCGTTTCTTGCCGCCGCCAAGATGGCCATTCACTTGATGGTTCGCGGTGGTTATGCCTCTGACTACGACGCTCACGTCGCGCGCAAGCTCGCCAACATTCTTGCGGGTGGAGCATTGTCCGCACCGCAATTGGTCAGCGAACAGTATGTCCTCGATCTCGAGCGCGAGGCATTCGTCTCTCTCTGCGGCGAAAAGAAAACCCAGGAGCGTATCGCCCACACATTGAAAACCGGCAAGCCGCTTCGCAATTAGACGGGCAATCTGCGCACCGGCGCACCCGTTACATAAAAGCGTATAAAATCGTATTGAATTATCTCTTTGTAATCGTATAAACTGCCACGCGGAGGCACTATGCAGAGACTCCTTGCCCCGCGTGAAGCTGCCAATATCCTCGGCATCAGCTATCCCACGCTGAAGCAGTGGATCTACAACGGTAAATTGAAAACCGCCAAAACTCCGGGCGGCCACCATCGCGTCCCAGAATCGGAAATTGATCGTCTTATCCCTAAAACGCTCGAGCGTGGCGACATCTCCCTTAGGCGAGGGAATTTTCGAAAAGTGTCCGGCCGTAATCAGTTGATTGGCCGTGTTGTCGCCATCAAATACGGTGGCCTGTTGGCGCAGGTCACCATGTCCTTTGGCGAACAGCACATCACCGCTATCATCACTGCGGATGCTGCCAAAGAGATGCGCCTCAAAGTCGGCGAGCGCGCTGCGGCCCTCATCAAGTCCACAGAAGTCATGATTCTTCGGGTATAAATCGGCTGTGAAGGATTTTCTCGTGTGGGACAATCGTCAAATGTTCTCCTCGTCATGGCGCAGCGTTCTCGGCCTTGGCCTTGCCATAGCCGCGTCTCTGTTTACTGCTTCCCAGACTTGCGCGCAAACGCTGCGAGTAGCGGCGGCCGCCGACCTGCAATTTGCCATGAAGGATTTGGCTGTCCGTTACGAGTCGCAATCGGGGAATACCCTCGCCATCTCGTACGGCTCCAGTGGAAACTTTTTCACGCAGATCGAAAATGGCGCGCCGTTTGACCTGTTCTTCTCTGCGGATAACACCTATCCACAAAAACTGATCGACACTGGACTTGCTGAGCGCCAGACGCTTTGCACCTACGCTTTTGGCCGGCTTGTCCTGTGGGCACCGTCAGAATCGCATCTGGACTTGGAAAAAAGTGGTTTTTTCGCGTTGCTCGATCCCAGGGTTCAGAAAATCGCTATCGCTAACCCCGTACACGCACCTTTTGGAAGTGCTGCCCTGGCAGCCCTGCGGAAAGCGGGTCTCTACGAAAAGCTAAAGTCGAAACTGGTGTTTGGAGAAAATATCTCGCAGACCGCGCAGTTCGTACAATCGGGAAATGCCCAGGTGGGTCTCGTCGCGCTCTCTCTGGCAATTTCGCCCGCGATGGCCGCCGGGCACCTATGGCTTGTTCCCGCGGAATTTCATCCACCGCTGGAACAGGCTGCCGTAGTGATCAGCGCATCAAAAAACAAGCCCGCCGCCGCGAAGTTTCTTGATTTCGTGAAGAGTCCCGACGGCCGCGAAATCCTGGCCAAATATGGATTCACCATGGCGCAGACTCCAGCGTCCGGGGCCAAGCCGTGAATATTGAATCTCTCTGGCTCTCCCTTCGTCTGGCAATCACCGTCTCCGTAATCTTGCTTGTACTCGGTATGCCGCTTGCCTATTGGCTGGCATTCTCAAAGTGGCGCGGCAAATTTCTGCTGGAATCCATCGTCGCGCTTCCCTTGGTGCTTCCTCCCACGGTGCTTGGCTTTTACGCGCTGGTAGCGTTCGGCTCGCGTGGTGTCATCGGCAAAATGTGGCAATCGCTATTCGGCCAGCCGCTCGCCTTCACCTTTACAGGATTGGTTCTCGCTTCGCTGCTTTATAGCCTTCCATTCGCCGTGCAGCCGCTGATGACCTCGTTCGAATCGCTCGATCGCCGATTGCTTGACGCTTCCTCCGTACTTGGCGCCAGCTCCACTCGAACCTTCTTCCGTATCATTCTTCCGCTTTCCTGGACTGGTGTGGTCAGTGCCTTCGTTTTGAGCTTCGCCCACACATTGGGCGAATTCGGTGTGGTGTTGATGGTCGGCGGAAATTTACCAGGTATCACTCGCACTGTTTCCATTGATATTTACGATCGCGTGCAAGCCATGGACTATTCCGGCGCGCACAATATGGCACTCCTGCTTCTTGCCATTTCATTTGTTGTGCTTGCCGTCGTTTATTCAGTCAATCGCAGGGTGTGGTCTCCCTGGCAGGTACGGTAAGCCTGCCAATGCTGTCCGTCTTCATCGAAAAGCAATTTCGTTCTTCTGGCGCTTCCAATTTTCATCTCCAGATCAATGAGCAATTTCTACCGGGGTTCACCGTGCTCTTTGGGCCATCCGGAGCCGGGAAATCCACTATTCTAGATTGCATTGCCGGTCTTCAGCTTCCCGATGCTGGTCGCATCACGCTCGGGGAGGAATTTTTCTACGATTCCAGCCTGCCATCGCTTGTGCCCCCGCAACGACGGCGGATCGCCTATGTTTTTCAGTCGCTGGCGCTGTTCCCGCACCTCACCGTGCAGGAAAATGTCTCCTATGGATTAATGTACGCCAGTGGCGAGGAACGTCAATCCACAGTTGACCGGGCACTGCGCTCCTTTCATATTGCAGAACACAAACATCGCAAACCACACGAGCTTTCTGGCGGTGAACAGCAGCGCGTTGCACTGGCACGTTCGCTTGCCACTGATCCGCGAGTTCTGCTGCTCGATGAGCCGCTCACTGGCCTCGATGCTCGATTGCGCGAAACCATCCTGCAGGATCTCAGAGACTGGAATAGCTCCCGGCGCATTCCTATTTTGTACGTTACCCATAACCGCGACGAAGTCGACGCTATTGGCGAGCGCGTGATCGCACTTGCGCAGGGCCGTGTGGTCAGCCGCGGAACTCCTCGAGATGTTCTCGACGCCCCTCGCGCCATGCCCATTGCTCAGTCGGCCGGTTTTGAGAATGTGCTAGCGGCAAAGGTGGAGGAGTTGCGTCAGCCAGACGGGATTATGCGCGTTGTCTTATCTCCTTCAAACACGGAGTTGGAGATCCCTCTCGGTACCGCGCATGCGGGCGAAAATGTACAGGTTGCCATCCGCGCTGGAGATATTCTGCTGGCTACCGAAATGCCTCGCTCCATCAGTGCGAGGAATATATTGGCGGGAAGAGTTGAATCCCTTGAATCGCGTGGCGCCTTGGTCATTGTCAACGTAAACGCCGGAGCACGTTTTGTCGTCCACGTCACCCCGGCAGCACACCGCAGCCTTCATCTGACCCCTGGCGTAGCGGTGTGGCTCATAGTGAAAACCTATTCCTGTCACACACTTTCGGCCTGAAATGAACTTATTTCTTAGGGGCCACAGGGTGGGAATACCCTGGTCGCCACTCTATTGATTGTCATCCTGGTGTCTTTTCTACTCCGCCGTTACTACCAGTGCGCTACACGGTTTGTTCCCCGAGCGCGAATAGCCATGCGCCAATTGCGAATCAAAGTATAACGAATCTCCCGCCTCGAAATATTCCAGGTCGGTGCCAACCTTTAGCGCCAGTCTGCCTTTCAGCACATAGATGAATTCCACTCCCGGATGTTGGTGCAACCGAATCTTCTCCGTGGTGACCTCGCGAAAATCGGCAAGATAGGCACTGAACTTGCGGTCCGTAGCCAGAAAATCAAGCGACTCAAAATCGAAGGCAATTTCTTCGATTCCGGGCATCTCGGGAAATCGCAGGCGGTCTTTTTTTCGTACCACGGCAAATGTGTGGCGCTGCTTTTCGTCACTGAAAAAATGATCGAGTCCCACGCTGAAGACCAGGGCAATCCGCGAAAGTGTTGGGAGCGTCGGATATAGCTTTCCATGCTCCAGCTTTGACAGCAGCGCCGGCGAGAGACCTGTATGTTTGCTCAGCTCAACCAGTCCCATTTTTCGACGCAGGCGCAAATGCTTCAGCTTGTCTCCCAAGCGATAACGGTCTAGCGTTTCCTTCAAATGTGGTGAAACCATCGGAATCCCTCTTCTCCCTCAAGGAAAGAATCTGGCCTTTTTTTACGTGGAGGATAACACGCTTTTTTTACTGTAAGTAAAGTATCGTTGAGCCTGGCGATTTGCGGCCCATCTCCGCCCGGCCACCCTTCGTTCACGCCGTCCTCGCGCTGTCGCCCTCGCCTTTTCCTCTGCTAGTATCACGTTTACAGTCATTGCGAGGCTCCGCTTGCCCCCAAAATCAGCCAAACACAAAAACACGGCCAAGCCAGCGCGCCCTCATCATTCACCTAGTTCGGCAGGCACGAAATCCAGGGCCAAAGCAGGCACTCGTCTCGAGGCCGTTCTTCGCAGCGCCGCCAATATTTTCTTTGCCAAAGGGTTTCACGCTACCAGCATTGAAGATGTGGCCCGCGATGTTGGCATGCTCAAGGGCTCCCTCTATTACTACATCAAGTCCAAAGACGACCTCCTGTTCCAACTGTTGCTCGCTGGCATCGAGGATGGAGACGCTTTCATTGCCAAGCAGATTGATCCGAATGGTGATCCAGTGGAACAACTGGAACGTGCTATCCGCGCGCAGATCGACTACATCATTCAGAACAAGGTGCCTTTCGGCTTGTTTCTCCATGAGTTCGATTCGCTCCCCGGAAAGCGCCAGCACAAGTTAACTTCTGTCATGTCTCGCTACAACAATCGATTTGTGGAACTGGTTCAGAAAGGGCAGCAGCAAGGCAAGTTGATGGAAGGCGAGCCCTGGATTATCGTCAACGGCATGCTGGGCATGTGCAATTGGCTCTATCGCTGGTACGACACGGACCACGTTTCCGATCCTGAGCAGGTCAAACAAGCCTTCATCGAAATGATTTTCCGCGGCATCCGCAATCCGTAACCTCTTGCTCATGGGGTTGCGCAAACGCTTCATGTCGGGAACAATCTACAGGTAATGCTATTTCAGCGAACTCGAGCTCTCGATGACGAAGAAAATTGTGGATAGTCTGGACGCAGCCGTTGCCGATATTGGCGATGGGGCGCGCATTATGTTTGGCGGGTTTGGCGGCGCGGGTTTTCCCAACAATCTGATTCAGGCGCTTTCTCGTAAAGGCGTGAAGAACATAACCGCGATCAGCAACAATTGCGGGACTCGCGAAGGCGAACTCGGCATTATGTTCAAGAACGGCCAGATCAGCCATGTCATCGCATCATTTCCCGGCCCGCACTCGAATTATTTTCAGGAGCGCTACGCCAAAGGCGAAGTCACTTGCGAACTCGTGCCGCAAGGTATTCTCTGCGAACGCATGCGCGCCGCTGCCGCCGGCCTGCTTGGTTTCTACACGGGAGTCGGTGTTGGCACGGAAGTGGCCAGTGGAAAAGAAGAGCGTGTAATCGATGGCAAGCGCTGCATCCTGGAAAAACCGATTCACGCGAATTTTGCGTTGATCAAGGCTCAGAAGGCGGACGAGTTGGGAAATCTCACCTACCGTTTGGCGGCACGGAATTTCAATCCGATTATGGCCATGGCCGCGAAGACAACTATCGTCGAGGTAGATGAAATCGTTCCACTGGGGGCCATCGAGCCGGAAAACGTCATTACGCCGGCGATTTTTGTGCATCGTATTGTGCAAGCGAAAGGACTGCGTTTTGCCGGATAAACCACGTCTCACACGCGAACAAATCGCCGAGCGGGCCGCGCAGGAATTGACCGATGGCGCTTTCGTCAATCTTGGCTGGGGCATTCCCAACCTGATGGCTGATTACCTTCCCAAAGGTTTGACCGTTTATTTCCATAGTGAAAATGGAATCCTGGGAATGGGTGGCCGCGCAAAATCCGGTGAAGAAGACTTCGATCTCGTCGATGCCATGAAAGTTCCGGTCACGTTGATTCCGGGCGCGTCGTTTTTTCATCAGGCAGACGCGCACCTGATGACGCGCGGCGGTCACCTTGATTTCGCGGTTCTGGGCGGATTTCAGGTTTCCGAAAAAGGCGATCTTTCCAACTGGAAGATTCCCGGATCGAAAGGCAGCGGCGGAATTGGTGGCGCGATGGACATCGCTACTGGCACGGAAAATCTGATCGTGTGCATGGAACACAACGCCAAAGACGGCTCGCCGAAAATCGTGAAGCAGTGCAGCTACCCCCTGACAGCGCTCGAATGCGTGAAAACCGTTGTGACGGATCTGGCGGTGATCGACGTAACTCCTGAAGGCCTCGTGCTCCGCGAAGTCGCTCCCGGCTGGACCGGCGACGAAGTCCAGAAACTTACCGAAGCAAAACTAATTATCCGTGCCAAAGTGCTGGAGATGAAACTTTCTACGGTGGCGTAGCGGCCGCCTTCTCCCTCACATCCGAGCCGCCACTCGCGCGATGATGTGGCCATCTGGCTGGTAAATCTGGATCACCAGACTGTCCGTGAGCGGCACTCCCTTGCTCGGCACATCAAAATCGAACCACCATTCATAGCGCTGCGGCATGCCTTCCTTTATTTCGCTCGCATAATTTGCAATCGGATGCGCTTCGGCGGCCTTCAACATTATCTCTTTTACGGGACGCATTTCCATTCCATGCTTCCAGGCGAAACCGAAGCGCATCGAGAGCATCATAGCTCTCGTCAGGTACACACCGGAGCCGCCTTCTTGCATCGCGTGCGGGCAAGGATGATCGTACAGAACAAAATTCAAATTCATGCGATCGGGAAATTCACTGACCACATCGTTGCCACGGCGATACAGCGTGCCGGTGGTGGAGTCGACTCGGCGCAAATTGTCGAAAAACTCCTGCGCGGTTAGCCGGCCAGTCAAACGGAAGCAGGGGCCTTCGGGAATATTTCCATCGGTCACCAGTTGCAGGCCGCCGTCGTAGTTCCAGACCGTTTTTTCTTTTTCGCGTGGCGGATGAGCCCAGCCAGAGGGCACGGGAATGGCGAGGAGAAGCAGGCAGCCAAACGAGAGGCAAACAATGGAGCGACGCAACATAAAAGTCCCAGCTACGGCGAGTGTACTACCGGCTGGTTGGCCAGGAGAAGAAAGGAAATACCGTAGGCGGTGCATTGCTTTTGTCTTTCGTTGACGGGCTTGCAAGTGCCATTTCCTGCGCGCACTTCCGCGAAGGCTTTCACTAAAGTGGGCAGGACCGACGGCGATGCTACGGGAATGTTGTGCGCGCCCAGAACCAATTTTGTTTGTGGGGCCAGCGCGGCGAGTCGCTCGATGCTGGCGGCGTAGGCGTCGAAATCGGTTTCCGGTCGATAAAGCCATATCGGCGCGGGATAGTAGGTATCGCCGGTAAAGAGCAGGCCGTTCGCGCGATCGAGAAGTGTGATGGCATCAGGCGTATGGCCAGGAGTGGAGAGCACTTCAATGGTGCGGCCACCGAGATCGATTTTTTCGCCATCATGAATGAAGCGGGTGATTTTCCAGGGCTTGGTGGAGTAGGTTTTCGCATCGAAACCTTTGGGCAATTCGCCGCAGATTTCACCGGGAGCGATTTCGGCTTGTGCATCTTCGCGCGACCCTTTCGCGTTGGTGCGCGTGAAGTCAGTGTCCATGCCGAGAACGTTGTCGAATTCCCAATTGCCGCCCACATGATCGTCGTGCGTGTGGGAGTTGAGGACGAGGATGGGCAGCTTGGTCAGTTCGGCCACAATCTTCTTCACGTCGCTGATGCCCATGCCCGTGTCGAACAGAATCGCCTTGTCGCTACCAAGAATCAGGTAGCCGATGGTCTCTTCCGATTGATGCGGCTCGTAGAGAGCGAACACGCCGGGCCTTACTTTGTAAACCTCAAACCACGGATCGCCGATCTTCACTCGCTCCAGTGCTTTGTACTCCGGTCGCGGCAGCGGTTTGCACCATTCCGGTTTTTCGATTTGTTGTGGAGAAGCGAAAACGGGGAGAACTTACCGCAGAGACGCAGAGCGCACAGAGAATTCGTGCACGTCGTCGAGAGCGTGAGTGTTGGTGTGTATTCATCATTCCCATTTAGTGGCTCGGCTGGGGCGAATTCAATACCCACGGAACTTCAGCAATAAATTCCAATTGGACAATCGGAAGGTTCTTGAACGAGGCTTGAATGAGCGCGACTCGTGAGCTGAATCCCAGCTGAAAGTACTCATCAATTTTCTCAAGATCTGGTTGCCAGATGTTCTCCGCGACCCGCTTAGCTGCGTCCGCGCCCGAAACGATTGAGCCAACCAAATGGCACCAACCTCCGTAAAGATGGCGACCAGATTGCATCCGGCACATATGATAGATCTCGACTTCACGATCTGGAGATATACCAAGTGTCTTGAACAATTCCAGAACTTCAATTCCGTAGATTTGCGCGCGCGCTGCTGCAAAATTCAAACAAGGGTCACATCCGCACTCTTCGGGGCTACCTATGGAGATAGCTGCGTACGCTTGCCTCGTAAGTTCTGGATCGAAATTAAGCTCCCAGCGGCCAAATCGAACTGTCTCCGTCGCCTTCATGTTCGCCTATGGATGCGTCATGTCTTCGGGGCGGACTAGCTGGTCGAATTCGGCTTCGGTTAGATGGCCGAGTTGCATGGCGGCTTCCTTGAGGCTAATGTGCTGAACGTGCGCTGTGTGGGCAACTTTGGCGGCGTTGTCGTAGCCGATGCGCGGAGCCAATGCGGTTACGAGCATGAGGGAATTCTTCACGTAGTGCTCGATGGTCTTGAGGTTGAGTTCGATGCCAATGACGCAATGGTCGACGAAGCTATTCATCGCGTCGGCTAGCAATTCCACAGAGTGCAAATAATTGAAGATCATCACCGGCTTATAGACGTTCAGCTCAAAATTGCCTTGCGAGCCGGCGAAGCCGATCGCGGCGTCGTTGCCCATCACTTGTACCGCGACCATGGTCAGGGCTTCGCACTGCGTGGGATTCACCTTGCCCGGCATAATCGACGAGCCGGGCTCGTTTTCTGGCAGCGTCAGTTCGCCCAAACCGCAGCGCGGGCCGGAGCCCAGCCAGCGAACGTCGTTGGCAATCTTCATCAGTGAGGCCGCAAGAGTCTTCAGCGCGCCACTGGCAAACACGATTTCGTCATGCGCGGAGAGACTGGCGAATTTGTTGGGGTGAGAACGGAAGGGAAGTCCGGTAAGTTCGGCAATTTTCTTGGCAGCGCGATCGGCAAATTCGGGATGCGCGTTCAGTCCCGTGCCGACAGCAGTGCCGCCGATGGCCAGATCGAGCAATCCATCAAGAGCCACAGCGATACGCGTGCCATCGCGATCGAGCAAGCTGACCCAACCGGAAAACTCCTGCCCAACGGTGAGAGGCGTAGCGTCCTGCAAATGCGTGCGACCGATTTTAACCACGCCCATGAACTCGCGTGCCTTGGCATCGAGCGCGTCACGCAGCTTTTTCACCGCGGGCAGCAGCCGGCGCGAAGTTTCCGTGGCTGCGGCAATATGCATGGCGGCAGGGAAGGTGTCGTTTGAAGATTGCGACATGTTGACGTCGTCATTGGGATGAATCGGTTTTTTACTGCCCATCTCTCCACCGGCGATTTGGATGGCGCGGTTGGAGATCACTTCGTTGACGTTCATGTTGGTCTGTGTGCCGCTGCCGGTCTGCCAGATGCGCAGAGGAAAATGATCGTGGAGCTTGCCGGAAATGACTTCGTCGGCGGATTGTGTGATGAGGTTGGCTTTCTCTTCGGAAAGCTTGCCCAGGTCGCGATTGACCAGCGCGGCGGCCTTTTTCAGGATGCCGAAGGAACGGATCAGCTCTGGCGGCATGGTGTCTTTGCCGATGGCGAAATGGATCAGCGAACGGGCGGTTTGCGCGCCGTAGTAGCGGTCCATGGGGACATCAATCTTGCCCATGCTGTCGGATTCGGTGCGAGTGGGAACGGACTTTGCGAAGGACGTTGCTTCAGACATGTGGAGGCTCCTGGGAGCGAACAACAGAATTGTAACAGGGATGAATGAACTGGAGAGTGACGACCAACGGGTGGCGGTGCCCCGGGTTCGGCGGGTTGGCCCTGAAGCAAGATTTCCAAAGTTCTTACTTTGTAAGGCTTCGATCTAAAAAGCTTGCCCACAAAAACAAAAACGAGGAGGGTGCCCCACGGTTCGATTTCGGGTGCCCCCCTCCGCGTATCTATACTTTCGAGGAAGTTGTCACAGTGATATCCTGTCGCATGCATGAAGTCAACCAAATCCAAATCGATTCAGGGCCACCCGCCATTTCCATGAGTTTAATTATTTGGATTTCTCTGCTATTGGGTTCTATCGGGGCGGGTATCTACTATGCTCCTTATCTAGGACTGAATGTGGCCACAGAATGGACCTGTCCGCTTTGCTTGAATATTACCTCTGTCGCCGGAACTCCGTTTACGAGATTTCTAAAATTTGTGGCCGTTGGGGGCCTCGAAAATTCTGCACTGCTTATTATTGTTGGACTTCTCGGACGACTGATTGCCAACGAATGGTTCCCTCGCGCTAATAAGGGATAGATTCATCAGAAGGCGCACCAATGGGGAAACCTGGACCGGTGGCGCACTGATTGGCATCTTGGGTGCCCTTTGCGGTTTTGATTTTGGCAAAGGGCGGGCTCTGTTGCGGCTCGACCTTCCATAAAGTTTCGGGCGTTGTCTTTCTCGGCACAATTTCTCATTCGAATAGAAATACCAATAAGTAATCTATTGACAGGGTAACCATAGCCTGTTATCATCAGTCGTGAATCGCAGGCACCACTCCCTCCCTACCCCGCAATCAGTCCTACAGCCACAGCTTTCACAGACTCCTGGTTCTCGTCGGCCCAACGACTCTTCTCTTAGCTGTGGACTAATGGCTGTCGACTGGACGCTTTCCTTCGCCACTTCTGCCATAACTTCTTTCCCTGCCATTCCTATGAGCAATTTGCAAAATCGCGCAAAGGCCATGCCTGTAACTCCTTTAGATGCCATACATACGCCTACACGATCCCGTAAACCCTTTGGCATGATATACATCCGAAAAAACAGGGGAGGGAGGGGGAGATACTTTTTCGTTAACACCACCCGCGCTATTTGCCTCAACTACTTGGCTCGTTGGCGTAAGGTATAATTTAGGTCTGGGGGAAATTCAGAACAGATGAGTGTGGTGAGACAGAAAGGGAAGGCGTCTGCGGACGTGCTTCGGCGGCGGGCAGCGCGGTTTCGGCGGACGCGTGCGCGCGAGCTCTGGATGATCACAAAAGCGCTGGCCTCGAAAGGGCATCCGATCCTGGTGCACATTATTCCGATGCGCCGGTGCAACCTGGATTGCACTTACTGCAACGAGTTTGACGATTCGTCGGATCCCGTGCCGCTGGAAGAGATGAAAAAGCGGCTGGACATCCTGGCGGGGATGGGAACGACGATCATCACCATCAGTGGCGGCGAGCCGTTGATGCATCCAGAGCTGGACGAAATTATCCGGCACATTCGGAACCACGGAATGATTGCCGGGCTGATCACCAATGGATTTTTTCTGAACAAGGAACGGATCTTGCGGCTGAATGATGCGGGTCTGGAGCACCTGCAGATCAGTATCGATAATGCGGTGCCGGACGAGGTGTCGAAGAAGAGCCTGAAGTCGCTGGATGGGCGGCTGGAAATGCTGTCGGAATGGGCCGAATTCCAAGTGAACATCAATTCGGTGCTCGGAAGCGGCGTAAAGAATTCGGAAGATGCCTTGAAGATCGCACATCGGGCGCTGGAACTGGGGTTTACGAGCACGGTGGGAATTATTCACGACCATGACGGACAGTTGAGACCGCTCGGTGAGCGCGACCAGCAGATCTTTGAAGAGATCATGACGCTGGGCAAGCGCTCGTATTCCCGGTTTAACGAGTTCCAACACAATGTGGCCAAAGGCCGCGAGCATGACTGGAAGTGCCGCGCCGGCTCACGCTATTTGTACATTTGCGAAAACGGGTTGGTGCACTGGTGCTCTCAGCAGCGCGGGTATCCGGGAATTCCGCTCGGCGAATACACGGACGAAATGCGCCACCGGGAATACTACACACACAAAGGATGCGCGGCGAAGTGCACGGTGTCTTGCGTGCAGCAAGTGGGGATACTGGATAACTGGCGCGCTCCGCAGACCCTCGAGCCCAGCATCATAGCTCCGAAAAGCGAGCTAGTGCAGATTGCGAAATAAGTAACTCTCCTCGGAAATACCGGCATAAAGACGCAAAAGAGTATCTCTACTTTCTTGGAACATCGGGCAGGGGTGTGCGTTGACGCTGGGAGTAGGGAGTTAAAGAATAGGTGCATGGCGAACCCGGCAATCGAGATAGAAAACCTGACAAAGGAATATCCGTACGGCTTTCTCCATCTGAAGAAAAAGCTGTCGCTGGAAGGATTGACGTTGCAGGTGGAAGACGGCGAAGTGTTTGGATTTTTGGGGCCGAATGGGGCGGGGAAATCGACGACGATCAAATGTCTGATGCGGCTGATTTTTCCGACAAAAGGTACCGCGCGGATTCTCGGCAAATCGATTGAGGATGTGTCGATGCACCGGGACATTGGATATCTGCCGGAGCAGCCGTATTTTTATGATTACCTGACCGCCGCTGAGGTGCTGGATTATTTCGCGCGATTCCACGGACTGACGGCGAATGATCGTAGAGAACGCGTGCAAAAAATGCTGAAGAAGGTGGGGCTGGAAAGCGCGAAGAAAATTCAACTCCGAAAATACTCGAAGGGGATGCTGCAACGCGTGGGATTGGCGCAGGCGATTCTGCACGATCCGAAGGTAGTGGTGCTGGATGAGCCGATGTCTGGATTGGATCCACTGGGACGGCGCGAGGTCCGGGACATTATTCTGGAATTGAAACGCGATGGGCGGACGGTGCTGTTCTCCACGCACATTCTGCCGGATGCGGAAATGTTGTGCGACCGCGTTGGCGTAATCGTTGGCGGGAAATTGCGCGGAGTGGGTTCACCGGACGAGTTGATCGGAATTCAATCGCAAGGCGTGGAGATTTTGTTTGAGTTGGGAGCGGAAAGGAAGAAGCCGCTGTTACTGACGCGCGCTACGCAAACTGGCGATCGGTATCGAGTGCAATTGAAAGAAGAAGAGTTGTATGGGGCGATCGAGGAACTGAAACTTGCGGAGGCCCGGATTCTAACGGTGACGCAGATTAAGGCAACGTTGGAAGAGTTCTTCATGGGGTTGGTGGAAGCCGACCGGGCGCAAGCGGCGGCGGTTGAGGTGCACGGGAAATGAAAAACGTGCTGACCGTTGCGGCGAATACATTTCGGGAGGCGGTGCGAGACCGCGTGCTGTATAACCTGGTGTTTTTTGCGCTGTTGATGATGGTGGCGGCGATTCTGGTGGGGCAGATATCGATCGACATCGAGAAGAGCGTGATCATCAGTCTCGGATTGACGGCGATTTCGGTGATCGGATTATTCATCGCAATATTCATTGGCGTGGGGCTGGTCTCGAAAGAGATGGATAAGCGCACGCTGTACGCTTTGCTGGCGAAGCCGCTGTCGCGATGGGAGTTCTTACTTGGAAAATTCGCCGGGCTGCTGATGACGTTGACGGTGAATACAGCAGCGATGGCGCTGGGATTGTATGGCGCTCTATGGACGGTGAAGCAGCCGTTGGAGAAAGCGGATGCGTACGTACTGGTGGCGGTGTACCTGATCTTGCTGAAACTGGCGCTGATTGTGGCGCTGGCGCTTCTGTTTTCGTGCTTCACGACACCGTTTCTGGCGATTTTGTTCACGGCGGGAATTTATGTGGCGGGAGTGTTCGCAGCGGATCTGCGGGCGATGAGGATGGTGGAGCTTGATGCCGGAACGACGAAATTGCTGCGAGTGATTTCCTACGCGCTTCCAAATTTTGAAAATTTCAATGTGATGGGAGCGGTGGCGCACAATCGCATTGTGCCGGCATCGCTGGTGGGAAATGCCACCCTGTACGCTGTGGTGTACGGAGCAGCCGTGTTGACACTGGCGGCGGTGGTGTTTTCCAAACGGAATCTGAAATGAAGAATCGCGCGACTGTTGGGGCCACACTCGGCATCCTGATGGCTGTGGGAATGGCAGGGGTGTGGAAGCTGCAGACGAAAATTGATGTCGAGAGAGAGTCGTTGCATCTGGAGAGCGAGGACCTGGCGGTGCGTTCCGGAAGCATGGTGAAGCGGATGAGCCTGGAGTATGCGCCGCTGATGGCTGCGATTTACTGGACGCGCGCGGTGCAATATTTTGGAGAGAAGCACCACCTTCACGATCAGAATCTGGAACTGTTGTGGCCTTTGCTAGACATAACGACGACGCTTGATCCGGAGTTGCTGCCGGCTTACCGGTCGGGCTCGATATTCCTGAGCGATTCGCCTCCACGAGGAGCAGGTCAACCGGACCTTGCGGTGAAGCTGCTGGAGCGGGGAATTGCGGCGAATCCGCAGCGGTGGAGGCTGTATCAAGACCTGGGAAACGTGTATTACTTCGACAAAAAAGACTACGCGAATGCATCGGAGACGTTTGCGAAGGGAGCGGAGCTCCCGGGAGCGCTGATCTGGATGAAAACGATGGCGGCAAAGATCGCTGCGGAAGGCGAATCTCCGGAAACGTCCTTTTTCCTTTGGAAGCAGGTCTATGACACGGCCAACGAACCACAGACAAAGGAGGCTGCCGCCCAGCATCTGCGATTGTTGAAGGCACAGATGGATTGCAGCGAGATTGACCGGATTGTGGATGAGTACGCAAAAAAGACCGGGAAACATGTGAGCAAGATAAGTGAACTTGTGGAGGCGGGAGTCTTGCAAGGCATGCCCCGAGATCCGCGGGGATTTCCGTATGTATTGGGAGGAGACGGAAAGGCGAAATTGAATCCGAAGAGCCCGCTGGCGGATCCATGGGATAAGAAGAAGTAAGGGACGAAGGCAAAGAAGCAGAGAGATCCCTCGGGCAAAGTTCGCCCTCGAGATGAGGGCGGGTCGGTGTTCCTTGGCTATTCGGGGACGCAGAGCAGGGTGAGATAGGGATCGATCTGAAGCTTGTGGGGCTCGGTTGGAGTGGTAAAGGAAAAGTGAGTTTCCTCGCCGGCGGCCATGACGGTTCCGAGGAAGGCGTTTTTGCCGGGGCCAAGATTGACGTAGAGCGGGACCGGAGCAATGAAGGAACGGGGCACGCCAGACTGGTGAAGAGTGCCGCGCACCTGAAAACCCTTATCGATCCGGTGTGACGAGAAATCCACTTTATAGCGCGGGATGCCGGTGCCGCGAACATATTGATCGAAGAACCATTCCATGGAGCGGCCGCCCTCCAAATCCATTTTCGGAGTCATGACGGCTTCCACTTCGCGTTGAAGTTGGGCTGTGCTTAGAGATGCCTGGGCATACTTTGTGCTAAGAGTGCGAAGCAAGGCCTTAAAACGCGCATCGGGATTGGCAGTGTTGGGCTGGCGCAACATTTCGCGGAGCATGTGCATGACCCACGCTCCTTTGGAATAGATAATGACATCGTAGTCTTCAGGCGATTTGGATGAAGAAAGACGCGAGCCCATGGTGAGGGGGCCAACGTCGGCGGGAGCGAGATCTTCATTGGGGTTTTTTGTGGTGAGGCGTTTTCGATAGCGTTCCAGCCAGGTGTGCATGGCACGTTCCGAGTTTTTCTGCGAGTCCGCAAACATAAGCGAGAGATAAGCGGCGATGGCTTCGTCGAGCCATTGATCGCGATAGCTGGACCAGCCAACAACGTTGCCCCACCACTGATGAGCGACTTCGTGAAAGGGAATAATGTCTGAGAATTGTTCCTGGCCAGTAGACGTAAGTCCAGCGCGTTGCTGCGCTTCGTGAGGGAGAAAAGAATAGGTGGAGAGATAAAGCAGACCAGGCCAACCTTGACCGAAGACTCCGGGAATCTGCGAAACGCTGAGGCGACGAAAAGGAAAAGGGCCGCTGAACTGCTCGTAGTAATGGATGGAGGAATCAATTTCCCGGGCGAGTTGTTTCAGGGCGTCGGCGGGACTGGGAGCACCGCTTCCCAGGGCTGCATGTGATGCAATGCGACCGCTTTCAGCGACACCGACTCGCAAAGCAGGATCGAGTTCGGAGATGGGGGCAGGAGAAAGCCGATTGAGGAGGGCTTGTTCGAGTTGACGATTGGCATAGACGTCGATGAAGCGATCGGGAGAGGAAACAGAGGCGACGACGTACTCGCCAAGATTGAAGCCGGCCTCGGGGACGCGTTGAGGAGTCGTCCAGTGAGCGGCACGGAACTCGCCATCTTCGCGTTCGTCAGTTTTATCGCCAGTAGCGACAAGACGGAGGCGTTTCGGCCACCGAATGGTGAGGTCATAGAAAGAAAAGTCGGCAGCGTCGCCGAAATGGGGATACCAGCTCTCTCGCGAACCAACAAAGAGGACTCCATTACCGGCATTGGCGATGACGTTGCCGCGATAGCGAAAGTTAAGAGTGAAGGAATTGCCGGGTGGGGGGACTTTCGGCAGGAAGACGCAAAGAATATCGTCTCCGCGAGTGCGGAGCTGCTGCTCGGTGAGCCCCTCATTCTGGAAAAACATGAGGGGTTCACCACCCTCGAGAGAAACGCTATCAACCTTAAGGGAGCGCGCGAGGGCGATAAAGAGAATCTGTTCATTACCCGTGACGGTGCGGAAATCCACGCTGGTGCGACCTTCCAGGGAATAGTCCGGCTGGATCGTAGTGTCAATGCGATAGCGAAGGGGACGGAAAGCAGGGACAGGAGGCTTGGTGCCAGCCAACGTGTAGGAGGACCAGATGTCGTAATAACTGGAGTTGCCGACCTGGCGCGGTTGACCCAGAAGGAAATTTTCGTTGCGCGAATAATCGATGAGAATATCAAAAGGACCCGTGGCGGCTCCGTCGATACCAGCATGGAAAAAATGGCGCGGCGCGGCGTAGTACTTTTCAAAGAGAATACGGAGGGAATGGTTGGGATTGAGACGCTCCAGGGGGCCTTGCCAAGTGGAGAGAAATCCCGTATCTGGAGACGGAGTGGTACCGGCCCGCTGGAACTGGGAGAGCAAGTCTTGCGCGGTGTCATCGGTAAAACGGAAACAGCCGGAGAAGAATTGCTGGTCGAGAATGGGTGCACCGAGGAAACGAGCGAGTTGCTGTTTTTCCACGGGATCACGGGGAAGCGCTAGAGCATGACCCACGCCGGAGAATACGAATCCAGTGATGCGCCCTTCATAAGGCTGAAAGAAGACGAGTTTGCCATCGGTGAAGTAGAGGGTAACGTCGGGCTGGTGGATTTCGATACGATCTTTGGCGGAAATGAGGTAGATGGCTTGAGGATCAAGTCGAAGAGCGTTTAGAGCGGCGACAATATCACGGGGAGAGTCCGCGGCGGATGCCCGGAACGAGAAAATGGAAAGAAGCAGGACGAAGATACAGCGAAGCCGCATGATGGAGTGTAGTCATATTCGGCATGAGGGAACAAGGGCAAGGGAAATGCCGGAATCGGCGGCAGTAAGATAAAGAGATGCAGTGCAAGAGGAACACAGCAAGAGCGGCGGGTCTGCTGGTGGTCGTAATGCTGGCGGCGGGAGTGGCGCGCGCCGACAAGATTGTGTTGAAGAATGGCCGGACGATCATGGCATACAGTGCCGTGGAGGTTGGGGATAAGGTGCAGTATGAGACTTCCGCGGGACAGATGTCTGTGCCCAGGTCGATCGTGGATCACATTGAAAAAGGCGGGCTAATGCCGATGGTGGAATCTCCGGCAGCAGCCGCGGCAAAGCTGAACATGGCCGCTCCGGAGATGGAGCCAACGGCAAACACAGCGGAGATCGATAAGGCAGCAGTGCATGATGGAACGATCGACCGAGAATACATTGCAAAGGTGGAAGGGGAAGCGCGCAGTGGCGGCGAGAACGAGAATGAGCGAGCGGCGCTGGCGCATCACGCCGCGGCACAGTTTGAACTGGCTCATGGAGACATGAAGCGTGCGCTGGACGACGAAAAAGATGCACTGCGGTATACGCCGGAGCAACCGGTGCTACTGATGGATGTAGCTTACCTGCATTTGAAGCTGAGCGAGTTTAAGGAATCACTGACGTATCTGGACCGAGCGAAACGAGTCGCACCGAAAAATGCGGATGTGTACAAGCTGACGGGCTGGGCGTACTCAGGAATGAACAAGCTGGATCTGGCGGTAACGGAATGGAAGAAAGCGGTAGCGATCCGCCCTGACACGGACGTGGTGGCGGCGCTGGATAAAGCGGAGAAGGACAAGAAGGAAGAAGAGAATTACCGCGAAAATGAGAGCGCCCATTTTCAACTGCGCTACAACGGAGCAGCAGCGCCAACGCTTGCGCGCGAAGTGCTGCACACGCTGGAGGCACACTACTCGCAAATCGAATCGGAGTTGAATTATTCGCCACCCGATCCAATCGGAGTGATTTTGTACACGCAACAAGGATTTGCAGACATTACGCGCGCGCCGGGGTGGGTGGGAGCGCTCAATGACGGAAGGATTCGGGTTCCGGTACAGGGATTGACAGGCGTGGATGGAGAATTGTCTCGTGTACTGCGGCATGAATTGACGCACAGCTTTGTGCAGCAGAAAACGCATGGACGAGCGCCAACATGGATTCAGGAAGGATTGGCTCAATGGATGGAAGGGAAACGCAGCGACGAAAGTGCGGTAGTTCTGGCCCAGGTTTATGGAGAGGGACACGCGGCTCCGTTAGGAAAGCTAGAAGGGTCGTGGATGGGATTGCCCGAGGAGATGGCGCGGTATGCGTACGCCTGGGCGCTGGCGAATGTGGAATACATCGTGCAGACGCAGGGGATGGGAGACGTAGATCGGATACTGGATCGATTGGCCGCGGGCGGTACGACAGAAGAGGCATTGCGAGACGTGTTGCACGATGATTATGGGGATCTGATGCAGGCTACGGCGAAGTATCTGAACAAGGGTCACGGGCGTTAAAAAAAATCTCGCCAGCTGTTACTATTCGAAAATCATATTTCGTGAGTGTCCACCACGCATTTACAGGTGTCAACACTCCGAAAAGCAGATTCCTCGGCGAAAAACCGGCCTCGGGATGACAACTGTAGCGAAGTGTCAGGAAGTGGCGAGAAGAGCGGCGAGGAGCGCGGCGCGTTGTGGCATGGACTTCAGATCGACGTGCTCGTGGGGGGAGTGAGCTCCATCGCCAACAGCGCCGAGTCCATCGAGAGTGGGAACGCCGAATGCAGCAGTGAAATTGCCATCAGAACCGCCCCCAGCCGCTGCTTCACCCAGTGAGAATCCCATTTGCGCTGCGAGAGATTTAGCGCGAGCGAAGAGCGCAGCGCTGTGCTTGCGTTCGAGGGGTGGGCGGTCGAAGCCGCCCTGGAGTTCGAGTTTTGCACCGCGATGGACAGGCTTGAGGGAATGGAGACGCTGTTCGAGAGTACGCATGTCGGGGAGGGTCCAGGCGCGGAGGTCGAGGGTGGCAGCAGCGCGATCGGCGATAACATTAGCGCGCGAACCGCCTTCGATGACGTCGGCGTTAATGGTGACGCCACGGCGAGGATCGTTCCACTTGTCGATCCGCGATATTTGTGTGGCGAGTTCGTGAATGGCGTTAATGCCTTTTTCCGGTGCTAGTCCGGCGTGAGAAGCGCGTCCGTGAACGATGAGTTGCGCCTCGCCGACCCCTTTGCGGCAAGTCTTCAGTAGTCCGCGCGGCCCGAGGGAAGGTTCCAAGACAAAGACGGCGCTGCTGCGGCGCGCTTCGGCTTCGATGAGTTTGCGAGAGGCATCGCTGCCGATTTCCTCGTCAGAGGTCCAAAGAAAAACGATGCGTTTCGTGATGGGCAGACGGCATTCCTGGAGGGCTTCCAGAGCGAATAGAGCTTGCACGATCCCGGCTTTCATATCGAAAGTGCCGGGGCCATAGGCTTTGCCGTTTTTTACGTGGAACGGCATTTTGGCGAGGGTGCCGGAAGGATAGACAGTGTCGAAGTGGCCGAGAACGAGGAGTTGCGATTTGGTGCGAAGCGTGGTGGCGGGCCAGATGATACGGAGCTGATCGCCACGATGCTTTTGCTTGATGATGTTTGCCAGCGTATTGCGATGAAGCCAGAGATCAGCGAGAAACTGGCAACAACGATCAGCAGGCTCTTTTTCGAGGCTGGGAGATTCGAGAAGTGTGAGTTCGCGAAGAGTATCGAGCATTTGCGGCAGGCGCGGACGCAAGAGATGCAAAAAGGATTTTGCGAGTGAGATGTTGGTGGGCATGACGGGATGATGGTAGCAACCGCAAGAGGCGGCGGCAACTTGGGTGGGATTCTCGCGACGCTTTGGCCTGAATCCTACTTCAAATGCCCGCCTCAGAAGGCGGCCGCACCAAAATCGAGAAAAACTGAGCGTTAATAAATCAGGTGGAGAATGTCGCTGTAGTCGTCGGACCAGAGACGCGGCGCTGCCTGCGGCATGGACGGAGGAAAACTGGGTGTAAGGCCGGGAAGCTGCAACGATTTGGGGCGTTTGGCGAGAAAACCCCAGAGACTTTCGACGAACGGATAATTTCCCTCGGAAAACCTCACCAGCGAATAAGTGTGGGTGTATTCTTGCAAGCCTTCCATGGCCGGCAAAAGGTTGATGTGGCGGCTGCTGAGATGCATAGCGATTACGGGGTGACCTTGCGCCACAAGTGTCGGAGCCGCAAATTTCAGATAGCGGGGCTTGGACCTGCGAGGAAGCCGCCATCGAGAACGATGGAATGGCCGGTCATGAACGAGGCGCGCTCAGAGCACATCCATAGAACGGCTTCGGCGACCTCCATAGGAATTCCGAAACGGCCGATGGGATGAAAGCGCATGACATGCTCGCGAACTTCCGGAGCGCCGAAGAGGCGATCACCCATCGGGGTTTCGATTACAGCGGGGCAGACCGCGTTAACACGGATGCCCTTAGCAGCGACTTCGAGAGCAGCGGACTTCGTGAGGCCCATTACTGCATGCTTGCTTGCGGCGTAGGTAGCGGCGCCGGAGCCACCCATCAAACCAGCGATGGAAGCCATGTTGACGATTGCACCACCACCATTTTTCAGCATTTGCTGAATTTCGTATTTCAAGCAGAGCCAAACGCCTTTTACGTTGATGGCCATGGTGCTATCAAAATCGGCCTCGGGTTGATCGACGATGGGAATCCAGTTGCCCTCTACGCCGGCGTTGTTGAAGGCAATGTCCAGGCGGCCATAGGTGGCGACGGTCTTTTGGACGAGGGCTTGAGCTTCGGCGGATTGCGAGACGTCGGTCTTCACGAAGATGGCTTCGCCTCCGGAGTCGCGAATTAATTTGACGGTCTCCTGGCCTTCCATTTCACGGCGACCTGCGACAACTACTTTTGCGCCTTCGTTTGCAAAGAGAATCGAAGTGTCGCGGCCGATGCCGGAGGTGCCACCGGTTACGAGCGCAACTTTATTGTGCAATTCAGAGGTCATGAAAGCTCCAGGCAGATTAGGTTTTTAACCGACGGGGTGGGAGAGTGTAGGCTGCTCGCCAGGGTGGCGTCAAATAGGAAAAAGGTAATGCATTAAATTCAGGCTTTGGCAGGCTGAACGGAACCAGAGGCTTCGGATGCGGGATAGAGTCGATTGAATTCCGGATCATCGCGCAGGATAACAAGATCAGGGTCACGCCGAGCCCAGATGGAATCTTTGAATCCGGCGTCCCAGGCTTTGTGAAGCGCGTCCATGGCCTCTTGTTTCTTCGCGAGGGAGCAATAGTTGCAGGCAGCGTTATACAGAATCGAGGCTTCGTTGGCGCGCAAGGTCATGGCGAGGTTCGTTTCGCGCATCGCATCCTCGATGCGATGCAGCTTGGCATAATCTCCCCCAAGAAGGATGCGTGCGCGTGCGTCTTCGGGGACCTGCTTCAAATGGTTTTCCAAAGCGGCAACACGACGCAGCAGGATGTTGCCGCGCAATTCATCTTTGCCGAGCGCCCCCAGCGAATTCATGATGGGCACATAGACGTTGTAGTCTTCACCACTGGCTTCAAGAGCGGTTTCCACGAGGTCGCCGACTTCCTGATAGCGGCCGGCCGAAAACAGCGCCCGGCAGAGCAGATAGTAGGCGCCCTCACAATCTTTTTTTCTCTCAATGGCTTTTTGCACCATGCGCACGGCTTCGTCATGGAGTTCGGTGGCATAGAGAACCCAAGCCTGACTGACCTGCACCTCCGGCAAATCCCAGCGAAGAGCGACGGCACGGCCTGATGCGTTGCGGGCGCGTTCGACCCAGATGGCATCGCGGCTGTAATTGCAATAGAACATGGCGCAGGCATTGGCGCAGGCGGCGAAGGCAAGGGCAAAGCTAGGGTCCATTGCGACCGCGTTCTCGAACATTTGCAGGGCAAATTCCAGATCCTGGCGAGTCTGGCGCCGGGCGTAGCGTTTGCCGCGCAAGTACAAGTCGTAAGCCTGGAGATTCTCTGTCGGCTTGATCGCGAGAGCTTCCAACTCCTGAGGGGAGAGCGTGACGCGCAAGGCTTCGGCAATTTTGCGTGCGATCTCATCCTGGACTTCGAAAACATCCTTCATTTCGCGGTCATAGCGTTCCGACCACAGGGGGAAATCGGTTGCCGCATCCACGAGTTGTGTGGTGATGCGCAAACGGTTTCCTGAACGGCGCAAACTGCCGGTCAGAACATAGGCGGCTTTCAGTTGCTGACCAATCTGAGCGGGCGTGACTTGCTTGTCTCGGAAGGCGAGGACAGTGGGGCGTGAAAAAGTGTTAATGCCGCGGATTTTCGAGAGTTCCGTGATGATGTCTTCGGTGATGCCGTCGCGTAAATATTCGTCTTCCTTGACTCCGCTTAAGTTTTCGAAATAGAGAACGGCAACGGACTTGGTGTTGGACTTGGAGACGCCGGACTTCGACTCGGTTAGATCGACGGCGCGCTTGTTGCCGGAGTCGAGATCACGCTTCAAGCGGTTCAAATCGGTTTTCAGTTCAGTGGCCGTCTGGCAGCGCATGGAGCGGTCTTTTTCCAAAAGCTTGGAGAGAATGCGGCCGAAGTCCGCGGGAACCGACGGATTTACTTCCGTGACCGGAGTGGGCTCGCGATTCAGAATGGCGTCGAAGACAATTGCGGAAGTCTCGCCTTTGAAGGGAAGAACGCCTGCCGCGAGTTGATACAAAACAGTGCCGAGGGAAAAGAGATCGGTGCGAGCATCGACGAGCTGGCCGCGGGCCTGCTCTGGCGACATGTAAGAGACGGTGCCCATGGTGGTGCCAGGAGATGTGAGCTCGACGCCAGCACCAAGCATGGTTGCCATGCCCGAGGGCGATGAGCCGGTGGCTGCGACGTCAGAGCGTTCGATTTTCGCGAGACCAAAATCGAGAATCTTGACCTGGCCGCGGTCGGTAACGAAAAGATTGGCGGGCTTGATGTCGCGATGAACGATGCCTTTGGCGTGGGCCGACTCCAATGCATCGGCAACCTGAATAGCCATGGGCAAAAGCTTTTCCATGGGAAAAGGCTGGCGATTCATCAGTTGGCTGAGAGTCTGGCCTTCGAGAAGTTCCATGACAAGGAAGTGCTGGCGTTCGTGCTGCTCGATAGCGTGGATGGTGCAGATATTCGGATGATTCAGAGCGGAAGAAGCGCGAGCTTCGCGCTGAAAACGTTCTATGAGCTGAGAGTCCTGCGCCATTTCAGCGGGCAGAAACTTTACGGCGACACGACGGCCGAGCCGAGAGTCCTCGGCTTCGTAGACGATTCCCATACCGCCGCTGCCAATTTCGCGGGTGATCTTGTAATGGGAAAAGACTTGACCAATGAGCGAGCGATTTTCCGGCATGGGGAATGCATGTTATTCCAGGGGAGAATTGCGGTCAAGCAAGGCAGGTAGCAGAAAAGACAACGGACGAGGATAACCAAACCGGAGGAACGGCAGAGGGGCAAGAAGAGTGTTTTCGGAATGGCGTGGAATGCCTATAATAGAGAGTTTGCAGAGGCAAGGAGGGGCGCCGCAGGGAAAGCGTCGAGGCGCAGGAGCCGGAATGTTAATGGACATAATAGAGATTCAGAAGTTCTTGCCACATCGGTACCCATTCTTGCTGGTGGACCGAGTGGTTGAGATGGAGCGACTGAAGCGCATCGTCGCGATTAAGAACCTGACCATCAACGAACCATTCTTTCAGGGACACTTTCCCGGGCAACCGGTGATGCCGGGAGTGCTGATTCTGGAGTCAATGGCGCAAACGGGAGGACTCCTGTTGCTGCAAGAAATCCCAGATCGCGACAGCAAGTTGATGTATTTGGCTTCGATGAACAACGTGAAATTCCGGAGACCCATCGTGCCGGGGGATCAGATGCGGATCGAAGTAAACATCGCATCCTGGAAGGGCGATCTCTGTAAGATCGAGGGCCAGGCATTCGTGGACGGGAAATTGTGCACGGAAGCGAATATGATGTGCGTGATGGTCGACCGCGTAGCCGCGAAAACCCCAGCCGAATGAGCGAACCGCAACAAAAGATAGACGCGCGAGCGGTGATATCGTCTGAAGCGAAACTGGGTGCGGGTGTGCAGATTGCCGCATTTGCGGTGGTGGGGCCGGGCGTAGAGTTAGGTGAAGGTTGCGTGTTGCATCCTCACGCGACAGTGAGTGGGCCGGCAAAATTTGGGCCACGAAACGTGTTTCACAGTTTTTGCGTAATAGGGGGCGATCCACAGGACTACACGTTTGCCGGCGAACACGTGGAACTGGAAGTTGGAGAAGGAAATATATTTCGAGAGTACGTGACGGTCAGCCGCGGAACGAAAAAAGGCGGCGGGATTACACGTGTCGGGTCGAAGAATTTCTTTCTGGCTTATTCGCACATAGGGCACGATTGCCAGGTGGGAAATGGCACGCTGTTTGTAAACGGAGCGACCCTGGCGGGGCACGTCACGGTGCAAGATTTTGCGACGATTGGAGCGTTTTCGCCGGTGCACCAGTTCTGCCGATTGGGACGCTATGCCTATATCGGGGCATGCACGGTGATCACGCAGGACGTACTGCCATTTTCGCTGATCGTTACAGAGCGAGAGACGAGATGTTTTGGACCGAATACCATTGGGCTCGAACGCAAAGGATTCTCGGCGGAGAGGGTGAAGAAGCTGCAACAGGCATTCAAGCTTCTGGTGCGCTCCAAGAAAAACACCTCGCAGGCTCTTGAAGAGATGCGTGCAAAATTGGCGGATTCGGCGGATGTGCAAGAATTGATTGAGTTCACGGAAAAAGCGGAACGCGGAATCGTAAAGTAAGACAAGCGAGCTTCATGCCGGAAAGTCTACCAATCAAAACGGGATGGGGGCTGATCGCGGGGAGTGGCAGGTTTCCGTTTCTGGTGTTGGAAGGAGCGCGTAGCCAGGGCATAGAGATGGCGGTGATCGCACTGAAGGAAGAGGCTTCTCCCGAGTTGGAGAAATTTGCCAAACGGCTGCACTGGGTAAGTCTGGGTGAATTGAGTAAAACGATTGAGTTGATGCAGAGCGAAGGCGTGCAACAAGCGGTGATGGCGGGGCAGGTAAAACACAACAAGATCTTCAGCGCAATCCGGCCGGACTGGAAGCTGGCGAAGTTACTTTTTTCGTTGCCGAGGAAGAATACGGATTCGCTGATTGGTGCGGTGGCGAAGGTGCTGGAAGAGGAAGGTATCCGCCTGGTGGATTCGACGATGTTCCTGAAACCGCTATTGCCGGATGAAGGCGTGTTGACGCGACGAGCGCCAACCGCGGAAGAAGCGGAAGACATGGAGTACGGACTGCAAGTTGCGCGGCACATTGCGGGAATGGACATCGGACAAACTGTAGTGATTGCAGATCGAGCATGCGTAGCGGTGGAAGCGATGGAAGGAACGGATGAGACGATAGCGCGCGCCGGGCGATTTGCGGAAGGAAAAAGACTTGTTGTGGTGAAGGTGAGCAAGCCGGGTCAGGACATGCGCTTCGATGTACCCGTGGTAGGATTGCCCACCGTCGAAAGCATGAAGCAGGCGGGTGCGACCGCCCTGGGGATAGACGCAACACGCACCCTGTTGTTTGACCGCGAAAAATTGGTGAAGTTGGCCGACGAGGCAGGAATTGCGATACAAGCGTTTCCTCTGGCGGCAGGCGCGGAACCCAAAAGCGATTCCAGGGGAATGAACAAGGAATGAGCGCCGTTGGTGTACGGGCCGGAGAACCGAAAAAGATTCGTGTGGCTGTAGTGGGCACAGGCGAATTTGGGCGGAACCATGTGCGCGTGTATAGCGAGATGGCGGGCGTGGAGCTTGTTGGTATCGTCGACCAGGATGCCGAGCGGGTCGAAAAGACGGCGCAAGAATTCCACACGAAATCGTTCCAAGGAATAGAGGAATTGCAGGGGAAGGTGGATGCCGTTACGGTGGCAGTGCCGACTTTAGCTCATGCGGAAGTAGGCAGCCGCTTGCTGGAGATGGGAATCGATGTGCTGGTGGAAAAACCGATGGCCAGTACGATTGCGGAAGCAGATCAATTGTTGCAATCAGCCGCCAAGCACAAGCGAATTTTGCAGGTGGGTCACGTAGAACGCTTCAATCCAGCGGTTCTCTCAGTGGAGCCGATCGTGAAGCGGCCGCTTTTTTTTGAGGTGCACAGACTGGGAGTGTTCACGGCACGCAGCCTGGACGTGGACGTGATTTTTGATTTGATGATTCACGACCTGGATATCTTGCTGGCGCTAGTGAAGGAACAGGTCACGGAAGTGAAAGCGGTGGGAATACCAGTGCTGACGAATAAAGTGGATATCGCCCATGCGAGGCTGGAGTTTTCGGGTGGCGCGGTGGCGAATGTGACGGCCAGCCGAGTTTCCACGGAACGTGTGAGAAAGATGCGATTCTTCCAGGAGCACGAATATATATCGCTGGATTACGCGAGGCGGGACGCTTTGCGGGTAGGTGTGAAGAAGCCGGGACCTTCGCCTGAGTTTGGATTCGAAAAGCTTGCAGCATCGACGACGGAGCCGTTGCAGGCAGAGTTGGAAGCGTTTGTTGAAGCGGTGCGCACGCGGAAGTCTCCGAAAACGGACGGCGCAGCAGGAAAAGCGGCACTGGAACTGGCGAGCAGTGTAATGGCAAGCATCCGGGAACACGATGCTCGCGTCCAACCAGTAGCACTAGCGGAAAAAGAAAAAACTTCATGATGATTCCACGGATATTGGTGCCGCCTGGCGCCCGTCTATCGGACGAAGATGTGGCGGCATCCACGCGGCGGCGTCCATCTACGCTGGACGAGCGAACACTGGTGCCTGCCTCGGTGCCGATCTTCAAGCTGGAAGGTAAGTCCAATATCCCGACAAATTTGCCTCTTGATTCGATTGCCACGCGTGTCGTGGTGCCCCGCGACGTGAATGTGGAAGCGGTACAACGCGAGGATGAATCGAGTCTGCCTCCCCAGCCATCGGAGATGGACGAGCGGATGACGATTCCGCACGGCGCGACTATGCCGGAGGTGCTGCCAGAACGCTTTGAAGTGCCGGAAGATCTAGTCGAGCCGGACATCATGCAGACGGGCGAAGTGACCTTGTTGCCGCCAGAGGGGCGCGATGCGAGGTCGCTGAAAGATCGGCTACCTACGTTTTTGTCGATGTTGACCAACGTCGCCCTGGTCTTATTCCTGATTTTTGAACCAAAGATTTTCGGGCCACATGTGTTAACAAGGGAACAGGAAGAGATTGGGCGGAGGCAGATGACGGTATTACTCCCGCCGGGCGCGTTGGATGCCTTGAAACCTTCCCCACCGCCGGCGCCGCACGAGGCGATGCGAGTCGATCCTAAAGTGTTGAAGAAGGTGGCGCCGCCGATCGAGAATCCCATACCTGCACCGAAGCCAGTCGAGCCGCCAGCACAGCCGAAGAAAGAATTGCCGAATGCGCCCGTACCGCAGACGAATACGCCGCAGCCGCAACCTTCGATGACGGTGCCCACACCTAAAACGGATGCTTCGCTTCAGCCGAAGCTGGAAGTGCCGCAAGCGCAGACACCAACGAATGGACTGATCCTGCCGAAGCAATCGTCGTCACCTGGTGGATTGATTCGTGATGCGGAAAAAGCGGGAAGGGCGAATTCACCAGTACCCATGGGCGGCCAGATGCCGGGAGGAGTGGGCGGTACCGGGGGCGGCGGGCACGGACGTGGCACAGCTTCCGCGGGGATTGAGATGCTCACGGATACCGAGGGCATCGACTTCAACGATTATTTGCGGCGCGTGTATTTCACGGTGAAGCGAAATTGGGAAGCGGTGATGCCGGCATCGGTGCAGTTGGGAGATCAGGGAGTCGTTTCGCTGCAATTCAAGATTATGAAAGATGGTTCGGTGCCGGACGGAGATCCGGCGCAGATCTTCAGTTCTGGGAAAGAGCCGCTAGATCGCGCGGCCTTTTCGTCGATTCGAGCGTCGAACCCGTTTCCACAATTGCCGCCAGGATTTAAGGCGCCGTATATCGAGCTTCGGTTTACGTATTATTACAATTTGCAGCCGCCCCGGTAGACACGCGTTACTCTCAAGAGACTTTTTGAGACTCCGAATAAACGATTGCGAGATTGGTTTGGCTACAGTTGCCTGTCTCCGAAGGCGGCCGCTACATAATCTTGCCCAAGAACAAATTTAGCTACGACGGAACCAATCGGATGGAAATTGCACTCAGTTGGAATTCCGGGCTAGGATTGGTTGATGAAATTAGCGCGGCCTCAGGTGTTGGGTACTTTGTTGCTGGGATTGATTGTGCTGGTAGTGTTGATCCTACGGACTTGGCCACTGCTCTTTCCCCAATAAAATCACTTAAAATGAGATCCGAAACAATCCCGCCACTTGTGGCCATCGTTGGACCTACAGCATCTGGAAAATCCGCGTTAGGCGTCTGGCTCGCGCAGAGATTGGGCGGAGAAGTGGTGGCGTGCGACTCCACGCAGCTTTATCGCGGATTTGATATTGGCACGGCGAAACCGTCGATGGAGGAACGGCAGGGAGTACCGCACCACCTGATCGATGTGCTGGAAGCTACGGAAGAGGCGACGGCGGGAGGATATCGCGAGCGGGCGATTGAAGTTTTGAATGAGCTGCGCGAGGCGAAGCGGTTGCCGATCTTCACGGTAGGGACGGGATTGTATTTGCGCGTGCTGCTGGAAGGGCTGGCGGAGGTACCGCTGCGATCGGAACCACTGCGCGACCGTTTGCGTTCGCGAGCAAGCGGGAAATCGCCGGGACATCTGCACCGGGTGTTGCAGAAACTCGATCCAGAGGCGGCGAAGAAGATTGCTCCAGCGGATACGCAAAAATTGTTGCGAGCAGTGGAAGTATGCCTGCTGACGAAGAGACCGCTTTCGGAGGTGTATCAAGGTGGACGAAAACCGCTGGAGGGCTGGCGGGCGATTAAAGTCGGGTTGCAGCCGAAGCGGGAGAGGCTGTATGAGCAGGTGCACGCGCGCATGGAGGCGATGCTGGAGCGCGGGTGGATGGAGGAAGTGCGGAAACTGATTGAAAGCGGGATGGTGGAGAAAGCGAAGCCATTTGATTTTATCGGTTACAAGGAATTGCGTGCGGTGCTGAACAAAGAGATGGAATTGGAAGAGGCGCGTGGTGCGATCCAACAGACTACCCGGAGATATGCGAAACGGCAGATGACGTGGTTTCGACGGGAGCAGGGCGTGCATTGGCTGGCGGGATTCGGCGGGGAAGCGGTGGTGCAGGAGCAGGCGCTGGAATGGGTTAAGGGACAAATCGAGGTTGTCTCCTAATGTTTCCGGCTACAGCAGGATCGATAGGACCAGTTTGTTCACGTTGAGATACTTCCCTCCGCGACCCGGCGCACCAAAAGACGGTGCGGAAGAAAAGCCAGGTCATTTCACTCAGGATGAGAATGTCGGCGAGTGCTTGTAGCGGCTGGGACAGTGTTGCGAAAAAGGCGGAGTTGCTACGGCTACTTGGTGTAGTGATCGGCGCCCAGAAAATGCAGCGAGATGTATGGCTCATTACCGATAACCCAACTGTCGTGAGGCAGTGGCGGAATATAGAACAGGTGTCCCGGGCTCATTTCGATTTGTGTGCCGTCTGCAAACGCGGCCATCGCACGTCCCGATATGACCATTCCTACATGTTCCACTCCACAGAACGGCGTGCCTGCGATAGGGGCTACATGCACCGACCATTTCCAGCCGGGTTCATAGCTTGCGCGGCCGATGGTCATTCCGCCGATGTGGACGACTTCAAATTTTCCTTTGTCGAAGATGCGGACTTCATCGGGAGTTTCAAAGCACTTCAAGATGGCTTCGTGCATCAGAGGCACCTCTTTCATTTTTGAGCAATCCGCATCCGAGTAAGAAAGGTCCGCGATTGATCCCAAAGTTAGAGGAAAGCGATGGAATCCAGTCTATTCCAAACTCACAACTTCCACTAACCACGGCGTGGGAGGTTTCCGGGGAACAAGGGAAGGACGTATAATCCGGGTGATGGAGCACTACCTGCCAGCACTGCGTCGTTTATCCGCGCCGAAATTCGCTGATTGCCGCGAATGAGACATACACACGACACATCGTTTGCGGAACGTGTCCTGCTCGTAGGAGTGGGATGGAAGAGGGCTGCGCGTTTTCCGGGAATGCCGACCGGTGAGGCGGGACGCGAATCGCTATTAGAGTTGGAAGAGTTGGCAAAAAGCGCGGGTGCGGACATTGCCGGGTCCATCTTCCAGATACGGGACACGGCTGATCCCGCGACGCTGGTGGGAAAAGGCAAGCTGGACGAGATACGCGCGGAAGCGAGCTCTCGAAATGCTCCTCTGATCATTTTCGATAGCGAACTGACGCCGATGCAGCAGCGCAACATCGAGAAGGTAACGGAGCGGCGAGTGGTGGACCGCACGCAACTGATCCTGGATATTTTTGCAAAGCATGCGCGAAGCCGAGAAGGGCAGTTGCAAGTGGAGTTGGCGCAATTGAATTATTTGTTGCCGCGGCTGACGGGAAAAGGCACGGAAATGTCCCGCCTGGGAGGCAAAAGCGGCGGAGGGGGATCGGGAGGCGCGGGCGGGGGAGCGGGGCGCATCGGCGTACGTGGGCCGGGTGAAAAGAAATTGGAAACAGACCGACGGCGGATCCGCGACCGGGTGAGCCGGATTAAAGAAAGCATTGAAGAGGTGCGACAACAGAGGGCCCTACGACGGGAAGCCAGGAACGCGGTGCCGCTGGGCACAGCAACGCTTGTGGGATATACGAACGCAGGGAAGTCGACGCTATTTAATGCATTGAGCAAAGCAGAAGTGTTGGTCTCTTCGCGAATGTTTGCGACGCTGGATCCCACGGTCCGAGCGGTGCGGCTGCCATCGAACCGGCGGATTCTGATTTCTGATACCGTGGGATTCATCCGTGCGCTGCCCAAGGGATTGATTACGGCGTTTCGCGCCACGCTGGAAGAGGTGCAGGAGGCGGCGCTCCTGCTGCAAGTGAGCGACATTTCTAGCCTTCACCACGATGAACTGGATCGTGAAGTAGAAAAAATTCTCGATGAATTGGGAGTGCTGGGGCGACCACGGCTGCGGGTATTCAACAAAGTAGACCAGCTCTCTCCTGAACAGCGAGAACAGTTCGAAGCCGCGTGGTCGAGGGCAGGAACAAGAGAAGAGCCACCCGTGTTCGTATCAGCGCTGACCGGGGAAGGGATTGACGAATTGATGCGGCGGATAGAAAAAGCGATTCCGATCGATCCTATTGTGAAACTGTCATTACACATGCCATTGAGCGAAGGGCGGACACTGGCGCTGATCCATGCGCTCGGCAGGGTGATGCAATCCGACGCGAGCGATACGCATATCGATATGGACGTGGAAGTGCCGGAGAATGTGGCGCGACGACTGAAACTAAATGACTTCGTAATCAAGGAAACCTCTAGGCGATCTTCTTCGTATAGAGAAGTAAGGGGGAACTGAAATGGCTGCCTTCATCCTGTGGTGTCTGTTGCTGGTTGTGTGCTGGCCTCTGGCGTTGCTGGCGTTAATTGCCTATCCATTTGTGTGGCTGCTAGTGCTGCCGTTCCGAATTGTGGGGATCGCAGTACATGGAGTATTCGAATTGTTGCGCGCACTTCTGTTCTTGCCGGCTCGTGTTTTGCGCGGTCCGCATGCCATCTAGAAGGCGACGAAAACAGGGCGTGTTGACTTCGCGGTAACACCCTTAAAAGCACCGAAATATGAATGAATCGTAAAGGAAAAACGAGAGAATGCCTGCCAGAGAAGCTGCCATCGCGCTGTGGAAAACACTGTGGAAAGATAGGACGAGCGGCTTGTTCAGGAACGTAGTTTGAAAGCAGGAACTCGGGAAGGTTGATCTGTGTCCGCTTGTAAGATATTGATATAAATATAGATACATGATCATGTTCCAATGTCAGTGACCGCCAATCACCAAAAATGTTCGTAAATCACTGTGCGGGTTTTGCACAGCTTTGCAGCAACAGTGTTACGAAATAGTATCCATCCCCTGCGATCATCATAACTCCGAAGAGTAACCCGAAAGTACCGGGGCAGGTTGCGAAACGACCTGCTTCTTCCCACGTTGACGGGTGCGGAAGCGGAGACTATAGTGAGCCGAGCCCTCTAAAAATGCGCTCGGAGGCCTTGCTGCCTATTTTTCTATGAACCTTGCGAACTCATTGACACTGTTGCGGATCTTCTTCGTACCGGTGCTGATCGTGGTGCTGTTGACGCGAAGTCCGAACGTGGATTTGTGGGGCTTCCCGATGCATTTTGAGTTCTGGGGAGTGCTGATCTTGCTTGCCGCTGCGGCAACGGACTGGGCCGACGGCTACGTGGCGCGTCGGAACTCTCAGGTGACCACGCTGGGGATTCTGCTGGATCCCATTGCTGACAAGCTGCTCATCTCCGCGGCATTTATTTCGCTGGTGGACATGCATCTGGTGGCGGCTTGGATGGTGGTGATTATCGTAGGGCGAGAGTTCACGATATTGGGATTGAGGAATATCGCCTCGGCCGAGGGGTTTATTATTTCCGCGTCGGCGCTGGGAAAGACAAAGATGGTGTTGCAGGTCTGTGCGGTGGCAGTGCTGATCGCTGGAGTACGTCATCCTTCGCTGAAACCGGTAGGGCTGGTGTTGTTATGGCTGGTGGTAATAAGCGCACTGGTTTCTGCAGGACAATATTTTCTCAGGTTCTGGAGTCAACTGGACGATCGAATCAAGCAACGGCGCAAGCTGAGCATGCTGGAGACGACCCCAAAGAAGTCACAGGATGCTGTCCCTCTCTGAAGAAGAACGAAGAAAAATACTGGAGCTGGCGCGCCAGAGTATACGAGAAGCGGTGTGCGAGCACCAGCTAATCTCCGCAATCCCGACAGAAGGAGTACTTGGACAAAGGTGTGGTGTGTTTGTGTCGCTGCACGTTCGAGGGAGGCTGCGGGGTTGCATAGGGATAATTGAACCGGAGGAGCTTTTGGGGAGGAGCATTGCCCACTGTGCGATAAGTGCCGCGCTGCATGATCCTAGATTTCCTCCGATGCGGGAAGATGAAGTCGAGTCTACGGAAATTGAGGTGTCCGTACTGACTCCGCCGCATTTAATGCGGGCAGAGGAAATCGAGATTGGGAAACATGGTTTGCTGATTGAACAAGGAAGACACAGGGGGTTGTTACTTCCACAAGTAGCCACGGAGCACGGACTGGACCGTGAGAGGTTTCTGGAGGAGACCTGCCGAAAAGCGGGATTGTCGCGAGACGCGTGGAAGAGCAGCGAAACGGCTATTTACGGATTTACTTGTGAAATTGTGATGAGTCCGTCGTAGAGACGGCCGCTTCGTAGGAAGAGACCGTGGTGGCGGGCGATAAGCAAAAGCGCGAAGCTTTGTTTGGAATGATTAGGAAAACAGGGTAAAAGAAAAAGCCCGCGCCTGAGAGAAGCGCGGGCTTGAAAGTTTGAAAGGGAATTGGGAGACGGCTACTCGACTTCGATGTAGTCCCCCGCATAGGCTTCGATGCGGCTGTAGGTGATGAAAACGCTTGAGGAATTCTTGCTGTTGTTTATAACGATTCCTTCCCCAAGGACTTCACGCGGAATATCGTTCCATTCATACCGCACCGGAGTGCTGCCGAATCCGTAGAGCTTGTACTGATAGCCACTGGTATTGGGGGCTGTTTCGGAGAGCGATCCCTGATAACGGAAGATGCGGATGTAGTCTCCAACCTTCACGCCCTGGGCATTGCCAAGATTCACGTAGACGATGTTGTTCTTGCCATAGAGTTGTGAGAATTCCTGGCCGACCACAACCATGCCCACGGGCTTGCCGCTGACAGGTGCAAAATGATCAAACTTTTCGCCTGTTTTGTATGGCGGCGAAGGCCGATCCTGATAAGGGCGAACTAGGTCGCCCCGCTGCATGTAATCACAAGAGAACGTAACTTGAGCAATGGAAACGTTTGGATGCACAGTGGTGAGTACCAATTGGCCGGTGTCTTTGTAGACCGTACCCATGGCTTTCATGAGTTTGTCTTGCCACTTGAACCACTGCACCTTCACGTCGTCCGTGACAGGGCGAACGACGGAGAAACGATCTCCCACGTGCATTCCCTGGGCCGAACCCTTGTTGATGTACACATAATCGCCACGGGCGAAAATAACCTTGACGTTGGATTCCTCTCCAGAGATCAGCAGGGTATCGGAGGAAACCTTTTCGTCGGAAACAAAACTGGAACAATAAACGGCGGTGTAGTCTGGCGAAGTCGCTTCCGCCGCGCGCTGCGTGGAGGAGACGACTGGGGCCGTGTTAGTTTGTGCAGCGGCGCCGGAGGCTGCCACCAAAATTCCTAGAGACAATGCTGCTACGAATGCGCGCATAATCGTACTCCTTGAAATCACGCCAGTAAGGGCCGTGCGGGGACTTGCACCAACGAAACTAACAAGTGCATGAGGTGGCGTCAACAAAATGGAGGAGAGCCCTTTACACATTTGCAAAGGCGTGCTACAAGCTTTATTTTCAATAGGTTAGGGGGCATTTTCGAAGCATGAAGCCGTTCGGAGAGGGATTACGCCGAATCTGTGGCGTGGTGGCAGCGCCAGAGGCACAAGAACTGGCGAGATTGGTACGCCAAGCAGTAAAGGAAACTCCCACGGTGGAACTACGCTTGGATTGGCTGAAAACCGATTCTGAACGTGAAAAATTTCTAAACTGGTTGAAGCGCGGCAAGTGGAAGGGAATCACGTTCATAGCGACTTGCCGTCGACGGATTGGCGGCGGCGAACTGGTTGGAGACTCTGGTGCGGAATTGTACTGGCTGATGAAGGCGCGAGAAGCCGGTTGCCAGTGGTGCGATTTGGAAATGGAGACGTTGAGGGAATTGCCGGAGCAGTCCGTGCGGGGATTTGCAGTCCCGCACAAGGTGCTGCTGTCGATTCATGATTTCCGAAAGACGCCGGCACTGCCGAAGATAATGCGGCTACCTGGACGCGGCGGCGTTGATGCAATCAAGATAGCAGCGATGTCGAAAACGATTGCGGACAGCGTGCGACTGATGAGAGCCGCAAAGAACTCACCGCAGATAGTCGTCGTTCCCATGGGAGAAATTGGATTACCGGCTCGGATACTGGCCCTCCGCGAGGGTAGCGCGCTCGCCTACGCCCCTGTGGCGGCAGCTACGGCACCGGGACAGGTGGGACTTCGAGAATTGAAAGAACTGTATCGCGCGCATTTGATTACGAGAAAGACAGCGGTGTATGGCGTAATCGGCAATCCCATTGGGCATTCTCTTTCGCCACTAATGCACAACACGGGATACGCTGCGGCCAGAAAAGATGCTGTATACCTGCCGTTTCTTGTGGAGAGGCTGGACGACTTCCTGAAGGCCATTCCAGAATTCGGCGTGCGCGGATTCAGTGTGACGATTCCGCATAAGGAGACTGTCTTTCGGAAATTGGACGAGTGCGAGTTGCTGGCGGAGAAAATCGGGGCGGTGAATACCGTGACGGTGCGAAAGGATGGATCACTTCATGGAAGCAACACGGATTATCTGGGTGTGCTGCGCGCCCTGGAGAAAAAAATCGAACTGCGAGGCAGTCGCGCGCTGATCTTTGGTGCCGGCGGCGCCGCACGAGCGGCTGCATTTGCCGTTGCGAAGGCTGGAGCGGAGATTTTTGTGTGCGCAAGACGAGAAGAAGCCGCACGAGGTTTGGCGCGCGCGGTGGACGGCGAGGTTGTGCAGCGGGCGAGTTTGCGAAAAATGAAGTTTGAGGTGATGGTGAACGCTACATCGGTGGGCATGCACCCGCACGAAGAAATTTCGCCGCTTACGCCAGCCGAGTTAAACTGTTCGTTGGTGTTCGATATGGTGTACCGACCGCTGCAAACAAGACTTCTGCGAATGGCGGCAGAAAAAGGCATCCGAACCGTTTCCGGCGCAGAAATGTTTGTGGCGCAGGGAATCGCGCAGTGGGAGTTGTGGATGAAACGACCGGCTTCGAAAGCGATAATGAGGGAAGCAGTGCTGGACGTGTTAAGAGCAAAAGATAAGGCGCGCGACTGACGACAGGTTGCTGGCCAGGGCCATAACGAACTTCATGATTCGACCTACATTCCAGGAATTTCAGAAGCTGGCGAAACAGGGCAACTTGATCCCCGTGTATGACGTATTTTCGGCGGATTTACTGACGCCGGTGAGCGCCTACCTGCGCGTGGCGCAAGGCGCACGATATTCTTTCCTGCTGGAAAGCGTAGAGGGCGGAGAGAAGATTGCCCGTTATACATTCGCCGGCGCAAACCCTGAAGAGATTTTCCGCTATGCGGGTGGGGCATGCGTTCTGGAAAGCCGCGACCGGTTGATCTGGGAAGAACGCGATCCGATCACGTTCCTGCGCGCACACATGGAGAAATTCCGCCCGGTCCGGCTGCCGGGATTGCCCCCACTCGTGGCTGGTGCAATTGGTTATTTCAGTTACGACATGGTGCGGCTGATCGAGCGGCTGCCGAAGCATTTGAGCGATGAGATTGGATTGTATGACGCGATGCTGATGTTTTATCACGGCATCCTGGCGTTCGATCACGTGCAACACCAGATGTGGATTGTGCGGAACGTCTACTCAGAAGGCAAAGGCACTCTTCGGGCGAAATACGACGCGGCGGTAAAAGAGATTCAGCGTACCCGGGAATTGCTCGAGAAGCCAGCCGAGAACGAGCGACCTCAGAAAACTGAAGATGGGAAGCGCGCGACTCCGAAGGTGGTTTCCAACTTCAAACGCAGAGAATATTTGGAGGTCGTCGAGAAGGCCAAGAAATATATTCGGGCCGGCGACGTTTTTCAGGCAGTCATCAGTCAGCGATTTTCCGTGAAAAGCAAGGCTTCGCCATTTTCCGTCTATCGCGAACTGCGAGCTCTAAATCCATCTCCGTATCTGTTTTATTTGCAACTTAACGATGTGCACGTGGTGGGAAGTTCTCCGGAAATGCTGGTGAAGGTACAGGGCCGCGACGTGTTTTACCGCCCGATTGCGGGAACACGGTGGCGCGGGAAAGATGAGGCGGAAGACCAGCGATTGGAGCAGGATCTGCTGGCGAGTGAGAAGGAACGCGCCGAACACATCATGCTGGTGGATTTGGGACGGAACGATCTTGGGCGTGTGTGCGATTACGGCAGCGTAAGAGTGGAAAAGCTGATGACCGTAGAGCGCTATTCTCACGTGATGCATCTGGTATCCAGCCTGCGCGGAAAACTGCGCGAAGATGTGGACTGCTTCGACGCTCTTATGTCCTGCTTCCCGGCGGGTACGGTTTCCGGAGCGCCAAAAGTGCGCGCCATGGAGATCATCGAGGAATTGGAAAAGACGCGGCGGGGCATTTATGCCGGAGGAATCTTATACCTGGACTTTGCGGGGAATCTGGATTCGTGCATCGCACTTCGCACAATGGTCATAAAGAACGGCATGGCTTATGTTCAGGCAGGTGGCGGGATCGTGGCGGATTCTACCGGGACCGGCGAATTCCACGAGTCGGAAAACAAGGCGCGAGCCCTCTTAAGGGCATTAGAGGCGGCGCATGAAAACGGAAATCGCGGGAAAGGGAAACGAAAAAAGTGATTTTGCTGCTCGACAACTACGATTCGTTTACCTATAACCTGGCGCAATACCTGGGCGAGATGGGTTATCGGCTGGAAGTTCATCGAAACGACAAGATTTCTGTCGAAGAAATTGCGCGGAGAAAGCCGGAAGCGATTGTGATTTCGCCCGGCCCGTGCACCCCCCAGGAAGCGGGTATTTCTGTCGAGTTGATTGAGAGGCTCGCGGGGAAATTTCCGATTCTGGGAGTCTGCCTGGGGCACCAAGCGATGGGCGTGGCATTTGGCGGGAAGATAATTCGCGCGCCGAAGCTGTTCCATGGAAAGACGAGCGAAGTAAAACATGACGGTAAGGGCATCTTTCGCAATCTGCCGAATCCGTTTATTGCGACTCGATACCATTCCCTGATTGTTGAGCGGAAGTCATTGCCGAAAGACCTTGTGGTTACGGCCGAGACCAGCGACGGAATCATCATGGGATTGCGCCACAAGAGTTTTAAGGTTGAAGGAGTGCAATTCCATCCGGAGTCGGTTTTGACGGAAAGTGGAAAGAAGCTCCTTCAGAATTTCCTGCATTTGTAAGTATATCCTTGCCTTTAATTCCCATTAATTAGTAGGTAATTAGGTAAAATATTACGCTTGCTGGCATTTATAAAGACGGTTATTAATTTATGAGTTAATTAAGGATGCCGCTAGACTCCAGTGGGTTTGCCCTCCTTCGCTCCAGCCCCTGAAAGTGTTTGCAGGGGAAACGCTGTCGAGGGGTGAAACGGGGACATTGCATGTGCGCATTGGTCGCGCGAGGCTAATCTTGGAGCAAGGAGCAAGCGCGAGTCTGCAGAAGTTGGAGGAGGGAACGCACATGGACCTTTCGTCTGGTTCGCTCTTGTTCTATGTGCCCCAGAATGGCAGGGTCGAGGTGCATGTTGCCAACGCGACGTTTCGACCTGAGACCAATGTATTGTCGCAGGCTACTGTTGAGATGCTAGGTCCGAAAGTGCTCCAGGTTCATCCCATCCATGGGAATTTGGAGTTTCCTACCGTGACGAATTTCAACTGCTTCCTGAGGGCGAAACATACAGGATCTATCTGGACGCGCCCTCAGAGGCGCAGAAACCGGTGGGCGCGGGTGCCCATCGATTAGTCACAAACGAAAGACCGTGATCTATATCGTCACAGGTGCTGCGGCAACGGTGCTAACAGCGTGGGGAATCCGCGAACTGGTTGAGGGGGCCGGAGAGTCTTTCAAATCCGAGCAGGCCGAATAGAAAGTAAATCACAGGATTATTCCGTGTGATTTGAGAACGATTTGAGGGCTTCGAGTTTTTCGAGAGCCGCGCCGGAGCGAATTGCATCCGAGGCCATCCTGGCGGCCGAACGGAGATCCTGGGCCGTGTTGGTGATGACAAGTGCTGCGGCGGCATTCGCAACAACAATGTCTCGCGGTGCACCCAGTTCGCCGCGAAAGATGCGCAGAAGCAAGGCTGCATTCTCCGCTGGAGTACCACCGCGTAGCGTCTCGAGCGGGGCAGGTTTTAAACCAAAATCTTCGGGAGCTACAGTGAAACGGCGGATACTGCCTTGGCGCACTTCGGCGATTTGCGTTGGGCCAGAGAGGGAAATCTCATCCAGACCGCCTGCGCCGTGAAGAACAAAGGCCCGTGCGACACCCAGTTCCGAAAGAGTAGCGGCAACCAGATCGATTAGTTCTGCAGAGTAGATTCCTAATACCTGTGTCTGCGCTCCAGCAGGATTCGTAAGCGGCCCCAGCAAATTGAACACGGTTCGTTTTCCGATTTGTTTTCGGGCTGGGGCGGCATGTCGCGCGGCACCGTGAGCAGCCGGGGCATACAGGAATCCAATACCGATTTCACGGATGGATCGGCCGGAATTAACAAGCGGCTGCTCGATGCAAACGCCGAGGGCTTCCAGCACGTCCGCCGAGCCGGAACTGGAGCTTGCTGCGCGGTTACCGTGTTTGGCAACGCGCGCTCCGGCAGCAGAAGCTACGATCGCAGCAGCCGTCGAAATGTTGAATGTGCCGCTGGCATCGCCTCCCGTGCCGCAGGTGTCGACCATGCTTCCAGGGGGCAGTTCATCGGGCAGAAACACCGGTGCAGCGTGTTGGCGAATGACCGCCGCAAAGCCGGAGAGCTCGTGAGAATTGATTGAACGTAGATTCAACGCTTCCAGCAGACGAACGATATCGGGCGTGTCGATGCGGGCGGAAAGGAGTTCTTCCATCAGGAATTCGGCTTCGGCCCGTTCCAAGGCCTGGAGTGAAGTTGTCTTGTCGATCAATGAAAGTGCATCGGTCATCGTATTCTGTTCAATCGATTGCCGTGTCAGCGGCTGCCTTGCTCGAAGTTGGCGTCTCAAGTAAACTTTAAGGCTCTACGCTCCTCAAATTCTAACACCTGTGCCCGGCCCCATCATGGCACAGGCGAGACGGACCTGAACGAATCAGGACCGCACCAGAAGGCAGAACCCGAAATGAAGATCCACGAATATCAAGCGAAAGCGATTCTCGCCCGCTACGGCGTCACGACTCCCCGGGGTGAAGTGGTTTTCACCAAGGAGGAGGCGAGGGAATCGGCGCAGCGACTGAAGTCGCATGTAGTGGTCGTGAAAGCGCAAATCCATGCCGGTGGACGCGGCAAAGGCGGCGGTGTAAAGCTGGCACGCTCGGCGGACGAAGCTGCAGAAATCGCCTCGCAGATTTTGGGAATGAATCTGGTGACCGTACAGACCGGCCCGCAGGGACGAATTGTGAAGAGGTTGCTGATTGAAGAGGGATTGGATATCAAGCGCGAATTGTATCTCGGACTGCTGATTGACCGGGAAACGGAACGGCCTGTGTTTATCGCCAGCGGGTCGGGCGGCATGGAAATCGAACAGGTCGCAAGAGAAAATCCAGACGCGATTTTGCGGGAACACATTCACCCTGCTGTTGGTTTGCAGGCGTTTCAAGCACGTAAGATCGCCTTCAGATTGGGAATGACGGGCGAGCAGGCCACGGCAGCAACACCGTTCTTCATGGCGCTCTATCGTGCGTTCATGGATACGGACGCGTCGATGGTGGAAATCAATCCGTGCGTGATTACCGGTGACGGGAAGCTTGTCGCGCTCGACGCGAAAATGACGTTTGATGATAACGCGCTGTTCCGTCACAAAGATTTGCGCGAATTGCGCGACCTGGATGAAGAGGATCCACTGGAAGTAGAAGCCTCGAAGTACGGGTTGAACTACATCAAGCTGGATGGGACCGTGGCCTGCATGGTGAACGGTGCGGGTTTGGCGATGGCCACCATGGACATCATCAAGTATGCGGGAGGCTCTCCGGCTAATTTCCTTGACGTGGGCGGAGGCGCCTCGGCGGATCAGGTGAAGAACGCATTCGGCATTTTGTTGAGCGACCCTGCCGTGAAGGCGGTCTTTATCAACATCTTTGGAGGCATTCTGCGCTGCGACGTGCTGGCTACCGGCGTGGTTGCCGCCGCGAAGGACCTGCACGTAAAGGTGCCGGTAGTTGTGCGGATGGAAGGAACCAACGTGGAACGCGGTCAACAGATTTTGCGGGAGAGCGGATTGAACTTTACGATTGCGGATGGAATGAAGGACGGCGCGCAAAAGGTCGTGGCCTTGGCAGGAGGTGCGCGATGAGCGTCCTGGTAAACGAAAAAACACGATTGCTGGTACAGGGTTTCACGGGGCGCGAAGGCACGTTCCACGCGCAAAAAATGATTGAGTACGGAACCAATGTCGTGGGCGGAGTGACGCCCGGCAAGGGTGGAACGAAGCATCTGGAGCGGCCAGTATTCAACACGGTGGCCGAAGGTGTGAAGGCCACCGGCGCGGACGCCACGGTGATTTTCGTGCCGCCACCGTATTCCGCTGACGCCATCCTGGAAGCCGCTGATGCGAAGGTGCCTTTGGTGGTTTGCATCACGGAAGGCATTCCTGCCATGGATATGGTCCGCGTGGCTGAGGTTTTGCGCGGAACTAAGACGCGACTGATTGGGCCGAATTGTCCGGGAATTATTTCACCGGGTAAATGCAAGATCGGCATCATGCCGGGCCGCATTCACAAGCAGGGGAATGTCGGAGTTGTGAGCCGCAGCGGAACCTTGACATATGAGGCAGTGCATCAATTGACGCAATTGGGAATCGGGCAATCTACGTGCATCGGCATTGGTGGTGACCCGATCATTGGCACCACGTTCCTGGATTCCATCAAGATGTTTAACGACGATCCGGATACGCACGCGATTGTGCTGATCGGAGAGATTGGTGGCAATGCGGAAGAACGCGCTTCCGAGTGGATTAAGCTCAACGTGAAGAAGCCCGTGGTGGGGTTCATCGCGGGACAGACCGCGCCTCCGGGACGACGGATGGGACATGCCGGCGCTATCATCAGCGGTGGTCAAGGCACTGCCAAAAATAAATACGCGGCAATGAATGCTGCCGGAATTCGCACGGTGGAGACACCTGCGGATTTGGGATCGACGGTTGCGGCAGCGCTAAAGAAGTAAAGAAAACAAAAAATAATGAAATTTTAGAACAGGAAATCGTTACTTCTTCGCTTTATTACTTCTCAAGGAGCTTTCAGTGTCTATCGAACGTACATTTGCGATTATTAAGCCGGATGCGGTGGCGGCTGGTCAGCAGGGAGAGATTTTGTCGCGCATCCACAAGGCGGGTTTCAAGATTGTCGCGGTGAAGAGTATGCGCCTGACGAAGGAAGAGGCCGGTGGCTTCTACGCGGTGCATGAAGCACGGCCCTTTTTTGGTGAACTGACGGATTTCATGAGTTCAGGCAAGATCTTTGCATTGGTGCTGGAGGCTGACGGAGCCATCGCCAAGTGGCGCGACACCATGGGGGCAACCGATCCGAAGAAAGCCGCGCCCGGCACGATTCGCCACGACCTGGGCACGAGCATCGGAACGAATTGCACGCATGGCTCGGACGCTCCGGAGACGGCAGCATTTGAGATTGGATATTTCTTCTCGGGGTTGGAACTGATCTAAAGACCCGACCCACGAGGTTCGAACGCAGACTTCCAAGAGCCGGACAAAAGTCCGGCTTCTTTTTCTTGTATCGATGGGCGCATACTAGAAGTTCCAAGCCCTTCCGCTCCAGGAGGTCGCCATGTTTCATATTACCCGTCGCGAATTCGTCCATAATGCCAGTTTAGCTGCAGGGGCAATCCTGTTTGGCGCGAAAGCCATGGCTGCGAGGTTGGCAGCAATGATTCCGCTCGCGCAGAAGTATTCGGCAGCGGATGTTGTGACACTGGGTAAAACCGGAATTCAGACATCGCGGCTGGCGATGGGTACCGGCACGGTTGGATCCGGCGGGCACTCTCACCAAACGGCGCTGGGAGTGGACGGATTGTCTCGCCTGCTGCAGAACGGCTACGACAACGGATTGCGTTTTTTTGATGCGGCCGATTCTTACGGCAGTCACCCGCACGTGGCCGACGCGTTGAAGCACGTTGATCGGAGCAAAGTGACGCTGCTAACGAAGTCGTGGGCGAGGGACGCTGCGGGAATGCGCGCGGACCTGGACCGCTTCCGGCGCGAACTGGGCACCGACCACATTGATATCGTACTGATGCACTGCGTGACAGAATCCGATTGGACCACGCGCTATCGCGGAGCGATGGATGCTCTGTCCGAGGCGAAAGAAAAGGGGATTATTCGCGCGCATGGGTGCTCATGTCACTCGATTGAAGCTCTGCGAGCGGCGGCAGCTTCCCCGTGGGTGGAAGTGGATTTGGCGCGCATGAATCCGCTTGGCGCGGTGATGGACGCGGACCCCGAAACGGTGGGTAGCGTTCTGAAGCAGATGCGTTCTTCGGGCAAAGCTGTAGTGGGTATGAAGATTCTTGGCCAAGGTGCACTGCGTACCAAACAGGACGAAGCGATTCGCTACGCGCTGGGCATGGATCTGCTGGATGCGTTTACGATCGGTGCGGAATCGATCGACGAGCAGAAGGACCTGATGCGCCGCATTTCCGTGGCCGCCTGACGGTTGATTAGAGAGTGGATTCCCTTCGCGAACTCGGGCGCGCGCTGATGGTCCTTGGCGGCTGCCTGTTGCTGGTTGGTGGATTCTTTTTCCTGGGCGGACGATTGCCGTTTCGATTTGGTCGCTTGCCCGGCGACATCGTTCACAAGGGCGAAAACACAACCATCTATTTTCCGATCGTAACGAGCATCCTGTTAAGCGTTGGTCTTTCCCTGCTTTTGTGGATTATCGCCAGATTCAGGCGATAGCTTCTGCAGAGTTCGAATCAATCGCTACTGTGTCTTGTATCACTATCGTGGCCTAGGCATTTGCGCTACACTCCCTGCTTCCAAGGAGGACTCTCATAATGAAAGGCTCAGCGAAGGTCATCGAAGAACTGAATAAGGCACTGCGCGAAGAACTCACCGCAATCAATCAATATTTTCTGCACGCGGAGATGTACGAAAATTGGGGCTACGAAAAACTGGCGGAATTCATCAAGAAACAGTCGATTGGCGAAATGAAGCACGCGGAAGTTCTGATGGAACGCGTACTATTTCTGGATGGTTCGCCGACAATGAAGCCGCTGGAATTGACGGTTGGCAAGAATGTGAAGGAAATGCTGCAAAGTGATCTTGACCTTGAGCTTGGCGCAGTGAAGGATTACAACGCGGCGATTCAAGTGGCCGTGGCGGAAAAAGACAATGGTTCGCGCGATTTATTTGTGACGCTGCTGAAGGATGAAGAGGGGCACGTGGACTGGCTGGAAGCTCAAATGCACATGATTTCCGAACTGGGTTACGAGCGCTACCTCACGATGCAGATGGGCGAAAACGAAGAAGAGTAGCAACTCGGTCCTTGTGCGGTAAGATTCTAGCTGGCGCACCGAGGACATGGACACCACGCAACTGCAATTTAATCTGCAACCCGAACGGCGCATCTACAGCGTCAGCGATCTAACTGCGCGCATTCGCGACCTGCTGGCCAAAAATTTTACCGACACGACCGTGCAAGGCGAAATTTCTAACTGCCGTCCAGCGGCTTCAGGGCACATCTATTTCACACTGAAGGACGAGAAGGCGCAGATTCGGTGCGTGTTTTTCAAAAACCAGCAGCACGGTATGAAGTTCCGCCCGGAAGACGGATTGAAGGTTACCGTGCGCGGCTCAATCAGTGTCTACGAAGCGCGCGGGGAATATCAGATTTATGTGGACTCGATGGAACCGCTGGGGCGCGGCGCACTGCAACTGGCCTTCGAGCAGTTGAAAAAGAGGCTGGAAGACGAAGGACTGTTCGACGCGCTGCGGAAGAAGTCGTTGCCGATGCTACCCAGCCGAGTAGGGTTGATTACTTCTCCCACGGGAGCGGCGGTGCGTGATGTGGTGCGCATCCTAACGAGGCGCTTTCCAAACGTGCATCTTACGCTCTATCCCGTGCGTGTACAGGGAGGAGAAGCTGCACCGGAGATCGTTGAGGCGTTGCGCTATTTTCACAAGAATGAGGCGGCGGATGTGGTGCTACTGGTGCGGGGCGGCGGCTCGATGGAGGATTTGTGGGCCTTTAATGAAGAGATTGTGGCACGGGCGATTGTGGCGTGTGCCATTCCTGTGATTTCGGGGGTGGGACACGAAACCGATTTCACGATTACCGATTTCGTTGCGGACGTCCGCGCTTCTACACCGTCGGCCGCGGCGGAATTGGTGGTAAATACCCGGCGCGAGTTCGACAATCATGTTTCGGATTTGCAGGCGGACCTCGCGACTTTGATGCGATATCGCATCATGGAGTTGAACGGCCGCGTGCATGCGCTATTGGGGCGTCCGGGATTTCGCAGGCCACATGATCTGTTGCGGCAACGGCGGCAGCAAGCGGACGATCTTACGGCTCGCGTGGCACATGGACTGCGTGCGCGACTGGAACAGTCTCGCAAGCGGTTCACTGCGGCGCACTTGAAGATTGCGTCGTTTGATTTTCGGATGAAGATTGCGGCGCTGCGCTTGCGACTGGAAAAGCGGAGCAGCGATCTGGGGACACGCGCAGACCGAATGCTGCGGGCGAAGCGGGAGCGCTGGGAGCGACTCACGCTGCAATTGCAGGAACGCGGCCCGTTGAAGGTTTTGGAGCGCGGCTACGCGATAGCGACGGATGGTGCGGGGAATGTGTTGAGCGACGCCAACCAGGTTGCTATTGGGGAGCAAGTGTCGATCCAACTTCATAAGGGAAGGCTTGGAACCGAAGTGAAGGGAAAAGAATAATGGAAGCGCGATCGGATTCCTCGGAGGCTAAAGCGCCGATCCCCTACTAGCAACCTGCTTATGGGTAGCCTGGCCGAAGCTAGTCTTCGTCGCCGCCGTCTACTTTCAGGACCGCCAGGAACGCTTCCTGCGGAATGTCTACCTGGCCAACACGCTTCATGCGTTTTTTGCCTTCTTTTTGTTTTTCGAGGAGTTTGCGTTTACGGGAGATGTCTCCGCCGTAGCACTTGGCGAGCACGTTTTTGCGGATGGCGGCTACGGTTTCTCTGGCAATCACTCTGCTGCCTATGGCAGCCTGGATAGGCACTTCAAACATCTGGCGGGGAATCAGCTTACGCAGGCGCGTTACGAGTTCGCGGCCACGTTCGACGGAAAATTCGCGGTGAATGATCAACGCCAGCGCATCGACCGGTTCGCCGCCGACCAAAATATCCAGCTTAATCAGGTCGGCTTCGACGTAACCCGCCAGATGGTAATCCAGCGAGGCGTATCCGCGCGAAACGCTCTTCAGGCGATCATAGAAATCCAACACGATTTCATTGAGCGGGAGTTCGTAAGTGAGCATCACGCGGGTGGGCGAGAGGTACTCGAAGTTTTTCTGCGTGCCGCGCTTGTCTTGGCAAAGCTGCAGGATGCCGCCAACGGAATCGTCGTTGGTGATGATCATGGCGGTGATGATCGGCTCTTCGATCTTCTCGATGTCGCTTGGATTCGGAAATTTCGCGGGGCTGTCGACCTCCATGACGTCGCCGCCGACGCGGGTGATGCGGTAGCGTACGCTGGGGGCGGTGGTAATCAGATTCAAGCCGAATTCGCGCTCCAGGCGTTCCTGCACGATTTCGAGGTGCAATAGACCCAGGAAGCCGCAACGAAAGCCGAAACCCAAGGCGACAGAATTCTCCGGCTCGTAAAAGAAGGCGGCATCGTTCAACTGCAACTTGCCAAGCGCATCACGCAGCGGCTCGTACTCATCGGCGAGCACAGGAAAGATTCCGGCAAAGACCATCGGCTTGATGGCTTCAAATCCGGGAAGCGCGGGAGCGGGGCGCGCCGCTTCGGTGACGGTATCGCCCATGCGCGCGTCGGCTACCCGCTTGATGTTGGCGACGATGAAGCCGACATCACCAGCTTCCAGTTCTTCCAGCGCGATCGGTTTAGGCGTGAGCGTGCCGAGCTGTTCCACTTCATAAACTTCGTCGGTGGCCACCAGGCGAACCTTCATGCGCTGGGTGATGCGGCCTTCCATCACCCGGACGAGGACCACGGCGCCACGATAGATGTCGAACCAGGAGTCGAACACCAGCGCCTGAAAAGGATTCTGCGCGTTGCCCTTGGGCGGAGGAACGCGATTCACGATCGCTTCCAGCACGTCTTCCACGCCGATGCCGCTTTTGGCGCTGATCATCAAGGCATCACCGGCGGGAATGGCCAGAACGCTTTCGATCTGTTCCTTGACGAAATCGGGCTGCGCGGCGGGCAAATCTATTTTGTTGATCACCGGAAGGATGGTGAGGTTGTGCGAAGCGGCGAGAAAGGTGTTGGCGACCGTTTGCGCTTCAACTCCTTGGCTGGCGTCGACAACGAGCAGAGCACCTTCACAAGCGGAAAGCGCGCGCGAAACTTCATAGGAGAAATCGACGTGGCCCGGCGTATCGATCAGGTTCAGGCGATAGGTATTGCCGTCTTTTGCTTTGTAATGGAGGCGGATGCTCTTGGCTTTGATGGTGATGCCGCGCTCACGCTCCAGGTCCATGGAGTCGAGCACCTGCTCGTGCATCTCGCGCTGCGAGAGGGCGCCGGTCATCTCGAGCAGGCGGTCTGCCAGCGTGGACTTGCCGTGATCGATATGCGCGATAATGCAGAAATTCCGTATGAACTTCGGGTCCATGCGCTTCCAGTTCCACCAGGATTGACCTGAGGGTGTGAGTTGCAGTTTGACGGCGGCAAGTGCGCGGTAAACGTGCTCACCGGGCAGAATGCCCACCGTGTAAACCTCTAGTTTGCCATAAGTGGCAGGATAGCGTCAGCTGGAGTCGGGTTAGCACTCAGGATGAATCTTGAGGTGGGTCTCAAAACACTTTTGCAAATCACGGGAAAGGATCTGGCGATGCTCACGCTGAAGATCTGACTAATTGCAGCCTGGACCGAGAAAGAGGAGCGATTTCGACTCCCAAAGCCTATAGGTCAACCAACTACTGATCCTCTAAGTTTGAAACGGAGGTTATCACTTGCGGGCGCAAACCCACGTAGCAGATTCCCATCTGGACCTCACTCCGAATTTGCCCTGCCAATCGACGGCGGTATAGTGGAAGATGGGTTTACGTCGCCCGGGAACCCGTTGCTTCCAACAATAAACATATAAACGAAGGCATATCGAGCCGATGGCCGCAGACGTCAACAAGCAACTGGAACGCGCGAAGAAATTCCTGGAGAAGAATCGCGTCGAGGATGCGATTGAAGCGTACCAGTCTGTGCTGCACGAAGCGCCGCAGCATCAAGAGGCGACGCAGGCGCTGGGCGACCTGTATACCCGTGTGGACCTGCCGGATCGCGCCGCCGTTTATTACGGCTACTTGTTTGACCTGCTGATCGAGCCAAAAGACGAGACAAAAGCGCTGGCAATCTTCAACCGTTTTCTGCGCAACTCCGCGACCGTACAGCCTCCCGAACGCATCGCGCGTTATGCCTTCCTGCAACAGAAGCAGAATCATCCTGACGAGGCAATCGAGCAATACACCAAAGCCGCGGAGATGTTTAGCGAAGCAGGCAGGGGCGAAGACGCTCTATTTTGCTGGGAACGCACGGCACAGCTTGATCCCGACAATATGGCCAAGCAGATGCGCGTGGCGGAAGCCGCGGCGCAGATCGGCAAGAATGCCTTGGCGGCGCGATCGTTTCTGCGCGCCGGCACGATTGCCGGCACGGGTGGAGCTCCGCAGGAAGCATTGAGACTTTTCGGACGCGCGTATAGTCTGGCACCGCAAGAACGCAGCGTGGCGCTGCTGTATGCCGAGGCAAAGTTGCGCAACGGCGAATCGGCGGAAGCGGCAGCGCTGCTGGAGCCGTTTGCTCCTACCGAGAGTGACGTTGCATTTCTGGATACCTTTGCGGATGCCCTGCGGCAAGCTGGCCAGCTTGATCGTGCGCGGGGCATCCTGGAAAAATTGCTGCGTGAAAAAAATGAGGGTGTGACACGGTTATTCGACCTGGCCGATGCTTATTCCGATGCGGGGCAGGACAACAAGTCCGTGGAAATCCTGCAGACCCTGAAGCGGCGCATGTTTGCGGATAAGAAGCCGGGCGAATTCACCAGTCAGGTGGAAGCGCTGGGAGCGAAACATCCGGAGTCATTGCCCATCCTGGAATTCTGGGCTGCACTGTATAGCGAGTTGAACCGTGAATCACAATATTTCGAAGTACTGATCATGCTGTTTGACGCAAACTTCAATTCCGGAAGTTTTCAGAAGGCCTGCGAGATCCTCGAACGGCTGGTGGACATCGACGCGTATGATCATCGCAATCAGGCGCGCGTGGAAAAGCTTCGCGGTCATGCTGACGAAGGGTTTTTGAGCCGCATTACGGCGCGGATGGCCAAAACGGCGACTGTCACCACGGGTTCCGCACCTCCCAAGATTGTTTCGTCGCAGGACGTGGCCGAAGCCCCGCCGGTCAGCGAAGAAGGCCGCAAAATGCAGGCGCTGGACGACCTGATCGTACAGACCGAAATTTTTCTACAGTACTCATTGCTGACCAAAGCCGTGGAACGCTTACAGAAAATCGCGGCAATGTTTCCGGGTGAAGAAGAGCGGAACCCCCGGCTGCAGAATCTTTACCAGATGGCGAACTGGTGGCCGAAAAGCCAGTCGAAACCCGAATCCGGACCCAAGCATGCCCCTGCGGCTGGGATACCTGTGGTAGAGGCAAAGCCACAAGGACCAACGGGGCGCACCGGAACGTACACTGCCGATACGTTGCGCGACCTGACAAAAATTTCCGAGATCAACCAGAAGATCTTCCGGCAACAGACACCGCGCGCCATGCTGAACACGACAGTCAGCGAAGTGGGAGCTTATTTGAAAGCCGCCCGCACGCTGGCAGTCATTGGAGCGCCGGGGCGTCCGCCGGAGATCGCCGCTGAATTTACGGTGCAAACTTTGAAGCCGGCGCCCGGGGCACAAGTCGTTTTTCTGTTGGCGCAGGTGGAAAAGGCAGTGCCCGACGAGTTGGGCGGCCTGGTTGTCGATGCCAGCGAGGGATCGATTCTTTCGGAACTGGGACTGCAAACCGCGCTCGGCGTAACCATTACGGATAAGGAGACGCAGAGTCCCGCCGGGATGCTGATCATCGGCCACAATGCGCCACACGCGTGGAGGCCGAACGAAACCTATTTCCTGCAAGCCATCGGCGATCAGATGCTGATGAGTGTCAGCCACACTCGTTTACGCTCACTGGTGCGCCGCATGGGCGTTTCTGATGATCGCTCTGGATTGCTGAGCCGGACTTCGTATGTGGGCTGCCTGCTGAATGAGGCGGACCGCGCGCGCACACAAGGCACGGCGCTCTCGCTGGCCGTGCTGCAGATCGACCGCGGAGCGGAAATGCTGCGACAACAGGGAGAAGTTCCGTTGGAAAAATTCCTGGAACAACTGGCGCGATCGCTGCAGCCAATGGTCCGGCAAAACGACATGGCCGTGAAATACACTTCGTGGGCGCTGGCGTTTATTCTGCCAGACACTTCGCTGACAGGCGCATCAAACCTGGTGGATAAGCTCCGGCGGGCCGCTGCAGGGGTAAGACCTCCATGGGACTCGACGCAGGTTACCCTGAGTGCGGGAATTGTGGAAGCGGTTGCAAAAGCGGAATACGACAGTGAGGATATTGTTACGGACCTGATTAACCGCGCCGAATTCAGCATGGAAGAAGCGCGAAAACGCGGCGGCGACACAGTGGTGGCGGAAGAACGACGGACGTAGTGGCAAGGCATGCTGAGGGAATTCGTAGGCACTCGACATTGGAGTTGGCCCGAGCATCTCATCTGAATCATCCATCAAGCGAGGCAAAATGTTTCCAACAGATATCGTGATCGTAGCCGGAGCACGCACGCCAATGGCGCGTTATACCGGGAGTTTTTCGGAAGTGTCGGCAATTGAACTGGGCGCGCATGCATCAAAGGCGGCGATTGAGCGATCGGGCGTCGACCCAGTGGAGATTGGCCACGCGATATTTGGCAACGTTCTGCAGACGAGTTCTGATGCGATCTATGGGGCGCGACATGTTGGGCTAAAGTCGGGGTTGAAGATAGAAACTCCGGCAGTGACGGTGAATAGACTCTGCGGATCGGGAATTGAGGCCGTGATACAAGCTGCGCAGCGGATCCTGCTGGGCGAAGCGGATATCGTGTTGGCGGGTGGAATGGAGAACATGACGCAGGCGCCGTTTGTAATTCGCGGCGCACGCACCGGGCTGAAGCTGGGCGGCGGAGTGCTGGAAGATTTCTTGTTTGTGGGTTTGACGGACACTTACTGTGGGCTGCCGATGGCATTGACCGCGGAGAAACTGGCGGACCAGACGGGCATCACGCGAGAAGATTCGGACTCGTATGCGTTGCGAAGCCAGCAGGCTGCGGAAGCTGCCCACAAAGCCGGCTATTTCAAGGAGGAGATTGTTCCTGTTGAAGTGAAGCAAGGCAGGAAATCGATACTAGTGAGCGAGGACGATCATCGACGGCCGGAAACTACGATGGAAACGCTCGAAAGACTTCCGTCTTCGTTCAAGAAGGATGGAATGGTGACCGCGGGGAACGCCAGCGGCATCGTCGATGGTGCTGCGGCAGTAGTTGTGACCAAGGAGAGAATCGCACGAGACCGTGGATTGAAGCCGATTGGGCGTATTGTCTCTTGGGCAGTGGCGGGAGTGGATCCGAGCATCATGGGAATTGGGCCGGTGCCCTCCACGCGTAGAGCGCTGCAATTGGCGGGGATGAAACTTGAGCAAATCGACCGCGTGGAAGTGAATGAAGCGTTCGCCTCGCAATACTTGTCGGTGGAAAAAGAGCTGGGCCTGAATCGCGACAAAACCAACGTGAACGGTGGCGCGATCGCGCTGGGGCACCCGCTGGGAGCTTCGGGAACGCGTCTATTAATTACGGTGCTGAACGAATTGCGCCGCAAGAATCTTCGCTACGGCATGGCGACGGCCTGCATCGGCGGTGGGCAGGGAATCGCGATGATTGTGGAAGCGATCGCAAACTAAGCGCGCCGGTCTTTGATACACTCTGTCAGGTGGTATTTCCCGCCATATTGAAATGAATCCGCGAAGTTAAGGAACGAGCATGGCGATACAGAAGGTTGGCGTTGTGGGGTGTGGGCTGATGGGTGCCGGAATTGCGCAGGTGAGCGCGCAATCGGGGTTCACGACAGTGGTTCGCGAAGTCACTCCCGAATTGCTGGAAAAAGGACTGAAGGGAATCGAGAAGAATCTGGCCCGTCTGGTGGAAAAGGGCACAATCACGGAGTCGGCTAAGACCGAAATACGCGGCCGCTTGCATGGCACAACATCGCTCCAGGATTTGAAAGATTGCGACGTCATTGTGGAAGCGATTATCGAGAAGCTTCCGGCCAAGCGTGAATTGTTTGCGGAATTGGATGGACTCTGTCCGGCGGAAACCATTTTTGCCAGCAATACATCTTCGCTGACCATCACGGAGATCGCGGCCTCAACCAAACGCCCGCAACGATTTGTCGGGCTCCACTTCTTCAACCCCGTGCCGATCATGAAGCTGGTCGAAGTGGTACGAACCATCGCTACCAATCCTGACGTGTACGAGCAGATGGTATCGTTCGGCGCCAAGCTGGGTAAGACACCCGTGCGCGCGAATGACAGCGGCGGTTTCATTGTAAATCGCTTGCTGGTGCCCTACCTGCTTGATGCGATCCGAGCCCTCGAAGAGGGCGCCGGTTCGATCGTGGACATCGACAATTCCATGAAACTGGGCTGCGGCTATCCCATGGGCCCATTCACGTTACTGGATTTTGTCGGGCTGGATACGACCTACTACATTTCGCAGATTATGTTCGATGAGTTCAAAGAAAAGCGATTTGCATCACCCCCGCTGTTGAAGCGCATGGTGCTGGCCGGGTGGCACGGAAAGAAAACGGGCCGCGGATTCTACGACTATGCGGATCCGGCAAATCCAAAGCCGATGGAATTGTGAGGGATAGAATGGCCTACGAGAATCTTCTGTACGAAAAGAAAGATGGGATCGCCTACATCACCTTCAACCGCCCAAAGGTGCTGAATGCGCTGAACCGAAAGACGATTGAGGAATTGCAGGCGATTCTGTTGGACGCGCGTGATGATTCCTCCGTTCGCGTGTTGGTTATTACTGGCGCAGGAGAGAAGGCATTTGTAGCCGGAGCAGACATCAACGAACTGGCACAACAAACGCCTGTTGGTGGCAAAGAGTTTTCATTGTTTGGGCAAGGCGTATTTCACCTGCTGGAGACGATGGGCAAACCATCGATTTGCGCGATCAATGGATTCGCACTTGGTGGAGGCTGTGAATGTGCTCTTTCGTGTTCGATCCGCCTGGCCAGCAAAAACGCTAAGCTCGGCCAACCTGAGGTGAAGCTGGGAATCCTGCCGGGTTACGGCGGCTCGCAGAGGCTTGCGCGTCTTTGCGGCAAAGGTACCGCCCATGAACTATGTTTAACCGGCGAAATGATCTCGGCGGAAGAGGCGCAACGCATCGGGCTAGTGAATCATGTGTACGAACCTGCGGAGTTGATGTCTGCGGCAGAGGCTATGGCCAAAAAGATTATCGAGAAAGCTCCGCTGGCCGTGAAATACTGCATGGAAGCAATTGAGCGGGGAAGCGAGATGCCGCAGGAAGAAGGATTATTCCTGGAGGCGACCTTGTTTGGCGTGTGTTGCGCGACAGAAGATATGCGCGAAGGTACCAAAGCATTTCTAGAGAAGCGCCCCGCGAATTTTAAAGGCAAATAACAATGGCGACGAAGCAAACACTAAATCCCAATTCGATTCAGGGAGGACTTGGCGCCGAAGGTTTACGATTCGGCATCATTGTTAGTCGCTTTAACAGTTTCATTACCGAGAGATTGCTTCAGGGAGCGATAGATGCGCTTGCTCGGGCAGGCGCCAGCAGCAAAGATGTCTACACGATTCATGTTCCAGGTTCGTTCGAATTGCCAATTACAGCGAAGAAGCTTGCGGCTGGCGGGCGCTACGATGCGCTGATCGCCATTGGCTGCATTATTCGAGGAGAAACAGCGCACTACGACTATGTCTGCTCGGAAACGGCGCGTGGCTTACAGCTCGCTCAGTTGGATACTGGAGTGCCGATTCTTTTTTGCGTACTGACCTGCGATACGCTGGAACAAGCCATTGACCGGGCAGGTTTGAAGGGCGGAAACAAAGGGTTCGAGGCAGGGCTGGGAGCGGTGGAAATGGCGCAGCTGTCGAATAAATTGCGCATGGCAACGAAGCCAGAGGCTCCTGCAAGAAGGCGGCGTAAATAAATTGTCCCTAAGATCCAAAGCGCGTGAATTCGCTATGCAAATGCTGTTTCAGTGGGACATGAGCGAGCAGGATGCCCGCAAGCTGGAAGTGAAATTCTGGAAGGGCGCAAAAGCCGCGGAGCAAACCCGCATGTTTGCAAACCAATTATTTGAAGGTGCCTCTCACGACGCACCTGCTCTGGATGAACTGATAACGAAGTTCGCAGAGAATTGGCGGTTGGAGCGTTTGGCGGCAATCGATCGGTCCATATTGCGTTTGGCGATTCATGAGATGCGCGCGACCGATACACCCGCCAAGGTTGTGATCAACGAAGCCGTCGATCTGGCCAAGAAATATTCCTCGGATGAAGCGGGAGGATTCGTTAACGGCATACTCGACGCGTACCGCAAATCAACGATCCAGAAATGAAGTCCGCGTGGCGCTGCCACTCGACCGCAGAACGGCGCTAGAAGCGAATGACTCCTTCAAAAACTTTTACGGCGGCGCCGCTAACGCGGGGAGTGAGTTTCTTCCCTGCCTTCGTTACCTCTATTTCAATCTGGCTGGGCCGTCCCATCTCGACACCCTGTGAAATATTCAGTGTATGCCCAGCGCCTAGTCTTCCGTATTTCACTAAATAAGCGCCGAGTGAGCCGGCAGCCGATCCCGTCGCGGCGTCTTCATAGAGCTCCCACGGCATCATGCCTCTTGCAAAAGCGCTGTTGCCGTTTCCTAAAGCGAAGCAGTACGCCAGAGCACCCTGTTTGCCGAATAGTCTCGCCAGTTCCACCATGTTCAACTGGATTTTCGCCAGCGCGGAACGATTTCTCAGTGGCACCATAAGGTTAAAAATTCCGGTGGAGACAAATTCAGGTTCGAGGTCGTTGTCGAAATCCTTGGGCGAGAGGCCGAGGGCTGCAGCCAGATGCTTTTTGCTAATTTTAGATGGCTTAAACGCTGCTTCTTTCTGCGTCATGGTGACGCGCTGCGGACGACCATCCTTGAACCTGATCTCCACAGGCAAAATACCGGCGCCGGTCTGCTGCATGATGTGAACGCCGCCTTCCTGCGCTGGCACGACACCGAGCTCGGCAAGCAAGAACCAAGTTCCGATCACTGGATGCCCAGCAAGTTTCAGCTCTTCCTTTGTGGTGAAAATGCGCAGGCGGGCTAGCGCACGGTCATCAGTCGGTTTTTGCACGAAAACTGTTTCCGAAAGGTTCATTTCGCGGGCAATGGCCAACATCTGATCGTTTGATAAGCCGTCACCATCGGTGATGACGGCGAGCGGATTACCCTGAAATCGCGTGGTAGTGAAAACATCCAGTGTGTAGAATCGATGATTCATAAGATTTCTGATCAACTCCTGGCAGCAGACAAACTAGAGTCGCTCAAGCTCGCTGACAGTCCTTTCATTGACTACATTTCCTGTGTTCAGTGTAGATTTTGGCTCGATCAAAACGATGTGGACTTCTTCGTCCGCTACGGGAAGGTGTTCCACGCCGCGCGGTACAATCACAAATTCCCCTTCGCGCACGATGGCTTCGCGGTCGCGGAATTTCATCCGCAGTGTTCCTTTTACCACTAAAAACAGTTCATCCTCGTTGTCGTGGTGATGCCAGATAAACTCACCCTTCAGTTTTACGGCCTTCACGGCGCAGTCGTTCACTTCGCCAATGACCCGCGGATTGCAGTAATCACTGAACCTGGCAAACTTGTCTTTCAGGCTTACGGTTTCCATGAGGACCCTCTACAGAGCATGAACGATTTCTGATACAGCCTGCAACACACGCCGCGTTTTTGCCGGATCGTTCGTTTCCGAGTAAACGCGAAGAAGATTCTCCGTACCTGATGCACGAACCATGACCCAGCCGATCTCTCCCAGGTACAGCTTGATGCCATCCATATCCTCGCGGCGAGCCACGGGCCAATCGAGAAGCTTGGCGAATCTTAAATTTGAAAAATGGGCGATGGCCTTCTCCTTTTGCCCAGGTCTAAGGTCGAGGTCCACGCGCCCGTAGTGATACTGCCCAAATTCTGCGTGCAAGATGTGAAGCAATTCCCCCAGTGTTTTTCGGTGCCACGCCATCAGTTCAGCTAGAAGCAGAGCCGATACGGTGGCATCACGCTCGGGGAGATACAGACTCGTGCCAATGCCGCCGCTCTCTTCTCCGCCGATTAAAATATTCTGCTCCAGCATCAGCTCGCAGATGTATTTGAAGCCTATGGGCACCTCGTGAAGTTTGCGGCCATACTTTGCAGCGATCTTGTCGATCAGTTTTGTAACCGAAAATGTTTTGGCGATCTCCCCAGGAAGCTCGCGCGTGCCAATCAGATGCCATGCCTTCAAGGCGAATATCTGGTGAGGATTGACGAATGTGCCATCGCGATCGATAGCGCCGATGCGATCACCGTCCCCGTCGGCGGCTAAGCCGGCGTCGAATTTGCCGGCAAGCACAGCCTCTCGGAGCGCGTTGATGTGCGGCTCTATGGGTTCCGGATGAACTCCACCGAACCTGGGATCGCGAAGGCCACGAATTTCCTCACAAGGGACGCCATTCCGTGTGAATAGCGCAAACAATAATCCGGCAGCAGATCCATGCATCACGTCAATAACGAAACGAAATTTAGAATCGCGCAGCCGTTGCCAGTCGATTAATCTCTCGACGGTATCCAGGTAGGGCGCGCGAGGTTCAAGGGAGTGCACCAGATCTCTCCGCGGAGGGAGAGGTGCAACGTTCGACGCCAGCACCACGGCAAGTTCGCTCTCGATTTGGGCCACGATTGCGGGCAATGCGCTACTCCCGTAGCTAGCCTTGTACTTGATTCCATTCCATTGATAGGGATTGTGGCTGGCGGTGATCATAACGCCGCCTGCAGCTTTCCGTTGACGCACAAGCAGGGATACGGCTGGTGTTGGACAGGGTTTATCCGTCAGCCACACGGGAGTTCCGCTGGAACTGATCACCTCAGCTACAGCTGCGGCGACTCGGTCCGCCCCGAAGCGGTGGTCGTAACCGACGATTACGCCTTTTCGGGGATCCTCGCTGCGGACGACATAGCGAGCAAGGGCCAGCGCCACAATACGTGCGTTTTCAAAGGTGAAATCATCGGCAATGATGCCTCGCCAGCCGTCTGTGCCAAATTTGATCGTGTTCATTGTTTAAAAGTATACGCGAAGGCCGTTATCGGCCGAACAAAAACAGCCGATAGAATCGAGAGACTCGCAGCCATCCAAAGTGGCCTAAAGCAGATTCTTCAGCTTGCGTGCCTCGAGCGCTTTTACGATTTTACCCACGTCCTGCGCGCGGTCACGGGGACAAATCAACAGGGCATCCGGAGTGTCGACCAGAATCAGATCATGAACGCCGATGGCCGCAACAAATTTGCTGGGACTCCACAATAAATTGCCTGCGGCATCAAGCGTTTCTCCCGGGCCTCCCAGGATATTCTGACCGGACTGTGTTGCAAGCAATTCGTACACAGCTGCCCAGGAGCCGATGTCGCTCCACCCGATTTCAGCCGGAATCACGAATACGCGACGCTTCTCAGCCTGCTGGGTAGCCCGTTCCAGGATAGTGTAGTCAACCGAAATGTTTTCCAGCTTCGGATATATCTTCTTTAGCGCGGTGGCGTAGCTTTTCCTTCCGATATGACCTGCCAATTTTTCCAGCGCTTCATACGTTTTCGACTGGTATTCCTTCAACGCGTTCAGGAACGTTGATACGCGCCAAAAGAACATTCCGGCATTCCAATGATAATTTCCGGAAACAATATATTCCTTTGCTACTTCCATCGCAGGTTTTTCCGTAAATCTGCGCACCATGTAAACGGGGAATTCTGTGGAAGGAAGCGCCGCGCCTTCCCGTTCGATATAACCGAATCCCGTGTCGGGGCGTGTTGGGGGAATTCCGAGTACAACCATCCGGCCTTGTTCGCGTGCAACGTCAAACGCGACGCGAAGAATCTTCCGGTACTCTTCCGGCTGGGCAATGTAGTGGTCCGCGGGGAGTACAGCCAGCAATGCATCGCCTTTTGCGGCGTGCCGAACATGGATTGCGGCAAGGCCAATGGCTGCGGTGGTATTTCGCCCAACGGGTTCGGAAAGGACACGTTTGCGCGCTGCCTTAGGAAGTTGCTTCCGAAGACCAGCGCTCTGTTCTTGGTTTGTGACGCTCCAAACATGGTCCATCGGGATCAGCGGATGTAGGCGAGAGACAGTTTGCTGCAGCATGGTGCCTTTGCCGACGATATTAAGAAGTTGTTTCGGAGTGCGGGTGCGGCTGCGCGGCCAGAAACGCGTTCCGCGGCCACCCGCTAGAATCACTACGTGAATGTTCAGGTTCTCTTGTTTCATAAGTTTAGCCGACCAACACCCGAGAGAGCGAAGCTTCATCAAGTCCCTGTTGCTGGAGTTGATGCCGATACGACTCCATGGATGGAAGAAAAATGCGCAGAAGAGACGTGTTCTTTTCTGGCCGCAAACTTATCGTCGGCAAAGAGGCAGGAAGGAACCATGCTTGTCCGATACGATATTCGAAAGTGGTTTCGGCCTCCTGAAGTTTGCCGTTGCCCTCCAATATAATGAGCAGCTGAAAATGTGCGGGATCACTCTCTAGGGATGTGTTTTTGCTGCAATCCCAGCGTTCTGTCGCAAAAAAGGGGCAAGCAGCCAACAGGTATTTCTGCGTGTCGGAGGTCTCTAGAGCGAGGTGGGCTAGTTTTCCCGGCGGCGGCTCGCCAAACTTTGTGACTTCCATGGCCTTTTCAATATGAAGTTCCCGCCGCTTCCCGGATGAATCGGCGCGATTAAAATCGTAGACACGATAGGTCAGGTCCGAATATTCCTGCACCTCGCAAACCACGATTCCAGCGCCCAGGGCATGCTGCGTACCAGGCGCAACAAAATACGTATCTCCCGGTTTGACGGGTTGGCGAGCGAGCAGATCTTCCAAAGTGCCATTGGCAATGCCATTCAGAAAATCCTGCCGAGTCACTCCGGTCTTCAAACCAAACAATATTTCGGCGCCGGGTTGTGAAGAAACGATGTGCCACATCTCCGTTTTGCCCCGGCCGCCCGCCGCCAACTCGTGCTTCTGCGCGTACTTATCGTCCGGATGGACCTGAATCGAGAGTTTGTCGGTCGGAAAAAGGAATTTTGTCAGGATTGGGAATTCGGGATAACTGGATAACGCCGTGCCCCGCCAGGATACGGGCATGCCGCGCCAGCTTTTTCCAAGGGATTTACCAGCATATGGCCCGTTGACGACACGGGAATCGGTGCTCGTCAGCCATGCCTCTCCTAAGGGTTCCTGCAAATTCGTTTTGTCCGGGAAGTATGGCGCAAGCGAACGCGCTCCCCACAGACGCGGGCTGAAGATCGGCTCGATCCGTGATGGGACGGGCTTCGTCACGTTCAAGCGGCCGCTTCAGCACGAGAGAAGAACTTTTGCAGGCGACGTAGCCCCTCGTCGATTCGCTCGATGGATGTGGCGTACGACAATCGCAGGAATCCCGGGGCCCCAAACGCTTCACCAGGCACGAGCGCGACGTGAGCTTTTTCCAGAAGCAGTTTGGACAATTCCGTGCAGCTCTTGGCAATCGCGTTTTTCCCATCACCAAGATGTGAGGAGATATTCGGGAAGGCGTAGAAAGCCCCGCCGGGCCATTCACATGTGATTCCGGGAATAGCGCGGAGTCCCTCGACGATTCGCGTTCTGCGTTTTGCGTACTCAGCCAGCATCGGCGGCACGGTTTCCATAGTGCCACGCATGGCTTCCAGTGCCGCGTATTGTGCGATGGACGTCGGATTCGATGTGGACTGGCTCTGAATCTTAATGATTGCCTGGATCAGAGGTTCCGGCCCCAAGGTGTAGCCAAGTCTCCAGCCAGTCATCGCAAACGTTTTGGAAACCGAACCGATTATGATGAGGTTCTCTCTAGAGTCCTTGGCGCTGGCAATCGAAAACGGCTTGTAGGGTTCGTAGACGAAGTGCGAATAGCATTCATCTCCCATCAACCAGATGTTGTGCTTTTTGCAGACGGCGAGAATACGTTCGAATTCCTCGGGGCCCACCACGCCGCCGCTGGGATTGCTCGGCGAATTGATGATCACCATCTTTGTTTTTGGCGTAATGGCCTTCTCGATGTCCGAGGCCTTGGGGCTGAAACCGCTCTCGGGAGTGGTTTTCACAATGACCGGAGTTCCGCCGGCGTATTTGATGATGTCTGGAAAGCTGACCCAGTAGGGTGATGGGAGAATCACTTCGTCGCCATGCTGGATCAAAACACAAATCGTGTTGAAGATGGAATGTTTGCCGCCGACGTTAACTACGCATTCCTTCGGCGTGTATTGCGAGCCCAGTTCACGTTTGTGCCAGGCCACAATAGCCTCGCGCAGCGGCATGATGCCGGCCGTTGCCGTGTACTTGGTGCGATTCTCTTCGATCGCCTTGATGGCTGCCTTTTTAATGTGGTCCGGAGTGGGGAAGTCCGGCTCTCCAGGTCCAAAGTCGGCTACATCGACACCCTGAGCTTTCAGTTGATCGGCGGCATTGATGACGGCGGCGGTGGGTGAGATTTGTATTCTGTTGATGCGATTGGTTAGTTCCACGGATTCTCCTCGGAACGATGCAGGGTACGTAAGAATAGTTTTCAGTAAATCGCAGGGAAATACAATCGAGAATACATGCTAGCAAAAATTCAGGACAGTTTCTGACGCAGTCTTTGCTCTACTGAGTTGGGAACAAGCCCGGTTAATGGCCCATGGAGATGTGCGATCTCACGGACCAATTTGGCGCTCAGGTAGCTGTAAGCTTCGCTGGGGAGCATGAAGACGGTTTCCAGACGCGGCTCCAACTTGCGATTCATCAGGGCCATCTGCAATTCAAATTCATAGTCGGAAATAGCCCGAATGCCTCTCAGGATCACAGCTGCTCCGCGCGTACGGGCATAATCGACCAGCAATCCTTCAAACACGTCAATTTCCACACTGTCCCACTGCTTGGTGACCACGCGAAGCATTTCCACGCGTTCCGCGACGGTAAAGAGCGGCTCTTTCTCGACATTTTTTAATACCGCAACGATCAATTTGTCGAACATTTTTTCGCCACGTTCGATCAAATCAAGGTGGCCGTTGGTAACGGGGTCGAACGAACCGGGGTAAATGGCTACGGATGTTTTCATAAGTATCTTTGAGTGTCCGGGGCACATTCTACTCCAACCAAACTGCAAAGCGAGAGGGAAGTTAGCAGGATCACAGAACGCGTTCAACAGACAGTCCCTATTTCTTGTTCGCGCAGAGGAGTTGGGCCCACTTTTTCCTCGTGTTATAACGATTTAATAGAGCTATAGTGTGAAACAGGAATCTGGAGGAGTGTCATGGAGCGGCGTTGGTTGGTGGGAAAACTGATTATAGCGGCGATGTTTCTATGTATTGTGGGGAGCATGCGAGTCTATGCGCAATCTCCGTCAATTGTAAGTCTGATGCCGCAGCCGGCAAAACTGCAAATGAGCTCTGGGGCTCTGAAAATTGATGCTCTATTCAGCGTGGGACTATCGGGCTTCCGCGAGGCTCGGCTTGATCACGCAACTGAACGGCTGCTAACGCAACTTCACCATCAGACCGGGATTGTCTTCGCCCATCGGGTGGCAGCTGATCCGGCGAATGCAACGCTTGTGGTGACTACCGATCACGAAAGCAAGCCCGTCCAGGAAGTGGGCGAAGACGAGTCCTATACGCTGGAAGTTACATCCTCCGGCGCGAAGCTTCATGCCGCGAATCCTCTAGGCGTGTTACGTGGATTACAAACATTTCTTCAACTGGTCACCATCACTCCTGAAGGCTTCGCTGCGCCTGCGGTCAACATTCAGGACCAGCCGCGCTTTCCCTGGCGCGGTCTGATGATCGATTCGGGCCGGCATTTTACTCCGCTCGACGTGATTCGCCGCAATCTGGACGGGATGGAAGCCGTGAAAATGAATGTGTTTCACTGGCACGTTTCGGAAGATCAGGGATTCCGCGTGGAGAGCCGCAAATATCCGAAACTTCATGAGCAAGGCTCGGACGGATTGTATTACACGCAACCTGAAATTCGCGAGGTGATCGCCTATGCGCGCGACCGAGGCATCCGCGTGGTCCCGGAGTTTGATATGCCAGGCCACAGCACAGCGTGGTTCGCGGCGCATCCCGAAATTTCCAGTGGCGCAGGACCTTACCAGATTGAGCGTAAATGGGGCGTGTTCGATCCTGCGATGGATCCTACGAACGAGAAAACTTACAAACTGCTTAACGAACTGATCGGAGAAATGGGCAAGCTGTTCGCCGATCAGTTTTTCCACATTGGCGGCGATGAAGTAAACGGCAAAGCATGGGACGCCAATCCCAAGATTCAAGAATTCAAGAAAGCGCACAATTTGAAAGACAACGCTGCGCTACAGGCTTATTTCAGCGGACGTGTTCAGGAGCTCGTTGTGAAGCATGGGAAAACTCCTATCGGCTGGGATGAAATACTGGTTGCAGGAGTCCCCAAATCGATCGTCATCCAATCGTGGCGCGGCTCAGATTCGCTGGCAGCCGCTGCCAAACAAGGCTACCGGGGCATTCTCTCCAATGGATATTATCTGGATCTCGGATGGACTACGGCTCGCCACTATGCCAATGATCCGCTGGGTGGGGCAGCGGCAACTCTCAGTGCCGACGAACAAAAGAACATTCTTGGTGGTGAATCCTGCATGTGGTCGGAATATGTAAACGCCGAAAATATTGACTCGCGGATCTGGCCGCGAAATGCCGCAATTGCGGAGCGGCTGTGGTCACCAGCCGATGTGAAGGACGTTGCATCGATGTATGCCCGCCTGGAAGACGAAAGCCAGCGGCTGGAATGGCTGGGGCTCACCCATCGTGGATCTCAGCGAAGAATGCTGCAACGCATGGCAGGTCCCGCCTCGCCGGAAGAACTTGCAGCGTTGGGTTTGTTGGCGCAATCACTGGAACCCATGAAAGACTATTCGCGAGAAGAAGCGATCAAGACCGAACCGACCAGTCAAACTCCTTTGAATCGCCTGGTGGACGCGGTCAACCTTGAAAGCGAGACGTCTCGCCGGTTTTCCGTCGCTGTCGATGAGTTTCTCTCTTCTGCCTGCAAAGATACCGCCAAGGCTGCAGAGCTTCGCATGCAATTGACAGCCTGGGCAGGCATTGATGCTCATTTGCAGCATGTCGCGCAGCGATCGGCTCTGGTGCAAGAAGGCAGCCCCGCTGCGGCCGCGCTATCACAGGCGGCACAACTTGCGCTTGATGCTCTGAATCGAATTGGGCAAGGGCAATCGCTCACTGAAGATCAGAAGAAACAGGCTGTCGATGCGTTAAACGCGGCGGAGCTTCTGGGTCATAAGTCGCAGCTTATCCTTCCTGCGCGTCCCGCGTTCCAGAAATTAATCGAGGCTAACAGCGCCGGAGGCGCGTGCGCCGCCGTGAAGTGAATAGAATTCGGAGTCTCTGACTACTGTGCTGATGGTTTTGTCCGATTATGGCAGGCTCCTTCGCCGGAATCGCGAAAGCTCAGTCCCTCTTGCGGGATAAACTCCCATTTGTAGCTTTGTGGAGAAAGCGTAAGTTTCAGCACACCAAAGGTGTCGGTATTGCGCACCTCACTGTTTGGCTGCGGAAAGCCCAGGGGTGTATGGCTTCTGCCTCCCGTCCCTACAACGATTTGGCGAATGCCCTTCTTCTCGTCGAGTTTCCCGTCCGGGTCTTGAGGGGCGAACCGCTCATAGGAATGTTCGTGGCCGGCCAAAATCAAGTCCGCATGCGCCTGATAAAGGTCTTTCCAAAACGCGTGCAGTTCCGGGTGCATTGCGTGAGAGGGAAGAATTCCACTACTAAAAAGTGAATGGTGACCGTAAGCGACGATGCAGGCATCCTCATGGCCGGCCAAATCTTCGCGCAGCCACGTTTCCTGAGGAGAACCCTCTGCGCACCCACCTAAAGCCTTCACTGAGCAATTCGTATTCAGAACAACGACGTGCCAAGCTCCGAGATCGTAACTGTAATAACCCTTCTTGGGATCTCCGGCAATGTCACCCCAATAACGAAAGTAGCCTGAGTCGCTCGACCCGTTGTAATCGTGATTGCCAGGAGCAGGTTTGGTGCGATCCTTGAACCTGCCCCACGTCGGCCGATAGCAGTTTTGGAATTCGTCCCAACTCCCGATGTTGTAGACCAAATCTCCTGCCGCAAATACTGTCCCAGGAATTTGATCAATCAATTTGGCGGTCGCCTCGGCACCAAGTAAATTTCCGCACCAAGCGATGTCTCCGGCGCCGACCAGCGTAAAGTCTTTGGCTTCCGTTTTTGGATGCTTGAGAGTCCTCGAAGCCTTGGGTTTATCGGAAGCGGCAGATTGCTGACAATGCATCGGTGACGTCAAAGCCAGTGCCAGAACTAATCCAAATCCCAAAGCCACTCCATTCCAACTTGATACTCTCCTGCCGACCGACACTTTCCTCATGCCAAGGGCCCCTTAGGTTACCTAGGAATAGTACCGCACCTAGGTTCCGCGTCCCATTTGCCTGCAATAAAGTCCATTTAGTGCGGAAAAGTGACCATTCAACGAAAATGTGTGCAATCTAAGACTAAATCAGTCTTATTCTAAGTTATAGCAAATGGGTGATTTGTCTGCCTGTCTGTGACTCGGGGCCTTGACAGCTATGCTCTGAAAGGGATATATTGGAACTGCGACTATACCAGTCGCATATGCATCTAACTTCTCGGAAGCTTGGTGTAAGGCTCATGTTCAAACTGTCCAAGAAAGCGGATTACGGATTGATTGCGATGAAACACCTCGCTAACCACCGTGATCAGCATGCTTGCAGTGCAAACGAGATTGCTGAGGAATACGGCATCTCTGCCACGCTGATGGCTAAGGTTCTGCAGAAGTTGGCGAAGAACACGTTAGTGGCCGCCAAGCACGGTTCGACCGGCGGCTACCAATTGGCGAAAGACCCGGGAAGAATCAGCGCGCTGGAAGTGATTACGGCCATTGATGGCCCGGTGTTAATTACGTCTTGCGTTACGAGCCACGGAACCTGTGATGCGACTGACCGCTGCTCTGTGAAAGAGCCGTTGCGCCGGGTGAATGAAAGCATCATGGAAGTTTTGCAGACGGTGACCGTTGCCCAGCTGAGCGAAGATACGCAGCAGGAACCGGCTTTGGTGGAATTGAAAGGCATGGATCGCCTGGCAGTAATGCGCTGAGCGAGTAGGCAGATTCGTTAGGAGAAAAAGGAATATGGCCGTCAAGTTGCCAATTTACATGGATAATCACGCTACCACCCCGGTAGATCCTCGGGTGCTGGAAGCGATGCTTCCGTATTTCACCGAAAAGTTTGGTAACGCCGCCAGCCGTAATCACTCCTTCGGGTGGGCTGGAGAGGAAGCCGTCGAAAGCGCGCGTCAGCAGGTTGCTTCGCTGATCAATGCCACGGCGAAAGAGATTATTTTCACCAGCGGAGCGACCGAGTCGGACAACCTGATGATCAAGGGCGTCGCGGAAATGTACCGCGAAAAGGGCAATCACATCATCACGCAGGCTATCGAGCACAAAGCCGTGTTGGATACCTGCAAGCGTCTGGAAAAGGAAGGCTACGAAGTCACCTACCTGCCTGTGCAGAAGGATGGCCGCGTTGATCCCGAAGATGTTCGCAAGGCCATTAAGCCGACTACGATCTTAATCTCGATTATGTATGCCAATAACGAGATTGGAAGCATCAATCCAATAGCGGAAATCGGCAAGATTGCCAAAGAACACGGCATCATTTTTGCCACCGACGGCGTGCAAGCCATCGGCAAGATCCCCGTGGACGTTCAGAAGGACAACATCGATTTGTTGGCCATTTCGGCGCACAAGTTGTATGGCCCCAAGGGTGTTGGCGCGCTCTACGTTCGCCGCCGCAATCCTCGCGTGCAACTTTCGGCAATTATCGATGGTGGGGGCCACGAGCGCGGCATGCGTTCGGGAACGTTGAATGTGCCAGGCATCGTTGGATTGGGCAAGGCCTGTGAAATCGCCCAAAAAGAGATGGTGGAAGAGTCCAAGCGTCTCAGCGGACTTCGTGACCGCTTGAAGACCAAGCTGGAAGCGAAGCTCGATGAGACATTTATCAATGGTTCGCTGGAGCATCGACTTCCGCACAATCTCAACATGAGCTTCGCCTACGTAGAAGGCGAGTCGCTTTTGATGGGAATCAATGATATTGCTGTATCCAGCGGTTCCGCCTGTACCTCGGCAACCCTTGAACCCAGTTACGTACTCAAAGCCTTAGGCGTGGGCGAGGATTTGGCTCACACGTCGATCCGCTTCGGGCTGGGCCGTTTTACCACCGAGGAAGAGGTCGATTACGTGGTCGACAAGATGGTGCAGGTTGTGACCAAGCTTCGCGAACTTTCGCCCCTGTATGAAATGGCCAAGGAAGGCATCGACATTTCCAAGGTCAAGTGGCAAACCGCCTAATTTAGAAGTCGAGGAAGGATTACGTTTATGGCAGCCCCAATTGCAAGTGAAGGAACACTCCGAATTCATCGGTCCATTGCCGGGACATCTGCTCCGTTTCGTGTGACGTTTCAGCCTTATCACGATAACGATGAGCCGGCTCCCGCTGCGGAACGTGCTTTTTATCATCTTCAGGACGTACGGGAATTTCTACACGTTCTGGGTTTGGGCGCGGAATACGTCCGTGAGGCTCTGCGGGAATTGACTGCGGGACGTTCTGCGTTTTTGACCAACGTCGGGTTGACGGAAAAAGCGATCAAGAGCGCCGGTTTCAGTGCAGCTCTGGCCGCAGCCCGCGGATGATTTTTGTTTTGAAATTTTAGAATATCGGTAAGGAGTAATACATCCATGGCATATAGCGAAAAGGTAGTCGATCACTACAACAATCCTCGCAACGTCGGGAGCCTATCCAAGGAAGATCCTAACGTGGGGACCGGCCTGGTCGGCGCGCCGGAATGCGGCGACGTTATGAAACTGCAGATGAAGATCAATCCGGAAACGAACGTCATTGAAGAAGCCAAGTTCAAGACCTTCGGATGCGGATCGGCGATTGCCAGTTCTTCACTTGCCACGGAATGGGTCAAGGGCAAGACCGTGGAAGAGGCGCTCACGATCAAGAACACGGACATTGTCCGTGAACTTGCGCTGCCACCGGTAAAAATCCATTGTTCCGTGCTCGCCGAGGACGCCATCAAGGCGGCCATCGGTGATTGGAAGAAGAAGCACGGTATTGAAGTTCCCGCGCGCGAAAAATCCTCGCACTAAATGCGGGCGCCCACTTGAGTGGGTGCCACTAGGTGCGAGTGAGTGTGGCGCGGCGTAGTGGCGTCTTCCGGCGGTGCAGAAATGATTCCGTCGGAGGATGCTGTCCAAGATGATTTAGTAGTAGCGGACTTTATATGGGACTAGATTTATGGCCACACAATTGACAACACAAACGCAAACGGCACCGGGCGCCCCCGTTGTCCACATCAGCGAGCTTGCCGCGAAAAAAATTCTCGCGCTGCTGGCAAAAGAGGGTGTGTCTCCGGAAGTCGGCGGCTTGCGTGTTGGTGTTCAGGGCGGCGGCTGTTCCGGCCTGTCCTACGCGATGCGATTGGACACCCAGGCACGCGATCGCGACAAAGTTTTTGAAGAATTTGGCGCTCGCATTTTCGTGGACCCGAAGAGCTTGCTGTTTTTGAACGGCACGGTTTTGGAATACGAAGATACGTTGATGCGCCAGGGTTTTGTGTTCCAGAACCCGAACGCAGCGCGGAGTTGTGGCTGCGGCAGCAGTTTTACGGCGTAACGGTAGCAAATGCTTCAGCCTGTTAGTCCCTTGATTGGGACGGCTCAGGTTAGGCAAACGAGTGGTTGGCCACCGCAATCGCCAGCCACTTTTTTTATGTTCAGGGCGGGTTGAACGGGTTATGGCTTCTCCTTTTCCCATTACGAATGCGCCACTGGTCTGCTGGAGTTGCCATGAGCGCACCATAGGCACACACTTCTGTTCCAGTTGCGGCAAGATGCTGCAATTGCCGCAACAGAGCGACTACTTTGCCATGTTCGAATTGCCGCGCAAGCTTTGGCTGGAAATGGGGGCGCTGGAGCAGAAATTCCTGCAACTCAGCTGGAAACTCCATCCCGACAATTTTGTGAACGCGACGCCCGAAGAGCGCGAAATATCGCTGAAACGCAGCTCGGAATTGAACGACGCCTACCGTACCCTTCGCGATCCCGTCGCTCGTGTGGAGTATTTGTTGTCCATCGAAGGCATGCGCAAGGAGGGCGAGAACAAGCAAAAAGCGCCCGTCAATCTACTCGAAGAAGTGTTTGACCTGAATGAGTCGCTGGACGAACTGCGCGAGGCAAAAGCGTCAGGCGCCGATCTGGGTGCTCTTAGAACACGGCTGGAAGGCGCCGAAAAGAGTTTCCAGTTGAAGTTGAACGAGGTCGATGGGCGACTGCAAAGCAGTGCTCGAGAGTGGGACAAAGTTGTCGATGCAAATAACGATCCATCTGCCCGCCAACAGGTGATGAATCAATTGAATGAATTACTGAATCGCAGGTCGTATATTCGCAATCTCGTCGTTAACGTTCAAAAGGAACTTTCCTAGATCCATGGCAAGAATTGTCGGTATTGATCTCGGTACCACAAACAGCCTCGTCGCTTATGTCGATCCACAGACGGGCGAACCCAAGTGCATTCCGGGGCCGAGCGACACCACATTGTGCCCATCCGTGGTCAGCCTTGACGCCGATGGCAGCATCATCGTGGGAGCGCCGGCGCAGCGGCGGCTGCTTACCCAACCGGAGCGAACGATATATTCCGTGAAGCGATTGATGGGGCGCGGTCCCGCCGATGTGCAGAGCGAATTGAAACTGTTTCCATTCCGCATTGATTCCACCAGCAAAAATGTGATCCGCGTGCAATTGGGCGATAAGGTTTTCACGCCACCTGAGATCTCCTCATTCATTTTGCGCGAATTGAAGAATTGGGCTGAGGTCTACTTTGGTGACACGGTGGATCGTGCCGTGATCACCGTCCCTGCTTATTTCAATGATGCGCAAAGGCAAGCGACAAAGGACGCCGGCAAATTGGCTGGATTGGAAGTGCTTCGCCTGGTCAACGAACCGACCGCTGCGGCCCTTGCCTACGGTCTGCACGAAAAGCAGCGTGGAAAAGTTGCTGTCTACGATCTTGGTGGAGGTACGTTCGATATCTCGGTCCTGAAACTGATCTCTACGGAGGATGGCGACATTTACCAGGTACTGGCGACCAATGGCGACACGCATTTGGGCGGCGACGATATCGACAATCTTCTGCAGTCCTTTGTTCACGAGCAAATCCTCTTGCAGGATCAGCTTGATTTTTCTCCCCATGGAGAGCTTGCCCAGGAGCTTCGCAAAGAATTAATCGCGCTCAAGCACAAACTCTCTACGGCCGATTCCGCCACACTGCGCTTCTCGCTTCCGAATGGCAAAATCTACGAGCGCGAATTCACTCGTGGCGCGCTAGACGCCCTCATTCGCCCCGTGGTCGACCGGACTATGGGCCCGGTAAAAAAGGCTCTTGCTGATGCGCAGTTGAAACCCCGGGACGTTGAGGAGGTTGTGCTTGTCGGGGGAACCACACGCACACCGTTAATCCGCCGCACCGTGCAGGAGTATTTCGATCGTAAACCACATACGGAACTGAACCCTGACGAAGTGGTCGCCCTGGGAGCAGCAGTGCAAGCCAATATTCTGGATCGCGGCGTAAAAAACATGCTCCTTCTTGACGTCACGCCGCTATCGCTTGGAATTGAAACCTACGGCGGTGCTGTGGCGAAGATCATCCCGCGCAATTCCACTATTCCTGCCAGCGCGCAAGAGCTGTACACCACCGGCGTGGATAATCAAACCGGCATCGACATTCACGTCCTACAGGGCGAGCGCGAACTCGCCAAAGATTGCCGGTCCCTTGCTCGTTTCATTTTGCGCGTTCCTCCCGCACTCGCCGGGTTGCCTCGCGTTGAGGTGAAATTCCTGATCGACGCTAACGGGATCCTGCAGGTGGCAGCGAAGGATTTGCGCAACGGGGAAGAACACTCCATCGAAGTGCAGCCAAGTTACGGGCTCAATGATGCCGATATCGAACACATGCTGGAAGAGTCCATCGAGTACGCGGAACAGGACTTCGCCGAGCGCCAGGTGATCGAGGCGCGCACCGAAGCCGAGGCGATCTTAGCCGCCACGACGAAGGCCCTGGCCAATCCGCAAACAGCCAGCCTGCCGGCCGCGGAGAGAGCGAAGATTGATTCCGATATCAGCGCGCTTAATCAAGTGGTGCAGGGAACTGACTATAAGAAGATCCGGCAGCAGATTGACGAATTGAATCATTCCACCGAGCACCTCGCGGAACTGCTGATGAATACAGCTGTACAGTCCGCATTGGCCGGAAAGAATTTAGCGGAAGTCTAGTCGAAGTATTAGTCTGGTTTGCAGCAAACTGAGTGGAGAAAAATCATGGGTGGCAGCAATCCGTACATCGACGAAGTAAAATACAAGGTCGCAACGAAAAAATTCAAGGTCACGTTTCTTCCTAGCGGCAAGACCGTGGAAGTTGACCCGGAAAAGTTCCCGTATGGTCACAACGGTCTTCCCGGGAGCATTCTCGATATTTCCGAAGGCTTCAAAATGGGTGTCGACCACGCCTGTGGTGGGGTGTGTGCCTGCTCGACGTGCCACGTGATGGTAAAAGAAGGGCTACAATCCTGCAACGAAGCCACGGATGCGGAACTTGATGAACTCGACGAAGCGCCTGGCATCACCCCGAAATCGCGTCTTGCTTGCCAGACCGTTCCTGACGGCACCACCGATATCGTTGTCGAGATTCCCGAGTGGAATAAAAATTACGCTCGCGAATTGGATCACTGAGGATCCCACATGCCTCCAAGCTTTGATTGGGACAATCTGGAAGATATCGCCATCGGTCTGACTGACAAGTTTCCCGATGTCGATCCTTACACCGTAAGGTTTACAGACATGCACAAGTGGATTACCGAATTGCCGGGCTTCGCAGGCGATCCAATGAAGTCCAACGAGAGCAAACTGGAAGCCATCCAGACCGCATGGCACGAAGAGTGGGAAGACCGTAAGAGCTGACTGGTTAGCCATTCAGTTTAAAAGCAATGAAATTGTCCTTCCTTCAATGATCAATCGAGGGAAGCAACTCTCCTAATCTCTCCAAGTATCCTCCGCTTGACTTCTTTCTACTCGCTGTCTACCATGCCGTCTGAATTCAGGCAAAACCTCCGCCCGAGACCCTGTTCCAGGACTTTCTCTGGTCATTCACGAAGAAATTCTGAAAGGAATTCTCAAATGAACCTTGGCAAAAAAGCTGCGGCAGAATTTTTCGGTACGTTTTGGTTGGTATTTGGAGGTTGTGGCAGCGCCGTACTTGCCGCGACATTTCCCAACACCGGCATTGGTTTCCTCGGTGTTGCATTCGCCTTCGGCTTAACGGTCATGACCATGGCTTACGCCATTGGCCACATTTCTGGTTGCCATCTGAATCCTGCTGTTTCCGTTGGGCTCGCCGTGGGCAAGCGCTTCCCGTTCAGGGATCTATTGCCCTACGTCGTTGCTCAAGTGCTGGGAGGAGCCGCAGGCGCTGGTGTGCTTTACCTGATCGCCAGTGGGAAAGAGGGTTTCAGCACGGCAGGTGGATTCGCCTCCAACGGTTACGGCTTGCACTCGCCAGGTGGGTATACGCTGATGGCCTGTTTCCTGGCCGAAGTTGTCCTGACATTCTTCTTTCTAATGATCATTCTCGGATCGACACACGGAAATGCGCCAAAGGGATTTGCGCCGATCGCCATTGGATTGGGCTTAACGCTGATTCACCTGGTCGGCATTCCGGTCACCAACTTGTCTGTGAACCCCGCGCGCAGCACTGGCCCCGCTCTCTTTGTTGGGGGCTGGGCCCTATCGCAGCTTTGGCTTTTCTGGATAGCGCCGATTCTAGGCGCGGCCATTGCGGGCATCGTCTATCCGATGATTTGCGAGGATTAGCCTGGAAGAACATCCACTACTTGTCGGGCGCGGCCGCTTCACGGAACAGGTGCATATTTTCGAAAAACGTGGCGCACACGGAATGGAAGTTGTCGCGCACTTCGTTGTGAGCCACCTCATCCCCGGGCACCGTCAGGAGTGTCGCGGCTCCATGCGTCAGCAGAAAAAGCGCGTAGAACGCCCGGTCGTACTCGGCGGGCTTGCCTCCAAATCGACCTGCCAACTGAGACATCAATAACGCTCGACCAGGTCGCGGCATTTCTGGGTGAAACACATCGGTCCACGTCGAGTAGAGTAGTTGATATTCGTGCGGATGTTCTTCCGCAAACTTCAGGTATGTTCTGCTCAAATCGTCAATCGTCGGCGTAGCAAAGAGAGCCTCGTTGAGCTGCGATTGGAAACGCTTGGCCAGAGCGATTTGCAGAGCCTCCTTATTCCGGAATCGCTTATACACCGTAGGCGTGGTCGTACCGGCTTCCTTGGCGACGGCGCGAAGTGTCAGGCCGTGCTGGCCACGAGTTCGCCAAAGGCGTTGGCCAGCCTTCAGGATGCGTTCTTCCAGTTGTTTGTCGCTATGCGGCGGCATGGAATCCTCGTATTTTACTAATACAGCGTACAAGCTCTTGCAGAGGAAACGTTCCGTATCAGAAGTCCACTCAGTTGCAATTGCCGCTATATATATAACAAAAATAGGATGATAGCAACGTATTAGAAGGTTGTTTTGACGGGAGGATTAATGCATTTTTAAGTAGACAATGTAAAGCTAACGTTGTATAAATAAAAGGTTTGAACGCAGTTACAATGCCCCACCTTGGGAAACTGCCTAAGACCTAGACAAGAAATTGAAGGAGCTGTTCTTACCATGCAAGCGGAGAATCGCAATGTCTACTACGCGGCTGCTGGAAGCCCGGATGGCCAAAACCCAGTCAGCGGTCGGCTCGACGCTCAACTGAGTTCGGGCGAGAGCTTGACGGAACAAGACATCACACGGGCTATAGAGGTGCTTGTGGATTTCAAGCGCCGTCAGCGGGCGCATTACTACCCTATGGGTCAGCCGTTGACTCCCATCGCAAAATCATTTTTTGCCCGTTTCTTTGATCCTTCGCTCCTTGGGCAAGTAAGGATCCTAAAGATGACCGGAGAACGGGTTTCCAACCCGCCGTTCTTCGAAGTCGCCAGACAAATCGGCTTCAAGAACCTTCCCGATCTTACCCATCAATCGACAGTCACTTTCGTGGATGTGATTCTGTTCAACGAGCAGTTCACGGAGCGGGCTTTGTTTAATGGTTTAGTACATGCAACGCAAGTCCAGATTCTCGGGGTTGAGCGCTTCGCGGAATTTCTGGTTCGAGGCTCTCTTCGCACAAAGTCCTACATGATGATTCCCCTGAAAGCGCATGCGTTTGCTTTGGATTGCCAGTTTGCAGAGCACCGCGAACGAGGATTCTCGGTAGAAACCGAAGTTACCCGCTGGATGGAACAAGGATGTTACTAGAGTCCTACCCCCGAATTGCATTCGCGAACGGTCCGGAAGATCTCTCGTCAGCTTCCGCCGGCGCAATCTAAGCCCGCGGTGTTTATGCTAAACTTAGTGAGTGTGGCGCTATGGTGCAACGGTTAGCACGTAGCCCTTTCAAGGCTAAAATACGGGTTCGATTCCCGTTAGCGCTACCAGAACTCTCAATCCTTTAGTCGTTGAAGTCCTACCTACCTAATCCCACCCGCATTTGATGGTATTCTTACAGTTCGCCCAGAGTAAACCCGAGGTACTCCACATGGCAGACATTCTTCGCTCTAGCAATCCTGTTCTAAAGGAAAGCGCCTTCGCCGGTCAACATGCTATCGGTCAGGGAATGACTATCCAGGGCACAGTCAACAAAACCGGTATTCTCTTGCTCTGCGTTGTGGTCTCGGCGGCGTACACTTGGGGCCTTAGCCACTCGCAGACGCCTGAAGCGGCCTATCCCTGGATGATTGGTGGGGCCATCGGTGGCTTCATCGTGGCACTCGTTACAGTATTCAAGATGCAGTGGTCGCCACTCACCGCTCCGATCTACTCCTTGCTGGAAGGTTTTTTCCTTGGCGGTATCTCAGCGATTTTTGAGCGCCAGTATCCCGGTATCGCTGTTCGCGCCGTCACGCTGACTTTTGGCGTACTCCTTGTGCTGCTGTTGGCCTACAAAACCGGCATAGTGCGGGCCACGCGCGGTTTCAAACTGGGCGTGATCGCCGCCACCGGGGGAATTGCTCTGGTCTATGCGATAAACATGATCATGAGCCTGTTCGGTTATTCGCAAATGTCTTTCCTTTACAGTAGCTCACCGATCGGGATTGGCGTCAGCCTCTTCGTGGTCACTATTGCTGCGCTCAATTTGATCATTGATTTCGACATGATCGAGAGCGGGGCGCGCATGGGTGCTCCTCGTTACATGGAGTGGTACGGCGCATTTGGCCTGATGGTCACTCTGATCTGGCTGTACATGGAAATTCTCCGCCTGCTGGGCAAATTGCGCCGCCGTTAATTCGCGCCGCAAGCAGCCACGTCACGAAACCAAATGCCTTTACCTCATCGATTGGCCAAACCTGGGAAAGTAACTGTCTTCTCAAAACGATTTGTTTTCGCTCTGGGTTATGCAGCTCGCGTTCACGGGCGTCAGATCCGTAAGCGCACCGAGCGGCCATACATCGGGCACCTGTTGGGAGTCGCCTCCATTGTTATTGAATATGGCGGTGATGAAGACATGGCCATCGCCGCACTCCTCCACGATGCGGTCGAAGATCAGGGAGGCCTGCCTCGGTTGCGCGAAATCCGGAAGAAATTTGGCAAACGTGTCGCTCACATAGTAGATGGCTGCACCGATGCTTATACGGAGCCAAAGGCGCCCTGGCTCGATCGAAAACGCGACTATATCTCTCGTGTAGCCGGGGAAAATCAGGAGGTCCGACTCGTTTCCGCAGCCGACAAACTTTCCAATGCCAGGGAAAGTCTGCATGAACTGCGAGTGCATGGCGAGTCTGTATTCGAGCGTTTCGCCGGAAAGAAGGTCGGAACACTGTGGTACTACCGTGAATTAATCAGCGCATTTCGACGCGCCGGCAGCAACCCGCTTGTCGAGGAACTGGACCGCGTGGTGAGTGAACTGGAATCACTTGCTGGAGTAGCAAAGTCCGTTTGAGAGAGCACCATTCGAACTTCTGACGTTCAGCCGTTACGCGCGCGTGTGCCGGATGACAGAACACGCTACAATTTATCTTTCAAAGAGCTTCGCCCATGAATGCACCATTGCGCTCAGCCCGCAGGTTATTTACCATCGGCCACTCCAATCTGGAGATGGAAGATCTGCTCAGCGCACTTATACGTCATGAAATAAAAGTCTTGTGTGACGTGCGCAGCCGTCCTGGAAGTTTCCGCTACCCGCAGTTTAATCGCGAGCCGCTGGAAGCCCGCCTGGTTTCCGCCCGAATCCGTTACGAGTTTTTCGGTGATCAACTCGGCGGCCGCCCACTGGATCCTTCATTTTATCTGGCTAACGGCCTGGTCAACTATGTTGCCCGCCGGACCGCCTCTGATTTTCTTCAAGCAGTCGATCGTATGCTGGCCGCGTCTCGACAGCACAATACCGTCATGATGTGCGCGGAAGAAGATCCCCTGCACTGCCACCGATTCATGCTGATTTGTCCCGCCGTGGTGCAACGAGGAGTTGTTCCTATACACTTGCGCCGTGGTGGCTTGTCGGAAACGCATCGCGACGCAGAGGACCGCCTGCTCCAACTTCACGGCTTTGCAGACGTCACCAGCGATTCGCTTTTCGCCCACGGTCGTGAGAGCGCCCTGGAAGATGCGCTTCGGATGCAGTCCGAACAATACGCATTCCGGACCTCTCCCGAAGCGATTGAATATTTTTGAGCAAGTGCTTAAAGGCAGAATATTTTTTACATCTTGAGAGTGGCAATTCCCATCCGTCTGCCGGATGATAGTAGATTGACAGAGAAAGTCTTGTCTTCCCCGGATTGTTCAGACCTCTGCCGCCGCTCGAAAATGGGAGATGTTCACCTTGGTACCCGCTGACGTCTATTTGATTGGTTCCAACAGCGCATTCGGCTGTCGCGTAGTTGCTTCCGAAGACGTAGACCAGGCGTTTGGCATGCCAACCGGTAAATTGAGGAATCGGGCGGGCATTCACTCTCTTGCCTATGCGGGCGAACACGAAGACGAAATCTCCCTTGGCGTCGATGCTGCAATTGGACTGCTGAATCGAAGTGGCGAAGACGCAAAGAATATTGATTGGGTGCTCGCTGCCAGCGAAACCTATCATGCGTATCCCTCCCTGGCCGCACTTCTTCACGCAAAACTCGGGCTCCGCGAGAACTGCAGCGCTCTGGATGTTGGCAGTGGTTGTGTGGCCCTTGTTCAGGCGCTGGCCGTTGCCCAGACCATCCTCGTTTCTGGCCGCGCCTCGGTCGTCCTGGTGGTTACTTCCGACGTACATAGCCGCACCCTCGGTCCAGGCCGCGCGAAGGGCGAGTTCGGTGGGCTTTTCGGAGACGGAGCCAGCGCGTTTCTTTTGACCACCGCGCCTTCTTTTGCCAAACGGGTTGCTTACCGGCTCGGTGAATTCTTTTTTGGCTGTGCGTCGAAATATTCGGAAGCGATTTGCGTCAGCGAAGCGGGCGACGGCAGTCTGGATGTCCAGTTCGATGGAGAAGCGCTCTCTCGCGCTGCGGTACATCGCATGGAGAAGATTCTTATCGAAGCCGAGCAGCGCAGTGGGATTCCCAGGGCCGAAGTGGGTGCTTTCGCCACGCACCAGCCGAACCCTCGATTGATCGCATTGCTGGCAAAAGAATTCAGCGTTCCGCCTAGTTCATTTCCGCCGATAGCGGCCACGCACGGAAACCTTGGTTCGTCTACGTGTGGAGCGGTCCTTCATGCTGCATTGGAATTAGCGTGCTCTCAGCTTCCCGCTGACCGCAAACCAGTATTCCTCGCGTCGCTTGGGCCAGGTCTTCTGTTTGGTGGTGGCTGGATGGTTCCCGAAATTGCCTAGTCGTCCTGTGAAGAATTCGGCCCTCGAGAAACCAATAGTCAACGCGTCCCACGATTTTCAAACACACTTTATTAATTCTTAGGCAATCAAGGCCGCACGCGTGTGGTGAACAACGTATCCGCCGCAGGCAAAACGCATCCTTGCAGTGGTGGCCATCCCGGATCTGTTGTCGCGTTGCGGCAGAGTGTCACTAGTGCGTTGGTGACTTCCAAAAGGCGACACCGCTCCATCCCGTTCCTGACAAGTTCCACACAAGCCCGTTCTTCGGATTCGATCCTCGGACTACGGTTAGCGTCGCGACCAGTGCAACCGTAGCGGAAGTGGAAACGGAAGAAGGAGCCGCAAGCTGCAAGGTGAAATTGCTTGTTACGGTGATGCTCGCCGAGTTTTGTTTCGAGGGATCCGCAACACTGGTGGCAGTTACTGTTACGAGCGCCGAACTGGGAATGGTCTGCGGCGCAGTGTAGTTACCGTTGTTATCGATGCTTCCGCAAGCCGTGGGGCAAGATGCTCCAGCGAGGCTCCACCGGATCGTGGTGTCCGGAATACCACCGCTGCTGATGGACGCGTGGAATGCCTGCACGCTTCCCAACTCCACATTTGCTGTTCCTGGAGAGATCGCAACCGTGATGTCGCTGTGGAGAGTCACAGCAGCAGCGCCCGATTTGGAGGAATCGGCGTGGCTCGTGGCAGTCACTTGTACCGTCCCGCCCTGCGGTAGATCTGCAGGCGCCATATACACTCCATCGGCAGTAATGGTACCAACTTGAGCAGAGCCGCCTGAGATGCCGCCCACTTTCCAAGTTACGGTGGTGTCAGATGTGTTCTGAACTGTGGCTGTGAAAGAAAGTGTTCCGCCTAGCAATACTGTTCCAGTTTGTGGCGTGACGCTTACGATGATGGAGGCAGGTGGTGGCGGCGGAGGCGTTCCTGAGCTTGTGCCTCCCCTCCGCAGCCCAGTAGAGTCGCTCCCGACGCGAGGAGGGCAACTGCCAAAAGAGATCGACACAGTTGTTGCGAAGCTCTCAGCAAAGCAACTTCTTCGGTGCGTGATTGCGGAAGGAGCCGCATGATTTCCGTAATTGCAAGCGAAGGACCAGCGAAAGGACAGGCATCGTCCATCGCAAAAGAGTTCAAGCCTTCGTAGTGGACACACAGCTATCGTGGTCAAATCGCGATACTTATTTAGTTTTTCACGCGTTTTTCGCTGCTTCGCTCCAGGTTCTTACATTCCGCCGCTGTCTAGCTTTCGTTCCAAACTGATTCATGCTCCTTCGCTCAATCCTGATTCGGGAAGCCTCATTTCGTCCTTCGCCGTCAGAATTCGATCTCCTCCACCGGTATCTTCAATTGACTTTCCTTCTCGCCACTCCAATAATCCGCGGATGGCTCGTCCCGAAGGAGTCCGTCGCGTAAAGAGTTATTCCGCCGCGAACGGCTACGTCTACCAGTATTGTTTTTACGAAGGAAACCGCACGAGTTACGAAGGCAAGCCTGCCGGTGAGTTTGTTTATGCTGTTTCTGCGGATCGGAAAACGACTTTTCCGCTCCGCATTATTGTCCGCCAATCCGCTCTTTTTCATTGGGCCAGCTCCAACGGCCGCCCTCTTACCAGCAGCGAAGAGTATGCCGTTGCTAAGATTCGTTTGCTGCAAGCCTTTGACGAAGGCTCAGTCCCTCTTTCCGCCTGCTCAACGCAAAACGTCGTTTTCCTTGTGGACGAGTCCAACCTGGAATCTTTGCTCGCGCAGCTAAATATCTAAGTCTCAAAATAGATCTCGTCTGATGAACCGAAACCGCCGTCGCGTCGTCTAGCTTATGTAAACGGTAACGAGCACGGAATCGCCGTCCAAGAGGCACCATGCAGGAGCTGGTTCTGACCCAGCCGGAAAAATTGATGGGAGACAACGCAATGCGAGACGTGGCCCACGCCGACTCGCGGCGCGACCTTGAGCAACTCCTCGCTGATAGCGCTCCATTGGCGTATCGAGTCGCTGTTGGTGTCCTCCGCAATCCCGCCGAGGCAGAAGATGTTGCTCAAGACTCGCTGGTGCGGGCTTACCGCCGGTTTCCTGTGCTGCGTGATGTGCATCGTTTCCGGAGTTGGCTCGTGCGCATCGCCTTTCGCCTGGCCCTTGATCGCTCGCGCTCCCTGCGAAGCCGCGTCGATCGCGAAACGCGCTGGGCACGGCCGGAACTGCAGCCACCGCCGCAGTCCGCGGAACAATTAGTCGCTATGAATCAGTTCCAGGAGCGACTAAGCCGTGCGCTCGACGAGCTTCCTGACGGGCAGCGACTGGTTATGTTGCTGAACGCGATCGAGGGTCACACGATCGACGAAACGGCGGCGATCCTTGGAGTGCCATCGGGTACCGTAAAGTCTCGGCTGTTTAAGGCACGCAAGTGCTTGATGGAGAAGTTACGATGAATTGCAAACGTGTTCGAGAAAACTTGGTGAACAGCCTGGCCGCCGGCGAGACTGTACCTTCTGGCGAACTTGCCCTTCATATCCGTTCCTGCACCGGATGCCGTTCCTTCTACGAAACCGAATCGAATCTATTGCGCTCCATCGACGCTGGTCTGCAGAGTATGGTCAATCAGGACATTCCCGCCTCGCTGCTCCCGAGCTCTCGAGCGAGACTCTCACAACACCTTGAGCCGCGTCGCTCGTGGATTCCTGCCTGGGGTATTGCTGCTGGAGTGGTGGGAGTCGCCGCAGTTTCTGTTCTATCCTTTACCCTTAGTCGGCCGCGACAACCTCTAGAGCCTCAACCGAGTTTCCCTTTGAAGTCGAGTGCTGCCGCTATCCAAAACAGCAATCCCCCGCCGACGCCCGGACGAAGATTTGATGCTGTGCCGTCGACCGCAACTCGCAGACGAATTAGATCTTCCAGCCCCGTGCCTGATGGATCCCCTGCCTCGTCCGAAGTGATCGTGCTCGCTGAGGAAAGAGTGGCATTCTTCAAATTTGCCGCCGAGGTTCCGCAGGAGACGGATGTGGCTCTTGCACTGAGTCGTCCAGCGCCAGCTACTCCGGGGCTTTCCGTGGAAATCGCCTTACTCCGAATCGACGAGATGGTAGTAAAGCCATTGCAGTCGACACCTGACAACTAGGTTTACGAATGGACTTGGATGTGGTCGAGCACGAAGAACAAGAAAATATGTCTTGGGAGAGATTATGAAAAAACTTAAGTTTGCACTTGCACTACTCCTGGCGATTACCGTCGTTTCCTTCCGGGCGATTGGCCAAGAGAATTCCAAGAGCGAGTCCAGAAAACCGGCAACGACTCTGAAGGTCCAGGTAACCATCACCGAAAACGAAGGTGAAAAGAAACTGTCGAACTTGCCGTACTCTTTCTTTGTAAAGGCAACTGAAGCGAGCACCAATGGCTTTCTTGGGCCGTGGACCAAGGTACGAATGGGTAGCCGCATCCCTGTCTACATAGGCAAGGAGGGTGGCATGCAATATCTCGACGTCGGCACCAATATCGATGCCCGTGGATTGGCCTCCGACGACGGGCGTTTTGACATCAGCCTTAACCTCGAACGTTCCTGGGTGGAGGGAGAAACCCTTGTTCCTATGGAAAAAGTGCCGGCGGCTGCGGCCGAGATCAATTCAGGCCACTTCAAGGAGCCAATCATTCGCCAGTTTAAGACGGAACTGAACTTGACGATGCGCGATGGTCAATCAATCCAAAGTACGCAAGCGACCGATCCACTTAGCGGCAGGGTAATAACCATCACAGTTACCGTAAACGTTGTGAAATGATTTCATCGTTCAGGGCAGCGTGGCTTCCAGCGCGCTGCCCAACTCCGGATGAATGAACTTGTAGCCCAGTTTTTCCAGCCGTGCCGGAAGTACACGTTGGCTGGCCAATAAAAGCGGCCCTGCCATTTCTCCTAACACCAGCTTCAGTGCAAATTCCGGTGCGGCAAAGATCGCAGGGCGATGCAATACTCTGGCAATCTCTCTGGTCAGTTCCTCATTGCGCACCGGCTGCGGAGACACCACATTTAGTGCCCCACGAATTGATCCCTCTTCGAGAGCCAGCCGCAAAATGCGCACCACATCTGCCAGAGTCACCCAGCTCACCCACTGATGTCCCGAACCCAATTTCCCACCAGCGCCGAACTTGAAAGGGCGCACCATCTGAGGAAGTGCTCCACCCTCTTTGGCGAGGACTACCCCAAAACGCGCACGCACTACGCGCACCCCAATCGCTTCTGCTTTCATTGCAGAAGCCTCCCAATCCCGCGCAACCGCGCTCAGAAAATCGCTGCCCGGCGCGCTGTCCTCAGTAAGCTTTTCCTCACCCCGATTCCCGTAAAAACCAATGGCAGAAGCCGAAATCAGCACTCGAGGGCGAATCGCCATGCGTGCCAGCGCGTTTACCAGCGCGTCCGTCGAATCTACGCGGCTCGTGCGGAGAAGTTTTTTCCGTTCTTCCGTCCAGCGTCCATCTGCAATGGGAGCGCCTGCCAGATTCACTACTGCGTCCGCACCCACTGCCGCGCCACCAAGCGCCCCCGTCGCCGGGTTCCACTCCACATCAAATCCTTCGGTATACCGAGACGTGCTGGCGCTGCCCGGCCGGAGGAGGCGTACTACGGTGTTCCCGGCCCGCTTCAACTCCTCTACCAGCGCCGTGCCTACCAACCCACTCGATCCTGTTACCAATACTTTCATCCATTCACGACCTAGCATCCTATCGTGGAGGGACAGCTCCAATCGACTAGCTGACTGTCCCCCCTCAGGTTACAATTTTCCTATGCCAGCCGTCTCTACCACTGTTTCGGTAAGGGTGCTGTTCTTCGGCAGACTCCGCGAACTAAGCGGAATCTCGGAAGAACAGTCGGCTATCCCACAAGGCTCGACCTTGGCGGATGTGTTTGCGCTCTACTCCAAGCGATTTCCGAATCTCCATGGATTTCGCAATTCGCTAGTCGCCTCGCGCAACCAGGAATTTGCATCGTGGGACACGCCCGTTGAGGCTGGAGACGAGATTGCTTTTCTTCCCCCGGTTAGCGGGGGGTGACCCACTCCGACATGGCCCAACCAACCGAACACGACATCTACGACCTGGTGCAGGAGCCCATCACTGCGGAAGTGCTGGCGCGGCACGTCCGCGCTGATCTCGATGGCGCCATCGTAACTTTCGACGGTTTTGTTCGCAACGAATCCCACGGCCGCCACACCAGCTATCTTGAGTACGAGGCCTACAATCCCATGGCGCTGCAAAAAATGCGTGAAATCGGCCAGCAACTCCACGAAGCATTTGCCATTCACAGAGTTGCTATCGTTCACCGCTTGGGGCGATTGGAAATCGGCGAAACCAGTGTATTCATTGCCGTCAGTGCTCCCCATCGCGGAGCTGCATTCGATGCCTGCCGTTTTGCCATCGATACCCTGAAAAAGACTGTTCCCATCTGGAAGAAGGAGTATTTCGCTGATGGCGCCGTGTGGGCCGATGGTGAGCTTCCTCCTGCACCACCGCCAGACCGGAAAACGGCATCCTAATAACTTGATGAGAATACGTCCTTCGAGAAGCCTCACTACACTCCTTACCGCTGCCCTCATCTTGATCGGTGTTGTCGGCATGCTGGCCCAGGAAAAACCGGATCGTCCACCCTGGGCGCAGCCAAAAACAACGAGCCCAACTCCATCCGACCCGCCGGTAATTGTCGAACCGGTCCAGCCCCCGCCCGACAGGCTGCCAGCACAAAAGCAGGAACCACCAACCTCGCGCAACACCATCAGGGTAAACGTCAATCTGGTGAACGTTCTCGTTAGCGTGCTCGACGACAAAAATCGCCCTGCTCCTGATCTACCGATCGAAGCATTCCAGGTATTTGAAGAGGGCGTTCAACAAAAGATCGATATTTTTGAATCGGAAACTAAGCAGCCGCTGGATCTTGCCCTGATGGTAGACGCCAGTCTCAGCGCCCGCAAGGAAATCGTCTTTGAGCGCGAGGCCGCCTCTCATTTCATCAAACAGGTGCTGCGTTCGGGAGATCGCTTGGGCGTTTTCTATTTCGACGAAATCGTTACGCAGCTCGCTCCTTATTCCGACAATATTCCGAATCTCCAAGATGCTGTCAGGCGAATTCCGGAAGGCGCCGGCACCTCCATCTACGACGCCGTTCTTCTCGGTTCTACCTCATTGGAAAAACGCGGAAACGAAAGACGCCGTGTGATCATCCTTGTCACAGATGGAGGCGAAACCACGAGCCACGCTGATTTTGATGCCGCCCGTAAAGCCGCTGTCCATTCCGGAATTCTTCTCTACACTATCCTCGTTCGTCCCGTGAAAAATGAGAACGGCCGCAACACTGCCGGTGAGCACGCCCTGCAAACCATCACTGAAATGACCGGCGGCGCCATGTTCTTCCCAGATACCGGGCAGGAGCTTGCGATGATCTTCGATCAAATCGATCGAGAGCTTCGTACTCAATACCGTCTCGCGTACTACCCGAATCCGCGCGGCGCCGCCAATTCCTACCGTACAATCGAGGTGAAGGTTTTGCCTGGTTACACCTCGCGGCATCGCACTACGTACTTAACCGGCCCTCAATAATCAGGCGTCAGGCAGTACTTGCCTTCAGTTTGAATGGTGAAATCCAAGAGTGGGACCAAATGAATAAGACGTTTCTGGAAGCTGCCGTACAAATTGCCCGCGAAGCTGGCAAAGTCCTTCGCGAAGAACTCGATCGCCCAGCCGACATCGCGTACAAGGGCGATTTCGACCTGGTTACGCAAGCCGATCGCCGCTCCGAGGCTGTCATCGTGAGTCGTCTCCAGGAATTTTTCCCAGGACACTCCATCGCTGCGGAAGAGGGAACCGGCAAAGACACAGGTTCTGAATATCGTTGGCATGTGGATCCCCTCGACGGCACCACGAATTTTGCACATCGTTATCCGTGCTTTTGTGTTTCTATGGCCTTAGCTCGCAAAGACAAACTGCTCGTAGGTGTTGTGTATAACCCCGTCTACGACGAATTGTTCTGTGCAGCCCGCGGTGAAGGCGCTACGTTTAACGGCAAAAAGATTCAGTGTTCGAAAATCAGCAAACTAAAGAACAGTCTGCTATGCACTGGTTTCCCCAACCACGATCGCCACAGCCATCCCAACATCCATTACTACTGGGATTTCACGCTGCGATCCCATGGCGTGCGACGCGATGGCTCTGCCGCTCTAGATCTCGCTGCCGTGGCGGCAGGCCGGTTCGATGGCTTCTGGGAATTTGGACTCAAGCCCTGGGATACCGCCGCGGGCGTCGTTATTGTGGAAGAAGCGGGTGGCACGGTCACCGATCTTGACGGCCAGCCTTACGTGCTGGGCGGCAAGTCCATTCTCGCCACCAACAGTCTGATCCAAGGTGAAATGCAGCAACTTGCCAATGAACTGGCGAAGCGCACCGCAACTGCCTGAAGGAACCCGATTTCTTAGCGGTAGGTCTGAAGTTCCAAGGGTGCCAATGCGTAGATATTCTTTAATTTCTAGTATCATTCGTTAATAGACTGTCAAGTGAATCCTGCGGGAAGGGCTACTTCTTTGTTTCGTGATATTCCTCTTCCGTATTCACCACCCAAATGTTTTCTTTCGTTGTGATCCCACTGGAAATGTTATCCACGGCCGTCATCGCTGTCAGCATGGAGTGGTCCATGTTGTTGTACTTGTGCATCCCGTTTCTTCCGATCAGGAACAGATTCTCGACCCCATCCAGATACTCGCGTAGTTCTCCAATTCTTGCGTAAGTACCAAAATAAGCCGGATAAGCTTTTGGCATCCTCGCCACTGTCGAGTCCAATACATCTTTTGCTTCAATCACACCGATTCGGGCCAACTCCGCCACGGCCAGTCGCGCCATCTCCTCATCCGTTTTTCGCCCAAGTGTATCTCCCTCATCGCAAAAGTATTCCACTCCCAGCCACACTTGCGAAGGATCAGCCACCAGGAATGGGCTCCAGTTATTAAAAATCTGCAGACGCCCCACTTGGACATCCTTTTCATGTATATAGATCCAATTATCACGAATTAGTTGGCGGCCAACTTCGCCTTGCTCTCGAAGCTTTAACTCTTTCACCAGCAGTCCCACGGTAATGAAATCCCTGTACCGCAATCCGCTCGCGATTTCTCGAACGGATTCAGGGACAGCATTTCCCGCCGCTTTCACCAGTTCTTTTAACGAAGTCGTCGAGAAGAAATAATCCCCTTCAAAGCGCCGCTCATGCCCCGTGGCGTATGTCCCGGAAACCGAAATCACCTGTCCGTTGTGTATCTCAATCGACGAAACGTCAAAACCTGTAATGATTTCGCCTCCGGCATCCAACACCTTCCGCCCTACCTCTTGCCACATCTGTCCCGAACCCAGCTTCGGGTATAAAAACTTTTCGATCAGTGAGGTCTCTGTGTCCTTCTGCGCTACACCTTCCTCAACCTTCCGCTGGTTTTGCCGGAAAAAATGGCCCAGCGCTTTTCGCAGGGACAGTTTCTTGATCCTTTGTGCGCCCCACTCCGCTCGAATCTGCGCGCAGGGAACTCCCCATACTTTCTCGGTATACGACTTAAAAAAAGTTCGATAGAGCTCCCGCCCGAACCGATTGACAAAAAACTCTTCCAAATTGTTTACAGGGTGAATCGGGAAAATCGCACTGCGCAAATAACTGGCTGCCACTTTTGCAGTTCGCCACAGACCGAGATTCCGGAGCGTTGCCCACGTGGGCTGCACGGGATAGTCGAAGAATCGCCTCAGAAAGAAAATCCTGGATTTTCGCTGTCGCACCAGGAATCGCAGGTCGACGTCTTTCGCTCCCTCCTCGGTAGCTACCGGCATATGCGAGAACCACCACTTCATTACCCTTTCGCTTTTCGAGAAAAATCGATGTCCTCCAAGGTCTAACCGGTTGCCCTTGTACTCGATCGTCCGCGCGATTCCCCCCATATACCTACTCCGTTCCAACACAATCGGACGAATCTCCGTTCGGGTCAGCAACTCATACGCTGCTGTCAGTCCTCCCGGCCCAGCCCCGATGATGATTGCCGTTTTTTTCGTCATGCTAGTCGCCGCCGTAGTTTAGCTCATACCTCGATACGCACCTATTCCCAGTCGGGTGAGACTCTCGACGGCCCTAAGCAGGTTGTACGTTGACTTGAGGCGATTACTTCGTGCCCCACTCGGAATAGAGTTTTGCGATCGCAGGACCGATCGTGAAGCCCCACGCAAAAATTCCCAATGTCCTGTACTGGTCCGGAACCACATACCTGTCGACGGCTTCCCCAACCGGTACGCCGGCCTTGTGCATCTTCTCCGCCTGTTCCGCGATATCATCAAACACCCTTCGCAGGAGCGCTATGTCTTCCTGGCTGGAGATCCGTCCGTGCCCGGGAACGAAAATCGTATCTTTCTCGTAGGAAGCAAATGTTTTCAAAGTCGCGCGCCATCCGGAAATTGTGGCCTTCTCGTCAAAACAAACGGGATACATGCCGGTAAAAAGGAGATCGCCCGCATACACCACCTTCTGTTCCGGAACGCGTACGATCAAGTCCGTTCCAGAGTGTCCGGGAAAATGCTCAATCACAATCGGGTAGCCGCCGAGGTCGACGTTCAGAGGTAGCTTTGCCGGGTCAAGCGGCCGATTTGGCAGTGTCAGTGTTGTCTTTTTCACGATATCGACTACGCCCGACAGAGCGTTCATATCACTCTGCGCGTGTTGCTTAACTGCATCGGATTTTGCCTCTTGCATCCTCTTCTCGACCCCGCCCAAAATCGCAGATTTCTCTAATGCTTGCATCGGCTCGTAGCTTTCGGTAATCCTCTTCCCCACCGCCGCATGTCCCCAAAGCTGAATCCCATTCGCTCCGTAAAACGAATTTCCACAGGAATGATCGAAATGGTAATGCGTATCCAGGGCGCCCGCTGCAGGTACCTGGCTCACTTTTCGCAGCGCCGACATTTGAAACGCCGCCCCATTTGCCGTAACGAATCCTTCCAGCAGCAGAGCCGCGTCTTTACCAAACACAAAACCGCCATTGCACATCGTCGTCAGACCCTTACTGGTGTCCGAGATGGTCGCGTAGGCTCCTTCGCCGATCTTCCGTACCGACGCAAATCCCGCGTCTACAACTGGCGCAGAGGCAATCCGCGGATCATCGAAAAGGGAAGCCGCCATTGCCGGAAACGGGATCGCCCCCGCAATCGTGTAGAATCCTCCAAAAAGGGAAGCCTGTGTCAGAAATTGCCGACGGGAATATCCAGTGACTGTTTCGAGCATCGTTCCTCCAGAAACAAAAATGGGCTCAAAGACGCGAACAGTCTACCAGATGGAGTTTCTTAACCAGAAACTGATAACGATTCCAAAATTAGCAAGGATTTGTGCGGCCGTATTCGGCTCGCTGAGGAAAGTTGGGCGGCGGACGGCGTTACTCAATCGAGCGCCAGGCAGACTACACTGTCAACCAGTTCGTCCGTTCCAGGAATGTTGGTGGTTCGTACGTCTTACCCGCAGCTAGTAGCTTTTCTTCTCGTCGCGAGGTCCACAGCAGCAATGGCCCTAATACCCGCGCTCTAATGCGGGCCGCAAAACCGCATTCGTTCTCTACTTCTTTGCGCAGCTTTTGAATCTGCTCGCTCACATTGCGATTTACAGCGCGGAATTGGTGCTCCATGGCCCAGAGCGCCGCATTGTATCCGCTCTTCAGTTTCTCCATCTCCCGCGCGAATCGTTCACGCACTCGAGGATCCGGATAATTGCGATAGCGCTGCCATCCCTGCAACATCGTCTGGCACATCCGGTAGAGGCTTGGTCCATTCCGTTCGAAGTCATGCCAGAACGCCCAATCCAGGAATCGCTTCGAGTCCTCACGCGAAATCGCGGCATGTTTGAAATTGAATTTGAACTGTCCATGGATGTCGGCAAGGTCCACAAAATCCAGCATCCGTCCTTGTTCCCTCATCTCCTGGTACAAAGGGGTTCCCGGCACCGGCGTATACAGCATGAACTGGTGGAAATCCGTTTCATGATTCACGGCATGCTCGATTTCATCTCGGATATTCCCCGGAGTGTGGTGCTCCAGTCCGATGATCGTCGATCCCTGCACACGAATCCCGTGGCTGCGCATCTCGTGCGTCAATTGCTGGGTGTCCATGCCCTTCAGCTTTGTGTAGCCAGCCTGTTCTGATTCCAGCCCGATCCACACCCAGGAAATCCCCAGTTCCACCAACTCCTGCATCGTATATTTTCGCACGGCGTTGGCTGAAGCGAACACCGCCATGCTCCAGCTCTTTCCCGCTTCCTTCATTCGGGTCAGCAATTCCAACGCCCGCTTGCGGTGCAAGAGGAAATTTTCATCCATGATGAAAAACGTTTTTACACCCAACGTCGCTTCGAAATTGTTCATGATTTCGTACAATTCGTCGCCGGTTTCGTAAAAATTGTAGAAATTGCCCTTGCCGCCAAAAAATGACGATGTAGTGCAGAAGTTACATCCCATCGGGCAGCCCACCGAGGGAATAATTGTCGCCGCGGTTGAACCGCGACGTTCCGGCAGCCGCAATCCCATTGACCGCGTCTGAATTCCGGAAATAATCGGCGGGTGTTTGATGGGGGCTTTATCGTCTTCCCCCAGATAACGCCGCATCCATGAAATGCCTTCCCCCTTGACGAAGTGGTCGGCGTCAACCATTTCTTCAATATTTGGCGTAGCCGTCACGTGCCCGCCAACAATAATCGTCGATTCTGGCGAGAGTTCCCGCACCATTCGGCACATCTCTCGGACCTTCTTCACGTTTACGATGATCGACGAAATCCCTACGATGTCGTAATGATGCGACGTCAATTCTCGTGCAAATGCCTTTCGCGTGGGGAAATCCAGTACCGTGCATGGAGCCGTGATATTTGCCTGGATCATCATGATTCCCCAGGAGCGGTGGAACATGCGCAGGGAAAACGCACCCTGTGCTCGCGTCACTTGGTTGTGATACAGCTCCATGGGATTGATGGCCCGGCTGCCAAACTCATCGTCTCGCGCGTAAGGTCCAAACACAGAGCTGAGCAACACACGAGCGCGGTTGCCTTTAGGATGAACTAGAGGAACAGTTGAAATGATTGAGGTTTGCGTATTAGTAGACATAACCCCAATCTACCACTTGAGATTAACATCCCTGTGTGACTTGCAAACGTATGCCCGTGACGCGATGAACATGGTTACTTGCGGGCTCTCCCGCGCGCGATATTTTCCCTTTCAGTTGCAGCATCTCTTCCGACATGGGATGATGATTAATTGTGAGATGTCACCCGCTTTAGCCATTCTTCTCCGTGGCGATATCGTCTAGGGGTCTAGGACGCCGCCCTCTCACGGCGGAAACCCGGGTTCGAATCCCGGTATCGCTACCAAATCTCAGAAATTCATGTAAGACGTTGCAACTTCTTCTGCGGTTACAAGTACTTTCCTGAATTTGTCCTTTTTCTCTGAAATTATTATTCGCATCTTTAATTATTGTCATGCCATTTGTCCATCCTAAATACGCCCTTGCCCATCAAAGAAGGCAGACCCGGATCTCCCGCTAGTCTGGGTCACCAACGGTTTGAACTTGGATCGTCCCATGGAAAGCACCTCGTCCCTGCGTGACATCAGGATCCTCACGGTTCTACTTCTCACCGCTATCCTTCCTGCCGGCACCTTTTCACAGACGAAGAGTCCAACGGTCGAGCCGGGCAATGAGACTTGCGGAGCCTGTCACACTGAAATCTATAAGTCCTACAGCATGACCATAATGGCCGGCGCCAGCGGTTCAGCCTCCGATGGGATCATCACGGGCGAGTTCCACCACCAGAAATCGGGTGTGCGCTACCGCATCTATATACAGGAAGACCGCGCGCACATGAGTTTTGACCGCGAGAGCGAGTATGGGTTCCACGGTCAGCGCGAACTTTTATATTTCATTGGGTCGGGCAGAAAAGGGCGCACCTATCTGTTCTCTGTGCAAGGATTCCTGTTTGAAGCACCGATCAACTGGTATTCGCAGGAAGCCCGTTGGAATATGGCGCCGGCTTACACGGAAGCGCACGAGAGTCCGATGAATTTGCCTTCCGTTGTGGATTGTCTGAATTGTCATGCCAGCAGCCTTCAACCGACACTCCCCGGCACGGATAACAAGTATGCAGGCAGGCCGTTTCTGCATAACGGAATCACTTGCGAACGATGCCACGCTTCCGGAGAAGGACACAAGGATGGCAAGGGGATGATAGTAAACCCAGCAAAACTATCACCCGAACGGCGCGACTCCATTTGTATGGAATGCCACTTCGAGGGTTCCGTGGGGATCAAACAGCCGGGCGCGCGCCTTGACCAATTTCAGCCCGGTGACAGGCTTTCAGACTACATCCATTATTTTTTGCTAGTTGGAAATCAGCCGCAGACCTCGCAGGCACTCAGCCAGTTTGAAGCCCTATCACTCAGTGTGTGTAAACGTAATTCTGGAGACAAAATGTCTTGCACGAGCTGCCACGATCCTCACAAGGATCCCAGCGCCGCGGAAAAGGCTGCGTTCTATCGGGGCAAATGCCTGAACTGCCATGGCGAAGCTTTTGCCGCAAGACACCACCCCGATCACTTCGACTGTACGCAGTGCCACATGCCGTCTCTGCCAAGTAAGGACGTGGCGCATACCCAGTCCACGGACCACCGCATTCTGCGCTATCCCCATGTGCGACAATTACCGCCCGTCGCCCCGGTTCCACATCTCGTTCCGTTTCCCGCCAGCGAGGCTTCTCAAATTACCACCAGGGATCTCGCCCTCGCCTGGGAAACCATGGCTCAGCGCAATGTCGAGGGAGCTTCCCGCGAGGCAGATCAGTATCTTCGCAAGGCGGTGAAGGAACGCCCTGACGATCCTCTCCTCTTAAGCGCCTTGGGATACGAAGACCACCAGCATAAGCGCGAAAAAGAGGCTCGCGCACTGTATGAACGCGCCTTGCAACTCGATTCGCTTGCCAACGACGCGGCGGTCAATTTGGGTGTGCTCGAAGCTCAATCCGGCCACCTGCAACGAGCCGTGCAGTTGTGGCAGTCAGCTTTTGATAGAGTGCCGTATCGCAGTGCCGTCGGAGTCGATCTGGCTATGGCGTTCTGCTCTACCGGTCAAACCGATGTAGCGCGAAACTATGTTCTTCGTGTGCTGGACTTCAACCCAGATTTCACCGATGCCAAACGTCTATTGACGCATCTGAATTCCCATCCAGAACAATGCAAACCTTGAAGTATGCTGCCGCTGAATTTGTTCGATTAAATTGACCAATGTGAATCCGTATTTAGACATGGTCCGCAATTCTGACACTCTAGCCTCTCCGCCGTATTTTCGATGGTCAACAATAGGAACAATTTCATCACCGCATTTGCGCGTCAAAAGTGACCTCAACGCGACACCGCAGTGACAATTCAATTCTTCTGCCCCTTCACAATCCGTCGCAGAGACGATCACAAGTTACTAGCGAAGTGCTTCTGAGCGTCTCCTCAAAGTGATTCGCAAGGAGGAGGATTTTATGAAGGATCCAAAACTATCCAGCCCAAAAGGTATGCCGACCGACCGGCGATCGTTTCTTAGAAAAGGAGTCGCCACTGCGGGTGCTGCCGCTGTGGGCGCAGGACTGCTTGGGAGCGGCGTTCCGGCCATCGCCAGGGAGGATGAGAAGAGCGGAAGGCTTCGCAAGGGTGATGCCGCCATTCTTCGCTTCCTGGCCGCGGCAGAAATCATTGAAACGGATCTTTGGCAGCAGTACAACGAACTTGGCGGAATTCAGGACAGCGAAGTTCCTGGCGGCAGCGGATCCCCACTCTACGTCAACGCGTTGCTCCAACTCGACTCGGATATGCCGCAGTATATTCACGACAACACCGAAGACGAGATGACTCACGAGGTCTTCATCAACGCCTACCTCGCCTCCAAGGGAGCAGATACCGTCGACCTCGACAGGTTCCGCACCCTCCCCAGCAGCAAAGCCACCGGTGCCCAACAGATTGGCCGGCTAACCAATCTCATGCAACTGGCCGTGGACACTTCCTGGTGGACTCGTTATCGAAGCCGAACAAAAAATCCTGACTTTGGCGACACGTTTCCCCAAGCGGTTCCCACTCTCGCCGTCGGCCAGCATCCTGCCATCCCCCGCACGGATGCCGACCTTGGCCCTAACGACCATATTCAAGCCATTGCCAACACCGCCGGTTTCCACTTCGGCACCATCGAACAGGGCGGCACCAGCCTCTACCCATCACTGGCCCAGAGAGTCTCCAGCGCCGAAGTACTAAGGATCGTGCTCAGTATCGGGCCCACCGAAGCTATGCACTTCCAGACCTGGGCGGATAAAGCGGGAAATGCTCCCCCAGGGGCCGATTCCACAGATCCCAAGTTAGTTTTTCCAGACCTCAACGCTCCTCCCTTTGGAGGAGAAGATTTCCAAACCAACCTGATCATGCCGGAACCCACCATCTTTCTAAGCCGAAGCCTCCCAGTTTGTTCCATCGTTCGTCCTACAAATACAAAGGGTGCGGCCATGGCGGCATTGCAGGGGTTGACTGCCAGCAATCTCTTCCTTGGCCAATCCAAGGAGTTCTTTGCTTTCCTTCGCGATCTCGCGGAGGACGCAGACGAAGCACGGCGCGAATTGGACTAATACGCCACGAAAACTAAGACCAGACTATCGCGGGTGAGGGCCTTACGAAGGTTCCTCTCCCGCTCGAGACTTGCCTGCTCATTCATCTGCTATAGCCGTGCAACTCGAAAGGGGAACACTGGTCACACAAAGCGATATACTCTAGCGACATGATTCCTTCCTCATACAAGCCGCGAAAAAAATTCATGGAACTGGCCATCGCGGAAGCCAAACGCGCTGGTGACCGTGGGGACTATCCAATCGGTGCCGTCATCACTCGACTTGTGGGCAAGCGCGAAGTTGTCATTGCCAATGCCGGTAACCGCGTAAAAACTTCGGGCTCCAGCATCAAGCACGTAGAACTCGAAACGCTCAAGTACGTATCCAGCGGTTATGGCCGCTATCTCACCGATTTTGTTCTCTATTCTACGCACGAGCCTTGCGCGATGTGCGCCGGGGCCGGAGTTTGGTCAAGAATTGGCGCTGTGGTCTATGGCGTTTCTCAAGAAGATATCGACGCCTACGGCCGTAAGCACGGAACGGATTTTTACAAATGGCGAGCTTGCCTCATCTCCTGCCGCCATGTTTTCAAGAAGGGCAACCACAATATTCCCGTTATCGGCGGCTTTCTCCGCAAAGAGTGCCAGAAGCTATTCAGTTACAAAGCTCCTCAGGTCTAGCCAGCCCGCGATTCATCACAGATTCCAGGAACCAGGCCTTTGGCTTGGTGTTTTGCTTGAAACATCAACTCGTGGTTCTGTACCGAGATTTAATGCGCAAACAATATGGTTGGCGCGCCTTCATGCGTGGTCCGCGATAACTCTCGAAATCCGCATTTTTTGCCACCATAACTGATTTCACATTTTCAGGTGAGATGATGCACACTGTTTCTCGCCCCCTGAATCGCAGTGTTCCCCAGTTCATCGCCGCGCGCACCGATTCCGTTGCGTAACCCTTGCCATGAAACCTGGTAGCCAGAACCCAGCCGAGCTCGGGTTTGTCATCCAGGGGAGGTTCAAGGTCCCGTTTGTGTATGGCGTAGCCGACTTCGCCCACAAAACTTCCCGTTGCTTTCTCCTCCACCGCCCAGAATCCAAAATTCATCCAAGCCCAACGGCCCGCGTACCGAAGCATTCGCTCCCAGACTGAATTTCTGCCAAGCGGTTTGCCGCCGATATACCGCACTACATCCGGATCGCTCCATAGTGCAAAACAGTCCTCAAAGTCTTCCAGACGATGTCCGCGTAAGCGTGAGCGGTCCGTTTCCAACTCAGGGATTTCTCTCCCTATATTCGAAATACTACCATCTTCTAACCCTCATGTTCTCCTCGGTTATTTTTTTTGCTGCTCACAAGTTCGAATTGATTTAGAGACATTCCAACAACCGTTTCAGCCCTTCGGCAAATTCTCCCAAAGGAGTTATCAAGCTCACCACCAGAAACCCATCCTTGGTAAAATCAAAAAAGTGTCCTGGATGTACGATCACCTGCTGCTTCTGCATTAACTCACTCACCCGATCCTCATCTCCACGATTCGCCGGGACCCGCAACACACCGTACCAACCTCCTTCACTTTCCAGCATTTCGCAGTCACTTTTGTCCGCCATTTGACGACGTAATTCAGCCCTGTTTGCCCGTACACGCTCAAGTAGTTGTCTTTGCATAGAGCGGCGCTGCTCAAACAATGTCGGTACCGCCCATTGCGTCGGCGCATTCAGTGAAAGGTATGTGTCAGCAATGACCTCCAACCTGGCCACAGCATCGTTTACCATCGTTTCAGGCCCGGCGCACACCAGCCACGCCACCTTCATCTGCGGCAGTGCGGAGATCTTTGACAGCCCACTCAATGTGAACGTCAAGACTTCTGCGTTCCCGGCAAAACTCTTTGGTTCTTCGCCTTCAAACGCAAAATCCAGAAACACTTCATCCACAATCAAGGCGATCCCTCGCTCACGGCAAATCGCATTCAACTGTTCCATCTCTTCCACGCGCAAATAAGAACCCGTTGGATTATTTGGATGCACCAGCAGGATCGCGCGCGTTCGCGGTGTGATTGCCTCCAGCACCGAATGAAAATCCACCAGCCAGCCCTGTGCATAGTGCAGTGAATAGGGAACTAGCGCCACATCTTGCAGGTCCGCCAGGTAGTCAAAAAGCGGATAACTTGGTTTCGGAACCAGGACCTCGTCTTCTGGATTACAGAGCAGCCGGAATACGAACGAATACGCTTCGCTCGTGCTAGTCGTCAGAAATATCGTTTCTGGGTCAACAATCGTATGGTGATCCTGCTGGTAGTAGCTCGCCACCTCCTTGCGTGCTTCGATCAATCCTTTAGGTTGCGGGTCATACGAAAGTGCATTGGCATTTTGAAACGCTATAAGGATTGCCTGCTGGTCATATACGAATCCACACTGCGTAGGATTCGATACCGTCAGGTCCAGCAGCTTCGCCCCTGCAGCACGTAGCTCATCCAGCTCACGCGTGAATCGGTTCGTCGAGAGTTGCCAGTTCGTCCGTTGTGAAAACATGTAGAAAAAACGATACCACATGCATCTGAAGTGCTGTTCGTCTGCAGTTCGGAAAGGGCAGCCCCGCCGCCAGTTGCCAAATTTAGAATCTAACTCTCTTGAGTTATTGTTGATTGGTTTTGGGGTAGGCCTTTCCTATTCCCAACTTCCAGTATGAGGAGGGACCGAAACGCCGGAGAGGATTGCCTTGATCTGATCGAGTGCCACAGGAATGGCGTGGCGGACCACTTCCGACAACTCTTCCGACAATTCGAATGAATCACCGCCAATCGTCACCAGGAATGCGGAATTCGGCGCGTTTCCATACAGCTGTTTTGAAAGTGAAAGCAGCCCGGCAGGAGTCATCAAATGTGTGAATGCCTGGGGCGATGTAGGGCGAGCTTTCACTTCTTCGCTACGGACTTCCCCCGGTTTCAGTTCCGACGAGGCATCCACGAATATAACCAGTTCCGCTTTGCTGATCAGTTCCGCCATCTCCGGCAGCCATTGTTGATCGGAACGGACCGTCGTTTCCGCATCGCAAAACCCAGCCCTCAGCGCGTCTGCCACCTGGCTCGCAACACCGTCGTCGCCACGCTGTGGATTACCACACGTTAAGACCAGCGCCCGCTTCTCCATTATCCGAATTTCTCTCCCCAGCACTAAAGCTTGTGTTCGCTCTGGCTAACTATGATCCTTGTGCTCATGCGGCATCCATCTCGCGCCAAAACCAAAATCAACTTGGCACACTGCAGTTCCTTGCGCCAGTACCGCAGTCACACCACCTATGCGTTCTATTACTCGTCAGGCTCGATTGAAGACCGGTTTGGTCCCATAGTTAGTTGAGAAACTAGCAAGTGTGGGGAAACACACAGCTCCGCTGGAAATCACATCCCTTGGTGAGTGCAAACACACACAAAATCGCCTTTCACTTCTGTGCTTTTCTCGTAACTAGGCAGATATTCAATGCTTTGCCGGAATTCGAACGACCGTTCGAATTGGTATTCCTATTGCCTTCCCTTCTACAGTGGGATATCAGCCTGTCTGCGCCCAGGTTCTTCTTCTTTCAACATGGACAAGCTCTTCATGATCGATCTCGCCGGTAAGCTTTGGGATCTGCTCGTTAGGAACATAGCCACTGGCTACACCAAAACCTTCGTTAAACCACAGTTCGGTGACAAAGAACTCCATGGAGTTGGCTTCCATGAAGCCCTGCGCGGCACCCTTTCTCACTGGGTTGTTATCAAAGAAGGTCAAATCGCCAACTATCAGGCCGTCGTTCCTACTACCTGGAATGCCGGCCCGCGCGATGAACATGGCTATCATGGCCCGTACGAAGCGTACTTGCTTGGCAATCCCGTGGCCGACGCGCAAAAATCTCTTGAAGTCCTTCGAACTGTGAATTCCTTCGATCCTTGCCTGGCCTGTGCTATTCGCACTTTCGATCCGGAAGGAAAAGAAGTCATCAGCGTTTCAGGAGGAGAGTAAGTATGAGCGACGCAGTCCATGCCATGCCGGCTCGTACCGGCGAAAAGACGATCGATTCCGAGCATGATGTTCAGCTTCAGTTGCTGGATTCACTCACGCGGACGCTGACCAAAGGTGACGAAATTGCCGCGGCGAGCTACATCCTTGACCAGTTCATTGAATTCTCCGACATGCACTTCCTCTCCGAACAGCTCGTCATGCGCCTCCACGGGTATCCAGGCTACGAGCCGCACCTTGAAGAACATACGCGCCTCATGAAAAAAGTCCGCGAAATCCGCAGCAACATACAACACGGTGAGCAACAGATCGGCCTGCAGTTGATTTTCGAACTGCGGGATTGGCTACTCACCCACATCGCTTCTGAAGATGTTGCCTTCGGCGAATTTCTCAAAAACAAAGTGGGGAATCCCTCATGACACTCTCCAAACGCATCGGCGTACTCAGCGTTGGCAACGTGCTGATGGGCGACGATGCCATTGGACCGTACATCCTCAAAATTCTCGAATCTCGCTACAAGTTCTCACCGAACGTTGTCATCGACGACTTGGGGACTCCCGGCCTCGGTATCACCTCTTTCTTCTCTGACTATGACGCGATCATCTTGATCGATGCCGTCCGCGCAGAGGGATGTCCCGGCGATCTCAGGCTGTATCGCAAAGACCAATTAGTTCAGATTTGTATCCAGCCACGTATTAGCCCGATCGACCCAGTCCTTGTCGAGGCCTTGCTTTTCGCGGAACTTAGCGGAGTTTGTCCCAAAGACATTATGCTCGTCGGAATCATTCCCGAAGCGTGCGATCTTGGCTGCTCCATGAGTCCCGCGATGTTCGACGCCGTCGAGCCCGCACTCGCAGCCATCATGGTCGAGCTGTATCGCTTCCACATTGTTCCCAAACTTCGTTCCACGCCGATTGCTCCTTTCCTTTGGTGGCACAACAGACTACCCTCCCAGGTAGGCAGGGGGGTATAGCCGTGTGCCTGGCGATCCCCGGTAAAGTCGACAAAATCGAAGTAATCGACGGAATGCGGTCCGCCCGCATCCTGTTTGGCGGGATCGCGCGTCAAGCTTGTCTCGATTTTGTTCCCGAAGCAAAAGAAGGCGACTATGTTCTGGTGCACGTCGGCTTTGCTATAAGTGTTGTCGACAAAGACGAAGCCGAACGTACCTACGTCCTGCTTGAAAGCATGGGTTATCTTTCCGATGAACTCGCACTGAATCCTGATACAAAGTTACAGTTATGAAATACCTCGACGAATATCGCGACGCTAAGATTGCTGCCTCACTCGCCGCGGAAATTCGCCGCCGCTCTACTCGACCATGGGTGTTGATGGAAATTTGTGGTGGTCAGACGCACACCTTGATGCGCTATGGCATCGACGATCTTCTCAAAGACAGCGTGCAGATTGTCCATGGCCCAGGTTGCCCTGTCTGCGTCACTCCTCTCGAAACCATTGATCGCGCCATCGCCCTTGCCCGTCGTACCGACGTCACCCTGCTTTCTTACGGGGACATGCTCCGTGTTCCCGGCTCAGACACGGACCTTTTCCATGTCAAAGCCGAAGGGGGTGATGTTCGTGTCGTCTACTCCCCGATGGATGCCGTCGAACTTGCTCGGAAGCATCCCGACCGCCACGTTGTATTCTTTGCCATTGGTTTTGAGACTACCGCGCCTGCGCATGCGATGGTTCTCCTCCATGCCGAGCGCTTGGGGCTGCACAATTTCTCCTTGCTCGTTTCGCATGTCCTCGTTCCGCCGGCGATTCGCACCCTACTCAATTCGCCCAACAATCGTGTTCAGGGGTTTATTGCCCCCGGGCATGTCTGCGCCGTTGTCGGTTTCTCCGAATACGAAGACCTGGTTCGTGAATTCCATGTACCAATTGTTGTCGGTGGATTCGAACCTGTTGATCTGCTCGAAGCAATCCATCTTCTTGTCATTCAACTCGAAGAAGGCCGCGCAGAAGTCCAGAATCAGTACACCCGCTCGGTCCAGTGCCGGGGTAATCTTCCCGCGCAACACGCCGTCGCCACCGTATTCGAAATTTCCGACCGCAAATGGCGCGGTATCGGCAAAATCCCCGTCAGCGGCCTTCGCTTGAAAGAAAAATACGCGGCCTTTGACGCAGAACGCATTTTTGATCTGGAAAATGTTTGTGCCGAAGAGCCCAGAGAATGTATTAGCGCTGAAGTGCTTTTAGGAATGAGGAAACCAACCGAATGCTCTGCGTTTGGCGTTCGCTGCACCCCGGAAAAACCGCTGGGTGCACCGATGGTTTCCACGGAGGGTGCCTGTGCAGCGTACTACCAATATCGCCGCCACTTCGTCACGCTCTGAATCTGGGAGCGATTCTTCCACCGGCGACCTGGCTTCGTTCACATGTCCATTGCCCATTCCCGCGCGTGAGCGCATACTTCTCGGCCATGGCAGCGGCGGCAAGCTCAGTGCCGATCTCCTTCGCGACATTTTCTTGCCTCAACTTGGCAATCCTGTTCTCGATCGTCTCGAAGATCAAGCCATCGTCTCGCTGAAAGACTCTCGCCTCGCCATTACCACCGATTCTTTTGTGGTCAAGCCGCTCTTCTTTCGTGGAGGCAACATCGGCTCCCTCGCGGTTCACGGGACGATTAACGACCTGGCCGTGGGTGGCGCTGTCCCTCTTTGGCTTACCGCCGCCTTTATCCTGGAAGAGGGCCTTCTCATGGAAACCCTGCAACGCGTCGTTGCATCCATGCGCGAAGCCGCTGATTCTGCGGGCGTGCAAATCGTCAGTGGCGATACCAAGGTTGTCGAAAAGGGAAGCGTCGACGGCATGTTTATCAACACCACCGGCATTGGACTTGTACGCGAAGGAATTGCACTCTCTGCAAGTCAGGCCCGTCCGGGTGACCGCATCATCGTCAGCGGCACGCTTGGTGATCACGGCATCGCCATCCTTGCGGAACGCGAAGGCCTTCAATTTGAGACTGAAGTGTGCAGCGATTCCGCCGCGCTTCATACCCTCACAGCCCAACTCTTCGCAGCCACCCGCGAAGTTCGCTGCCTTCGCGACCCAACCCGTGGCGGTCTCTCCAGCACTTTGAACGAAATTGCCGCCTCTTCCAGTGTTGGCATGGAACTCGACGAAACTTCCTTTCCTGTTCAGGAGCAAGTTCGCGGCGCCTGCGAAATGTTGGGACTTGACCCCCTCTATGTGGCCAACGAGGGCAAACTCGTCGCTATTGTTTCTCCCGAAGTTGCCCACAAAGCGTTGCACGCATTACAGGCTCACCCGCTGGGCAAAAATGCCCGCATCATTGGACGTGTCACCGCGGACCATCCGCGCATGGTGGTCATGCGCACCGCATTCGGCACCACTCGGATCGTCGACATGCTTGCGGGAGATCAGCTCCCGCGCATTTGTTAGGAGAGAACTTGCACGAAGTCGGCATCGCATCCTCGATCTTGGAAACAGTCTACGCCGAAGCTCGCCGCCGGCCTGAATCACGCATCATCGCCGTTGGCCTGCGCATCGGCGAGCTTTCCAATGTCGACAAAGACGCGCTTACCTTTGCCTTTGACGCCTTGACGCACAACTCACCTTGGCAGGATCTCAAGGTCGAAATTGAATGGTGCCCGCGCAAGCAGAAATGCCTCGCTTGTGCCGAAGAATTTTCGGTGGATCATTACCATCTGAATTGCCCTAAGTGCGGTGACGCCGCAACCACTATGATCAGTGGCACCGAACTCGATATTGCCTACCTCGATGTGGAGGACTCATGCGTGAAGCAGTAGAAAAAAAGGTTCTCAGTGAAAATGACCGGCTTGCGGCGGAACTCCGCCAGCGCTTCCAGGACGAACACATCCTCTGCGTCAACCTTATCAGTTCGCCCGGCTCCGGCAAGACCATGCTCCTTGAAAAAACTCTTGCTTCCTTCTCTCCGGGTACTCCAGTCGCTGTATTGACGGGAGATATTCAGACGGACAACGACGCCCTCCGCCTCGCCCGCTACGGCTTTCCTGTCCGCCAGATCGTCACGGGAGGCACCTGCCACCTCGACGCTCGCATGATCGATCGTCATCTCAACGAAATCGGTTTCCACGGACCCGGCATCCTTTTCATCGAGAACGTCGGCAACTTAGTTTGCCCCTCCAGCTACGACCTCGGCGAAGCTGCCAAAATCGTCCTCTTGAGCGTCACCGAAGGCGAGGATAAGCCTCTGAAGTATCCAGGCATCTTTTATCGCGCATCCCTCATGCTCCTGACTAAGACCGACCTTCTGCCTCACGTGGATTTCGATTCAGCTCTTGCCCTTGAAAATGCTCGCAAGATCCATCCCGAAATCGAGTACATCGCCCTCTCTGCCCGTACCGGCAACGGCTTCTCTCACTGGCTGACTTGGCTGAATACTCTCCACGAGAGAGTTTCTTCTCAATTCACCACAAAAGTTGGGGCACGATAAATCGCGTCTGCGCGCCGTTCTGCCTGTCCGAAAGTTTCTCCTCATTCCAGTATGATAGAAATCTTAACCATGTCCCTTCTCCGCAAAGCTATCGACGTTTCCGGCATTGTCCAGGGTGTAGGTTTCCGTCCGTTCGTCTACCGCTTGGCTAATCAATGCACCCTCTCCGGTTTCATCACCAATACTCCCGCCGGCGTCACCATCGAAGTCGAAGGCACTCCCGAAGAAATTGAAAAATTTCTACAACGACTCCCCCGGGAAGCCCCGCCACTGGCAAAGCTCACTGCTATCTCTGATCGTGACATTGATACACGGGGCGACCAAAACTTCCGCATCGTCGCTACCACCTTGGGCCAAACTGCGCGCACTTTGATTTCCCCGGACATCGCTGTATGCGACGACTGCCTTCGCGAAATGTCCAATCCGCGCGACCGTCGCTTCCGCTATCCCTTCATCAACTGCACCAACTGCGGCCCTCGCTTCACCATCATTCGCAACATCCCTTATGATCGCCCGCGCACTTCCATGGACAAATTCCAGATGTGCACCGCCTGCCAGGCCGAATATGACGATCCCGCCAATCGACGCTTCCATGCCCAGCCGAATGCCTGTTGGGATTGCGGCCCGCAATTGCAATTGCTCTCCGCTTCCGGCGCCCTCAGTGATGTCGCCGAGCCTCTCCGAGAAGCAACGCGGCTCCTCCAGCAAGGTTCTATCCTTGCCATCAAGGGCTTGGGCGGTTTTCATTTAGCCTGCGACGCAAAAAATTCCTCCGCCATCGATGAACTTCGCCGGCGCAAGCATCGCATGGAAAAACCCTTCGCCGTGATGGTTCCGCACTTGGAAACTGCCCGGGAACTCTGCGAATTCGATGAACTTGCAACGAAGCAATTACTCTCTCCGGAGCGGCCCATCGTCCTTCTTCCCGCTCGCCCTGAAAACGCTCTTCCTGCAGGCATCGCCCCGTCCAATCGGTTTCTCGGGATCTTCCTCCCCTACACACCGCTTCACCATCTCCTCTTTGCCGGTGGCAGATTAGAAGCGCTCATCATGACCAGCGCCAACCTCAGCGAAGAACCCATCGCCATCGACAATCAGGAAGCCGTCCAGCGTCTTCACGGCATCGCCGACGCTTTTCTTATCCACAATCGCGACATCCTTCGCCACTGCGATGATTCCGTACTCCGGATCGCGGCCGGCCAGCCCCAGCAACTCCGCCGCTCACGTGGTTTTGTTCCTGTTCCTGTCGCCATCGAACACAAATCGCAGCCCATCCTCGCCGTCGGCGGTGAACTGAAAAACACTATTTGCATCATCCGCAACAACGAAGCCTTCCTCAGCCAGCATGTCGGCGATCTCGAAAATTTGGAAAGCTACAATGTTTTTCAGGAAGCCATCACCCATCTCCAACACATCCTCGAAGTGCAGCCCACTGTCATCGCCCACGATCTTCATCCCGATTATTTCTCAACTAAATGGGCCCTCGAACGCGAGGACCTCCAGCACGTGCCCGTCCAGCACCATCACGCGCACATAGCTTCTTGCATGGCAGAAAATCACCTCGATGGCAAAGTCATCGGCATCGCCCTGGACGGCACTGGTTACGGCACCGACGGGGCCATCTGGGGCGGCGAGATCCTGATCGCCGATTACGTGACCTTCGAACGCGCGGCCCATCTCCAATATGTACCGCTTCCGGGCGGCAGCGCCGCTATTCGTGAACCCTGGCGCATGGCTGTCAGCTATCTCTCCAAACAGTACGGCAGCAGTATGCTCTCTCTCGACATTCCGTTTGTGAATGAACTCGACCATCGCAAGCTGCACCTCGTTCTTCAGATGATGCAGCGCGAAGTTCATTCTCCACGCACCTCCAGTTGCGGCCGCCTATTCGATGCGGTTGCCGCAATCATTGGACTCTGCAACAACGTCACCTACGAAGCCCAAGCCGCCATCGAACTCGAAATGGCCGCGCACACCTCCACCGACGAAGGCGCCTATCCATTCGATCTTTCAAAAGAGGGCAACACCTGGAAGATTGGTACTCGCTCGCTGTTCGAATGGCTGATCGCCGATCTGCGCAAGCAGGCTACCGTCCCCGACATGAGCCGCCGTTTCCACAACGGCCTGGCCATTGTTCTTGCCGATCTAACTGCAAAACTTCGCGAAGAACGTAACCTCAATCGCGTCTGCTTAAGCGGCGGTTGTTTTCAAAATGTCTTGTTATTTGAATTTACTTTGAATGCTCTGCGCAAGAAGGATTTTGAAGTTTACTTCCACAGCGAGGTTCCGGCGGGTGATGGCGGAATCAGCATTGGCCAGGCGCTTGTAGCCGCACGCATTCTTCAAGCTTCTGGCGGCAAGAATCCCTGAACTTTGGCTAGTGTGTCCCGAATTTCCTGCTACCGGTGACGCCTCTGCCTTCCGTAACCGTAATCGTCTGCCCTGCACTCACGTTCGTCAACTTCTCCACTTGTCCGCCAGGCCAGCGAATCTCCACTAACTCAGTCTGTTCTCTTTGCCCCAACCCGAACGTGAGAACCAACTCACTCGCCGACAAGTAACTCGATCCGCTTCGCATCATTTGCGATTGCATTTCGCCGCCTGAGGTAACTTTTACTACCGTCCCGATTCCATCGCGGTTCGATATTGTGCCCACTAATTTCACACGCAAACTCTTGTTCGTTACGCCGCCTGCTGCTGCATCATTTTCAAACAAGTACGCCGGCCCGCCATTTGTCGACAGCAGCAAATCCAGACGCCCATCATTGTTAATATCTCCGTACGCTGCACCACGCCCCACACGCGGCGAAGCAAACGCCGTCCCCGTCTGCTTTGTCACTTCCACAAAATTCCCCTTGCCCACATTCCGGAACAAATGCGGTGGCATCGCATACTTTACATTCGCCTGCACGTGCTGGACGTCCGCATCAATGTGCCCATTCGCAATTAAAATGTCTGGCCAGCCATCCAGGTCATAATCGAAAAAAAAGCATCCAAATCCCAGCGTCAGCAAGGAAGCGCGCCCCACTTCCGATCGCGGCGCCTCGTCCACAAACAACCCTTTTCCTTCGTTGTGATACAGCGACAGCATCTGATTCGCGAAATTGGTAATCAGAATGCTCGCTACACCCGAGTGGTCGTAATCCGCAGCGTCCACACCCATTCCCGCGCGCGCCACACCGTCTTCGCTGAAGGCTATCCCCGCTACCACCGCTTTTTCTGTGAACGTTCCGTTCCCATTGTTGCGATATAGTTTGTTGGGTTGCGTATCATTGGAAAACAACAAGTCAATCCAGCCATCCCCGTCGTAATCCAGCAGAGCAATCCCCAATGTTTTCGAGGTAGGCTCACCGAGGCCCGCTTTTTTCGTTACATCCTCAAACGTGCCGTCTCCGCGGTTGTGCCACAACCGCACCGCAGTTCCCTTATACGATTCCGGCGTGCAGTATGACTTGCTCTTTCCATCCAGCGTGCAATACAGGTCCCCTTCCAGCGACCACTGCACATAATTCGCTACCACCAGATCCAGCTTCCCGTCCTTGTCGTAATCTACCCATGCTGCGCTCGTGCTGAACTCCTTCGGTCCTGCCAGTCCCGCTCTCTGTGTCACATCGGTGAACGTGCCATTTCCATTGTTGCGAAACAAATGGCTCTGTCCCATTGCTGTTACAAATAAATCGTCATACCCGTCGTTGTCGTAATCACCCACCGCCACGCCCATGCCAAACAATTCCACGTCGAGTCCCGCCTTGCGGGTCACATCCGTAAACGTTCCGTCATGATTGTTGTGGTATAGCTTCGGCGTGCTGTGCTTCTGCCCGTGTCCCGGCCAATCCGTCCCATTCACAATAAAAATATCCTGCCATCCGTCATTGTCGTAATCGATGAACGCTACACCTGGCCCCATCGTCTCCGGCAAATATTTCTTTCCAAATGCTGCGTTGTTATGTACGAAATGAATTCCGGCCTTCTGCGTGATATCCCGAAATGTTATGGGGGAACTTGCCTGTGTCTGTGGGAATAATCCGCCACTGAAAACCAATCCAATTCCCAGCGTCAACCACTTCCTCACGAATTCTCCGCCTTTCCTTCTCGTCCAACTCCCAGGGAATCAGCCACACGATTGATATAGTTGAACCATGACGCAATCAGGGTAATTTGCAGAATCCCCTTGTCGTCAAATCCCACCGCGTGCAATTTCGTGTGATCTTCGGGACTGCACTTCACCGCGTCCTTCGTCAGCTTCACTACGTAATCCAGCATCACCCGATCCTGCTCGCTGATCGGCGCAGTACGGTAATCTCTTCGCAGTGCCTGCACCATCTCCTCATTCAACGTCGCGCGACGCAGAAACTCTGCGTGGGACTCTATTCAATAGTGGCATCGGTTTGTGACCGACACCATCGTGGCGATCATCTCGTGCTGCCGCCTTACCAGCGGTAAATCCGGTGACATCATTGCCCCAAACGCGCTGAACGAGTGATACATCGCCTGTGGAATCAAACTGTGCGAAGACACGATCCCTGCTTCCATTCCATGATCGACTGCAGCAACGGGCGTGGCGTACTCGATCGGATACAGCTTCCGCTGCTCCAGCATCGCCTTCTTTACGTCATCGTCGTCTTCCATTGACACAGTCTTAATCCAAGTCATCCCGAGTGTCCTTTCTTCTCTGCTCAGCGTCCTCTGCGCTATGTTTTCTTGTCTGAGCTTCCGTCCTACCGCCCAGCCCCAGCCGACACTTTCTTTGCAGTTTTTGCTTCCGCCACGTTCGATTTCTTCGAACTCTTTGCCCCCACAACAGGTCCTAGTGCCACCGACACGTGCTCATGCACCGCCTGCCGCTCGTTGTTGTCTTCCGGATGTTTCTGTCGGTACGCGCCTGTTAGCGCCTGCGCGGCCTCATCCGCCTTGAATCGCATGTAACGATCCTTATGTTCATTCGCCTTCGCCTCGTCGCCCAGTCCGGTGTAGCACAACATCAAGTTATAGTTGGCCTGCAAATCTTCCGGATCGATCGCCAGTGTCTTTTGGAACTCGGCAACAGCTTCCGTATAGCGCTTTTGTAAAAACAGTACTCTTCCCAATTCATTCCGTACCACGCGATCGCGCGGAAATTGTGTCAGCACCGATTGCAGCACCTGCGCCGCATCATCGTATTTTCCCTCTTCTTTCAACACGCGTCCGTAAAAGAAATTTGCCCGTGCCAAGCCAGGTTTCAACGCCAGCGCCTTTAACAACACTTCCTTGGCGCCATCAGTATTTCCTTCCTGCACGCGTACCCGCCCCACATTTGTCAATCCATCCGCATTCTGCGGATCCATCTCCGTGATTTTCGAGAACGCCTGTTCCGCTCCCCTCAAATCTCCCTGCAAGAACAATCCGATGCCATAATCGTTCCATCGCGTCCAGTCTTCTTTTGTCCAAACCGTTTCGGGCGCTGGTGCTTTCGCGGTATGTGGCAGGACGCGCACTGTCTTCGTATCCTCGGCAACCACCACGATCGGGAGATTCGGTACTCCTTTCACTTTGCTCGACAAGTTCGACATATCGCCGTCAAACGTCACTTTGCGGTCGTCGTAACTCGGAGTCACCTCCGGATTTCCCTCCGAGGGGCCCTGTTTTCCCGCAAACATAAACTGTGTATTCCACCAGGTAAATTTCCGGTAGTTCAGTTTGGAGTGCAGTGTAATCTTTTCTCCCGCGTTTTCCGGCACATGCATGCGGAAGTGCACCGTGTCCGCCGCTCCCGGTGGTATCAGCTTCACGTACACCACAGCTCGTGTAGCCCACGCATTCCGCTTATTGATAGGATTCCCGTGCTCATCAATTTGCAGCGACTTGTAGAAGTGTGCACCCGGCTCTACCGGACCATTTCCACCGTCTTCTACTTTGCCGCTCCAATACAAGATCTGTCCTTTTTCATCCGTTGCCTGTAATTCCAGCCAAACGTCGAACGCATCCACTGTCCCGCCGGGGAAGAAGTGCCCCACCTTACGCGTGCGCACCACGACATCCACCAGCACGTCATCTCCCCGCCGCACTGCCGCGTCCACACGCCCAAGCGGCGCCGTCAATGGCCTGGCCTCGCCTGCGGGCCCACTTGGCAACGAGACGTCCGCTTCTTCTCCCACCGCAAATGTCGTCGAAAGCTCCTGATTTGGATAGGCCGTATGTTTCTCGGCCTCGCCTGCCGCGGGCGACACCGCAAAAATATCAATGGTCAGCTGCTTGTCTTGGAGAAACTTCTGGCTTGCCTGCAGTTGCTGAGGGTCGTCGTTAGCCGTTGGTACTGCCGTATTTGCTCCAGGGAAGCGATGTGAATGCACATATCCATCGATATTTCCCTCATCCTTCGACGGCACCATAGGCATGTGGCAATCCGCGCACATCATTGATGTCAAGGGGTAATAAAACGCACGTGCTCCTTGTCCCGAAACGCCGCTCGCTTGCCAGTTGTCGTACTCATTGAAGCCGCGAATCCACCGGTAGTGATTCAGAGGCTGGTCGAGATGCACTTTATGGCAGCTCGAACAGAATTCCGGGACTTGCTCCCTCATGAACGGCTTCAGGAAAACGCGCCGGTGTGGTTCTGGATTCAGCCGCACCATAAAATCATGCAGCTTGCGCATATACGGATTCTTACTGGCTGCCAATGCGTGTAGCGCCGGATACTCCAGCGTGAAATCTCCCTGACCCATCGTGCCCTTTACCTTCACGATGCTGTGACACATCAGGCAGCTCAGTCCTGCCTTCGCCTCCGGTTTGTTGATGTTTTGCCTGATTGGTTGATCCATCATCCCGCTGAACAACAATGCTGGGTCGTGGCAACCTGCGCACCACTTGGATGGCGGAACCCCATTTACGTCCTGCATGTACTCAATGCTTTTCCGATACCACTGGTTATTGAAGGAAGAAAAATGGTGAGCCGAACTATCCCACTGTTTGTAAATATCTCCGTGGCATCGCTCGCATGCCTGTGACTGCAGGAAATAATCTGAAGGAATGTAATTGCCGTCAGTCGTCTGCACAGAGCTGGGGAAAAACTTTCCGTGCGGGCCATCGCCTTCTTGTTCCATCGTCGCTGGGGAAATTTGCGGATTATTCACCTTGTAGCGCTCTTTACCGGCATACTCCCGAGCCCACCAGGCCCCAGCCGAAATTCCCCCGGTCACTGCTATCAGCAACAAAAGTCGCAGCGCTGGTTGGAGTAGTCCCGGCCCGAGCCAGCGTTTCTTCGACAGCCAGGCCGCTGCCAGGAAGAAAACGGCGACAACGCATAGCGCTATGTGCGCGTACAACCACGTCTTGAACCGGTGCGCGGTTCCCAGTCGTATCAGCGCTATTCCGGCTAACCCGCCGACAAATAAAAACAGCCAGCCGATCTTCGCCAAAATTGTCTCCGTGCCGATTCCGCGAAAAAGGAAAATCAATAGACCAATCGCGACAAGGACACCCAAGCCCATGTGCAATATCACATTTGCGGCATAGAACATCGTGGCCGAAGGAAATGCAAATAGATAAATCGCGGTAACTGACAGAGCCAATACGCTTAGCGAACGCCAGCGTTGCATCCCCGTAACCCCCATCCAACTCACCCTCAAAAAATCTTACCCCAAATTGTAAGCGGCCGGAGTTGGTCTCCGGCCGCTGAGTTTGTTGGGGTGCTTCCGGGTCGGCGAATATGTAGAAGACCTTGAGGAAGCTGTTGCAGTTGGATCTTTTATAAAACCAACCGTAATCGCTTACAATAGTGCGAAACAATTAGAAGTGGTAAATTTCAGTAATGCCTCTGTTTTCAGTTACTTGAAAGGACCTTTCAGCCGCCAAATGACTGTGTTCTTCCGTCCCTCCGTTTGGCCACTGCACCACCATTCGGTCAATCTGGTCCTGTTTCCCCAAACCGAACGTCACCGGCAGCTCCGATTGCGAGAGATAGCTCGAACCACTGCGCACCATTCGCGATGCCACTTGTCCGTTGTAGTAAATCTGCACCTTCGCACCAATCGCGTCACGATTGGATTTCGTCCCAACTAGTTGGAACCGGATGCTCTTGTTCCCACTCATTTGATCGTTCCGGTACAAATAAGCTGGCCCATTGTTCGTTGTCAACAGGACATCCAGATCCCCATCCCGGTCGAAATCACCTACAGCCAATCCACGTCCGACCTTTGGCAGGTCGTATCCCCCACCCACTTCAGCCGCCTGATCTCTAAATTTCCCTCCTCCCAAATTTAGAAAGAGTTGCGCCGGCTGTGCATAGCCAACGTTTCCCCGAATATTCCGGACGGTTTCGTCGATGTGCCCGTTGGCCACGGCGATATCCAGCAGTCCATCGAGGTCGGCATCGAAAAACACGCACCCAAAACCCAGGGTATTCCGCGAAGCAGCCCCTAAACCCGTTTGCATGGCCACATCGTCATACGCCTTTCCGGTTGCACGGTAGAGCCCGATCATCTCGTTGTCAAAGTTCGTAATTACAATCCCTGGTTTTCCGGAATTATCGAAGTCGGCTACATCCACACCCATTCCCGCGCGCGCTTTTCCTTCCACGCTGAATGCCAGTCCCGCTTCAACGGCTACATCCTTGAATTTTCCGTTGTGCAGATTCTTATACAGCTTATTCGGCTGCGTATCGTTCGCTACCAGCACATCCGGCCAGCCATCCTGGTCGTAATCCAGCATCGCCACTCCCAGCGATTTGGAGCTGCTGTCGAAGATTCCGCTCGTCGCGGTCACCTCTTCAAACGTGCCGTTGCCGCGGTTGTGATACAGCCAGCACGTGTCGCCGCGGTAGGCTTCCGGCGTGCAATAAGACTTGTTTTTTCCATCCAGGCTGCAGAACACGTCGCGTTCCGCCGACCAGTGCACATAATTGCAAACCAGTAGATCCAGTAACCCGTCCCGATCGTAATCGAACCAGATCGCCGAAGTGCTTAATCCCTGTTTTCCGGACAACCCGCTCGCTTTCGTGACATCCACAAACGTACCTTTGCCGGTATTCCGGAACAATCGGCTCTCTCCCACGCAGGTAATAAAAATGTCCGGAAATCCGTCATTGTTGTAATCGCCGACCGCCACGCCCATCCCGTACATCTCTTCGTCCAGGCCAGCGCTCTTCGTCACATCCGTGAATGTTCCATTGCGATTGTTTCGGTACAGCTTCGGCGTGGTTCGCTGGCGTTTGTGTCCCGGCCAGTCCATTCCGTTGACTAGCAGGATATCTTGCCAGCCATCCGCGTCGTAATCCAGAAACGCGCATCCGGATCCAAGCGTCTCGGGAAGCAGTTTTCCGCCGTACGCGCCGCTGTTATGGCGGAAATGAATTCCGGCACCTTCCGTAGCGTCCACTAATCGGAATCCTGGCGGCGCGGCTCGCAACAACGATGGCAGTGCGGTGAACGCCGCTCCAGTTCCCAACGCACCACGCAGGAATTCTCGCCGCCTCAAGGAAGGTTCACCAATCCATTGCGGATCGCATACACAACCAGTTCCGCCGTCTTGTGAATACCCAGTGCATCCATGATGTTCGCGCGATGCACGGAAACGGTGTTCGCGCTCAGCCTTAATTCTGTGGCAATTTCTTTATTCGATTTTCCCGACACGATGTGTTGCAGGATTTCCAGCTCGCGTGGAGTCAATCCCGTATCGCGCTCACCTCGCAATCCACCGGTCCGGGTGATTTGGGGATCCATCACCGTTTTTCCCGCTGCTACTTGCTTGATCGCACTCACCAGATCCAGATCCATCGCGTTTTTTAGAATATATCCACGCGCCCCTGCTTCTAGCGCTTGTTTTACCAGTGTGTCTTCGGAATGCATGCTCAGCATCAGCACGGCTGTTTCCGGCAACGTTTTCAGGATTTGTCGCGTTGCCTCAATTCCATTCATTTGCGGTAGGGCGCAGTCCATTACGATTACCTCTGGACGCAATTCCTGGGCGCGTCTCACTGCTTCCAGCCCGTCACTGGCCTCGCCAACAACTTCAAACGTTGACTCATCTTCCAGCATGCGCCGGAATCCGCGCCGGACCAGCGCGTGATCGTCTACCAGCAGCACCGTCAGTTTATTCGCCATGTAATTCCACCTTTTCCCGCGGTATCCACAATTTCACTAAAGTTCCGCCCGCTTCCACCGGCATTACGCGCAATGTTCCGCCCAGAATTTCAGCGCGCTCCCGCATCGCCACCAGACCGATTCCCGTTTGTCCCGCAACTGGCACAAATCCTTTGCCGTGGTCTTCCACCTCCAGCTCCAGTTGCGCGGCTTGGAAGCGCAAGCGGATCCACGCTTCTTTCGCGCCAGAGTGGCGGTTCACGTTGTTCAGTGCTTCCTGCACAACGCGATAGACCTGCACACCTGCTGCCATTTCCAGAACAAATGCCTCACCGGACTTCTGGTAGTGAAGCACAAGGCCGGTTTGTCTTTCCACTGTGGGGATATACCAGTCGAGCGTGGATTCCAGTCCCGCTTCTTCCAGCAACACAGGATGCAGAGCTTGCGAGAGGCTGCGAATATTGTTCAAGGTAGATTGGGCAATTTCTCTTACTTCCTGTAGATCATCATGCAAAGGAGAGCTTTCCGGGACATCTTTGGCGGCGCGCCGCAGCAGCGATCCAATCGCTGTAAGGACTTGACCGAATTCGTCGTGCAGTTCGCGCGAAATATGGCGCAGCGTGGATTCTTGCGTAGCGATTAATTTTTGCGCCAGTTCGCTGCGTTGCGAAGAAAGTTCGGCAACATGGGCAAAGATGCGGCGATTGTAGCGAATGAGGTAGAGACTGGTGGGAATAATTGCCAGCAAAATGCCGCCGAGAAAAACATAAAGCTGACGCTGCACTCTTTCATAGATTTCCGCGATGCCGGCTTCGGCCAGCTGTTCACCTTCATTGTTCTGCACCAGCAGGCGCGAAACGGAAGAACTGAGCGCGGCTTGCCTAGGTTGCAGCGTGTCTCGGATTTGGTTGCGCGCGTCTCCGTCTGAACCGTTTTGTGCCAGCGTAAACATACGGTCGCTGGCGTCCCAGAACTGGCCGAGTGATTGTGATAGGTAGCGTCGCTGGTCGCTGGTCCGTGCGGCCTCCGTCAGCGCCTCCTCCTGTTGCATGGCGACCTGCAGATCGTTTCGAATGCGGTCGAATTGAGAGTTCCAGGCAATCAGCGGGTAGGGATCGGATTGATCGAGCATATCGCGCATCGCTAGTCCGATGGAGTTCAGGTCGTTCTGAATACGCAACAGTTGCAGCGAATCCTTGCGGTTGCGATCGATCATTTCGCTTTGCAATTTGCGAATGCCCGCAAACTGCATGGTGATGTAGGAGGCATACGCCAGTACGGCGATCAGCGTAACGATCAGGCCCAGGTATAGGCCGCGCGTCGGTGCAATTTGTGCCGGAAGATTTTTGTCCACGCGAAAAGCATATAACGGCCACGGCGGGGAACCAACTCGGGGTCATGACGTTCTTCACGGTCCAGGGCATAGGGTCAGTGATACACTGCCTTCTCGCTGGTGAACCAGATCGATTAGAAAGGTCGTCGGGAACGAACGCATGATCGACGTTGCATTGATTGGATTTGGACTGGGAGGGAAGTATTTCCACGCGCAGGTGATCCACGCCGTGCCGGGAATACGTCTGGCGGCGATTTTGCAGCGCACGGGAGACGACGCAGCACAACGGTATCCCGGAGCACGCATCGTTCGCAGCCTGGAAGATTTGCTGGCCATCGATTCAATTCGCCTGATTGCGATTGCTACGCCGAACCAGACCCATTTTCCGATCGCGAAACAATGCCTGGAAGCGGGCCGCGACGTAGTGTTGGACAAGCCTTTTACAAACACGGTGGCCGATTCGGTGGAACTGTTCCGCATCGCGAAAAAATATGGACGGATGCTCACGGCGTTTCATAGTCGTCGTTTCGATGCGGATTATCAGGGGTTGCGCGCGTACCTGCCAAAAGGCGAATTGGGGCGAATCGTTCGGTTTGAAACGCACTATGATCGCTATCGACCTTCAGGCAGGCCGTGGCTTTGGCGAGAGAAGCCCGGTCCCGGCAGTGGGATCCTCTTCGATCTCGGTCCGCATTTGATCGATCACGCCCTGATGTTATTCGGGCCCCCACAAGCCGTTTTTGCGGATGCGCGAATCGAACGCGACGGCACCACCACGGACGATGCGTTTGATGTGACTCTGGAGTATCCCGGAGACATGCGCGCGCAATTATGCGTGAGCATGCTGAGTGTTTCGCCGCGTCCACGTTTTGTGGTGATGGGCACACAAGGCAGCTACGTAAAGCCGGCGTTTGACCCGCTGGAAATTTCCCTGCGCGCTTTGAAAGTTCCTACTGACGATGGCTGGATGATGGAGAGGGAAGAGAATTTTGGAGTGGCCACGCTTGTGCAGAATGACCAGCAGGTGCAAAAACGCGTGCCCTCCTGTGGAGACTGGCGCGATTTTTACGCGAACTTGCGCGATGTGTTGCAGGGAAAAGCAGAATTGCTGGTGACGCCACAGCAGATAATGGACGTGATGGTGACGCTGGAACTGGCGCAGCAGAGCAGTGCGGAGCGCCGTGTGGTGCCATGGCGCAGAGTGGAACTCCAGGCCTAGAAACTGGACCAGCAAGCGTATAATTCAAGATTCTGGAAGGGAGTGCGAACAGGTCCATGAAAATCGAACTGGCGCCGTCGATACTGGCATCGAATTTCGCGCAATTGGGCGCAGAGGCAAATTTGGCGATCGAAGGCGGCGGCAGCGTGTTGCACGTCGACGTAATGGATGGCCACTTTGTGCCAAACCTGACGGTGGGGCCGCCACTGGTGAAGAGTCTGCGCCAAGTGATAAAGGTGCCGTTCGATTGCCACTTGATGGTGGAGAATCCAGACGACTTCATCGCCGAGTTTGCGAAGGCGGGTGCCGATTGGATTTCCGTGCACCAGGAAGTTTGCAGGAACCTGGACCGGACGTTGCACTTGATTTCATCGCACGGTTGCAAGCCTGGGGTGGTGATCAACCCTGCGACTCCTGTGGAAACCTTGACGGAAGTTCTGGACCTGGTGCACCACGTGTTGGTGATGAGCGTGAATCCCGGATTTGGCGGCCAGAAATTCATACCCAACTCATTGAATAAAATTGCCTCCCTGGCCCGGATGCGCGCAGAGCGAAAGTTGGAGTACCGCATTGAAGTCGATGGCGGAATTGATCTAACCACGGTGGCCGACGTGGTGAAAGCCGGCGCCGAGTTGCTGGTTGCCGGAAACGCAGTGTTTGGCAAGGGTGACATTCGCACCAACGCCGCGCAACTGCTCGACGCTGCACGAACCGCAACCCTGACCAGAGCGTAGTAGCAGCCGATTAGCGCTGCGAATACGGCGCTCAGAAGTTCATCACATAATCGGCATGTTTGATGCTAACGCTTTGTCCTCATGCTCTTCTCGCCTGCCACTAACAAGCGTGACCCAACTGCCGTAAACTTGCCAAGTTGTCCCACTCTGCCCAGGCTTCGACGATGAGTCCGTTCTGGATTCGGTAGATGGCGATGTATTCGCTGCTCAAACCCTTACCGGTCGGTGGGTACTGGCCCAGTGAGCCTGATTGGGTGCCGCGAAAGCACATCCGAGTCGCAACTTTGTCGCCTTCTTCAATCGTGTCGTTGATTTGCTCTTGGGCATCCGGGAAAGTTTTGTACTCACTGCACAAAAACCGGATCAAGTCCTCGCGGCTGCGGATGCCGGGTACACCGGCCGCGATGCTATGCCGCACGAAATCTGGCGCGACCAGAGTCTCGAGCCTTCGCCAGTCCTGGTTGTTCACCGCTTCTACGAACGCTTTGATAATTTCCTTGGGCGTCATGTCGTAATTCCTGAGTGGTTTTTCAATTTTACACAAAATCATATCTTGTCAGCGTTAGAGGACGGTTCTCTCCTACGCTCCATAACGGTTAAAATTTAACCATCTTCGGTCAAATGTTAATCCTGCGCATCAACAAATTGTTAATCCGACTGCGAAAGAACTTGACGAGTGGCAAGGCTTCGCCCTGGCAAGATTGAGCGAATGCCGAAGCCAGTGCTTCCTGGCTTGAAGGACCATAGCGTCTAGGAGGAGGCAGTAGTTCTGTGCGACTAATCGACGGCCAGGAGAATTAGTTGATCTGCTTGTCTTTGGGCAATCCCTGATTAATGTCGCTCAACTTCTGGAAGCCGTCTTTAACGACTGTTGCCTTGATATTGTCTTTCGTCACGATCAGCGGTTTCAACGTTATGGTAGGCACTTTCGCCTTGCCATTGTCCGTGGTCGTATCGGCAACGCTTTTTTCGCCTTTCGCCAAGTGGACGGCTTCTTCCGCAGCTCTTGTCGCTTCCGTTGTGATGGACTTGTAGACCGTCATCGTTTGCGTGCCTTCGCCAATGCAAATAAGAGCGGCCAAGTCCGCATCCTGCCCGGAAACCAGAACTTTGCCGGCGAGGCCGTGTTCGCGGAGAGCCTGAATCGCGCCACCCGCCATCCCATCATTGGAAGCGAGGACTGCCGCGATGTTGCTATGCGAGGAATCAATCGCCTCTAGCATGTGAAGGTAGGCTTCGGTGGGCTTCCAGTCGTTGGTATATTCGTCGGAGATAATCTTAATGTCACCCCTATCAACATAGGGTCGCAAGACGTTCATCTGTTCGTCACGCAGAACCTTGGCGCCTCCGTCGTTGGGAGAACCCGCGATCAGTACGTAATTTCCTTTTGGAGCAAGTTTCACCAGATATTCCGCCTGCATCCTGCCGATGGCAACACGGTCAAAACTCACATAGAGATCGACGTCACTGTTCAGGCTCAGGCGGTCATAGCTGATGACCTTTACATTGGCCGCCTTTGCTGCATCCACCATGCGGCTCGCCTTTGTTGTATCGCGTGGCAGCAAGACGAGGACCTTGATGCCGGACTTGATCATGTCCTTTACTTGTTGGAACTGAAGATCATCATCTCCCTTGGCGTCACTAGAGATAACTTCTGCGCCCAACTGTTTGGCGCGCGCCTCAAAGGAATCGCGGTCCGTTTGCCAGCGCTCACCTTTCATCGCTTCAATGGAAAAACCAATTTTCAGTTTACCGGTTTCCTGCGCGTGGGTAGGTTGTGCGTTGGGGAAGACAGAAAATATTGCGAGTAAGATAGGCAACACGATTGGAATTTTAGGGAATTTGGGAGCCACAGCTTCCTCCGACTTTGAGCCGAAGTTAGCACGGCGATCCAATAGGCAACAAGGACAAAGCCAACGTGTTGTGCTCAACGCGCCAGCGAAATGCTGTCGTGGGGAAGTTCGAAGAGTAAGCGTTTTCGCGGATACTCTGGCCGGTCTTCTGTGCCGTAATGTTGGTTCGGTGGCGAAATTGTAGATACCTCTTGCGATATGCACGAGCACAAAACTCCGCTTGAATCGCGCTTTATTCGGAGAATGGAAGAAGCGGAGGGAATTGTGCAGAGGCGCTGGTTGATCGTTGTCGCGCCATGTGTGTTGACGGGAATGTTCTTCTTCGGCTGTCGCGACAATTCCTTGCGTCAGGAGTTGAGAGAAACTTCCGCGCCAGCCATCATCAGACAGCCCGTGAATTTCGCGCAGCGCACATTTGATCCGGCACGGCCTCCTTCCGATATGCCGCCGCTCAGTCGAGGAGAGGAAGCTGTTTGCGACTCCGATTTTCTGTCGAGCGCGAGCGTGCGCGGGATGACCAGCCAGCTTGATGCCGCGCACGCCACGCTTACGGTGACGCAGATCAAGATGACGCTGCAATTGGATGTCACGATTTGGGTACCCACGAATGCATCGCAACACGTGCTTGATCACGAGGAAGGGCACCGGCAGATCTCGGACTACTACTATCAGACGGCCGACAAACTTGCGGCACGAATCGCCGCAACCTATATGGGCAGGCAAGTTGACGTAACAGGCGCGGATCTGGATGCCGAGTCAAACAAGGTACTGAATCGGCTAGCCGGCGAAATCACAGCCGAGTACAACCGGGAGCTGAACCCTGGGCCGACACAACAGCTTTATGACACGATTACGGACCACAGCCGAAATGGAGTGGTTGCAACCGATGCTGTCGCCCACGCGATAAAGAACGTGATAATCGAATCACCGTAACCCGCAAGCCGCGATTACACCGCGTCAGCGCGGAACCATGTACTGCACGCGGTAGAAGTAGATGCTGGCCACCCAGGAGGTTTGCAGCATGGCAAACTGGTAGGCCATGCGATTGGTGATGAATTTTCTCTGCGTCGCAGCTCCCCGGACTCTAAGGGTCTGCAATTCGGTTTGTACTTCCTTCAGCTTTACATCATATTTTTCAGCGACGGCGATTTCTTGTGGAGTGACATTGCTCGGGTCAGCGGTACGAGCCATGTCCTTGTTACGGTCATAGTTGAGCAAGCACAGTCTATATTGCGCACTGTAGAAGTCGCGAAGATAACGTTGCCACTCTCCATCATTACGGACTAACTCGACAGCTTCAAGGGCATCGTGACGCCAGTTGGGATTGCTGTTCGTGTTCACCTGCGAGAAGGCCTTGATTTGATCGAAGCACATCGTGTTGCAGTCGTTGATATGGTCCAGGCCCGGTGGCATGGAACCACCGAAATTGTCGTTGGAGCCGGAACCTTTAAGGTCGTCGTTGGTATAGATTTTGTGCGGCTTGGTGGAGGAGGGCTTTTCCGTTTTGACGGAATTGGTGGCTGCATGCTGTTGAGATACAGCCGGAGTGGCGTCCTGCTGCTGGAGTGTGAAAGCGAGTTTATTGGGGCTACTGTGAAGCAGTGCGGCAAGGGCCATGGCTGGGAACACAACTCACCTCGAAAGAAACTCCATTTTCGCAGAGTGTAAGGTTCGAAAGTGTGAATGCGAAGAGAACTTGCAGAATGGATTTATAGTACTGATGGACTACTCGAGCAATTTGCCGCACTGAAACGCATTTGCAGCAGGCCAATGCGGCGCTAGCGGCCACCCGGGGTGAGGGTACACTGAGAGTCTGTCGGATAGCGACGAACTAGCATATTCGGATGAGAGGTGCCGCGATGAGCACTGAACAAGCTACAACGGGATTGCCCACGATTGCGGAAGTACGAGCGGCGGCGGAAACCGTGTACTCCGTAATGCAGCCAACACCGCAATATCGCTGGCCGCTGCTCTGTGAACGCATTGGAGCAGATCTGTGGGTGAAACACGAGAATCAGACGCCGATTGGTGCATTCAAGGCACGAACTGCGATCGTGTATGCCGAGGAATTGCTGAAGAGAGAGCCAGGGACGCGCGGATTGATTGCGGCAACGCGAGGAAATCACGGGCAGTCTGTCGCTTTGGCGGCGCAACGCAAAAAGCTGGAGTGCGTGGTTGTTGTTCCGCATGGAAACAGCGTCGAGAAGAACTCGGCCATGCGCGCCCAGGGAGCAAAGCTGATCGAGCATGGGGAGGATTTCCAGTCTGCGTTGGAGAGAGCGAAAGAGCTGAGCTCGGAATTGGGATTTCACCTGGTGCCTCCGTATCACAGGGACATCGTGCTGGGAGTAGCCACTTACTGGTTGGAGTTGTTTACGGCTGTGCACGATATCGATGTGGCTTACGTGTCGGTTGGCATGGGCTCAGGAATCTGCTCAGGCTCGGCGGTGCGGAACGGATTGGGATTGAAGACGAAATTGGTGGGCGTGGTGTCCCAACATGCCCCGACATACGCGTTGTCATTTGAACAAAGAAAGATCGTTGAGGCACCTGTTAAGACGGTGCTTGCGGATGGATTGGCATGCCGAAAGGGCGATGCTGATGCCCTTAGTGTGATACTGGAAAACGTGGACCACTTTGTGCGGGTAAGTGATGCGGAAGTTGGCGAAGCCATGCGTGCCATGTTTGTGGACACCCACAACGTGGTGGAGGGTGCGGGCGCAGCTCCACTGGCGGCAGCGTTGAGAGAAGCAGGCGATTTAAAGGGCAAGCGGGTCGCAGTAATCGCGACGGGTGGAAACGTGGATCATGATGTGTTCGCGCGGGTACTGGGAGAACGAAGCGCATGAAAATAAATAAAAAGGACGCGGCTGGAATTCCCGTCCCTGGATGAAGAAGGCTCTTTAGAAGGAAATTGGCCGAACTACAGCCGTGACAATTCCGAGAGTGTTAATTCGAGAGCTTACGCCGCAATTGGCGTAACGGTGGCCTTGCGCCGCGGCTTTGCTTTTGGCTTGGGCTGCAGCAGTTCCTGCTCGGCCCGGAGCCAATCGGCGTGCGGGTCACCCGGAGCCCCGTTTCGTTCAAGATAAATGTGATACGCACGAAGAGCTATTTGCTCTTGCGTAGGAAGTTTCTTCGCGGCGCGCGTTTTGGGCGCTGCCGGCGAGGCCGTAGTCCTCGTCTTTGCCATCAAAATTCTCCTTTCAACTACAACTGAAAGTTTAGCGTATTTACCTATGAATCCACGGTTAAGAATTTCGATAGTGCTAATAAATAAATACGAATCATGAAAAATGAATTTACGCTGAGGTCACAGGGCGGGGAATCATTGAAGAAGAGTGCTGTGGACGGAGGACCCATCATGGTTTTGCGGAAAATGGCGCTGTGGGCCGTGTCTGGCTTGCTGTTACTTGTTGGCTTGGTGGGATGCGGAGAGAGCGAACGATCCAGAGCCAATCGCGAACGCAACGAGCAACGGGATGCGGAGATGGAAGGAACCAGTGCGCCCGCCTCTGCCACTCCGTCGTTTATGCCTGCGGCTTCGGTGAAACTGGTCATTCTTCCGGGCAAGGTAGAGATCGTGCAAGGCTCGTCGGGCGGACCCATGATTCTACGCGTTACCGTGAACGCCAAGCAGAAGGTTGCGTTCGGAGTTGTGCCGCGAACCGATACGGGCAGCTATAGTGGACCGGCGCAGGTAGCCAGTGCGATGGAGAAACTAAAGTGCGCTAATTCAGGCGTGGGAACCTTGTCGTTGAGCTGTGAACTCAGCGAGAACGACAAGGACTTGGTGATTGTAGTAGCCGACTATGCGCGAAGGAAAAGCAATGATCGACGCATTCGACGCCAAGAAAAGAGAAGAAGGCGCCAGCCTGGGCAACGAAGTCAGCGTCGACGTATTCGCGGCGATTCCACCAAAGAAGTAATTCGGGGGACTACTGCTCCTGATAATTCCACAAAAGGCCTCCATCGACAAAGAAAGTCGTGCCGGTAACATACGAAGCGCCATCGGAAGCTAGAAACGCCGCCATCGAGGCAACGTCGGAAGGCTGAGCCAGCCGCTTGAGAGGAATGTTCTTCAGTAGTGCATCCAGCTTCGCAGGATCATTCAACAGATTTTTGTTAATGGGCGTTTCGACCGCTCCTGGTGCGATCGAATTAATGGTGATGCCGAGAGGCGCGAGCTCGACTGAGAGGTTGCGGGTGAGCATTTTAACAGCGCCCTTGCTGGCACAATACGAAGCGAAATGCGGGAAGGGAAGCTCTTCATGGACGGAGCTGATGTTGATGATCTTGCCGCCCGCTTTGGCCTGAATGCGGTGACGCACGAAGGCTTGGGTAAGAAAAAAGAGACCCTTAAGATTTACATTTAACACCGCGTCGTAGTCTTCTTCTGTGACATCCCAGAAATCGGCGCGGCGTTCTAGTCCAGCGTTGTTGACCAGGATGTCGAGCTTTCCGAGTTGCGTGACGGCTTCCGTGATGAATCGCTGGCCATCCGGTACTTTCCCAACATCACATTGAACAGAAATAGCACGGCGTCCTTGCTTCGTGATTCCCGAGACGACTTCTTGAGCGCCCGATTGGTTGGAGCGATAACATATGGCGATGTCTGCGCCTTCTTGCGCCAGGCGTTCCGCGATGGCTCGGCCGATACCCTGATCACCTCCAGTAATGGCGATGGATTTACCTTCGAGACGGTGCGGCATGGCGCCTCCTGCAAAATGAATAAAGATTGGATGTTTCTGCGAGATTTATGGTGCAGGATTTTGGAAACTCAAAGCGAAAGGCTGTCGCCAATATGGAAACGGAGGGCACAGTGAAGCGGGAGAAAGCAACCCACACGTAGCGTCGGCGCGTGGCGCACTCAAAAAAACTGCAAACAGCGCTAGTTGGAGCGAGAGATTGGAGTATCCTCGGCGACTGCCCCTGTCAGTGCTGCGCCCGGGGTGATTACGGCGTCGGTGCCATGTTTGAAGAGGAACAAAGGGCCCACGGCTGGAATGAGAACTTCGGCATGCGGCGGTCGGGTGTCTCCCTCTTTGGTAACCGAACCGTATAACGCAATGGGACCAAACTCCGATTGCAGCATATCCACCTCGACGGTGAGCGTTCCGGGCGCTCCAGCCGCGCCAGTGTGATCCACCTGAGCAACGGTTCCGGTTGCGGAAGCGCCCTTGCTGGCGACCAGCATGTCTCCCAGTTTGATGTCTTCGGCAAGTGTGAACGCGACCTTGTCGCCGACGGAAGCAGTCTTAGAGGTCAAGGCAGTCGCAAAGACCAGTCGAACAGGCGTGTCCTGTGGCAAGAACGGTTTTCCGTCGCGCATGGGGATCTCCCCAATCGTCGCTGTCGCTTGGGGTAGTTTGGTTTGAGCGGTGGGCGTTCCCTTCGCTCCATTATTGATTACGTATTGTGCGGAGGCCTGCACACTTCGAGAGCCGTCCGGTGCGACAGCGATGGCGTTCAGCGTTGTTGTGGAATCAATGACAATCGGGCCGCGATAGCGCGTCGAAGAAGTCGTTGGCGTCCAGCCATCCGTCGTGTAGTAAATGTATACCCCGCGCGTGCCATCAGTCAGCCGCACGGTAACCGGGCCAGTAAATTGGCCGGACTTCACGGAAAACTTGGGAGGCAGCGCGCCAATGCAGCAGCCAGGTTGGGACTGTGCCTGACTCTGATTCTGCATCATGGTGCGAGTGAACTCCTCGTTCGCACGTTGGCTCGCCTCCATCGCCTGCTGGGCCGCCTGTTGTGCTTGCTGTGCTGCTTCTTGCGTCTGTTGTATCGCTTGTTGGGATGCCACCGCGGCAGCGTTATCTTGCGCAGGGGTAAAAGAGCCAATCAGGAGAAGGGAAAGCATAAGGAAGAAAGGTCGCATGGGCGTGCTCCACTTATGCCTCTAAGACGTGTTAACGAGTTGGTAGGTTACAGCATCGGTAGGTGGAGTTGGACTGCCTATGAAAAACAAAAGCCCCGCACCCTTGGCGGCGTGCGGGGCTTTCGGGCTTCCAAATGAACTTACGCTACCGTGACTTCCTTGCTTAGGTAGACGTCCTGAATGGAGTTGAGCAGCTTCACGCCTTCGGCCATCGGGCGCTGGAAGGCTTTGCGGCCGCTGATGAGACCGGTACCACCCGCGCGCTTGTTGACGACGGCGGTGATCACGGCTTCTTCGAAGTCGTTGGCACCGGAAGCGCCACCGGAGTTGATCAGACCGGCGCGGCCCATGTAGCAATTCGCTACCTGGTAGCGGGTGAGATCGATCGGGTGATCGCTGCAAAGGTCAGTGTAGATGCGCTTGTCGAACTTGCCGTATGAGGAATCGCCCATGTTCAGAGCTGCATACCCGCCATTATTTTCGGGCAGTTTTTGCTTGATGATGTCCGCCTCAATGGTTACCCCGAGATGGTTGGCCTGACCGGTAAGGTCGGCAGCAACGTGATAGTCCTTGTCCTTTTTGAAGGCGCTGTTGCGCAGATAGCACCATAGCACTGTCGCCATGCCCAGCTCATGAGCTTCTGCAAACGTGCGGCTGATTTCAACGATCTGTCGGCCGCTATCGCTTGAGCCGAAATAGATCGTCGCTCCAACAGCAGCGGCGCCCATATCGTAGGCTTCCTTCACGGTACCGAACAAAATCTGGCTGAACTGATTCGGGAACGTCATCAGCTCGTTGTGGTTGATCTTCACGATGAAGGGAATCTTGTGGGCATATTTGCGGGCCACGGAGCCGAGAACGCCATAAGTGGAAGCGACGGCGTTGCAGCCGCCTTCGATGGCGAGCTTGATGATATTCTCGCCGTCGAAGTAATCGGGATTCTTGGCGAAGCTGGCGCCGCCAGAATGCTCGATGCCCTGATCGACCGGTAGAATCGAAAGATAACCGCTGCCGCTGAGACGTCCCGAGTAGAAGAGGCGATGGAGATTGTTGAGGACGCGCAGATTACGGTCGGACGCGGCGTAGACGCGGTCGATAAAATCGGGACCGGGAATATGGAGCCGCTCTTTCGCGATTTTAGGATTTTTGAAGCCGAGGAGGCTTTCCGCCTTTGCTCCCAGGAGTTGTTCGATTGCAGAGGTACTTGCCGTTGCCATGATTTTCATTTCTCCTATTTAGACTATCTAGACGTTCACGATTCCCGCGCTCAGCATGTTTCCAGCGGCTTGGTCGACCAGCCAAAGTAGATTGCCGCTGGCTGGCTGAATGAGCTGAGAAGGAAGTTGCTCAGGCTCATAAGGTCCTTCCAAGACTGCTTTCAAGGCCGGAGCCTTGTCGGCGCGGGTTACCAAAAATATGACCTGGTTCGCCTGATTGATGGCCGGAGCCGTCAGAGTGATGCGATCGGTGTAGAGCTTGCCGACCCAATTGCGAACCACGAAGCGAGAGGAGGAGGCGTGCAAGGCCTTCGTGCCGGGGAAAAGAGACGCGGTATGTCCCTCATCGCCCATACCAAGGAGCACGAGGTCGAAGCGAGGAAGATCGCCTGCCTGTAGCTTAAAGTATGCGCGAAGTGCGGCCTCATATTCCAGTGCAGCTTTTTCTGTGTCTTCGTATTCACCCTTAATACGAGTGATTTGGTCCGGATTGAGGGGAGCGCGCGAGATTAGCGTTTCCAACGCCATGCGGTAATTGCTGTCTTTATCGTCGGGAGGAACGTGGCGTTCGTCACCAAAGAAAATGTGCAGCTTATCCCAGGGAATCCGCGAACGGAAACCCGCGTCTTCAACCAGCAGCGAATGAAGCGCTTTCGGCGTGGAACCACCAGAGAGAGCAACAGTGAAAACACCCGACTTTGCGACGGCATCGATAGCTGCGTGAACAAACTCTTCCGCGGCCCGGCGGATGAGGTGTGCGGAATCCGGAAATATTTCGACTTTGTGTTTAGCCGGGTCGGGCATCAGAAGATTCCTGTCTTGTGGGTAGCGATGCGGCCACGAAGATCGAGATCTTCTTCGCCAACACGGCGCCAGGAGCGGCCATCTTTTTCGAGAAGCTCTTCGGCCTCGACGGGGCCCCAGGAACCGGCGGCGTAATTGGGAAATCCTCGCGGGGGAAGGGCGTGCCATACGTCGAGGACCGGTTGAATCACCCTCCATCCGGCTTCGACCATGTCGGCGCGCTGGAAGAGTGTGGCGTCGCCAGCCATGCAGTCGCGGAGAAGGCGCTCATACCCAGTGCCATGTTCCACGCCGAAATAAGTTTTGTAGTCGAAGTCCATATTCACCAGGCCCAGGCGCATCACGGAGCCGGGAACCTTCGCGCCGAAGCTGAGAGAGATGCCTTCGTCGGGTTGAATGTGGATGACCAGGCGATTAGTCTCGACATTCTTCACGGCAGTGTTACGGAAAAGGATGAACGGAGTCCGTCGAAACTGAATGACGATTTCCGTTGCGCGAAGGGCGAGGCTCTTGCCTGTTCGCAGATAAAAGGGAACACCGGCCCAACGCCAATTATCGATATGCAGTTTCATGGCAACGAACGATTCGGTATTGGAGGTAGGAGACACATCCGGCTCGCTGCGATAGCCCGGGACGCGTTCATTGTTAACAACGCCTTCCGCGTACTGCCCCCGAACAGTGTTGGTGAGAACTTCTTCGGGAGCGAAGGGCTGAATCGCGTGAAGGACTTCGGCCTGTTTATTGCGAACTTCGTCGGCATCGAAGGAGATAGGCGGCTCCATAGCTGTCATGGTGAGGAGTTGGAAAAGATGATTCGGAACCATGTCTCGCAATGCGCCGGCAGTCTCGTAAAAGCCGCCGCGATGCTCAACGCCAACGGTTTCCGCAGCGGTGATCTGGACGTGATCGATGTAATGGCTGTTCCAGAGCGGCTCGATGATGTTGTTCGTAAAGCGGAAGACCATGACGTTTTGCACTGTCTCTTTACCAAGGTAGTGATCGATGCGGTAGATCTGGTTTTCGCCGAGGACTTTCTTGAGGTCGGAGTTGAGCTGGACCGCGGAAGCTAGATCGTGGCCGAAGGGCTTTTCGACGATGACGCGCGCCCACTTGCCGTTCTCTTCCTTCGTCAGGCCTGCATCGCCGAGTTGTTGAACGATGGGAGCGAAGAAGCGAGGAGCGACGGCGAGATAGAAGAACTTATTGCCGCCGGTGCCGTGCAGTTTGTCGACCTCATCAATCTGGGTCTTTAGGCGTTTGAAAGCATCCGCATCGGCAAAGTCGCCCTTAATGAAATAGATACGCTCTTTGAGCCAATCCCACATTTTCAGGTCGATAGGATCGGGGGCGAACTGCGGCATCTCTTCGCCAAGATTGTTGCGGAAGGCTTCCGTCGTCAGGTCGTTCACGGCGACGCCGATGATGGCGAACTGTTTGGAGAGGACTTCTTCCTTGGCGAGGTTCAGGAGAGCGGGGATGAGTTTGCGCTTGGTGAGATCTCCGGTGGCGCCGAAGATGACCATGGCACAAGGGCCGCCGGCAAGCGAAGCTTCCGGAAGATTGGGATTCATTGAGCGACTTCCTGTTTGTGAGCGAAAGAAGCGTGGCGAAGAGCTTCAATGCCCGGATTTTTTCTCGACGTGGCCGCCAAACTGGAAACGCATCGCCGAAAGAACTTTGCATGCGAAGTCATCCTCGCCACGGGACGTGAACCGTTCGAAAAGCGAAGCGGTCAGAACCGGGGCAGGAGTGGTCGACTCGATGGCCGCGAGAATCGTCCAGCGACCTTCGCCTGAATCGGAGACTCGACCGGAATAGCGCTCGAGGTTGGGTTGTTCGAGCAGGGAAATAGCGGTGAGGTCGAGAAGCCAGGAAGCCACAACGCTGCCGCGGCGCCAGACTTCAGTAATGTCGGCAAGATTGAAATCGTATTGATAATGATCAGGATTGCGAAGGGGAGTGGTTTCCGCGTCGGCTTCACGATGAGATTTGCCCGCGTTGGCGTGCTTGAGAATATTGAGTCCCTCGGCATAGGCGGCCATCAAACCGTATTCGATGCCGTTGTGGACCATTTTCACGAAATGACCTGCGCCTACGGGGCCGCAATGCAGATATCCTTCTTCGGCGGTACCTTTGGCATTTTCACGGCCGGGGGTGCGATCGATGTTGCCGCGGCCGGGGGCGAGCGTTTTGAAAATAGGATCGAGATGCTGAACGATATTGTTTTCGCCGCCGATCATCTGGCAGTAGCCGCGTTCGAGTCCCCAAACGCCACCGCTGGTCCCGACATCAACGTAGTGAATACCCCGAGGACCCAATTCCTTGGCGCGGCGAATATCGTCAATGTAATAGGAATTGCCGCCATCGATCAGGATGTCTTCCTTGTCGAGTTTTGGTGCGAGGTCGGCGATGGTGGCGTCGACGACAGCGGCGGGAACCATCAGCCAAATAGCGCGAGGCTTCTGAAGTTTGCCGATGAAATCGTCGAGGGAAGTGGAGCCGGCGGCCCCTTCGCCGGCGAGCTGCTTGACGGAGTCCGCGCTGCGATCGTACACGACACACTGGTGTCCGTCTTTTTGCAGCCGGCGAACCATGTTGGCGCCCATTCTTCCCAGACCAATCATTCCGAGTTGCATCGTGTGAAGCCCTCCGCGAAGAGACGAGTTAGAGATACGGTGGAACAGGATAACGCGTTTACAGGCCGTGGTGAATCTGGATCAATTGTTTGCCGGCTGGGCCTAGATCAAGCGCGCACGCCAGCGCTTTTCCCCGTTGCATCCAGTAGCGTGTGAAATGCATCGGCGAATAGCTTGACGCCATCAACCAGCAGTTTCTCCGTAACTTCTTTCATGGAGATGCCGGCCTTTTCCAGGTTTTGCATTTCAGTAGCCGCGAGTTCGAGGTTTTCAGTCAGGCTGTTGCGCAGCTTGCCATGTTCACGGAAGGCGTCGAAAGTGGCCGGAGGAATGGTGTCGACCGTATCGGCCCCGATCAGCTCTTCCACGTAAATTACGTCGCGATACTTGGGATTCTTTGTGCTGGTGCTGGCCCAAAGCAGGCGTTGGACATGGGCTCCCTTGGCGGAGAGCGCCTTCCAGCGTGCGCTGCCGAATAATTCCTGGTACTTCCGATAAGTCAGTTTAGCGTTGGCGATTGCAATCTTGCCTTTAATGCTTTCGAGTAGCTCTTTCCTGGGCGACGTGGCGGTCTTGAGCATCTCGTCGATCTTTCCATCGATCAACGTATCGATGCGGCTGACGAAGAAGCTTGCTACGCTGGCAATCTTGGAATTGTCCAGGCCTTTCGCAGCACGGGCTTCGAGAGCGGCGATGTAGGCTTCGGCCACTTTTTCGTACGCGGACTGCGCGAACAGCAGTGTGATGTTGATGTTCACTCCGTCTTCGAGCGCGGCACGAATGGCAGGGATGCCTTCGGGAGTCGCCGGAATTTTCACCATCAGGTTGGGCCGGTTGACAGCCTTCCACAGACGACGGGCTTCGTCGAGTGTCCCCTGAGTGTCGTTGGCGAGCAGCGGCGAGACTTCCAAGCTGACGTAGCCGTCCTTGGCGTTTGTGGAGCGATAAACGGACGAGAAGATATCGCATGCAGCCTGGACATCACGGATAGCGATTTTCTCGAATATGCCCTTGGCGTTGAGGGATTTCACGTCAGGGGAGTTGAGGATGTCATCGTAAAGCTTGCTGCCGGTGATGGACTTCTCAAAGATGGCTGGGTTCGACGTCATTCCCCGCAGGCCATCTTCGTCAATCATCTTCTGCAGTCCGCCGCCGGTCAGCAGGTCGCGGCGAATATAGTCCATCCAGGGAGACTGCCCGAAATCATTCAATGCTTTGAGGGGGTTCTTACCCGCAACGTTGGGAATCGTTGGTGAAGTGGTCATCAGACTTCTCCTTTACTATTTCGGGCTAGACAATAATTGTACGCCAGTGCGAACTGGCATAAAAACCGCATTTCAGCTTTTTAACATGCGCATCTCGATGGCATGAACTTTCGCCAAACGACGCACATGACGCTCTTCATTCGTGAATTTGGCGCTCAGGTAGTTCCTCACCAGGTCCTCGGCCAGTTTTTCGCCGATGATGCGAGAGCCCAGGACTAGGACATTCATGTTGTCGTGTTCGACGCCTTGGTGCGCAGAGTAGCTGTCGTGACAAACGGCGGCACGAATCCCGATCATTTTGTTGGCCGCGACGCTCACACCCACGCCGCTGCCGCAAATGAGAATGCCCCGTTCGGCTCGCCCGTCAAGAATCGCTTTTCCGACCAGTTCCGCGAAGTCGGGATAATCGGAAGGCTTTTCGTCGAATGCTCCAATGTCCAGGACATTGTGCCCGAGCGACTTGAGGAATGGGTCGAGCGACTTCTTCAACTGATAGCCTGCGTGGTCTGAGCCGATTACCAGGTTCATTGGAAATTACCTGCCTAGGACTTCCTTCGCAGCCTTCACAACGTGCTCGGGAGTAAACCCAAATTTCACTAACAGATCCTTCAGCGGAGCGGATGCACCAAAACTGTGCATCCCGATCATTTTACCTTTGGGACCCACGTAACGGTCCCACCCAAAGGTGCTGGACATCTCGATGGAAACTCGAGCTGTGATTGCAGCAGGAAGGACCGATTCGCGATAGGCGGCGTCTTGCGCGTCGAAAAGTTCGAAGCATGGCAAGCTGACAAGGCGTGCCTTGATTCCCTCTTTCTTCAACTGATCGTTCGCAGCAACAATGTGCTGAAGCTCCGTGCCGGTCGCGATAAGGATTACCTCCGGTTTGCCGCCCTCAGCTTCAAGAAGAATGTAGCCACCTTTCGCAACACCCGACGCAGGCGCAAATTTTGTGCGGTCCAGGGTAGGCACGGCCTGGCGGCTGAAAACGAGGGTTGCGGGTTGGTGCGTGAGCTTGGCGACAACCTTGTAGGCTTCAGTAACCTCGTTTGCGTCACCGGGACGAAGTACAGCCATATTTGGCATGGCACGCCACGACGCGAGCTGCTCCACGGGTTGATGCGTAGGACCGTCTTCTCCGACGCCGATGGAATCGTGCGTGAAAATGTAGATGGGATTGATTTCCATCAGTGCGCCCAGGCGCATGCTGGCACGCATGTAGTCGCTGAAATTGAAGAAGGTAGCCGAAAAAGCCCGAGGACCGGTTAGCGCGATCCCGTTCGTGGCGGCACCCATGGCGTGCTCGCGAACGCCAAAGTGAATGTTGCGTCCTTTGAATTCAGCGGTCAAGAAATCGCCCGCGCCTTCGAAGGTTAGGTTCGTCTTGTTGGACTTGGCGAGGTCCGCAGAGCCGCCGATAAGCCACCGAATATTTTGTGCGAGGGCATTCAGAACTTTGCCGGAGCTTTCGCGAGTCGCCATGCCTTTTGGGTCGGCCGGGAACACAGGAAGATTCTTGTCCCATCCGTCGGGCAGTTCGCGCTTTTGGATTTTGCTCAGTTGCGCAGCGAGCTCAGGAAACTGTTTGGAATATTCTGCAAATAGCTTATTCCACTTGTCGTGGGCCTCGCCGCCGCGAACGCCGACGCCGGAACGGAAATGATCGTAGACGCCATCAGGAACGAGGAATTTCGCGTCTTCGGGCCACCCGTAGTTTTTCTTGACGAGCTTGATTTCGGCTTCGCCCAGTGGCTCACCGTGCGCTTCGTAAGAGTCTTGCTTATGAGGCGAGCCATAACCGATATGGCTGTCGACTACGATGAGAGTCGGGTTGTCGTTAGTCTTGAGAAAAACATCGTAACCGCGTGCAAGCATCATCAAGTCGTTGGCATCGGAAACGCGCGTAACATTCCAGCCATAGCCGACGAAGCGCGTCATCATGTCTTCACTAAAGGACCAGCTGGCAGGACCATCGAGCGTTACGTGATTGTTGTCGTAGATCCAGCAGAGGTTAGAGAGGCCAAGGTGGCCGGCAAGAGAAGCAGCTTCACCGGCGACGCCTTCCATCAAGTCACCATCTCCGCAGACCGCGTAAACGCGAAAATTAAACAGGTCGAAACCGGGCTTGTTGTAGTTTGCGGCGAGCCATTTTCCGGCAATGGCCATACCAAGGCTGTTGGCTACTCCTTGACCGAGCGGACCCGTCGTTGTTTCCACGCCGGTCGTGATGTGTGATTCGGGGTGGCCCGGAGTCTTGCTGCCGAGCTGCCGGAAGCGCTTTATTTCGTCGAGAGAGACGGCGAGGTCTTTCGTGGGCTGGCCAGTCTTGTGGTCAACTTCGCGCACGCCGGCAAGGTGCAGGGTGGAATAAAGAAGCATGGACGCATGACCAGCGGACAGGACGAAGCGGTCGCGATTGGGCCAGGTCGGATCCGTTGGATCGTAGTTCAGAAAATTGTGCCAGAGCGAGTAGACGACCGGAGCAAGACCCATAGGTGCGCCCGGATGGCCGGAGTTCGCCTGCTGAACGGCATCGATGGAGAGAGTGCGGATAGTATTGATACAGAGTAGATCAAGATTCGAATCGGCCACGATTTCTCCGGGGCGGGTCAGGGGATGCCCGCCGATAAGATTCAGGGGTGAAGTGCCACCGCCTGCAGGATAGACCACTGGATTGTACTTCAAAATAGAGTCGTTTGGAGGGCGCTAGGTTTCATGTAAAGACGGGAACAGGAAGCCGTACTTACTTCATGGTAAGGGGAAGTACCTAGAAGTCCGTGCAGTGTTGATCAAGGAACAAAAAGGCCGAAAAAGCGGCCCCTTTCTTATAGCACTAGCTGATTTGGAACTCGGGGTTGTCGAACCTTGTCGAAACATAAACACATGCCGGTCTGGAATAAGCGTAGACTTGAGTTGCTATGGAAAAACTGAAAGCATTTCAAGATGCAGCCCGGAAGAATGGTTTTGTGGACGTAGAAGAGACGGAAGACGGAACCGTGTTGTGGTTACGGAAGGCGACCGCCGATGCGGAAGATCGCATGTGCATCGACAGCGTGACGAACAGTGCGACCGTGTTCTATGCCACGATTCCCTGGAAAATAAACTCCAAAACGTTTCGCTTCGTTTCCGAACTGGAAGCGTGGTTAGCATCCGTTTCCGTCCCGAGCGCAATCGTGCCTAACCCCTGAACGAGCTTGGGGCCGCCGGATGGAATAAGTGCCGGCGCTCAGAATCTCTTTGCATCTGAACGGTCTTTCGATACACTGTTTGAACTACACATCAGTGTAGAGCGCTCGTCCTAGCGCCAAGGACCGAACGATGTTCATCGCACAACTGGTCTCTGTCATCTAACTCCGCATTCCCTGCGGAACTTTTTCTCTTCAACGTTTCACTCTATCAATATCCGAACCGCGCCCGTGTGCTCGCTTTTTTGGCCTGCACTACTGCGCAGACATCGTAGGAATCCATGTCCGCACAAGAATTCGAAACTGTTGCTGCTGTACCATTGGCCCCGCCGCCGTCGCTGTGGAGTTCCATCCGCGAAGCCCTTCGCGGCTCGCATCAGGACTTCACCACCGGAAGTCTGAATCGAGCGATCCTCCTGCTGGCCATACCCATGGTTCTGGAAATGGTCCTGGAATCCCTATTCGCCGTGGTCGACGTTTTCTGGGTTGGCCGACTGGGCGCGAATGCTGTGGCCACAGTGGGATTAACGGAATCGCTTCTGAGCCTGGTTTTTGCTGTGGGGTTGGGACTCAGTCTCTCCACAACCGCCATGGTTGCGCGGCGCATCGGCGAAAAAGATCCGCGGGGAGCCGCAGTGGCAGGAGCGCAAGCAATCTTCATTGGATTGGCAGTGTCGGCGTTGGTAGGCATACCCAGTCTCTTTTACGCTTCTGACATGTTGCGCCTGATGGGTGCTTCGCCGGAAATTGTCGCTAGCGGCAGCGGCTATGCCCGCATTGCACTCGGAGGCAGTGGTGCACTGCTATTTCTTTTTCTGAACAACGCGATCTTCCGGGGAGCGGGTGACGCGGCAATTGCCATGAGACTCCTGTGGGTCTCGAACATCATCAATCTGATCCTCGACCCATGCTTTATCTTCGGTCTGGGGCCATTTCCCAAGTTGGGCGTAACCGGCGCGGCGGTTGCCACGTTGACAGGCCGCAGCATCGGCGTGCTCTACCAGTTTTATCGCCTGTTGCGCGGCAGTGAACGTATAAGGATTCTGCGTTCTCAGCTTCACGTGAACTGGAGCGTGTTGTTGCGCCTGATCCGTGTTTCCCTCACGGGGATCCTGCAATTCGCCATCGCGCACACCAGTTGGATCGGACTTGTCCGCATCATCAGCGTTTTCGGCTCTGCCGCGCTTGCCGGATACACGATCGCCATTCGCATCCTGATTTTTATCATTATGCCGTCCTGGGGATTGAGTAACGCGGCCGCTACCCTTGTGGGGCAGAATCTCGGTGCTAGAAAACCCGAGCGCGCGCAAATTTCCGTCTGGCGAACTGGGTTTTACAACATGATTTTTCTAGGGAGCATCGGAATCTTCTGTCTGATTTTTGCCACCCCCGTTGTTCGCCTGTTCACCCAGGATCCGGAGGTGGTGCCCCTGGCCGCTTCTTGCCTGCGGATTCTGAGCTACGGCAACATTGGCTATGCCTATGGGATGGTGATGCTGCAGGCGTTCAACGGAGCTGGCGACACCGTTACACCGACGATCGTGAACTTCTTTGGCTTCTGGGTGCTTGAGATTCCGCTCGCTTATTTTCTGGCGATTCGCGCGGGATGGCACTCCAAAGGTGTTTTCGCTTCCATTGTTATTGCAGAATGTACCATAGCGTTCGTTAGCGTTCTTCTATTTCGTCGTGGGCGTTGGAAGGGGCAACAGATCTAAAACCGAGGACTGGCTCGAGCAGGGCAATATGCTGACTGCATCTGAGAATAGAATTAGCTGCTGGAGTCCTTCGTCCAGATCGTCTTTTCCTGGTTCTTGAACTGGATTACGTGGCCCCTGTAAGGATCGAAGAAGAAAGATACTTCATTCGGCGCGTCTTCGACCGAATAGGAAATGGTGTAAAGCATCCGGCTTCCTGAAGGAACCGCGGACACCTTCTTAATGAATCCCGTGGTGACAGTTCCTTCGCCCGTCCGAAAGCTGATTGAAATCGAGTCAATCTCGAACGAGCGATCGGCATAATTGGGATCTGCGGAATGCCACTCGCCCACCAGTTCGTCGGGAACTCGCGTATTGGGTGGCCGCCAGATCCAGGAGGCCAGAACGATGAGTGCCACCACTCCCGCTGCGACAAGAATCAACTTAATCGTAGACGACGTTGATCTATTCATTGCAGCCAATCCTTTCAAACTTGCCATTCACCACTTGAGCCGGTTTCATCGGACCACCAGCAACGGCCGCTCAAGGTCTTCTTGAGTACCGAGGATAGACTCTCGCCGCATGAGCCGTTGAAAGACTTCAATGATGCTTGGATCGAACTGTTTTCCAGTTCCTTCCAGAATAATCTCCATGGCGCGAGTCGATGTCATACCCGGCCGATAAGGACGATCGGAAATCAGAGCATCGAAACAGTCCGCGACAGCAAAGATCCGGGCATGAAGAGTTACCTGATTGCCGGAGATTCCGTTTGGATAACCTCCACCGTTGATCCATTCATGGTGCTGCAAGACGATCGGCATGGATTCGGCAAGTCCCGGGATCGGCTCAAGGATACGCGCGCCAATATTCACGTGGTCGCGCATGATTTTCATCTCTTCGTCGGTTAGTCTGCCCGGCTTATCGAGGATGGAGATAGGTATCCCAATTTTCCCGATGTCGTGCAAAAGGCCGCCGCGGCGAATGATGTCCAGTTCCCTCGCAGATAATCCCATTTCCGTTGCGATCTTGACCGCAAACGTCGTGACGCGTTCGGAGTGGCCCATGGTCCAGGGTGATTTGGCGTCGATGGCCCGGGCAAGCGCGGTGAGTGTGCCCCACTGAAGCTGCTCAAGCTGGACAACCAGCCGTGAATTGGACAGTGCTACGGCCAACTGATCCGCCAGTTTTCTTGCGTGTTCCTTGTCTTCCTCGCTCCATGGAGAATCAGTCGATCGTCCAAGTGACAGAACGGCTGAAAGGCGTTCTTCCATCAGAATCGGGACTACCAGGAAGGCCTTCATTCCTCGGCCTGCGAGCGGGGTGAGGCACTTGGGCAAGTTCTCGTCGTTGACAGTGAAGGAAATATGAGATTGTTTGGATATTTCCTCCACTTCATCCGCTAGCATGTCCGTCAATTCTTCCGCCCTGGCCGGATTCAGGTTGGAGTCGTATATATACGTGAGCGCCCCTGAAGATCCGCCTGCGTCAAGCAGCGTGACGCTGACCAGATCAAGAGGAATAAGGCCGCCGAGCCGGCCAGAGAGCGTGTCCAGGATCTTTTCGATATTCCATGCTGAAAGAATTCCCCGGTCAATCTCATTGAATATCTTCAGAGAGTTGACCTGTTTCTCCAGGCGACCCGCCATCGAGTTGAAAGAGGTAGCAAGCTCCTGGAATTCATCCTTGCTCTCTACGCGGACGCGTGTCTCAAGGTTTCCCAGTGAAAGTTCGCGTGTACCCTTAATCAGTCGTGAAAGAGGAACAAGATTTCGGCGTATCTGGACAAGACTCAGCAGCAGAACAATCCAGATCGCTAGCAGGTAAACCAGGAGAAAACTGTTCTTAAAGCGCACCAGCGGAGCAAGGAAGAAGGGTTTTGGCTTGCTACTAACAATCGTCCAATGAGACACAAAAAAACTGCTTTCCAACGGAAGATTCCAATAGTTGGCGATATATCCCTGACCGTGGTTTTGCCACTCGAATTCTCCAGAGAAAGAACGAGTGACTTGCGCGGGAAATGAATAGGGCACCTGCCCCGAACAGAACAAGATTTGGCCGTTTGGGTCGAGCACACATACGTCCATATCTCGCGGGAGACTCTCGGAATCCCAAAGATAGGATGGATTGACTTCCGCGACTAGAACGCCCTGTTCGGGATGACCAGTAACCACCTCCCGGCTGAGGAAAATGCATCGCTGTGCGCCACAGGGCAGCGTGTACAGAACACTCCTGTCGGTGCGAAAAAACTTTTGCTCGGCATCTGTAAATTCGAAACGATGGCTTGTACCTCCGAAGAGTACTTGGTGTTCCCCGTCCGCTGTGACCAGTTCCAGTCCATGCAGCCGATTCTGCAGATCGGCGGTCAGTTCGCTGGAGACTGCAAGGGAAAAGTCCGCTGCACGATTCGGATTGCTGCTCACTGTTCGAGCAACGAGCTTGAGGTCGGCTTGCAGAAAGCTTAGGCGTTCGAAAACGATCATGGCCTGTTCACGGCTATTTTGATGGAGTTGGCGATGACTCTCTTCTCTTAATTGATCCGTGACATTTCGGAGAGAAATAACGGCCAGTACGGTAATGGGAACAATGGCACACCAGACAAATAGCCAGAAGATTCGACGAGCGAGCTTGCTGTGCAGGAATGTGGTGTCTAGGTTCATGTTCTTCGTCGAATTTTAGAAGTTAGATGCCAAACCCACATAACTTCCATTTCCTGCACGGATAATGTCGTCTTGACTTGGCTTTGCTGTGAGGGGAGAAACACTGGCGCCGTCCTGGCCGTCGCTATAGAGGTCGTAGTCGGAATTCAAGGGAACCAGGAAACGGTCTTTGCGCGCTTTACCATTTCCTTTCATGTTCGTGTGGTTCAGATACTCATAGGGATTGCCCCAAGGGTCGAGAAAGCCTCCATAACCAACTTGCGAGAGGTCATCCGGCAAAACGCCGTTGATGCTCTGATACAGGGCGATTTCGTCTTCGAGCGTGTCAATGTCGCCCACACCTCGTGCGATCTTCGCCAGATTTATGGAAGTCATAAGACTGGGAATCGCCATAGCCGCGATAGTGATAATAATGGCCATGGTGATCAGAAGCTCGATGAGTGTAAAACCGCGGCTGCGTCCACGGCCACGGCGCAATCTCGTCCGGCGGGCGGCAACGGAGACTGGCTCCATCGGCTTTTGAGTGAGACTCGTTCCCATTTCGGGAGCGAGAGGCTGATGAGATAAGGAGCGTCTTTCGAGCATCCGTTATCGCTTCCGGCGGGGCTCCAGTGCGGAGGAGCCCTCAGTAACCTCTCGTCCGGCAGAGGAGTGCACAATCTCTGGCGGAGGAGACCTTTCTGTAGATCATTTTCCGGGCAAGGCACGAATCGTAACAATAGGCCTACGCGTATACGCCACTGGTACTTAAGTCACGGAGGGGCATGTTTAAGCGCGCGCCTCACAGGGAATGTACATTAATCCACAGGAAAGGCCTTTGCTAGTGAGTAATGTTAAGTTGCATTTATCCGACAGACGCTTGGCTCGTTTACTTGTGGTTCTTGTAACCTGAAGCTTGTTCAGCGAACCGCCCTTTGCGTCCATCATCTGCAAGTAAGTAGGAGGCGTGGTAAAGACCGTAAGGAACCACGTGGGCTCCGCCTTCAATCATTTCCTGCTTCATACGATCATGCAGTTCTGGCAGTTCGGACCAGTGCACCCTAGGATAGTCATGATGTTCCAAGTGAAATCCGATGTTGAACATCGTCAGGTTGAAAAACTTAGAAATAAACACAGTGGAGTGACTCACTGGCCTGTCAACACTCTTTGGGACGCATCCCACGTGCTGCACATACATCCCAGAACCCATCACCATGGCGTTCCCGATCCAGTGGGGAAGCACCCACAGCCATAGCGCCATAACCGGGTCGATCCAGAAAGGAATGGACCAGAGCATGAGGAAGATTGCGAGTTCGCGAAACGACTTGCGCCGTAGAGTGGAACGTGACGTGAAATCCTTCCACAGGTGCTTCGCCAGGCGCCACGGCCAGTGCTGGAAAAGGTAGCGCTGAAAATTTTCAAATGTCCCGTCGGCCGCTTGTTTGGGCAGCGTCCAATCTTCGGCAGTTAACAGATTCGCGTGATGAATGGTCACGTGACAGTACTCCCAGAAAAACGACGGCCACCCTCCGGAGAATGTCCAGAATCGCCCGAACCAGCGATTGACGAATTGCGAGCGGAAAATAGGTCGGTGGGAATGGTTGTGGAAGTTGACTCCCACATCAATTCCAGAGATCCATCCCAGCATCACCGCTGTCGCCGCCACAAAGGCCACGCGAGACCACGAGCCATTGATGCCGACCAGCGTGGGGTGCTTGTAAAGCCAGAAGGCAATGGCATACGCCGCAATGCAAATAATATGGAACATGATGCAGTGCAGATCTTGCGGATCGGATAGGAGGCGCCAACGGTTGCGAATGGCCGTCGCCGTCGCATCGCCTCCCTCGTGGGTCATAGGAGCCTCAAAGCAGCGGCTACTGTCACAACCGTGATTGCCAGGCTCACCCAAGGTCCCCAAAGCATCGCACCGGCGATCACCGCAATCGCAAACAGCGGACAGAAGGATCTTCCGAACATGAGCCCAGTTCGTGACAGAAATGTGTGCGTCGGGCGTGTCATCGGTACACTCTCTCCCTGAAGGGCGTGTTTTGTCGTGCGTTAGAGCAAAAGGCGGTAGGAACAGCAGTGCTGGGATAATGGCACGAACCACTGCAAAATACCTAGCGAAATCACAGGAGCACAAATACTGGAATCAGAGTGGATTCACGAAACGGTCAATCTGATTAGCGCTCCCAGCGTAATTACTGATTCGTGGTGCTCGCCACTGCATCCGATGCCTTGGACTTTCCGATGGCGTCGCCGCTTACGACCAACTCAACGCGGCGGTTCCTCTGCCGGCCATCCGGCGTATCGTTCGAAGCAACGGGGAGGCTCTTGCCAAAGCCCTTGGCAGACATTGACGAAGCAGGCACGCCTTGTTCGGCAAGGAAGTCGCGCACAGTATCTGAGCGGCGCTCGGAGAGTTGCTGATTAAAGTCATCGCTCCCCACGCTGTCCGTGTGTCCTTCAATCTGGAGTTTCAGACCCGGATGAGCCAGCACAATTCCTGAAATCTTGGCCAACTTTTCCCGCGCAACTGGCTTCAGCGTCGAACTGCCGGTGTCGAACAGAACATCCGACATGTTCACGATCAGTCCGCGAACCGAGTCTCGAGTCTGCAAAACCGAGTTCAACTGATCCAGAAGCTGCGAGCGTAATTGCGCTTTTTCGCCTTCGGCTTTTGCTGCAGCTTGGCGGGCTTTGTCGGATTCCGCTTCCGCAAGGCGTTGTTGCTCCAATGCAGTTTGCCGCGCCCGCTCGGCCTCTTCCTTCTGTCGCGTCGCTTCCTGTGCGGCCTGTTCCGCTTGCTGCTTCATTCGCTCCGCGTCCGCTTTGGCTTGTTCCGCCTGTTCCCGTGCCTGCTCGGCGTCCATCCTTGCCTGATCCGCTTCCTGACGGCGTCGGGCTTCGTTTTCCGCGTCGGCTCTGGCTTTGGCCTCTCGATCTTCCGCGGCCTTTTTCTCGGCTGCCATGCGTCCTTGCCCCTCTTCCTGAGCCATTTGTTTAACGGCCATCACGCGGGCTTCTTCGGCGGTCTCCGCAACGTCGCGCGCTGCCGACTCCACGGTCTTCTTGTCGCGCTTGGAACGATAGGCGTCTTCCGCTGCGGCAAGTTGCTGCTCCGCCTTGGCTAGAGTGGCCGCCGCGTACTTTTGGGCACCGGCATTTCGCGCGATGCGCAACGAATTGCGCGCTTCAAACAGTTCTCGCGGCGTGTGCGGATCGATGCCGAAGATCGCGTTGTCAATTTTGGTGTTGGAAGCGGAGTACACGCCGCGGCCAATCAATTCGTAATTCGCATCCACATTTTCCACCCGGCCCGACCCGTCAGAAGCTGGCATAGCTTCGAGGACGACCATATCTCCAGGTTGCGTAACGGAAAAATACGGCTCCGCTGTCACGATCATGCCGAAGGTCTGCATGTCGGTGAGTGCCTTCAGGCGGCCAGTTCCGTTTTTTACCGACACTTCGCCCAGATTCTCGGCGCGTCCCTGCGGAGAGACCGCCCAGAAAACATAGGTCAGGTATTCCAGCCCAAATTTCGTGGGATCTTCCATTCCAGCGAATTTTGCCTCGATCTCCATGCGGTTGTTCTTGCCTTCGACTTTGGCTTCTCCACCGGCGCTGCGCATGAGTTCCGTGCCCTGAAAATTCGCTTTGATTGATCCATTTGCGCGACGGTAGTTCACCGCCTTGGTAGTACGCGCGACGACAGAGGCGTTTGTTCCTTGACCCGATTGAGGCGTCGGATTCCCGAGTGCCAGTGATGAGCCAATGGTGGTCGTGATCGCAAGTGTGCAAATGAGGGCGGTGAGTTTCACGGCAGCATCCTTTTGCTTTCGATGGCTGGGCAAAGAAACAGGTTTGTTCAGTCCCCGGCCAGGAGCAGGTTCTGAATACGGGTATGGACCTGTTTTCTTAGGCTAACAAATACCCAGGTGCAGAAAGCACCCGGGGGATCTTCTTTTCTCAATGCAACACTGGTCTTTGGGACAGTAAAGAATCTGATGCGCGTTGCTGAATTCAAAGTGGGGGCCCAACCGAGAACAGGCCCCTTGTTTGCGAATCACATCAATCTGAAAAGGGAAGTGCTACACCGGTCGGGAAGGTTCGTGGCGGGAAACTATCGGAAACTGCCGGTTCTGGAGAGTGGCTGCGACAAAATGAGAGCGGGGGATATGGGCAAAAAGAAGAACGTGCTTGAGATTCCCAACGCATTCGTTGGCAAAATCACCAAGCCTGCGACAGAGGAAGTGCTCGTGGCGCTGGGATCGAGCGCCAGGGTATGGACGCAACTGGTGGAGGAATTCGCCACCATGTATGACGTCACGATTCAAGAGTGGAAGTCGTATTCACCAAAATACGGCTGGTCGCTGCGCCTCCTGCAGAAGAAAAGAACCATCGTCTATCTGTCTCCTTGCCAAGGCTGCTTTCGCGTGGCTTTCATCCTCGGCGATAAGGCGGTCAAGTTCTTGAAGCAGCGCAACCCTTCTAAGACCCTGACAAAACTCATTGCTGATGCTCCGCGCTATCCGGAAGGAACAGGAGTGCGACTCATGGTGCGCGGAACGAATGAGATGGCGGTCATTCGCAAACTCGCCCAGGCCAAACTCGCGCATTGATATTCGGATGGCTTCTAGTCCCACTTCTCCGATAACGCTTGCCGGTTCAGACGGTCGACCCAACACATGCTTGAAGTTTATTCGCTGGAGTTCGGCATTCTAGAGTCTTTCTGGGACGATGAATCACAGCCATCGAATGTGCAATTTTGAACAGTCATTCCTTCCTGGGTGGCCTACACTTCGTCGATTGGAAATTCCCCTTAAATGAAAATCTTACTGTACAACCCTGACAACGGTGTGACGCGTAACTTTATGCCCCATCTTTGGATGTTCCTGCTGCAAGCACTGACTCCTCCCGGCCACGAAGTGGTGCTGATTGACGGCAACGCGCAGCCCATGGACGAAGAAAGTATCGCTCGATACGTGCGTGAACAAAATGTGGGACTGGTCGGCATCGGTGCGATGACCAGGATGATTGCCAAGGCCTATCGCATGGCGGACGCCGTGCGCGCCACGGGAGTAAAAGTCGTTATGGGCGGCCCTCACGTTACGGAAATGGCCGATGAAGCTCTCGGACGTGACGGCGGTTCCCGCCATGCCGACGCGGTTGCTCTTGGCGAAGCTGATGAGACTTGGCCCAGGATTGTGGAAGATGCCGTGCTGGGCACCCTCAAGGATGTCTACTCGCCAGTGGACGAGTTCGGCCAAGAGCGCAAACCATCGCTGCAGCCCTATCCGGAAATTCCCTGGGGCAAAATCAAACTGGACCAATTCAATTTGTTACCGGGCCTATTGCATCCTTTACTCAAGCGAATCGGAGCTGGCTGGGGAACCTTTCGAGTTATCCCCGTGGAGTCCGGGCGCGGTTGTCCTTACGGATGCGAATTTTGCACCGTGACGGGATTTTTTGGTGACTCCATCCGCTTTCGCACAAATGAAAGCGTGGTGAATGAACTATTGCTGCTGAAAGCGCGCGCGAGAGAGGAAGGCGGGCAGATTGCTGTATTTTTCATCGACGACAATTTTGCCATCAACGTAAAGCGCACAAAATCATTGCTGCGAGACATCATTGCAGCGGACGCCCAAGTCCATTGGGTCGCCCAAATCAGCGCCAATCTCTTGCGCGATGAGGAGCTGGTTGATCTGATCGCGGCCTCGGGAGGCAAGTGGATCTTCATCGGAATGGAATCCATCGATCCTGCCAACCTTGCTGACGTAAAAAAGGGCTTCAACAAGCCTGGTGAGTATGGCGTGGTGCTTGAGCGGCTCGCCCTGCGTAACGTTTTTGCCATCACCTCTTTTATCTTTGGCATGGACAACGACACGCCTGGAGTGGCCGAGCGAACCCTGAAGGAAATTCGCGGCTGGCCTCCGGGGTTGCCTATCTTTGGCTTGATGACCCCTCTTCCTGCCACGCCCCTGTACAAAAAGCTGGAAGCTGCGGGGAGGCTCACCCGCCCGAAACACTGGCAAGAGTTCATTCCCTTTGCGATGGCCCATACGCCACTGAAGATGAGCATCGACGAAGCGCATAGCGAGGTGCGCCATGGGTGGATCAGTTCTTACAATCCAGAGGCAATTGAAAGGGCCGTGGATTCACTGAACCACAAGCCGCTCGGTTATCGCATCAACATCCTTATCGCACGCCTCTGCTTCCGGGGAATTTATTTTCCACAAATGGGCCGCTTCGCATGGCTGAAAACGATCCTCGAAAATCGGCGCACAATTTTCAAACTCATAAAGCAGGGATTCGGTGGAGGGCTGCATGCAACCGTGCCCTCAATCGCAACTCAGCCTGTCACAGAGCTGCAGGACTGAGGTTCGCTTTTTATAAACGAAAGATTGTTGTTCGCGAAAAGCTGTTTTAGCCCAAGGCAAGAGTCGCTGCAGGAGCAACAACTGAGAACTAAATTGAAGATTTGTAATGAAACGGATTACTTGCAGGCCCACTTAACATCCATTGGGAGAGAATCTCGCCATTGGAATCCGGCCTTATACAATCTCAAACGGTGCATAACATCGATACTGAAGAAATGGATAGGGGCGGCAAGCTGCGTCAGATCCCGGCTAGCCGGACATTGAGATCACGTTTGCGGTAACCGCGTTTCCAAGAATCTAAGCACTCATTCCCTACACCAGCCATTTTTGTTAGATTCCGAGCATGCGCAATTTGGCGACTTGGATGTGCGCGTTACTACTGCTACTTTCTTACAGATGCTTCGGCTCTGAGTGTGATGACAACAGCTTTAAGGCACTCTACGAATCTCATCAGCTGTTTGAACTGGGCGAGGCAGTGAACCGGGGCGGTGCTCCGATTTTTTATCAAGGTATCGTCGCTTGTGCGTTTAACGATTTACCGCAATGCGAACAGAAACTTGACAGCGTGATTAAATCCGCGCCCGACTCAACAGATGCTCGACAGGCACGTACCACACTGGCGGCTGTGTACTTCAGGAATGGACGTTTCCGGGAGGCGCTTTCCCAGGTCGATGCGATGCTGCTGGCTAATCCAGAAGACGCGGTGAAGGAGGCTCGTCCCTTGGTGGCGGCTCTGGCGAAACTTCCGCATCAGTCTGTGACTAGGCGAAAACCGTCCAAGGTGCCTCTGCACGCTTGGGGAGACGAACTAGCCATCTCGTTTACAATCAACGGACGGCCGGCCACGTACGCTTTCGACACGGGGAACTTTGCAGTGATGGTCAGTCAGTCGGAAGCAAAGCGGCTTCAGCTGAGGATGTACGGAACGGACGCCGACGTGAAGGTAAACGGCCTCTCTGTTCAGGTAGCAATCGCGGACCGAATGCAAGTGGGAAATTTCCGTTTCAAGAATGTCGCGTTCACGGTGTTTCCAGATGACCATGAGCCGTTTAGCGATATGCCTGAGGGAGAACGCGGGATAGTAGGGCTGCCTACTCTATTGGCGTTTCGCAATTTCAGCTGGGGGCCAGACGGGGTGTTTGAGTTCGACTCAAAACTTCCCTCGAGCGTTTCCGAACCCAACGTTAGTTTCAATGAGCAATTCGTTCTGGTTCGCGTCGGCTTCGGAAATTCCAAATTGACCTTTGGATTGGACACCGGGAGTGAAACAACTACTTTGGAGCCACGATTTGCGGAGAGTTTTCCAGATTTCGTAAAACAATTCGGAAAGAACGGCTCAAAGAAAGTGAACGAAATTGGTTCGAGTAGGGACGTCAATTCAATTGTGCTGTCAGTACTTGAACTTCGCGTTGGCGGGTTTCCGGCGGTACTCCGACCTGTGCATATTCTGATGGATGGTCCGGCGGAGGGATGTCACTACGGAAGTATTGGAATGGACCTGATGAAGCAGGGAAAGAGAACGACGATTGATTTTGACTCGATGACTATCATCATGCGTTAGCTCCGAAAAACCTTTGGAAAACGAAAACCACGCACATTCGCAATTCCTGATGAGGAATGGATACCCGCTACGCGTTTTGAAGACGCTGCCTCAGCCGTGGAGCACGGTGATGGAAGCCGCGATGTTCTCTTTAGTTAGAGGGGTTCCAACAGCCCACAATTCACGATTTAAGCTTTTGGTGCGGCTGGTCGGACTCGAACCGACAACGGGGAAAACCCCAGTGGATTTTAAGCCCACCGCGTATGCCAATTTCGCCACAGCCGCACCGAACGGCCACGCGGCATAGGAAGAATAACATGGCAGGGCAGAATTGAAGTAGAGTGCGGCTGAGAGTCTTCACGGGGAGGAGCTTATGGCTGGGAATTTTGCAAAGGGCGGCCCGATTGCTGTTTCGATCGCGCCGTGGCTTTCAGTACGCAAAAGCGCGCAGGCCGTGGAATTCTACAAGGCAGCGTTTGGCGCAAAAGAAGTCTTTCGACTGGAGAGCGGAGACGGAGGTGTTGTTGCCCGGCTCTCCATTGACGGCGCGGAATTCTGGGTTGGCGATGAATCGCCGCAGCACAAAAACTTCAGTCCTGAAACTCTAGGTGGTGGAACGGTGCGTATGGTCTTTACCGTGTCCGATCCCGATGCGATGTTCGCTAAGGCTGTGGCCGCCGGAGCCACCGTCGTAGTTCCTCTAGCCGAGCAACATGGCTGGTGCGTGGGACGGGTAGTCGATCCGTACGGGCACCATTGGGAAATCGGCCGAGAAACTGCCGAATGAAGACTTGCGTATAAATGCGGAGATCTCGGCGTACGCTGAGGTCACAGAGAAGGGTGAAGCACAAGAGCGAGATAAGACATGAAAAAAGCGAAGTCGTCGAAACTCAACACCAAGCCAAAGGGCAAACCCGCGGATGACGGCAAAGCCGGCAAGAAAGATGTCGACGCCTATCTTGCCAAAGTACCAGAGCCGGCGCGCAGCACGCTACAGGAGGTGCGAGAGATGATCAGGTCGGCAGCCCCCAGCGATGCCAAAGAGGGACTCGGCTACGGGATTCCCACATTCCGTTACAAGGGAACGGGACTGGTAGCCTATGCCGCCTTCGCCAAGCACTGCAGCTTTTTCCCTATGAGCCTGGCGGTCATCGCTGCACACAAAGATGAATTGAAAGACAATCTCACTTCCAAAGGTACGCTGCAGTTCCGGATGGACAAGCCACTGCCCGCCGCACTGGTGAAAAAAATGGTGAAGGCGCGGGTAGAGGAGAAAGACAAAAAAAAATAGCCGGGTTAGTTCCGAAACGCCGCGCACCCAAGTCCCTATAAAAAAGCAAGTTAGCCTGCACAGCAAAACGAGCCGCCAACATGCACCCACGGCTCTTGTGACAAAAGTCACATCCGTTTGTGACGGCGTCCCGTACCCTGGGCCCGAGGCTTACATCATGGGTTCCCCGGTTCCTTCTGCACTCCCCAACGATCGAGCGGATGTCTTGCTCGAGCAGATCCTCCCCGCGGCAGCACTCCCCAAAACAAAGAAAAAACTGATCCGTCGCCTGCAGCAGGATCGCTCGCAAGTCTACAGGCGCAGTTTCCAACTGGCGTTCCTGGTTTTGAATCTGTGGCTGGGTGCGCGGTTCTACTTTTGGGTGCGCCAATTCGAAACGGGCGTGCTGTCCGAAAGCCTGAAGCGGCCTCCAGGAGTAGAAGGCTGGCTGCCCATCGCGGGCCTGATGAATTTGAAGTACTGGATTCTAAGCGGACGAATCCCGCAGGTTCATCCGGCCGCCATGTTCCTGCTGATTGCGTTTCTGGCGATGGCGTTCTTGCTGAGGAAAGCCTTCTGCAGTTGGCTGTGTCCTGTGGGCACGATTTCTGAATACCTGTGGCGGGCGGGCAAGAAACTGTTCGGGCGAAATTTCCCCCTTCCGCGCTGGCTCGATCTGCCACTACGCGGATTCAAATACCTGTTGCTGGGATTTTTCGCCTGGGCAATCTCGACGATGTCGGTTCTCGGCATTCAGGATTTCATGCAGAGTCCTTATGGATTGATCGCCGACGTCAAGATGCTGAATTTTTTCCGGCATATTGGGGAGACCGGGTTGATCGTCCTGGGCATCTTCGTTGTGGCTTCCGTGTTCGTACCGAATTTCTGGTGTAGATTCCTTTGCCCTTACGGCGCGTTGCTGGGGTTCGTTTCACTGCTCAGCCCAGCTCGTATTCGGCGCAAGACGGAACCTTGTATCGACTGCGGAAAATGTGCGAAAGCCTGCCCTGCGGCACTTCCCGTGGACAAATTGTTGTCGATCAAATCGGTGGAGTGCACGGGTTGCATGGAGTGCGTGACCATTTGCCCGGCAGAGAGTGCTCTTTACATGGGCTTGCCGCAAATTGGCAGCGAGAAAACCAGGGCCATTCCTGGCTGGGCGATGGGGGCGGCAATCGCTTTCCTGTTCTTCGGGATTGTGGGCTTCGCCAAGTCCACAGGCCACTGGCAATCGCCCATACCGGATTCCGCCTATCAGGTGTTGGTGCCTCATGCGGATGAAGCAGCCCACCCGATGACAGGGCGGTAGACGATGCAATGCGAAACGTTCAAACGGCGATTTGTTTGAATTGTTAGAGCAGGAGGAGGATAAAGGCGGCGCTGGTCGACTGGGGGAGGAGACAACGCCGCCTTTATTTTAGGGGATGCGGATCCGGCTGAGTGGATTCCGTTCCCCGGTGAGATCTAGCCGCGTACTGTAAGCACCGGTGAAGGGGCCTTGGTGACCACGTTATAAGCGATGGTCAGTGGAGCATGGCCGGCAAGACTCTTGCGCGGTTTTGCGCCCATGACGATGAGGTCGGCCTTAATCTCGCGTGCGGAGAGCAGGATTTCCTCGACGGCGGCACCAAACGTTACGTGGAATTCGATTTTGCACCAGTTTTCGCTACCCTTGGGCATCAACTGCCGCATGCGTACGATGTTGATTTCGCGCTGTCGGGCTACGCTTTCTTCGGTGTAAGCAGCGGCGCTCTCGATCACATGCAAAAGACTAAGGCGTGCGCCATGTTCCTGGGCCAGGGAGAAGGCGTGAGCGGCGGCTTTTTCCGCGCCAGGGCCAAAATCTGTAGCAAAAAGTATGTTTTTCAGTTCAATTTCCTTAGCGGTCTCGCCCTTAACTCCAGGCCCAACCGTCAAAACGGCGCAATCCGCCTGACGGAAGATCTCTTCGGCAACCGACCCGATCAGAATCTTTTGAACCTTGCCGCGGCCATGAGTGCCGACGACCACGAGGTCGATTTCGTGTTCCACGATGAGCTTCTCGAGGGTGGGCCAGACGTTGCCTTCTTCCATCAAGACTTCATGGGGAACCCCGCGAAGTTTTCCGGAGATCAGAATGTCAGTAATACCTTCTTCGGCCGCCTGGCGCACTTTTTCGTAGGTGGCTTGGGCTAGCTGCGGCTCGGCAAACTGGAATGGGTCCGGCGTGATTACGTGAGCGAGGTAGATACGTGCGTCATAACGGCGGGCTAGAGAGATCGCATAATCTAGAGCATGATCCGATACTTCAGAGAAATCGGTAGTAACCAGAATTTTGGTGAGCAAAACACGATTGGTACCATCCACGGCGGTTTTCTTTGTGGGCTCGAGAACTCCCGGCATAACGCCCTCCTGAAACTCAAAACTGCAACGAAACTGTGTCTCCCCCAATATATTCCCAAGTAGGAAGGTGCACGTTCAGTACCAGAATCGGAATACCGTTAATTGAAGTAAATAGGCAAGTTATGGGAGGTTTGCTGTCGTTAAGAGAGAAAATTGAGCAAAGTGGCGCAGAGCTGTGCGCGGAATTCAACAAAAATTGAGGGAAAAACAACGACAGGGTCTGGAAAGGTTACGGGAAGAAGAAGGGAGCAAAAATAAAGGCAGCGGTCAGCCAATGTATTTGCCCGCGTCGCGGGCGCGCAGTAGACGTTACGACGTCTCGTTCAGAGGGCTGACCGCTGCCAAACTTTTTTGCGGGCGTCCCTTTTTACAATGTATCCTTTCGAGCTTTCACCGCGAGCCCGACCATTGAAAAAGGAACGCCCACTGCCCAGCAATTCGACAATCGCTCCATTGCCTAACTACTGAACGACCTCGACAAGTGCAGATAGCGTGCCGTTCCGAGCCAGCTTGTGGAAATTGGTAAGAGATTGTCTTGAAAAGGGTTATGAAAAACCGGGTGTCTCGGAGTACCGCTAGTTTGGGGGATTTCACTCTGTTACGCGTTTTCTCACGCAGTCAAACACTTTGGTTCGGATTTGGACCAACACTTCGCAGGGCTAAAACGCCACCACAATCAGGAGTGACTGGGAGGTGCGGGCTCTTCTTCTTCGGTATGAGAGAGACCGAACTTCTTCATCTTGTAACGAAGAGCGTCGCGACTGATGTTGAGCAGTTTGGCTGCTTTGATTTGATTGCCATGGGACTGTTGCAGTGCGAGTTCAACAAGTGCATGCTCGACATCTTCGAGCGACGTACCACCCTCCGGAATGAATAGCGGGGGCAGGCGGCGCTTGCCGGGGATTGCGGGCGACTCCGAAGAAGGACTGCCGTGATTGTTCTCAACAATAGCGTTGCTCCGGCCACTGGCAACCGAAAAAGGAAGATCGTCTGGGCGGAGGGTGTCGCCCTCCTCCAAAATCATGGCGCGCTCCAAGGCATTTTTGAGTTCGCGCACGTTGCCGGGCCAGTCGTAGTTTTGCAGCAGGCGGCGGGTCTCTTCGCTGATGCCTTGAACGGTTTTGCGAAATTTCCTGTTGTAGTGCGAGACGAAGAATTCCACCAGGGGAGTAATGTCTTCCTTCCGTTCGCGGAGTGCTGGCAAAAAGATGGAGATGATAGCGAGGCGGTAGTAGAGATCTTGTCGAAAACGGCCCTCACGCACCTCGCGCTCAAGGTCACGGTTGGAAGCCGCGATGACGCGGACTTCTACTTGTATGTCACGCACCCCGCCGATCCGTCGAATAACCTGGTCTTCCAGAACACGCAGCAGTTTCGCCTGCAGGAGCGGCGTAAGCTCCCCAATTTCGTCCAGGAATAGGGTGCCCCCATCGGCCACTTCGAATAGACCCTTTTTCATGGCTTTAGCGTCGGTGAAAGCGCCTTTTTCATGGCCAAACAGTTCGGCTTCCATTAGGGTTTCCGGAATGGCGGAGCAGTTGATAGCAACAAATGGGCGTTCCGAACGCGAACTGCGATAGTGAATCGCTTTGGCGACAAGATCCTTGCCGGTGCCGCTTTCTCCCTGAATGAGGATCGTAGTCGCGGCGCTGGAAGCGACTTTGTAGACAAACTTCATCAGCTCAGTAATCTTGCGAGAGACGCCGATGACATCGTGATAGCCGGCGCGGCGGCGAACTTCGTCACGAAGGGATTCCACTTCGGTACGAAGTGACCCCGCTTCGAGGGCGTTTTGCAGCGTGATATTCAGCTCGTCGAAATTTATAGGCTTGCTGACGAAATCATAGGCACCAAGGCGAAGAGCAGTTTTCACGTCGTCGAGTTGCGGGTCGGCCGTCATCATGATCACGCTGCGAGTCTCGCCGGCATGTTTCAGCTTCTCGAGCACCTGAATACCGCTCATGTCGGGAAGGTGAACGTCGAGAAGAACCGCGTCAACGGATTCGGTCTGCAACGCCTGGAGGCCTGCTTGTCCCGTCTCTGCTTCGATACATTGAAAGCCAAATTCTGTGCATTTCTGGTTCAACGCCCAGCGCACGAGTTTTTCATCATCGACAATCAAGATTCTCTTTTGGGGCATTGTCTGATTTTACCACCTTGCCGGAGAGTTCTGCTTGTCGTTCTGTGGTCCACCGACGGGAAGCCAGATTTTGAACTGGGCGCCCTTTTGGGGCGCGTTGGCGACATCGATTTTTCCCCCGTGCGACTGAACAATACTGTGGGCGAGTGACAGACCAAGGCCAGTGCCTTCTCTCCTTGTTGTGAAAAAAGGTTTAAAGAGCTTGCCAAGCGCTTCCGAGGGAATCCCGCGGCCGGTGTCGTTCACCTGGATCGTCGCGAATCCAGACTCAAGCGATGCATGGACTTCCACTCTTCCTTCGCCTGAAATGGCCTGAATGCCATTGAGGAGGAGGTTGAGAGTAACCTGTTGAATCAAAGCCGGATCGTGGAGCACTTTCGGCAGCGCGGGATTTGTTTGAAAGAGAATCTGTACAGGTTTGGTCAAGACCTGTTGGCGCGCCAGTTGGACGGCTTGTTCGATGGTGGTGTTCAAATCGGCGGGATGAAAATTGGGAGACCGCGGCCGGGAATAAGAGAGGAGATCATTCAGAATATTCTGGATGTGGATCACTTCCTTCTGAACATCGCCCATGACCGCGCGGCTGGGACTGTCTGGAGGAAGTTCCTTACCCATGACGTCAACAACACCCGCGATCCCCGCGAGTGGATTCCGTATTTCGTGAGCGAGCCCGGCGGCAAGTTCACCGAGGGTAGCGAGATGCTCGGCGCGTGACATCTCCCGCCGGTGCAGTTCCTCAATTTCGATGCGATTCTGCTCCAGCCTGTGCACCATTTCGTTGAATTGCCGCCCCAAGGCTCCGATATCGTCCTCTCGTTTCGCGAAACCCGCGCGAGCCGTCAAGTCGCCGGTTCGGACACGCGAAATTGTGTTCATCAATTCCTGCAGCGGTTGTTCGACGAGTACCAGGAGCACCGAGAGAAGAACAAAGCTCAGCAGAATGGCGAACGCCACTACCGCAATCAAGATCCACTGGGCGTCGTGAACGCCTAAAGTGCGCAACATCGCCGCCATGCCGATAAGGCTGATCAACATCACGGCGATAATCGGGATGAAGACTTTCCACTGCCAACGGATGCCTGTGGCCCAGCGCACGATCGGGGGCAAGTTCATGGCTGTATCACATCAAAGACCGAGCTTTGTGGCAAGTCGTAGCAGTCGAGGCAGATGCCCTATGGGGTAAGAGATCTGATTCGGCACAGAGTGGCGACTCTTTTACATCCGCCACCAATTCTCTTCTTAGAATCAATCTTGACTGTTAGAGTCATCTGCAATTCTTGAACAACTTTCCGGAGGTCTTCGTGGCTGCTGAATTATTCGATCTGGTCGTGATTGGATGCGGACCTGCCGGAGAAAAAGCCGGCGCACAGGCCGCCTACTTTGGCAAGAAAGTCGCTGTCATTGAGCGAGCGCCAGCCGTAGGTGGAAGCTGCATTAACACCGGAACGGTACCCAGCAAGACTCTGCGCGAATCCGCTTTGTACTTTTCGGGATTGAAGCAGCGCGGGCTGTATGGCATCGACTATTCCTTGAAAGACAATTTGACTGTGCACGATTTCATGCACCATGAACGAGAAGTTGTAGACATGGAACGGCAACGGATTTTGAAGAATCTGGAGCTGCATCACATCGTGCTGGTGCGAGGACAGGCCTCGTTCGAAGACTCGCATTCCGTGAATGTAAAGACGGCAACCGGAGTGAGACAACTGCGCGGAGAAGTGATCTTGATTTCCACGGGATCGAAGCCTCATCGGCCCGCGGAAATTGCCTTTGACGATGTGCACACGTTTGATTCCGACACGTTCCTGCAGATGGAACGAATTCCCAAAAGTCTGGCGGTCATCGGGGGAGGAGTGATTGGCTGCGAGTACGCCTCCATTTTCATGGCCTTGGGTGTCCATGTAACCCTCGTGGACGGGCGCGATCAGCTTTTGCCCTTCCTGGACAAGGAGATTTCGGAACGATTGCGAGATCGCTTTCTGTCACTCGGCATGCACTTGATGTTCAATGAGCGACCTGTGAAAGTGGAGAACACCCCGGCCGGCGTGCGCCTGATCATGAAGAGTGGCAAAACTCTGGAAACGGAGTCCGCTTTGTTTGCGGCCGGAAGGCGCGCAGCGGTGGATGGACTGGCGCTGGAAAAAGCCGGACTGGCCATCAGCGACAAGGGATACATCGCAGTCGACGGAAATTGCCGGACAGTGGTTCCCCACATTTACGCGGCGGGAGACGTAATTGGTTTCCCGGCCCTGGCGTCCACTTCGATGGAGCAAGGTCGCGTGGCGGTCTGTCATGCGTTTGGGCTGAAGTACAAGCAGCGCGTGGCTTCGTTGCTGCCGATGGGGATCTATACGATTCCCGAGATTTCCGCCGCTGGAGAAACCGAAGCATCCTGCATCGAAAAGAAAATCGACTATTGCGTCGGCCGCGCTCACTACGAAAATAACGCGCGGGGCCACATCATTGGCGATACCGCCGGAATGCTGAAACTGATTTTTGCGCGTGCCGATCGGAAGCTGTTGGGAATGAGCGTCATCGGCGAATCGGCAACGGAATTGATTCACATCGGGATGATGGTACTGGACAACGGTCTGGCCATCGACGAATTCATCGAACAAGTCTTTAATTACCCGACGTTAAGCGAGCTTTACAAATACGCTGCCTACGATGGCCTGGGCAATTTGGCTGGTCACAAGCTGCGCGAAGGCTGACGCCCGCGTTTCCGTGACCACACTTCTCAGACCCGCATCAAAAATACGAGGTGAAATGTCATGCCACTCGTACGCATTTCCCTGCGTGAAGGGACTTCGGTTGAATATCGCAAAGCAATTGGGGAGGGCATCCACCGTGCCATGATCGAAGCACTGGCTATTCCTCCGGAGGACCACTTTCAGGTCATCACGGAGCACCCGCCGGAGGGACTTGTCTACGATCCGCAGTATCTCGGTGTGAAGCGCACGGACGGCGTCATTTTTGTGCAAGTTACCATGAGTTTTGGCCGCAAGCCGCAACAGAAGCGGCTCCTCTACAAGCGTATTGTGGAACTCCTGAAGGAAAAGCCCGGCGTACGGCCTGAAGATGTGTTGATTAACCTTGTGGAAGTGAATTGGGAGAACTGGTCGTTTGGAAATGGCCAGGCTCACTACATGGATGCCTGAAATCATTCAATTAGTCTGCCCAGCGCTGTTGTAGAGTGACGTTATGCGTTTTTTTCGTTTTGTCGCTGCGGTAACAGCACTCGGCGCTGTCGCGTTATCACTTTCTATCGCGGCACGCTTGCCACAAAGCCGCAAAACTTCTGCTCCCACCACGTATCTCGGTTTCGACCTCAACCAGTATCCCGGCGACTCGGCACTGCCCGTGCTCTGTAAGACTTTCTCGTTTACAAGCTACTGGATTGGACCTCCGCCGGGTGAAAAACAAAGCACCTGGCTCGGGAAAAGGGAGCTATTGCGTTCGCAGGGATTTGGATTTGTGGTGCTTTTCAACGGGCCCGAGAGCCGCACACTGAAAACTGCTTCGAGTGCACGAATCAAAGGTGCGGCGGATGCCGAGCAAGCCGCGAAGCTGGCGGAACAAGAAGGGTTCAACCGAGGTACGACACTCTTTCTCGATATTGAGGAAGGTGGGCGCTTGCCAATGAATTATCACGAGTACGTGAAGGCCTGGTCTCAAGGTCTAAAACGCGCGGGCTATCGTGCAGGCGTGTATTGTTCCGCAATGCCGGTCAACGAAGGCAAGGGCGTCAGTATAACGACGGCCCAGGGTATTCAGGATCATGTCGGCTCTGCTGAAATTATCTTTTGGGTTTACAACGACGCTTGTCCGCCTTCGCCGGGCTGCACTTTTCCGGCGGCTGCTCCTTCCCCGGCACAGAGCGGATTCGCCAATGCAGCAGTCTGGCAATATGCACAATCCCCGCGACGAAAAGAATTCACCTCGCGCTGTCCCGCGAATTATGCCGCAGACGGAAATTGTTATGCCCCGGGGGATTCCGCCCACAAATGGTTCCTGGATGTGAACGCTGCCAGTTCGGCTGATCCCTCGTCAGCAAAGTAGTGGAGTGCGGGAGCTCTGTTCCGGCATTCGCGATCTGAGCCGGCTGGCATCGCCCAAAGCGGCAATTCGACTCCCGCACTCCACAAGAAGACTGGAACTGACTAGAGCTGCCCCATGCCCCCGTCGACGTTCAGCTCAACTCCGGTGATGTAAGACGAATCGGAGGACGCGAGGAACGCTACTGCGCCTGCAATCTCCTCCGGTTTGCCGAAACGCTTCATAGGAACCGCCTGCGTGATCTGCTTGGCGAATTCGTCCACTGCTTCCTTAGGAAGACCGGTCTTTCCGAAGATGGGTGTCTCGATTGGGCCAGGCGCAACGGCATTCACGCGAATGCCGCGGCCAATCAGTTCGGTAGCTGTTGTCCTTGCGAAGGAACGCAGTGCCGCTTTTGTGGAGGAGTAAACGCTGGCGGTGGCCTGACCCTTCGTCGAAACGATGCTGGTATTCAAGATAATCGACGCGCCGTCATTCAAATAGGGAACCGACCGTTGAATCGTGAAATACGCGCCACGCACGTTGGTGTTGAATTGTTCGTCGAAGTGCTCTTCGGTCACTGCCTCGAGCGGGAGAAACTTGGCAATTCCCGCATTCACAAACACAACGTCAATCTTGCCCAGTTTCTGTGCAACTTCCCTGAACAATTTCTCTGTATCTGCCACCTTGCTGGTATCCGCCTGAATTGCCAGCGCATTGTTTCCAATGATCTTTACTGCTTCCTCGAGCGTCTTCTGATTTCGACCGGAAATCGCCACGCGCGCGCCTTCCTCTGCAAGCCGTTTCGCTGAAGCCAAACCAATACCGCTGTTGCCTCCAGTCACTACCGCAACCTTTCCTTCAAGTCGTTTCATAAATGCCTCCGCCCGTGTGGGCATGTAAATGAGAACTCGTCACTCGGAGATTTAGATGAATATCTAAATGAAAGGTTACGGAATGTTCGTGGTCGGGTAGAATACGGAAAAACCAATGGATCGATCCCAAATAGAGAGAGTCTCCAAAGCCCTGGGAGATGAAACCCGATTGCGGATTTTCGAAGCAATCAGTTCGTGTGACGAAATGAACTGCGGAGAAATTGTCTTCATGCGTGGAGTGACGCCGGCGACGGTTTCCCACCACTTGAAAATATTGTCAGAAGCCGGCTTGATCGAATGCCGCCGAGAAGGCCAGTTTGTCTATAACAAAGCCGTTCCCGAAAGGCTGGAAGAATATTCGCAATCCCTCGCGGCATTCACCCGCCGCAGGAAGAAATAAGCAAAACTGAATTATGGATTAAGGATCTAACTTACGGATCTGCTCAGCCGGAATTGCTTCAGTTAGTTGGATTTCGCGGGAACTTAAGATACGGAAGCCGAACCCCATCAATAATGATCTGATCGGCGCGGATATTCGTTGGAGCTTCAAAACCCGTCGTACCTGCAGACGTTACGTAGTCGTCCTGATCCACGCCGTCCCCGCTTACTCCCAGGCCGCCAACCAGCACGCCATTTCTATACAGCCCCGCGGCACCGGGGAAAAATACAATTCCGCTTTTATTTACATTCGGCGGCCCCGTCTGGAATCCTTGGGTGCACGGATTCTGCAAATCCTGCAAAAACAAATTGTAGAACGGACCGTTGGCGGAACCGCTGATGCCGGGAGGGAATAACGGCTGCGCGCCAAAGCTGATGGTGCGATTCGTAACGGCAGTGCCGGTGGGAACCTGATTAAGGTCCGCCTCAGTTCGTGACGAGCTATTGAAGTACACCATGTTGCGCGCTTTGGTTGCGGCAACGTCGATGCTGAACACCGTGGAGTCGACCATGCGTCTTAACCCGATGATCGTTCCATCGAGATCTGCAACCGCGATGACCATTTTCGTGCGCGAACCGAGCGGCAATCGAATCGCGGCCCGCGTCAAATTTGCCGTGGCCTCTGCGTTATCCAAAACCTGTTTTACATCCGCAGCGCTCAATCCCCCAAGTGGGCCTGCACTCGGTCCGATAAGATCACCTTCGGGAGGCTGTCCTGTGCTGGCGATCGGACTGAACGAAAGATAGTAGCTGCCCGTCGCGGTACCCGGATTCACGCCCGCAGGACGTGTCGTTTGATTGACGAAGGGCAGCGCAATCCCTCCAATGAAAACAACGCCGGGTGCTGCGGGAGTTGGTCCAAAACCGTTGGAAGTTGCGGCGGTGAAGGCGGCGTATTCCGCGACGCCACTGGAAACGCCGGTCACGCCTATTCCGCCCACGACAATTCCATTGTGAAAAATGGGCACCCCACCGGGATTCACGGCATTAGCATCGCTGTCATCTGTCTGCGATTTTCCGGTAATGATGCCAAGACCGGTGCCGCCGGCAAGCGATTGAGAAGGCTGAACCGCTTGACCCGGGAGATAGTTCGACGAAAGAGAACAACCGCGATTTGTGTTTTCGATTCCGTAGAGATCCGCAGGTGGAGCATTGTCCACGCCGGGAGGGAAATGTATGCCGCTGATGAATCGAACGGTGCGCGAAGATAATGGAGCTTGATTGTTGCTGAAGTAAGCGCCGGTGCGCGCAAGAGCAACAGCGAGATCATTCACATCCACGGACGTGCCGAAATTTCCTGTGTCCGTTGAACCTGCGGCAGGTTTGCGGAAAACAGCCAGGACTTTTCCGCCGCGGTCAACAACAGCAATCACCATGGTGTCCACATCGGCGGATCCGGCGGCGGCCTGAACAATATTTTGCACATCAAGCGCTGTAAGTGCGGGAACGGCAATGGGCGGAGGAACTGGGCTGAGAGTTGGCGAAGTTGTACCGCAACCGGCCACCAAGAAGGCCAGAGCCGAGGCAATCGCGAAGCCAAGAACAACGCCGACAGTGAAATCGTTACGGCGCTGCTCGTAAGCACGCTGGGTCTCGAGTGCTTTGCGAATGGCGTATTCCATGAAGAGTTCTCTGGTAGTTATCGCACGGACGGAAGGTATCCCCATGCGGAATCGCGGCGAATGAGGCGAACTGGTGACGGGCGAGAAGAAAGGACAACTCAGCCGAGCAGCACGAAAGCAAGGGCCGCCGCGACAGCCAACATCAGAATCATTGCGAAGCCGATCGCATGGCGGCGATGCCGATAAGCGCGACGAGATTCGACCGGTTTGGAGATAGCGTGTTCCACGAGGTTATTTCGTTGATAGCATGCGCGAGGACGTGGTCACAACTTGCAATCCACGTCTATGCGGCCAACTAGTGACTATTGTGGGTGGCGAGGGGGATGTTATCGACTGTTCGCATCCGTTATGGAAATGGGTTGCCGAGAGGGGCTGAATCTAGTCTAGTTAGGCAATACTCCGGAGCCATCGTTCGCTCGAAAACACGACCCGCATGCGCCTTGCTTCTTTCTCCAAGCCGCTAAACCTCAGGCAAACCAGGATTCTATTTGCATTGGTCTTCAGCTCTGTTATTTCCGGTTCAATTGGGGCTCAGCAGCCATCGACCGCGCCCATTTCTGGCACCCCTGGGCAAGAATCGAGGGAAACTGGCCCCCCAAAACGAATTCCAAGACAACTTGCTCTGACCACCGGAGCTATGGACGGCACGATTCGAGAACCGATGTCGGATGGTATAAGCCGGCCGGTGGTAGGAGCTGCGATTAAGCTTAGGCACCTGCAAACGAACCAGACCACAGTGGGTACGACTTCAGGCGACGGTGTATTTCGCATACTGCCTTTGACGCCTGGCGCGTACGAATTGCGAGTGGAAGCAACCGGCTATCCACCGTTTGAGATCGCATCGCTGGCAGTGAATGCCAATGAAGTAGTCACTCTCGAAATCTTGCTGACAGCAACAGGAACTGCAGTGCTGCAGTCGCGATTGCCACGCCAAGCCGATCTCGGGCCGCCATTGCCTGCGGAAACGCAAGCCTCGCCTGACAGTTATCGCCAGTTTCGCCATCGCTTGGATTCGGATCCGAACTATATTCTGGAGCTTGCTCCTGAATATCTGCCGCCCGTGGCCGACGTATTCAATGTCGTCCCAGACCGTTGGGCTTTGCAACAGCCGGACTATCGCCGGTACAGTCCACGCGGCGAATATATCTACGTAAAGCCCCATTGGTACGACCCGTTCAATCGAAACCCTTTTAAAGGCGACGAACCCATCTGGCCGAAATTGCTTGGACAAAGAGTATTTTTGAATCTCACAGGTTCGGCAGAAACATTCCTTGATGGGCGGCGTGTCCCGACTCCAAGCAACGCCAGTGGTGCCCAGGCGGGAACCCCGGAATTCTTTGGAAGAGGCGAACAGTTCTTTCTGGATCAGACCCTGCGCCTCACATTCGATCTGTTTCATGGAGACGCTGCATTCAAGCCGGTGGACTGGCGTATTCGAGTCACTCCCGAATTGAGCCTGAATTATTTGGATGTCCGTGAACTGGGAATTGTGAGCCCGGATATCCGCAAAGGTACCACACGTTTCGACACCCACCTGGGATTGCAGGAAGCTTTCGCGGAAGTGAAGCTGCACGACCTCAGCCCGAACTACGATTTCATATCCTTCCGCGCCGGTATTCAGGAATTTAATGCGGACTTTCGCGGATTCTTGTTCGTGAATGAACAGTTGGGTGTTCGTGTTTTCGGTAATCTCCACAGCGACAAACTGGAGTACAACGCGACTTATTTCAACTTTCTGGAGAAAAATACCAATAGCGGCCTGAACACCTTTGAACGTCGTGATCAGCAAGTCATTCTCGGCAATGTCTACCTCCAGGATTTCTTTTTCCAGGGCTACACTGCGGAATTTGTTGCCGCCTATAACAAAGACGATCCCAGCGTGCATTATGACGACAACGGTTTTCTGGTGCGGCCGTCACCGGTCGGAAACGTCATCAATCAGGGCACGGGAGCGATTCCTCACGGGATTCGGGTTGGCTATTTCGGCTGGCTGGGCAGCGGCCATATTAAGCGCGTCAATTTGACGCACGCGTTTTACCAGGCGGTGGGCGAAGACACTTTCAATCCCATTGCAGGCCGGCCTGTAACGGTGAATGCTCAAATGGCCGCCGTGGAGCTTTCGTTGGATCGCGATTGGATCCGTTATCGCGTATCGACCTTTTATACCAGTGGCGACACAAACCCGCGTGATGGCCGCGCACGAGCCTTCGACTCTATTGTCGATCTCCCGAACTTTGCCGGAGGCATGTTCAGCTTTTGGAATCGCGAACAGTTGCGGCTGACCGGTTCAGGTGTATCGCTGACTCCCGAAGGAAGTTTATTGCCCAGTATGCGTTCCAGCAAAGAAGAGGGTCAGGCCAATTTCGTAAATCCGGGAATTTTTCTGGTGAACGCCGGCGCTGATTTTGACATCACTCCCAAGCTGAAGGGATTTGCGAACCTTAATTATTTGCGGTTCACGCGCACAGAGCCGATGGAGTTTGTGCTGTTTCAATCGCCGATTCGCCACGGCATCGGTGAAGATCTAGGAGTTGGCGTCCAGTATCGTCCCCCTTTATCTGAAAACATTGTGCTGACTGGCGGAGCCTCCATGCTGCAACCGGGGCCTGGCTTCCGCGACATTTATACCGGGCGGACGCAGTTCTCGATCTTTGGCTCGGCAAAGTTTACGTTTTGAGGGATAACAGAATGCGAAGCGCCTTGAAGTCGGCGAGCGTACGATCGATGCGGTCAGAGAGTGGCCGCGCGCGGACACTGATTCTGTTTTCGACAAGCCTCTGTCTTGGCTCGCTGGTGGCCGGGAACTATCTGAACAAAACGAGAGTGGCGGCTCAGGAAACCCGCACCTCGTTAAGAGGCCAGTCGCAAGAGGAAGCTGACCGGAAATCCAACGGCTGCGTGACATGTCACACATCAACCGACGAGCCGACTATGCACCCTTCGAAGGCAGTGCACATCGGCTGCGCGGATTGCCATGGGGGCAATTTCACGATTTCTGTCGTGCCGGGAACCTCGCCTACCTCACTTGAATATATTTCCGCCAAAGAAAAAGCCCACGTTCAGCCGCGTACTGCCTTTTTCAAGAATCGGACTGCTGTGCCAGAACGAGCCTTCACCGAGTGGCTGAAAGAAAGCCCGGAGTATATCAAATTCGTAAATCCGGGTGATCTGCGCCTCGCGCCGGAAACCTGCGGAAGCGCGGGCTGTCATCCAAACGAGGCACGCGCTGTCTCGACGAGTATGATGACCCACTCCGGTTTCCTTTGGGGCGCCGCGCTCTATAACAACGGTGGGTTTCCTTACAAGAACACACGATTTGGCGAGAGCTATAGCCGAGACGGCGTCCTACAAGCATTAAAAACGATTCCGCCGCCAACCGCCGAGCTGACCAAATCGAAAGGAATCCTGCCAGAATTAACGCCCCTCTATCGCTGGGAAATCTCGCAGCCCGGAAATGTGTTGCGCGTGTTCGAGCGTGGTGGCCACAAAAAAGCCGAGATCGGCAATCCATTACGAGAAGAAGATCCCGGAAAGCCTGACGACAAGTTGAGTGATCGCGGATTTGGCACGGAGTTGCGTACCGACCCCGTTTTTCTTGGCCTTCAAAAAACTCGATTGCTTGATCCGATTCTTTCCTTGCCAGGCACAAACGATCATCCCGGCGACTATCGCTCCAGCGGATGCTCGGCATGCCACGTGATTTATGCAAACGATCGAGACCCGGCCCACTCCGCCTCCTACGCACAATATGGCCACAACGGCCTCAGCGCTTCGGCCGATCCGACAATCTCCAAGACCGAAAGCGGCCATCCCATTAGACACGCGTTTACGCGCGCAATTCCTTCCAGCCAATGCATGATCTGCCATGTCCATCCCGGAACGAACATGGTTACGACGTATTTTGGATTGACGTGGTGGGACAACGAAATCGACGCCGAGAAGATGTACCCGAAAGGGCAGCGGAATCCCACGGAGGAAGAACGGTATCAAAGTTCACTGCGCAATCCGGAAGCAGCGGCGGCACGCGGCTTGTGGGGTGATGAGAAATTCCTGGAAAACACCGGCAGCAAGGAATTCAACGCACAGTTAAAGACCACGCAGTTTGCCGATTTTCATGGACACGGATGGCTATTCCGCGGCGTCTACAGCCACGACCGAAAAGGGAACTGGCTGGATAAGGATGGCAGGACCATCGCCTTCGATGACCCGGACCGTTTCAACAAGGCAGTTCATCTGGCGGACATCCACTTGGAAGAAGGAATGCAATGTGCCGATTGCCATTTTGCGCAGGACAGCCATGGCACCGGAAAAATTTATGGCGAACCACGGGCCGCCGTGGAGATTGATTGCGTGGATTGCCACGGAACAATTCGGCAAAAGGCTACGCTCGTGACATCCGGCCCCGCAGCGCCAGATCCTGCTCACCCAGGCGAGCCTCGCGGACGTCATTTGGAAGCGCTGCGAACGCCGGAAGGTTTGCGACGATTCGAGTGGCGCGGCGACAAGCTGTTTCAACGTTCCATGACTGATGCGAAGACCGAGTGGGAGATTGTGCAAACGAAAGACACCATCACGCCGGGCAACGTCCACTTCAGCATGAAATCTTACCGTGCTAAGTTGATGAACAAGGATGGAGTGACCTTCGGCGAAACTCCCGCTCACGACGGGCAACTGGCGCATGGAAACTCTTCAATGACCTGCTACGCCTGCCACAGTTCCTGGACGCCGACGTGTTTTGGCTGTCACCTGCAAATGACCGCCAATGCCAAGCGACCAATGCTGCACAACGAAGGACTCACCACAAAAAATTACACGAGCTACAACTTCCAGGTACTGCGCGATGACGCCTATTTCCTGGGAGTCGATGGAACGGTTACCGGCCATCGCATTGCCCCCGCCCGCTCTTCCTGCGCCGTGTTGGTCAGTTCGCAAAACGTCAATCGCGAATGGCTCTACTACACGCAGCAAACTATTTCTGCCGAAGGTTTTTCTGGCCAGGCGTTCAGCTCCTACGTTCCGCACACCGTGCGCGCGAAAGAAACCAAGCAGTGTAGCGATTGCCACGTCTCTTCGGCAAACGACAATAACGCTTGGATGGCGCAATTGACTCTGCAGGGAACGAATTTCATGAACTTCATGGGCCGCTATATTTATGTGGCCACCGGGAAAGAAGGGTTTGAGGCGATTGCCGTAGCAGAGCACGACGAGCCAGAAGCGATTTTCGGTAGCGATCTGCAGCGTGTGGCCTATCCGGACAATTTCAAGAAATTTGTCGAACGAAAACGAGAACTTTCCGCGGTAGCCGGCCACCAGGGAACGGTGCTGGATATACAAGCTCGTGGTGAGTACGCCTATGCCGCAACAGGCAAAGGTGGCATGCGCATTTACGACATCGCGAACGTGGACAATAAAGGATTCTCAGAGCGAATCACCACCTCGCCCGTTTCGCCATTAGGCCAGCGCTTCTACCTGCCTTCAAAAGATGCTGTCGCGGTGGCCTCGCCCACAACTCTTGGTGTCGATCCGCTGCGAACCCGCATTCCTGAAAATGAAGAGCAGGCCATTCACCTTATGTACGGCTTCTTGTATGTGGCGGACAGGGAAGAGGGGCTGGTGATTGTCGGAAATCCAGATTTAAAGGCGAAGAGTCCCGGTGTAGGAACTCTGCTGGATGGAAACCCATCGAACAATTTTCTGAAGCGCGCCTTGGCTTTCAATCCCCAAGGGATTCTCACGGGGGCGCGTCGCATCACCATTGCCGGGACGTTTGCCTACATCCTGACGGACAAAACCCTTGTGGTGGTGGACCTGGACAATCCGATCGCGCCTAAAGTGACTGCAACAATCGCATCGCCCTTTCTCAATGACCCTCGTGGCATCGCCATTCAGTTTCGTTATGCATTTGTGGTTGATCATGACGGAATGAAAGTGCTGGATGTGACGAATCTTTCCCAACCTAAGCCAGTCAGCAACGTCGTCGTGCCGCTGGAAGATGCCAGAAATATTTACGTGGCCAGGACCTATGCATATGTTTCCGGAGGCAAGCAAGGCTTAGCGCTCATCGACGTGGAGAAACCAGAATCGCCTAAACTCGATCAACTTTTCACGGGGGATGGACTAATTAACGATCTTAACGAGGTAAAAGTCGGAATGGTGGCGGGAAGCGCGTTTGCGTTTTTGGCCGATGGAAAAAATGGACTGCGAGTGCTGCAGATTCTGTCTCCATGGGACGACCCCTCTCATTTTTCCGGCTTCAGTCCACGACTCACGCCGAAATTGATTGCCACGGCGAAAACTAAAGGGCCGGCCCTGGCAATTTCCAAGGGAATCGATCGCGACCGCGCGGTGGATGAGTCCGGCAATCAGCTGGCGGTGTTCGGCCGCCGCGGTGCACGCCCATTAAACCACGACGAAACTCAGCGGCTCTATCTGCGGAACGGTCAGCTGTACACCGTTACAGACGAACCCGTAGAGTACCTCCACTCGGCAAGTCGCCTGGCCCGGAAAGAACTCACTTGGCTCAATCAGGTGCGAGAGTTTCTAAGTCACTAGGCCAAGTTCCAGCAATAGTTCATAGAATGGCTATCGCTTTTTATTCGTGTCCCGAGGCCGGAATAAAGCACTTTGTAAGCCTCTCATTCCTAAGCCTTTCCCTTACTTAACCCGTTCCTTGTCAACTGTTTACCCGTACCCTGCATCTAATATGCAGATTACAATTTGTTCACCTTTTCCGCGCATAGCACTTATCAAAATAATTCGTGGGGTACTTCCCCCCAACGAGGGTAATGTGGATGTGTGGGGAATTCCGAGCCGCCAGTCGGGCTCGCGCCTGTAAATAGACGGGCAGAAAGAAAGAGGAGTAAATCCCTATGGCGCAGCAGTATTTACTGGCGAGTGATTTCGACCAGACGCTTAGTTTTAACGACTCGGGAGTCGTTCTCAGCGAGCTTATCGGCCTTCACGATTTTCATCAGAAGGTGAAAGGTCTATCCGGCATCCATCTGATTCAGCAGGGCGCGGAATTGTCTTACCTGATCCTGCACGACCCGGATTTTCGCCGAGTCCGCAGAGAACATCTCGTCGAAACGGGAAAGCGTATCCGTTTGAAGTACGACGTGGCGCTCTTCGCGAAGTCTCTCGAGAATTTATCCGACGACCTCAACATCGCATTTCACGTGATCTCTGCGGCGCCCCAGGAAATCATCCAGTCGGCGCTTGAAGGAATCGTTACTCCAGAGAACATTCATGGCACACGGTTCCGCTGGAACGAAACGAGCGGAGAAGTGAATTCCATCGTTCATGCTTCCGCTGGTTGGGGCAAGATCATCGTCCTGGAAGAGATACGCGCCACGCTGGGCATCAGCCACGATCACATCATCTACATGGGGGATGGCAGTTCAGACTTGCCGGTGATGATGCATGTCAACCAGCATGACGGATTAACCATCGCCGTATCCGAAGCGCAATTTATCACTAAGGTCGCTCGACGCACGGTGTTGAGTGACAACGCCATGAGCGTGTTGATTCCAGTGCTGGAGGATGTGTTGCGCTGGGATTCCGCCAAGATCAGGCGGTTCTTCACCGCGCGCGGCTTGACAGTCCGCGAGTGGGACAAAATGCGGACCGACATGCTCACCATCGGGGATGCCACGGAAACGATGGCAACTTCCACGCAGCCTCAATAAAACTGTAATCTCAGAAGTTAACCACCGCTTTGCGCTCGTCAGATTATTCGCCCCGTTCAGCGCGATCTAGTTTGACGAGCCGAAGTGGAATTCCAGGATCTGAGTTGTCTCTTTCGGTCCTGGTTCGAATTCCGTCAACAGAACCGCTTTTTCCGCATCTACTGCGAGGACGGGATGTCCTCCCAGGACATGCGCTCTCTTTACTCTTCCGTCAGGCGCTACCTGAACCTCCACTCTCACGGCCCCATTCAAATTAAGTCGCTTCGCTAACGCCGAGTATTCCGGCTTCACCGTGATTTTGACCGCACGAGACTGAACTCGCCGCTATGGATTGTGCTGAAGCTGAGTTCGAGAAAGCGACCAAGTATAGACCGATGATGATTGGCAAGAGGCAACCGCGCATGGCCTTCGGCGCGTTGCGAACGATTGTTTGACCGAGCACTGAGACACCCTCCCAGGGCCGAAGATTGCATGCGTGGTTCCAATACAAGCTCATTGGTCTGGTCGCATGAGTATTTGGAGCAAAGGTAATTAGCGTCTCTTGTCGTAATCCTGAAACTCGCGTCCGTCACGCTGGCACGCGAGAAGCATGCGAAAGTGTCTCGACTTGAGAAGCACACCCAGTGGGCTCTTGGATTCTGCGGAGAAAACTGCGCAACGCCCGATGGTATTGTTATGCTTCGATGGAGCGTGTGGAGGGAATCATGGCGAGCAAGAAGATTTTGATGCTGGTGGGGGATTACGTTGAAGATTACGAAGTGATGGTGCCGTTCCAGTCGCTGCTCATGGTGGGACACACTGTACACGCCATCTGCCCGGGGAAAAAGGCGGCCGAGACAGTTCGCACTGCAATTCACGACTTTGAAGGAGACCAGACCTATTCTGAAAAGCGCGGCCACAACTTCTCCCTGAATGCCACATTTGATGATGTTAAGGCGGAGGATTACGACGCGCTGGTGATTCCTGGTGGACGCGCGCCGGAATATTTGCGATTAAACCAGCGAGTGTTGGAAATCGTTCGCCACTTTGCGTCCAAGAATAAACCGATTGCGGCAATCTGCCACGGCGCACAGATTCTGGCGACGGCGGGTGTCCTCGAAGGCAAGCGCTGCAGTTGTTATCCGGCTGTTGGACCCGAAGTCACGCAAGCCGGCGGCAAATTTGCCGATGTAGCTGTTACAGAGGCTGTTGTGGATGGAAATCTGGTCAGTGGCCCCGCGTGGCCAGCACACCCCGCGTGGCTCACAAAATTCCTGGTTTTGCTCGGAACACGTATCGAGTTGTAGGTGCAAATTCAGGCCGTGCTGTGACTCAGGAACAAATCTGCGACCATTTTAGGCCGAATTGACTTGTTTTTTGACTTCCTAAATGGCGCTGGGGGATAGATAATCTTCTGTTCGCTACTCCACACGGAAAGTGACATATCCAACCATGGCTAATATTAATGTGAAAAAAGGTGTAATCGGAATTTTGACGGGAGGAGGAGACGTCCCCGGATTGAACCCCGCGATTCGTGCCGTAACGTTCCGTGCTCTTCGCGAAGGTTATGAAGTCATTGGGTTTCGGCGCGGCTGGGGCGGACTGGTCGACATCGTTCGCGACGAAAAGCACGACAATTCCAATAATTTCCAGCGTCTTACGGAAGACGTAGTCAACCGCGCAGGTCGCACCGGCGGCACCTTCCTGCATTCTTCGCGGACCAATCCGGGACGCGTCAGCAAAAACAGCGTACCCGATCATCTGAAGGACACCTTCAGTGCGGAAAAAAACGACCTGACACCGGAAGTGCTGAAGAACCTCGCCTGGCTCGGAGTGGAGTACATGATTCCGATCGGCGGCGATGACACCCTCAGTTACGGCGTGCGGTTGTTTCAGGAAGGCGTTCGCGTCGTGGCGATCCCCAAGACCATGGACAATGACGTCCCTGGCACGGATTACTGCATCGGCTTCAGCACCTGTATTACCCGTACCATCCAGATGACGAATTCCCTCCGGACCTCGGCCGGATCCCATGAGCGCTTCATGGTCCTGGAAGTGTTCGGCAGATATGCGGGATACACGGCCATGCTGCCAACGATGGCCGGAGCCGCAAATCGCTGCGTGATTCCCGAGCACAGGTTCAATATCGACAAATTAACCGAGTTGATGGTCCATGATCGCAACCGCAATCCAAGCCGTTATTCGATTGTTTTGGTTTCCGAAGGCGCTATGTTTGAAGGTGGCGAAATGGTTTTTCAAAAGGAAGCCGCCGATGCATTTGGTCACAAAAAACTAGGGGGAATCGGCGATTTGGTTTCCGAAGAACTTACTCAACTTTCACCCAAGTACAACAACGGCAAGAGAATTGACTGCATCAACCAGAAGCTCGGATACCTGGTGCGTTGCGGCGATCCCGACGCGATCGATTCCATCGTGCCCATGGCCTATGGAAACTTGGCGCTGGATCTCATCCTGAATCGAATCCATGGCCGGCTAGTGGTGCTCAAGAATGGTCGCTACGACAATATGCCCATCGAAACCGTGACCGCCACCAAGAAAGTGGTCAACGTCAAGGAGCACTACAGCATTGAACGGCTTCGTCCCGTGTATCAGAGCTTCGAAATGAAGCCTCTCTTCCTGATGACTAGCGAACTATCCTAAGAGTCGAGAAATGGTGCGAGGGTGCTCGCTGGCAGGTTAATTCTTGCCTGCCACGAGTGCTCCACACTATAGTTCCTAAGCCAGCTCGATTGCCTGAGGCGCTATGGACACACCTTCTTCCGCTTCTTCTTCTCCGGGGAATTCACCCTCTCCGGAGCGCCACCGCGCGCTAATAGTTGATTCCAGTCCAGAGCTGAACCAACTCCTCACAAATCTATTCGACCACGCCGACTGGACAATTCATTTCGCCTCTGACAACAAGCAAGCACTGACGTTGGCTAAAGATCAGCCCTTCGATCTCATCATTACCGGAGAAAAGACCACCGGCCAGGAGGATATCGAACTGCTGCGGCGACTTCGCATGGTGCGGCCGCATACCCGCCTGATAATCTTGACTGACGAATTTATTCCAGGAGATGTACTTGCCTCCATCCGGGCAAGGGCCTTCAGTTATTTCACCAGGCCTTTTTCCACCGAAAAACTTGCCGAGATGATCTGCATCGCCATGGCCGAACCGCATTGGGACGACGGCATCGAAATCACCTCGGCAACGCGAGAGTGGGTTCGAATGTCTGTGCGTTGTGATGTGCTGACGGCGAACCGCTTGATCCAATTTTTCCGCGAGGCCTCGGATCTTCCTGATGTGGAAAAAGAGGAAGTGGCAACCGCGTTTCGCGAAATGCTGCTCAACGCCATGGAGCACGGTGGTCATTTTGACCCTTCACAATATGTCGAAATCTGGTATGTCCGCACCCGGCGGATGATCCTTTGCAGGGTAAAAGATCCCGGCGAGGGATTTTCCCTGGATGAAATCAAGCATGCCGCAGTCTCCAATCCTCCGGACGATCCCTTCGCCCATATGGCGGAACGCGAGAGCCGCGGAATTCGTCCCGGAGGGTTTGGCATCTTGATGGCCAAGAAATTGGTCGACGAACTTCTTTACAACGAGCAAGGCAATGAAGTGCTATTGGTGAAGTATCTGGATAGGCGGGATCCTCCCGCAAGTTCCTGACAAAACGGCGCTGAACGGTCTAGCGAGTGCCATCTGCTCGGCCATGGATGTACCGACACATTGATTCGCATCATCCTAAAACGATAGGTTAGTGGACAATCTGTTCAGGAGCGCGCATGCAATATCGTCAATTGGGAAAGAATGGTCCGAAGCTCTCTGCTTTGGGGCTTGGTTGTATGGGCATGTCGGAGTTTTACGGCGTACGCAATGACGAGGAATCGATTGCCACCATCCATCATGCGCTGGAGCAGGGTATCAACTTTCTGGATACTGCCGATGTTTACGGTTACGGGGACAACGAACTGCTTGTCGGCAAAGCCATCCATGACCGGCGCGAGAAAGTATTTCTTGCAACGAAATTCGCGATTGTCCGCGACCCTGCGAATCCTGCTGCTCGGGGCGTCAGCGGCAAGCCGGAATATGTGCGAGCCAGCTGCGACGCGAGCCTGAAACGGCTGGGCGTGGACACGATTGACTTGTATTACCAGCATCGCGTCGATCCCAAAACGCCCATCGAGGAGACCGTCGGCGCGATGGCCGAACTGGTGAAGGCCGGAAAAGTGAAGTATCTCGGATTATCGGAAGCCTCTGTGCAGACGATTCGCCGCGCGCATAAAATTCATCCAATCGCCGCGCTGCAGACGGAATATTCTCTATGGTCTCGCGATCCTGAAGATGAGATTTTGGCGACAACCCGTGAGCTGGGAATCGCCTTTGTAGCCTACAGTCCGTTGGGCCGCGGTTTCTTAACCGGTCAAATAAAGCGATTCGAAGATTTTGCGCCCGATGATTATCGACGTATTTCTCCACGGTTTCAGCGAGAAAACTTTCAGAAAAACTTGGATTTGGTTTCGCGAGTAGAGACGCTGGCAAAAGAAAAAATATGCACGCCGAGTCAGCTTGCGCTTGGATGGCTACTTGCCCAGGGAGAAGACATCATCCCGATTCCAGGCACCAAGCGCCGCAACTATCTGGATGAGAACAAAGCGGCTCTCAATGTGAAGCTGACCGCTGCCGATTTGCGCCAAATCGAGGAAGTTGCTCCCAAAGGTTCAGTCTCTGGGCTTCGCTATCCCGAAGCAATGATGGGACTGGTCAACGGCTAGCCTTGGAGTGCCGAGCTCTGCTGCCGCTTTCGGACGCCAGGCCCAAGAAAAGGGCGCACGTCTGAGGGATCTACTATCGCCCGCCACTCTGCAACGCAGGCAAGGTGAACATTGGCTTGACTTCCTTCCGTTTCGACCAATCGTGATACGTATGGCATTCGAAGCATCGCGATTCCGCATGCTCCGGCCCGGCTGCGTGGCAAGTTTGGCAATTCGCGATTCCCGGAACCAGAATATCGCTGCTCTCTTTGCTGCTGACCGCTTTGGCATGGCAGTCTACGCAAGAGAAGCCGCGGTGTGCATCATGATCGAACTTTGCATGCGGCAGCCAGCGTTGTGTCACTCGTGCAGCAGCTACGTGCGGCAGGCTCAAGCCGTCAACAACTTCAAGCTTGTGACACTGCTTGCAGGTCTTCCGCCACAGTAGCGCTTCAGCATCGGCCGTGCGTTTCGCCACCCATTGCGCTGGCGTTAACACAAGTACATCGGGTTGTAATGGTTTTCCGGTGAGATCCCGGCTCGGGTCGCGAACAACACGGACTTCCGTGGGATGCGCGGCAATATATTCCTGCAACTTCTTCACCACGAACCCGCGCACCACCTCAGGCCTATCATGTGGCACAGGTTCGTCTATTCGCTTGTCAAAAGCCAGCGAATGGCATCCCGCGCACGCCGTCGCAAATCTCACTGGAGCCATAAACTCGCGGCCGCCCAAATTCCTCTGAGGCGAAAGGGATTCTCCGCGGAGGGGAAGAAGTACATCATCGTCTTTGTAAGCAACGTTGGCCGTCATGAATCGCGACTCGCCATACGTCCATTGCGCGCCTACCGAAGTACCGCGATGGCAATCGGAACATTCCAACTGAACGATCGGCCCGTTCGGGCCGCGCCGTATCGGCTTCATGTGTATCGCGTGGTTCAATAAGATCGTGCTGGGATCTTTCGCGCCGGGCCGTAGCGCTGTAAATTCGGGATGACCGTCTTCTAGCGTTCGGATATGCGTGGCATAATGTGCAACCGCGTTCGTCGTTTTCAACTCACGGTGACATTCTGCGCAACTCTGGTTGCTGGCGGCCCGGATGTTGATTCGCCCTCGATGCTCTACATGGCAGGTGGCGCATTCCGGAACATCGGCCTTGATCTGCGACTCATGATGAATTGGTCCGTCGTGGCATGCCAGGCAAGCGCCATCCGCCGCCTTCGAAGAAAACTCCCCCGCTTTTTGCAGATGGCAAACGGCGCACTGTTTCTCCAGCACCGCATGCGCACCACTCATACGCCCGCTTGAATACACACGTGAATCCCTCGAAACTCCGCGCCATCCAATCCACAACAGGGCAAAAATCGGCACCAGCACGCAAAGCCACAGCTTCGCGCGTTTGTACGGAGTCGGCCTCTTGAAATAGTTGAGGTCGATCCGCTGCGCCAGCTTCTTGGTGGTTCTGGTTCTCGCCATTCTTCTACCCCGAACTGCGAGGAGGCACTCGTTTCCTTGCCACTGTTCACCTAATACCGCAGTGCCATCACCGCGTGAATCGCTCCCAAAAGCATCAGTGCCAGCGAAAGCGGAATGTGTACCAGCAGCCAGCTATGGAGCCAGCGGTGCAGCCGCTCTTGCCGCACGAACTGGCGAGACTCATCACAAATATCTTCCAGATCCTTGAGAGTGGATTGCGCCGTCACCGGCAACAGAGCCTGTAGACCGGCAAAGGCACTCCGCGCTTTCATCGCATTGCCCAACCGCTGACCGCGTCTGCCCGGGTTTTCAAGAAACAGGCGCATCTCTGATAGATAAAATCGTCTGAGTGGCGCGCTCTCCTCGGGAGTCAACAGAATTCTCTCCGCCGCCGTGGCGACTGCGGCACTGGCTCCTGCGCTTACCGCTGCCGAAGTGCGCAAAGGCGCGGAGCCTGCGGCAATCGGCCGAAGCGCGGAGAAACCGCCGGCACGTTCTGGCTCTGCTTCCGTGTTTCCGGCCAATCCCATCGATCCGCATAGCGATTCCACGGCGATGTCGGCTTCCGCTCGCAACGCTTTCCTTACATTGCCGATTTCGTCGTAAATCGTTTCCAGTGGAACGTCTGTCGTCATCATGCGCGGAATATAATTCTGCAACGCTGCGCCGAATAGTCCGCTTCCCACCGTAATGAGCAGCAGCCACATCAGAACCCGTGTCAGCGTTCCTCCAAAATGAAATCCGCCGTGAAACAAAATCAGGGGCAAGCTGAGCAATCCCAGCCATAAGTGACCACGCATCCAGGCCTGAGCGCGTCCCAACCGCCACGTAGGCACACGCTTGCGCGCCCCAAGTAGCGCCGCAAAAATCATGAACGCAAATCCCATCATACCGAACATCAATCCGACGAAGCTGCCTCCGCGTGGTCCCGATGGTGCATTCATCGCGTATAAGGCATACCCCGCCGTGCTAACCAGCAAAAACCCCAACGAGCCAATTGCCCAACCGCGTTGAGTCGGGTCCATGATCATTGGTTTGGCCCCTGACCCATCAGCCCGGCAAAGAATCTTCGCGGATCCACGCGATGCGCCGCATCATGTGGACACGCATAAACGCAACTCGGTTCTTTCAAGTGTGTGCAAAGGTCGCACGAAGTGGCTTTTTGTTGCACCACCGCTTTCTGCCGGCCCCCGCGATTTGGATCTTCGGCCATCACCTCAAATGGGTGCAGGTTGATGTTCCCGTACGGGCAATTTCTCGCGCACAGGCCGCAGCCGATGCACCAATCTTCGATAAGCACTTCCAGGGAATTCCGCCTGCGAATCGAGCCCACCGGGCATCCCACCATGCAGAGCGGGTCACGGCACTGCCTGCAAGACGTCGCGACCAGGAAATTTTCGAAGCGCAGTCCCTCCCGCACCAATCGCGTAACTCCATCGTGCGCGTCGGCGCAGGCGTTCACACACGCATCGCACCTTGTGCATTTCTGCAAATCAAGGATCAGCAGGCTCTGCGCTTCCATCAGTCCTTGCGAAAGGAACTGATCGATGGGAACGCTATGCACCATCTGCAGTCGCTGCGCGTTTGCAGAACGCCGCTCCTCAGCGACAGCTTCGAGGCCCGTGCGAACCCCGGGGAATCGTTCCACCATCTGGCGGAAGTCGTCTCCGGGAATACGCACCACTTCCACGTGATCCAACGCAGTGCAGGTAGCGGTTCTGACGCCGCCGCCCAGCAGTCCAATTTCACCGAAATAATCCCCGCGCGAGAGATACGCCAGCACCAGCTCACCGCCTGGATATTCCTCGGAAATCTTCACGAATCCGATCCGCACCAGATAAAAGCTGTCCGACGCTTCTCCCTGCCGCGCAATCACCTGCCCCGGTGCGTAGCGAACCAGTTCAACGCTCTGTTTCAAATGCTCGATGAAGTCCGGGGAAAGTTGCGCGAACATGGGTACACCACGCAAGTGAGTTTCCAGCGCACGTTTGCGATAATTCTCGTCGAGCTGCGCGCGAAATGTTTTGTTCTTCATCATGATGTCGAGCACGTTGCGCAGCATTTCGTAAGCGACGACATCGGTTTCCGCCCGCACTGTTGCTGAACGCGGGTAGAAATTCATACACGTCATTTCCCCAAACAAATCTCCAGGTCCAAGTTCAGCTACGGGATTGCCATAAGAGAGATCGACGGAGGCATCGATTGGAATTGTTCGGTCCGGCGCTTCTTCTTCTCGCTGGTCCTCTTCACGGCCCACCAGGACGCTGGTCAGCCGCTTGAAAAATCCTTTCGCGCCCCCTTGCGTCTTTACGTGGGCAATCGGAGTAGAAATAGCAACCTGAGCTTTTCCCTCTACAATGAAAAATGCCGTGGACCCAAAATCTCCCTCGCGGCAAATCACCTCCCCTTTGCGGAATCGCCTCTGCACGATGGCGCCACGATTCAGCTCCAGAAATGTGCCCGAGACTCCAGCAAACACCGGCAGCTTGTGCAACTGCTCTGCGCTGAGCGTCTGTGCGGAACCGCCTGCGGCAATCTCTGTTCCGACAACTACTTTGTTCGTAAGCGCCCCCGTCGGGCAGGAGACCATGCATTCCCCGCAAGAGATACACGTCGAATCGCCCATGGGAGAGTTGAGGTCGAAGGCAATGCCAGCCGAATATCCTTTGCCCATGCGGCCAAGCACAAAATTGTTTTTGATTTCGTCGCAGCCGCGAATGCAGCGGTCGCACAGAATGCAGGCATCGTGGTCGACGGCAATAGCCAGTGAAGAATCGTCTCCACCTCTCGAGATCGTCCTACCCGCGAACCGCGACGTTCCGACTCCCGCGGCCTTCGACAAAGTTTCCAGTTCGCAGTCACCGGAATGCGCCTGCCGAGCACACGGCGAGGGATGGTCTGCCATCAGCAATTCCAGAAGAGTCTTGCGTGCGGCCAGAACTTTCTCGGAGTTGGTCGCCACCTTCATCCCGGGCTCAACCGGGCGAACACAGGAAGCACTCAATACACGTGCGCCGGTATCGACTACACACAAACGACACACACCTACCGGGGTCTGGTTCTGCAAGTGGCACAATGTGGGAATTGTGATTCCGTTCAGCCGCGCCGCATCGAAGACCGAAGTGCCTGCGGGCACGTGGACCAGCTTGCCGTCAATGGTCAGTTCAACAAGCGGAGTTGTGGATGTTGTGCTCATCAGCTAAGAAGAATCCTCATCACGGCGTGATCCCCACCCTCGGAATTTCCGCCATTCTGCCTGCGGCCGAAAAACAGATGCCACTGGGACACTGTCCTTTCATTACGTGTGCATCAATCTCCGTCCGAAAATGCTTCAGTACCGATTGAATCGGTGCGGGCACGATTTGCCCTAATCCACAAATGGAAGACAAAGCCATGGCCTGCGATAGTTCATCCAGGAGCGCCAGGTCCGCGCGATATTGAGTTTCGCTCAAATTGCCCTGTGTCCAGCGCGACAACAGGTCCACCATTTTTTGCGAACCCAGGCGGCATGGCACACACTTTCCGCACGATTCGTTACGGTAAAACCGGACGGCTGTCAACGCCATATCCAGCATGCAGGTTGTGTCGTCGCAAACCACAATCGCGCCTGATCCCAGCATCGATCCAGCCTCGGCCAGCGCTTTGAAATCCAGCCGCACCTCGACCATCGAAGCCGGCAAGAAGCCAGAGGATGGACCAGATGGTGCGAACGCTTTCAGCGAACGGCCGCCGCGTATACCACCGGCATGACCAAAAATCACTTCACTCATCGACGTGCCCATCGGTACTTCGAACACGCCAGCTCGTTTCACATGTCCGCTGACGCCCACAAATTTCAGTCCCCGCGATCCGTTGGCTCCGGCAGTTTTGAACCACTCAACTCCGCGTGCCAGAATCTGCGGCACGTTGGCGAAAGTCTCCACGTTGTTGATGACCGTTGGCTTCTGCCAGAGTCCCAATTGTCCAGGGAAGGGTGGCTTGTTTCGTGGTTCCGCGCGATGGCCCTCAATGGCTTCGATTAGCGCGCTTTCTTCGCCGCAAATGTAGCCGCCGGGACTGACAAATACTTCAAGATCGAAATCCATCTCGCTGCCGAAGATTTTCTTTCCGATTAGCCCTGCCTTGGCACAGCGTCGCAACTCTTCCCCAAAGATCTCTTCCTGCAATGGATACTCGTGGCGAATATAGAGGATTCCCCGTTTTGCCCCTGTAATCAGCCCGGCAATGATCATTCCCTCCGCCACAAGGTGGGGCAGATTGCTGAGTATGAATCGATCTTTGATCGTTCCAGGTTCGCTTTCATCCGCATTGCATACGATGTATTTGACTGGATCGGCCTGCTTGCGCACCAGATCCCATTTCATCGAAGTGGGGAATCCGGCCCCGCCCATGCCGCGCAATTCCGCTTCTTTCAGGGATGCCAGCACGCCATCGTAATCTCGCGATGTCACCAGGCGCCGCAGCACTCCATACTTTTCCCCTTCACGATATGGGTCGGATGCGCAAGCGACTCGCGCCTCGTGTGGATGATCGGCATGAATCGTTTCGCCACGAACTGCCCGCCGGCCCAACTCCTCCGCCTTCTCGGGAGTGATTCCCGTAATTATTTCATCGTTGATAGCAATAGCGGGTGGCTGATCGCAGCGACCCAGGCAACTTACATCCTTGATCTGCACGTCTTCAGGGCGGGATCCCGAAAAACGCCTCATCAGTTCCGCTCGCAGTTCGCACGAACCGTTCAGATGACAACTCATGTCCGCACAGACATGAATTTCCGCCTTCGCCGGAGGGGTCAAATGAAAATGAGGATAGAAGCTGGCAACGCTGTGAAGCTGGTACAAAGGGGTCTGTGTTCGTTGCGAAAGTGCCTGCAACTCCGCGATTGGCAGATACCCGAAGCGCAGTTGGATGGCTCGCAGTTCGTCGAAGATCACGTGGACATGTCTCGGGAAACTGCGCCGTGTTGAATTCTCAGGCACGGCGCGGTTATTCGTCCTCGCTATTTCCGCACAAACGGAGACGGACTGCTCTGCTTAATTCTGGTCCGTTGTCTTTTCGCGCAATGGCCCTCAAAAGTGAAAGCCTTTCGGTTGACTTGTTGTGCGATTGGACGATATAAGCAAACTGAACTTTCAGCATCTTACCCCATGACGAAACATTACAAGAGCAGTTTCTCGCAAATCACACGGCTACTGCCGACAGTGGTTGTGGCACTCCTGCCGCTGAATTCCTCAGCGAAGGATACTCCAGAGCCGATTAAGTACATTGGACCTGGTTCGTGCGCTGCCACCAGTTGCCACGGCAGCGTCAAGCCAGTTGCCGGCAGCCGGATCCTTCAGAACGAATACTCCACGTGGATTCTGCAGGACAAGCACAGTCGCGCCTACCAGGCCCTGACCGGTGACGTTGGCCAGCGAATGGCTCGCATTCTGAAGCTCGGTGCCAAGGCGGAAGAATCGCAGAAGTGTCTGGTGTGTCATGCACTCTCCGTAACGGCCGAGCAACGCGGGCGGGCGTTTGAGATTGCCGAGGGAGTCTCTTGCGAGAACTGCCATGGTCCGGCTTCGGCCTGGCTCGGCCCGCACACTACACGAGATTGGCCCCACGAGAAATCCGTAGCTCAGGGCATGACCGATACGCGGAATGTCATCCATCGGACAGAGAAGTGTCTCGAATGCCATCTCGGCACCAAAGAAAGATTTGTCGATCACGAAATGATCGCCGCCGGCCACCCCGATCTTTACTTCGAACTCGATTCCTTCTCCGCGGTCATGCCCAGGCATTGGAAAGTGCCGCGTGAATCGGCGCCAGGCAAGCCGGTTGAAGAAGCCGCTTGGAGCGGTGTGCGTGACTGGAGCACCGGGCAAGCCGTGCAACTCCGCGCTTCTATGGAGCGATTGGTGTGGCGTGCGAACAGCGAGCGCGCCGACAAGAAAGATCCCTGGCCGGAGTATGCCGAACTCTCCTGCTTTGCCTGCCATCATTCGCTGGGTCCCGCGAAGGATAGCTGGCGCCAGGAACACGGTTACGATGGCCGCCGTCCTGGCGACCCTGCGTGGAATGCCTCGCGCTACGCCGTTTTTCGTTTGTTCGCGAAGCAAGTGGATTCCGCTTCGGCGCAGGAATTGGATCGTCACATGCTCACCGTCTCCACAGAGATGAGCAAGCTCAATCCAGACAGAACGGTGGTGGCACATGCTGCACAATCTGCCGCGCCTCTGACACAACAGATCGCCGAACGCTTGGCAAGGTTGCCGTACGATCAGGCAACTGCGCTTCAGATGCTGCAGAGTATCTCCGATAACGCCGATGTGATTGCGACCTCAGACGAGCGTGCAGCGGAGCAGGCCGCTATGGCCATGGATTCGCTCTATATCGCCTACAGCAAGGATTCGAAGCAGGCAGACGCAGCCGAAATGCGCGCAGCCATCAACGGCCTGTTCCAGCAACTGGAGAATCCCTCTTCCTACAACGCCGACCAGTTTGCCGCGGCCCTCAAACGCCTCCGTCCTCTCCTTCACTAGCCGGATTCCTCGATTGTGCGGCGGCCGCCCTCGGAGGAGGGCACACCTGACAATAAACAGTCCTCCGGATTTACGCTACACTGCTGACGCCGCATCTTCTTCGCCCCATGAACACCCTTGAACATCTCTTCTGTTCTTCTTCGCTCTGGCGATACATGAGCCAGCGGCACGTACTGCCATGGGTCTTGTCTGGCTCGCGCCTCGGCGATCACATTCTGGAAGTCGGTGCAGGTTACGGCGCAGCCACTGGTTTTCTGAGTAAGCGGGTCGCGCGAGTCACTTCATTGGAATACGACGCCAAGTCACTCTCTCAACTGCGAAAGCGACATCCAGGGAACATTAGCGCCCCGGTGACCGGCGACGCCTCTCGCCTGCCTTTTAGCGATCAGTCTTTCTCGTCAGCTTTTGCGAGCCTGGTCCTGCATCATCTGAAATCTCCCGAATTGCAGGACCAGGCATTTCAAGAAGCGTTTCGTGTTCTCCGACCCGGAGGAGTTTTTGTCGCTCTTGAGATCGTCGAGATCTGGATTCACCACGTAGGGCACATTGGAAGTACTTACACGCCACTGTCGCCGGCCTCCGCTTTTGCTCGTCTCACCAAAGTAGGATTCTCACCCGTCAACGTCGATTTTCGACCGGGAGTTTTCCGGGTTATTGCCACTCGTCCCCATGATTGAAAATGAAGTCTCTGAGCTAACGGCTGGCCATCGACGCGCCGAGTTCGCTCCGCGTCTGGATTACTCGAAGAATGGCATCCCGCGTCACCATCCCTACAATATTTGCCGCTCCATCTTCCCCATGCTTTACCACCGGCATCTGATTCACATCCGCAGCCATTAATCGTTCCAATAAACGCTGCAGCGGTTCTTCCGGCGAAGCCCAGAGTATCTTATCTCGGGGAACCATGGCGGCCTGTACCGAATTCATGTCCCACTCGTCACGGGGAATAGTGTTTAACGCCGCAACATTCATCAGCCCCACCAAGCGATCGTCGGAAGTCACGATGTGGACTCTCCGCCCCGTGCGCAGCACCTCGCGGCTGTACTCATCCAGACTCATGTTTCCGGGAATCGTCGGTACTTCGTTGCTCATCACGTCCGCCGCGGTTAATCCAACTAGCGTCTCGCGAATCGTCACTTGCTGGACGCTCGCATACGCCGCGTTCAACAGGAACCAGCCGATCAGCCCGGTCCACACGCCCATCCAATCGCCCCTGAACACGGAATACAATCCATAGAGAATCATCGCGAAGGCAATCAGCTTTCCGCTGCCACCCGCAACGCGCGTTGCCTTTCCGAAGTCCTTCGTGAGCCCCCAAACGATGGCCCGAAAAATTCGCCCGCCATCCAGGGGAAATCCCGGCAGAAGGTTGAAGACCGCTAAACTCAGATTGATAAACCAGAGCCAGTTTGCTGCCGCGGCAATGCTGGAACTCTGCCCGAAGAGCACGGTCATCAGGTAAAACGTCCCTGCCAGAAAAAAGCTGGCAATGGGTCCAGCGATGGCGATGTTGAATTCCTGCGCTGCGCGGTCTGGCTCGCGGTTAATCCGCGCTAGTCCGCCAAACATAAACAGCGTGATCGAGATGACTCTCAGTTTGTAGCGCTGCGCAATTACGCTATGAGCAAGTTCGTGGAAGAGAACCGACCCAAAAAACAGCAAACTGGTGACAACGCCCAGTCCCCAACTTTGAGGTGCAGCCCAATCCGGATGTTCGTGACGAAACTGGTTCTCAAGTAAGTAGGTGATCAGGCTGAAAACGACAATCCAGCTGAAGTCGATGTATATCGGGATTCCGATGGCCCGGCCAATGCGGAATCCCTGTGATTGCGCCATGAAACTACACCCTCGCGAACTGCTCCATCTAGACTAACTCTGAATTCTCATCTCTCCAAATAGCTCGCACTCGGCGGCCCAGGATTGCGTCTCCCCGTACACAACGTGTTGCCGTGTCCACGAAATACCCGCCCTGACCCTTCTCCAAATCCTGCTATATCAGCGTTTTCCAAGTGGCTGTGCGCTTGCCATTACTCAGGTTGCAAGCCGTTGAGACTCCCCGAAGCGGACAACAGCTTGCCTAACAACCCTGTCCCAGCCCGCAAAGGAGAACACATATGGACACGATGATCGGATTCGCTGCACTGGTAATCACCTCCCTGGTGGCCCTGTTTGCCGCCCTGGCCCTTGATTGGCTCCTTCTCCGCGGCATGTTCCTGCTGATGCAGCCGGCTACCGCGAACCGCCGCATCTCCGCACCCGCCATCGAACGCGGAACGCAACTTGTGGCCCGTGCTTACGGCCACACCAGGTAGCCGTTCGAGAGAGATTCCCGGCGTGACCAACGGAGCGCGCAAATCGGAAACTCGAGGGCAAGCGACGACGGAACCGGGAGTGGAAACTAGGGGGAAATAACATGTTGGGTCTGAAATATATTCTGATACTCCTTAGCCTGGGCATTTTCACCAGCGCGGCAGCAATCGTAGGGTACGACGTATTCCGGGCGATCCAGCTGAATTGGCTGCTTGGACGTAAGCGAAAAGAGCAGCAGCCAGGAACGGAATCGCTCTCAACGCTCGGAGAGTCGCTCCCTTTCGGACCTGTTCGCTGGAGGCAGTCGCTCCCTTTAGTGCTTGTGGGACTGGTGCCGCTCTTAGTGGCGCTCAGCATCATTGTCGTCCCCGACGGCTCGGCGGGAATTCGCGTCAGCCAGTTTTCCGGCGTGCGACCCGGCACGTTGTATCCAGGCGTGCATCTTGTAACACCTCTGGTAGATAACGTAATTGTCTATGACACGCGGGAACGAGTCTTCACCACTGCCGCCAACGATGGCTCGAAATCCAAGTCAGAAGTTCTGATCGTTCAAGCCCGCGAAGGCCTCAGCATCGGTCTGGCAGTTACCGTGCGCTATCGGCTCGACCCAACGAAGCTCAGCGGCATTCATCAGAACTTGCCTCAACCGGTCGACGAACAAGTCGTCGGCCCAGTCATTTCCTCCACCTATCGCCAACTTTGTCCCAGCTATGAAACGCGCGAAATCTTTGCCGTAAAACGCGAAGAACTTCGCGCCAAAGCTGCCGATGCCATCAAAACGCGTCTGGCGGCGGACGGAATCCTTGTGCGCGAAGTCCTCCTGCGCGACATTCAATTGCCTGCGGAGTACGCAAAGGGCCTCGAAGGACTTCTACTGAAAGAGCAGGAGAACGAACGCCTGACCACAGAGCAGGACATCAAGCTGAAAGAAGTCAAGATCGCCGAACTTGAAGCCGACGCGCAAAAGGCGCGCGATGTGAAGCAGGCTGAATCGCAGGCTCAGGTCCGAGTCTTGCAGGCAAAAGCCGAATCCGACGCCATGCAGTACACTTTGCCTTTGAAGGAAAAGCAGATCGAGCAAAGCAAGCTGGAAGCAGCCGCGCGCAAGGAAGCCACTCTGCAGAATGCTGAAGCCGCCGCGCAGGCAAAAATCATCGATAGCAAAGCGGAAGTCGAGCGGCAGCGCAATCTTTCTGAGGCGGAAGCCAACCGGATCCGCGTTACCGCCGCAGCCGATGCCGAGCGTATGAAATTTGAAGCGGCCGTGCTGAAGCAGAATCCTATGCTCATCCAGAAAATCATTGCCGAGCGCTTGTCAGACAAGCTGCAGATCATGATGGTGCCCATGGACGGCAAGAACTTCTTTGCCGCCGACGTCATGCGCTCCGCTTTCTCCAACGCCACCGGCAATAGCAACAACTCCGGTGTTAACGGTGCATCTGACAACGATGATGATTCCGCAGAGCCTGCGCCAGTGGCCACAGCAGCCACGCAACGTAAGCCCAACAAGCGTCCATGAAAGGAGACCCATCGAATAAAAAGACCAGTCCCGTCGAGCAAGTTCAATCAACCGGGCGGTGCCACGCCGCCCGGCTTTGCATTCGAGATTGGTGTTAGCATTTGATGGATTCACAGAGGTGAAATTTGCGTCTATCGGGAATGTTGGCGGCAGGCTTTTTTGCATTGGCGGTTTCCATTTCAGTCGCACAAGCCGCCGTCGCAGCGGATGACAAGCCGGGCGCCTGCGAATCTTTGCAGACGGCGAAGGCCAAGGTCTTTGGTTTCAATCTGACCCAGCTCAACGAAGCGCAAATTGAAGCCAAATCAAAAGAGATGGACGGGTACTGGAAGCTGGTGGAGGCGGCTGGTTCCGAGGGAACGAGTTGCGTGCGGTCAATGCTCGAATCGGAGAAAAGTGATCGTTATTTTCAATTTGATGCCGCTTCCTGGCTCTTTGAACGCGACAGATCTCCGGCCACCCTTGATTTGGTTCGCGATTCCATTGCGCAGGCGGATTTTCAGGAAACCGATCCCGCGAACTATCTCTCACTGGCGCTCGCCCTGTCACAGGCTGGTGTTGACGTGCACACACTCGCTGCGCGATTGCTCCGTTATCCCAATGCGACAATTCAGATTCCCGAGCACGCCCTGGATTTGGACGCAGACACCGCCGCGCTGTTTTTGTATGGAAGTATGACTCCTGCGGAGGCGTCTAAAGTGCTGACAACGGAATTGCAGACACCTGAACCATTCGTGCGCTCTGCTGCCGCACATTTGCTTGCCGAACAGATGACAGAAGAGAGTTTTCGCGCGCTGGCTCAGTGGGATGGACTCCCTAAAATTGAGGAAGAATTCCGGCGCAACGACATCCAGGCAATCATGAAATACCAGTCTCCCAATCAGTTGGAAATGGCCCACCCCAAATTCACGCGACAGGACGTACTGAAAGACATTGCAGGCTTGCCGCATACCCGGAAAGAGTTCGGCGAACGGATGCGCACGCAAGGTTCGGAATTCGACAAGCGCATGCGCGACAAGAAAGCGACCGCCGAAGAATTGGCTACCGCCGTGGCCGAAGGCGATCCAATCTACGGTATCGCCAGTCACACCGCCTTCATCAACAGCGCCATCGCAACCCTCCAGCCCGACGACCTTGAATTGGTCCGCGAAGCGCGCCGGGAATCGCTTTACGACGTTTCGGATGAAAGTCTTGAGGAGTACCTGGCATTCACACGAGTCATGATCGGCCTGATTAACCGCCTGGATCTATTCAAGGAGTATCGAACGCATTAATCGATCGGGCGCATTACCCGCAAGAGAAAGAACGGCATGCTATCATCGGCGCTTCAGGAACTTTTTTCTTGGCAAGAATCGGCGGACTTTGGCCTTCCGGCTGTTCGATGAAGCAGATGGCGAATGGATTGCTCCTGAGTCTGTCATGGGAGAATTAGGGAGACATGTTGTGGTAATGGAAACAAGGACGAATGAGTTTCGACCTCAAGCGTCAGTAAGAATTTGCGCCGCTCGTGTCCAGGGGAGGCGCCGGTGAGCTTTCGCACAAAAATATTCCTGGTATTCCTGGTCACCGTCCTTGCGTCAGTGTCGCTGGTAGCCTATGGCGTGACCTACTACACGCAACAGGCTTTCGAAGAGATGGATGCGCAGCGCAGTAAAGCGCTGGTTGCCCAGTTCAACCAGGAATTTGCCCAGCGCGGTGAGACGGTTGTACAGCAGGTCGAAAACATCACCAACGCGGACATTACACTCCGTATGGCGATCGATCTTGCACGCCCCAATGCGGACACGTCCTTATATGTGCACGACGCCAATGGCTCCGCACAGGATCACGTTCTGGATTTCGTGGAATTTATAAATGGTGATGGCTCGCTGATTTCATCCGCGCAGTATCCATCCCGTGTCGGATACAAGAATGACTGGATCACTGCCACGAAGGATTGGCGAGGCTCAAAAGCTTTTCTAAAAAAAGAAGAACTTCCCGATGGCGTAGCGCTTTCCATGACCGCCGTTCGCAACCTGCCCATCGGCGACAAGAATTTATATGTAGTTGGCGGCCGGCGCCTCGATCAGAATTTTCTCGCCTCTTTAATCTTGCCCACCGGCATGCGCGCCTTGCTCTATCGCAACCTGGAACCGAATTTCGTGCCAACCGCCCTCACCGACGCCGCAGGGGCCGTATCGCAAGCCGATCTTTTGCAGCCGGTGATCGAGCAGATCCAGAAACAGCCTGAAGAAGTGGTGAAGACCATCGACTGGAACCGCGACCCCTCTGCTTCCGAAACGTTTCATGCCATGCCCCTCAAAGGCAGAAACGGTGAGTTGCTTGGCGTTCTGTTACTGGGCAGTTCCCGCAAAGAGTTGATCAACCTGAAACGCGAAATATTGAAAACAGCCGCAGTCGTCTCCCTTGCCGCTTTGTTGATCGGTTTGCTATTGAGCTGGTGGATTTCTCGCCGAATCACGCGGCCCGTGGAAGAACTCTCCGCTGCCGCCCGCGAAGTGGCTACCGGGCGCTGGGACACGCAAATCGAAGTGCATACCAACGACGAAATTGGACAATTGGCAGGCGCATTCAATGACATGACGCGCACCCTTGCTGCACAGAAGGAAAAGCAGGTGCAAACGGAACGAGTCGCCGCCTGGAGGGAGTTGGCTCGCCGTCTCGCCCATGAATTGCGAAACCCGCTCTTTCCTCTGCAAATCACCGTAGAGAATTTGCAACGCGCTCGCCAACTGGGTCCCGAACAGTTCCAGGAAGTATTCAGCGAAGGGACCGCCACTCTGAAGGCGGAACTGGCCAACCTCAATTCCATCGTCAGCCGTTTCAGCGATTTTTCAAAAATGCCTACGCCGCAATTTGTCCACGTTAACGTAAACGAAGCCCTGCGCAACGCCGTGCGCCTGTTCGAGCCGCAATTTACCGCGGTGGGAAAGCCCGCCATCACCACAGAAATGTTTCTCAGCGAGTCTTTGCCTGAAATTGATGGTGATCCCGATCTTCTCCACAAAGCCTTCCAGAACCTCGTCCTGAACGCCCTGGATGCGATGCCTGCCGGCGGAACACTGACCCTGCGCACGTCGGAACGGGGAGAAACGGTTCGCATCGAAGTTGTCGATACGGGCAAAGGTCTGACTCCGGAAGAGTGTTCCCGTCTGTTCACTCCGTACTACACGACCAAAGTGCAGGGAACGGGCTTGGGCCTGGCCATCGTGCAATCCGTAATCAGCGATCACCACGGAACCATTAACGTCAGTAGCGAAGAAAACCGCGGCACCACCTTTCAGATCGATCTGCCCAAGCATCAGGCCGGCGTGGTAACGCAGCCGAAGTCCCAAGGCCCGGAGAGCGCCACGGAACCAGCACAGACCGCGGCCGCTACGGACTGATTTGAAGTGCGGGAGGCGCTGCTCCCGCTTTTGCGATCTTAGCTGGGTTACAAACGTAAAATCGGCAGCCCTGCTGCCGCGTAACAATCAGAAAAGGAACTCCTTGCCTCGCAAAGCCCATCTTCTCCTCATTGACGACGATCCCAACACCCTGGCGTCGTTAGCCCGTGCCTTCCGGCTGGCTGGCCACGAAGCAACAGTTTGCGATAACGCTTTGCGTGCCGCCGAAATCATTCGTAATGAACATTTCGACCTCATCCTCTCCGACGTTGTCATGCCCGGCAAAAGCGGCCTCGATCTTCTGGAGGAGTTGAAAAGAGCCGGTGTGCAAACTCCCATCGTACTTATCTCCGGTCAGGCGAATATCGAGATGGCTGTGAAAGCCACGCGCCTGGGAGCGCTCGACTTCCTGGAAAAACCGCTCAGCACCGACAAGCTCCTCGTCACCGTAGAAAATGCGTTACGCCTGACTCGCCTCGAAGACGAAAACCGCGAGTTGCGCCATCGGCTGGGCAAACACGAACTCGTTGGCAGTGGTCCCGCGATGAAAAAGCTTTTGGCTCAGATCGATCTTGTGGCCGCTAGCGAAACTCGCGTTTGCATCCTCGGCGAAACCGGTACTGGGAAAGAACTTGTCGCCCGCGCGATCCATGAAAAATCTTCGCGACACGACAGTGCGTTCATCACCCTGAATTGCGCCGCCGTCCCCGCCGAACTCATCGAATCCGAGCTCTTCGGCCACGAAAAAGGTGCCTTCACAGGTGCGGCCGGTCGCCACCTCGGCAAATTTGAACAAGCCGAAGGCGGCACCCTCTTCCTCGACGAAATTGGTGATATGCCCGTAGCCATGCAGGCCAAGCTCCTGCGCGTCCTCGAAGAAGGCGACGTGGAGCGCGTCGGTGGCGACAAGCCTCTCAAAGTCAACGTCCGCGTCCTAGTGGCCACTCACCGAAACCTCGAAGAACTCATCAAGAAAAATGAATTCCGCCGCGATCTCTTCCACCGCGTCTATGTCTTCCCGCTGGCGCTGCCACCGCTCCGCGAGCGGCTGGAGGATTTCCCGGAACTCGTCGCTCATTTTGCCAAACAAGTCGCCAAGCAAAACGGGTGGAAAGAAAAAGTCTTTTCCGAGCAAGCCATCGCTGAACTCCGCCGCTACTCCTGGCCCGGCAATGTCCGCGAACTCCGTAACATTGTCGAACGTCTGGTTCTGCTTGCCGCGGAAGAAACCGTTACGCTTGAAGATGTAAAGCTGGTTTTGCCCACCAATGAGATAAGCGGTTCAACTCTTGTAGGCACACAATCGAGCGGCGTATTAGGGCAGGGAACTCTCGTCGAACGCACCGGAGCCTACGAACGCGAAGTCCTTCTCGCCGAAATTCGCCGTCACAACTTCCACATGACGAAGGTAGCCCGCGCACTCGGCCTCGAGCGCTCCCACCTCTACAAGAAGTGTCAGCAACTAGGCATCGATCTAAGCGAACTCCGCAAGCCAGAGTAATAACTACCACCAGTCAAGCGACGCTCTTCCTTTGCATCGGCGTAAAGCATAGAACTTAAAACGTTTACAGCCTTTACCGATTTTCCTTGACATATTACATATCGCTATATATAGTTTGCACATTGCAATATCACCTCCAAGGAGGCCCACATGAATCTCGGCGACAAACTTCGCTCCCTCCGCGCTATTGAGGGCTCTCTTCGCGGTCTCGGCCGTCCCATGACGCAATCCGAAGTAGTGGAAGCCATGAAGAACGAAGTCGGTCGTGGCCTCAGCCAGGCGTATCTTTCGCAAATCGAGAGTGGCGCCCGCCCGCACATGACCAATACCTCGCGCGAATTGCTGGCTCGTTTTTTCCGCGTTTATCCAGGCTTCCTGGTCGACGATCCTGCCGGCTTCAGCCGCGAATTGCAGTCGGAACTCCGCATTCAGGACGCCACCATCGATTCCTGGCTCTACGGTGGTGCAGATCAGTTCGGTGCGGATCCAGAGCTGGAAAAAGCTTTGCTTGCCATCGCCGAAGTGCAGGACTCGCGCGCAGCTCTTCTTCTGTTGGGAGAAATCCTGCGCACGCCTGGCCTGGCCGAGCGCCTGACCGAAGTGCTGCAACCGTCTGCACGGCATAGCGTCGAGAATCGGCAGACGCGCAATTAGGTTTCTTCTGGATGCCCCACGCGCCGTTTTTGCGTGTGGGTCTTGGGGTCGGTTTTTTCTGGAACGTGCAACTAGCGGCAGGGGTGCCGCTTCTCGAGGTGCCGTATGTCTTGGTCTGATTTCTATCTCATCTGCTTTCTGGTCGGCTTCTCGCTCAGCGTGATCTCGTTCCTGGCTGGCGCAGTGCATCTGCATCTCCCGTTCAAGATGCATTTTCCGTTCCATGGCGCGCATCACGTTGGTCATCCAGTTGGACACCACGCCGCAACCGCAACATCCGGCAAAGGGTCCGCTCATTTGTCCTGGTTCAACGCATTCACCATCATGGCCTTCCTCGCATGGTTTGGCGGGACAGGCTACATCCTCACCAGGAAGTCGCATCTGGTCGCGCTGGCCAGCCTGACCATCGCCACCGCTTCCGGTCTCTTTGCCGCGTGGATAGTGCTGAAATTGATGTCCCGCCTCATGAGAGAAACCGGTGAAATGTTCGACTGGGATTATCGCCATGAAGGAGCGATCGGCACGGTGAGCATGACCATCCGCACGGACGGCACTGGCGAAGTCATATTCGAGCAGAACGGAATCCGCCGCAGCGCCGGCGCGCGCAGTGAAGACGGCGCTGCGATCGAGAAAGGCAGTGAAGTGGTCATCAGCCGTTACGAAAAAGGCATCGCCTACGTGAAGAAGTGGGACGAGTTCACCAAGTAGCACCGCGCCCTCAGGCCGGCATCTTGGTTTTGCACGGTGTGTAGCGGTCGCTTTCTGAGGCGGGCAGGCGAGGAAAAAAAGTTTAGGGACTGAAGAACGCAGCCAACAGTTCCAGGTCGACGCTAAAGGGAGGTTTGTATGTCGGAATTTCCAACCGTATGGATCATCGCCGGTATGACGGTGGTGGGGTTGTTTCTAGTTATGGGCATAATCGCCCGAATGTACCGTAAAGCGGGTCCACACGAAGCCTTGATTGTTTACGGCTTCCGCAAAACTCGCATCATCAATGGTGGCGGCACCATCGTTTTTCCGATGGTAGAGATATGCCGCGATCTTTCACTCGAGTTGATGTCCTTCGACGTGGCTCCGCAGCAAAGCCTGTATTCCAATCAGGGCGTTGCGTTGACGGTCGAAGCCGTCGCTCAACTCAAAGTGAAGTCCGATCCCGTTTCGATTCGCACCGCCGCCGAACAATTCCTCACCAAGCGCCCGGAACAACGCGAAGGCCTCATCCGCCTGGTGATGGAAGGCCACCTGCGCGGCATCATCGGCCAACTCACGGTGGAACAGATCGTGAAAGAGCCGGAAATGGTCGGTGGACGCATGCGCTCCACCTGCGCCGACGACATGAGCAAGATGGGCCTCGAAGTCGTCAGCTTCACACTGAAAGAAGTTCGCGACAAAAATGAGTACATCACCAACATGGGTCGCCCGGACATCGCCCGCATTAAACGCGATGCCGAAGTCGCCACCGCCGAAGCCGAACGCGACATCGCCATCAAGCGCGCCGAAGCCACTCGTACTTCCTCGATCGCCAGGGCCGCTGCCGACCAGGAACGCGTAGCCGCCGAAACCGCCTCCATGGCCAAGCAGGCCGAAGCCCAACGCGACCTCGACATCAAGAAAGCCAGCTATCTGGAAACCAGCAAAAGGGCCCAGGCCCAAGCCGACAAGGCCTATGAAATCGAAACCAACCGCCAGCAACAGACCGTCGTCACGGAACTCGTTCGCGTTCAACAGGTCGAACGCGAAGCCCAGGTGAAGGTGCAGGAAGCCGAAATCGAGCGTGTCCAACGTGAACTGGTAGCCACCGTCTTGAAACAGGCGGAGGTCGAACGTCAACGCATCGAAACGCTCGCCAGCGCCGAACGTCAACGCCTGATGACCGAAGCAGAAGGTCGCGCCGCTGCTACCCGTGCGCAAGGTGAAGCCGAAGCCGAAATCATCTTCAAGAAGGGCGACGCCGAAGCTCGCGCGATGAACGTGAAGGCCGAAGCGTTTCAGGAATACAACCAGGCTGCCGTGCTCGACAAACTGATTACCGGCTTGCCGGACGTTGTTCGAGCGCTCAGCGAACCCCTCAGCAAAGTGGACAAAATCACCGTGGTTTCGACCGGCAACGGCGGCGCCGCGGGAGCCTACAAAGTCACCGGCGATATCACCAGAATCGCAGCGCAAGTGCCTGCGTTATTCGAAGCGCTATCCGGAATGCAAATGTCCGACCTGCTGGGCAAAGTGCGCCTGATCGGCGACAAAGCGCCCAAGCCGGATCAACCAGCGGCGCCTGCCAAGTCCTAACACTCCTTCCGCCGGGCGGCCATGCTATCCGCCCGGCGCTTCGCTCCAACGGGGGATAGCGATGAGTCTCACAGTGCATCAGAAGAAGAAAAATCTTTATGGGGGCTTGGCGATATTGCTTGGCGTGATTATCGCCAGTCTGGCGTGGGCGCAGATTGTAGCCGCACTCTCTCGCTGCTTCTCGCCCTTTTAAAACGCTGGATCTGAAATTCCAGATTTTTCTCTTTAGCAGGCCGGGGCTTTAGCCCCGGTGAAGTGGCTCGAAAAAATCAGAGGGCTTTAGCCCCTTAAGAATCCGATTTCCATAGTAGCAACACGAAAGAACTTGAAGGGAGAAACACAATGGGACTCTTAGAACGAGTAAGCACTTTAATCCGGGCAAATCTGAATGACATGGTAGATCGCGCCGAAGATCCTGAAAAAATGATCAAACAGGTGATCCTCGACATGGAGAATCAATACCTGCAAGTCAAGACGCAGGTCGCCGTCTCCATCGCTGATCAGCACATCCTGGAGAAAAAGCAGCACGAGCAAGAAGACACCGGCAAAGATTGGATGCGTAAAGCGGAAATCGCCGTCGATAAGGCCCAGGACGATCTCGCCAGGTCGGCTTTGGACCGTTATCAGACGGCTCTGCGGCTGAGCCAGAGTTTTCAGGAACAGGTGAACGACCAGAAAGTGCAGGTGGAAACGTTGAAGACCGCGCTAATCAAGTTGGAACAGAAGTTGGAAGAGGCCAAGTCCAAACGGGAAGTCCTTCTGGCTCGTCATCGCCGTAGCATCGCGCTGGACAAAGCCGCCAAAGCGCAGGTAGCGATCGGCGATGGATCGAAGAGCGCCAGCTTCGACCGCCTGAAGGATCGTGTCAACCATACCGAAGCAACGGCAACCGCCGAGATCGAATTGCTCAGCGACGACGTTGCCGACCGGCTGAACCGCCTTGATCGCGACACCGAAGTCGAGCGGCTTCTCACCGACTTGAAGACCCGCCGCGGTCTGCCAGAAAAAGTCAGCTGACGTACGGCTGCGGGGGAGTACGTCATCATTCAATAGGAAACCATTTTCGAGAACAAAGCCTCTTCGATCGAGACTCTCTCTCCTTTGCTCGACAAAGATGATAAATGGCGCGTCTCGGGTTATTACATCAGGTGAGCCACTAACTAATACCACTGTACCCCGCTGTAGGGTAGAATCCGTGGGCACCTCGCTCCCTGACCCGTCTGGAGTAGCGGGGGTGCGCATGGCCAGCAACGAGGTGCCCCCGTGATTCTTACCATAGAGCGAAAGCAGATCGCCCCAGACATCACTGTTCTGGAAATGAGTGGACGCATCATTTTGGGCAATAACTCCCGCGACGTGGAGTTGAAGCTGGCGGATGTCCTGAAAGATGGCAGCAGGAAAATCATCTTGGATTTGAGCGGTGTCACCATGCTCGACAGCACGGGTGTCGGGATTCTGGTCGTCAGCCAGGCGAAAATAAAGAAAGAGGGCGGCGAAATGCGTATTTCCGGCGCCATGGGTGTAGTGGGAGAAATCCTGCAGATGACCAGTGTCGACAAGCTCGTTCAGATTTATCCCACCGCTTCCGCTGCTGCCGCCACTTTCTAGATATTCGCTTCTCTCCGAATCTCAGCGAACTCTGCGTCTCTGCGTTATCCCTTCCTATCCCTCTCATGCGAGAATGCTTCCATGAATCCTTTGTGGATTGCCGCTCCGGCCGCCGTAACAACGATGGCGGCAGCAACCGCTTACGGAGCGGTCAATTCCGCGTCTCAACTGTTTGGCGCTACAATCAGCGCTACAAACGCTCCTGGCAAACTGGCGATTACCTTCGACGATGGACCAAATCCATCAATTACCCCAAAACTTCTGGACCTGCTGGACCGACATCAGGTCAACGCGACTTTCTTTGTGGTGGGCAAATTTGTCCGTGAGTGTCCTGGCCTGCTAAAGGAAATTCACGCACGCGGCCACGTAATTGGGAATCACACGGACACGCATCCAAATCTTTTCTTTTGCGGACCCGAAGAGACGCACCAGGAACTGCAACTGTGCACCGAAGCGATCCGCAACATCACCTGGGGAAATCCGCGCTGGTTTCGCCCACCCTTCGGCTATCGCAGCCCATGGCTGGGAAAAATCGCTCACGATCTGGATATGCGAATCGTCATGTGGTCTCTCCTCCCAGGCGATTGGCGTTCAAAGACGGTGGAGTGGCTCAACGAACGGTTGCAACCCATTGCCGCAAACGCACAACGTCTGAAGGGAGACTCTCAATTGCCAAAGCACTCGGGTGGCGACATCCTTTGCCTCCATGACGGCGACCATCGTCACCTGCATGGTGACCGCTCCAACACCCTCGCTGCCCTCGAGTTTTGGCTCCCTAGATGGCGTGACCTGGGCCTCGAATTTGTTACAATGAACCAAGCTTTTGGGAAGGTGGTCGAGGCGTAATGGACGAGCGGGCTTTTTACACCGAGAAGGAAGAGACGCGCAAGGTTAAGCTTGTCTGCCCAAGTTGCCGCGGGGAATTCGAAGCCCCTGTGCGCTGGAAAGTTTGCCGCAAGAAAAAAGAACTTCCACGCGGCATCAGCGAAGAAGACCGCCGGAAATTCGCCAAAGCGACTTCCTTCATGGTTCGTCTTGACGATCTCGTAGCCTGTTATAAGTGCCGCAAGCGTTTTGAGCTGACTGGTCAATCCACAGTGCTGATTAACGACAATCTTGGTGATCCAACCGAAGATCCCGAAAATTTCGGAAACCGCTGACTGCTGGCTACAAACTCCTGGCAACTCCCTTCTTTCAAATCTCCGGATACATTTCAAAGAATGCGTCAATCGACTGGCGAAACGTGTCTTCAATCTCTTCCTTGCTTCCTTCGATCAGATGCATCGCCACACGAGCTGTCTTCCCGTTTTTTAGCACTACAACCGCTTCTTTCACCTCGCCAAGATCATCGACCGGCAATAACCTCATCCCGTAAATCAGCGCCAGTTTAGCCATGAGTATCTCCTTGTAGTTTCGTGTATAGGCAGCGTATCCGGCAGCAAGTCGAAACGTCAATTCGCAAGGCCGTGATGCTCCATGACCGTTACTGAAAATCGAACCCTCTTCAGATCGAAATTGACGCCGAAGGGTTAATGTCCGAAGCTGTTACCTAAGTCATCATCCCAAAAGCAGGACACGAGGCGGCTCATCATGGGGGGACTCAGTTTCCTCATCTATCCGTGGGGACTAATCGTGCAAGGCATCGCCCTTTGGCACTTCGTGAAGCGGCGCCCCGAAAATTATTGGCTCTTCATCATCATTTTTGGTGGTGTTCTCGGCGCTGGCGTTTACGTCCTCGTCGAGATGATTCCAGATCTTGGGCTGCTCCGAGGTGTCTTCCAGGGATTTGGCCGGCGATCGCGAATCCATGTCCTCGAAACACAGATTCTTGACAATCCCTCTGCCGGAAATCTCGAAGAACTCGCCGAACTCCAGTTCGAACAGAAGAACTATGCGAAAGCGAGAGAATTTCTCAATCAAGCCATCTCTTCACGAAGCGATTCCCCCCACCCATTCTATCTACGTGCAAAATCGGCGCTGGGGATGAGAGACTTTTCCGGCGCCATTCCAGACTTGGAGTATGTGGTCGGTAAAGACGCCAAATTCGATTACTACCGCGCGACGGGATTGCTCGGTGACGCCTATGCACGCACGGGTGATTTGAACAAAGCGGCGCTCTATTTCGCGCCTGCTGCACAATTCTCCACTACTCCGGAAACCCTGTACAACTATGCGAACTATCTGAAGCTGGCGGACAGAAAAGAGGAAGCGAGGGAGTGGGCGCAAAAGCTAGTGGCAAAGAAGCGGACTTTGCCCAGATATATGCAGAGGGTGGAACGGCCTTGGTTCCGCAAAGGGAGAGCACTTCAGAAGCAACTGGCGTCGTAAGGGGTGTCATTGCTAGGTATCGACGAGCAATTGGATTATCCTGAGCTGAGGCATCCCGGGCCTCTCGGTGCCGCATCCGAATTGACACGGAGGAGGTCCCAGTGAAATTCGCAATTAGTACTCGTTGGATCCTGGTCTCGTTCGCAGGCTTGTCGCTGTACGCTACTTCAGTTCTGGCCCAGGTGACGGAGGGCCCGCAATCAGAGGCGCCTCCTCCCGCAGTGCCCGAAGCGCAGCCAGCCCCCAAAACCCAAGCTTCCTCGGGCAACCATGTCATCGTTCCGACAGGAACTCGAATCGGCGTTGTGCTGGAGAATGGTATCTCAACGGCTTCCGCCAAACCCGGCGACTCGGTTTATTTCCGTACTTCGTTTCCCATCACCATCAACAACAAGGTCGTCGTTCCCGTCGGTACGTATCTTCGCGGAGAGATCACGGATGCAAAGCGACCCGGCCACGTCAAAGGCAAGGGCGAATTGCGGCTGCGCCTGAATACAATGATTCTTCCCAATGGCTACACAGTAGATATGAATGCCGAACCGCACAGCACCGATGGCGGCCAGACGAAAACCGATTCCGAAGGTAAAATTACAGGTCCCGGAGGCAAAGGCGCAGACGCGGCCAAGATTGCGACAGCAACTGTGGCGGGCGCTGGCATTGGCGCAATTGCCGGAGGTGGCAAGGGCGCTGGCATTGGCGCTGGTACGGGTGGAATAGTCGGACTTGCCGCCGTTCTGCTTTCACGTGGTCCGGAGGCACAGCTACCCCGCGGCTCTTCCATGGATTTGGTGCTTGAACGCGACCTTCAACTTGACGCGGATCAAATCCACTACACGAACGTTGGTCAATCCAACACCAACACGGTCGTCATTCAGCAGAATCCGTAATCCCAACCGAGGTTGTGTAGAGGCCGCCTTCTGCGACGGGCAGACTCTTCTTGATGTTTCGCAGTTCAGTAGCCGACTACGCGCTCTGCCCCTTAGGTGCCTCCAGGAATCGCATCGGGCTGAACCGCTCCCAATCCACGCTCACCTTTTGTGAGCACACCCACTGGCGCATTAGCAGGGCTGTGATCGGTGCCAGCAAAATCCCGCTCCGGAAATGGCCCGTGGCAATCAGCAATCCTTCAATGTCCGTCGGCCCAAGGATGGGCAAGTGATCCGGCGAGTCTGGCCGCAATCCCGCCCAAGTCTCTTCAATCCTGGCTGCGGCCAATCCGGGTGCGAGCTTGATGGCTTCAGTCAGTATCTTCTTCAGTCCACCTGCGGTTACGTCATGATCGAATCCCGTGCGCTCGATCGTTGATCCCGCAATGATTCTCCCATCGTTGCGCGGCACGAGATATGTGTGCTCCATCCACATCACGCGCTTGATTTCTATGGATTCGCAGCGCAGCGCCATCATCTGGCCCTTCGCGGGGAATACCGGCGCATACGGCGAAACCCCTTCAATCCGTGCAGAAAAGCAACCCGCTGCGATGACCGTCCATTTCGCTTCGACTCGTCCGTCTTCCAGGTTCAATCCCTGGCAGCGCCCACCCTCTTTCCACAGCGACCGAGCCCCATTCCCTGCAAAGATCTCCACTCCCCTTGCTTTCCCCGCTTTCAGCACCGCATCGGTAAACGCGCGAGTATTTAATGACGCTTCGTCCGGCCGAAATATCGCCGCCGCAATGTCCTCGGACAACGAGGGTTCCATCTCCCGCGCTTGTTCGGCAGTCAATGCTTGCGCTCGTAGGCCTACTCCGTGTTGCAACGCGATTACCGTACTGAGTTCTTCCTCGATGTTGCCATCGAAAAGTGCATCAATGGCTCCATCCTTACGATAAGCAACGTTCCTACCCGACAATTCTTCCACTCGCTGGATGAACTTCGGGTAAAGCGCCACGCTCGCCAGGCTGATCGGCACAAAAGGAATCGCTCCCGGGTTCTCTGGTGCGGGCGAAATCATCCCTGCACTGGCCCACGACGCCTCGCGCCCAGGTTCGCGCGTATCGTAGATAGCCACTTTCATCCCCGCTTCGGCAAATTCCAAAGCAATCGACGCCCCGATTATTCCGCCGCCTGCCACTACTGCATCATAAGTGTTCATAAATTTATTCTATCCGCCCACACTATTGAGCGATGTGACGAACAAACGAAACTAAAGATTCGCCACCAGTTCGTGCGAGAGCACTTCCGCCTTCTTCGCCAGATTCTTGGCCCGCTGCCAATCGCTGTTCTTCATTGCATCGCGGGCGGTTTCCATGAATCCACGAATTTTTGAGGCAACATCTTCCTGCGCCGGGTTCAGTTTTTTGCCTTGGGTTTGCGAGAGATTCCATTCTGCAATTTCCAGACTATGTTGTGTCTCGGACTTCGCGGAGTTTAATTGGTCGGCGGAAAGTTCCGGTACGATAATCGGGTCCACCGGTTTTTGCGCAACAGCCGGTTCGGGGGGAGCCGTCTGGGCAACACGGGGTCTCGGTGGCGAGCTTCGCGGCGTGAGCAGCCTGGGCGCTGGCGCTATTTCAGATGTTATATCTGGCGGGGCTTCCACAACCGCCGCGGAAGTCGTGGCAGGAATGACCGGGTGCGCGAAAACAAACGCGGGTGCACGATTGGCTGGCGGCTTTCCAGTGAAGCACCCACTCAAGCTGACCGAAGAGGCACACAGCAATAACAGCGCATATTCCTGCATTTTACCGGGTCGGTGCTTCCTGCTGATGTAGGTGCGTTCGTCCATGCTCACGCGGCCAATGGCAAATCGATGCGAAACGTCGTCCCGCGGCCAACCTCCGTTGTGAAGTCAATCGAGCCGTTATGCAGTTGCACGATCCGAAATGTACTCGCCAATCCGATACCGCTTCCGCCGGGGCGCGTCGTGAAAAACAATTGAAATACCTTTTGCCTGTTTTCGACGGGAATCCCTTTGCCGGTGTCTCCCACGGTGATCTCGGCTATCTCTCCACGGCGGCTTAAGGTCAATTGCAACTGGCCACCTTGTGGCATGGCTTCCACCGCGTTCAGAACCAGATTCAGTACGGCTTGCTTGAACAATGCACGGTCCACGAACGCTTCGGGTACCCCTATAGGAATTAATTTCGCCACCTGAACGTTGGCCTGTATCAGTTGTGGCTGCGCAATTTCCAATACTTCATGCAGCACGTCGGCAAGCTGCGTCGGTTCCAGATGTAATTCCATCGGACGCGCGAAATCGAGAAATCGTTTTACGACCGCATCCAGCCGATCGATTTCTATGTCGAGTACGTGCACAGCCTGTTGCGCCATTCCGTCTGTTTCTGCGGGCAACGCTTCTTTCAGGTTTTCCAGCCACAGTCTCATGGAATTCAGCGGATTCTTCACCTCGTGAGCCACGCCCGCCGTGATCCTTCCCACTGCCGCCAATCGTTCGCTTACCTGTAGTTGCGTGTTGATGTTCTCAATCGAATCTAAATCGCGTAGCGTGACCAGCGCGCCCATGTGCTCTCCGGCTTCCTGGATCTCCTGCACACTCACACTGATGCGTTTTCGTCCCTCAAGGGTTTCCACTTCGGTTTCGGAAGCGACCTCATGAAACTCATCGCCCTCCAAATGCAGCGCTTCGTGCAGCGGGTGGCCTGGCGGAAATATATCCGTGACACGCCTCCCCAAGAAGTTCGATGCCGGCGCGCCTAGAAACTTTTCCGCCGCTGGACTCACCATCACCGCTCTGGCATCGCGGGTGAACAAAAGCAGGCCATCTTCCAAACCGGCCATGACGGAATTCATGTTCTCTCGCAGAGAGCTGAATATTTCATGTACCCCACGGAGTTGCTGCCCCACCTGAGATATCTTTTGCCGCACCTGGCCCAGTTCGTCCACGCTTCCACCGCGGTCTTTGGTGCTTGCCGAAGGAGAGTCGTACACACCGGCTGAGATTCGCTCGAGCTGCGCGAGGATATCCCGGATGGGTGCAAGTGCCGCTCCGCTTACCACTGCTGCAAGAATCGTTGAAAGGATCAGTGCAAGCGCAACAAGAGTCGTCCATCGGCGCAATCGTGGCTTAATGTCGTTCAACAATAGCGCGGTCGAAACCGCCACGCGCACTTCACCGAAAGGAGTGCCACGCACATGGAACGCATAGTCCACCTCATACACGTGGGCTGGTCCCGCCAATATGCGCACTTGCCGCACGAAGGGGCTCTGTACGAGTTGCGCAAATGGTGTGCGTCGCTGCTCGACCTGCCCAGGCAAAGAAGCGTCGCTCGAAACCAGCACAATCCCATCGCGATCAACAATGGAAATCTCATAGACCGAAGGTGAGTCTGTGGCTGTCTGTAAGCGTGAAGTGAGACCTTCACTTACCTCAAATGCTCGCTTTACATACTCGTGTGTTTCCTGTGGATCGTCGGAAGTGGGGCGAAGTCCCTGTCCTTTGGCATCCACCAAAGAATGGCGTGCCGAATCAAATACCTCGCGAGCCACTTCGTTCGCACGCTTGTCGGTGTCATGCATTACTTGTTGCAGAAGTTGTTCGAAGAATACGCTGGAGAGTACGGTGACCGACAAAAGCACAAGCGCGGTCATAATAAGCGTAAGTTTTGCGCGCAGCCCAAGCTGCATAATGACTACGACTCCGTTTCGGCTCGTTCGCTGCCGTATTCCTTCAATTTATTGTGCAGTGTTTTCAGACTCACGCCCAGCAGTTCTGCTGCCCGAGTCTTGTTATTCCCGGTGGCGGAGAGCGTCTGCAAAATCAGCTCTCGTTCCATGGCATCGACTGTCGTCCCGATGGGGAATTTGATCGTGGTCAGATCATTCGGCCCTTTCGCGGGGACTCGCCCGAATTCTCCCGGCAAACTCGACCGTCCGATCAACTCTTTTTCTGACATGATTGCGGCGCGTTCCAGCACGTTGCGCAATTCGCGAATGTTTCCCGGCCAAGTATGGCCCATGAAGATATCCAATACTTCCGCTCCGATGCCGCGAACGCTCTTCCCATGCTTCGTGTTGATGTCGCGAAGCATGTATTCCACGAGTGCCGGAATATCGTCTTTGTGCTCACGCAAAGGCGGCAAATGAATGTGAAACACGTTCAGCCGGAAATACAAATCCTGTCGCAACTCCCCGCTTGCCACCGCTTTTTCCGGGTCTTTGTTGGTAGCCGCCAGTACTCGCACATCCACTGGTGTTTCTACCTTGCTGCCGAGCCGTCTGACTTTGCGGTCCTCCAGCACACGCAGCAGCTTCGCTTGCGTCGGAGCGGGCATTTCTCCGATTTCATCCAGCAGCAGCGTACCGCCATCGGCCAGTTCAAAGCAGCCTACTCGCCTCTCTGCTGCACCGGTGAAGGCCCCGCGTTCATGGCCGAAAATCTCGCTTTCCATCAGCGACTCGGGAATCGCCGAGCAGTTGATTGCCACAAATGGGCCGGTATTCCGCGGCGACAATTTGTGAATCGTCCGAGCCACGATCTCTTTGCCCGAACCTGTTTCTCCAGTAATGAGAACAGACGCCGAGCTGGGCGCCGCCATCTCGACCACTCGCATCACTTCTTGCATGGGCTTTGAGCCGCCCACCAAATCGCCTATGCGTCCCGCTTCGCGCAATTGCCGCTGTAACACCGCAAGATTTTTGGCATCGCGGGCCTTGCTCAGCGCGCGGTCCAGCAAAGCACGAAGCACCGGCCCCTTCAGCGGTTTTTCGATGTACCAGAAAGCCCCCGACTCGATCGCTGCAACTACGCGTTCTTCGCTACCCTTACCGGTTATGATAATTGCAGGAACATCCAGAAGCTCGTCCCCCAACTGCTTCAGCAAGTCCAGGCCATTCATGCCAGGCAATTCCACGTCCGCGATCAGCGTGTCAGGTTGAAAAGTGGAAAATTTCGCCAAAGCGTCTTCGGCATTCCCCACACCAAGCACTTCATAGCCCCAGCGCTGAAGCAGTTGCTCGTACCCTTTGCGTGCATTGTCCTCGTCTTCGACAATCAGCACGCGATCTTTGTGTTCCCCGGTTTCTACGGTTCGTACAGGACGAATCTCATCCGCCATGCGGCTTGCCTCATCTGAACAAATATCACGATTCCATCTAAGTCGTCTGGGTTTTACGACTGTAACAAGCTACTGGCAGGATGCCAAGCTGGGCATAGGGAGTGCGGGAGCTCTGCTCCCGCTTTTTACGGGTTCAACCTAATCCTGATTTTCGACCTCACCGCAAACTCAATGACATTCGCGGTCCATCTCACTTCACTCTCTCACGAGGTACAACGCCCGTTCCAACTCCAATTCCAATTTCGCGCCTTTAGGCAATTCCAATTCCTGTCCGCGACCCGATTCCATCAAGTACGCTTCCAACGCGCCGAGCGCGGCGCCCTCTGCAGCTTCTTTCTTGTTCTTATCCTTCACGCCCTTTGTCGCGCCAATGGCAGCTCCTGCAGCCGCTGCCTGACTGGCATCTTTTTGCGTACTGCTGCGGCCCTCGATTACGCCCTCCTGCAGTGGTCCGGACTTGATGCTATGGTCCCCGGGCACCGAAGCCACTTCCGCCACGATCGGCAAGTTGCCAAAATGCGCGTGCAGTTCGTCAAACGTCAGCCATATCTTCGCTCGGCCCACAGCCCCCGCCGGTTCAACGCGACTGATGTGCCCGGAAATCTCCACACCAGAAGGCAGGTAAATCCCGCTGCCCGCTTCCAATGGTTCAAGGGTTCGTACGCGGAAATGCTGATTTTGGTGTGCCTCTTTGGTGTTCAAGTCCTCTTCCAGCTTTACCAGAAATCGCGTCCCGGGTACCACAGCGTAAGTTTCCAGCGGTAGGCCGTGTCTCTGTCCATCCGCGACGTGTTGATCCACTGTCCGAGCAGAAACTGGCTCCGGCACCGCCGCTTGTTCCTGTGTCATGTGGTCTTGCGATGGGTGGGTAGCCTGCGCCATAGCCACAGATGTCAGCAATAGAGTTCCTACGATTGCCCTGGCAGAACAACCCAAATGGCGCATCGTTCGAATATTCATTACTCTACCCTCCGCCGCATAATTGCGACACCCCACAAGTTCACCCGTTTTAGATGCAAGCTACCGCCTGTCAGTGGGCCAGAGAAATCAAACCCGGCAAGGGGAGATTAGTTGCGGTGTCGTCCAGGACCAGAACCCAGTCGGGACCATAGGGTGGAGTCTTGCACTCGTGGGGAATACCGCCTTCGAGTTCACCGATAAGGATTCCGACTCCGGCCCGAGGGTCATACCACCACGCCCGCACTAGCTTTGCTCGCAACTTGGAAAGATCAACGGTTGCAGACTGGTCGTTGAGCGTGAAATAAGCGAAGGCTACGCTCCGCGTGTGGAGATTTCTTTTCACGCAGAGTATGGCACTAATTCTCAGGAGGTGCAGTCTGTCGGCGATCGACAATCTTGAATCCCGCCGGCAAATCGAACATATGCGCGTCGGGCTCGGAAAGTATCAAGTTTGTCGCGGTAAATGTCTGCGTTCCAAATCGCGGGTCAGATCGTTTGGAAAGTAAATTGATACCCAGTTGGGGGGAATACCAGAATTCGCGCTCCACGGTCACTTTTCGGTCATTTCCAAACACCCCGGGATTGTAGATGACGGCGTCTTTTGTGCCGATCGTCTCCACGCCGGAAATCAATTGCTTTCCCAAGTTGTCATGGATGACCGACCCAGCCTCATCCGGCAGAGTTCCCGTGGATGGCGATTCAAATCTGTAGACTGCGGAGGTCGACGGAGTATAAGTCGAAAGCTCACACTGGTGTGGTTCCTCCAGCATGAAGCAATTGTAAAGCGTGTGCGCATTCGGATCGGAAATCTGAATCGTGGTCATTTTCGATTCGATTTTTCCGTTCTTCGGCACCAAGAACCAGCGCTCCTGATAGATGCGACCCTTGGAATCCCGCGCGATGTGCCGCTCGTTCACCGAGGTGATCGTGCCGCCATCGGAAAGAGTCTTCACCCACTCCGTCTGCAACAGTAATGAAAAAGGTGCCTGAGCCTTCGGAGGAATTACGATGCTTTCCAGGACTTCTCTCGTGCCGCCATCTTGTGCAAAGAACTGCTGCACCGGCTTTTGTGTGCCTTGGGGTTGTGCCCCCGGAGCGGTAGAAACCAATTGCGCTGAAGTGATTGCGGCAAATAGACAAAGGAAAAGGGTTAGAAGTCCAGTACGAGCCAGCATGATCACCTCCTGCTCAAGCCGCGATACTGCCAGAGAGATTCGTATTGCGAAACACCTAATTCTTGATACTCAAAGTGGCACAGGCACCCCTGCCTGTGCGCTTTTACCGAACTCGGTTGTTGAGTCCTAATTTCCCAAAAAACTGCTGATCCTACCGAATGCCTTTGTATACATGGCCTCCGTGACACGGCCTGTTTGCGTGTTCTGCTGGCTGGGGTGGAACACCCCGAATAGGCGTGGCAGTGGTTCCTCAAATTCAACCTCGGCGCCGTGGGCAAATCGATGGGCCGCGCGCGAAGCGATTTTATCTTTTGCTTTCAAGATATCCAGGTAAGCGTCCCATGCGATCTTGCCAAGTGCGAGAACGGCCCTCGGTTGCAGAATATCCAACTCTCTTTCCAAATAAGATCGACAGTTTAATATTTCCTTGGGCAGGGGTTTATTAATCGGTGGAGCGCATCGTACCGCCGCTGCGATATAGGCATTCTTCAATTGCAGGCCGTCTTCGCGCTTCACGGAAGTTGGTTGGTTGGCAAAGCCCGCAACGTACAGTGCTTTGTAAAGAAAATCGCCGGAACGATCTCCGGTAAACATTCGGCCCGTGCGGTTCGCACCGTGTGCGGCAGGTGCCAGTCCCAAAATCAGCAAGTGCGCCTTAGGGTCTCCAAATCCGGGCACGCCGCGGCCCCAGTACGTCCAATCTCGAAACATGCGCCGTTTTTCACGCGCCACCGTTTCTCGATACTCCACCAGGCGCGCACACCTTCGGCACTCGGCAACTTCGTTCCTCACGACTCGGAGCAGTTCGCTCTGTTCCGCCATTTCATTTCACACGTGCAAGTATTTGATTCACTTCCGCATAAGGAATCGCTCCTTCAAAGAGCGAAGCATGCTCTCCTGAATCCATCAATTCCTTGCCGATGCGCCGCAAGAGGCCCAGCGTCGCTCGCATCGCGCTTGATCCTGTAGTTGCTCGCGCGACCCCTATCCTTTGTAGCTCTTTCAGCGTTGGGCAGCCCGGCGAAATAAGAATGTTCAGCGGACCATCAACTTCCGCGACGACCTTCGCGATGATCTCCTGGTCGCCTACACCTGGTGCAAACAGACAGTCAGCCCCGCCATGCCGATAGGCATTCAATCGCGCGACCGTCCGTTCATACGCCGTTTCTGGATCTCCGATGTGATTCAAGTAGATGTCCGTTCGGGCATTCAGAACCAGGTGAACGCCGAAGGAAGTCGACGCACCGCGGATTGCTTTGATTTTTTCCACTTGTAGCGGCAATTCCACTTGCGAATTCTCTGCCTCATCCACTACGTCTTCAAGATTCATTCCTACTGCACCGGCTTGAAGCACCGCTGTCGCTGTCTCTGCCACCTCTTCCGGTGAATCTCCATACCCGGATTCCATGTCTGCGGTCAGCGGCACATGCACGGCCCTCGCGATTCTCTGCACCGACTCCAGCATTTCGTCGCGATGCACGTGTTGGCCATCAGGGTAGCCAAGAACCGCCGCCACACCGGCGCTTGTAGTTGCAATCGCTGGATAGCCGAGGTCTTCCAGGATCCGCGCGCTCACAACGTCCCACGCATTTGGCAACACCAGGATCCGTCCACCTGAATGCAGTTTCAGAAAAACTTCCGCCTTTTCTTTTTGCGAAAGAATACTCATGCGCAATCCCCTGATTTCCGGATTCTCTTATTCGCTCAACTGCAAGATGCTGAGCACTTCCTGATGCAAAACGCCGTTTGTGCTGATCAATTGGCCTCGATAGATCGACCGTTCGCCTTTTACCGTTGTTGATTTTCCTCCGGCCTCTTCTACGATGATTCCCAATGGCGCAAGGTCCCATGGCTTGGATGTCCAGTCAATCGCGGCTTCCACCGACCCTTCCGCTACCAGCATGTGTTGCCAGAAGCCGCCCATGGAACGGCTGCTCCGCGCGGAATCCGCAAGGCGGCGAATCGCTGCACGAGCCTTCGGGTCTTTGCTAGGCCCCGTTCCGGTCGTAAACACCATCGCTTCGCTCAACTTCACTACGGGTGAAACATGGATGCGCTTGCCGTTGCGAAATGCTCCTTCGCCTCGGAACGCCCACCAACGCGTTCCTTGCGACAGCGCAGGCGCGCTGGCCATGCCCGCAACAATTTCGCCATTCTCCTCAATTCCCAGCAATGTTCCAAACGTGGGAATTCCCCGGGAAAACTCTTCTGTGCCGTCGATTGGATCGATAATCATCCGGGCGCGTCCGTTCTTCGCGGGGGCCTGGGCGCTGTCTCCTCCCATCTCTTCCCCAAGCACATCCAACGCAATTCCGCTGGCCGCCACCTTCGCGCGTGCCATCTCTTCTACAGCTTTGTCTCCCTGTGTCACCGCGCTGCCATCGTATTTGCGCTCCACCCGCATTTCCGCACTCCGAAAATAGCGCATGGCGATTGTGTCCGCTTCTTTCACAATTGCTTCCAGCAACTCTCCATACACTTTTGAATAGCCCATTCTTCCATCCTGTCGGCGGGGCCTCAAACCTCGAACCAGCTCCCGGCATTTGACACTCGCTCGCTACCTCTCTAGCATACAAACTTCTTGCTATGACTGCCCATGCCAATACCGAGACGGCCCTGGACCGAATCATGGATGCTCGCCGGGCTTCCGTAGATCACCGCAAACGGGTGCTGCCGGAAACTGTTCTGAAATATGGAGTGAAAGCCGCCACACCTGTTCGCGATTTTGTGGGGGCTCTTTCTCGCGATTCCATCAACGTTCTTGCTGAGTTAAAACCCGCTTCGCCCTCCCGCGGCGTCATCCGGGATCCCTTCGATCCGACAGAGTTGGCCAAGGCTCTGGAATTCGCTGGAGCCGCGGCACTCTCCGTTCTCACGGAAGAAGATTTCTTTCATGGTTCTCTGAAGAACTTGCGCGACGCTCGCAAAAACATAAACCTTCCCGTGTTGCGAAAAGATTTCATCTTCGACCCTTGGCAGGTTTGGGAATCACGCGCCAACGATGCGGATAGCTTTCTGCTAATTGTTGCGGTGCTTGGCGATATTCAATTGAACGAACTTATTTCGTTGGGTCGCGAGCTTGGTATGGAACCACTCGTCGAAGTGCACAAAAGGGAAGAGTCGGATCGAGCGCTGGCCGCAGGAGCGAAAATTATCGGCGTCAATAATCGCGACCTCAAAACACTCGCCGTTCGCATGGAAACCTCCTACGAACTGATCGCCGAGATCCCGGAAACATGCATTGCCGTCTGCGAATCTGGATTGAAGAACAGCGCGGACCTCAAAAGACTTCACGCCGCCGGATTTGACGCATTCCTGATCGGCGAGCATTTAATGGACGCACCTGATCCCGGGGCCGCGCTCATCGAGCTTCTGAAGCCTTAACACGTAATCCTGCCTCGCCCCTTTGCCGCAGGTTCCAGTAAGATAGGAATTATGGTTCGCGTGAAAATCTGCGGGATCACTAACTCCGACGACGCAAAACTATGCGCGGAATTGGGCGCTCATGCCATAGGATTGAACTTCCATCCGGAGAGCCCGCGCTCCATTTCACCCTACGCCGCCCGGAAAATCATCGCGGATCTGCCGCCCTTTGTCTCTACCGTTGGTATCTTCGTGAATTGGGCGCCCGAACCGGTCATTGTGCTAACTCAGGCCTTGCGACTCAGTTTTGCCCAGCTTCATGGAGATGAGTCTCCGCAGGTTGTTACGGAAACCGCGAAGAAAGTACCTGTGATAAAAGCCCTGCGGGTCGGCCCGAATACTCCAATCCCGCTGTTTTTGAAATATCATTTCGCATCGGCCCTGCTTCTGGATGGAGCCCGTATCGGTGAGTTTGGCGGCACCGGACAGACTCTCGACTGGCAAGTTGCCCGCGAAGCCGCTCTTGCCCAACGCATCATCCTGGCAGGCGGCCTGACACCCGAAAACGTCGCCGAAGCCATCGCCACTGTTCGCCCCTATGCCGTAGATGTTGCCAGTGGTGTCGAGGCCAGCCCCGGGAAAAAAGACCACGGCAAATTGCGTGCATTTTTTGATGAAGCAAACCGCGCCAATAACACTCTGGCCGCTGCTGCAAAGCGAGAAACTTCAAAATAATGTCATCCCGGGAAAGCGCATTTTGCGATCTCATCCTTGCCAGCTGAACAGGCTCACGGTAATGAGATAAAGTCACTTATCTCATTACATGTGTGCCTCCATGCTGCATTCTGTAATGAGTTAAACTGTGTTATCTCATTACATTCCGATTTGTAATGACCTTGACGCCGTTATCTCATTACATGAGTCCATGCCCTCGCCTGATCCTGCTCGTCTCCAATAGCCTCCGAAACTCAATTCTAAGCACTCCTGCTTGGCGATTTAACGATCTTCCTGGGTCTTTCCCACTCTGTTTGCCAGCCCCCCCAATGACCCACACCTCCAAAACTGTCCTTCTCTCCCCTCCACTGCAGTCAGTTTCTCTCCCTGCTGCTCTAAACTGACTCACCCGGCAGACACCCGCTGCAGATATGCGCTCGGCAGCGTCTATGCGACAATACTGGTTCCATGGCTATGCAACTGACCATTCCTGCGCATGTCCCAGGGCGTTTCGGTCCCTATGGAGGACGCTACGTTCCCGAAACGCTGATGGTGCCGATTTTGGAGCTGGAGCGCGCCTACGAACTCGCCAAGACCGATCCTGTTTTCCAGGCCAAATTTCATGGACTGCTGAAGAATTTTGCCGGACGGCCGACGCCGCTGCAATTTGCCTCTGGTCTGACGAATAAGCTCGGTGGTCCCCGGATTTACCTCAAGCGCGAAGATCTTCTGCATACCGGCGCGCACAAAATCAACAACGCCATCGGCCAGGGCTTGCTCGCGGTAAAAATGGGAAAGCCCCGCATTATTGCCGAGACCGGGGCGGGGCAACACGGTGTCGCTTCGGCCACCGTTGGTGCGCATCTCGGGTTGCAATGCGTGGTTTACATGGGCACGGAAGATATGGCACGGCAGGCCCTGAACGTGGCCCGCATGCGCATGCTGGGCGCCGAAGTGATCGGTGTGGAATCCGGTAGCAAGACGCTGAAAGACGCCATCAATGAAGCCATGCGGGATTGGGTCACCAATGTTCGCTCCTCCCACTACTTGCTCGGCTCGGTCCTCGGCGCGCATCCATACCCGACCATGGTGCGCGATTTTCAAGCCGTGATTGGACGCGAAGCGCGTGAACAGATCCTTGCCACGGAAAAGCGTTTACCAACTCACCTGTATGCGTGTGTTGGTGGCGGCTCCAACTCCATTGGACTGTTTCATGAGTTTTTGAAAGACGCAGACGTAAAGATGGTGGGCATTGAAGCGGGTGGGCGCGGAAACGGACTTGGCGAACACGCAGCGCGGCTGGCCGCGCATCAAGGTTTCAGCGGCGCGCGTCCCGGCGTTTTGCAGGGAACGTACACATACGTTTTACAGAATGAAGACGGCCAGATTGCCGCAACACATTCCATTTCCGCGGGTCTTGATTATCCGGCCATCGGCCCCGAACATGCCTGGCTCGCCGATCAGCATCGCGCGGACTATGCTGCCGTATCCGATGAAGCCGCACTCGCCGCCGCCAAACTGCTTTCGCGCACCGAAGGCATCATCCCGGCTCTTGAATCTGCTCATGCGATCGCGGGTCTGATTGAGCGTTTGCCCCAATTGAAGCCGAGCGATCTGGTGATCGTGAACCTCTCCGGACGCGGCGATAAGGATATGGACACGTATAAGCGCCTGCTATAATCCGTGCAAAATTTCATGAGTGACGCGCCACACAACTCGACTCGCATCTCCAAACGATTCTCGCAACTCCGTGCCGGCGGGGAACTAGGTATCGTCGCGTTTATCACCGCCGGTGATCCGACGCTGGATGCGACGCTGGAATTTGTGCTGGCGCTCGATAAGGCAGGAGCAGACGTCATTGAATTGGGTGTGCCGTTCAGCGATCCGCTGGCGGATGGTCCGACAATTCAGCGTGCCAGCGAACGAGCCCTGAAAGCAGGTGCATCTCTTCGCGGCGTACTTGACCTGGTACGACGCATTCGCAAAACCAGTCAGGTCCCTCTTGTGCTCTTCAGTTACTTCAATCCCATTGTGCAAATGGGACTGGAGAAGTTCGCCTCGGCTGCGGCGGAGGCCGGGGCCGACGGCGTGCTCGTCACCGACCTTACTCCCGAAGAGTCGGAGGACTACCGCCGGATTTTGCGCGGGCACAATCTCGACACTGTTTTTCTGGCAGCGCCCACTTCCGACGACGGCCGTTTGCAGAAAATCGCAGCGTGTTCTTCAGGTTTCCTCTATTTGATCTCTCGCACCGGCGTGACTGGCGCGAAAGATTCTTTGCCGGATGATTTGCCTGCATTGCTAAGGCGCACACGGAGTTTCACGCAGCTTCCCATTGCCGTCGGATTTGGCATCTCACTTCCCGTTCATGTTTCCGTTCTGGGCGGGCTGGCTGATGCAGCCGTCGTGGGTTCGGCGCTGGTTGCGGAAATCGAGAAAGCTCCAACCATGGCAGCGGCCAGTGCGGCTCTGCGCGAGCGCATCCGCATGCTAAAAGAAGCCGGGCGCAAGGGATTGTCTCGTCGCGAGGTTGCGACATGAACCTCTCTGATTGGCGACGCCGCATCGATGAGATTGACGAGAAATTGGTGGAATTACTGAATGAACGTTCCCAATGCGCGCTGGAAATCGGCCGCCTGAAGCAAGAAGCGAACATGCCGCTGTACCAGCCGGAACGTGAAAATGCCGTGCTGGCTAACGCGGAGACCAACAATCGCGGCCCGCTTTCCGATGCAGCTATACGACGTCTGTTTGAACGCATCATTGACGAAGCCCGAAGCGCCGAGCGTCTGGCAATGCACGGAGAGGGAAGCAATGAGGACGCCAAGAAGTGAACAGAGATTTATGGTGGCCGCTATCTAGAGCGGGAACAGTAGTCGTTTGGCAAAAATTCCAGGATTGAGGGTAACAGAACATGGTAATCGTGATGCAAGAAGGGGCTACTGACGAGCAGATCCAGCACGTCATCGATCGCATCGTCTCCAGCGGTTTTGATGTTCATCGATCCACCGGAGCTACGCACACCATTCTTGGTGCCGTCGGCGTTCACCGCGATTTCGATCATCGCGATTTTGAGTTGATCGAAGGCGTTCGCGAAGTTGTCCGTGTTACGCAGCCTTACAAATTGGCCAGCCGGCAATTCAAACCGCACGGAACGATTGTCGATCTGGGGCGGAGCGTCACCTTTGGCGGGAAAGAAGTTGCTGTCGCCGCAGGTCCTTGTTCTGTCGAGTCTCCCGAGCAGATTGATTCGGTGGCCGAGTCGATTGCCAAGGCTGGTGCCAGGATTTTGCGTGCCGGCGCTTTCAAACCGCGCACTTCGCCCTACGCGTTTCAGGGCATGGGCGAAAAAGGGCTTGAGCTGATTCGCCATGCAGCCGATAAGTACAAGCTCTTTGTGGTCAGCGAGGTAATGGACCTCTCGCAGATCCCGATGATGAGCGAATACGTGGACATTTTTCAGGTCGGCGCCCGCAACATGCAGAACTATTTCTTACTGCGTGCATTGGGAGAAGTGCAGAAGCCGGTGCTGCTGAAGCGGGGCATGTCTGCGACGATTGAAGAGCTGCTGCTGAGTGCGGAGTACATTCTAGCCGGCGGAAACTTCAACGTGATTCTGTGCGAGCGCGGTATTCGAACCTTTGAGACCTATACACGAAATACCTTGGATATCGCCGCGATTCCCGTCATCAAGGCACTTTCGCACCTGCCGATTGTGGCTGACCCCTCGCACGGCACAGGACGTCGCGACAAGGTCGCACCGATGGCCCGGGCAGCCGTGGCGGCCGGAGCCGATGGTTTGCTGATCGAAGTTCACAACGACCCCGACCACGCCTTGTCTGATGGAGCCCAGTCTCTTGACCCTGCGCATTTCGAGCAATTGATGGCGGAAATTCGGATTATTGCTCCCGCGGTAGGCCGCACCATCGGCTAAGTTTTTTGGCTTGTGATGTTGAGGATCCGGTCGTACTGAACGCAAGCCAATTCGCTATCCCCTTGCTTTCAATGCCCGAAAGGCTGATAACGTATAACCGCGCATGGCTCACTTGATTCAGCGTGTCACGGTTCTAGGCACCGGCCTCATCGGGGGTTCGTTCGCTCTTGCACTGCGCAAGTTCACCCCGGACATAGTTGTCTCCGGCTGGGATCGCGGGGAAGTTGTGCACGAAGCCCATTCCCGCAGCGCAATCCATCATGCCTTTTCAGGCGAGCTTGCCCCGGCGATCAACAACGCGGACCTTGTCTATATCGCACTTCCCATCAGTGTGACCATCGATCTGTTTCCGGAGATTGCGCGTCACGCCGCTCCCCGCGCCCTGATCACCGATGCTTGCAGCACCAAACTGCGCATTCATCAGTCTGCCTGCGAAGTGTTCCATGCAGAGGCTGGTCCGCTCTTTCTTGGAGGCCACCCGATGGCAGGGCGGGAATTTTCCGGTATTGCACACGCCGACGCAGATCTCTTTCACAATGCCACCTATGCCTTAATTGGCGCTTCGGATGAAGTGCATGATGCGAGAGTAACGGCGTTTGTAAAGATTCTGGAGAAGTTGGGCGCCCGTGCACTTTGGCTGGGAGCGCAGCAACACGACTATGCCGTCGGCATGGCTTCTCACCTGCCACAACTCGCCGCCGTGGCTCTGGGATCGTTTCTCTACGATCATCTGGACGAAAACGGATTACCCATTACCCTGGCTGGGCCTGGACTGCGCGATTCGCTGCGTCTGGCAGGCAGTCCCTATTCCACATGGCGCGATATCGTGCTCACTAACAGGGAAGTGCTTTCCGCAGCGCTCGATTTGTATGCCCGCCGCCTGGATGAGTTGCGGGAGCGGCTCGCTTCTCGCGATCTGGAAGCTGATTTCGACTCTGCCAACGAACTTTACAAGCTGCTCCGCAGCCTCTGACCGCGGTTTGGTGCTTTATTTCGCTGCTTCAGTCTCTTCTTTCAAATAGGCCGGGCTAAGCGTCCCCTTCCTCTTTGCCAGCTCAATCAGCGTTGGATAAAACTGTACGAAAGTAGTGTCAACGGCGGCGTGCTGCTGATGGCATGAGTAGCAGTTCATCTCCTTCATGATCATCTGTGCAGGCTTATCATCCTCAAAGCCGAAGAAGGCCCACTTGCCTGTTTCAGAGAAACGCGCCTCATCTTTGACGTGGACCTCGCGGCCCATCACTTCCGTTGTCTGATAATGTCCCGCTTTGTTGATGGAGGACTTGCTGCCAGCACCACGAACTTCCAGCACAAGCATGGTCTTGTCTGGCCACGTGCCGGTTGCCTGGAAGGATTTCCACGCCTCTGGATTGACGAACACATTGTCGAACATGGAATGACCCATGCCCGCGTCGGGCCGGTAGTTCATGTCAATGCCGGTGCTGAGGTACACCCATTCCCGGTAATGTTCCGGGAACATCAAGCGGCCATCCGCCGTATATTGGGGAGTGGCGCTGTCTGGGTCTTTGGCTTTGGTCGAAGGAGGCACGTGCGCGGCCAAGAACAACACCGTAAACAAGATGCTAAGTATCAAGCCATTTCGTTTCATAGCCAATCCTCCGGCACGGAGACTTCTCCTGAGGCCCTACCCTAACGGATTTGAACTGGGGCCGTCTAGAACAATCACAACCTCTCCCCTGAGTGGGGGAAACTGAGGCCCCATGTCGGATTCGCGCTCCATGCCCGCTGGTGAAAATCGACTCGCTAGCGGCGACTTTTATGGAGCGGTGAAGGGAAGGGTCCTGCATTCGGGAGCGATCTTCACCGATCTTCGACACCCCATCCCTCGTCGACTGCCCTGCCACTCACACGAATTGCCATTTTTTGGACTACTGCTGGCGGGGCAATATGGGGAGCGTTACGGCCGAGAGAGCAAGCAGTTTGGACCGTGTTCTATCATGTTCCGTCCGGCGGGCGTACCGCACCAGGACGAAATTGGGCCGCAAGGAGTGCGTTTCTTTCACATCGAGTTGCGCGCGGATTGGAAACGGCGCATCGCCGAGTGCTCCTCTGATTTGAACAAGGCGACTGAAGATTCCCGTGGCGGCAGAATGGTCTGGCTGGGAATGAAGTTGCTTCGCGCTACGTTTGGGACGCCTGCACCTGACGCCCTTTGTGTGGAGAGCCTGTTGTCGGAAATGGTGGCACTGGCTGCGCGTTTGCCGGGGGAGGAAAGGCGCAAACCGCCTGCCTGGTTTGGAAGGCTCCTGGATAAGTTACAAGCGGAACATTGCGGCCGGCTGACTTTGGACGAACTGAGCCAGGAAGTGCGAGTGCACCCTGTATACCTGTCACGCGTGTTTCGGCGCTTCCAGGGTGAAGGGATCGGAGAATACATTCATCGCTTGAGGGCGCGGACGGCATTCGGGCTGCTGATGAATCGCGAGATGTCGTTGGTGGAAATTAGCTTGTCGACAGGATTTTCAGACCAGAGCCATTTCACGCGCGCCTTCCGCAAAATTACGGGCACCACGCCTCAGGTGTTCCGCGCGGCCACGCTAAACGCCAGCTAAAGAAAAATGTCAGGATAGAGTCTATGCCGCGACTACCTTCGCCGTCTGACTTTACGTTCCATAGATTCGCGTAATAGCGAGTTGATTCGGGTCTGAGTGCATGGCTGGCACCTGCGCAATTGCGAAAAGTGGAGTAAACTTTTTGCGCGAAGTAGCGTAGTGAGGACCTCGGACGGGAAGATGGACAAACGAATCGTATCCGCTGACGACGCCATCGCCAATCTGCACGACGGGATGACCCTATTACTGGGCGGGTTTGGATTGTGCGGGATACCAGAAAATCTGATTGCAGCTTTGAGGCGAAAGGGGACGAAAGACCTCACCATCGTCAGCAACAATGCGGGTGTAGATGATTTTGGTATTGGATTGCTGCTGCAGAATCGCCAAGTGAAGAAAATGATTTCGACATACGTCGGTGAGAACAAATTATTTGAGCGGCTCGTGTTGAGCGGAGAGTTGCAAGTGGAACTTAATCCCCAAGGCACTTTGGCCGAGAGATTGCGGGCTGGCGGTGCGGGGATCCCCGCGTTTTACACGCCAACGGGATACGGCACGATGGTGGCGGAGGGCAAAGAGACGCGTGAATTCGATGGGCGGCAATTTGTGCTGGAGCGCGCGCTGCGTGGTGACTTTGCGTTCATCAAAGCTTGGAAAGGCGACCGGTGGGGAAATCTCGTATTTCGCAAGACAGCGCGGAATTTTAATCCGATGATGGCGACGGCTGCGGATTACGTGATCGCTGAAGTCGAACGCCTGGTGGAACCGGGGCAACTCGATGCCGATACGGTGCACACGCCAGGGATTTTCGTGAATGCGATTTTTCAAGGCACCGATTACGAAAAGCGCGTTGAAAAACGCACCGTACGAAAACTGTGACTTGCGATTCAAATTTTATATTTTTCGGTGGACACTACAAGTGACTGAAGAACAAAAACGGGAACGAATCGCGCGGCGAATTGCGCAGGAATTGCGCGATGGATTTTACGTCAACCTGGGCATCGGGATGCCGACGCTGGTGGCGAACTACGTTCCTGCCGGGATGGATGTAATTCTGCAATCCGAGAACGGGATGCTGGGTGTGGGGCCATATCCATTGGAGCCGCAAATCGATCCTGACCTGATCAATGCGGGCAAGGAGACCATCACGGAACTGGCGGGCGCCGCCTATTTTTCGTCTGCGGATTCGTTTGCGATGATTCGTGGCGGCCACGTCGATCTCACTGTGCTGGGGGCATTGCAAGTCGACGAGCGTGGCACACTGGCGAATTGGGCGATTCCCGGGAAGATGTTGAAGGGCATGGGTGGGGCAATGGATTTGGTTGCCGGTGCCCGGCGCGTGTTCATCGCCATGGAGCACGCCACGCGTGACAATAAGCCCAAAATCTTGAAGAAATGCACTCTGCCGTTGACTGGCGTGGAAGTGGTCGATCACATTGTGACCGAACTTGCCTTCATTGATGTGACTGTAGAAGGCTTACTACTTCGAGAAATCGCGCCGGACACCACCCTGGCGGAAGTGCAGAGTCTCACGGAGCCAAAGCTTCGGTTGCCACCTGGCGGGCCCGCTCGGATGAGGGTTTGAAGAAAAGAAGCCTGCCTCAGAAGGCGGCCGCTACAAAGTTATGCTAACGCAATCCTGGTTGAAGGTTGAAGCGCACTGATGGGAAGCGTTGCAGTAAACTAAGAGTACGGTCACCATAAAGGCAGGTCATGAACCCCAACTCCATCGTCATTATCAGTCTTCATTCACCCAAAGAAAAAGTGTGGGGCATTCTGCTGGAGATCAATCCCAGTGGCGTGACCGTTCGCGGCATCGACCTGAATTCCTTTGATCACTTTGTTCGGCAGTTGAACGAGCCCGACGGAGAGCGGGTAGGCCTGCCTACCGTGTTTTTCCCTATGACGCGTGTGGAACGCATCTCCCTGGATGAGCCTGCAGGTTCGATTCCGTCGATGGGCGATATATTCCAACGCAAGCTGGGCCGTTCCCTGACCGAATACCTCGCTCAATTCGCGTGAACTACGCTATTCTCTAGGAAATGAAAGCCCGCATCTGGACGGTTCCGAATCAGATAACGTTTCTGCGTCTCGGCATCCTGCCGTTTTTTCTGATCCTGATCCTGTATGAAGAGTACCGCTGGGCACTGCTGGTGCTGGTGATTGCGGCGGGAAGCGATGCGGTGGACGGCCTTCTGGCGCGGACCCTGCATCAGAAATCGGCGCTGGGGGCTTATCTCGATCCGATTGCCGACAAACTGCTGCTGTCTTCTTCGTTCGTGGTGCTGGCAATGGAGAAGAAGCTGCCGTGGTGGTTGACGGTCATGGTGCTGAGCCGCGACGTATTGATGTTAATCGTGGCCGCGGTCATTCTTCTCATTCAGGGGTATCGGCCGTTTCCGCCGAGTTTGCTGGGGAAGGCGACGACTTTCTTTGAGATTTCGTTGGTATTTTTTGCCGTTCTCGGAGCGGCCTATCCTGCCGATAACGTCACCTTGTTAACGCACTATCTTTTCTACCTGGTGGCTGCGTTGGTGACGATCTCTGGGTTCCACTACTCGTTTGTGGTGGCGCGGCGTTTGCACGCGTCGTAAACCGAACCTTCCTCAATTACCCAGAGGAAGTGGGTCGTGCAAATGGATGAACATCATCGCGAATGCTGCGGCAACTACGGCAAACGCCACCCAGCCAAGAAGGTAAGCGCGCGTGCGTTCTGGACCAGGGGCGGGTTCGCGATCCGCAAATAGCTTTCCAAGAGCAAAGCCGGTCACAAATCCACCGAAGTGGCCCCATCCATCGATTCCAGGAACGAGGAAGCCGAAGGCAAAGATCGTAACGACCCAAGAGATCAAACGGGAACGCATTGCCTGAATTTGTGCACCACTGCGTTTTGTGGTGATGGCGAGAAGTAAACCGATGATACCGAGAATTGCGCCGCTGGCTCCGACCGAAGGGTGGGATCCAAAGTAGGTGCTGCACAGCGACCCACCGAAGCCGCAGGCGGTATAGAGAAACAGGAAGCGCGCCGAGCCGTAGACCTCCTCGACGACAGGCGCAATATCGAGCAGTACGAACATATTCATTCCAATATGCAGCAGGCCGCCGTGGAGATAAGTCCCCAGTACGAGTCTCCACCAGCCCCAACCTGGCCAATCATGAGGAATGTTCTCGCCCAGTTTGTAGAGTTCAATGCCGTTCATACCCCCCATCAATCCAAATCCGCTTCCTGCCTTGATGGAGCGAATCATGCTGACGCCGAACATGAGAACATTTGCAATCAGGAGCGCAGAAGTGACCGGAGCATGGCCGCCGAAGAATTCAGATAGTCCTTTGCTCCATGCAGCAAGGCCAAAGCGCAGATTGGCGCCGCACTCATGGCAACGAGTTGCGGTGACTCCGACGAGCACACCGCAAGACGGGCAGAGTTGAGGGCGTGGCTGGTCGTCGCCTTTGCCTCCAAACATTTTCTTTAGCCGGTCAACACGTATCTGCCATTTGTAGGGAAGGGGCAACACTCCTCCTTGCACGCTGTTTTGCGCGTTCCTATAATACCGGAATCGCGCCTAATGTTCCGGCGCAAGGACGGCTCATGGACAAATTCGAAGAAATCGGCAAGAGACTGGATGAAGAATTCACCCGGCTCCGCAAGTATGTGGAGGACGAAGTAGCACCGGAAACGGAGCGACGCACCGCCCAATTTCTTCGGGAAGCGTCCGAGAAGCTAGCCGAAGCATCGAAAAAACTGGAAACGCGAATCGCAAATCGTCAAGCGTCCGCCAGCCAGGCACCTCCCAATACTCAAGAACCGAAACCGTGAACTTGGACCGTCTCCGCCTTTTCTCGCTCCTTGTTTTGTCGACGGCTCTAGCTGCAGGCTGCGGGCCCAAGCGGCCAGTTGCAGGTCATCGACAACCCGTTCCTGGCACCACGCAACCTGCCACAGAACCTGCGGCTGCGTCGGACGCTTCCAAGAGCGGTGCAAATGCCTCCGCGCCCCCTGCGGCAGCAAGTCCTACTCCCCGGCCGAAACGTTCAAAAACACCGCCGCCACCGGTAGCTGCCGGTTACACAGAAGAGGGCAAAGCATCCTGGTATGGTGATCCATTCAACGGACGCCGGTCCTCGAACGGCGAAGTTTACGACATGTATAAACTGACGGCCGCGCACCGAACGATGCCGTTTGAAACGATGGTGCGCGTGACGAACCTGAACAACGGGAAGTCGACGACAGTGCGAATCACGGACCGCGGGCCATTTGTCGATAACCGCATCATCGATCTTTCTTTAGCGGCAGCGCGCGAAATCGAATCGATAGGACCTGGTGTGGTGCCCGTTCGCCTTGAGGTTTTGGGAAACGTCGATGTCACAGCAGGATTCTTCACAGTACAGGTGGGGGCGTTCAAGGATCGAGCGAATGCAGAGAGGCTTCGCGATCGTTTGAGCGCATTGTACAATCCAATTTTCATTCAGACGTTTGATGCTCTCGATGGTCCGTTCTACCGCGTTCGAGTTGGGAAAATCTCCGGTGAAGATGCGGCCCGCGAATTCGGCGAGAAGCTGCGCGAAAAGGAAGACTTCAAGCCAATCGTTCTGCGATTGGATGAAGGCGTGCCTTCAGGAGTGAGTAAATGAGCGAAAACTGCCTGTTCTGCAAAATAGCGGCCAAGGAGATTCCCGCAAAGCTGGTCTACGATGACGAAGATGTGTTTGCGTTTGAAGATATCAGCCCGCAAGCTCCGACACACATCCTGATCTGTCCGCGTAAACACTTTGCCGCTTTGCACGATGCTACGGCCGAGGAAGAGGCGTTATTGGGGAAGCTGCAATTGGTCGCCGCGAAACTTGCGAAGCAACGGAATCTGCTTTCCGGCTATCGGACTGTTTTCAACAATGGCAGCGGCGCGGGACAATCGGTTTTTCATCTGCATCTGCATTTGCTCGGCGGAAGAAATTTCCGTTGGCCGCCAGGATAGAGCGAAGCGCATCCCTTTTCCAAGAGGTCGAAATGCGTGTTCCGTCCATGAAGGAGAGTCCATGTTTACTTCCGTTCGTCTGATGAAGGGTTGGCTGATTGCTGGTTTTTCTGCCGCGGCATTCCTGCTGCCCATCACAGTTGCTGCGCAACAGCCGGCGGGGAATGGTGCAATTGCTGCTCCAACAGGGATCCTCACCGTCGATCGCATCTACAGCCAGCCCAGCCTGAGCGGGCGTCTCAATTCAGGAGTGGCATGGTCGCCTGATAGCAGCAAACTCAGCTTTTTTGAAGCGAAAGGTTCCGGCAAAGACGCCAAATCAGAGCTCGTGGCGATCGATGCCGCCGCAGGACAACGCTCCCTACTTTTGTCTGCGGAAAAACTGGAGTCCGTGTTGCCAAAGGTAGAAGGAAAGGACTCGCAAGCAACGGGACTCGGGCGTCACGCGCCCTCGCAATACCAATGGTCGCCGACGGGAGAAGCACTTTTATTGGAAAGTGCGAATGCGCTGGTGTGGTTCGACCTGAAATCGCAAGCAGGACGCGTGCTGGTGAACGGGAAGGCCGAACTTGCCGATCCTAAAATCTCTCCAAATGGGAAATTCGTGAGCTTTGTGCGCGATCACAACCTCTGGCTGGTCGGCACTCTGGATGGAAAAGAACACGAAATCACTACAGGTGGAACGGAAGAAGTTCGCAAAGGCGAACTGGATTGGGTCTACCCGGAGGAATTGGAGACTACCACTGCGTACTGGTGGTCGCCGGATTCGTCATCCATTGCGTATCTGGAGATGGATGAGCGGAAGGTCAGTCAATTCTCTTTGCTGGATTTCAATTCCTACAGTGGCGAGGTTGAGCCGCAACGCTATCCGGTCGCGGGGGGGAATAATCCTGTTGTGCGCGTTTTCGTGGCTTCCGTGACCGGTGGTGAAGCTCGATGGATGGATACGGGCAAAGAGACCGACATGTACATTCCACGGGTCAACTGGCTACCCGATTCGAAGCGAGTGGCGATCCAGCGATTGAATCGCGATCAGACCGTGCTCGATCTGTTGCTTGCCGATGCGAGCACGGGCAGAACGACAATCCTGCTTACGGAAAAAGATCAATACTGGATCAACGTCAGCGACATTCTTTACTTTTTCAAGAACTCCAATCGCTTTTTGTGGTCGAGTGAACGGACCGGCTACCGTCATCTGTATCTCTACGACTTGAATGGGAAGCAACTCTCGCAGGTAACTAAAGGCGAGTGGGAAGTCACCGGGACTGATTCCGTTGACGAAGGAAAGGGGCTGATCTATTTCACGGCAACGGAAAAGACTCCTCTCGAGCGGCATCTGTACCGCGCGGCACTGAACGGTTCGGGATTCTCTCGGGTAACCAAACAGGACGGAATGCACGCGATACAGTTTTCGCCAAACTCCGCTTTCTACGCGGACACTTATTCCAATTCGATGACCCCTCCCCGACAGGACATCTATCATTCGGATGGCACCAGGACCGCGACGGTGAACGAAAACAACCGGTCGGCCAATCTTGCGGCTTATCACCTTTCTCCCGTCGAGTTTTTCACGGTGAAGTCTCATGACGGCGTAGCGCTGAACTGCTCAATGATCAAGCCGCCGAACTTCGATGCAAACAAAAAATATCCTGTGCTGGTTTATACCTACGGAGGACCACACGCTCAGGTGGTGCTCAACGTCTGGGAAGGTTCTACGTTCCTTTGGCATCAGATGATGGCGCAGAAGGGGTACATCATTTTTTCGCTCGATAATCGTGGCTCTGCCGGCCGCGGCCACTTGTTCGAAGAACCCATCCATTTTCGTTTTGGCGCTCAGGAGCTCTCCGACCAGCGCGATGGCGTTGCCTGGCTGCACGATCAGCCGTTCGTAGATGCAAATCGAATCGGAATCTGGGGATGGAGCTACGGTGGACATATGACTCTCCATGCCATGTTTGAGGCGGGCAATTTGTTCAAGGCCGGATTTGCCGGAGGGCCGGTCACAGACTGGCACTTCTACGACACGATCTACACCGAGCGATACATCGGCGTACCGCCGAAGCATGAAGAAAGTTACGATGAGTCTTCTCCGATTAAAAATGCCGGAGGTCTGAAAGGCAAACTGCTGATCGCTCATGGAACGGGCGACGACAATGTGCACTTCTCAAACACGCTCTCGTTGATCGATCAAATGATCAAAAGCGGGAAATACGTCGAGGTGATGCCGTTCCCCGGCAGAGGCCACGGGGTCGGCGACCTTCCGGCTAGGCGTGTGCTGATGAACCGCGTGACACAATTCTTTCTGGATAATCTGTGAGTGTAAAACAAAAGGTCGATCTCGGGGGATCGACCCAAGTATCTTGTAGCGTTGTCCTGAAACTTGTTAGCGTGAATCGGTATCGACGTCTTTAATCGGCAAATCCCAGTGTGCGTCCAGGATTTCAAACCGCCGCTGCTCTTCTTTCCTGTAATTCTCCTGATCCGGATAAAGTTGTCTGATGAGGGATCCTGAATCGAAAGAATCGTGCGCGATAGCGGCATTTTTGTAGACGATGGTGACCCGAAAATCCCAGCGACCATCTTCCGTCGTATGGTAAACGGGTTGTACCACGGAGACCCTTAGCATTCTGCCCATCTCGACTTGCTTCTTCAAAAGTGGGAGATGATTTTTCTTGAAGAGCGTCAGGAATTCGTCGGCGTGTCCCCATTTCGCCTTGTAGTAATACTCAATCACAAATGGCTTGTCCTGGCTTGCTGAGGTGGCTTGCGGGCGAGCATGAGTAGCCACCCCAAAGACCAGGGCGATGGCAACAATGAGGAGGGCGAAAAGCAGTACTGTACGTATTGGTATGGGGCTGCTCATAGATTTCCTTCTCTGCGGTTCGGGACGCCCGGATTCTACCGCGAAATGTCCTGCTCTGGGGAATGAGTTTTAGCAAGCCGCGCGTGTCAGGCGATCTCGAATAGCGGCCCATTCCGGGGCGTGTGGGGGCATTTCCACGGCAATCCAGTCGAAGTGTTGGGCGTCGAGTTCATGCAAGGATGTATAGAGTTGCGCTGCGTAGAGTTCAGGGGTTTCCGGCATTTGTTTCGCAAAGGTGGCGGTGGCTTTGGTGTGCACATACAGATACGCTCCGTCTCCGTGATCCGGTAGACGGCCTTCACTCACAAGCAGCACACGCGTGCGCGGGCTATAGTGTTTCTGGTGCTGCCCCGGAGCGCGATGTGCTTCCGAGGTAGACTCAAGGGATGCAACAGCTTCTTCCACCGAGGTCATACCCAGGCGCAATACTTCCAATCCATCCCTTGTAACCGCCACTACAGTTGATTCAATTCCGACCTCGCACGGGCCACCATCAAGCAGAAACGGTGTGCTCTCCCCAAAAGCTTCGCGAACATGCTGCGCCGTTGTCGGCGAAAGCTGAGTGAACCGGTTCGCGCTGGGGGCAGCAATCGGCAAATTTACCGCCTGGAGTAGTTCGAGGGCGATCGGATGGCGAGGAATACGCAGGCCGACTGTCGGCAATCCAGCAGTCACTTCGTCGGGTACGAGAGTTTTTTTTGGCACTACTAAAGTGAGAGGGCCCGGCCAGTATTCCGATGCCAGTCGTTCCGCCTCGTCAGGCCACTCCAAGGCTAAATCGCGCGCCTGCGCAATGGATGCGACATGGACAATCAAAGGACTTGTCGAGGGACGGCCTTTTAGCGCAAAAATCTTGCGCACGGAGTCCGCATCAAGAGCATTTGCGCCGAGTCCGTAGACCGTTTCGGTGGGAAACGCAACCAATCCCCCCGAACGCAGAATCGCCACGGCGTTTGCGATGTCTTCTTTTGTGACCATAAGCGCTAGAACAATTCTGGCAGATTGTCGGGTCGTGCGCTCGCTTTCAAACTCCCAAAGTTTTCGGAAGTATGCAGACTTGTTGCGCGGTCAGGGCTTTTTTGCAGCCGGAGCGGAATTGCCCTGCGGCTTGGCTTGTGCAGGTGGAGGAGTCGCGATCGTCGGATTTGCAATCTGTTTGACATGTACCGCTTGGCCATCTTCCAGCGAATCCGGGGGATTCAGGACGATCCAGTCGTCGGCCTTGAGTCCGCCCAATACCTCGAGAGTAGTTCCATAATCGCGGCCAATGACCAACGGGCGCAGCCGGGCTGTGTTGTTTGCGTCAATGACAATGGCGCGCAGTCCTTCCTGTCGGAAGAGAAGGGAATTGACGGGAACCTGCAAACGCTGGCCCGTAGCCTTCACCTGCAAATGTACTTGGGCGAATCCGCCGGGAAGCAACTGGCCGCCTTTGTTCGGCACATCCACTTCCGTGTTCAGTGTGCGAGTGGAGAGATCGATCGATTCCGAAGTCCGTACCACCTTGCCTTCAAACTTCTGTCCGGGATACTGAGTGAGCTCGAGATACGCGCCGATGCCTGGGCGAATGGAGGCTGCAGATGACTCGGGGACGTTGACGAAAACGCGGATTGGATCTGTCTGTGCTAGGAAAAAGAGCTGCTGCGCGGCGCCCCCGTTGCCGGAATTGATCAAGGTGCCGATGTCGACGTTTCGGCGGGTAATGACGCCACTAAATGGTGCGGAAACACGCTGAAATGATTTCAGCTCCTGCAGACGGCGTACGTTGGCCTCCGAGGATTGTACAATCGCGCGTTTGGCGGCCAGATCGCCACTGGAGTTGTCGGCCTCCTGCTTGGAAATTGCGTTGGTCTTCAAAAGCTCGGAATTCCGTGTGGCGGTGATTTCCGCAAGGTGGACATTTGCCAGTGCCGTTGCCATATCAGCTTTCGCCTGATCCAATTGCTGATCGACTTCTGGAGTGTCGATGTCAGCGAGCGCTTCCCCCTTGCTTACCCGCGAACCAATATCGTGGTACCACTTTCGGAGGTATCCGCTTGTCCGTGCATAAATGGGAGATTCCACGTAAGCCTGGAGCGTCCCTGGAAGGACGAGTTTCTCATCACCTGGTTCCGGGACAGGTCGCACCACGGCAACCGTGGGAATCGTGGATTCTTCCGTTTCCTTCGCTAGTGCCTGATATTGTGACTTACGCTGAAACATAAGCACAACAGCGACAAAGATTAAGACGGCGACCATTGCCAGAAACACCAGGAACACGCGGCTCTTCTTCTGAGGCTGGCCATCGGACCCTTGGTTAGATTGGGCTCGCACTTCACTCATGATCAGCACTTCTCCGTAGACAACAAAAAGTTTCAGCCCTTATGTCGTTGACGTCTGCGCGGTGGCGTTGCGATATCTTCTGCGCTCTAACGACCCGTGAATGATGGAAAACACACAGGGTACAAAAAACAGGGTAGCCAGAGTGGCAAACAGCAAGCCGCCGATTACCGCGCGGCCCAAGGGCGCGTTCTGTTCGCCACCTTCACCGAGACCAATGGCCATGGGAATCATACCGATCATCATGGCGAGAGCCGTCATAATCACGGGTCGAATGCGCACGAAGCCCGCCTCGAGTGCCGCTTCATAAGGCGACTTGCCTTCGTTCATCTGTTCTCTAGCAAACGATACCATTAAAATGCTGTTGGCAGTGGCCACGCCCATGCACATAATGGCGCCGGTCAGCGAAGGCACGTTCAACGTAGTGTGAGTAACAAGCAGCATCCAGCAAATCCCCGCAAGCGCTCCCGGAAGAGCCGTGATGATGATGAATGGATCGAGCCATGATTGGAAATTGACGACGATCAACAGATAGGCCAGGACGATCGCTCCAACCAGTCCAATTCCAAGACCATAAAAGGAACTAGCCATGGTTTGCACCTGGCCACGAATGACGATCCGGCTTCCGCGGGGAAGCTCTTTTTCGATGTCATTTTTGAGACGGGTCACCTCGTTGGCGACGCTGCCGAGGTCACGATCGTTCACCGAAGCGTAGACATTGATCATGGACTGGGCATCGTAGTGAGAGATCGAAGCTGGACGGGCAACGGTGGAAGTTCTTACGAGATTGCCGAGGATCTGAGGCGTGAACGAACCTTGGCTGTTGCTGATCGGAGTGTTATTCAGCGCTTGCAGAGAGTCCACGCGATACTGAGGAGCCTGAACCGCCACGCTGTAGCTAACGCCATTTTTCGGGTCGAGCCAAAAATTGGGCGCAGTTTGGAAGCTAGAGGAGAGCGAGACGAGCACGTTTTGCGCGACGTCTTTGGCCTGCAATCCAATGTATTGCGCACGTGTGCGGTCGATATCCATGAAGAGCGTTGGCCCGTCGAATGCTTGTTGAACGTGAACATCCACAGCGCCGGGGATATGACGCATCTGGTTTGCCAGTTTCATTGCTGCAGCGTAATTCCCCATCTGATTTTGGCCAGTGATTTGGACGTCGATAGGAGCCGGGGTGCCGAAGTTCAGAATCTGAGTCACGATATCCGCAGGCTGAAAGAAGAACTGAACACCGGGAAATTCATCGGGGAGGCGTTTGCGCAGAATATTGATGTAATCGCTTGTAGATCTGCCACGTTCTGGCTTTAGCTGCACCAGAATCTCAGCATCACAGGTTCCGATGGTGCCGGAGTTGCTGTAGGTGAGGTTAATGCCCGAATACGGGACACCAATGTTGTCGATCACGGTGACTAGATCTTTTTCAGGAATGGTTCGACGAATATCCGCATTAATCAAGTCGGCCAGGCGAGAAGTCTCTTCTACGCGCAAGCCCGTCCGGGCACGCATGTGGAGACGAATTTGTCCTGCGTCAACTTGAGGAAAGAAATCGCGTCCCAAAAAGAAGGTGATGCCTCCAGACAGCACGCAGAAAGCCAGGAAGCAGATCGAGAAGAGGACAGCATGATCGAGGGCAGTGGACAGCGCATGACGGTAGCCGCTGCGGAATCGCTCGAAGGCGTGCTCAAATCCCTGTTGGTAGCGCCGGAAGAATCCCATCTTCTCGCCCTTGTGCAACTCGGCGATGTATTCATCCTCGGCACTCAATAGGTACATAGCCATGGTTGGAACAATGGTGCGCGACCACATGTAGGAGGCCAGCATCGCGAAGATCACGGCTTCGGCCAGCGGCACGAAAAGAAACTTGGCAACGCCCGAAAGAAAGAACATCGGAATGAAAACGATGCAGATACAGAGCGTGGAAACGAACGCAGGGACGGCGATCTGCTGAGCTCCATCAAGAATGGCCTGAACGGTTTCTTTGCCCATAGCGAGATTTCGGTTGATGTTCTCGATTTCCACCGTGGCGTCATCGACGAGGATTCCCACAGCCAATGCCAGTCCACCCAGCGTCATGATGTTAATGGTTTCGCCGAGGGCGCTGAGGCAAAGCACGCTGACGAGAATTGATAGCGGGATGGAAATCGCGATAATCAGAGTGCTCTTCCAGTTCCCAAGGAATAACAGGATCATAAATGCCGTGAGGCACGCGGCGATCAACGCTTCGCGCAAGACACCCTGAATCGCGGCACGCACGAAAACGGATTGGTCGAAGAAGTTCGTGACATTCAGACCTTCCGGAAACGCTGCCTTCGAATCAATCAACATTTGCTTAACGCGGTCTACGATGGAGAGGGTGGAACCGTTTCCAATTTTGTAGATACTCATCAGCACGCCGCGCTGGCCGTTGGTAAGGACCACATTGGTTTGCGGTGAAAACCCATCGCGGACGTGCGCGACATCACGCAGATAAATCGTAGAGCCATTGACCGTTTTCACCGGAAGATCATTAAGCTCAGAAACACTTCGGGGGCTGCCGTTCATCTCGACGTTATATTCGAGTGAACCAATTTTTGCAGTTCCTGTCGGAAGAATAAGATTCTGCGCGTTGACCGCGTTAACGATATCGACGGCCGAGAGATTCTTAGCCTGCAAGGCGGTGAAATCGATATCCACGGAAATCAGGCGCTGCTTGCCCCCATAAGGAAAGGGAGAGGCGGCGCCGGGCACGGTAGCGAGCTGCGTGCGGATAAAATTGTTGCCGTAGTCGAAGATCTGCTGCTCGCTCAGCGTGTTGCTGGTCAAGCCGATCTGGATGACCGGCACTGTAGAAGCGGAATAGATAATCACCAGGGGAGGCGTAGTGCCCGGCGGCAGAAAGCGCAAAAATGTTTGGGAGATGGCCGCGGTTTGCGCAAGCGAAGTCTGGATATTCGCACCTGGCTGGAAGAAAACTTTAATGACGGCGATGCCGCCAAGAGATTGGGACTCGATGTGCTCAACGTCGCTGACCAGTGTTTTGATACCGCGTTCAACGGGAGAGGTGATGCGTTGTTCAATCTCCTGTGGTTGCAGGCCGTTGTAGGTCCAAACCAGACTGATTACAGGGATGTTGATGTCTGGAAAAATATCCGTTGGTGTCCGCAGCAGGACGACGGGAGTCAGTAGAATGATAACCAGCGCCATCACGATGAAGGTATAAGGCCTGGCTAGCGCTAAGCGTACAATCCACATAAATTAACTGAGAGACCTTTTATCCGCCGCTTGCCTGCAACTGATGCCGCCTAGCAGGCGAAGTACCATACACTATATGTCTTTTCATTAGACTCAAAAAGCAGGTGTTTTGGGTACGCGCCACCTTAGACGTCCATCCATTGCCATCGCCGATAGCTGGCAACAGATCTTTCTATCGAGCAATGGGGCCGGCCTGATTGGGAAGGTCACGAGAGGCGATTTCTGGTAACTTGGGGTAACGTCTCGATTTGCGAACGTGGTAAGGCAATGCAACAATAATAAAATGCATAAATCACACAAATCATTGCTAATCACTTTACTCGCGGCGATCGCGCTGGCTTTGCCCGCAAATGCGCAAGACCCGGCGCCCGCCACCACTACCCAAACTCCGCCAGCGAAACCGGCGGCCAAGGCTGCGACGGGCCAAACGCCAGCAGCGACAGCGCCGGCCGCAAAGACTCAGGCCGGAAAGACTCCTGCCGCCAAGACCGGTACGGCAACGACAAAGCCCGCGCCGCTGCCGTTGAAAACAACGAAGGACAAAGCAAGCTACGCGATTGGTATGAGCATGGCAAAAGGAATGAAAGCGCAAGGCGTCGATGTCGATCCTGCAATTCTTGCTCGCGGACTGAAGGATGGTTTGGCAGGGAAACCGCAATTGACGGACGAGGAAGCTCAAGCGGCTTTGACAGCGCTTCAGACCGAGGTGCGGGCGAAGCAGGAAGAGAAGGCCAAGATTGTTGGAGACGCGAATAAGAAGGAAGGCGACGCATTCCTAGCGGCTAACAGGACCAAAGAAGGTGTTGTTGCACTGCCGAGCGGATTGCAATACAAAATCCTGAAGGATGGCACAGGGCCGAAACCCACAGCTGCGGACACGGTGGAGTGCAACTACAAAGGAACCCTGCTCAATGGGAAGGAATTCGACAGTTCCTATAAGCGCGGCCAACCGGCTTCATTTCCGGTGGGTCAGGTGATCAAGGGTTGGACAGAAGCACTGCAGTTGATGCCTGTAGGTTCTAAATGGGAACTATTCGTTCCGTCGGATCTTGCATACGGAGCTCGAGCAGCAGGACCGGACATCACCTCCAACTCGACCCTTGTGTTTGAAGTGGAATTACTTTCCATCAAGCCGAAAGAAGAGCCGAAGCCAGCGACAGAGGCGAAACCGGCGGATCCTAAACCCGTAGAGCCAAAGCCCGCAGACCAACCAAAGACCGAACAGGCAAAGCCGCCCTCGAATTAAGGCGGATCTGGAGCTTCAGGCAGACAAGATCAAGATCGTGTGCGGGGCCCACTTTCGTTGGCGGGCCCTTTTATCTTGGCGCAAGATCAATCGACGAAAGCATAGAGTGCTTCGGCAGCCGCGGCTACCTCTCAAGGCGTTTCCCTGTGCTAGCCGTTTTCGACGCGCGCCTTCATATCCCAGTACGCACTGTCGATGAGCTTGTGCAGGGCGGCGACGTTTGTGGGCGTTCCCGGTCGCAGCTTCACATGGCGCATGAACTTACCGGTACCTTGTAACAATCGGGCCGGATCTGGCAAGGCTGCGCCTTGAAAGAAGCCCACGCTTACGTGCGAAGTGAACACATTGACGTAGCCGAAGGGCGCATCTCCCAGGCAGGCAACCGGACAGCCGTCATGCAAGAGCTCTCGAACTTCATCTCCGCATTCTCGCAACACCTCAAACCACTGATGCGCGATGGCTCCCAATTCACCTTGGTGCCGTTTCATCCACGCGTTTATAGCGGGATCCCGTTCGACAGCGCCGTTAAATCGCAACAATTCCATTCTGACCGCCGCTATACTTTCTGCTCTCGAGATTTACGGTAACGTAGCATCCTTCACCGAGCAAAGAAAGAGATCGGTCCTCAACATAGGGCGGTGCTACTTGTGGGTCATGGTGAAGACGCCATCCCAATTCGCTGGCGGTTCGTCGAATAGATATTCCTGACAGCGCTTCCAATACATGCGGGATGGTCCCTCGTCAGGCCAGCGGTTGAGGATGGCCTGGAAGGCGCTTTGAGCTTCAGACCATTTGCGGGCTGAATACAGTGCCCGTGCCGCTGCGAAAAGTTCATGGCGATTCTGCACATCGGCGAGGCTGCCTTCAGTGCGCAGATCTTCTAACAGTCCACTGAGCTCGTAGATCGTCACACCCTGGAGCTTTCCTTTTACCCGGATGATATCGAGTTCGCGGAAGAGAAAGCCGCCATCACTGGCAGCTTTGTATGTGGATTCATTGACTAAAATGTGCGTTCCATAGTCCTTGTTCAGGCCTTCCAATCGTGAAGAGAGGTTGACCGCATCTCCGAGTGCCGTATAGCCGTATCGGAGTTCGGAGCCCATGTTGCCGACACTGGCTACACCTGAGTTCAAGCCGATACCGATATCCAGCTTTGGTTTTCCTTCCGCTTCCCACACCTTCTGCATTTCCCGAACGCGGCGCATCATTCTGAGCGCGGCATTGCAGGCTTCGACGGCGTGCAATTCGTCTTCGATCGGAGCACCCCAGAAGGCCATCACCGCGTCACCGATATACTTGTCGAGCGTGCCACTGGTATCGAGGACGATTTTGCTCATATCGGAAAGATAGCTGTTGAGAAAGAGTGCGAGCTCCTGAGCGTCGAGTTTTTCGGAGATGGTCGTGAAACCTCTAATATCGCTGAACATCACCGTGATTTCTGTCTTGCGAGGATCCACGAGTCTAGGGTCGACCAGCAAACGTCGAACGACTTCCGGGCTGACGTACTGGCCGAAAGCGGAGCGAACCTTGCGTTTTTCCTTTTCTTCAACGAGGGCGCGATAGAGCGAAACGAGCAAGACGTTTGCAGCAAGGGTGCCTGCGGGAATGATGAAATTGAGCCACCAGCCCCGATTGAAGGCGAAATAATTCAACGTTCCGAAAGGAATCAGCAAAGCGAGCCCAAACCACATAAATCTTGGAGAAACCAGCGCCAGGGCAATGCCAAGAGGAATACCAAAGAGGAAGATCAATAGGGCATCCATCTCGAATTGCCGTTGCCCACGCTGCATGAACCGTTGATTCAGGATGTTGTCGATGACGTTGGCGTGAATTTCCACTCCGGGATAGTTTGTACCGCCATACGGTGTGGTTTTCAGGTCTCCGATGCCCGTTGCTGTTGCACCTACGAGCACAAGTTTGTCTTTGAATGTGCCTGCCAGGAATTTACCTTCGACCACATCGGCCATGGAATAGTGGGGGAAAGTACCCGCAGGCCCACGGTAGTTGATTGTTTTCATTCCGACGTTGTTCGGGATAATGCGCAGCTTTGGTCCAAACTCGATGACAGCCACCCCAGGCTCGCCATATTGGAGAATCAACTCATTCGCGCCTAGCCGCAGATAAGAAGAGGTGGCCACTACGTCCAGCGAGCCGTACAGGTCCCAATCCTTTAGATCTTTGGAGCGGCCAAAGGGCAATACCATGGTGGCGCGCCGAACCACACCATCTTCGTCCGGGGGCGCATTGAAAAAACCTGTGGAGGATGCGTTCCCGCCAAGGGAATCGGCAAGTACAGGAATGTTTGCTTCCGCGCCCTGGGGAATCAGGCTGGTGCTCTCGTTGCCAAATGCACGGATCAGATTAATGCGGTCGCGCTGACCAATCTCCGGCCGTGGATCGAGTGGACGAATCTGCGGAAACGAGAAAAAACTCAACTGCTCCGCGTATTTATCCAGGGTAGCGTCGTCCATGCCGCGCATATCCGCGTCGGTGTAGAGGAAATAGCTTCCCAGAACCACGGCGCCGAAATTCTTGATGGACGTACCAAACTGTTTGTCCGCATCGAACTTTACAACCAGTTCTTTGACTTGGTCTTCGAGTTGTTGATCGACTTTTTCGCCGCGTTTCTTTCTGGCGTCCAGTTCGCCCCACAATTCCCTGATGGCCGCACCGCTCTGATCGGGCTTGCTGAACGTAATATCGAAGGCGACGGTTTTCGCTTCATCTTTTTTCAGAACATCCAGCATCCTGGCAAAGTTGGAGCGTGAAAAAGGCCAGCGTCCCAAAACCTCTTGTGAATGCTGATCGATGTCAACGATTACGATGCGCGGGTCATGCGGAGTGGCCTTGGCGGGCCGGTAGCTGAACCGCATATCCAGCGCGTCCAATTCGAGCCTTTGCACGAAAGTGAAAATGGGAGTGGGGCGTTCGCCGATAAAGGTGAAGTAGTAGACGACGAAAGCTGACAGTGTGATTCCGACGCTGATCAGGAAAGAGACGCGATGATCCCACCACGAGGCAAACAGTTCGCGTAAGCGGAAAGCGCTTCGCTCCTGTCGACCTCCTTCAGCGGGAGTTGGCATCGTAGGAGGAGCACTATTCCCGGAAAATAAAGTTCAGCCTTACACCACAAACATCGATGAGATCACCGTCGTTAAGCCGGACAGTTCCCGAGATGGGTGTGCCGTTGACGGAAGGAACCTTGTCTCCGGTGCCGAGATAATAGCCGTCGTCACGCTGGTTGATTTGAGCCGCCATTTTGGGCTTGAACCAGCCACGGAGGCGGATGGTGGCCATGGGAGACTTGCCAATTACCGTAAGGCGATTGGTGAGGACATATTCTTTCTGGTCGAGTTTGCCACTGAGCACCACAAGCGTGGGCATTTTCATGCGACTGGGAGAGAATTGCGAGCGCTCGCCCATGGCCGCAGCTTGCTGAAGCATGTCGCGCCGCGCTTTTGTGTCGAGGACCATGGTTTCGTTAATTTTAGGAGCGGCGGTTTTCCTCCCGGAATCCCAGGGAATCGCAGCATCACCTGTGGCATCGACTTTGATGTTGTGCTTGCCGATCCAGATGGAGTCGCCATCATGAAGTGTGGCGCGTTCCACGCGAAGATCGTTGACGAAAGTGCCGTTCAGACTGTCGAGATCTTCGACGACCAGGCGATTCGCTTCAAAATACACACGAGCGTGATAATTCGAGATCGCGAGATTGTCGATGGGAATATCGTTGTCCGGAGAACGCCCAATGGTGACCGGGCGGCTCCCGATGGGCACTTCTTTCACTAACTTACTTTCAAACATCAGGCTGAGCTTCGCCATTACGTAACTCCTCCTAGGGAGGCTTAGTCTTTTTTAGCCGAGCCGCGCCGAAACCAGGAGAACCAGCTTTTCGCTTCTTCCTGAAAACGCACGACGATAACCGTTATGTTGTCCATTCCACCGTTTTCATTGGCCAGATCCACCAATTTCTGTGCAGCGGCGGCGGGCCGAGTTTCTGCCTGCAAGGTGCCGGCAATTTCCGGTTCCGTCACCATGCGCGTAAGTCCATCGGAGCAGAGCAAAAGCACATCACCCGGGAAGATGCCGACTTCGTCCACATCCACTTCCACATCGGGGTGAGCACCAAGAGCACGCAAGAGCACGCTCTGCATCTCGCTTTCTTCGGCTTGCTGCGCCGTGATTATGCCGCGCCTGACTTGCTCCGCTACGAGGGAATGATCGCTGGTCAACTGCTGCAAATTCCCCAGGCGCAGCAGATAAGCCCGGCTATCTCCCACGTGCGCAACGCTCAGCTTATCCGCGCTGGCCCATACCGTGGTAAGGGTGGCGCCCATGCCTCGCTGTGCTGGATTCTTCTGCGCCGAATCGAAAATATTCAAATTCGCTTGCCGTACGGCGCCTTGCAGCTTCTTCGTTTTTTCTCCAAAATTATTGGGAGTGCCACCCAGGAGAGTGACACCGGAGTCTTCCTTGGCTTCGGTGCAGCATTTGACGACGGTTTCGACGGCCAAAGCGCTGGCAACCTCGCCATGAGCTTCGCCTCCCATACCGTCTGACAGAACGTACAGGCTCAACGAATCGAGGATCTTGTAAGAATCCTCGTTGTTGGTCCGGATGCGCCCGACGTCGCTCACACCGCCACTGACGATCTCCACGACCTCTCCTTCCAAGCTATGCGCGAGCACGCGTGGAACCACCAGCGTACACACCCCTGCCGACAATATAGACTCCACGCTAGCAGACGCCTACCCGCTCTGAAAGCCTCTGCACCCAAGTGATTACTCGCTGATTAGCCACACTGGCCGGAGGGCCAGTTCGCAAGAATACCCGAATCCCAAAAGTCCCGGTGGACAAATCACGTATCATTCTTTAATTCTGGCGTTAATTCTGCAAGCAGGTCCTAGGACTTGGATGGGCATGCTCTTCTTCAGCACCGAAAACTCCATTACAATCCGAATGTGCCTATCCCTTCGCGCGTTGCCCTAAACGGGATTCTTGTCTCAATCGTTCTTGGCGCCATTTCCTCACTTTGTGCGGCACAACAAGCTCCTGCCGCTTCAGGCGCCCGTATTCTGCTGGTTCCCAGGAAGTTAGTGGCAGGCGAGCGAGCGACGCTTGCGGTGTTAGATGTCAATGGCAAGCTAACACCTGGTGTGCACGTAAGTTTTTCAAATGGCGATAAAATATCGACAGATGCCACGGGAAGGGCTTTATTTGTTGCACCCCTGAACATCGGAAATATTTACGGCAGCATTGAAGGGCGCACCGGCCGGGTCACAAGCACAATTATTTCGCTGGCGGAAATCCCTTCGACGTCTCCGATGGTGGCGTCGGTTCCGCGTGCTGCATCGTTGAGCGATCGATTGGAAATTCTGGGTCACGGTTTTTGCGGCGACGCCGACGCAAACCGCGTTACCATCGGCGGAATTCCGGCACTGGTCTTAGCTTCTTCGCCTGCGTACCTGGCCGTGCTTCCACCCCTGGAGATGGACCCGGGCCCGGCGAGAGTTCAAGTGAAATGCGGTCAGCAGGTTTCCGAGGAATTCACGGTGGTTTTTGTGACGCTTGCCTTAGAAGCGAATACTTCCACGCTGGCGCCAGGTGAACGACGAACACTCGTGGTGAGAGTTACAGGGAGCACCACGAAAGTGAATCTCGAAGCGCGCAATCTTGCGCCAGAAGTCGCAGAGCTGCAAGGTGGCACGACGGTACGCGCGTTGTCCACTGGCGGAAAAGAGAACAGTGCGACTTTTGAACTCGAGGGACGCAAACAAGGAAGCTTTGTCATCTCCATACGGTTGGTGGCACCACAAAGCCCGCCGCATATCTAGGCAGGATTGGGCCGCGCGAAAAGAATGAATACAGAGGCAGAAACCTGTGCTGCTTCAAAGGCCGCCGCTAGACACTCCAGTATTAACTGAATTAAGCAGACTTCTTTGCGGAAGCTGGCGGCAAGGCTAGCGTGCCTTGTGCATCTTCAAGCGTGGGTTGAGGCGGTTCCGCTCCGCTCAACATGGTGTCCAGAGTGATTGAAGTTTTGTCGAAGCGTTTTTCGGCCTCGGCGTAACTGAGTCCAACATTCTTTAAATGCGTGCCGATTTTTTCGAACGATTCGCTGAACTTATCGAGTTGCGTGCGCATGCCGCGAAGATTGTCGGAGAGCCGTTTGGCATTTTCTTCAATTTGCATGCCGCGCATTCCCATGTCGATGACGCAGAGATGGGCATAGAGCGTGTTTGGAGAAACCACGATGATTTTCTTTTCGCGGCAATAAGCGTCGAGCATGACGCCCTTGGAATCCGCGCTCATCAGTAATTCGTAATAAACAGTTTCACTGGGCACGAACAGCATCGCAAAATCCAACGTGCCTTCCTCTGCCACGATGTATTTGCGGGCGATGGCGTCCGCGTGTAGTTTCACGGCCGAGATGAAAGCTTTGCGTGCTTCTTCGCCTTCGGTAGCCAGGCGAAGATAGGCGTCCAAGGGGAATTTCGAGTCGATGGCGACGAGCTTTTTGTCGCGCAAGAAAATGACGGCGTCGGCGGCTTCCCCACTCCGAAAGCGGTGTTGCCTGGCATAGAGCGCGCGAGGAAGTGCGTCTTCCAATAAACGCTCGAGTGTGACCTCTCCAAACGAACCGCGAGACTTCGTGCCTCCCAGAATGTTCTCCAGTGTTTGCGCGGTCTGATGCATCTGTTCGCCGGCCTGTTGGACCTCGCCGATCTGCTTCTGCATATTGCTGAGCTGATCGCGAGTGTTCTTCAGTTCCGTGGCCATTGCGGTTTGGGAGTCGGATGTAATCTTGGAGGTAAGCTGAGCGGACCCTTGCAAGCCATCCCGGACGGCAGTGGTGACCTCCTCCAGGCGAGTGGCAACGGACCCGGCGATGGTTTCCAGCTTGGTGGTGCTTTGGGCTTGCGCTGTCGACATACCAAGGAGATCTCGGCGCAGTTCATTCATCTGTGTTTCGAGTTGCTCGTTCTTTTTCTGGTCCTGAGTGTTCTGCACCAGCACCCAGACGACAAGGCCGATCAGCACGACGGCAAAAATAGCAGCGGCAATCCAGATTGCGTTCATTCTTTCTCCAAAAATCAAACGGGAAACGGTATAGACACTTTACTCGCATCACAATGGAAAGTGTATCGGTGGTGTCTGGCAAATTCTGGCAGGCTGTGAGATTTGTGAATCACAGTTGATCTGGAGGTCGGAAATAAGGTTCCTGCTTTTGCAAAAGCGGCAGCTGGACTGCCGCACTCCACAAAAGAAAAGCCCCGGAAGTCCGGGGCTTTTCTGCGTTTAGAAGTAATTCAATAAAGGGCTAAAAGCTGAACTTGATGGCAAATTGGAACTGACGAGCATCGTAGGCAGCTGTCGGTTGGCCCGCGGTGCAAGTGGCGGCCGAAGGATCGCAGAGTTGATTCACGGCCAGGATGTTGGTGTGATTGAACAGGTTGAAGCCATCGGCAATCAAGTCCAAGTGGTAACGCTCACCGAGATTAATGCCCTTGGCGATGCGCATATCGAACTGGAAGAACATAGGCTGGTGGAAAGCGTTGCGGCCGAGGTCGCCGGTGCAACCATAAGACGGGGCTACCCCGCTAACGGTGAACGGCTGCTTATCATTAGTCAGACAAACAAGAGGTTGGCCAAAGGTCATACCTGGAATGTAAGTAGAAGTGGTTCCGCCTGTCGCCTGCGGCCGGATTTCCGAGGCACCAAGGTCGAGTCGAGTATCCGTGCCGGTGATGACGTTGAAGGGGCGACCCGATGAGACTTCGACCAGGGGTGCTATGGTGAAATCGCTGATCAGGGAATGAGCGAAAGAGTCTCCCGCCTTGTGTGGAGAAGTCTGGAAGACTCCACTGGTGACCCAGCGATGGCGCTGATCGTTGTCGGAATTGCCGCGCTCAAGATAGGGGAAGCGGCTGTCGGCGGGCTCCAAAGTGGATTGCAGGTCGGTACCGTCGTCGATGGAATGCGACCAGGTATAGCTCGAGAGAAGTTGGAAGTTGTGCGAGAAGCGCTTCTCTACGTTGATAGTAAGCGCGTTATACCAGGAGCTGGCGTCGGACTTCTGTGCGTCCACGCTGTTGAAAGGCACAGGTACGCCGAACCCGACCGGATAGCCTGCTGCGTGAGCGAGAGCCACCTGTGTCCCGTATCCACCCGGTACAAGACCGGCAAACGATGGATTGGGCCCGGATGGGCGGAAGTAGTTGAAGAAGGCAGGCGTGCCGACGTAGCCGAGGGGTGCGCCTGAACAGGTGCCGTTGCCTCCGAACCCCAGGCCCAGAGCGCCAGGCGCAATTAGAAACACGCTAGAGTTTGTCCCGGTTGCGACGCAGGTGTTCGGCGCACCGCTAGGCACTACGACAGTCAACGGATTACTGCCTGGTGAGCTGATACCAGAGGCGATGGCGTTGGCAGAGTTCTGGGTGAGCAGTAGGGGATCTGTGGAGTTTTTGTCGATGGGGCGATTTAAGTGGATGCCACGAGTCCACTGGTAGCCCGCGCTTACCTTCCAGTTGCCCGCGATAACGTGTTCGATGGTCAGGTTGCCCTGTTGCGCGTAGCCATACTTGAAATTCTTGTCCACGGGTAAAGTGAACGGAAGAATTGGCAGAGGAAATCCCACTGCCAGATAGTTCTGATTAGCGAAGAGGGAATTGGGCGCAAAGGGATCAAAGCGCTGTTGATCGGGTAGATATCCAAGTGTCAGCGAACTAGGGATAGCCGGATAGATCGAATTGGCGTTCAAGACGCCCTGAAAAATGGAGGAGCCGTTGAGGTTCGCGGGTGAATCGCCATTAGCACAAACAGCGGGAAGGCCAGGTGTGCTTGGGATCAAACCGCACGCAGAGGGGGTACCACCGGCGGAAATTAATTGCACTGAGCGACCGCCATCGGCGGTAACCGAGTCAAAAGCGATTGCCAGCAGCGGGTGATCATAGAAAAGTCCGTATCCTGCCCGGATGACAGTCTTTCCATTGCCGATTGGATCCCACGCCAAACCAAAGCGTGGCGCAACGTTGTTGTAATCCCGGGGAATGCCTTCGACTACGCCAAGGGCTTTTTCGGCCGCGGCGTTGATCGACGTAGCGGGGGCGAAGAGCGGAGAGATTTCTACATCGTAGCGAACGCCATAGTTCAAGGTCAATTTTGGAGTAACTCGCCAGGTGTCCTGCGCAAAAAAGGCGAACGGCAGATTGTCGAAAGGCTGATTGGACTGCCCTATACCTTGAATGTAAGTCGTGGGGATGCCCAAGCCATAGGCTTGAAGGGCAGTCGCTCCCGGCAAAGCAATCGTGCCCGCGCCGGTGAAGGATGGAACGACGTCCGGCAGGCCAAAGGTGGAAGCAGAGAGCCCGCCGAAATTGACAACGCCACCGAAGTCCAGCTGAAAAATCTGCTGTTTCGAGGAACGAAGTTGAATGATGTTGAAATCGCCGCCGACTTTGAATGTGTGGCGTCCCCGGGTGATGGTGCCGCTGTCCGTGAATTGATAGCGGCGTTCGATGCGATCGACGGTGGAATAGGGTTCACGGCCGAAGTACGCATAGCCGGGAATGTTCACGCCAATGTCGCTGCCGCCGGGAAGGTTGGAGTAGCCAAAGTGCAGTCCGCGACGTGCAACCTGAAGACGGAATTCGTTAAAAGCGCTGTCGTTGATAATGGTGTCATGCTGGAAAGTGACGTTGAAATCACGAGACTGGTTGAGCCCAGTGCGCGAGCCGGCGTTCTGACCAAAGACCTGATTCTGCGAAGTGGACTGAATTCCCGTGACAAGAGAGGGAGAAACACCGACGCGCAGGAAAGAAGTATTTCGATTGTTCCAATGCTGGTCGAGGCGGCCGGACCAGAGGCTGGTTTTCTCTGAGACGGGAAAGTTGCCGCGGATGGAATTGAGGCCAACGTAGGATGCAGGAAGTGGGGCGACCGCAATGCCAAAAACAGTGCACTGCATATTGTTGACTAAAGCGCCCGGCGGACAGGAGACAGGAATGGGGAATTGGGCGCCTGGACCTGGATTGTAGAATCCGTTGCTAAAGCCAGAAGCAACCGCGCCAAAATCCAACCTGTTGGTGGAGACGCTGGATGCAGAACCCATGAGACCGGCATAGCTTGCCGCTAATTGCTGGTATTGCGCGGCAAGTGCGGGACTGGGAGCGACTGCTGCCGACTGAAGCAGTTGAAGTGTGGCATCACTCTGAGCTTGTGTGAGTTCCAATCCATTCAAAGGGCAACCGGTGCCGCAGTTGAAGGGAGAGAGGCCGAAATTGCCCTGACCGATGCTGGAGAAACCCGTCTCCTCGCGTTGCGTGTATTCATAGGAGAAAAAGTAGAAGGTTTTGTCTTTCTTGAGGGCACCGCCAAGCGTTGCACCGGCCTGCACGCGGGTATAAGCCTGCTTGGTGGGAATCAAATCGCCCGAGGAATCGACCTCGCCGGAAAATGGATTGCGGGCCTGAAAGGCTTTGTTGCGGAGAAACCCGAAGACGTTGCCATGAAAATCGTTGCTGCCGCTCTTGGTAACGATGTTGACGACGCCTCCCGTGGCGCGTCCGTATTCCGCATTGTAGTTGCTGAGAATCATCTGGAATTCTTGAACCGCTTCTTGTGAAACGGTGGAGCGAATGCCGTTAACGGAATTGTCCACGGCGTCGGCGCCGTCGACGCTGACCATGTTGGAGCGAGCGCGAGCACCGCTGATGTTGAGGCCACTGTTGGGAGCGGGACCGATGGTGGGAGAGACGTCTCGAGTGGTCTGGGAGTTCGTTAGTGTGAAATTGATATAACTACGGCCGTTGATGGGAAGGTTATTGATCTGACGCTGGTCAACGGTTTGCGCGCTTTCAGAGCGCGTAGTTTCGATGGGGGCGCTGTCCGTGGTGACAGTGACGACTTGCGTCTGAGTGCCCAGCTCCAGGCGCGCGTCAACGATGGCTTCCTGACCGACAGTGACGCTAAGGGAAGGATTTTCGTAAGGGGCAAAGTTAGAGCCGCCTTCGATGCGCAGTTTGTATTCTCCGGGAACCAATCCAACAAGCGTGTAGTGACCTGCATCATTGCTGGTTGCGGATCGTTCGGCACCCGTGGCGAGTAAGGTGGCAGTGATTTTCGCGCCGCGGACGGCCAGACCTTGCGGGTCGGTGACCACGCCGGACAGGGTGGCGGTGTTTACTTGAGCTACGCTACTGGAAACTCCAAACAACAAAACTGCGCACAGCACTGCTAACGCAAACCACCCCAGCCTGCGGTTCATGTACTTCCTCCTTGGTGGACCTGGCCACTCTTCCGCTACCCCTAGCGGCGGCGAGCTTCACCCGCCTGTTCATGGCTATAAATTGAAATGTATTAGTTGGCTTGTACTGCAATGTACGAGCCTTTGCAACTGTAAACTGTCTGACTGTGTGTTGCGATATGGATCGAATAATAAGTGTTCAACACGTTATGGTCCGATCAAGGAAGAGAGAAAAGGAGACTGAAGATTTTTTTAACAGGCAAGGAAGGAATTGGAGAATTGAGCCACTGGCACTAGGCGTTTGCGAATGTATTCTGAGTGAAGAGTCTTAGAGAGAGCTCAGAGGTGCTTATGCACCAGTCGGCGAAGGCGTTCGCGATCTTCATCTTTCATATGTACAAATTCAACTCCACCGCCATCTGGGCCGACGTTGCGCACTACCGCTGTGAAATGAATCTTGCGGAGGCCAGAACGAACTTCCAGTTGGATGGAATCGCCGACGCTTAACCGGTTGGGCGCTTCCAGGTAAGCTCCGCCGAGGCTGATGGTCTTTACGCGCGCCATGGACATGCTTGGTCCGGCAATCTGCGCACGCAAAGGTGAGTCGAGGGGGATTCTGGCATAGCGACGCGGAACAACGAAGTTTCCCAAAGCGGGAGCATGCGATTCGAAGGCAGCGCGCGCCCTTGCGGAGGTAGGACCTTCTTCCATCATCGCGAGGGCATCTTCGGCTGCGGCACGCAGACCGGCGGGTTCGACGAAGGTGAGTCCTTCGCGTTGACCAGCAAGCTGCCGAAGTAGTTCCACAGCTTCATAAGCGCGCAAACGTCCGAGGCCTTCAATGGCCTTGATGCGTACAAACTGGTCACGAAGGGTCTCGTGTTCTCCTGCCGCAATCTCCATCAGCATGGGGACAGCGGTAGCCTCCTGGCCAATTCCAATTTGATCGATCATCATCGGGACGACCAGGGGGTGAGCGTCCGCCAGGATTGCTGAAAAGACAAACGCGGTGCTCTGTGCTGAAGCAGAGTTAGCAGGACGAGCAAGTTCGCTGACCGCCAGATCCTGCAGATTCCATTCCCAACTTGCCATAGCGCGGGTCAGTCCGCGGAGCAGACGATCGGGGTCCGCCGCGGCCAAAAGTTTAATGGCAGCACTAACACGTTGGCGGCGCGCCTCAAATAAACGGGTTTCCAACAAGGTGAGGGCAGGCACGCCGATCGCGCGAAGCAGTCTGGCCATGGCCGGAAGCATTTCTGTCCCACGTGCATCGGTCAGCAAGAGTGTTAAGCGATCCAAGAGGCGATCCGGGTCGCGCTGAAGCAAGCGGGGCAACGCCACATCCAGCGCCCGATTTGCCAGTGCCGCATCCACGAGGAGCATCCAACGATCATTTGCGACGAGCCTGTGACCAAGCGCGGTCATGTGTTCGTGTTCGGCGTCGCGAGGCACTCTCTCAAGCCCGATCAGAATATTTTCAAACCCGGCAAAATCTCCGCGAGTGACAGCGATACGACCCAGCGTCTCGAGGAAAGAAGCGAGAAGAGCGCTAGTCTCTGGAAGTGATTCCTTCGCCAATGCGGTCATCATGCCCCGGCTCAATTCTTCCGGTAGCTGATTCGGCCATAGCGATTCGAGCAGGGGAGTGAGTTCGCTCAATCCAGCAGCCACCGTCCGCCGCGCCGACGCATTCGCAGTTTCCAGGCGGCGTGCATAGTTCAAAAGAATGGTGCGAGCTTCGCGACGTGGAGCGTCCGCTCCGGTGTCAACCAATCCGCGAATCGTGTGGCGAACCGCGGCAATCGGAACGCACCAGATTTCTGGCCCGCGCAGAACCGCGAATTTTTCTCGTGGCGGTAATTCCTGCCAGAAGTGTTCGATAATCTCTTCGCGATAGGAATCATTTGCCCAAGCAGTGGCCAAGGAAGAAAGGTGCTGCGAAGAATGTGGACCCTTGTAGGCTCCCCAATTCACCATGACTTCGGCGAACTGATTGAGGAGTTGCCGTGCCTCAATGGGAAGCAATGCGCCCACAGCAAATTCCGAGCCCATGAATTCCAGAATCATGGACTGCGACAAGCGGAGCAAGTATCCCTGGGGAGTTTCGCCTTCCTGAGGGCTGTAATGCGTCATCGATCCCAAGAGAAGACGCACCGTGCCTCGACTGGCACTTTCCATGGGAGCGTGAATGGCGCGCGCAGCTTCTTCCGGCGATAATCCGCGTGCTACTTCCATCGGAGGGGTGAGGCGAGCGATCAGGCCTAGCGTCTCCGCAAGTTCCTCACTTTTAGGGGCACAAATTGGAGCGTCGCCATTCTCAAGGGGAGCGTTCCCGCCATATGCAACCAGAGCGGCGATCAGACTTGCCAGGACGCTATCCACTTTTCGTTCAGTGAGGGTATTGACCTGAATGCCTTGCACGCGTTGCTCCCGTAGTTGATCGGGCCACCAGCTTCTTCCCAGACGTCTGGCCGACTCTTCTGATCTTAGCAAGCTGGCTTTGACAAGACGTGCAAGCGTGTCCAATTCGCCCACATGAAACATCTCTGCAAAATAGATTGATTGAATGTCTGCGCGCGCCAGATCAGTTGCCAGCGCGTTGAATTCTCCGCGAGCATCCGGTAGATGCGCGTCATTCAGCTTTCTTACGACGATACCGCTGCGCTCTACGCAAACATCAAGTCCGAGCAATTCCGTGGCGGCTTTCTTTAGTCCGTCGTAGGCTGCATCGAGGCTATCGAGAACCTGAGGGTGAGCTGGTTCGTAAAGCCTGTGTGACCGAAGCAAAAGATGGAAAGACCGAAGGGCGTGGGATACGTTGGTGAGGCGGGAATCGCCGCTTTCGTTTCGCTCCGCGCGCGGACCGGCAGTCTCTTGCAAGGAAGCACGCTGGCTGCGTGGCCTTGCAGGCTTACCTTCTTCCGCGAGAACTGTCGCCCTGAATACCAAGTTTCTGTCCCCAGTTACCCAGTTTCCAAAACTCGTTGACTAACTACTATCGGTTCGATTGTGAGACAAATCGCCGCAACCGACGCGCGGTGGGGAGGTATTACACCCCTCGTAATTGTGAATGATGGAGGCGAAAAAGCTATAGTACTTCTAGTTCAATGGCGTAACTATTTGTAACATTCTTGAGTTTTGACTTGAGTAATGCATTATAAATAATAGGCTTAGAGATACCCTAGTTAGCAGATTTGAGCGTCTCAGTAACTGTTACAGTACCACCCTCCGAAACTTGAATCGCCCGCTTCTCTTGCTGGAAGCCGGGAAGTCGTAGGCCCAATGTGTGGGTACCCGCCGAGATTTGAATCCTGGCGGGAGAGAACTGTCCACTGGAGGTCCCATCTACAAAAACCTCAGCACCTTTAGGGGTGGTATTCACCTGAGCCCAAGCCACGTGAGGTTGCGCCCTGGGAGTCAACTCGATGTCTATGGTGGTTTGAATATTGTCCTTGACTTGGGTTTGTCCCGCGTATGCTTCGTAGCCAGCCAAGCGAACGACCATGTTGTATTGACCAGTTGCGAGAGGAAGAGTGACGGGCGTGCGCCCCGGTTGAAGCGCACCGTTGATGAACACTTCGGCGCCAGCAGGGCGAGTATTGATGGCGAGCCCCTTGGCGAGTGATTCAAGATGAAATTTCTGGTCCTGACTTTCATTGGTTTTCAATTGCAGTGCCGTCTGTACGGGCTGGTAGCCATCCTTCTTGATTTGCAGACTATAGCGATCTGGGACGAGGTCGTTAAAGCTGCAGGGCGTCTGGCATTCGTCAATCACGCGGCCGGCAGGTCCTATGATCGCGGCGGTAGCGCCCAGAATGTCCGTCACAATATGAATGGCAGCCAATCCCTTCCTCGGAACGGGATGTCCACCGTCGTTCACCTTTTCGTTGCCTGGTACCGGCGTGTCGTCGTACTGAATGTCGTCCACCACGTGCAAGGCCACTGGAGCATTGCGCATGAAGTGGAGTAGCTCTCCATGTTCCTGTGGACGGAGCTTCCCAGAAATTGTCAGCGTATTACCTGTGCCCGTCACCTTCACCCGGTTTCCCAAGCCTTGCTGGGAAGCGGCTTCAACGATGTGCGCTTTGTAATCTTCAGCCAATGGGGTCAACCCAGGGTCAGTCGGCTTCTTCTCCGCTGGCTTGGCATCTGCGGCAGGTTTTTCGGTGGCGTCCGTTTTCTTCTCCGCAACAGGTGGAGCTACTGTCGCAGCCGGTTTAGCAGTCGTTTCTCCGGAGTGATCGAGGGCACCGTCGGGCGTCGAACGATTCGAATCTTTGGTTGCCACGGTTGGCGGAGTAACCGCGGGGACAGTATTTGAGGTCGATCCGGGCTGAAGCGCCGCGGGTTGAACAGTTGGAGACTGCAAATCAGCAGGTTGCGTCGTGATTGACTGGGGGATACTCGAGATTGCAGGCGATGTTACAGCCGTGGCCGCATTATTCCGTTCTCGAGCGGCCTGCAATTCCGGGCGCAGTTTGTAGCCTCCGTAGATGATCACGCCCACCAGAACAAGCGCTGCAAAAATCGTAGCCACTGGGCTGGATTTCTTCAGCTCCTCGTAAGGCGGTACGGGGCCCGTTCGGCGAATCATCGGCGTCTGGCTCGGGTTGTTAACCCGGTTCTGCAGAGACCTTATCGTGGGCGAGGACATGGGATCATCGCCATGAAGTCCTCTAAGTCCACCACCGGCAGGAATGAGACCGCCGGGCCCATTCGGCCGGGCAGAAATCATGGTGGCATCCGGATTATTTCCGCCGGAACCCAATGCCCGATAGTTTTTCAGATCCTCTTGCAACTCGCGGCAAGTCTGATAACGGTGTTCGGGTTCCTTTGCGAGGGCGCGCAGGACGATGTCGTTCAGGCCGGGATGGATCGACGGATTCAACTGACGGGGCGGGATGGGATCCTCATTCACAATCTTATAAATTACAGTGGTAACACTTTGACCAGGGAATGGTTTTTCGCCCGTTAACATTTCATAGAACATTACACCGAGCGAAAAGATGTCACTCCGGCCATCCACAGGCCGGCCTTTGACTTGTTCCGGGGACATGTAGCTTGGGGTGCCCATGACATGGGTGGTCTGTTGCGCGGTGCCAAATTGCAGAATCTTTGCAGTGCCGAAGTCCGTGACTTTAACGGTGTCGTCGGCAGTCAGCATCAGGTTGGCCGGTTTTATATCGCGATGAACGACGCTACGTTCGTGTGCGAACTGCAAGGCGCTGCAGGTTTGCTCCAAGATGCGAAGCAAGCGAGGCACGGGAAACGCATGCCCACTATCGAGGAGCGATTGCACGCTCTGGCCTTCCACCAGTTCCATGGTGATGAAGAACAATCCGTTTTCTTCGCCGGCGTCATAGACCACAACGATATTAGGATGGGTCAGCAAACCTGCTGCGCGGGCTTCGGTCTGAAACCGCTTCAAGAGTTCCTGGCGAGTGAGTCCGGTTCCTTCTTCACTGAGCCGTATAGTTTTAACCGCAACGTTTCGCCCGATTACGGGATCCACGGCGCGATAAACCACACCCATGGCGCCCCGGCCAAGTTCTCCGGTTATTTCGTACCGCCCCGCTCTAACCATTGTCACCATGCAGCTCCGCCACTCGAAAGTGGTCGGTCCCCCTATTGATGCTATCGCCCGAAACCCTATCCCTTGGCCGAGATACAACCCTCTCCATTGGACAGAGTAACGGGCGAATTTTCAGGGGGTCAACGCTACCTCGGTACCAGTGTGCTCGACTCTAATGGCCATCCGTACAGGTGGGCGCAAGTGTGGAACTGCAGGCTGTGAAAAACAGGCGACAGAGCGCGGTTCTGCAGCAGTTTAGAAACGATCACGCTCACAGTCGGTTCTTGTGTTTCGATGGGTAGGCTAGTCGCCAGATCCGTGACTTTCTTGATTGGCAACCACTTTTCCTGCGAACGAGCGATAGACGTATACGAAGTAGATGGTGGCCAGAATCATGCCGATTACCCACCAGATCAAGCCCACTTTCAGGCCATAAGCGCCAGCTTTCGCGCTATGCACTGTCAGAGCGAACGCTGGATTACGCGCCGGCAAGACCATGGGGTAAACGCCGAAGACCACGCTGGTCAACATACCAAGCAAGTAAGCGCAGGAAGCAAAAAACGCGTTCAATTGATTCTTGCGGCGTAGTTCGAACTGGACGCCGGCAAGTCCAGCCACTGCAAGCAAAGGCAAAATGTAACCCACGGGCCAGGTCGCAAAGTTTGCGGTTACTTGGGGTTGCACTCGGAAGGTGATGAAGGTGGCCAGGGCGGTCATAAATACAACGCCCCACCAGGCGGCGCTGGTAACTTTTGCCGCGCGATCGCTGACTGCCCCGCTGGTTTTGTACTGCACCCACAATCCGCCATGCATGATGAGTACGATCAGGGCTTGCACACCGACCAGGATGGTGTACCAATCGAGAATTCCCGTCTGATCTCCGAGCCGGAAATTCGTCCAGAGCGGTTCGAAGAAATAGCCACTGGCATCCAAAGGTACTCCGCGAACCACGTTAGCGAGCGCCGCACCATAAAACACGGCGAGGAGAAGGCTGGCAGCGAAGAAGATGAAGTCCCAGAGAGGAATCCACACATCGCTTTTGACGTGATTGCGAAATTCGACGGCAGTGCCGCGCAAGATCAGCAGCCAGAGAACAACCATCAGTGGAAGATAAAACCCGCTGAAGCCACTGGCATATAGAGCGGGAAAGGCAAAATAGAGAGCCCCACCCGCGGCTAGCAGCCACACTTCGTTTCCGTCCCAGACAGGACCAATGCTGGCGATAACCTGGCGGCGCTCTTCTTTTGTCTTCGCGACGAGAAAATGAATTGCTCCCGCGCCAAGATCGAATCCATCCAGCAGCACATACATCGCAATCATCACCGCAACGAGGCAGAACCAGATCGTCTCCATGTCGTTCTCCTCAATCCACCGCCAGAGGTGCTGGCGCGCTTGTAGTCAATTCCGTATCGTGCGAAGGACCGTGCTCGATTTCACGGTAAACCAGGAAAAGCCAGAGCATGGCAAGGACGACATACATGCCCATGAATCCGAGGAGCGAAAACCAGGCGCTGCCTGCGCCTACACGGGGAGAAACGCCGCGAGCGGTACGCATTAAGCCGTGAATCAGCCATGGCTGGCGGCCGAGTTCCGCGGTCATCCATCCGGCGGTGTTCGCAATGTAGGGTAGCGGGAAGGAGAGCATGAGTATCCAGAGCATCCAGCGGGATTCGAACAGTTTTTTCCGCCAGAGCAAAAATACAGATAAAGCCATAACGGCAATGAAGATCGTTCCGAGGCCAACCATAATGTGATAGCTGTAATAGAGAAGTTCGATATTGGTAGGCCATTGATCTTCAGGGAATGCATCCAACCCTTTTACGTTAGCGTTCCAGTGTTTATAAGTAAGGAAGCTCAGCATCCCCGGAACCTCGAAAGGATTCTCCAATTTACGATTCGTGACATCTGGTTGACCCAGAATTGCGAGGGGAGCCCCTTGCTGCGATTGAAACAAGCCCTCCATACCCGCGAGCGTCGCTGGTTGATACTTGCTGATTAACTTTCCCTGCCAATCGCCGGTGGGGGCGAGTTGGAGCAAAGCAGCAATAACGCCCACGATCACGCCGAGGCGCACGAACGTCTTGCCAAAAATCTCGTCGCGTTTAGTAAGCAGATAAAAAGCACCCACAGCGACCATTACAAAGCAGCCGGTCTGCACTGCGCCGAGCATGTTGTGCGAATATTGGGCGAGCGCCCAAGGATTGAGGACGAGCCCCCAGAAACTGGACAACTCGATCTCTCCGAGTTGATTGAGGCGGTAACCTGTGGGGTGCTGCATCCAGGCATCGGTGGCTACGATCAGATAGCCGGACAGCCACGAACCGAGAAACACGAAGAAGGCGGTCCACCAATGAGCGATGCGGCCCAGCTTTTTTTCGCCAAAGAGAAACAGCCCGAGGAAAGTGGATTCGAGGAAGAAAGAAAAGAGGCCCTCCATGGCGAGCGTCTGGCCAATTACACCGCCAGCGGCTTTCGAGAATTCGGCCCAGTTCGTGCCGAACTGAAACTCCATGGGAATGCCGGTGACAACACCAAGGGCAAAATTCACGCCAAAAATCTTTGCCCAGAATCGCGCGGAACGATTGTAGTGTTCATTCCCAGTACGCAGAGCGAGGGTCTTTAAGATGAGGATCAGAAGCGCGAGACCCATGGTGAGCTGCGGAAACAGATAGTGGAAAGTGACAGTAAAGGCGAAATGAAGCCGATGAACGTCTAAAGCAGAATCCATTGAAACACCTCGTTTAAGTTCGCGGTGAATCGGGCAGCTAGCCGATCAGTTCTCGAAGAACTCGAGGGAGCGAGGTTACTCGTCTATTCTCGCACCTCTTTGGCGATCCGCAATAGTGCAGATATCGAGCCAACGAGTTATGAAGGAAGTAAACCAGGAAGTTGAGAGGCAGCAGTGGCTGGATGTTCGCCGGCTGCGTGAGTGAGTCGCATTGCTCTGAACGGCCCGGTCTACCGCGACAATCCGATCTCGTAAGCAAGAACGATTTGCGCTACATGGTATTGGTACCGGGCATCGGTATCCTGCAAGTCGGCCTCTGTCTTCTGCAGGTTTGCCTGACTGTATTCGACGATCGATCCCAAGCCCAAATTGTAGCGAGCTTCGGCGAGGTCGAGAGCAAGGTTCGCTTGTTCGCGAAGTTGTTGCGTAAGCGACAATCGCTCATACGCTTTCTGGGTATCAAGCCAGGCGTTGCGAACGTCTCTGGCGACATTGTTCTGCAGGTCCTGCAGCCGCTGTTGCTTTGCCTGGGTGTCGAGATCGGCGCTGTTCGCGCGCGCGTTGAAGAGGAATCCGTTGAAGACGGGAATGTTGATATTCACGCCTGCCGCGCCGTACCAATTGTCGATGTGGGAATCGCGAATGGGGGCAATTCCGACGGCGCCGCTGGCGCTAACCGTTGGCCACCACAAATCGTGTTCGGCTTTGCTGAACTTCGTGGCGGCCGACACTTCATTCTGGAGTGAACGAACCTCTGGACGCAGTTGCAGCGCCTTCTGGATCAGAGCAGCGGCATCCGGGGAGGGTGCAGCGATTTGCTCAGAGGGATCGATGAGTGCGAAATTCTGCCGGTCGGTGAAGCCAAGAATGGCGGAGAGCATGGAAAGCGAGGCCTGATAGTTGCTTTCAGAATCGAGTTGGAGGAGCTTGGCACGTCCCAAGTCCACGTTGCTGAAGCTGAGATCGAGATCGGACTTCAGTTTTGCATCGGTGAGCGCTTTGACCTGATCGACCAAAAGCTGGCGTGCTCTCACGGTTTCGTCGGCGACTTGGAGCAGAGCCTGGGACTCAAGGGAATTGTAGAAGGCTTGGTCCACGGCCAAGACGATTTGCTGGCGCGTAGCCACCGCGTTTTCTTCTTCGGCCTTTGCTTGGAACTGCGAACTGGATACGAGATTGTTCGTGCGGCCGAAATCCGTTATTAACTGGCTGACGGAGGCGCCGGCGGCAGTGCGTGGGTATATGACCGGATTGTTTAAATAACCCGCGGCGATACGACTCCCAGGATTGGACTGAACACCGGTGATGGAGAGGTTGGCGGTGGGCATATAGGCCGAACGGGCTTCGCGGACAAACTCATGCGCCTGGAGAGCACGAAGTTTCCCGATAGTAATCTGAGGATTCTTTTGAAGCGCCAGCGCTTCGGCTTCCTGGAGAGTCAACGTCCTGCTGTTGGCTTGTGATGAAAATGATGCGGTCTGCCCAGTTGAGATCGGGTTTTGCGCATGGCACTCACCGATACAAAGTGCAAATACCAACAGGGACTTTGCCACTAGCCGCAGCCTCATGCCTGTGCCTCCACAATTTCGTCTTTGCGATGAAGAAGCAAATAGGCCGCCGGAACGAGATAAACGGTTACCACGACGGAAACCAAGAGGCCTCCTATGATGGCGCGTGCCAAGGGGGCATAGGCTTCGCTTCCCGCTTCAATTCCCAACGACATGGGAATCAGACCAAGAAGCGTTGCGAGAGAGGTCATCAGGATGGGCCGCAGCCTTTGTCGCGATGCCGTAGCGACTGCATCTTTGATGGACTTGCCTTCTTTGTGGAGATGGCGAGCAAACTCAACGATCAGAATACTGTTCGACACGACGATCCCGACCATCATGACGACCCCCATGAGAGACATCACGTTGAGTGTCGTATTGGTAGCCAGCAGAAAAAGCAGTACGCCAGCCAGACCGGGTGGGACAGCGAGCAAAATAATAAATGGGTCCGTCCACGAAGCGAATTGCGCAACCAGGATCAAATACACAAGAACAATGGAGAGGATGAGACCTATGCCGAAGCTCTGGAAGGAAGCGCGCATACCTTGCACGGAGCCGCGAAGTTGTACGCGAACACCCTCAGGCAGCTTTGTGTCATGAATGATGTCTTCGATCTGACTGGTGATCTTCCCGAGGCTTTCTTGTTTCGGGGCGACATATACATCCATAACGCGAGCCAGTTGATAGTGGTCCACCTCGGTTGGAGCAGAAATGTTATTCATGGTTACAACCGAGTCGAGGAAAGTGGGCTGCTGGATTTTTGGTCCGCGAAGAGGGATCTGTTTCAGATCCGTCATGGTTTTCACTGTGTTTTCCGGGTATTGAACGGTCAATAGGTAAGGATTGCCACTCTTTGGATCAACCCAGTAGTTGGGAGCGATCATGGCGTTTGAGGTGAGCGAGGTGATTACGTTGTCGACTACTTCGCGTTGCGACAGCCCAAGTTGGGAGGCCTTCTCGCGGTCGACGTTGAGCTGAAGTGCAGGATAATCGACATCCTGAGGAATCAGAACGTCGCTCACACCGTAGAGTTGGCGCGTCTCCGAGGCGATCCGGGAAGCCACTTCATGAGCCGCGGTCATATTGCTGCCGCTGACCTGGATATCGATTGGTGCCGGCAAGCCCAGGTTCAAGACGGCATCGACAAGTCCGCCGGATTGAAAATAGGAGATAAGTTGTGGAAGTTGTTTCTGAATTTGCCGGCGCACTCGGCGCATATACTCGTAGCTGCCAACCTTGTGACCTTCTCGCAGGCTTGCCTGAACAAAGGCCGTGTGGGGAGCGGAGTTCGAAGTGTAAATAACGGAGAAGTCCGGCGTGATGCCAATGTTGGACACGACCATCTGGAGTTCATCTTTCGGTATGGTCTGGCGAATGATGTCCTCCACTTGCTTCACGTACTCTTCCGTGAGCTCGACTCGCGTACCGGATGGGGCTTTGAGGTTGATCACGAATTGACCAGCGTCCGTACGTGGAAAGAACGAAACGCCCAAAAGCGGATAGAGCGACAGACAAAGAAGTGAGACGCCGGCAAGTCCGATCACTGCGGCAACGGGCCGCAGCAGGGTTTTGGCCAGTGTCCGGCTGTACTCCACCAACATTTTTTCAAAATAGTAGTTGAATCTCTTAACCACGCGTCCGAAAGCCGAGGCGGTGTCGCCCGACAATTCCTCGTCTGCTTCGTGTTTATGCATTAGCTTGGCGCAATACATGGGGACTACGGTCATAGCCACGACGTAGGAAGCGGAGAGTGCAAAAATGACGGAAGTGGCCAGGGCGATAAACAAGAAGCGGCTTACGCCATAAAGAAAAACGACGGGAAAGAAGACGATGGCAGTGGCGAGGGTGGCGGCCAGGACGGCGAGGGCCACTTCGTTGCCACCTTTTTCCGCGGCAATTTCCGGGGATTCGCCCATCTCCAAGTGGCGAAAGATGTTTTCCAGGACGATAACGGAATTATCGATCAGGCGCGAGAAAACCAGGGCCAAACCGCCGAGAACCATTGTGTTCACAGTTCCCCCGGAAGCACTGATCGCAAGGAACGCTGCCAAGGCGGACAAAGGAATGGAGAGGAACACTGCCACGGTGGCCCGCATACTGCCAAGAAAGAGAAGGATCATCAATCCCGTCAGCACCAAGCCGATGGAACCTTCCATCATCAGATTTTTGATCGCCGCTTTGACAAAGACAGATTGATCAAAGACTACGCGTGTGACCAACTGCGAGGGGACGTCCACTAGCTGTTTCAATGCAGCGCGGATTCCGCTGACGACCGCGATCGTGTTTGTGTCGCCTCCTTGCTTCAGAATAGGAAGGTAGACCGACGGCTGGCCATCGACGCGCACGATGTTTGTCTGAATCGCCTGCGCATCCACGGCTTTTCCAACGTCGCCAACCATTACCGAAGATTGGCCAACAGTTTTAAGAGGCATCGTCGTGATGGTGCTGGCATCGGGTGCTTGAGCGTTGGAGTATAAGTTGTAATCGAACGGTCCGATTTTCACGTCACCTGCCGGCAGAATCAGGTTGCTTTCGTTGATCTGGCGAACCACGTCCATGGGGCTTAATTGGTGCGCCTGCAACTTCAGCGGATCGACATAGACCATGATCTGACGGTATTTTCCGCCGAAGGGCTGAGGAACGGAGGCGCCGGGAACGTTGGCGATCTGGTTGCGGACGTTATACTGTCCCAGGTCGTGCAGCTCCGTTTCATCCAGGCCTTCACCCTTTAGTGTGACCAGGCACACCGGTAGGCTCGAAGCGTCGAACTTCAACACAACGGGGGGTAGAGTCCCTTGGGGCAAACGCCGCAATTGGGCCATGGCCAGGTTTGCGATGGTGCTGACGTCCGAATCTGCGTTCGATCCTGGCTGGAAATAAATCTTGACCAAGCTGACGCCTGGCAGGGAACGCGATTCGATGTGGTCCACTCCACTGGCCAAAGTGAAAAAACGCTCAAACGGATTGGTGATGCTTGCTTCGATCTGCTGGGGAGGCATGCCGGAATAGAAAGTGGCCACGACGACTACGGGAATATTGATCGGAGGGAATAAATCCACGGGCATGTGTACGAGGGTCACTGTGCCGACAATGGCGATCATCAGGCAACAGACGATTATGAAGAAGGGATTGCGAATGGAAAAACCAGACATTAGCGCGCTCCCCCCTGATCCGCATCCGGGAGTGTCACTTCCTTGGGAACTACTTTCTGGCCGTTGTGAAATTGACTGCGATTGCCGATGATGACCTGATCGTTGTCTCGCAATCCCGAGAGAACTTCCACGCGGGTCTTCCCCTGAAGCCCCAACTGCACCTTCTTCTCCTCAACCATGTTTTGAGGGTTTACGGTGAGCACAGATGCGCTTCCATTCGCTTGGGCAAGAGCTTCGAGTGGAACCAGCAAGGCGTTATTACGTTCGGCCAGTTGCAGAACTGTTTCCGCATACATACCCGGGAAGAGTTTTCCGTTGCGGTTTTCGAAATCGATTTCTGTCTCCATGGTTCGCGTCTGGCTGTCCAGGGAACCGGCAAAGCGCGAGACTTTGCCAACGATGTCCGAGTTCAAGGCCTGGACATGCACTTTTACGGGATCACCCAGATGAATCTGACCTGCAATCGATTCCGGAATAGGAAGGACCAAACGGAGTTTCAAGACTTCCGCCAGACGGAGGACGGGCATGGATTGGGAATTTGATGTGCCCGCGGCAAGCAAAGCGCCCGTATCGGCATAGCGGGCAGTCACCACGCCGGCAAAGGGCGCCACGATCCGCGTGTAACTGGAAAGGGCTGTGAATTGATTTTGATTTGCCTGGGCGACTTCCAAAGCCTGTTGTGCTGCGCTGAAAGCTGCCTGGGCACTGGAGACGCCCGCTTCTGATTCCAAGTCCTTGGCTTGGGCGTTGTCGACTTCCTGTTGTGCCACCAATCCAGCTTTTTGCTGCGAGGCCTGGAGCAGTCGCTCGTACATGGCATGGGCGGCAGCATGGGTGGACTTGGCGCGTTCGACGTCGCCTTGAGCGCGATGAATCTCTTGCTCGGAGCGGCGAACTGTAGCAGAGGCTCCTGCCAGTTCTGCGGCAAGCTCGGGAACTTCCAGGACTACCAGTGTCTGTCCATCCGACACGTGGTCGCCTACATCTACGTAAATCTTTCGGATGTATCCGGCCACTTTTGCGTGGACGTCAACGTCCTGAAAGGGTTTGAATGCACCTGAGATCGTCAGGGCATTGTCGATGGTGCCCCGGCGAACGTGGGCAACGGCTGCAACGACAACTCCGGGAGCATCCGAATCGGAATCGTTGGCTTCGGTGCGTGAGTGACCAATCCATCGCCAACCCAAAAAGAGGATGATTACCGCGATCATGGCCAGAGCAGTTTTTGTTCGTCGTGACATTCGCTTTTCCTTGAGGCTCCAGAACGGAGGCCGGTACGTCTGAGTGTCTTACCCGGTGACGAAATAAGTCTGGCCAGAGCCACTATGCTCCGGACAATATATTGGGACTGGTGCTTGTTAGGAGAAAGAAACTAAGCGGATGGAGGGGGACGAAACCACAGATTCGAGGAAAATTCGGGCAGTGAGACAGGAATTGAAGAACTCTCTATGGACTCTGGATAGTCGTGCTCGGCAACTGCCATCCGGATTTCGCCTAAGCATACGACGGGAGACACCGCTGCTTTCAGACTCTTGCCAACCGGAGAGAAATGCTGCAATTCCGAGGAGCCTACGGTAGAACGATTACTAGGGGGGTGGTGAATCGTGAGCCCCGAATGAGAATGAAGAAAGGTGATGAACGGGTTATAGAGGAGGAGGAGAGCCAGAAGAAGGCAGGTAAAAGTCTTGAGCGAGAAAGCAAAAGCGCTTGGCTGATCCCGTCTCGATTGAAATAGCATCGACATGACTAGAAACAGGTTAGACGGTGTTGCGATGGGGGTCAATAAGGAACAAGACCGATGCGAACCGGGGAACGCAGCCAGCAAAATGCAAGTGGTTGATAATATTATATTTAAACGACGTATCTAACAGCGCACCGATGCACGACCGCGCTAATTCGAACTGGAATCGGATGGCGGCGGATTCACCGCATTGCGGTAGGCTTCGAAATCTTCCCACAATCGTTGCACAACCTTCACATCAACAACCTTTTCAAGGACCGCGTCAGAATCCTTTGTGGAAATCACTCGCAAGGTGACTTTACCGCACTTGGGAGTGATTGCATTTGGGAGATAGACGTAGCGACCTCCGGACGATTCATCTGCCACGATGACATTCCAATTCCGCATACTTCCTTCGACAACCTTGCGTGGCCAGATGGGCTCGACCTCTTTGTCTCCGCAAAGAAGAGACATTTTGGCGAACCCCGTTTTATAGCGGCGCACCACCGGCGCATTGTTGGACTTGCCCATGTTTTCCCAGAAAGGCATTTTCGTTTGCGGAAAGACAGCGATGATGAGCGTGGCACGGAATTTGTCGTCGGGAGGACTAGGCTTGGTCCGTCCATTGGGATGCTTGCCGTATTCCCTCATCGCCGCTTCATAGTTGTCTCTGCGGATTTCGTAGGAAGATACTGGTGTAGCAAATTCGACCGTAAACTCTCCCAGCTTGGACTCGTAAAATTCTTTTTCCCAATGGCCATGTCCCGGAGAACGAAGTGAATCACTTGTTAGTTCGAGGTCGGGCACAACAGGCAACAAGCGAGGAGACGGAGGCTGGTGAGAGGCCAGCTTTCCCAAGGCTTCCTTAATGACGTCATTGGCAATGGCGATGGGTTTGATCACGAGTTTATCGTCGCGAAACTGGACGATGCCAACTACGTTGCCACTGGAATTGAAGAGGGGGCTTCCGACATAACCGATTTTTACGTCTGTGACGATCGCTTGCGCATCAGCCTTGCTGAGAACTCCGGTCAATAGTTTCTTGTCTCGCACCCTGTCAGGATTCTCGATGGTAAAGACTCGTTCGCCTTCGACGAGGGCTTCGGGGTCAGTTGAAATTTCGGTAGCGTGGAGTTTACCGGCGGAGGAAGGGTTTATGCGCAGAACAGCGACATCGCTCTGCTTGTCAGCGGCGATGACGGTGGCGGAGACTTTGCGCTGATCGTCAACTTGAACAGCAAGCCAGCCAGGCGGCTCGAGTTGATGCTGGACGGTAAGAACGAGGCCTTCCGAGTTGATGAGGATACCGTCAAAAGCGCGGTTCTCCGTCCACACAGTGACAACGGTGTCTTTGACTCGCTTGTACTGGGTCGCTAGTTCATCGATGTGAGTTTCGCGGCCAGCTACAAGGGGAGAGATTTTTGCGTTGTCGTTGCTTAGTTCAAGGAGATTTTCCGGGCGAGAAAGATCGGCGTCAAAATCCCATCGATAGGAATTGTTGAACAGCTCCGCAGGAACGTCCGTCGAGACATGGTAGGCACCCGGAGTGATAGTGGTCTCGACAATGCCGTCGAGACTGGTCTGCAGGAAGATGGGAGAAGGGGTGGAAGGCGACGCGGGAGTTAACTTCACAACCAGACGAGGAACGGGCTTGAGATTCAGGTCGCGATCATAGAGGGCGACGCGAACTTTGAGTTTTACCTGGGAAGTTTGTGCGCAGATAAGACCAATCAAGAAAAACGAGAGAAACATAAAGCGAGGAAGCATGATGCGTCTCCTGGACTGCGAGGGGACAGACAAGGTGCATCGAACGTAGCCTGATACCTACAAAATGTACTCCTCGGCGCAGAAAGGCTCAAGCATAAGGAGGAGATCTGAGACGTTCGGTTACGAAGGTGAATTCAAGGCGAAGCGTATTTCAGCTTTCTGCGCTCTTTTCTAAAGAGAAGACTCAAATGTTCGAAAACGACGTTCCAACTCCCATTGTGCAGCGGCTTTTGGATTTGCCTTGAGGAATTCGGCGCAAGGTGAAGTTGGTTTTTCTGTACCCACGGAATCATGAAGGCAGGTGATGGCAGGGCGGACGAAGTTATCGGGCGTTGACCAGAGACCCGAGCCGGGAAGAAAAGTGTGCTCCATGCTGGTGCGAATCATTTGCTTTAGATCGGAGTAGCTCAGATTGTAGGTCTGTACTGCGCGAACGTACTCGTGAGTCAGATCGATGCGAGAGACGCCTTCATCGTCTGTAGAAAGAGCCACGGGGACGTGGAATTGCCGATAAAGCGGTAAGGGGTGATCTTTACCGATGACGCCGAGAATGACGTCATTGCTAGTGAGATTGATCTCGACCATGACATGTTTCGCTGCCAATTCTTTCAGGAGTTCGTGGGGGCGATCCTCGAACATCACGTCGACGCCGTGGCCGATACGTTCAGCATGGGCTTGTTCCACGGCGAGGCGAATGTGGCAGCAAAGTCCTTCGTACGCAACGAGACCCGGTGCGAGCTCTCCGGCATGGAGGCTGATGTGGATTTTGGGATAAAGATCGTGGAAGAAGGCGATTACCCGCATGTGCAGGGCGTAATCGGTCATAGAGGTGTAGCCGTCTTCGGGCATGACGTAGTTGATACCGACAAAGCGTGAATCGATTGTGGCCAGTTCAAAACAAAAAAGCGTTTGTGCAAAGACAATCTCTTTAGGTAGACCGCGCAACACCTGACAGAGAAAACGGACTTGTATCTGGCAGGCAGGCGTCGCTCCGGTCTCGCCGCAGTGTTCGGCTTGATTACGCTCTTTCTCTGCGGCATCGAGCTCAGCGCGTGCGCCAGAAATATCCTCGGTGATTCCACGGTTTAGAATCTGCGATCGAAACGATGACAAGTCATCATGCCAGCCGATTTCGCGGACAATTGCCGCCGATTGATTGAAGTTGGGAGTGTGCATCAGCTCGAGATACTGCTCGTTCTGGGTGGCGGCACGGGTGGCGACTTCGTCCACGTAGACGCCCAGATGGACGAAGGATGCTTCCTGAAATTTGGCAAAGGTGGAGAAGAAATGATCGTGGCCGGTGATGCCGGGTGAAGGGACAAAGCCTCGCATGGAAAAAGCATCGACGAGAGAGTCGTAGAGATGCTGATCTCGGAAGGCCTGATCGGCAGGAACTTTGCCGTCGGTGCAGGCGGGCTGGGCCGAATCTGCACCCGCTTTCGGTTTTGATAAGGAATTATTCTGCGGATCGATGCAGAGACGCTCTTGTGCAGCGATACGGATCCAGGTTTCCGCATAGACCGCGCCACCCAAATGGTTGTGAAGATCGGCGCCTTTGGGTATGCCGAGCAGGAAATGGCGAAGTTGCAGGGGATTTGACTTTGCGGCCTGCAAATTAAGTTCGGCGCGCTTTTCCGTTGTGGTGGCCCGATTGCTTGTTATGGGGCGAACAGGAGTCTGGGCGCGGAGCATCGCGGAAGACGAGAGTAGAAGAGTCAGCATGGAAGAGGAAGTGAGTAAGTGTTTTGCTTTCGCCAGATGCATTTTCCGATTGTCCTGTGCAGTCTCTGCCACAACATCTAATCCCTGACGGCAGTGAGTTGTGAGATAGTCTTTGCTTCGTTCGAAGGAAAGCATATCAGGCAAGCCAAGAAGGAGTCATCCTTGCGCAGTTCGGTACGTGAATGGTTGCGAGTGCTGTTTTTGTTGGCGATTTGCCCAGCGATTTTGCAGGCGCAAACTGCCAGTGGGACTAAGCCGATACCGATTAAAGTTGTGGTAGTGACAATGTTCGAGCGTGGCGAAGATACTGGCGACACGCCGGGTGAATATCAACTCTGGGTCGAGCGCGAGCACCTGGACCAAATCTTTCCCCTTTCCGCCGGCTATCATCACGTGCGCATGAATAAGGACGGAGTCTTGGGAATTCTGACGGGCGTAGGAACGGCGAAGGCTGCAGCGACGGTAATGGCGGTGGGCCTCGATCCGAGGTTTGATTTTTCGAAAGCCTACTGGATTGTCGCTGGAATTGGGGGAGGAGATCCGGCGGATGTTTCGCTTGGGAGTGCCGTGTGGGTGGACCAGGTAGTCGATGGAGACCTGGCATATGAATTGGATGCAAGGCAAATTCCGGAGAACTGGCCGACGGGCTATGTGCCATTGCGAAAGGCGACTCCGTACGAACAACCTGTGGTTGAGGATTTTGATGAAGTCTATCGTCTAAATGCAGAGCTGACGGATTGGGCATTTCAATTGACCAAAAAAACGCCGTTGGGGGACTCCGATTCGCTACGGAATTCCCGCAGCCGCTATGCAGGATTTCCCCAGGCCTTGAAACCGCCGTTTGTTACCGTGGGCGCGCAATTGTCTTCGAGTACGTTTTGGCACGGTTCCAAAATGGATGAATGGGCGAACGCCTGGACAAGCTACTACACGCACGGGGAAGGGAATTATAAGGTATCAGCAATGGAGGATTCCGGAGCGTTGCAAGCCCTGAAGTTCCTCGATAAGGCAGGGCGCATGAACTGGAACCGTGTTTTGGTGCTGCGCACAGTGAGTAACTTCGACCGCGAACCGCCCGGAACTATTGTGGCGGAAAGCCTGAAGACTATGGTTTCCGGAAATTACTCCGCGTATCTTCCCGCGCTGGAAGCCGCAGAGATCGTGGGTGACAGAGTTGTCCGCAACCTAGTAGAGCATTGGAAGGAACGAGAAGGAAGTATCCCGTAAGCTGTGTGCTGAAGGAAGTGATGCAATGCTTCGCCAGGATGTATAATGCGCGGCGATAAGTCACTCGACGGAAAATGCCTTGAATCCTATGAATACGAACGAACAAAAACGCGGCTGGGTCGCGAACATTTTCACAGACGTTCATTTTTGGGTACCGGCAGCAGTGCTATTGGGCGGATTGCTGCTTCTAAAGTTTATTCACTAATTGCTCCCACGGAGGATCATGCCAGTCGATTCCGGGTCCGCGAATTCGGTGCAAGACTCGGACCAACAAGAGAAGAAAAGACGACGCAGCTTGCAGTTGCTTGGCATCTTGTGTGGCTTTACGGCGGGAGCCTGGCTGGGAGCAGCGGAAGCGCCGACGAAACTGGTGACGATGGGGGTGTCGCCGATCGTCATCTCGCTGATCATGGTTGTTGGCGTATTTCTAGCCCGATGGAGTTTGCCCGCGCTGGTCTTGGGAACATCTTCGGTACGAGCCGATGTGCAACGCGCTCCACATCTTGTAATTTGGGCACTGCTGGCAGGATGCATGTGGGCCGTTGCGAATACTCTGACGATTCTTGCGATTCGCGACGTGGGTTTGAGCATTGCTTTTCCTCTGTGGAATTCCAACAGCATTCTGGGGATTTTCTGGGGGTTTTTGTTCTTCAATGAATTGCGGCAGGCTGGATGGAAGCGATGGGCCGGTGTGCTTGGTGGAACCGTAGTGATGTGTGCAGGTGCGACAGTACTGGCGATAGCATCCACGGTACAAGGAGTTTCAGCCGGACATTCCTTCAGTGGTTTATGGGCTGCGCTAGGTGCCGGCGCACTCTGGGGCACGATGTACATTCCCTATCGCAAAGCCTATCTCACCGGCATGAACCCGCTTTCCTTCGTCACTTTTTTTACTTTCGGCGAACTGGGGATGATGAGCACGCTGGCCCTGAGTTACATCGGGATCACGCCGCTGTGGCACGAATTGCTCCACGTACGCAACGTGGTGTTCTGGTTGATGCTGGGTGGATTCATCTGGGTGATCGGAGATTTGTTCCAACAGTACGCGGCGAAATATGTTGGCATCAGCCGGGGAATTCCGATCGCCAATACCAATCAATTGTGGGGATTGCTGTGGGGAATCCTGGTTTTTGGCGAATTGCACGGCAAGAGCCAGACGACTTATATAGAGGTAATAGGCGGTTCACTGCTGATGATGATGGGTGTCGGTGCAATCGCGTTATCGTCGGCTGGTAGCGAGGAACAACGACACTGGAAAGAGGCGGCGGAGCGGGAAAGTGAACGGTACGGAGTCTCCGCAGAGTTTGTGAACGCCCGATTCGAAGGCAGGCAAACGACAGGAGAGACAGGACCGAGCCGCAAGTTTCTGGATTGGGTATTGGTTGGAATCGCGACCGCAATTCTGGCTGGATTTGCCACGGTTGCGCGGGTGCCGCAGTTTTCATTTCACAAGGGTCCGGCCATTGCGTTGACGATTGCACTGTTTGTGTTGCTGTTCTTTTGTGGAAGAAAGCTCTGGCGAACCACACAGTTTCACTGAGAGAGGGTTCCGCGAACGATGATGAGCGTGCCGGAAGTCGATGTAGTGGGAGTTGGCTTGAATGCGACCGACACGGTACTTCCGGTTCCCCATTTCCCCGAGCTTGGCTCCAAGGTGGAAATCCACACTGCCGACTCTTTTTTCGGTGGGCAGGTGGCCAGCGCAATGGTGGCGTGTCAACGATGGGGACTGCGCACGAGGTACGTTGGGAAGATAGGTCAAGATCATGCGGGGGAAATGCACCGAGCAGAATTCGAGCGACTGGGCGTTGAGGCACATTTATTTACTTCGCCAGGATGCGGCAGCCAGCAGGCATTCATTCTGGTCAATCCGAATGGCGAGCGAACGGTGCTCTGGAAGCGCGACAGCCGGCTGACGCTTTTGCGTCAGGAGTTGCAGCGAGCGTGGATCGTGAATGCGAGGATGCTCCATCTTGATGGGCATGATACAGACGCGGCGATACAAGCCGCGCAGTGGGCGCATGCGGCGGGAGTGCCAGTAGTGGCCGATCTGGATGACCTGTATGAAGGTTACGAGAAGCTCTTACCAAACATCGACTTCCTGATTACCAGCAGAGATATTCCGGAACGGCTGACAAACGAAGTGGATCTGCGCAAGTCATTGCCGGAAGTTGCAAAACGCTATCGCTGCCGCTTAGCGGCGGCAACTCTAGGCGAGGAGGGCGTACTTGCCTGGGATGGAGAGCGATTCCATTATGCGCCCGCCTATTGTGTAGCTGCCGTGGATACCACCGGAGCCGGTGACACGTTCCACGCCGGTTTCATCTACGGATATCTGAATGGGTGGCCACTGCAAACCCAGCTTGAGTTCGCCTGCGCCGCGGCGGCATTGAATTGCACAGTCGTTGGCGCACGTGGAGGGATTCAACCTGTCGAGAATATAGAGAATCTGCGTAGAACTGGGGCGCGTCACCCGAACGCATTTGAAGTGCGATGATGAGTTGCAATTGACGCTGGCTAAGACGCTACTTGCCCAAGTAGAGGATTTGCCTTTACAAAACATCTTACGCCTTGATCAGGGTGAAGGTTCGTTTGGTGGCGGGGGAATTTCTTTCGGCTTGCTGATCTTGTTCGTGGTGTCGACACCAAAGAGCATATAGTCACTTAAAAAGTGCCGGTGGTGATAGCGCTTTCCGTGAAGTTCCATATACATCTCGGCGCTCCAAGGCAGCCAGAGTTGTTCATTTCCCGCGGTAAACTTGACGGGGCCGTAGTCGACGAACAGGTGGTCCTTGGTAAGTTCGAGACCCGCAACTGGGTTGCGGAGTTCAGTCTCGATGCGAAGCACAGCATAACTGGCGCTGGAAATCCAGATACGGCCTTTGACGGGAACGTCTAAAACTCTTCCATTTGTTTTCCATTGCCGAATGCCAGAGCCCTTAGCAGCGAGCTTTTCTTCGAATCGAACTTGCCAAGCCGCCTGGCCGCGCAGATTGGTGAGTCCCTCACAGGAGTAATCAAAGTGCTCGCGGTAGTACGGCTGAAGGACGGAAACACCAAGGCTGTTGAGTCCTACCGTTGCCAGTGAAGTGGGGAAGTTCGCGAGATCGTTGCCGCCACCGCCGCGAGATTCCTCAAGGTAAAAGGAATTTGTTCCTAAGGGGTAGATAAGGACGATATAGGAAAAGTCGTGGGCCTTCACTGGGCCCGGCCAGCCATAGCGATCGATCTGCTGGTGTTCGATGTGCTCTGTGGCAGTGAACTTTTCGAAATCGGCCAATTCTGATTTCATGCGCTGGAGGGCATGGTCAAGGATGGTTTCCGTTTTGCATTCGACCTCGGGAGCAACGTCGTAGACGGCGCTGTCGAGATCCGGAGGCGCCCATTGATGTTGGACAACCGCTATCAGACTGGCATCCGGGGCGGGTGGAGGAGGAAGGGTAGCGGCCACATCGACGCCGGGTTGAAACACTTCGCTATCCTGACGCGCAAGTATTTTTTTCGCATTGTCTGCCATTGGATCGGAGGGGAAAGACGTCAAGATCGATTCCCATGTTTTCTTCGATTCTGACTTCCTGCCATCGGCGTATTGAATTTCTCCCAAAAGAAACAAAGGAACCGCCCCTCTAGTCTTGGCAAGGGCGACGGCGCGGGATGCTTCCACTTCGGCATCCTTCAGGCGCTTGCCCTTAAAGTATGCTGCGGCCAACTGGTAATGAGCACGCCAGCCCGCGTGTCCTGAAGAAGTGGCTTTCTCAAGTGTCACAATCGCGTCGGCAGCTGCCCCGCTCTTCAACTGAAGTTCGCCAAGGGAGATCAAAGCAAGTTCATGATTAGGATTCAGGCTGATAGCTTTCTGGAAATCTTCGCGTGCCAGGTCCGTATGTTGTAACCCGAGTTCGGCCACGCCCAGGAAATAGACAACATCTGGATTGCCGGGGGCTTTCTGGGAAGCTTTGCTGAGAATTTTCCTGGCGGTTTCAAACTGTTGCACACGGAGCGCCTGGAGCGCTTTCTCGAGTTCCCCACGCAATTGAGGAGACATCACAACGCCCGCGGGAGTTCCACCAGACGGAGCGGGGTCCGAATCCGAAACCATATAAACATATACGGGCATGTCTGCATGACCGCCAAGGATGCTGACACGCTCCGTAGCTTTGCGGTATCCCGGGCAAGTCACTTCAACTTCATAGTCACCGGACAGGAGGTTTGTGAATTGGGCCGTAGAAGCCTCTCTTGCCGCCACCGTTACGTTATAGCTTCCGGCTGCAGCAACCAGGTGAACCAAGACTCCAATCCCCAAGGGAGTGCCATGCGAGTCGCGGACGCTCACACTGAGATTCGTGCCTTGGTTGTCCATTTCTGGTGAGGTGGACCCGGAAGGACGTTGTATAGGTTTTTGACCGAGGAGGGGACAGGAAAGAAATGACAACACGGTTGCGAGGGTTAAAACCCTGGACAGGATTCGCGAGAATGGAAACCGAGCGACCATGCTAAGGCGTTCCCTTCTCTCAAGTCAGATGGTAAGCCTAAGCATTAGACGAGGCAGGGTCAAGAAGGAAAGAAGGTTCTCCGGTAAGAGAGGGAGGTCGAACTCTCTTGGTGAGCACAAATTCGGTTGTAGAATGAGATGGGTGGGGCTGTAGCTCAGATGGATAGAGCTTAGGTTTCCTAAAAGGCAAGCGGTTGTTGCTGTTGTTTGTTTTGAATAGTTTAGGCTGCTGGTATTTGCCGGTATTTGCTGGTATCTTGCGCCTGCTTGGACACAAACGGACGCAACTTTTAGGGTATGATTTTCTTGTGGACCCGTAGCTCAACTGGATAGAGCGAGCGGTTCCTAACCGCTAGGTTGCCAGTTCAATTCTGGCCGGGTCCACCAGCTAAAACCGCACTACTAAAACTCGATTAGCTGACTTGCCAGGATTTGGCTGTCTGACGCGAAACAACTCGGCATTTCGTACGTATAGTAGGTTGCGGGTGTTCGGAAAGAACGTTCTTTATGACCCGCAGGGTCGCACGACCCCCCGAAAGGAGTTTTATGAACAAAAGACTCGGTTTTGTGTTTGTTGCATTGATGGCAGTCCCCGTTGCTCTGCTCGGACAGGAGAAACCACCGGCGCCGTCCGCTCCGCCCGCCAACCCGATTACCGCGAGCGAAAAAGGTTTTTACTCGTTTGTGAGCAGCGGCGTCGTTGGTGCGGCGCAGAAAATGCCGGAAGAAAACTACTCCTTCAAGCCGACACCGGACGTTCGCACTTTTGGTCAGCTCGTTGGCCATGTGGCCGACGCTTCGTACATGTTCTGCTCGCAAGCCATAGGTGAAGCAAACCCAGCAAAGGACATCGAAAAAACGAAGACGTCCAAGGCGGACCTGGTGGCTGCGCTCAAGGACGGAGTGGCGTACTGCAACAAGGCATTCGACAGCATGACCGATGCAAAAGGCAGCCAGATGGTGAAATTGTTCAACTTCGACCTAGCGAAGCTGACCTTGTTCTCGATCAATACGGCACACATGGATGAGCACTACGGGAACATGGTGACCTATCTGCGACTGAAGGGGATCGTGCCGCCGACAAGTGAAAACCAGTCCGCACAGCCACCGAAGTGAGAGGCTCGAACAGCTAACTCAACAAACCGCGATGCGCTGGTAAAACGCGGTCACCATCAGATGGTGTTGCATCGACCGGTTGCGTTGGCGCACTCCTAATTAGGAGTACCGGGTGTGATATGAATCCGACATCTATGCCCAACATTCCCACACCCATACGGTACCTTCCAGCCATCACCGAACACATTAAGAAGCACTTTGGCACGGATCTTTTTTTGCTCGATGAAACAAAATCATCCACGGTTCACGTAGATGTTCATGTCGTCCGACCGCTTCAAAAAGACCGTTCTTTACGCTACTAACGTCGGGCATGAGTGACCTCGATAGGCCAGTGCCAGAGGTTCTTGAAGATCTTGCGCTCGCAGAAATCTGTCTGTGCCTCCCTAAAGACTGGCCTCTCGCGATGAATGACTTTAGATGGCGAGAGCCGAAATTCTTTTGCCCATCGCTGTACAGAAGGATGCCGCGAAAACCCCCACATACATCAAACATGGTTTTCATGGGGGCATACCATTGGCAGTGTTGACCGAGCCGAAACGCTACACGCAGAGACATGTTTCACAGGGATCATGCTTGTCAATCCGGCGACCTTTCCCGGAGGTGCGGATAGGGTGGAGACAAAAGACGGCAGAACTATTCACTATCTCGCCCTGATTCCACTTTTGGAGCAAGAGACAAATTCAAACAGAAATTCGATTCAGATACCCTTGAAGAAAAACTGTCAGCGAACTTCTTAATCCCAACAGGTCGAGCGCAGTTTAGGTCCCGGGCGTTCGTCCAACAGTCACATCCCCATAAATTCCACTTCTTATGTCTCGAAGAGGGCGAGACGACGCTCAGCCATACATTTTAGTATCGACGTTGGTGACCCAAGGGATATGGTAAGATTCGACCGTCTGAGTGTGGCGCCCGCCTAACGCCTGCCGAGTCGGAGGATTCCATGAGCAGCAAATTAAAATGGGTTGCGATCGTTGTCGTCGTTTTAATCGTCATTCTGTTTGTCCTGCCATTCTTGATCCCGGTGAACAAATTCCGGCCCACCATTGAAGAAAAAGCGACGGAGGCCCTGGGACGCAAAGTGCAATTAGGAAATCTGAGCTTGTCGATTCTGAGCGGTTCGTTGGGAATTGACGCAATCTCTATTGCCGATGATCCCAAATTCAGCAACGAGCCATTTTTGACGGCGAAAAGTGTGAGTGTCGGGGTCGAATTGATTCCACTGATTTTTTCGCAACAGGTGAACGTCACCAACATCGAGATCGTGAACCCACAAGTGATGATGCTGAAAAATCCCACTGGACAATGGAATTTTTCGTCGATCGGAGGAAGTAGCAGTACCGCGCCAAAGTCGGATTCCAGTTCTTCGAGCTCGGTTCAGTCAGTATCGATCAAGAAGCTAAAACTGAAAGACGGGCAAATCACACTGGGCAACACCAATTCGCAAAAGCGAACCGTCTATTCCAATGTAGACCTGACCGCAAGCGACGTGGCGATGGCCAACAAATTCCCGGTGGCCTTTTCGATGGATCTTCCGGGCGGTGGAACAATGAAGATCGATGGCAACGTTGGCCCTGTTGACCAGAAAGACGCGGCGTTTACTCCGCAAGATGTAAAACTGGCGATAAGCAATCTGAATTTGGCATCCACGGGCTTTCTTGACCCTAAGTTGGGATTGGGCGGGATTGTGGACATTGCAGCCACGCTGGTCAGCCAGAGCGGGCAGATGGCAGCGAAGGGTGAGATGAAACTCTCCAAAGCCGTTCTGGTTGCAGGAGGACAGCCTGCCGGAGTTCCGCTGGTAATTGATCTCGATACCAAATACGACATGGCAAAGGGAGCGGGAGTCTTGCGTCCATCCGTCGTAAAGATCGGGAATGCAAAATCCAATCTCGAAGGAACCTATAAATCTCAAGGCGACGATTTCGTGTTAGATGCAAAGCTGAATGGCCAGGGTCTTCCTGCCACGGATCTCGAATCGTTTTTGCCAGCACTCGGCGTCATCTTGCCTACCGGGTCAAAACTGACGGCCGGGACTTTAAACACGAACCTTCACATCACGGGTCCGACAGACAAAGTTGTAACCGAAGGGACGATTGGATTGCTTAACGGTAAATTATCCGGATTTGACCTGGGTTCCAAACTATCGGGAGTTGCATCTCTAGCAGGAATCCAGAGCGGGAGGGACCTGGAGATTGAGAAATTTACGACGAATGTACGCATGGCTCCGGACGGATTGAAGGCCGACAATATCGATCTAGTGGTGCCATCCTTGGGTACTGTGGTTGGCGGAGGGACCCTGGATTCGAAGAACGAGATGAATTTCAATCTGGTGGCGACGGTAGACAATGCGAAGCTCAACAATGCAGCTAGTGGAGCAATGAACAGTGCGATGGGCTCCGCTCTCGGTGGCGGATCGAATTGCAAGAGTGGCGGAATCAAAGTACCGCTTCAAGTTCATGGCACGACAGCCAATCCAAAGTTCACTCCGGATGTGGGTGGTGTAACAGCAAACCTGCTGAAGGCGCAATTGAGCTGCGCAGGTGGAACAGGAAACGCTGCGACAGGGATTGCGGGAACAGTGGTGAAAAACCCCGAGGCAGCGGGCGCAATGGGCGCGCTGGGCGGTTTGCTAGGCGGAAAAAAGAAGAAACCCTAAGGGAACAGCTTAAGTTAATTTGGATGAGGAAAGAGCGGGAAAAACTCCTGCTCTTTTTTTTCGTAACAAGCTTGACGTCTCGGAGTAATGACAATAGCCTGAGTAGCTTGCATCAAGGAAATTACCGAATCGTTCGGATGATGAAGAAGGAGTATGCATGAGTCTGCAAAAAATGAAGTGGCGGACATCAAGAATCATATTGGCAACCGCCTGTTTATGCTCGTTGTGTGCGCTGCGGATCAATGCCCAGGGTGGCGAGCCCAGAAGCTTTGCAATTAAGGGCGCGAAAGTTGTGCCGGTGAGCGGCCCCGCCTTGGACGAGGCGAACGTTGTGGTCTCTAAAGGAATCATCGTCGCCGTCGGCAAAGACGTGACGATACCGGGGGATGCCTGGGTGATCGAGGGAAAGGGACTGGTGGTCTACCCGGGATTTGTCGATGGGTTTACAGATGTTGGGCTCTCTGCTATGCCAACCGGCGGAAGCAGCGAGGGGAATGCCAGGCCTCAGCCGCCTTCGCGGGGCCCCGAAGATCGGCCGGCTACAACTCCATGGCGCAATGCAGCGGACGAAATAAATCTGAGTGACCCACGAATCGAAAGCTGGCGTGGAGCGGGATTCACGACGGTAGTCGCAGCGCCAAGAGCTGGAATGTTTCCTGGTCAGGCGGCCGTTTTGGATTTGGCGGGAGACCGGCCGGGTAATCTGGTGGTAAAGGAGCCGGTCGCGATACCTGTGTCTCTACAGGCGCCGGGAGGGTTCCGCAATTATCCAGGATCTTTGATGGGTGCGGTGGCGTACGTCCGCCAGGTATGGCTGGATACGAACTGGAGTTCTCTGAGTGAAGCAGCGTATGAGAAGAATCCGAAGGGCGTGGAGCGGCCGAAATATGACCGCTCGGACGATGCACTTGCAGAGGTTCTGGGAAAACATGCGGTTGTGCTCCTACCTGGAAATACCTCGCTGCAAATCCGGCGCAGTATGCGCCTGGCAGAGGAGTGGAAGCTGAATGCCGTGATCTACGGCGGACAGATGGGTTATGAAGTGGCTTCAGAATTGGCTGCCAAGAAAACTTCCGTGTTGGTGGATTTGAAATGGCCGGAAGCAGAGAAAGATGGAGACCCAGATGCGGTGACCTCGCTGCGAACATTGCGATTCCGGGATCGCGCGCCAACAACGCCGGCGGTTTTGGACAAAGCAGGAGTGAAATTCGCGTTTTACTCGGGAGCAATTACCACTCCGAAGGAATTATTGCCGGCAGTAAAAAAGGCTATCGACGCGGGGCTAAGTCAGGACGCGGCCTTGCGGGCACTGACACTTTCACCGGCAGAGATATTTGGAGTGGCGGACGTGCTCGGTTCGATTGAAAAAGGGAAAATCGCCAACCTTGTGGTGACCGACGGAAACGTTTTCGAGAAAAAGACAAAAGTGAAAATGGTTTTCGTGGACGGTCGTAAATTCGAAGTTCGCGAACCGATTCGACCTACTGATGCCCCTAAAGGCGACCTGACCGGAAAGTGGACGCTGAAGTATACGACTCCGGAAGGAGACGAAGAATCTGTTGCCGACCTCGTGATGGCTGCCGATGGAACACTTTCCGGAACGATCAGCGGAAAGAGAGGAACCGCAAGTGTTTTCAGCGGCTACCTTAGCGGCGATAAATTCAGTTTCAACATGAACATCCCCATTGAAGGAAATCCCCAGGATGTACATTTTTCGGGGACATTCGACGGAACAACAATGAAAGGGAACATCAGCGTGATCGGATACTCTTTTGAATTTACGGGGACTAAGCCGAGTTTCGGGGCGATGCAACTTGGAGGTGCAAAGTGAGCTTCCGCATACGAATGTCGGCGTTTGCGGTACTTGTTCTGATTTTGGCTTTAGGATGCGTGGCGATCAGAGCCGCAGAATCGAATCCATCGGTTTTGTTCATACAGAACGCGACGATTCTCACTGCCTCCCATGGCACGATTGAGAAGGGAAACATCCTTATCAAGGATGGCAAGATTGTCGCCGTTGGCAAAGACATGAAAGCCCCAGCTGATGCTCAAGTTATTGATGCCACCGATCAATTCGTGATGCCGGGGATCATTGATTGCCACTCGCACATTGCCGTAGACGGAAACGTTAACGAAGGGAGCGTTTCGGTCTCGTCGATGGTGAACATCGCCGACGTATTGGATTCGGATGACATCAGCATCTACCGCGATTTGGCGGGCGGAGTTACCACCGCGAACATCCTGCATGGATCGGCGAATGCAATTGGCGGCCAAACGGTGGTGATCAAACTTCGCTGGGGACAACCTGCGTCGAAGCTGCCTTTTGAAGGGGCTCTGCCGGGTATCAAGTTTGCTTTGGGCGAGAATCCAAAGCGTTCCAATTTTCGGACTCCCGGGTCAGCCGACCGCTATCCGGCAACGCGAATGGGCGTGGAAGAGACAATTCGCGCTGCGTTTACGGAGGGGCAGGACTATAAGAAGTCCTGGGACGAGTACAACAAGAAAATTGCGGGGGGAGCCAAAAACCTGGTCGCGCCGCGACGTGATCTGAAATTGGATCCGTTGGTGGAAGTTATGGAAGGGAAGCGCTACGTGCACGCGCACTGTTACCGCGAAGACGAAATTTTGATGCTCTTGCGCGTAGCGAGGGAGTTTGGATTTAAAGTGCAGACGTTTCAACACGTGCTGGAGGGCTACAAGGTTGCCGACGAAATCGCCGCGGCAGGCACCGGCGCATCCACCTTTTCCGACTGGTGGGCATACAAAGTGGAAGCCTACGACGCAATTCCCTATAACGCGGCGTTGATGACCCGCCGAGGCGTTGTTGTATCGATCAACTCGGACGACGCTACGGAGGCAACGCACCTGAATCAGGAAGCGGCAAAGTCCATCCGCTATGGTGGGTTGACGCACGACGAAGCGTTGAAAATGGTGACCTTAAATCCGGCAATGCAATTGGGAATCGACAAGCGAGTCGGATCAATCGATGTTGGAAAAGATGCGGACCTGGTGATTTATAACCATGACCCGATGAGTGCGTATGCCGTGGTCCAAAAAACACTGATCGATGGCCGCGTTTACTTTGACCGGGAGAAGGACATTGTCGGCAGACCGGCACTGGAGCAAGAGCGCAAAGACCTGTTGGCCAAGGCGAAGAAGAGCGCCGAGAAAAAGGAAGAAGGCACAGCGAAGCCAGGAGAAAAACCAGGTTCCGAGAAGAAACCCGAGGAGAAGCCGAAACCTCCCCAAGCCAACGGCGAAGAAGGAGGTGCGCGATGAGATTACAACATACGATGATTCGGGTTGTTGCGAGCGCAGCGGTGAGTTGCGTATTCGCCCTAATGAGCTTTGCTCAAACAGCAACGCCGACGACTTACGCAATCACACACGCAAAGATCTTCACCCTGGTGGAAGGGCCGATTGAAGACGGGACGCTGGTAATTAAAGATGGGAAAATTGCGGCGATCGGCGAGGGCATTCCTGTGCCTCCCGATGCAAAAGTCATTGACGCGAAGGGATTGCAGGTATATCCGGGGTTGTTCGATTCCATCACACAGATGGGTTTGAGCGAAATAAGCGCAGTGCGGGCGACAGTGGATTCCACGGAAACGGGTGCGTTCAATCCTGACGTCATAGCGGCGACCGCCGTTTCGCCTTCAAGCGCGCATATTCCCGTCGTGCGGGCCGCCGGAATAACAGAGGTGCTGGCAGTGCCGGCGAGTGGCGGGTTCGATAGCGGAAATGCGACAAATCTGATCGGCGGGCAGGCGTCGGCGTTCTATCTGGCAGGTTGGACCATGGATGATATGGCTATCCGGAAGAATGCGGCATTAGTGGTCGATTGGCCTCAGATCGAGACCAGATCATTTGATTTCGCCACGTTTTCTATCAAGGAAAAACCTTTCACGGACGCAAAGAAAGAGTACGACAAACAAGTGGAACAGTTGGCCGATTGGCTGGAACAGGCTCGGCACTATGCGCAAAGTGCAGAGAAAGCGCCGGCTGGCAGCTTTGAGAGGGATCTAAAGCTGGAAGCATTGGTACCGGTAATAAACGGACAGATGCCAGTGTTGGTTATTGCAGATCGCGCACGAGACATTCGCAGTGCGGTGGAGTTCTTCGACAAACAGCATGTTCGTATGATCCTTGCTGGCGGCACGGAAGCATGGAAGGTCAAGGATCTGCTACGGTCCAGAAGTGTGCCGGTAATTTTGCGGCCGACACTCGGTGAACCTCCTGAAGAAGATGATCCGTACGATCGATTGATGACGCAACCGGCGGAGCTTATGGCTGCTGGAGTGAAGATTGCTTTCGGCAGCTTCGACAATAGCTTCGCCAGACGGTTGGGGCAACAAGCGGCGAATGCCGTGGCGCATGGGCTTTCCTACGAAGATGGTCTGAAGGCGGTTACGTTATATCCGGCACAGATATTTGGATTGGACTCGCAACTGGGGACGATAGAAACCGGGAAAGTGGCGAGTTTAATCGTGACGAACGGCGACCCGTTGGAATTGACCACGGAAGTGAAATACCTGTTCATTAAGGGGCAACCGACCTCCATGGACAATCGCCATAAGGACTTGTACGAAAAGTACGCGAACCGGCCCAAGGCAGCGAAATAGGCCTCAAATAAACTACTTTTGCAGGCCCAAAACGACGAATACGCAACTTTTTTGCTTGGATGTGCGTATATCAAAAGGGTGCCTATGCGCAGGCCTGTTCATTTTTTATTCATAATCGTATTGCTCATCGCCTGGACGGGTGCTTGCGAAGCGCAGGATGTCGGGAAGATCATCGATCAGTATGTGAAAGCGGCAGGTGGGGGCAAGACATTATCCAAGGTGCAGACCGTCTCCCTCGACGGGACATTTAGTGGCGGAGGCGATGGCAAACCCGGAACTTATTCACTGCGAGTGAAACAACCTAACCGCTACTATTCGGAGATTCGCAGTGAGGGCAAAACGCTCATCGAGTCTTACAACGGTAAATCCGCCTGGCATCAGACCGAGAGCAGTGAAATATCTACGTTGCTGGGTCCTCAGGCTTTGGAGACAGAAGCTGCCGGCCAGTATTACAACACGCGTCTGCAGAACCTTGCAAAAAAGAAAATCGGGATTGGCTTCAAGGGACACGCTCAAGTGCGTGGGCGCGATGCCCTGCAAGTGGAGCTGACCTACCCAACGGGTGTCCAGTGGGAAGTTTTCTTCGACCCGCAAAGCCATTTGATCGTGGAAGAGAAGGGCAGTATCGCCGGGATTCCGCACGAGATCTACTACGAGGACTACCGCAGCGTAAATGGACTCAAGCTCCCTTACAAAGTGGAACTACAACGTGGAAGCGAGTCGTATTCGATCAGCATCACGCAGGCCAATGTAAACGAGACGATCGGAGAGCGTGTTTTCGATTTCCCCAAAAAATCGCAAGTGCAACTTCCCGATTTAAAGAAGCTGTTTGCTGAAATCGACGAAAACCAGAAGGCCATCGATAAGATTAAGGAAAACTATGCCGGGACACGCGTTGAGGAAGAGACTGAATTCGAGAAGAACGGCAGCGTCTCGAAGAAAGAAATAAAAGAGTTCACGTTTTTTTATCTTGGTGGGGAAGAGATATCGACACTGGTAAAGAAGGATGACAAGGCACTGAGCGAGGATGAGCAAAAGAAAGAAAACGAAAGAACACAAAAACGCATTGAGGAAATCCAGAATAGGGACAAAAAGAAAAAGGAAAAAGAGCAGAAAGCCAAGGAGGAAGGGAAAGAGTCAAAAGACGACGACCCCGGCATAGAAATCTTTCTGCGCGTTTGCCAGTTTGTGAACCCACGACGTGAACGATTCCGAGGCGAGGATGTGCTGGTATTTGATTTCGAGCCAAATCCGGAATACAAGCCCAAGAACATGGAAGAGCGCGTGGTGAAGGAGCTGGCAGGGGTGGTGTGGGTCGATGAAAAAGCACACGATGTGGCACGGCTGGAAGCTTATTTTGTGGGTGACGTGCACATCGCAGGAGGGCTACTGGCTAACCTGCAGAAGGGCACAAGTTTTATTCTGGAGCAGGGATACATCAACAATGAGGTGTGGCTACCCACCTACGAAGAAGCGCATGTGGGTGTGCGGGTCTTGCTCGTGAAGGCGTTCAAGGTAAATGCGGTAACGAGGTATTCGGACTACAAACGGTTTAATGTGGAAACGTTGAACACCATTCATAAACCTGCCGAGACGAGTGCCCCCGCAGCCAAACCCTGATTATTTCTACTATTTGTTCGCGGTGACAGGTGTAAGAACTTCGCGGACTTTTTGGGCCAGACTGCTCGGAGAGAATGGCTTCTGGAGAAATGCGAGGCCCTTCTCCAGCATGCCGCCCGTTGTGATCACATTGTCTGTATAGCCCGACATAAACAGAACGCGAATGCCCGGGCGTAGCTGAGAGACATGCTTCGCAAGTTCACGACCGCTCATCCCAGGCATCACCACATCCGTCAGCAGCATATGAATCTCATATGCGAAGGAAGTCGCCAGTTGGATGGCGTGTTCAGGGTCTCTCGCGGGGATGACATCGTAACCATGCTCTGTAAGCACGGTGTGGATCAATTCCCGGACGGCTTCTTCATCTTCCACAAGCAAGACCGTCTCCCACCCGCGTTTCGTTTCGGTTGAGGAAGGTTTGACTGCCGGAGTCGGCTCCAGAGCATCCTCCACGCGTGGTAGATAAACTTTGAATGTGCTCCCTTTTCCTTGTTCGCTGTAAACCCAGATGTACCCGCCGCTCTGCTTCACGATTCCATATACGGTGGAAAGCCCTAGTCCCGTGCCGCTCCCGCTATCTTTTGTGGTGTAGAACGGTTCAAAGATGTGAGCGATAGTTTCTTTGCTCATTCCAATCCCGGTGTCGGAGACCGCCAACATGACGTATTTTCCGGGCTTCACACTGACGTGGTCATCAGCGTAGGTAGAATCGAGTTCCACATTGGACGTTTCCAGAATGATTCGTCCACCGCTTGGCATGGCATCTCGCGCGTTGACGACGAGATTCATGATTACCTGCTCGATCTGAGCGGGATCGGCTTTGACCTTGCCCACGCCTTCCCTGGTATCGGTAGTCATGGCGATATTTTCGTCCATCAGGCGACGAAGCAGTTTGTCGAGGTTGAGAACGATGGAGTTAATGTCGATCGTCTTGGGCTGGAGAACCTGTTTGCGGCTGAATGCGAGGAGTTGTCGAACCAGGGCGGCAGCGCGGCCTGAGGCATTGTCGATGCGTTCGATATCGCCTCGAATTTCCAGCGGGATGGAAGAACGGCTGAGGGCAAGGTCGGTATAGCCGGTGATAATCGTAAGAAGATTGTTGAAATCGTGCGCGATTCCTCCAGCGAGGCGGCCAACCGCTTCCATCTTTCGAGATTGTTGCAATTGCGTTTCCAGTTGTTTGCGTTCCGTGATGTCCACCATGATGCCTTCCATCACGGGATGCGAGTCGCTGCCTTGCACGATTACGGCGGTATCGTTCAACCAGACTTCTCGCCCATCTTTGCGGCGCAAACGAAACTCGGCCTGAAACGGTACGCCTTCCTTGCTGGCCTCTTCCGCGGCCATAACTGCAGCGAGGTCATCGGGGTGGATCAGTTCGTCCCAACCGCGAGAGATGGCCAGCCATTCGTCGGCGGTGTAACCGAGAATCGCTTCGACCTGCGGACTGACGTAGAACCATTGGCCATGAATGCCAATCTCGGCGATGTAGGTGATCGCATTAACGTGTTCCACCAACATCCGGTATTTGGTTTCCGCTTCGGCGCGTGCCTTCTCGGCTTCCTGATGCGAAGAAATGTCGCGACAAACGCACGCGGTGCAGCCGTCCGGCATGTTGGTGATTGTGAATTCGGCGGGAAGACTGGGTTTACCGGCGCGTGGCAGTTGGACGATGGAAGACCAACGGCCAGATTTAGCAAGTGCAGCGCGAATCTCGGATTGTAGTTGTGTGACGGTTTGGAGCGGGTAGAGATTGCGCCATGCCTGGCCGATGACTTGCGCGGGATGTTCGACGCCAAACATCTGAGCGAAGGCAGAATTGGCGTAGATGTGGATACCTTTTTCGTCAAGGATGGCGATGCCGTCGATGGAGGAATCCATGGCCAGGGTCTGGCGGCGAACGGTTTCTTCATCTTGATGCTGGCGAGATTGCGTTAAACCGATGCGAATGGCATAGCAGAAGAAAGATAAGCCTAGCAGGCTGAACCGAATGAGTTTCCAATCCGGGCCAAGTTGCGCCACCTGATATAGGATCAGCAAGGGGGCGAATATGAACAGTACGTTGTTCAGTAATATTTCCAACAGCGATTTGGAACGCAGGGGAGTTCGTGGAGCCTCCTGCGGGCACGGAACCCAGGTGGCGGCCCAAAAAGCCCCGCAAAGCAAGGGTATCGTCCATGCCAGGTCAAACCATGTACCTGTGGGAGACTCTTGCACAGACTGGATCAACTCAGCGAGATTTGCGAATGTGGAATAGATCAGGAAATAAATTGTAAGGCCACGATAGAGCTTTCGAGCTTCCGGCAGCCGCGCTCTTTGCCATTGGATAAAGGCCAGAAGCACCACGCCAAACTGTCCCCACATCATTACTGTGATCTCTCGCTCCAGTGCCAGTTTGGGACCGAGATTGGTGGCGGGGAGATAGTACATTCCAAAATAAATAAAGAAAAAGAGAATGCCGATCTGCAGGAAATCGAGAATCTCTTCAAGACCGACGCTGGAATCTGTTCGTTCCTGGTTTAAAAACACGGCCATTACAAAGAACATGCCGTGAGTGTCAAAGAGAAACCGGATCAGAGAACCTGGGTGGGGAAGAGTATGAAGTACCAATTCGCAGTAGGCCCAGCCCAGATCAGCAATGCCCCAGATCACCATGCTGAAACCAACCAGCATCCAGAAAGATCGGCTGAATCCCTGAAGTTTGCGTGCCGCGCGATAGCAGAGGAACGCCGCAAGAAAACCGGTGAAAATCTGGAGCGAATTCCCAATGAATGAGCCAAACGGTTGCGTACCGAAAAACACCACGGAGAGGACGTGAAGGCTCACGACGGTGAGGGCCACATAGGCCAACGAGCGTGGAAAGGGCCTAGTAAACAAGCGATTGTCCCAGTGAAGCGGATTTTACCAGTTTAAGGGAATTCTTATTTGTACAGGGCTAGAGAGGGATTCTTGTGTTTCTAACGTTAATTGTAGAGGAAAGAAACCCTCGACGAGGAGTAGCACATTGGGAAATAGTAGCAGTGTTAATAAAAGTGAAGCGTTTAACCCCGCCGGACGCGCTGAAGTACAGCAAATATTTATTTATCGCCCAGCGTAGAGAAACTGCTCTAACGGCCCTCAAAAGGATAGCGGTCCTGGGATTGGACGGCGGCAGCGACTCGGCGACGAAGGCTGATGGTGTCAACGGCTGGGCGCTTGCCAAAGCGTTTCAGTACGGCCATCTGCGTGGTGAGCATGTCGCCCTCGTGAACAGCTGCAATGGCACGTTTTGCTTCGTGTTCGACACGTTCGGCAGCCTCGGTGATGAAAACGCGGGCGGCGTCGATCAGAACAGCGGATGCATTCTCGCCCTTCGATGCCGCTGCCTTCTGGGCGCGCAACAGGCAGGAATCCATGCCGTAAATTTCCATCACCATATTGGCAAGGGCGGCGATCAATTCCTGCTCATCGGCGAGTTTTTCTCTGAATTTCTGCAGCGCGCCGCCCGCAGCCTGCAGAAACATCTTCTTTGTGTTGGCGACGACACGAGCTTCTTCGGCCAAGACGCCTTCGGGAGTTTCTTCGAAGGAAGGCCCGGCAAGAATTTCGTCCGCGAGCTTCATAGCCGCTGGAATGAGTGCGATCTGGCCACCCATGGCGCGCTTCATCAGCATCTGGATAATCAACATACGGTTGATTTCGTTAGTGCCCTCGAAGATGCGGTTAACGCGGGAGTCGCGGTAGGCGCGACATACCGGGTAATCTTCATGGAATCCGTAGCCACCGAAGATCTGCACGCCTTCGTCTACCGCGAAGTCGAGCATCTCGCTGCCGTAGACTTTAGCGATGGAACTCTCGATGGCGTACTCTTCCAGCGCCTTCATAGCATTCTGCACGCTGTCGCCAGTGGCCGATGAGGCGTGCATGGAGGCTTCCATGTTGCCCGCGCTGCGGTAAATCATCGATTCGACAGCAAAAATCTGAATGGCCATTTCAGCGAGTTTCTCGCGGATCAGACCAAAGTCGCCAATTTGCTTGCCGAAGGCTTTACGCTCCCTGGTGTACTTGGCTGCGGTCATCAGAACGTATTTCGCGCCGCCCACGCACGACGCGCCAAGGGTGAACCTGCCCGAGTTCAATACGTTGAAGGCGACGATATGGCCGCGGCCGATTTCGTGAAGCAGGTTTTCTTTCGGAACCTTACAATTTTCGAGGAAGACAGGAGTTGTGGAACTGCCGTGCAGTCCCATCTTGTGCTCTTCGTTACCAGGTTTGCAGCCAGGAAATGTCTTCTCGACGATGAAGGCGCTCAATTTTTCGCCGCCTACCTTGGCGAATACGATAAACAGATCTGCGAATCCCCCGTTGCTGATCCACATTTTCTGGCCATTCAGAATGTAGTGGGTTCCTTCGGGATTGAGGTCGGCACGTGTCAGCAGGTTTTGTGCGTCGCTTCCGGCTTGCGGTTCGGAAAGGCAATAGGCGCCGATCATCTCGCCACTGGCCAGCTTCGGCAGATATTTCTTCTTTTGCTCTTCGGTGCCGAAATAAACGATAGGTAGGGTGCCGATGCCCGCATGCGCTCCGTGGGTAGTGGCGAAACCGCCATAGATCGAGATTTTCTCAGTAAGGATGGTGGTAGAGATTTTATCGAGACCGGCGCCTCCGTACTGTTCAGGCGTGCCGCCGCTCATCAGGCCGAGTTCCGCAGCTTTCTTGACCAGCGAAGGCAGGAGACCTGGCTTCTTTGCCTCCAAGTCTTTGACGAGAGGGAAGACTTCTTTGACAACGAATTCCTCCGCGGTCTGGCCAATCAGCTTTTGGTCGTCTGTGAGGTCGGCAGGAGTGAAGACATCCTGCGGCGACGCAGACTCCAGAAGGAAGCTACCGCCCTTAGCGGCGGTCTTGGTAACAGTGGAGGTGGCCATGATACAACTCCTGGCGGCTATCTGCCGCTCGAAAATTCAAACAACCGTTTGAAAAAAACAATCTCGGGATTCTACTCCTGCTCTGCTTTGTGTGCAATAGGCCAAAGACTGGAGAGAGACTGGAGCCAGTTTGGGCAGACTGTTTCGGCGGAAGGAGAGGCCGACTAGATAAGGTACAGGCCAGTTCGTAAGGACCGATTAAACAGTCGTGACAGATAAAATGGTCCAGTAGTAGAGTGACTCGGCGTGAGGCTTGCACCACCTCGCTACGGATATGCAGACCACTTCCACCCATCCAACCGAAGCGAGTCCTCAAGAGGAAATTAAAAAAGGGTTGAAAAGCGTTTTTGCTTGAAACTGTTTTGACGGAGGATGTGATGAGAAAGATCGGGAAGAAGAGGTTGTTTTCAATTTGTTGCACGATGGTTGTGTTGACTTTGCTGGGGGTTGCACAGAGATTCTATGCGCAAGACAGGCCGGGCCCTGGTCCATCGCCCGAGATGTTGCGGCTGCAGAAGTTCTACGTGGGCACTTGGGAGTACACGGAAACGTATCCTAAGTCTCCGGCGGCGCCGCAAAGTGGGGTGAATTCCGGGATTTATACGAGCGAACTGGGGCCTGGAGGGAATTCGCTGATTAACCGGTTTCACTCGAAGGGGCCAGTTGGCGATTTTGAGGGATTGCTGATGATCACGTGGGATCCGAAAGAGAAGGCCTACAAGTCCTATATTTTTGGAAACGATTTTCCAGGAGCAATCGTGCAGAATGGAAATTTTGAAGGCGATACGCTGGTGTTTCGCGGAGAGATGTCGATGGGGGAAGCGAAAATCTCACTGCGTAACAGCGCAAAGATGGAGGAAGGCGGAAAAATGACGATCGATGAATATATGTCCATGGGCGGCGCGCCGGAATCGATGGTGGTCCATGTGGTGGCGAAGAGGAAACTGTAGCGGTCTGCCACGCAATGGGTTGCGGAAGTCCCATTTAGTGGGGCTCCTGAGACTGGGACGTATCGCTTAGATTAGTGTCTTCCCGGAATTTGCGTGACTGCCGGCGGTGTTCATTTCCGATAACCGCTGAGCACCACTGCGATGCAGAGAGTACAGGATCGTCCATCCAATTGCTCCAACCAAAAGCGCGCCGGCCATTACGATCAACAGCGGTGGCAAGAGCATGAACGTTTGAGCCGGATGGAGTGGGCCTACGTCGGTATGCGACGGGGCAATGGACTCCTGAATGGACCTGGCTTTGTCAATGGCCAGCAGCACGGCTGCAAGGATAACGACCATCAACGTAAGAGTGGCCTTGGGAAAGCGAAATTCAGTGCGCATTGTCAGCCTCCTTGTGAAGTACATCGGTGTAAACACTGCCCCGCGATGAGAGCCAGCGAGGATTCGGAGATGCTCCTGCGCAGCACCGTGCAGCAACCCATTTACCTCGCGAATCCCAAAACCAACACGAGCCATGAAGTTTTTTCGGGATATATCTCCCTGAACTTCCAGGAACACTGTCATCATCTCTTCGCCGTACTGCAGGCGGTAGTTGTAAGGATAGAGCCGGAGAAGTGAACCGTAGAGGGCTCGCATCGTTACATCTCCTTGCGCGCGAAACGCAAGCCCGCCACTCGCGTGAGTCGTTTCATTCGGCTTACTTCCTGCTGCAGGTTGCGACGACCCATGGTGGTGAGGCGATACGCTTGTTTTCCTCGCGAGTTATCTTCTTCCTTGAACCGCTCAATCCACCCATCCTCGAGCAGGCGGCGCAATGCGCCATATAAGGTACCGGTGCTGAGACGAACGCGGCCGCCGCTCATCAGTTGGGTATCAAGCAGGATGCCGTAGCCATGGCGAGGCTGATCGGAGAGGCTAAGCAGGATCATCAAAACGGGTTCGCTGATGGGGAAAGACTCCATATGCTCTCCAACGACATGTCGTCTGACGACATATTGGACTGCGCAGACCCTGCGCGTCAAGAGGAAAATAACCCGCGAGGCGCAATGTCCAGTTGAGGGAGGTTTTTTTCGGAGGATTGTTGTTTCTAGAGGCGTTCGAAGATACCGGCTGCGCCCATGCCTCCGCCAATGCACATGGTGACCATGCCGTGCCGTGCATTGCGGCGCTGTAATTCGCGAATCAGGCTGGCGGTAAGTTTCGCGCCAGTGCACCCGAGCGGGTGGCCGAGGGCGATGGCTCCCCCGTTGGGATTCACGCGAGAGGGATCGAGATTTGCTTGTTGAATCACCGCCAAAGATTGCGCGGCAAACGCTTCGTTCAGTTCCACCACAGCTATATCGTTTAGAGACAAACCGGCGAGTTTCAAAGCCTTAGGGATAGCTGCCACCGGGCCAATCCCGAATTCCTCGGGCTTTACACCCGCCGTTGCGTAAGCCACAAACCGTGCTTGCGGTTTAAGTCCGAGCTGAGCGGCTTTCGCGTCGGACATGAGTACAACCGCCGCTGCTCCATCGCTCATCGGAGAGCTGTTGCCAGCCGTGACGGTACCCTTCACATGGAATGCGGGCTTCAAACCTGCCAGTACTTCCAGCGTAGTGTCAGTTCGGGGCAATTCGTCTTTATCAAACACGAAGGACTGTGTCGCAGGCTTCGCAGGAGTTTTCGATTTAACGCCGTTGCCATTGGGAAGGGAAACGATCTTTACTTCTACGGCGATGGTCTCGTCCCTGAATCTTTCAGCGTTGATGGCTGCCACTGCTTTCTTGTGAGAATCGACAGAAAACTGATCTGCCTGCTCGCGCGTGATTCCGAATTTCAAGGCAATATTTTCCGTGCCGAGTCCCATGTTGATGTATGTGTCGGGGTAGTGGTCTACCAGCCAGGGATTGGGGGAAATCTTGTTGCCGCCCATGGGCACCATGGACATTGATTCCGTTCCGCCAGCAATAATGATTTGTGCAGCACCGCTGCGAATCCGCTCAGCCGCCAGCGCAATAGCCTGCAAGCCACTGGCGCAGAAGCGATTCACGGTCATTGCAGACGTTTCTACGGGCAGTCCCGCGCGGAGTGCCGCAATACGTGCGACGTTCATACCCTGTTCGCCTTCCGGCATGGCGCAACCGAGGATAACGTCGTCAATTTCCTTGGGGTCGAGCCCGGGCACACGTGCCAGCGATTCTTTGATGGCAAGCGCCGCTAAATCGTCGGGCCTCGTCGTTCGAAGCGAGCCCTTGTAACCACGGCCAACGGGCGTACGAACGGAAGATACTATGACGGTTTCAGCCATATGCGGACCTCTTTGGTGATACAGAACCCGATTTTCGACCTCTGCCCGTGAAAAAGCAAATCGACATAAAAAATGGGACGCAAACCTCTTGCGCCCCACCGGCAATCAAACCATCGTTTGAATTAGAACTGCAACCGCAAGCCAAATTGAATCACGCGAGGTCCACCGCCGCCCAGTCCGGGATTGCCCTGCGCGACGTCGGGTGTTTGCGTGATCAAGCCCGCTGGCCCTGCGCTGGAATTGACCGAGCCGTCGGCATTGATGCCTGGCACAATCTGGTTTGTAGGCAATGCGAAGTTTGGATGGTTAAAGATATTGAAGACTTCGGCGCGAAACTGAAGCGCCAATGCGTCCGTCAATTTCGTATTCTTGCTGAGCGAGAAATCGACATTCCAGAAACCAGGTCCAAAGATCTGATTGCGTCCCAGATTCCCGAAATCCCCTGCCGGAACTTGAAAGGCCGAAGGATTGAGATAGCCGGTGGTGGGCGTCCAGTGCGACAAAATCGGATCAACTCCCGGGACAACGTCGGGCCGTTGATGGCTGTTGTCCCCGCCGCCCGTATAAACGCCAATTGGGCGGCCGGATTGTACCGTGGCGATTGCGTTCAATTGCCAACCTTCTCCGATCAACTTTGGCAGCGATGAAAAGACTGGAACCTGGTAATTGAGAGCGGTGCTCCAACGATGACGAGTGTCAAAGGTAGAGGGGCCTTTTTCCGCCGCGACATTGTCGGAGTTTTGTGGGAATGCCGCTGTTGCACCGTTGAAATCAATACCGTCCGAAGCTCCGTCGAGCGACTTGGACCAGGTGTAAGTGGAAAATCCGGAGAGGTGATGCCAGTTGCGGAGGCGAAATGTGGTCTGGAACGCGTGATAGGTGGAGTTTGCTCCAGTAGACAAAACAGCGACCTGGAAATAATTCGGATTTGTAAAATCCTGATTGGCGTCATACAAGCGAGTCAATCGAGTTCCTTTCGTTCCTACATAACCGACTTCGAGTGCCGTGGATTGGTTGAACTCTCGCTGAACGTTCAGATTCCAACTCTGTATATAGGGGGTTCGAAGATCGGGATCGGTGACGAAGATGCTCTGTGTAAACGAAGTGGGGGTGTACACAGTCCCAGTAGAAGAGCCATTCCAGACGTTTCCATTGAAGTCAAAACCGTTTACGGGAACAGCGATGGAATTGTTGGTGGCGCTGCTGGGATTTGTGGCGACACCGGCAGAGTTGGTGAAATTGGCAATAAGGATGTCTTGCGGAATGTAATCGTAATAGAAGCCATAGGCAGCACGAACCGTGGTATTCCGGCGAGGACTCCAAACCACTCCGATACGAGGCGCAAAATTGTTGAGATCGCGATGATAGAGATGAGGAAGACTTGGGCTGCCGACCTGGACCAGGTTTCCCGAAGCATCAAAATTCGAAAGGAGATTGTGCTCCTCGCCGAGTGGTCCGAAATATTCGTAGCGCAGACCCAGATTGAGAGTGAAATTTGGACGAAGGCGGATCTCGTCCTGGCCGAAGAAGCTCAGGTTGTTATTGAAGGTGAACCGAGAGGTGTTGCCCGTGAGCGCAAGTCCAAAAATATTGCCCACGAAATAGTTGGCAAGGGCATTGACAACGGGATTGGGGTCCAGCGCGACAAAGTTGCCGGTCCCATCGTCGATTGTGTTGTTGATTTCAAGGATGCCGCGCTCGAGGTTATCGTTAAAACTCTGCACATCGTAGCGATGGAATTCGTAGCCGAATTTGATTGTCTGCCGGTCCTTGACCCATGTGAAATTGTCCAGAAGCTGAAATGTCTCGCTCACGCGGCCACGAGGAACACTGAACCCGGTGGTGCCAAGGTTTTCAATAGCGCCGTTGAAATCGATTTCAGGGAGCCCAAGCTTGCCATTTCCCAGGTCGAAGCCATTGCCAAAGGTGGTTGGATCCACCTGATCGACAGAAGTAAAGTTGGTGCGGAATCGCGTATAGCCGAATCGAAGTTCATTCAACATCGTGGGCGAGAAGGTAGTCAACAGGCTGACGGACAAGACCTGTGCTCGCGTGGGCGACTTTTGTTCAAAACCCGCGAGTCGCGAACCGCTGCCAAAACCGCCCAGGGAACCGAGAGGGAATACTTGATCGCTCTGGCCGAAGGCGTAGCGGCCCGTCAGCATATTTTGCGTACCTAACTTCTGGTCGATTTTCACGATGAAGTTATCGCCGTTATTTGAGTCGCGGACAGTGCCAGGGACCGCATTCGAGTTTGTGATATTGACAGGAAAATAGTTGAGAATGTTGAGAAGCGCGGGGTTGATGTTGGTCAGGGGAACGAAGGTTTGCGCAAGGGCTACCTGCTCCGCTGCGAGGATATCGTTGTTTGTTGCACCCGTGCGGGGAACGAGAAGATTGAAGTCCGAACCGACGACTTCCCGTTGCCCTTCATAGGCCATGAAGAAAAATGTCTTGTCCCTGACGATCGGGCCGCCAAGAGAACCACCAAAATTATTGTTGTTGAAGTGAGATTGCGGATTTGGCGAACTGTTGAAATAGTTCCGCGCATCGAGAGCGGAATTGCGATTGTATTCAAACAGCGTACCGTGAAATGAATTGCCACCGGAACGAGTGATGATGTTCACCGCCGAACCCGAATTCCGGCCATATTCCGCGCCGAACTGGGATTGCAGGTTGAATTCCTGGATGGCATCCAGGGGAAGAAGTGTTGCGGGCGCGCCGGAGATCCCCGCTTGATTCAAGGCCGAGTTGTTGAAGAACGGGTCGTTGTTGTCGGTACCGTCAAGCATGTAATTATTGGAGCGATCCCGGTTGCCGTTGATGTTGAACTGGCCAAATCCCTTTTCAGTGCCTGCCACACCGGAACCCTCGACCGTGACACCTGGAGTTAGAGCAACGAGCTTGCCGAAGTCACGGCCGTTCAGAGGCAATTCCAGCACCAGAGTGCGATCAACAATTTGAGAGAGGGTTGTGTTCGAGGTTTCCACCAGAGGCACAGTTTCCGTTACGACGATGGTTTCCTGTTTCTCTGTTGGTTTTGCCAGCCGCACGTTAAGCAACGTGTCCTGGCCTACGTTCACCTGAACGAGGGGCACATGGACGTCCTGAAAACCGGGAGCGACGGCGGAAACTTCATAGCTGCCGGCGGGCAGTTCGACAAATCGATACTCCCCGTCCGAATCGGCAGTGACCTCTCGGGTCTCACTGGTCGCCAGGTTTCTCGCCACCACTTTTGCGCCGGCAATGCGCAGGTCGTTGGCATCCGTCACTTCACCACGGATACCGCCCCGGAAAGACTGTGCCGACACAGTGCTGTACTTGCTGAAAAACACAAAGATCAACACCACCACTGTGAATAGCCGCAATGCGGATGAAATTGCATTTCTTAAATTCATGACCTGTTCCTTTATAAATGGGAACCCATCGGAGATGGTTTCCGTGCGGGAGTTAAAGTTCCGCAGCTGAATAAACAAATGAATGGAAAACTAAAACCACGAAGCCAAAATCCATTATCCTCTACCAGGATTTCACTCGACATCGCCAGTTGACTACTCCAGGCCGCGATGCGCACAACCGCACTGCAAGATTAGGAAAACGAAGATCCGTAAAATTCACTATTTAGCCTTCAATGGCGCGCCTTTTTTCGGAATAAAAAGAGGCGCAGGCGGCGTAATTTTGTTCACGGCTGAAAACTTTTGTTGATTCAGGGCCAATGCCATCCGGCCGCGTGAATCGACATACAAAAGCGGATCTCCAACTGGCACGTCCATGAAAGTTTTGACGTATGGCAAGGTGAAAGGCTTCTTATTCAGCTGAACCGTGATCTTGTCTCCCAAGGTGTAGCCCAGTTTCTGAAATTCATCCTTCGGAACATCCGAGATGAGCGAACCGAACGGATCATCCAAGCCGATAATTTCTGCTTCGATTCCCTTATCAGTCGTGACAGATACCCTGGGAGTGAGGCGAACAAGCTGCCCAACTTCCGGGCCAACCATGGTGTAATCCCAACCTGCCGCCAGATGTGCACCCACAGGTGAAAAGATATCTCGTCCGTGGAAAGTGGAAGAAACCGTATCGCCAATCATCCAGTTTGTGTTTGTAATTTCCCGGGCGGAGTCCAACCCGTCCTTCTCCAACACGGGAGTTATTAGACCATTGTCCGGCAGAACGAAGTACTGTCCCTTCTTTGTTTTGACCACTACGGCTTTGCGCGATGTTCCAACGCCAGGATCGATGACCACGACAAAAACGGTCCCCGCAGGATAGTAGGGCGCTACGCCGGACAGCATTCGCGCTCCATCTTCGACGGAAAATGGTGTCACCTGATGCGTCACGTCCATAATCCGCGCTTCGGGAGCGATTCCGACCATCACCGCGCGACAAATTGCTGCCGCATCATTTGCCGAACCAAAGTCCGTCATAAATACGATAGTGGGCCGAGAATTGACAATCGTCGCGCCGGAATTGGTGCGTGGGGACTCACTCTGGTGGCAGCCCATCACGCTCAAAACGCCCAGAATCAATAGTCCCCGCAAGACACCACTTGAAATACCACTGCGCACTGTAATCCTCCAGGATGATAAATAACTTAGATGGATTTAGACGGCTCAGGTTGCGCGGAAAGTGCAGCAACTCAATCTAGCATCTGCCTACAAGTATAAAGGAAGCTGGCGCGAGCGGCCAAATATCGGCAAAATAACAAGGGGATTTGTGGCCCGCGTGGTAATTTATTAGTCTGAGTTCCGCCCGCCCGTATGGCAGTTTTCGAGCTTTACTTTGCGCCCGCCCGCGTTAAGTTCCGAACACTGATACTGAAGATTCTGAGGAGGACGCAAATGCGTCGTGGATTGATTTGTCTGGCTTTGATTTCCTTGGCCGCATCGCTCGCCAACGCCGACCAAGTAACATTGAAAAATGGAGACCGGTTGACGGGCAAGATAGTTATCGGGGATGGCAAGACGCTCTTACTGAAAACGGAATTCACGGGGGACGTCACGATTCAGTGGGATGCCATCGCTGCGATGGAATCCACCGACACCGTTTATCTTACACTGAAAGACGGAACCAAGTTGTCGGGCAAGGTCACTACCCAGGACGGCAAATTTGTGGTCGCATCCCCGGCGACTACTGCGGCTGCGGCCGCCAACGTCCCCGCTGCCACTAAAGATACAGTTGTGGCGGTCCGCAATGACGCGGAGCAGAAAGTCTACGATATGGCAGCCGAGCGGATGGCTCATCCGAAGTTCACCTATTTCTGGGGCGGTTTGTTCGACACTGGATTGGCGCTTACCCGCGGCAACTCTTCCACGACGACATTTACACTGGCTTCAAAAGCTGTGCGCGAAACTCCGCGAGACAAGCTCACCCTTTACGGAAATTACATCTACGGAAAGGACTCCTCCACTCCCCCGGACAGAACGACCGCTAACGCAGTTAACGCGGGAATTCGTGGCGATCTGAACATTTCCCCACGCATTTTTGTCTTTGCGCTTGCTGACTATCAGACCAACGCACTGCAGCATCTGGACCTGCGCCAATCCTACGGAGGCGGCCCCGGTTTCCATGTCATTAAGACCGAACGCACTTTATTCGACGTGTTTGGGGGCATCACCTACCAGCGTGATGAGTTTGGCCAATACGTTCTACTTGGTCCTCCGCCGACTGTAATACCGGCTTCAGAATCCAACAGTGCTGCGGCCATCATCGGAGAGGAATTTGACATTAAACTGAATAAGCACAGTTCGTTTACGGAGCGGTTGAGCCTCTATCCAAATTTGTCGAATACCGGAGATTTCCGCTCCCAGTTCGACGCTTCGCTGGTCACTCAGTTCAAGGCGTGGCTGAGCTGGCAAGTCACCTTCAGCGACAGCTATATCAACTATCCTCCTCCCGGCCTGAAGTCGAACGATCTGCTTCTCTCAACGGGCTTGCGTGTTACTTGGGGTAAGGCCAAACTATAGGCGCTTCATCGCCCGCTTAATTCCGCTCCGGAAACGGAGCCAAGGAGGAGTCTGATGGGAATACTTTCGTGGCTCATCGTTGGTTTGATCGCAGGCTGGTTGGCCGGTCAAGTACTGAAGGGTGGCGGCTACGGCATTGTCGTGGACATCATTCTTGGGCTCTTGGGCGGCGTCGTGGGTGGCTGGGTATTCAACATGTTGGGAATCTGGCCGGGCGGCACATGGATTGGACCAATCATCGTTGCCTTTGTGGGCGCCGTGATTCTGGTCTGGATTAGCCGCTTGCTGAAAAAAGCCTGATATTAAATTTAGACGGAAAGAACAAGCGCCGTGAAGGTACTGCAGTACCCTCACGGCGCTTGTTTTTACGAACAAGTTTTCTATTGAGGAGTCAGTTGTGAAGCCAGTGCCGTGTCGTGGGTGGCCACGAACCACTCCGCCGTAGGGGTTCGCAAATATTGCAGCCGCTTGCGTGCGCTCTCTACAGCCGCCGCATCGGCCGACTTTTCCTGACTGACGATGTAGCTGCGCACCACCAGCGGCGCGTGCAAGTCCGCCGCTAGTTGTTCAGAAGCCTTGGCGTAATCCCCACTGCCGAGTGCAATGTATCCCAGCGCGGACTCGTGTACGCTTTCCACTAATCGATCCCGAGACGCGTCACAAAGTTGCTGCAGCTTCTGACTGGCTGTGGAAGCCTCTTGTGGAAGATGAGCAGCCACTGCAACACGAATTTCCTCGCGCAGCACATTCGCAAGGGCCGCGTTGCGATCTGCTTCCTGCATGCCGGGACGAACTTCGCTGAGACTGGCTTCCACCGATTGCAGGAGTTGACGTTCGCTCGCCGCCGTTGGTGAGAGCAGTGCCTGCGCAAAATCAATTTCGAACTGCGCTGCCGCATCATTTTCTTTTGCCACTTTTCCCGAAAGCTTGGTTAGCTCTTCCCGGCCGCCGGTGATGTCTCCAGTCCAGAAGCGAAGCATGGCCAATTGAAATTCAATATGCATCTTGTCTCTCACATTGTTGGACATCTGTAAGGCTTTTTCGTATTCGCTTTTTGCCTGATTGGCATTGCCCATCATTGCGTAGGTGTCGGCGCGTCCGTACTGGGAAGTGACCATCTGGGGGTTGATTCGCAATGCTTCGGCATAATGGGCCAGCGAACCACCATCGTCGCCCGTCATGCGCAGCACTTCTCCCAATGAATCCTGGGGGTTCGCCTGGTCTGGGAGCACTGCTGCATAACGCCGCAAGTACTCGACCGCCTTCTGCGGTTCTGGATCACCGGCTTCCACGTAAATATATCCCATCATATTCAGCGCTGGAGGGAAATCCGGGTCAATCGCCAGAGATTTTGTCCAGAGCTTTTTGGCACCGTCGTAGTCCTGCTGAAAGTAGAGCCACTCGCCTGCCAAGTAGAGAACATGCTTGTCCTTGGATCGTTTTGCCACCAAATCATTCATGGCCGAAATTGCAGGAAGTACGTTGGCCTCTTGAGTTCCCACCAGGAAAGTGATCAGCAAGCATTCGTCGCCGGCGCACTTCTTGGATAGTTCCTTGGCTTTTTTCAGGGCATCTGGAGCGGGAGTATTGCGTCGTGCTGCGAATGACCAGAGCGCATAGCCCAGCGCGAACTTGGGGTCTTTGTCCGTGGCCAATTCCGCGTGCATGATGGCTTCTTCAAATCCGGCGTTCTCGTATTGATCCAAAGCCATTTCCAGGTTTTCCCGAGCTTGGCGCGATTTTGTGGAAACGGGAATCGACCCGTTTAGCAATTGAAGAGCAACGGTCGCCTTAACCGTAGCTTTCGCGGGACTGGCCTTGGCTGGCTTAATTTGCGGAGCCTGCTGCGCCCAGAGCGCTGTCGAAACCGCCAGAAATAACAAGATCTGGATAGCGCGAGTCAGATTGCTTCTCATAGCCAATAGGCTCCCCTGCAGTGATCTTGCCTGTACTCCCTCAAGGTAGCGATGCCAGAGGGAGTTGGGATACTGGACAGAAGGCCAGTTGTGCGCACTTCCACAGCAGGGAATAACCATTACGACATTACGAAGGGGCGTCAACAGGTTGGGCACATCCGCTTTAACACACACTTGTGCGAGACGCTGCACTTCCGGAAACTTGATACACCTGCCTGTTTTCTTGTGTGGGGCAAATGAACGACCGATCAATACGAATTGCATTGCGCTCCGGGATTCTAACCGTACTGCTTCTCTGCGCGGTCATTCCCTTGTTCGCGGCCATGAGAAATTGGGCTCTGGTCGTGTCCGCTGGCAGCAAATTGCAGGACATCTCTCTGGCGGATCTTTCGAAGTACTGTAAAGGCGCTCAAAAGACTTGGCCCGACGGGCGCCCATTTGCTCTTGTTGTCCGTAACCCCGATGGTCCCGAGATGCAAGGGGTGATGAACAAAATCCTCGGTTCGTCTCCGGCCGAGCCCAAACCAGCGGCCACGAAACCAGGAGAGGTCCACGTGATCTTCAAGGTGGTTGATACAGACGATGACCTCATCCGTACCGTTGGCTCTACGCCAGGAGCGATGGGCTTGATCGACGTCTATTCGATTAACAGCTCCGTCAAGGTTCTGCGAGTTGACGGTAAGCTTCCGTTTGACCCCGGCTACTTACTCAAAGTAAACTAAGCCCAGTTTTGCCGGGCTTGCTCCCATTACTGCCAGAACGTCTCCTCCTCTAGAGTCCAAAACTTTCCCAGTTACAGGAATAGACCGATTCCTATTGCTACTGTTCCCATGGAGGATTGCAGCACTCGAGGTGTGGTGAGGAACTGCCCTACTGTCCCAAAGGACAGGTTTCGCACAGGGCCTTAGTACGAAGAAAAGGCGTATCTGTCTGAGGGTTTTCACACAATCTGTAAGTTTAATATTTGTAGTAAGATATGTGCCAAAACGGTACGCGCAGGGCTGTACTAGAACAATAGTTTTGGTCCATTTTTGTGTCTCCTGTACCATAGCCTTTCCCTCTCTCCTACTGTCTAATGGGACAGGTAGACAACAACGTACTTCCGGCCAGGGTCAAGGGACTTACGGCTTCGAGGCCAGGTGAGCACTAAGACGAGAATAGAAAAAGGGACAAATGAAGACCAAGGACATGTTTCGCAAGTGGATGTGGTTGGGGCTGGGGATAGTAGCTGCCATGCAACTCTACTTCGTCCGTGAGTTGCTTGCTGCTTTCGCTCTGTTTGTTCTCGGGTTTGCAGTGATCGCCGCCTTGATTATGAGTCTTTACCTGGTGCAAAAGGCCTGGGAATCCGGTCTGTCAGCGGTCTTGGCCAGCCAAAACTCCTTCGTCCTGGCCATGCGCCGTGGTATAACTTTCGCCGAAGAATGGACACGTCGTCCGATACGCCGGACAGGTCCAGAAGTGACGAACAACATCTAGGTTTTGCAGTGTGTATGCCAGTGCACGCCAATTTGGGATTTACGCTCGTAAATCAGTAAGTCCTGAAAAAGGTTGTGGGGGCCAGCCGTCCTGAGAGAGCGGCTGGCCTTTTTATTTGAGCGTTGCTTGTTTGGATTTTCAGAAGAAAACGGCGCCGCCATCCACGTTGATGGATTGCCCAACAATCGCGCTGGACATATCCGAGCACAGGAAGAGCGCAGCTTGGGCGATCTCCGTTGCAATTTGTCCACGGCCCTGGAGCAGGGAACTAAGAAATCCTTTCAATTGCTCTTCCGGACTGACGCCCAGTTTCTGCGCCAGCGTATTGCCTAATTCCTTCGACATTACCGTCTCCGTTACTGGCCCGGGGCAGATTGCGTTTACACGAACTCCTTGTCGGGAAGCCTCCGCAGCCATTACCCGTGTCAGCCCCAGAATCCCTGCTTTTGCAGCGGCGTAGGCCGAACCCCAACCGTAGGCAGCCTTTGCGGAGATGCTGGAAATGTTGAGAATTACGCCGGCCTTGCGCTGATACATTTGCGGCAGGACCAGCTTACTCAGCAGAAAGGCTGCCCGGAGATGAACGGCGATGACTTTGTCGAATTCCTCGAGCGGATACTCTTCGACGGGAACTACTGGGCCGTAATGGCCAGCGTTATTTACCAGGATATCGACGCGCCCAAACTTGCTATTAGTGGCAGCAACCAATTTCTGGCAATCTTCTTCTTGCGCCACGTCAGCAGCGAAAAACGCCGATTGACCGCCGGCGCGGAAAATCTCCTCCGCAACAGTGCGGATTTCCACTTCCGTGCGCGCCGAGAGAAAAAGTCGTGCTCCCTCTTTGGCAAAAAGGTGAGCCGTAGCGCGCCCGATGCCGCGACCTGAACCAGTGACCAGGGCAACTTTGTCTTCCAGGAGCATAGATTGGAAACGATACCAGTCCTTGCCCGAGACTGCTACTCATGCCCGTTGTCGATGCGTGTCTACTGAGTCTTGAGGCCCTTGAGCAAGTGATTGACTGCTTCTTCTGCTTGGTACGGCGAAATGGATCTCTTGTTGCTCATCTCCCTGTGGCTGATCGCTCGGTAGGCTAATTTGCGCGGATTGCGCAAGGCTAGGTCCAGCATGAACGTGCCTTCGTGGTATTGCACGTACTCCACTTCAGGCGGCCCCCATCCCCAGCCACCCCAGCCGCCGTAACTAGACCAGCAGCCGTAAGGCCCGCAGACGGGGCCTGGGTAACCGGCATAGACACGCTGAGTTGTCTGGGACTTCACCGCAACGTGGTAGTCCACCAGGAGATCGGCCTTAGCAGGATCGGTCACAAGAGTCAGGCCCTTGCTTCCTAGCGCTCGCTCGATCGCGCTTTGGAGCTGCGTGCGATTCGCCTCTGTATTCCAATCTCGGTTGCTCTCGAATTTCTGTGCAGGAGGCCCCGGCTCGGGCTCCGGCTTGATTACGTCGCGCGAGACGATGGGCCTGCCATCCGCACCTCGCTTTACCGTCTCTGGCATATTCACTGGACGCCATGCCCAAGTCATACCCTTGGTGATGCGTATCTCCGGGTCGCGAATCACTTCCACGTCATCGTCACAGCCTGCCAAGGCCAAACCGCCCAACGCGACCATCGAAAGAAGCGCCACACTTGAAATTGTTCTCTTCAATTGCACGGAAACGTACCTCCACACTCTGTAGAACACGGCATCCGGAAAAAAGTTTGAGGGTGTTCTCACTTCAATTTGGGCAGCTTCCCTGCGGTCGACAATCCATCGAGTGGGTCAGGTCGTGCGTAAGGGGCCGGTCTCCACTGCCCTGCCTTGCGCGTCAGAGGTAGCCTCGCGACTAGCTGTGCGCTGCTTTCGTTAATATGTCTCGAAGACGGCGACCGACGACCAGATCTTCCCCTGGTTCCAGCATCCACACTCCGACCACGATCTTGTTGGGATCAGTAGGTATTCCGGCGCTCCCCTCTGTCGAACCCGTTGCTGGATTGACTTCAATACTCGGAGTGCCTTCGCGCATTTGTTTTGCGACTTCGCGGGGTGAGATTTTGACGCGTGCCTGGTCGTAGCGCATCAGCAGGTGCGGGACGTGGTTTGCGATTGGCGGGACAAAAATCTCGGATTTCAAGGTCTGAATACCCTTAAGGAATCCGGTAATCCGATCGATGCGCCTGCGATATTCAGCTTCCATCTCGTCGTCGGACTGGCTCAGGAACCAATCGACAGCCGCCACCATTCCCACGATTTGTTCCTTAGCGACTTTCATGCCACGGCCCACCACGTCATCGTTCGGGCAATTGTTCATTGCTGCGGCGGCGATGAGATTTTTCTTGCCCAGCAGAAGGCCTGTATTCTGAGGACCTCGCATCCCTTTCCCGCCGGAAAATGCAACCAGGTCGAATCCTATTTGCGTGTAGTTCCAAAGGTTCGAGATGGGTGGAACGTCGGCAGCGGCATCGTTCAGACAAGGTACCCCATGCGCATGAGCGACACGAACCCAGTCTTCCCGGCTAATATTCCCGTGATCTGCGGCATTGTAGAAGAAACACATAGCGGTGTTCTTGTTTATGGCCGCCTCGTACTCCGCCAATGTCTCTACATCGACGAACTTGATACCGCAGTTCCGCAGTGCGTGGTCGTAGTCGTAGTGGTGATCTTTTTGAATCAATACTTCGTTCTTGAGGCCCGTCATGTCAACGGGGATCGAATGACCGGCGGATTCGTTGCCAAGCGTTACGCACGCCGCGGTGCCAAGAGTAACCGCAGAAGCCGCGCCCGCCGTAACGATTGCTGCCTCGCAGCGCAGGCGTCGAGCCAAGTATTCCCCAGCGGCTTTCTGCAAATGAGCCAGATGCACTGGGTGTTTTGCGGCTTGGGCCACGGCCGCTTGCACGGAAGGCGGCATCGTGGAAGCCGTGAGATGAGTATAAGTGCCCGCTGCGTTGATTATTTTGGTTACGCCCAGCTTTTCATAATAGTCTTCACCTTCGTCGGATGGCTGGGTTGCCACGCCCTTTGCTTGCGCTGGCAAAGAGTTGCCAATTGTCCACGCTGCCAATGCTCCAGTAATTTTTTCAAAAAAACCTCGCCTTGTACCTAACAAGTGCATTTCGAGCCCCCTTTTCATGATTCGGAATATATCGTGACAAGCGGAAGCTTCCCACATTTATATCCCGCATCCGTTCAAGGGCTTTTCGTGGGGCCGACTAGGGACGCATAGGCGTTTATGGAGGCGCCTATGCATCCAGAAGAGGGATTACTTCTTACGGCTAGGATCGTCGTTGGGATTCACGTAATTGAACTGCAGGGGAGAACTGCCGTGAACCTGCACCACCACTTCGCCGCTTGCCATCGCGTAGTGATGCATGTCGGGGTCGAGAAATGCAAAACTGCCTGCCGGGAAAGCGGCCATCTTGCTGTCGTCAAATTGATCGCCCATGCCGACTTTGAACGTGCCGGAGATTACCGTGACGTTTTCTCGCAGAGGATGCCAGTGGGGTGCAATGCGGTATCCGTCTGGCATCTTCAAACGAATCGTGTAGTCTCCGGTGGTGGCTCCGGGGTTACCTTCGATCACGGCGAGTTGTGCACCGGGCGCTACGAACGCCGGTGGTGGGCCGTAGGGAATCGTATCCGGCGTGAACGCGTGTTTTTCCTTCGAAGACGTTTGCGCGACGACAGCGACAACCGCAAGGACCAGCCCCGCCCCACACACCAATATCAAGCGTCTTAGTTTCAAGTTCTCTTTCATAGATTTGCCTCCGTTCTAGAATAACGTTGCGCGAGGATATTCCCCCAAGTTCGAGGCGGGATCAATTGAGACTTCATAACGATTTCCTATCTTTTGTATATCGTCGTAAATTACTCAATCTTGGGCGATAATGCGCAAAAGAGGCTCTAATGGGCAGAACGAAATCATTGGCCGCTGTGGTGGAACTGGACTTGGGGCGCTACGAACTTCGACGCGCTGGGCGACGAGTGAAATTAGAGAAGAAGCCGATGGAACTGCTCATCTTTCTGGTTGGCAGGAGAGGTCAGCTTGTTTCCCGCAAGGACATCGTCACAAAACTCTGGCATTCGGATCTTTTTATCGATACCGAACCGAACATCAATAACATCGTGCGAAAGATTCGTGCCGGTCTCGGGGACGACTCAAATAAGCCGCGCTTTCTGGAGACCGTAGTGGGGAAAGGGTATCGTTTCATCGGCCCTCTTCGCGTGATTGGCGCACGGTTCCCAAGTGACGAGTTTCAGATAAGTTCGGCCGGGGAAGCAAATGGTGAGACCGTCTCTACCCGGGCAGAGAGAACATCACTGGCGGTGCTGCCTCTTGCCCAGTTAGGGGCAAGCTCGGACGATCAGGGGGTGTGTCTTGGGTTTGCGGATGCACTAACGGCCCGACTCGGAAATCTGCAGGGCGTCGATGTATTGCCAACCTCGATGGTGCTGAATATTCCGGACAGCCTGGAACCCTCGGACGTAGGAATGCGCCTCGGTGTTCGATTCGTTGTTCACGGCGCTGTACGGAAGTTGAAAGGACAATGGCAACTTTCGTTGGGGATGTTCGACACAACCCTTCGAGCCTCTTGCCTTACACGGAAGTGCGAACTCGATCTGAACCGTCTGTCCGATCTGGAAGACGAAATCGCCAAGCGGATTGCGAGCGCATTAAACAGAACTCTACAACCGCCTGTTCAACGTCATCCACGTTACAGCCAAGACCCGCTCGCCTATTCCGATTTTATGCGGGGCTACCGTCTAAGTTCGTCTGGCGATCCCGCATTGCTGGAGGAAGCGGCACAGCGACTGAATAACGCTGTCGCGCGAGATCCTGGTTTTTCCCTTGCCCACGCTACTCTCTCGCTGGTGTGTGCCGAGCGGCACTTCGAATTTGATCCTGCAAGCATATGGCTCGAGAAAGCGGAATTTCACTGCCAACGCGCGCTTGAAGATGATCCGGATTTGCCCGAAGGACATGTAGCCAAGGCCTTTCTATTGTGGGGACCATCGAAAAATTTCCAGCATCTTGAGGCCATTAACGAACTGCGACGGGCTTTAGCCCTGCAGAAAAATTTGCCTCACGCGTACAACCGGCTGGGAACTATTCTGGCGCACATCGGTCTACTCGACCACGCTCGGGAAATGTACGAAAGAGGGCGACAGTTCCATCCTCAAAAGGCAATCAGTCACAGCATCGTCCAGGTCTACATGTGGAACCAAGAATACGACCTGGCGCGAGAGCAGATTCAAGCGTGGCGAATCGACAAGCCTGCCAGCAACTACCCTGTCTACTTCGCGCCTCTGCCATCCATGATGGAAGGAAATTGGAAAGAGGCGAAACCTCTTCTCGAGGAGGCGGTGCAACTTCTCCCCGAAGACCCGATGATTCTCAGCCTGCAAGGGGTTTTCTACGCAATGACTGGGAGGGCTGAACAGGCGCTGCAGTGCATGGCTAAGGCATGTGCCATCCCAAAATCCTTTGGGCACTCGCACCATACTTACTACCAAATCGCTTGTATTCTCGCTCTACTAAAACGGCCAACTGCCGCTCTTGAGTGGTTGGAACGAAGTGTCAGCACCGGATTCGCCTGTTGGCCGTTTTTCGTCAAGGATCCTTGCCTCCACAGTCTTCATGGGCTAACTGCGTTCGAAGACATGGTGAGTTCCTTGCAGGCCAGATATCCGGACCATCTGGGATTGCTCTAGATTGCCGATTCTTCAGCGGAGGATCGGACGAACTCGAACAGTACGAACTCAAGGCGTGGGTGGATGATTAAACGCCGGGAATTACTCGGAATTCGAGACTGACACTGGCACGCACCAATCGGCGGGAGGAAAGACAATTGGCCAGAAATTAGGTGTGGGCTGATCGAACTCAAAAGCGATGTTGTAAAGCTCCATCCCGGATTCTTCGATTCGCACCACTCGGCAGGTTACCTCTTTGCCTGTCTTGGGATTGGTCAACAGAAACGACTGGCCCACGTGAATATGCGTTTTCAATTGCAGCAGCCCACCATGTGCGTTGACAACCTGTGTGAAACCGTGCTCTTGTACCTGCCGGCGGTTCTCGTCCTCTGCCATCACCACGACTGTCATGCGCAGCATGACGCGCTCGCTTCTTCTCCGGTTTTGTCCGTCGGCCATAATTAAGAGAGTTCCAAGGTGGCTAGAATACCCGAAATGGTGCTTTCTCGAGCTGGCCCTGAAGGCAGGGAATGGGTGATTTTTGGGACAGGTGTGCGGGAAATGCACTGGGTTGCCGTCTTTGGTATGATAGAATTTTGCAAAATCAGAAGCTTAGGATAATGATGGCAACTATCACTGGGGCAAAAACCTTGTTGCGTGTCCGGCCACGCGGATTCTGTGCAGGCGTTGTGCGTGCTGTCGATATTGTTGAACTGGCACTGGAAGCCTATGGCGCACCTGTCTATGTTCATCATGAGATTGTACATAACACCTATGTTGTGGAGCAGTTGCGCAGGCGTGGCGCGATTTTCGTTGAGACCATTGGAGAAGTTCCCCATGGCGCGGTGCTCGTCTTTAGCGCTCACGGTGTTCCTCCTACCGTTCGTGGTGAGGCAAAAGAGCGGCAACTGCGTGTGATCGATGCTACATGCCCGCTCGTAACAAAAGTTCACCTCGAGGCCCTGAAATTCGCACGTGAAAAGCGCACGATCATCCTCATCGGACATAGGGACCACCAGGAAATCGTAGGCACATCCGGCGAAGCGCCAGACAGCACCATAGTCGTGGATTCTGTGGAAGCGGTCGATGCCTTGCAGGTGCAAGATCCCGAAAAGCTGGCTTTCCTGACCCAGACGACCCTCAGCCTTTACGATACGCAGGAGATTGTTTCTCGTCTGCGTCAGAAGTTTCCGAAGATAATCGGGCCGGCCAGCGATGACATCTGTTATGCCACGCAAAATCGACAGGAAGCTGTCGAGCAGGTTGCAAAGGACGTCGATCTGATTCTGGTGGTCGGTTCACAGAACAGTTCGAATTCGAACCGTCTTGTTGAGCTCGCGCAGCGCTTGAATATTAAAGCCCAACTGATCGATTCCGCAGAAGACATTGATGCCAAATGGCTGGAAGGTGTCAATCGGGTTGGATTGACAGCCGGGGCATCCGCGCCGGAAGTGCTTGTCGAGCAGGTGAGCGAACGTCTTGCCCAATACGGTTTTACTGACCAGCGTGATTTGGATTTGATTCGCGAAGATGTGCGATTTACTCTGCCGCCGGAATTAGCGACCATCGCACCTGCGCCGCGCCGCTGATCCGCTCGGTCGAAGATTTTTGCTCGTGGATATTTGCGAGCATGCACAAACAGGCTTTTGCCGGGCAGGGATAAACCGGCGTTACTCGCCGGATCTGGCACTTACTTGTTAGTCGGAAAAGGAGCGAACTTTGGCGGTCAAAATTGTCCGTCAGCCGAATAAGATTGCTCTCATTGGCGCGCCGTCCAGCGCTGCCGCTTTTACGCTAGGAAGTGAAAGGGCACCTGCTGCATTGCGTGCAGCGGGCCTGGTCGAACGGCTGCAATCGATTGGATATGAAGTTACAGACTTGGGCGATTGTCCACCCCGTCTTTTTGCCGACGATGATGAGCACAAGCGCGCACGGAATCTTCCAGCCATCGTGGCATCTCTGAACGATCTGAAACCTCGAGCCGAATTGGCTATCAAGTCTGGCGCACTGGTGCTTGTTCTCGGGGGAGACTGCACCCAAATCATCGGATTGCTGACAGGTGCTCGTCGCTACTACCGCCATATCAGTCTCCTTTGGTTCGACGGCGACGCCGATCTAAACACACCCGCAAGCACACCCTCGGGGAGACTCGATGGCATGGCGCTGGCCACGATCATCGGCAAGGGTTCTCCCGAATTGGTGCGTTTCTGGGGCGAGCCACAGATCGTCCGTGAGCCGGATACCGTATTGTTTGGCGTGGATCGCCTCGATGACCCGGAGAAGGAATTCCTGGGTCGTTCGCCAGTGCGCCACAACATGGCTTCAGAGATTCGTGCTAAGGGCGCAGTAAAGACTGCGCAACATGCACTGGAACAACTTCACGCCGAGTCCCGGGAGTTCATCCTGCATTTGGATATCGATGTGATCGCTCAAGATGAGTTCCCGGCCGTTAACGTCCCGCGTGCTGGGGGCCTGTCGTCTGCCGACGTTCAAAGCTCGCTGACGGAATTTGCCAAACACAAGAACCTGCTCGGTCTTGATATCGCTCAGTACAATCCGGACAAAGATCCGGACTCCTCGGGCGCCAGGAAGCTGGTTGACCTGCTCGCCGAAGTGCTGTCCGCACGTTTGGCGGCGCTGACGGCACCTGCCTCTCCGGCACCGCTCACCGAGGAAGAAGAGCCCTCTTCCGCTGCCGGCGCTCACTAATTTGGTCGTGCAGCAGAGCGTCTCGTCGTTTTCAGGCGCACATGCATGTCTCGCCCCCAAAATCTTCATGCAAAGCATTTGATATTTGGATGAAAGGGATCACGCGCAAACAGTCGCGGGAGCTTTAAAATTAAGGGAAGCGGCGCCTGCGCCAGAGCTTGCAGGTCGATTCGGAGAGCAATGAAACGTAGGCTTCAGGTAATGAAATTTGGTGGTACGTCCGTTGGCGATGCGGCTTGCATCGCGCGAACGGCAAAGATTATTGCGCACGGCGCGGGTGAAGGTGGCTGCGTCGCTGTGGTTTCCGCCATGAGCGGCGTCACAAATAAGCTCATTGAAGCGGCGAATCATGCGCAGTCTGGAAACGCAAAAGAAGCCACGCAAATTCTTGTTGGTTTGCGAGAGCAACACGACACCGCCCTAGAGATGCTGTCAACTAAAGAATCGGAACGCGCTGCCGTGCGGAAGATTTTGGAGGAAGTGTTTTCCGAAGGCCACCGTCTCTGCGATGGAACGTCACTCTTGCGTGAACTTACTCCCCGAACCTTGGACGCCATTTCCAGTCTTGGGGAGAGATTATCCGCCCCGTTGGTGTCCCTTGCGATGCGGGAATTGGGATTTGCCAGCGAACCATTCACGGCCACAGAACTGATCGTCACGGATGCCTATCACGGCGGTGCCGAACCCATCATGGAACTGACCCGTGAAAAATCGCAGGCCCGTCTCCGACCACCTCTGGAGATGGGAGTTGTTCCCGTTGTCACCGGTTTCATTGGCGCTACCAGCGAGGGGCAACTCACCACGCTTGGCCGCGGAGGTTCGGACTACTCCGCCACAATTCTGGGTGCGGCACTCGATGCCGACGAAGTGATTATCTGGACCGATGTGGATGGGGTGCTGACCGCCGATCCTCGACTTGTTTCTGAGGCGAAGACTATTCCTGAAATATCCTATCGAGAAGCGGCGGAACTAGCGTATTTCGGCGCAAAGGTGCTCCACCCGAAGACTCTGAAGCCCGTAGTGCAAGCCGCCATTCCTGTGTGGATCCGCAACAGTTTTCAACCCGAACGCAAAGGCACAAAAATCACGCCGGAAGGGCGCAGCATCGGTGGAGGTGTGAAAGCCTTGACCGCGATTCGCGATGTCACGCTGATCAGCGTCGGAGGTCCCGGAATTGTGGGACTGCCGGACGTTGTCGGGCGCACATTTTCGACCACCGCTCAGGTTCGTGCGAACGTGCTGCTGATCTCACAGTCTTCGTCACAAAATGACATCTGTTTTATCGTTTCCGCCGCGGATGCGCAGCGTACTGTGGACGCAATGCGCGGGGAATTCGCCAATGATCTGGCACATCAGAAGGTGGAACACGTTACGGTTGACCCCAATATTGCGATCGTTGCCGTTGTTGGCGAAAACATGCGTGGCACGCCGGGTGTGGCTGGACGCACATTCAATTCCATGGGTCGTGATAGCGTCAATATTATCGCCATCGCCCAGGGATCCTCGGAAAGCAACATCTCCTTCGTGATCGAAGAAAAAGATGTGAAGAAGGCCTTGCTGGCCCTGCACCGCGAATTCGGACTCAGCAACGGCACGAACGGAAAGTAGCTATCCCGCAGAAACTTGGTTACGTACCGTGGGAGTGTTTGTAGAGTTTCTCTCCGGCCGGTATCTCAATTTTCATTCGATTGCCCGGCAGAGGTAAGGGGCAGGTCGTATTCGGGTTGTAGGCGCACGGTGGATTGTAAGCCTTATTGAAATCAACCTGAACGGGTCCGCCATGTGTTGCGCCGTTCTGAGGTTCGATATCCAGGAATCTTGATGCCGGGTAGGTATCCTTGCCACTGGTCAGATCGCGGAACACGATAAATAAACTCTTTCCTGAACTCTGGGGTCCTGCCGCAAGACGGTAGCTTTGGCCCTTTAGGGAAAATTCGACGTATCCCGTGATCGTGAGCTTGATGGCATCGCCCATCACATTTTCTGAATCGAGCTTCTTTGGTTCTTCGTAGGGAACGTACACGCCACTGACGGCGTACTCCTCATCAATCGCAAACCAATTCAGGCCTGTGAAATTCTTGCGGAGCTGCGAATTCTTATCTCTAAGTCGGAGTGCCAATCTCTCGCCGCTCGCGTGAATATAGATCGTAAGGTCGCCCACGACCAAATAGTCTTCGCGCGCGTCCGGTTTTAATTCAGCAGTCTGCACCGGCTTTCCATCCCGTAACACCTCGATTCCCGGGTCGACACGCACAGAACTCCTTCCCGCATGGTATGTCAATACGCCAACGTGAGCGGGAGCTGAAGGGGGCAAAACGATATCGTTCGTTGGATCCGATCCCAAACGGTTGTCACCCTCTTTAAGCCAGAAAAGACCTGAGACTGTCAGCCAGCCGCTATCGGAAGTCAGCAATGCTTGATAGTCCCTGCGCCACTTCTCAACCGACTGGCGGTACGAGGAATCAGCGGTGGCAAAGAGAGCGCTTGCCATTACGGCCAAAATAATCAACAAAGCGCGATGGCGAGGCCTTTTCAAAATCATTCGTTTAACTCCCTTCTCCACTCTCTGAGATCAGTCTTGACAAATGAGCATCCGCAAACAAAAAACCCGCAAACCAGCGCGTCTGGTGTGCGGGTTCACAAAACTTATGCTTTGCGGCAGCTATGAAAGCAAAGCATTCGAACACGCCCCGCAGTACCTAAAGTGGCAGGGACAACAACAGGTGTTCGGAATTACGGGACTCATAAACGTGACGATACCCCCAACACATTGGACGGTCAACCCTGATCATTACCGTTCACGTTGATGATTTAACAGGACGCTTCTGGTGATACCGCTTCAGGCCCAACCACGATAATGGCAATTGAGCGTTGTACCGGTAGTGTTGGATCTCTTCCGCTGCCACTAGTTTTTCTGCCTCGGCGGATGCCTGACGGGCAAACTCCTGCATCGCCTCGGCGTCCCCAAGACCTGCGGAGAGTAAACTGGCCGCTATATCACTCCAAAGCTGCAAACGAATCCGGTAATCTGCCAAGTGCTGAGCTGGATGGTCGGAATAACCAAAATGAGTCAGAAACAGTCGCCGTGGTTTGAGTGCCTCGATGGCTTGAAGCGATGCTTTCCAGAGGTCAAGATCGATGTCTGGTGGTGGCGTGGCGGGAAGAACAAGTGCATGGCCTTCGATGCATATTCCGGCCGTGTCGCCCACAAACGCGGTGGCATCGGATGGTGCAAAATAAGTGACGTGGTGAGACGCATGGCCTGGTGTGTAAATGACCTGGAGTTCGGTGTCTCCTAGTGCCAGAGTTTCGCCTCCAACTAATATGTGTAGATTCTTTTCCGCAACCGGCAGGAATTCTCCAAACAGCGCGTCCATTTTCTCTCCATACAGCCGTCGAGCGCTTTGCAGCAAGACGCTTGGGTCGGCCATATGCTTTGCGCCGCGCGAGTGCACGTACACCTGGATGGCAGGGTTCTCTCTTAGCAGAGACCCTGTAGCGCCGGCATGATCGAGATGGATGTGTGTGAGGTAAATAGAGTGAATTTCGGAAATTGTCAAACTGTGGGCCGATAACTTTTCGCGAAGTGTTGAAATCGCGGACTCTGGGCCGGGATCGATCAGTGCGTTGAACTTGCCGCTCCGGAGCAGCGCAGCTGCAATAGACCGAGGGTGTCCTGTCCAATTGAGATCAAGTGGTGCGGTCGAAATCACAGCACGGAAGTGTATCGCAGTTTGTGGCGACAGCCGTAAAGGCTTTACCTTAGAATGGCCTTCGGCTGCAACCCTTGTTTCCTTCAGGAACCACTTGCAGAATGATGAACTTGTGGAATATGCTTTGCATGCTGCAACTTGATCTCATTTATCCCTCGCACTCGATGTGAGGTTTAAGTCGTAAAAACCGCCTACTAGATGGGACAAGCATTTTGCGCTGCGAGATGTCCTGCGCGCTTCGCCCGGCGCGGCAGTTATCGTTGTGGATGAAGGTCAGCGCGAATTTCAGGGAATTTGGGGTCTGAATTTAGGGAGGAACATTATGCGGAAATGGTGTGCAGTTTTGGGTGTGGGCGCTCTAATCGCCTTGCCACTTTGTGCGCAGCAGAAAGATGCGCGCACTTCTACTACTGGCAGTGAAATCTCGGAGAATGCAGTTCCGGCAAGGAGTTTGTCCGGTGACTTCAATATTGCTCCTGGTTCTCCTCGGCTGTTTCCAATGCCGGCAGCGGCGGCGCAAAACCGGATATTTTTAGCGATTGGGATAACAACCCGTGGAATCGTCATGCATGGGGACTTTTGACACCCAAGTATGAAGTTGCAGGAATGTTCAGCTACATTAACTTTGACCCGGGTTCAGGCTTTAAGAACTTCAACAACCTGGGTGCCACCGGATCGTTTACGTACAATGCGAATAAGTGGTTGGGATTGACGGCAGAGATTGGCGCCTATTCGTTCGACCGCCAGATCGCCACTCTCGATCAATCCGGCAATGTTGTGTTGAGCAGCCTCAAGGGAAGTCAAGAGACCTATTTGTTTGGTCCTCGCCTCAACTTGCGCCACTTCGATCGCTTTGTGCCGTTCGTCGAAGTTCTTGTCGGCGCCAGTCGTGGTAGCGCGCAACTGACTGGAGACCAGGGACAGACTGCGTTTGCTTTGGCCGCTGGCGGTGGCGTGGATATAGTCCTTTGGAAGAATCTAGCGTGGCGCTTTTTCCAGGCGGATTATCTAATGACGAACTACACGGGCTCGTTGGTCAATGCGGATGGTCGTCAGAAAAACTTCCGCATCGGAACGGGTGCGGTTATCCGCTGGGGCTATCCCCCAGCGCCTCCAAAGCCCAATCATCCGCCAGTGGCAGCTTGCTCTGCTGACAAGCCCTCCGTTTATCAAGGCTTCAACGATCCCGTTGCTGTCCACGTGAACGCCACGGATGCGGACAACGATCCATTGACGTATAACTACACTGCAACAGGCGGAACGGTTGATGGCACCGGAGCGGATGTCCGTTGGAATCCAACCGGACTCGCCGTTGGCTCTTACACGGTGAACGCGAAGGTTGACGATGGTCGCGGCGGCACAGCGACCTGCTCGACCGATATAGCCGTTGCTGTTCGTCCAAATCGGCCACCGGTCATCTCTTGCGCGGCAGAACGCAGCCCGATCCTTGCTGGAGAGCGCGTAGCCATTAAGTCGACGGCCAGCGATCCGGACGGCGATCCAATTACCTACAGCTATTCTTCCACTGGCGGCCAGGTTTCTGGCAGCGGTCCGACGGCAACGTTTGACTCGACTGGTTTGAACCCGGGCAGCTACACAGTGAATTGCAGGGCTGACGACGGCCGTGGCGGCACAGCCACGGGCTCCACTAACGTAGACGTCCAGGCTCCCGCACCACCGCCACAAGCAACCAAGGTGGGAACCTGCGGCTACCGTACAGCAGGCTCTTCGCGCGTTGACAACGAATGCAAGCGCATTCTGGACGACGTAGCCCTCCGCCTTAAGAACGAACCCAATGCCAAGCTGGTTGTCGTTGGCTTCGCAGACAAGAAAGAACCGAAGCCCGACAAATTGGCGCAAACCCGTGCAGACCTCGCCAGGAAGTATCTTGGTGAGAAGGGTATCGATGCTTCGCGCATCACCACTCGCACCGGCGCGGCCTCAACCGAAAAGGGTATGGAGAAGGAAAATCGTCACATCGACGCCGTCTTCGTTCCTGAAGGCGCAACCTACTAAACTCGTCGCCTCGAGGTGAGTGCATGTTACTCTCCGCGAGACTCGAGCGTGAGTCACATCACCGGGCTCTCCGAGGCAAGCTTCGGGGAGCCCGCTTTATTTCTGTCGACAATTTACCGCTCTAAGGAACGGAAATCCTTTTGTCGTTGAAACACTTCATCCTCGTTCTTCTCGCTTTCCCCACTGCTCTCCTGCCGCAAGAGAGTGCTTGGAAACGCATTGGCCCCTCCGGCGGAAAGGTTATGACCCTTGAATCTTCCTCTTCGGGACAGACTGTTTACCTAGGAACCACCGATGGCCACGTTTTCGCCAGTAACGATGGCGCTAGACACTGGGATTTGCGTGGCCGTGTCGGATTTCGCACAGATGCCGTGATCACCAGGCTGTTGGCCAATCCTTCAAAGCCTGATGTCGTCTATGCGGCCGCGTGGTACCAGCAACCCGGAGCTGGTGGCGGTGTCTTTCGCAGTGAGGATGCTGGTCGAACCTGGAGACTATTAGGTCTTGGTCAGGAGGCCGTCAGGGCATTAGAAGTGGCTCGGACTCAACCGCTTACTCTTCTGGCCGGTACGCGGACCGGCGTTTTTCGGTCAGAAGACGCAGGCCAGACCTGGCTGCAGATCTCTCCTCCTGGCGATGAAGAATTGCGGAATGTGGATTCCCTGGCTGTCGATCCCACTGACACGAACGTTCTTTATGCTGGAACCTATCACCTGCCATGGAAATCGATCGATGCCGGAAAGAATTGGAGCCCGGTTGTCGCTGGATTGATCGACGACTCGGATGTGATGAGCATTCGCTTGGACGTTACTAACCCTGCTCGCCTTTTTCTCAGTGCCTGCTCTGGAATCTATCGCAGCGAAAACAAGGGAGCCCAATGGACAAAATTGCAGGGCATCCCATACGCCTCTCGTCGCACACACTCCATCCTGCAGGATCCTCAAAGTCCACAAACTCTCTACGCCGCTACAACGGAAGGTCTGTGGATTACCCGCGACGCGGGCGAAACTTGGAATCGCAGGACCTCAAAGGACTGGGTCGTCAATAACGTGCTGATTCTCCCCTCACCGTCAGCAGGCACACCTCGGATCGTGCTCGGCACAGAGGCGCAGGGAATCATGGTTAGTGACGATGGGGGCGAAAACTTCCTTCCGTCCAACGAAGGTTTTTCGCATGGGGTGGTCAAACAATTCCTTGGAGATTTCCGCGACCCGAAACGTCTGCTCTATGTCATGCAGCAGCATGGCACGCAAATTATGCAGAGTCTTGACTCGGGCCATTCTTGGACAGCGTTGTCTACCCAGGCAGTCAACCAGGGCGGAAAGGGAATCCAGTTGCCAATGGATTGCATCGACGAGCTTTACAGTTCTCCTTGGGGATGGCTTGCAAGGCTACAAAATGGACAACTCTGGCTTCTTGATGAGCAAGCCGGCACATGGCGAGAATGGAAGTTGCGACTCGGCACGAACTCCGCCCCTCCGGTACATATGCCAATGAACAAGGTGGGGCGAACCTCTAGCGTTGCTCTGACCAAGAGTATCCTCACAATCGGGCCTCTGGCATTTTCCAATTCTTACGCTTTCATCCCTTCCCAAACAGGTCTCTTGCGATGCGATCGGGAAGGGAATTGCTTTTCCCTAAAAGTGTTTGTTCACCCAGGAAGATTGGAGGCGCTACAGGTTTCGGCGGACGGTTCTTTACTCACCGTCATGGAGGAATCCAGACTGGCGATTTCCAGTGACGCCGGTGAATCCGCATCCTGGCGAGATTCCCCCATCAGCACCTCTCGCGCATTATGGATCGACAACGTGCAAGAGTCCGGCATATCCACTCTTTACCTCGGCACCACGGAAGGTCTTTTTATCTCGTCGAATGGCGGAGTCTCCTGGATTAAACAACAAAATGGCTTGCCCGCCGGCCAGGTCGAGAAATGGTTACGCCGTCCCCAGTTCATGGTTGCCACTCTTCGCGAAGGAGGGATGTATGTTTCCTATGACAACGGCAAAGCCTGGCGCCGTGCCGATCGTGATACAGAGCGAAGCCGCTTTGTTGGACTCGTTGAAACCGAGCCCGGTAGTTTAGTTATCGGCTCGCAAACGGAAGGCCTCCTCGTCTGGCAAAATCGATAGTTTGATCCTTATTCCAGCGCTCAAGATTCCATATTGGTACACTCTGCAGAGTTATTATGGATTATTAATTACTGTCTTTATAATTTAAATATCTCAAACTAATAATATCTCAGGCAATTCCCGTATTGGCGCTCGGAGAGGCATCTTTGAACTGGCTCGACCAATCACCGTGTCATGGTTGAACTGGCAAAGAAACCAAGTACCCGGCGCTCGAATTCTTCCGGTTGGAACCCATACGCTGCAGTGTGGAATGCTTCAGGAACCATCCACAGCGATTTTGGCCCGCGTGCGGCTGCGTAGATCCGTTCGGCATGTCGGCACGGCAGTGTAGTATCTGCGCCATCGCAAATAAGCAGCACAGGAAAAGCGCGAGAGCCCACTGCATTTTCCGGCGACACATCGGCAGCGGAAAAACCCGCGATGGCCTGGCCTCGGCTCAGCATCACCCACGCGCCCGGAGCAAAAAGAGTCTTGCCCAGAAGAGGGGACTTTTGCAGCCCCGCATAATCATAAGATGCTTCTCGCAAACTGGCGAAGGGTGACTCTGCGACGACAGCCTCTAAGCGGGAATCTACTCCTGCGGATTGCAGCGCGATTCCGGCGCCCATCGATTCACCGAGCGCGAAGATATGTTGCGGATGCTCCGTGGAAACGAGGGCATCCACAATCGCTCGCGTGTCGTTACGCTCCAACCATCCATAGGTGGCCATTTGGCCTTCACTGTTGCCGTGCGCTCGCGCGTCCATCATGACGACGCTGTACCCCGCCCGCAGCAAGACTTCTGATTGGGCAGTGATACCAACGCGATTGTCCGCCACTCCGTGAAATGCCAGTACCCAGGTACCGTTGGGATTAGTTGGAAACACTTTCCAGCCACGCAGCTGGGAGCCGTCGGGAGCACGCACGAGAAAGTCTTCTCGATGTGCCCCAACATGGGCGAAACCGGCATCGGCTTCGCGGATCAGATCCGCAGAAAGGGGACGCTTAATCGGATGCAGGAAGGAAGGCGCGCTCAGCCAGCCCATAACAGCGGCAAGGAGTGGTGGAAGAAGAAGCAGTAGGAACAAGACCCGGAGCATTCGTCGCATATATAGAAATAGACGGAAATTAGGCAAAAAGGTTCATTTCCGGATCGAACTCATGTTCGTAGTGTGCGGCATCAGGAACGAAACAACACGTCCTCTCGCTGAAACATTTTCACAGCCAGGAACAAGGCCACCCCGGCGTAAACGCATGTAGAAGAAAAGATGATGGCGATGTAATTCCAGTGATACGTATTCACGACCAATTCTTTGCAAAGCAAGCTGGCATTCAGTATAGGTACAAGCGCGAGTTTGGCATTCAGATCGATGGGAAGCATGGCGCACACCGCCGGAATGATCACCAGAAACATAAGCGGACTGATATAGCTCTGCGCTTCCTTGTAACTCTTCGCGAACAGCGCCACCGTCATCACACCGGCGGAGAACAGCACCGCAAGGGGAATCACCATGATGAAGATGGAGAGCACTTGTTTCAGTCCGATGCTCAATTGTAGTTGAGCCGCGCCATTGCCCGCTTTGTCAAAAGCGTGAAGCCGCTCCAATACCCAGAAAGAAACGCCCATGGAGACTACAGAAAGTCCCGCAGTGACCAGTGAGGTGGTCAGCACTAGAAAAAATTTCCCGAACACCAGATGCACGCGAGCAATCGGACTGGAGAGAATCGTCTCCATGGTGCCGCGTTCCTTTTCGCCCGCTGTTAGGTCCATCGCCGGATACATACAGCCGGTCATGCACAGCAGAATGACCATGTATCCGATTACGCCTCCAAACGCCGCACCGCCCACTTTTTCGGGAGGGGCAACGTTTTGTTGCGCTACGTCGAACGGTTTCAATGCGGCTTCCGGCAAATTCCTGGCCGCCAGGTTCTCCTTGATAATATTGCTGCGATATTCTTCCAGATGTTTCTGGATACTGTCCGCGGCAACGGAGGACTTCAAGTCGCCGTCATAGTTGTAAATCTTCACACTGGCGATCTTTTGTTGCGCCAGATCAGCCTGGAACCCAGCCGGGATTTCGACTGCTGCCCGGATCTCCTTGTTGATGATCTGATCTTTCCAGTTGGCAGCCAGTGGTACAACTTCAATGTGCTTCATGCTCCGGATGTCTTCCAAAAGCTTCGGCGAATCGTCCCCACCTATGATCATTACCTTGGGAATCTCTTCTTTGGCTTTTCCTACAAGTGCGGAGATCGCTGCTCCCAGTCCAGCTGTCAGCAAGGGAAACAGTACCAGGGGAACGAGCAGGGAAGAGATCAGGGTTCGCCGGTCGCGCAGCGCTTCCCGAAGTTCTTTACGATAGACGATTCCTACGTTTTGCCAGGACATGTCAGGCGGCCTCCCCATTCTTGTATAGAGGTGCCACGATCTTCACAAAGATCTCTTCCAGGTCCTGTTCGTGATAGTGCTCGCGCAATTCTGCAAGCGACCCTTCCGCCAGAAGTTTACCCGACTGAATGATTCCGATAATGTCGCAAAGCTTTTCAACCTCGCTCATCACGTGCGTGGAAAAAATCACGGTTTTGCCCCGCTGCCGGCATTCCCGGATGAAGCCGATAATGGTGCGCGCAGTCATGATGTCCAGACCCAGCGTGGGTTCGTCAAAAATCATTACTTGAGGATCATGTATCAAGGTTCGTGCAATGGATGTCTTCTGCTTCATGCCGGTGGAAAGTTTGTCGCAGCGCCGATCGCGAAATGAGTTCATATCGAGCCGACCGAAGATTTCATCAATGCGCTTCTTCAAGGTGGGCTCATCGAGGCCATTCAACCGCCCAAAATACTCCACCATCTCCTGCGAAGTCAGCCGCGGGTATAAAGCGGTGGCGGTGGAAAGAAAACCAACGTTGGCCCGCACTTTTTCCGGATGTTCGATCACGTCGTGCCCGCACACGATGGCCGTCCCGTCGCTGGGTTCCAGAATCGTTGCCAACATCCGCAGCGTAGTAGTTTTGCCCGCCCCATTGGCTCCCAGCAGTCCGTAAATCTGGCCCGGTTTGCACGTAAAACTGATGTTATCGACCGCTCGAATCTCACCACGTTTTTTGTCTTTAAACAGCTTGGTCAGACCACGGGTCTCGATCATGGAGGAGCCTCTTGGTTGTTTAATGGGCGCATCAAACAGACTGCTAACACTACTACGCAGAACTATTCCCAAAATTTCATCGGCCCAAGGCTTAAATCACTCGCGGTTCAACCCCTGGAGAATCACGGGTTGGGCTTAGCCTTTGTGACAGTTCGGGCACTGCTTTGCATCGAACTTCTCGGAAGGTACGCGAAACATGTTGTTGCACTGGATGCATACCCGGTGGATCAGCTTGGGCTTGGTCTCGGGGCTGCCCCCTGGCTTCGAGGTCTGCGAACTAACCGTTTCTGGCTGGCTCATAATCCCGTCAGTCTATCATGGAGCTACTGCCTCTGGCGCCCTGCACGCCGCATCAAAACGCCCGCATTCGATTTCTCTGCAGGTGCGACAAGTTGTGTGGAGAATTGGGCCAACCTCCTGATAGACTTGCTCTTAGTCAAAGGTTCTTCCCGGATATGGGACGAATTCGTGCAATATAGCCGCAGGTACCACCGCGAACCGTTTCCTGATCTGTGGCTTTACTTATCACTGACGGGGAACTGATTTACATCTCTTATGGATAAAATGTTGCGAAACCGGACGCTTCTGTTTCTGCTCCTTGCGGGCATCGTCGCGTTCATTCTCGTTCGCGTCAGCGGCAGGCAGCCGGTGGCCAAAATTTCCGCAATGAAGCCGGTGAGAGAAAATATCGTTTCTTCAGTGAGCAGCAATGGCAAGGTGGAACCCATCTCTCCTTACAGCATTCGTGCCCAGCTCGAAACTTTCGTTGAAAAGGTCCACGTCTCTGAAGGGCAGAATGTCAAAAAGGGTCAACTGATTCTCGAGCTCAACATCAGGGAAGCGGCCTCGCAACTAGCACAAGCGAAATCAAGACTCCTCCGCGCGGCAGATGATCTCCGTTCTGCAAAAGCGGGTGGCCGTGCGGATGAGGCCGCGCGAGTGGCAGGTGATCTTGCCAAAGCCCAGGCAGATCGCGACGGCTTGCAAAACAATCACGAGGCGCTATTGCGCTTGCTGGCGCAAGGAGCGGCCACCAAAGATGAACTGGCGACAAATGAATTGGCACTTACAAAAGCTACATCCGAGGTGAACCGCCTGCAGGCTGCAAAGCGTGAATTTGGCCGGCAGGCCAATCTCGATACGTCTCGCGGTGCGCTCGGAGTTCAACAGGCCGAAAGCGATGTTGCTGCACTTGATCAAAAGGTGCGCCAGGGCAGAATTGTTGCGCCGTCCGACGGTACGCTTTTTTCCATGCCGATCAAGGCCGGAGACTTCGTGAAGACCGGCGATCTGTTGATTGAAATGGCCGATCTTCACCAGGTCCGTGTGCGCGCTTTCATTGACGAGCCAGAGATGGGGACACTCGAAGTGGGACAACCCGTGAAAATTACCTGGGACGCCCTTCCTAACCGTGTCTGGCTCGGAAAGACAGAGGTTATTCCCAAACAGGTTGTAGCGCGCGGTTCACGCAGCGTTGGCGAGCTTCTTTGTTCCGTAGAAAACGACAAGCTTGAATTGCTTCCCAACATCAACGTCAATGTCCGCATCAACTCCAAGGAACGTTTGAATGTTCTGGCCATTCCTCGTGGTGCTGTGGAATCGGTAGCTGGTCAGAAATTTGTTTTCATCGTGAAGCAGGGCGTCAGCAATAGTACTCTCGAAAAACGACTCATCCATGTCGGTATTGCCGATGCCACGAATTACGAAGTCATTAGTGGAATTAAGGAGGGGGAGATCGTGGCGCTTCCCGGAGACGCCGATTTCAAGGACGGCATGATTGTCCGTGTGATCAACATGGAAAGTTTCAGCCTGAAGGCCAATTAGCATGCGATTCCGGGCGCTTCGACTCACCTTTCTTGTTTGCGTTGTAACGTTCTCATCCGGTTCCTTCGCGCAGGATTCCCCATTGGTTATAGCGAAACAAGCCTACGACCTTGGCGATTATCGCAAGGCTATTTCCATTCTTGAACCAACTGCGGCAAAAGATCCTAATAATGGTGAGATATACCTACTGCTCACCAAGGTGTACTTGGAAACAGAACAGGATGACGCTGCTGTCAAAAGTGCCGAAAAAGCCGTCGCCATTGACCCGAACAAATCTGAATACCACGATTGGCTGGGCCAGGCCTACGGAGAGAAAGCCTCGCACGCATCTATGTTGAGCGCCTACTCGTGGGCCCGGAAGACCCAGAAAGAATTCGAAGCCGCGGTAAAATTGAACGAGCGGAATTTCGACGCTGTGCAACACCTCATTGATTATGACTGCTCAGCGCCTTTCATGGTTGGCGGCGGGGAGGACAAAGCGCAGCCCTTGATTCAAAAATTGACAAGCCTGGACGCGGCGCAAGGGCACTACGCACAAGGAAATTGCCGCCTGAAGAAAAAGGACCTTGTCGCTGTCGACGCTGAATTCACCAAGGCGCTCCAGCTCAAGACTAGATCGCTGCCTCAGATTCGAGAAATCGCCGATTATTTCGCCACGCACGGTCAGGGCGACAAAGTGCTTCTTGCCGCGGACACTGCCGCGACTGTAGTTCCATCTGATCCGCGCGTAGGGTTCTTTCGCGCCGTTGGCTGGATTTTGAAGGGACAATCGCTGGAAGACGCCGAGAAGAATCTGCACGAATACTTGCGCGTTGTTTCTTCTCCGCGCCCCGACTATCCAAGTCCGGCTTCCGCCCATTACTGGATCGGACGCCTGTATGAAGTCCAAAAGAATCCTGGGGCAGCACGAAATGAATACCAGATGACACTGAAGCTGAATCCCAAGTACAAGGATGCGCAGGAAGCGCTCAAGAAACTGGGTGGTAGCTAAGCCTGCGATAAACCAGCGGACTTTGCGTTCGCTGCGGTAGGCACTCGAGATCATGCAACTGAGGGAATCATTAACGGTTGCCGTCGACGCCCTTCGCGCTAACAAAGTGCGTGCCGTCCTCACTTCGATTGGCGTCATCATCGGTAGCGCTTCAATTGTTCTCGTCGTCACCGTCGCTCTTACCAGCCAGAAATTCGTTATTTCGCAGATCGAAGCCATCGGCTCCAACCTCGTTTGGGTGGAACTCGTCAAAACGCCTGAAAAAACCCAACCGCTCAGCTATGAACTGACAATCGGAGACATGGAAGCCATCAGCGCGAATATTCCCGATGTTGTCGCGGTGATGGGTTTTTCCGATGTGCCAATGAGTGTCGTAGTCGAAGGACAAGCACGGCCCGTCCGCCTCATCGGCGTCAGCGACAATTACCAGCGAATTCGAAAGCTGATTATGATGCGCGGTCGATATTTCGATAGCGGCGATACGGAAACCGGAAGCAAAGTTTGCCTGATTACTAAAGACCTGGCTGATCGGGTCTTCGGCGTTGAAAACCCTGTTGGACGCTCCATCCGCATGGGCGAACTGGCCTTCACTGTAGTTGGTGTTTTCCGAGAACGTGCTTCCACTTACGGCCTGTCTGAAATCCAAAAAGAGTCCGTGCTTATCCCCCATTCCCTGCTGAAGTACTACACCGGAACCGACACCTTGGGGACGATCTACGCACAGACCTCCGCACCGGAACAAGTAAGCGCCTTGGAAAAGCAGGTTGGGAGACTCCTGAGTAGCCGTCACCCGGCGGAAGCGGAGTACAACGTGCAAACTCTGACGGCGATCCTCGGAGCCGCTCGCACCATTGCTCTCGCTCTTCGCATCGTGCTCATCGTGATCGCCGCGATCGCCCTGCTGATCAGCGGTATCGGCATCATGAACATCATGCTCGTAACCGTGAAAGAGCGCACTCGAGAAATTGGAATTCGCAAAGCCATTGGCGCTGCTCGCAAGGAAATCATGGCGCAGTTTCTCATCGAAGCTTTTCTCATCAGCGGCGGTGGCGCTGTGATTGGCATCCTGATTGGCGTGGCCATTCCCGTGTTCGTGCAGCAACTGCTCCCGGGAAATTTGCGAGTGCCTATTTCACCAATGAGCGTAATCCTAGCCTTCCTGGTTTCCTGCTCCACTGGGCTCTTTTTCGGATGGCTGCCGGCCAGTCAGGCCGCCGGGCTTCAACCCGTGGAATCGTTGCGCTACGAATAGCAATGCAGCAGGAGTGTTGGCTCGAATTACTGGCGATCCCGGAGGAACCATGATCCGCAAACGATTGGCTATCTTTGGCGTGCTATACACAAGCGCGATGGTGCCGGCTCTACTGGCACAGGATTCTCCGCAGGCTGTTCCCCCAAGTCCTGGTCCTATCGTCTTGACACTGAAGCGCTCCGTGGAACTTGCTCTCCAAAACAGCAAGGATATTCAACTCGCGAAGATACAAGTGCGCGTCGCCGACCAGTCTGCAAATGTCACCAAGTCCGAATTTCGTCCCAACCTCTATGCTGGTTCTGGTGCCGGCTACACCTATGGTCTGCCGGAAACGCCAGGGGGACGTCCCCCTTCTGTCTTTAGCCTGACTTATACCCAGAGCATCTTTAATGGTCCACTTCGCGGCATTGCTAAAGAGCAGGAGGAGCAGGCGCGGTCTCAACGTGTGGTGCTCGAAGAAACCAGGAGCATGGTCATTGCTCAGGTAGCCACCGCGTATCTGGAACTGGTCAAGGTGCGGCACTCCCTCGATCTTCTCCGCAAGGAAAAAGACAGTGCGCAAAAAATCCTGGATGTTACCCAACAGCGCCAGGGGGAAGGCTTTGAGCTGCCGGTAGAAGTTACCAAGTCGCAGCTTACGCGCGCCCTGGTGGTCCAACGCATTCTTCTGTTGGAAGGCCGCCAGGATGAATTGGAAGTCTTTCTGCGCAATCAACTCGGCCTTGCTCAGGAACAAACCATTGACGTAACCGCGGAAGACCTGCCGGGGGCTGCAGAACAAGAAGGCGCCAATCTCATCGCTCTTGCGTCGCAGAACAATCCAAGCATCGCATTTGCGGAATCCGACGTGAAGGCCAAGGAATTCAGGCTGGTTGGTGAAAAGCGTGGCTACTGGCCCACACTGGAACTCGTTTCGGTTTATAGCGTGCTCGCAAAATTCAACTTCGACAATTACACAAACATCGTCAACAATTTTAAATACAACAATTTTAATGGCGGCATTAACGTACAGGTCCCGCTTTTCAGTTCTAAAACGCGGGCCAATGTAGCACTGGCACAGGCGAATCTCGATGCTGCCAAAATCAACCTGGCCGGCAAACGTAATCAGGTCAGCGCCGAAGTGCGGCAGAAATCCAGAAAAGTGCAGCAGGCCGACGCGGGCAAAGAGGTCTCTCGTCTCGAACTGCAACTCGCCCAGCAGAATGTCGCTGTCACTCAATCACTCTTTGACGAAGGCAAAATGAACCTCCGCGACGTTGAAAAAGCCAGACTCAACGAGAACGAGAAATGGATGTTGTACCTCGACGCCGCTTTTCAACGACAGCAAGCACAACTGGACCTTCTCAAAACTGCAGGCCAACTGGAAAAGGTCCTGGAATAGGTTTGTGAACTCGCGTGCTAGCCAAAGATAGCCTCAAAATTCTGTTTGAAGGGCTGCGGACGCTCGAAGACGGTTTTGCGGCACTCCCGGCTTTCCAGGCTGATCATTCTCAAACTGCCGAGATGGCCAAAGTGCTTGCTGCCACTGCCGAGCGCCTTCAAGATAACTTTCCCTATTTCCATCCACTTTACGCTGGCCAGATGCTCAAGCCGCCACACCCCGTAGCCCGTGTGGCCTATGCTTTGGCTCAATGGATTAACCCCAATAACCACGCACTCGACGGTGGACGCGCTTCCTCGACCATGGAAAAGGAGGCTGTTGCACAAATCGCACAAATGTTCGGCTGGCAGAAACATCTCGGTCATCTCACCAGCGGCGGCACCATGGCAAATCTCGAAGCTCTGTGGATCGCCGGGCAGTTGGCCCCCGGAAAAACAATTCTCGCCAGCGACCAGGCGCATTACACTCATCACCGCATCAGCGGCGTGTTGAAACTGTCATTCGAGTCCGTCCCGGCCGATTCTCGCGGGCGCATGAACATCCAGGCCTTGAAAGACCGTCTCAGCCAAGGTGGTGTTGGAACTGTGGTCGCAACGATTGGCACCACGGCAACAGGATCTGTCGATCCGCTTGCCGAGATTCTCGATCTTGAGAAAGAATTCGACTTTCGCGTTCATGCGGACGCAGCCTATGGCGGATACTTTAGTCTGGTCGACAATCTGGATGTCGACGCGCGTCGCGCCTTTGATCAAATTGCTCGTGTCGATTCCATTGTCATTGATCCGCACAAACATGGTCTGCAGCCCTATGGGTGCGGTTGTATCTTGTTCCGCGATTCGCAGGTTGGCTCACTCTACAAACACGACTCGCCCTATACCTACTTCAGTTCGAACGAATTGCACTTAGGCGAAATCAGTTTGGAATGTTCCAGGGCCGGTGCGGCTGCTGTCGCACTGTGGGCAACGCAAAGACTCTTTCCGCTTGAGCGAGGCGGAGTCTTCGCCAAGGGCTTGCAGCAGGGCAGGGAAGCCGCTTTGGATTTCTATCAGCGACTGGCGAGTGACCAACGATTCATCACCGCGTTTGCCCCGCAGTTGGATATCGTCGTGTTCGCCCCTCGCGCCAAGAGCTTCAGCGAATTGTCCGCGCTCTCTCGCCGGATTTTCACAGCCGCCGCCGCTAGGAATTTGCACCTCGCTATAGCTGAGCTTCCGGCAGCATTCTTCCGCGAACACTTGGGCGCTATGCAACCTGACCGCGACACTATCACCTGCCTGCGTTCCGTCTTGATGAAGCCTGAACACTTGGAATGGCTGCCGCGGATCTGGACCATCCTCGATCAAGCCACAAATGACGTCTTAGGTTCTTCCGCAAGTCCCACTTAATGCGCCAGTTAGCTACTGGATGCGTCTTTCGCTCCCTTGGCAAAAACCTGTGCGATCATGCAACCAACTCGGCTAAACTATTATCTACAGTACTTGTGGTGCAAGTCGCGCCGTATGCCCAGTCATATACGTGTGGCTGACGCTTAAACGGCCGTAATGGGAATTTTTCCTAAAGCTGAGGGTGAATAATGCCAGATGTAATGAAGACGTTGCTTTTGAATCCGCCGAGCTTTGAGAATTTTGACGGCGGAGCTAGTTCGCGGTGGCCCGCGACGCGCGAGATTGAGTCTTACTGGTACCCCGTTTGGCTCAGCTATCCTGCCGGCCTGATTCCCGGCAGCCGTCTTCTCGATGCTTCACCGCATAAGATCAATTGGCAGGAAACTGTCAAAATCTGCAAAGATTACGAATTTCTCGTCCTGTTCACTTCTACGGTTGGGTTCGAAAGCGATATCAAACTCCTTCGCAAGATCAAAGAAGCTAATCCTTCCCTGAAGGTCGCCTTCGTTGGGCCTCACGGCCACATCAAGCCCGAAGAGACGCTGAACAGCAGCGAGGATATCGATTTCATCGTGCGTGGCGAATTCGATCACGCCGTAGCAGATTACGCCCATGGCAAGCCTATCGATCAGATTCTCGGCGCCAGCTACCGCAAGGGCGGAAAGATCGTCCACAACGCGTCACAGCCTCAGCTACACACCGCCGAGCTCGATGCGCTACCGTTTGCTTCAACCGTCTACAAGCGCGATCTTCAGATCGAACGCTACAACGTGCCTTTCCTCCTGAATCCCTTTATCTCTTTCTACACTTCACGCGGCTGCCCCGCCATGTGCACGTTCTGCATGTGGCCGCAGACAATCTCGGGTCATGCCTGGCGCACCCGTTCCGTCGACAACGTGGTCAACGAAGTGAAATACGCTCTTGAAACCTTCCCGCAGATGAAGGAAATTTTCTTTGACGACGACACCTTCAACATTCGCAAGGACCGTGCCATCGAATTCGGCCAGAAGTTCAAGCCCCTGAAGTTCCAGTGGTCTTGTACTGCCCGTGTTCATAGCGACTACGAAGCGCTCAAAGCCATGGCCGATGGCGGCGCCCGCCTGTTCATTGTTGGTTTCGAATCTGGCGACCCTCAAATCCTGAAGAACATTAAGAAGGGCGCGACTGTCGAAATGGCACGCACCTTTATGAAGAATTGCCGCAAAGTGGGCATTAAGGTTCACGGCGACTTCATTATCGGCTTGCCCGGTGAAACCAAGGAAACCATTAACAAGACCATCGATTTCGCCAAGGAACTCGATTGCGAAACGATTCAAGTTTCGCTTGCCCACGCTATGCCCGGCACCGAACTCCACGACACCATGAGCCAGCAAGGTTTTCTGCGTGTGGAAGCCCTCGCCGATTCCAGTGGGCACCAATTGCCGCACATTGAGTATCCACACCTTTCCAAGACCGACATGATGTCCGGCGTGAACCGCTTCTACGACGAATACTATTTCCGCCCCAAGGTGGTCTGGCGCATCGTGAAGGAAGCTCTCTGGGACAGCCATGAGCGCAAGCGCCTTTATGCGGAAGCTACCGAATTTTTGAAACTCCGTGCAGAGCGTCTCAAGTGGGCTCGCGAAGGCGGAGACACGTCCAAGCCGATGGTTTCTGTTCCCTCGGCCGGCGGTAACGACTAACCCGACGAATGAGTCACGAGCACAGGCTTAGGTTCAAGACACTGGTAATGGTCTTGCTGATGGTGGTGTGTGCAAACACCGGCGACTTGATGCTGAAGCGCGGCATGTCGCAAATCGGCGAAGTCACGATTTCCTTCTCGGGTCTGTTACACACCTTCGTTTCCACACTTCACAACGGCACCATATGGCTAGGCATTCTCTTCCTCATAGGCTTTACGCTCTCCTACATGACTGCCGTTAGTTGGGCCGATTACAGCTACGTCATGCCTGCAGGAGCATTCGGCTACGCCATTCAGACCATGCTGGCGGTCGTTGTGCTCCACGAAGTCGTCACACCCCGCCGCTGGATTGGCGTCGCTATGATTTGTATCGGCGTTCTGCTCGTCGGCCAAACCAAGCCAAATACCACGGATCCCGGCAACATCCTCCTATGATCCGAATCCTCCTCATGCTCATCTTCTTCATCTGCTGCAGCACCGGTGGCGAAATCGCCATGACTTACGGCATGAAGCGGGTCGGCGAACCGGAAAGTTTCCATCCCATGGCTTTGCTTCGCTTCATCGGGAAGGCCGTTAGGAATGGGTGGGTCTGGCTTGCAGCCCCATTGATGGCGGCTTCCTTCTATTCACTGCTGATTTTGCTTTCCTGGGCGCCCATCAGTTTGGTGATCCCCGCGTCCGCATTCAATTACGTGGTGGGCACTTTTGGCGCGAAATACCTGCTGAAGGAAGATGTTACCGCGAAACGCTGGATGGGAGTGCTGCTAGTGTGCGGGGGGGTGGCACTGGTTCTTATCACCGGCTAAAGCAGCCACATGTCTCTCTTTGCAAATCTCTTCTTTGGAACTGCAATGTTCATTCACGGGCGGTTGCTCAGAGCAAACTTCCCACCCGACTTTACTAGAACATACGTTTGTGCAAGCTTGTTCAAGCTCTCGACTTTATTCTCGTCTCCGGTCACCAGGTACACGCGCGTTGAACCCGACCAAAGCGCTGCAAATTGCGCATCATCCAGAAAAATAGGCGGCGCATCGGGGAACAGCGATCCATACCATAAACCGTTGATCCTTCCATTCCAGATCAACATTTGTCGTTCTGTGTAAAAATTCACCGAAGACATGCCGGCATACTCTCCATCGGAAACGATCTGCTCTCCCGACCGCAATTGCTTCTGAATGGCCACCGCCAACGGCTTTGAACCAAGGACTGGATAAAAGACGTTAAGCGAAACGTGCATACACTCGATAAATGTCAAAAGCATAGCAACTAGCGCCCAGTTCGCGGCATGTCGGTGCCCGTGGCGGCGCCAGAACCAATTGAATCCAGTCCCTAACAGGAATGACCCGGCTGTGCCAATCAGTGGCCCACGAAATAAGCTCATCGCGCTGCCGGTAAGATCCAGAAAATGTCCCAGAGAGAGCGTGTAGGCATCGGGATTCTTATTCAGCAGATCCGCCAGAGCGACACCCTCTTGCGGGGCATGCGAAATTGCTGCGAGCGTTCCGGTGATTCCCGCAACCAGGATCCCGATCACTAGCAGCACCGTCGAAGAAATTCGACCCGCTCGGGCGATGGGCGCTCCAATCTGGGCTTCACTCTCCTTACTTAACCAGTAGCCCAACAATAGAGACAGTGCCGGCAATGCGGGCGCAACATAATATTCTTGGCGTGTCGAAAAACTGAAGAACAACAAGATGACCGCTGCCCAGCAAAATAAAAGCAGTAACACGGGTTCTGTTGACCGGCGAATTCCTGGGACCCTTGCGATGCTTAAACGTACTTGCGCAAGCGCTTGGGGGAAAAATGCGCTCCACGGCAAAAACCAGACCAGCAGCAGGCCGTAAAACAAGTACAAAGGAACGGTTGCATAGTCCATCGGATACCGTTTGCCCAGATATCGCAGTACTTGCTCATTCACGAAGTAAAACCACAGAAATCCTTTTGCCTGCCCGGCGGGAGGATTCCGCAGAGCCGCAAGGATGTGCCATGGCGCCGCGACAATAAGAAAGACCAACGCGCTCGAGAACAGCCGCATTTTCAGGATGTGCCGTAAGTCTCGAACGAGCAGCAGGAACACAAACATCACTGCACAGGGAAACACGATTCCGATCAAGCTCTTCGTCAACACGTTCAACGCGATTACTGCCGCAATTCCCCAGCACGAAAGCAACGAGGGCACCCCTCCCTGCCATCCATCCAGGAAAAGATAGAGCGACACACCAATCCACAATCCGACGGTTACATCCGGAATCAGCATTCGTGTGAACAGGTACGGCCCAATCGAACATAAGAACACCACTGCCGACCAGAAACCCGCCGACGCTGTCAGGAAGCGCCGTCCAAATTGGTAAATGAAAAACGCCAGCAACAGAACGCTCAGGTATAGGGTCAGCCGCGCCCCCCCCGCATTGATCCCCAGCAGCAAATACCCCAGGGCCATTCCCCAATAAGGAAGCGGCGCCTTTTCCAGATAGCGGATTCCATTCTCGTGGAGGGTAACCCAGTCATGCCTGACCAGTATTTCCCGGCCAGCTTCGGCATGTGACGCGTCCACATCGTCTAGCAAAGGTGGTGTAAACAGCGCCGGCCCAAAAACGCCCAGCCAGAGCAGCGTAAGTATCAGTAGACTCGGCAATACTCGCTGTCCTGTTGAGTTAGGCATGCCTGAAAGCAGTCCTCAATGGCAAAGAAATATGCAGAATTACAATGAGTGCAAATCGAAAGTGTACCATGCAGCTTTGGAATTACGCTGTGTCGCGCGCTGCGTGCCATAGCATAATGGTAAGAAGCAATTCGACGGCTTCACACATAAAGGTATCGATTCTTCGCTGATGTCACTTCGCTATCTCATTCTCATTCCTGCGCTTGGGCCGCTGGTCTACTACGCCCTGGCTCTTTTCTCAGGCTGGAAATTTCTGCATAAACTCAAAGACCTCCCGCCTTTCGACCGCTCGTTTACTCCTCCTGTCAGTATTCTGAAGCCTGTGCGAGGACTTGACCGCGAAGCGTACAAGAATTACGCCAGCATGTGTGCTCTCGATTATCCAAATTACGAAATCGTATTTGCGGTGGGAGAAGTGGAAGACCCTGTTATCCCCCTGATCGAGAAATTACAAAGTGATTTTCCTTCCACTTCGATTCGCCTCATCGTGGGTGTCGCGCCGCTCGGCGTCAGCCCCAAGATGAACAACATGTGCCGTCTCGTAAAAGAAGCTCACTACGATCTTTTTGTCATCAACGATAGCGACGTCCGGGTCGAATCGGATTACCTGCGTGATGTGGTCGCTCCTTTTGCCGATCCCAAAGTTGGGGTCGTAACTTCTTTTTTCCGTGGCATCACGAACGGCGGATTCGCTCCCAACGTAGATGCCGTAGGTCTCCCTACGGAAGCAGCGGCAAACACCCTGTTGGCGCAACAACTTGGTCAAATAGATTTTGCTCTCGGCTGGACCATGGCTACCACCAGAGAACGCCTCGCTGAAATCGGCGGGTTCGAATCAATGGTCAATCACCACTCCGACGACTTCACTTTGGGCAAGGAGATTGCCAAGAATGGCTATCGTATCGAATTAACTCGAAAAGCTGTGTGGATGGTTTTTCCGAACGAATCACTTCTTGATTTCTTCAAGCATGAACTACGTTGGTCCATCATGCTCAAGAACATCCGCCTTGGCGGCTATCTCAGCATGTTCATGACTTTCGGCTTTGCCTGGACACTGCTCATCGCCCTAATTGTGCCTTCCTGGGCGATTTTTGTTGTCTATGCGCTCCTCTATCTTGCCCTGAGGTTGTCTGTGGCATGGTTGGTTGGCGTTCGCATTATTGAGGACCCAGTTGTTCGCCGAAACCTGTGGCTGGTTCCTATCCGCGATGCCCTCAATCTATGTGTGTACGTTGCCAGTTTCTTTTCAAACACAGTTCAGTGGCGCGGGTTACCTTATCGTGTCCAGGGGGCCTATCTCATACCTCCCGCACAATCTCCGCCGGTCGCGCAGAAGCCACGAGTGGAATAAACTCTTATCGACCACATGAGCCTTCCCCTACCTCTATGGCGACTGATCATCCTCATCCTCGCACTCGCGCCACTGGGTTACTACCTTGCCGGAATCCTTGCCGCCATCCGCTTCTTTCGCAGAGAACGCGCGAAGCAACTGCCTCAATTCACCCCTCCCGTTAGTCTCTTGAAGCCAGTCCACGATGTCGACTTTGCCTCACATGAAAATTTCTCCAGCTTTTGCAGACAGGAATATCCCGACTACGAAATACTCTTCTGTGTGAACGACCTTTCTGACCATGCTGTGCCGCTCATCGAGCGGCTTATGAAAGAATATCCACAAAGAAGGATCCGAGTGCTCTCTGGCGCGGAACAAATCGGCTCGAATCGAAAAGTGAACAATCTCGCCTTACTCACTCACGAGGCTCAACACGAAATCCTGATCCAGAGCGATGCGGACGTCCGCGTCGGTCTGCGTTATATCAGGGAAATGGTTGCCCCATTTGCCAATCCCTCGGTTGGTGCTGTCAGTTGTTTTTATCGAGGGATCGCTGAAGAAAATCTCGGCGCCGAATTGGAAGCTGTGGGCGCCGCCAGTGATTTCTGTGCCGGTGCTTTGATCGCGGACTGGAAAGAGGGCGTCACCTTTGCTCTCGGCGCTTCCGTGGTCACGACGAAATCATGGCTCGGTAAAATTGGTGGTTACGAAGCTCTCGCGAATCTTCTCGCCGACGACTACGAAATCGGCAATCGCATCCACAAAGCGGGAGGCAAAGTTCTCCTCTCGCGCGAGCTTGTCTGGACCATGTATCCTGCCCAAACCGCCAAGGGATTTTGGCAGCACCAAGTTCGTTGGGCCAGAACGACCCGTCTCTGCCGCCCCCTCTCTTTTCTTGGCTTGCTCTTTACACACGGCTTGCCATGGACGTTTCTTGCGGCGGTAGTCTCACCTAATCTCACTCTCTCTATTAGCTACCTTCTTGCTTATTTAGTTTTGCGTTTCTCGATGGCATGGACCGTGGGCATTTGGGGCCTCAACGATCAGGTTCTACGCCGCAGGTTTTTTCTGATACCACTTCGTGACGCCATTCATTTCTTTGTCTGGATTGCAAGCTTCACGTCCAACCGCGTCACTTGGGGTGATTCGCAGTTCGACCTCAAAAACGGTCAGATGATTGCAGTCCAGTCGCGAACCGACTCTTAGCCGCTCTTTCCGCTTAGGGTTTGACCGGCGGCGTTGCCCCTGGAGCAACGTTTCCAGAAGGATTGGCCCAGTCCGCATCCCCAAGCTTCCATCCGCCACCCAGCGATCGGTAGATATTCACCAGCGCCACTTTGCGTGCCAGTTCCAACCCTACGCGCGCCGTTTCTGCCGGAAAGAGATTCAGTTGTGCGTCCAGCACCTCGAAATAGCTCGCAAACCCGCTGTCGTACCGAACCGTCGAAAGCCGTACAGACTCTCGGTACGCGTTAACGGACCGCGTTTGTTCTTTCAATGCTTCTAGGAATCTCTGATGTGCATTCAGCGCGGTGGACACTTCGCCAAACGCCGACGTCAGCGTCTTCTGCCAATTCAATTCCGCTTCATCCCGCGCTGCATAAGCGGCGCGTACCTGCGCCTTCAATCGTCCACCTGTGTAGATCGGTCCGCTGGCCACACCACCCAATCCCCAAGTCACTCCGGAAGCGGCAAGCTGAGACAAGGCGATGCTTGCTGCGCCGAAGTTTGCGCTCAGTCCAATGACGGGGAAGTAGTTTGCCCGTTGCACGCCGATCTCGGCATTTGCCGCGATCAGAAATTCTTCCGCCTGCCGCACATCAGGTCGGCGCGTCATCAGCGTTGATGGCAATCCCGCCGGCACTTCGTTCATATCATTTTGTTCAGATAGCGGGTTACCACGCGGGATCGGAGCCGGATTACGTCCCAGCAACAGAGAAATCTGGCTTTCTTTCGCCAGGATCTGCTGCTCCAGATCAGGAATTTGCGCCGTAACATTGGCCAGCGCGCCTTCCGCTCGAGCCGTGTCCAGAGCCGATGCCGCTCCGCCCTCAAATTTCTTGTTGAACAAGTCGTAGGTAGACTGAAAACTTTTCGAGGTGTTCTTCGCAATGTCCAGTTCTTCGTCCAACGCGCGCAGTTCGAAATAGGCCTGGGCCACATCAGAAACCAGGCTAAGATATACGATCCTGCGTCCTTCTTCCGAAGCCAGTAGCAGGGCGCGTTGTTGCTCGTTGATCCTGCGAATCCGACCCCAAAAATCGATCTCCCAACTTACTGGGAAATTGTATCCATAATAGGTTCCCGTCTGAGTTCCGGGTAGGCGTCGCCCCGTAATATCCGCTCCATAACTCAATTGGGGATAGTAGAGCGAATGCGCGATCGCCACCTGCTGACGCGCCTCTTCGATATGAGTCGCGGCAATGCGCACGTCATAATTATTCTTCAATGCTTCCTGAATTAGAGATTGCAGTTGCGGATCTTTGAAAACTTCCCACCACGGAAAATCCGCGATAGAAGCAGCGTTCGGAGCTGCCTCGGAATAGTATTTATCGGGAGGCGTAGCTGCCGGCCGGTTGTATTTTGGCCCCACGGTGCAGCCGCTCAACGCTATCATCAAGCTGAGCGTGAACAGTGAAATTTTTCTGTATATTGGCTGTGATTCTCTAACCTCTGCTTTTGCTGAATTGGCGTCTCTCATCGGCATCCGAAGTCGTGCATTTCTCCATTATTGATCTGTTGCTGAGCTTTACAGCGTCAAGGGCGCTCCGTGCGTTCCGGCCTATTCCTCCTACCTTAACACCTCCATGCCCTTCCTTCATGTCAAACAGGCCTGAACTACTGAAGTTCGTGGTTCCTTGTCGCAGGCCTGCCGTGCGAATCAACTCAACGCCGTATTTCGAATCGCAAGGCTTTTCAAGGTCGAATCCATAAGACGCGTAAAACTCCTTGTAGGTTCCAACCAAAGTGGTCGCAAAGCACCATCACATCAGAAACACATCCTCCTCACCATTCAGGATTTTACTGTTCCGCCCAGTCGCCTTGTATTGGTACCTGTCCAATGTCATCATTCGGCCTATAGACCGGAATTACTCTAGTTCCGGCCCTCGCTCCAGAGAGAACTCGCATCCATGGCCTCCGAGATAAAGAAGATAAAACACACTAACATCCAAAAATTTATCAAACCTTATGTTATTCGCGATGGCCACGGTTTTCGACTAAAGGACCATGATCCGGCCGATACTCATCACCTGAATTCAGAAGACAAGCCGGAAGCCAAGAGATTTCTCGATCAGGGCGTTAAGATTCTCAGCGAGATGCAGGACATTTTATATGCCCAGGGCGAGTGGGGCCTATTGTTGATTTTCCAGGCTATGGATGCCGCCGGCAAAGATGGCACCATCAAACACGTAATGTCAGGTGTGAACCCTCAGGGTGTGGATGTCTTCTCGTTCAAAGCACCTTCCAGTGAGGATCTTTCGCACGATTATATGTGGCGCAGCTTTCGTTGCATGCCTTCTCGCGGCAAGATAGGAATCTTCAATCGGTCCTACTACGAGGAAGTTCTCGTTGTCCGGGTACATCCCGAGTTGCTGGACAAACAGCGCATCCCCGATGCCTTCCGCAAAGACCATTTCTGGAAGCATCGTTACGAAGATATCAATGCCTTTGAACGCTATCTGACGCGCAATGGTATTGCTGTCCGCAAATTCTTCTTGAATGTTTCACGCAAGGAACAGAAGAAGCGTTTCATGGAGCGGCTCACGAATTCCGACAAAAACTGGAAATTTTCCCCTGCCGACGTAAAGGAACGTAAGTGCTGGGATGATTATCAGAAAGCCTACGAAAAAATGATCCGCAATACCGCTTCGGAGCACGCCCCGTGGATTGTTGTGCCCGCGGACAATAAGTGGTTTTCCCGGCTATTAGTGGTCGCTGCGATCGCTGACGCACTTCACGAAATGGATTTGAAATATCCTGTCGTGACGGAGGATAAGTTGGCCGAGCTGAAAGAAGCTCGTCGCCAACTCGAAAAGGAAAAGTAGCTGATCCCTTTAACTTCCACCTTCTAGTGATTCTGTCCTGGATCCGGAACGACCTTCAACTTATTCAGCCCCAATTTGTGAAATAAGGTTGGCCAATAATTCTTGAACATGTTGGCCGCAAAGTTCCAAGCAAGGTCTATTCCATAACGTTCTGCTGTCTTCGCGCCGGTCTGTTCGGATCGTGGCAGATACACGTTGGCAAGCGTTTCGGCTCCCAACGGCCCGATTAGCCTTGGCAAATTGATCGTATCGTTGCCCGCATCCGTCCGTGTTACAAAGATCCGCTCAGCGGAATACTTCACGCTGCCCCACAACGTCGGATGGCTTTGTGGAAAGAAACGCGGGTCATCGTGCAATACCGATGAAAGCACGAACGTGCTGAAGAAACTGTTCGAGGAAGCTCTCGCCATTCCTGCGCCAAATCGTTGGCCATAGGCGTTCCATCCCTGCCCATAGGCCTCGGGCGTATCCCGAGCCTGGCTGATTCCTGCGCTGAATGCCGCCGCCATAAGGTACGGGGGGGAGATGCTCTGGTTAACGAAGAGTCCGAACTTTTGCGTAGTTGTTACCGGCCCCGGACTGTGCGCGATATCAGGGAAGACTAGAGACTTATTTGTCATGTAGCCGATGAATTTTTCTGGTGCACCCTTGGAAGACGCCGTCTCATTGTCTTTTGCCGCAGGCGAATCCGGTAGCTGCTTCGCGGGGTTCGAGGAAGTCCCCGCTCCTGCTGGTTGTTGAGCGAACAGGAGACCGTTGCCCGCGACTAACCCAGTGAGCCCGAGAACGCTGAACTGCAAATATTTGCGGTAGTGGCATAGTTTCATGTGTCTCCCTCGGCGGGCACCGTCAGTCTTCGATCACGACCTGTTCTGACCGTGCTTAGCGTCCCAGCAAACTATCATGACCACCTTCACCACGCAATATATGTGTCGCACCCAAACCTCTACCCGCTTTTGCCTCACCTCGGCCAGTCCCTGTGTGTTGACGCAACTTCATTTCCTGCTTTACTCTAGTAAGGTTGGAGTACAGTTGTCTCGGTCGACCGTTGCTACTGTCATCTCTCCCTCGGCTGGGAGATCGTCCAATTGGTAGGACTCCAGATTCTGGATCTGGCTATCCTGGTTCGAGTCCAGGTCTCCCAGCCAAATTAGCTCAAACTCACTTCCTCTTCCTTCAACTGGTATGCAATTACTGGAATGATGGCCCGCAACAGTCCAATGAATTGCCCTTTGACACGTTCCGCTGTAGCCAGAACTTCCGAGTGATCCAGCGGCTGATCCAGGATTCCCGCTGCGGCGTTAGTCACACAGGAAATTCCCAGCACCCTGATTCCGCTGTGCTGCGCTGCAATCACCTCCGGCACGGTTGACATACCAACCAGGTCGGCTCCAATCGTGCGTAAATAGCGGATCTCTGCTGGTGTTTCGTAGCTTGGTCCTGCCAGCGCTGCGTAGACTCCTTCTCCAAGGGTGAGATCGAGTTTTGAAGCCTCACGCAATGCCAACTCGCGGAAACTCTTGTCATACGCTGTCGTCATATCCGGGAATCTCGGGCCAAACTTCTCTTCGTTCGCCCCCATCAGGGGATTCACGCCTTGCAGATTGATGTGGTCGCTGATCGCCACCAGCCGTCCCTGCGTAAACTCCTTCTTGATTCCACCTGCGGCGTTTGTGAGGATCACCGCCTTCACTCCCATCTGTGCAAATACCCGCACCGGATAAGCCACTTCTTTCGCCGAATATCCTTCGTAGAGATGCACGCGGCCCTGCATCGCTACTATAGGGACGCCTTCCACCATGCCGAGGACTAGTTGTCCTGCGTGACCTATCGCCGTTGCCTGTGGGAAATGTGGAATCCTCGAATAGGGTATGCGCACGGCGTCGCGAAATTCGTCCGCGAATGCTCCCAATCCCGATCCAAGTACAAGGGCAATCTTTGGCTGGATCTTTGTCTTTTTCTTCAAAAACTCGGCCGCGCGTTCAGCCTTCGCATACTCCGAATCGCTTTTGCTTTTGGCGGCTCTCTTCACGCTCATGTCAAGATCCCCACAATGCACGCAGACATCAGGTTCGCCATCGTTCCCGCCAGCATCGCCCGTATCCCCAACTTCGCCAGATTGCCTCTTTGTTCGGGTGCCAGCGCACCTATTCCCCCAATCTGAATCCCGATTGAGCTGAAATTGGCAAATCCGCATAGCGCAAACGTGGCAATCGTAAACGAGCGTGGGTCCAGCATTCCCTTCATCGGGCCTAGTTTTGTGAACGCCACCACCTCGTTCAGCGCCATGCGCGTACCCAGCAGATTTCCCACGACTCCCGCGTCCTTCCACGGGATGCCAATCAACCACGCAAGCGGTGCAAAAATCCAACCAAACAGCTGTTCCAGACTGGAAGGGAACCAGGTCATTCCGTGGAACGCAAGCCAGTTGTGCGTTCCACCCATCATGTAATCCACCAGCGCAAGCAACGCGACGAAAGAGATCAACATCGCCCCCACATTGATTGCCAGTTGCAATCCGTCCGCCGTTCCACGCGACAATGCCCCCAGAAAATTCGCCTCTTTCTCCATCGGAGGCATCTGCACCTGGCCGGCGGTCAGTGGCTTCTCCGTCTCCGGCACCAGGATCTTCGCAATCAGCAGCGTCCCCGGTGCCGTCATGATCACCGCTGCCAGCAGATGTTTCGCCTCTACACCCGCAATAATGTATGCGGTCATAATTGCGCCGGACACATGCGCCATCCCGCACGTCATCACGCACATCAATTCGGAACGGGTCAATTTGTTCAGAAACGGCCGAATCGTCAGCGGAGCCTCCGTCTGCCCCATGAAAATACTTGCCGCGATGTCCAGAGACTCTGCGCCGCTCGCGCCCATCACTCGCGTCATCACCCACGCAAATCCGCGAATGAACACTTGCATCACCCCGATGTGGTAAAGAAACGCAAATACCGCTGCGATAAAAATGATGGTGGGCAAGACTTGAAACGCAAAAACAAATCCAAACGACGAGCCGCGCTTCCCCAATTCTCCAAAGACAAACTCAGAGCCCGCAAACGCGAAACTCAACAGTTTGTTGACCATATCCCCTGCCACTTGAAACAGCCTGCGCCCTGGCTCAAATTTCAATACAAACACGCCGAACGCCAGTTGCAATCCAAGTCCCCACAACACCGTCTTCTTCTGAATCGCTTTGCGATCCGTCGAGAACAGAAGTGCCAAGCCGAGCAATACCGCCATGCCTAGCACTCCAACGAATCTGCTCATTCGATCTCCTTAACTCTCAGTCTCCCGTCACGCTGATCCTGCAAATCCGTCTAGTTGCTTCCGGGGAAGGGCGAGCCTAACATTCGCACACATCACCGTCAACGCACCGGAATGCACCGGAATTTCTTTTGTCGTACAGTCCTGAGAAATAAAAAAGGGGGCGGCCGAAGCCACCCCCTCTGTCTCTTTCGCCGGGATGCGGTTGCCGAATCCCGGGCTGAACTTACTTCACCTTAGTGAGTAACAGCGTTGCCTTTCGACAGACGCCATCACATCAAGGTGCGTTGAGGAACGTCACGAACAGCGGTTGACTCCCGGTGGGCAGCTGGAGGGGCGTCTGTGCCGTCAGCGCTCCACCTGTTCCAATCGTCAAGAGTGAGATCGAACCGTTGGTTGCAGTCGGCGAGCTACCGAAGTTGTTGTCAACCGCAATCAGGCTTCCTGTTGCATCCATGGAAAGGCCGAATGGCTCCATTTCTGTTGCTGCTCCGCTTCCGGTCACTGCAGCGCCGAGAGCGCCAGTCGTCTTGTCAGTGATGAGGAATCCATACACCGAGCCAGGAACCGCTGGGTCTGCAGATACATCGCCAGCATCCAACACATACAAGTACGAACTTGTCGGGTCAACCACCACATTCCACACGAATTTTGGCGTACCAGGTACGGTAAAGTCCGGTTGCGGAGTCAAAGCACCCGAGGCGCTGTCTAGTTTGTAGATAGAAACAGTGCTGCTACCGGCAGTTCCATCGCCTCCGTTTGCCACGTAGACCAATTTGTCTGCGGGATCGACCGCCACGCCAGTTGCCAATAAGCCTGTCGGGTAGTTTGCGATGGCTGTTAACGTTGGCGCTGTTGGGGTACCAGTGATCGAGTAGGCATACAACTGGTTGTCGTCGCTCGTTACATAGACGTACTTGCCGAGCCGGTCAATCGCCAAACGCTCCGGATGGCTACCTGCACCGGTTAGGGTGATTATGCTCACTGCTCCCAATGTCCCGGTGGGACTGATAGCTGCGATATGCACCGCATCTCCATCAAAGTCAGTTGCCACAAAGAACCGTCCCGTTGGATCGATCGCTCCGTAGATCGTCGTGGAGCCCCCGAAATTGGGTAGCGGACTCGGCTCAGGCGTGACCAATGCCATCACACCTGCCGAAGTGTTTCTGCTTTCTCGCTAAAAACCAGGCAATTCTCGCATTTTTCCTCTCCCGATTGTCCTTTGGGCACAAACTGCAAAACTCCTCATTTGCCTCAATCTTTAGTTTTTTCCTTGCTTCCTTTGGCACTTAGGTAGCACTGGCTTGGTGTTGACGCCCTCTTGCCACCTCGCTATCACCCCTTGCCAGATGGAACAACTGCCCCGATAGCCTTCTTAGCTCCCTTCGTGCAAAGATGCGACCATGAATCTCGCCCTTTATACGAGGATTCGCTCCCATGCCCAGACTTTTAACCGTTGAAGATCGTCGCCTCGAAGAGGCTCGCCTCCGCAAGAAGCACTGGAAGCGCTGGGGCCCTTATCTTTCGGAGCGTCAATGGGGCACCGTCCGGGAAGACTACAGCGCAAACGGCACGGCCTGGGAGTTCTTTCCCTTTGAACATGCTCACGCGCGTACCTATCGTTGGGGAGAAGACGGCCTCGGGGGTATTTGCGATCGGCACCAGATGATTTGCTTTGGACTGGCGCTCTGGAATGGCCAGGACCCCATCCTCAAGGAGCGTCTCTACGGCCTTACGGGCAATCAAGGCAATCATGGGGAAGATGTCAAAGAGCAATACTTCTACCTTGATTCCACACCCGCGCACTCCTACATGCGCATGCTATACAAATATCCCCAGGCGGAATTTCCCTACAAATGGCTACTCGAAGAGAACCAGCGTCGTGGCCGCACCAGCCCCGAGTTTGAACTTCTGGACACCGGTGTTTTCCGTGAAAACAAGTATTTCGACATATTCGTCGAATATGCCAAATGCGACGTCGAAGACATTCTGATTCAGATTTCCGTGTTTAATCGAGGTCCAGAGGCCGCCCCGCTTCACCTGCTTCCGTCTCTCTGGTTTCGCAACACTTGGTCTTGGGGAAAGGATCTGCGCCGTCCTACGATCCGTCGAGCGCCGGATAGCCCCAGTGCGATGTCCGCTGAATTTGAACACTGGCAATACGGTAAGCGCTGGTTCCTCTCTTCTGGTCAGCCTCAGCTTCTCTTCACAGAGAACGAAACCAACTTCCAAACTCTTTTCAATTCCCGAAATCGCACTCCCTATGTCAAAGATGCGTTTCATCGGTTTCTGATTCACGGCGACAAATCGGCCGTCAACCCTGCCCAGACCGGGACGAAAATGGCCGCTCTCTATTCTCTGCACCTTGGCCCCGGTGAATCTGCAGTTTTCAAACTTCGCCTCACTGATTTGGATCCAATTTCGGGGATGGATACGGATTCGTCCATGATGGGATCCACCTCCTCTCCCGGCGCAAAAGATCGCGCCCAGGAAATTCCTGGCACAAACGATTTTGCCACGGGTTTTGACGGGGTCTTCGAACAGCGAAAAAAAGAAGCCGATGAATTTTACGACTCCCGCATTCCCAAAGCACTTTCCGCCGACGCCCGCGCCGTTACCCGGCAAGCCTACTCCGGCATGCTTTGGTCCAAGCAGTTTTATCACTACGATGTGCACACTTGGCTTGAGGGCGATCCTGCTGGCCCAGTCCCTCCAAAAGAGCGGTGGGAAGGCCGCAACAAGGATTGGACCCATCTATATAACGACGACATTATTTCCATGCCCGACAAGTGGGAATATCCCTGGTACGCTGCGTGGGATCTTGCCTTTCACTGTGTTCCTCTCGCGATCGTCGACCCAGACTATGCCAAGGATCAACTCATACTTCTTCTCCGCGAGTGGTATATGCATCCGAACGGGCAATTGCCCGCCTATGAATGGGCTTTCGGAGACGTGAACCCCCCAGTGCACGCTTGGGCGGCCTGGCGCGTTTACAAAATCGAGCGTCGCGTCCGAGGTGTGGCCGACCGTGGATTTCTAGAGCGCATCTTTCACAAACTCCTTCTGAATTTTACATGGTGGGTGAATCGAAAAGACCCGGATGGCCGAAACATCTTTCAGGGTGGGTTCCTCGGTCTCGACAACATTGGAGTTTTTGATCGTTCCGCGCCACTTCCCACGGGTGGCCACCTGGAACAATCCGATGGCACCAGCTGGATGGGCATGTATTGCCTCAACATGCTCGCGATCGCCTTAGAACTTGCCAAGGAAGATCAGGCCTACGAGGATGTTGCCAGCAAATTCTTCGAGCACTTTGTCAACATTGCCCACGCCATGAACGACATCGGAGACGCCGGACAGTCTCTCTGGGATCCGGAAGACGGTTTTTACTACGACACCCTGCATCTGCCAAACGGTGACGAACATTTCCTTAAGATTCGCTCCATGGTTGGCCTCATTCCCCTGTTCGCCGTGGAAACCCTCGAGCCGGAAATTCTCGAACGCCTGCCGGGCTTTCAGCGTCGTATGCAGTGGTTCATGGACAACCATCCCGACGTGCCAGAGCACATAGAAATGACCCAGCGCTCCGCTCGCGGCGTGCGCCGTCTTCTTTCCCTCGCCAATCGTCGTCAACTCAAACGCATCCTCACTCGCATGCTCGATGAAACTGAGTTTCTCTCCCCTCACGGTGTCCGCGCTCTCTCGCGTTATCACCTCGAACATCCTTACGAAGTCGAAGTTAATGGCCATGTCAGCCGAGTCGACTACGAACCCGCTGAGTCTTCTTCAGGAATTTTTGGGGGCAACTCAAACTGGCGAGGACCTGTCTGGTTTCCTTTGAACTATCTGCTTATCGAGTCACTTCAGAAATACCATCATTATTACGGCGAAGACTTCAAGATTGAATGCCCCACTCACTCCAAAGACGAAATGGACCTGTGGCAGGTAGCTGCCGAGATTTCCAAACGCCTCACACGCATCTTCCTGCGCGGCAAAGACGGTAAGCGTCCATTCGCCGGCGGTGAAGATTTATTCAACAACGATCCACACTGGCGTGATCTGGTGCTCTTTTACGAATACTTTCATGCTGACAACGGCGCTGGCATTGGCGCCAGCCATCAAACCGGATGGACCGGTTTGGTCGCCAAGCTTCTTGAACAAAGCGGAGAATAGCTCTTGTCCATCCTGGCGGAAGTTCAGTTCGGTAGGGAAGTCTGTGGCGATCTTGATGCCGCCGAAAAACGTGAGTGGTTGGTTACCAACGGCATCGGTGGCTTCGCTTCCGGCACTGTCGCTGGTACTGCCACGCGCCGTTATCACGGGCTTCTTATCGCCGCTCTCCAACCGCCTGTCGCGCGCACCATCCTCGTTTCTGGCCTCGACGAGAGCGTTCGTTATCTGAATGCTTCTTATTCATTGGCTGCCAATCGTTGGGCTAGCGGATTCATCTCTCCCAGCGGTTACCTGCAACTCGAAAGTTTTCACCTCGAAGGCACCAAGCCTGTTTGGCGTTACGCCCTGGCCGATGCTCTTCTCGAAAAACGCGTCTGGATGAAGCACGGAGAAAACACCACTTACGTGCAATACACTCTGGTGCGTTCCAGCGCCTCCATCGAAATTGATGCAAAAATTCTCGTGAATTTCCGCGATTTCCACGCCACCACGCACGCTAAAGACTGGCAACTGAAAGTCGTACCCATTGAGGACGGGTTGCGGGTCGAAGCTTTCGATGGCGCCATCCCATTTTTCCTGAGGGGTGCTAACGCCACGTTCCAGTCGCGTCAGGAGTGGTACCGCGATTATTTTCTTCCCATGGAAAACGCCCGCGGTCTCGACGACACCGATGATCGCTTCTTTGCCGGCCTTTTCCACGCTCATCTTGAAGTCGGTCAGAGTGTCACACTCGTAGTATCGACTGAGCAGAATGCTGCGTTGGATGGCAAACAGGCTCGCGCAATACAATCCAATTACGAGTTAGCCCTCTTTCAGTCCTGGCAAAAGCACTACGCCTCCATAACGACTGCGCCCGCTGAGGATGAACCCGGCTGGTTTTGGCAACTCGTCCTCGCCGCCGATCAATTCCTTGTGAAGCGCTCGCTTCCCGGCAACGCCGATGGCCGCAGCATCATCGCGGGCTATCACTGGTTTGCGGATTGGGGCAGGGATACCATGATTGCGCTTCCCGGCCTGACTCTGGCCACAGGCCGCCCGGAAATTGCCCGTCAGATTCTCCACTCCTACGCTGCGTTCGTGGATGCCGGCATGCTCCCGAACAATTTTCCCGATGCGGGTGGCACGCCAGGCTACAACACGGTCGACGCCACGCTCTGGTATTTCGAAGCGGTTCGCCAGTACTTTGCAGGCACGAAAGACATCAGCCTGTTGAACGAACTATTTCCCGTGCTCGCCGCCATCGTAGACGCTCATGTGCGCGGCACTCGCTTTAACATCAAAGTTGATCCCATTGACGGTCTTCTTTTTGCCGGTTCTCCCGAAGTTCAACTCACCTGGATGGACGCCAAAGTCGGAGATTGGGTTGTCACTCCCCGCCCGGGTAAGCCTGTGGAGATCAATGCGCTCTGGATCAACGCTCTCCAGACTATGGTCGATTTCGCCAAACTGCTGAATCGTCCGTTTGACGGTTACGAAAGACTTGCCGCTAAAGGCACGAAAAATTTCGAAAAATTCTGGAATGCGAAACGCAACTGCTGCTTCGATGTGATCGACTCTCCCGGTGGAGGAAATGATCCCGCGATTCGTCCCAATCAGATTTTTGCTGTCTCTCTGCCGGTGAGCCTTCTCTCCGAGTTGCAGCAGGAGGCAGTGGTCGACATCTGCGCACAGCAATTGCTTACGTCACACGGATTGCGCAGCCTCGCTTGTTCCGACCCATCTTACAAAGGTCACTGCAGCGGCGGCGTCCGCGAGCGCGATTCTGCCTATCATCAAGGCACGGTCTGGGCCTGGCTACTTGGACCCTTCGCCCTGGCCCATTTCCGCGTCTATCGCGATCGCGACATTGCTCAAAGTTTCTTGGGACCACTTGGCAGGACCATCTACTCCGCGGGCCTTGGCACCATTGGCGAAATCTTTGATGGCGATGCCCCTTTCTCTGATACGGGAGCCATCGCCCAAGCCTGGAGCGTCGCCGAACTTTTCCGGGCTTGGCAAGCCCTCAGCACTGCAACCACTTCTTGAATCAATCCAGGGTTGAGACCTCAAGCCGCCTTCTTTTTCCTGGGTCCCGCGATCAGCGAAATCGCAATCATTACTGCCAGTATTCCAGCCACAATGCCCAGCGATAGCTTGACCGAGATATGTACCCACGGCTCTGCTATCATCTTCGCGCCAACAAACATCAGCACCAGCGCCAGCCCGATACCTAGATACCGGAAGTAGTCGAGAACGTCAGCCAGCAGAAAGTACAGCGCTCGCAATCCCAGAATCGCAAACACGTTCGACGAATACACGATGAAGGCATCGCGCGTAATCCCGAATATTGCCGGAATCGAATCCACCGCAAACGTCACGTCCGTAACTTCCACGATCAAAAGCACCAGAAACAGCGGCGTGGCAAACAGCTGTCCAGCCCGTCGAACAAAGAGTTTCCCGCCCTCGTACTCCTTCGTCACTCGCAGATGAGTGTTCGCAAACCGGAACACAGGATTTCGCTCGAAATGCGCTTCCTTCTCTCGATGCCGAATCATTTGTATGCCCGTGTATACCAGGAACATCCCGAATATCGGCAGAATCCAACCGAAACGCGCCACCAGCACCGCTCCCGCACCGATCATGATTCCCCGCATGATCAGCGCTCCGATAATTCCCCACTCCAACACCCTGTGCTGCACACGCGGATCAACGTTAAACGTCCGAAAGATCACCAGGAACACAAAGAGGTTGTCGATGCTCAGCGCCTTCTCGATCAGGTAGCCGGTGTAATACTCCAGCCCGCGTTGCGGCCCGTACCAGTGCCACACAAAATAACCGAATGTAAGCGCCAAGCCAATCCAGATGGCGCTCCATAGCAACGCTTCCCCGATTTCAACCTTGTGTATCTTTCGATGGAATACTCCCAGGTCGAGGGCTATGGCGAAAAGTACAAATAGATTAAACCCAATCCAAAGATAGGGAGTCCCCATATCTAACTACGATAACTCAAATCTTTCGTCGCTGGCATCAAGGCGTAGTGGTACTGGTATCCGACCCATTTACGTTGCTCAGGGTTACATGTGTTACTTGACCGGCAGAGACCACTGTTCGCACGTCCCAATGCATGTGGCGGTCGCCTGCCGCTGCGTCTGTTCCCAGGGAACTTACCCAATACTCGCCCGGCTTCAACCCTGACAGGACAGCTTTTCCGTCTAAGTCCGTGTCGAGTCTTCCCGCAAAGTATTTCGATTGCGCCATGTCCGGTGCCAACTGCGCCACTCTTTTTTTGTGGTCGGCTACCATTTTGTCCCACTTCAGTTTGGGATTTACCGCCGACAATTCCAGTTCCATCCCATTGATCGTCATTGGGTGCGCGGTCATGAATTTCCTGACACTGGTTAAATATTCCTGTTTCAGCTTCTCGTATTTTTCTGGGTTCGCGTCCTTATCCGCCTCCCGAAATTTTGGTGCTGGCAATCCCGCTGTTACTCCGCCACTGTTCGACCTCTGGTAAGCCGCCAGGAACTCCGGCACGCCCATGATGTCATCCACCGTAACCAGTTTGTCGAAATCCAGTTGTGTCAAATCCATTATTTCTTGCTTCTTCATCCAGTCTTTCAACTCGTCCGACACCTTCAGCTTGTCGATGAACTCGTCCTTCGAAAGTTCTGGATCGTTCTCATCCACTTCCTTCACGATGTCAGCATAACTTTTCGTTAGCAGACACAAAGGGAATTGCCGGACCGGTTCCGGCCTCGCGCCAGTCGGAGAGATTTGCGCAGTCACCTCCAGTGCTCCTGTCCGGCTTTGCGCCGCGACTGGACTCACCCACAGCGCCGCGCAGATGATTCCAACTGCCATAAAAAGGTTTCTCATGCCTCAAATCCTAGCAGAACCATGTTCGTGCAAGCTTCCATTCGATTCCGGGTTGTCCAATTCGCGCAACCCGTTCCTGGCCTCATCCTTGGAGGACAAGATTCCCGAGAGCCGTTGTAGGGACGGTTTTACACTGCTTTATGCCGCCTCATCCCGTAACAATCCCGCGTGGCTCGTCGAGTCCAGGGCTTTGCCTCAGCGCTATCTTCTTGAATTTGTCTTAGTACAACCGGAAGTTCACTTCAAACGTCACGCGGGTCGGTACTGGACGTCTTCCTGGTCCCAGCGCCGCCTGACAACGCCATGTTTGCATCGTCTGCACCGTGGTCTCATTCAGCCCTAAGCCAGGGCTCTTCACCACGCGCGGGAGCGTCACCTTTCCATCGGCACTGATTACCGCGTCGACCAATACGACGCCGGAATACTTTGCCTTCCGCGCTTCCTCGGAATAGGGTGGATTCGGCATATACGAGCAGCTAGGGTGAGTAACCTCATTCTCTCCCGGGCGAAACGCATCTCCACCATTGCCTCCGCCCGACCCGAGACCCAAACCCGGCCCATCGCCATCACCAATTCCAGAGCCATGTCCGTTTCCGATGCCGCTGCCACGGCCGATGCCGTTCGACAACTCTGCGAACTTCGACTGCGGGTCCCCAATGTGATCCATATTTGGATCGACAATCTGTATCTCATCCATACCGAGCAGCTTTGGTTTGACCGGAAGTACGGGTCTTGAGTTTCTGAAAATCTCGGTCGGCGACGCCAACTGTGTTGCAGAAAACTCAGGCGCTTCGCCTTTGCCCGGAGGCGTCAGAGAGTGATCGCCGCCTCCGCCTCCTCCATAAAGCAGAAGGTAACGCGAAATTGGAGTAGAAGAGGTTAGGCTCCCCGTGTTAATAGCCCTGATCGGTGCAGGGAATCCCACAATAAAAGGCACGGTCAACAACGCAACCAATGCTGCATGCAATCCCATAGAAATCGCCTGTGTCCACCCAAAGGCTTTGTCCTTGGACCATCCATCCGTTGAGGGCATGAACTTAGGCAGCATGGAACTCGGCACTGGAATCGCTTCTTCAAGCGCGTTCCGCATCTGTCTTCCAGTTTCTTCCGGGAGAAAACCGATCGATTTGGCCATTTCCTCTCCTTGATTCAACTAGACGCAATTGTCTTGTAAAAGGTTGACCAGCCTTTGGGGTTCGTTTTTCGCAAGGCAAGGAAGGCAGGGAAAACGACGCGCGTCACGAGTGGGAATGGGATTCAGTCCGGATTTCGCATTTAGGGAATGTGCAATGTAATGTCATCGATGACGACTCTGTCGCGCACACGTAACCCCCTGGCAAGACTGTGGTGTCTCTACCTGATCAGTGGAAAAAAGTTTGAGTTGTTGTTAGTACAACCGGAAGTTCACTTCAAACTGCACACGCGTCGGCACTGGCCGTCCGCTTGGACCCAGCGCCGCTTTGCAGCGCCATGTCCGCATTGTCTGCACGGTGGTCTCGTCGAGACCCAATCCAGGGCTCTTGATCACGCGGGGCTGCGTTACCTGTCCATCGACGGTCACCACCGCGTCCACCAGCACCACGCCGGAATATTTAGCCTTCCGTGCTTCCTCGGAATACGGTGGGTTCGGCATGTAGAAGCAACTCGGTGATCCAACTCCGTTTACGCCCGCGCGGAACGCCCCGCCCCCAGTGCCGCCGCCAGATCCGGGGCCCAGGCCTCCGCCGTCACCGCTGCCAATTCCGCCGCCATTACCACTGCCAATTCCACCACCGCCGCCTGTTCCGTTAGACAATTCCGCGGACTTCGACAACGGGTCTCCGAAATTATCCATATTCGGATTTGCAATCTTCAGCTCGGGAGGACCCAGCAACGTCGGCGTTACCGCCAGGATCGGCTTGGGATTTCTGTAAATTTCCGTTGGCGGCGCCATCTGCGTCATAGAAAATTTGGGCGCCTTGCCTTTTCCAGCAGGAGTCAGCGAATGATCTCCACCGCCGCCTCCACCACCCGCCGGCTTGTTACCCGGGGGCAGCTTCGGAACATAAGGGGAAATGTCGATTGGTGTGCCGAGCAACACCTTATTCGTTGCCGTAACTTTGGGAGAGAGTAGATTCAAGAACGGAAAAATCAGCAGGGCAATCAATCCCGCATGTAACCCAATCGAAATTGCCTGGGTCCACCCAAAATCTTCGTCCTTAGACCAGATGTCCTTTACCTTGACCGCCTGAATTCCCGGCGGTAACGGTGCAGGCTTACTCGGCGAGATGAACTCCTTCAGCCGATCTTTGAAGCTCCCAAAATTTCCGCCCCAATTCACTTCATAGCGGGTATCAATCGCACGGTTTGAGACTTTCGGTCCAGAAAGGAAATACTTCAGGTTTTCGCGTACACCGCCGCCACTGTACTTGTTTTTCAGGAACGGCGCATCAGGACGTTCTGCTACCTTTATAGGATTCTCAAACAGGTATTGCTTCAGGTTAGCCCAGAAACCTTCAGACTTCGCTCGCGCTGGCGTCATGAACTCGGGCAGCGCGGACCTCGGGACGGGAATCACCTCTTCCGGTCCGGTTCGTTTCGGTCGGCTCAGCTCTTCTGGGAGAAGATTAATTGGATCCGCCACGTCATCCCCTCGACTAGTCTAGACGCAATATCCCCTAAAAAGGTTTTCCAGCCAATAGGATTCGCCTTTCTCCTGAAAGGTTGCGCGTACCCTCGGCTGACATAGACTGCCTTTCATTGTAACATAGCAACTTACACCGTTTTCTTTTGTTTCCCGCCGTACAACGATTGTTGTAGACCTGCCCAGGATGTCAGGGTTGGCTGGCGTAGAAGGGACTATTACAAGCATCCTCATGTCTGAACCGTTGGAACTGAAGAAGACACTCAATCTCCCCAAAACTGATTTCCCCATGAAAGCCAGCTTGCCTCTCAATGAGCCCAAGCAGCTTGCCGCCTGGCAGGAGTCCAATCTTTATCAGCGTATTCTCGCCGCTCGCGATGGCAAACCGCTCTTCGTTCTCCACGACGGCCCGCCCTATCCGACGGGTACCATCCATCTCGGTACTGGCCTTAACAAAACTCTCAAAGACCTCATTGTAAAGTCCAAGAGCATGGCAGGGCACTACGCTCCCTATGTTCCCGGCTGGGATTGCCACGGCCTCCCCATCGAAACCCAGGTCGAAAAAGAGTTGGGTGGCAAGGGTAAAGTCTCCCCTGCTGAGTTTCGTCAACGTTGCCGTGAATACGCCACGCGTTACGTTGAGCAGCACAAGCGCGACTTCCAGCGTCTCGGCGTTTTCGGCCGATGGAACGATCCTTATCTCACGATGAGCTTCCCGTACGAGACTGTCATCGCCGGGAATCTTCTCGACTTCATGGAGAAGGGCTACGTCTACCGTGGCCGCAAGCCTGTCTACTGGTGCATCTACGACAACACCGCGCTTGCCGAAGCCGAAGTTGAGTACGAAGACCACACCAGCCCCAGCGTCTGGGTCACTTTCAAAGTCGTGGGCGGTGGCCCGGGTGATGCCGCCAAAATCGGCACTGACGTCTCCGCCGTCATCTGGACCACCACTCCATGGACGCTTCCCCACAACCGCGCATTGGCATTCCATCCTGATTTCGACTACGTCGTTGTTCAAACGGAAAAAGGGAAGCTCCTGCTAGCCGCTGATCGTTTGGCTGCTTTGCAAGCCGACACCGAGATCAAGCAAGCTGATGTGCTTGGCACCTACAAAGGCTGTCAGTTTGAAGGCATGAAGTTCCAGCACCCATTTCTTCCTATTCAGGTTCCCGGCCTCCTCGCCGATTACGTCACGCTCGATCAGGGTAGCGGCATCGTCCACACCGCTCCGGGCCACGGCGCCGACGACTTCATTTCCGGCCAGAAGTATGGTTTGGAGATTTATGCGCCAATCGACGACAAGGGCGTCTATCTGGAAGGCCTGCCTGAATACAAAGGTAAAGACGTCTTCACCGCCAACCCGATCATAGTGAAACTTCTTGGCGATCGCGGCGCCCTGCTCGGCCATCACGCCTACAAGCACAGTTATCCTCACTGCTGGCGCTGCCACAATCCCGTCATCTTTCGCGCTACCGAACAATGGTTCGTCAAGATGGACCAGGCTGCGCACGGTGCAACCAAAACGCTTCGCCAGGAAACCCTCGAAGAAATCCACAACGTCAAGTGGATTCCTGCCTGGGGCGAAGAACGCATTTACGAAATGATTGAAAAGCGCCCGGACTGGTGCGTCTCTCGCCAGCGTTTCTGGGGCGTTCCCATCATCGTTTTCTTCTGCGAAGGCTGTAACAAGCAGCTCGACGATTTCTCCGCTCTCCGAAATGTCTTGAAATGGTTTGAAAAAGAGGGCGCGGACGCCTGGTACAAACATTCTCCCGAGGAACTTCTTCCCGCTGGTACAAAGTGTTCCTGCGGCGCTTCCAAGTGGCGTAAAGAACACGACATTCTCGACGTCTGGTTTGATTCAGGCTCTTCCAGCTTCGCGGTGCTGCATGGCAAAGAATGGCCAGCCGATGTCTACCTTGAAGGCCCGGACCAGTATCGCGGCTGGTTCCACAGTTCGTTGCTCATCGGGATCGGCCTTCGAGACACGCCGCCCTATCGAAGCGTTGTCACTCATGGCTGGACTTTAGACGAGCAGGGACGCCCGATGTCCAAATCCCTTGGCAACGTCGTGCTTCCCACGGAAATTTGCGAAAAGTGGGGCGCTGACCTTCTCCGCCTTTGGGTCGCTTCGCAGGAATACCAAGCCGACGTCAAGATGAGCGACCGCGTCATGACGCAGCTCAGCGAAGCCTATCGGAAAATCCGCAACACCTTCCGCTTCGCTCTCGGCAATCTCAGCGATTTCGACCCGGAGAAGCATGCGCTTCCCAACGATCAACTTGAAGAGATGGATCGCTGGATGCTCGAGCGCACCGCCGACCTGGTTAAGCGCTGCCGCGAGTGGTACACGACGTACGAATTCCATCGCATCTACCACGCCATTCACGACTATTGCGTCGTCGATCTCAGCGCTTTCTACTATGACGTTTTGAAGGATCGTCTCTACACCAAAGCGCCCAACAGCAAATCGCGCCGCTCCGCACAAACCGTAGTCTGGAAAATCACCAGCGCCCTGATCCGCCTGATGACCCCGATCCTTGTCTTCACCGCCGAAGAGCTATGGAAGTTTCTCCCGAAGGCAACCGGCGAACCAGACAGCGTCCACATTTCCCTCTTCCCGTCCGAAGAGGAATTCCGCACCAACATTCCCGCGGATAAGGCGGCTGCGTGGGAACTGCTGGGCAAAGTTCGAGCCGAAGTCTTGAAAGCCCTCGAAGTGGCACGCAACGAAAAGAAACTGGTCAATTCAGGTCTCGAAGCAAAGATCCTCTTGAATGGCGACTTGGAACTGAAGGCCAGGCTGAAGCACTGTTTACCGTTACTCCCCGGCCTCTTCATTGTTTCTCAAGTCGATCTGATCAACGCTGGCAAGGGTGATTTCACTTCGGATGTTGTGCCGACTCTCGAAGTCACTGTCCAGCGCGCCGAGGGCAAGAAGTGCGATCGTTGCTGGAATTTCTCCACGCACGTCGGCGAAAATCCACGCTATCCGACGATCTGCGAACGATGCAGTGAAGCCATTGCCGAAATCGAAGGCGGTATGGCCGCAACGAACTAAATGCAACCTACCCGGCAAAATGGCCTCGTCATCCTGAGCGGAACGAAGGAGCTCAACTTACACGGAACGGCGGATCGTCCATGAAATTCCCCGCGCGCCTCCGCTGGGTGTGGCTCTCCCTGGCTATCGTCTTCTTCGACCGCCTCACCAAGGCCTGGATCGAAACGCAGACATCGGAATCCTGGCGCCACGAAGTCATCCACAATTTCATTTATCTGGTCCATTCCAAAAATCCCGGGATAGCCTTCAGCCTGTTCGCAGGCTCTACTTCTCCGGTCTTGCGCATCCTGCTGATCGTGGGAGCGGTAGCCATCATCGCCGTAATCGCCTGGCTCCTGGTAGGCGGAAAGAATCTCGGCACCCTCAATGCCGCTGGTCTTGCCTTGCTCCTAGGCGGAGCCACCGGCAACGTAACCGATCGCATCCTTCATGGTGGCGTTACCGATTTTCTCGAAGTCTTCCTCGGCTCCTACCGCTGGCCGGCTTTTAACGTAGCCGACTCCGCCATCACCGTCGGCGCCATCCTCCTGATTTTCGACGTTCTCTTCTCCCGCCAAACCCAACGCTAAATTATCTGCGGAGTGGCACAGGTTCTCCAGCCTGTGCTCTTGGGTTCCTCGAAAACATCCTATCTCTTCCTCCTCACCTGATCTTGTCTCTCCCTTCTCTGACTCTCTGTGGCTTCTGTGGTAAGTCCGTTGTGTTTTCCGCTCTCACTCCGCCCGCGCTACACTCTAACCGTGGCCGATTCCCCGCAATTCACCATTACCATTTCCGACTCCGACGCTGGTCTTCGTCTTGACCGAGTTGTCGCCTCTCATTGCTCCGACCTCTCCCGCACCCGTGTCCAGGAACTTATCGAACAAGGTTTGATTCTCCTGAACTGCAAGCCCGCCAAAGATTCCCAAAAAGTCCGCGCCGGCGATCTCATTCAAGTCGATGCCCAGCCCCGTCCTCCTCTGGTCGCCGAACCGGAGTCTATCCCTCTCAACATCCTCTACGAAGACGACGACGTAATCGGCATTAACAAGCCCGCTGGAATGACCGTTCACGCCGGAGCAGGGAACTCTCACGGCACACTAGTCAACGCCTTGCTTGGCCGCGGTCTTGACCTTTCTCAATCCGATGATCCCCTTCGCCCGGGCATCGTCCATCGTCTCGACAAAGAAACCTCCGGAGTTCTCCTTGTCGCCAAAAATGATTTTGCCCATGCCAAGCTTGCCGACGGATTTCGCCATCGCACCATCCAAAAGACTTACATCGCTCTCGTCCAGGGAGTGCTTTTGGAGAATCGAGGCCGCATCGAACTTCCTATTGCCCGCCACCCCAATCACCGCACTCGCATGACCGCCGACCGTGCTGGCCTTCTCCCCAATTCTCGTCCTGCCCGTACTGATTGGAGGGTCCGCGCTCGAATTGGCCCGACCAGCCTTCTCGAAATACAGCTTCACACCGGTCGCACTCACCAGATTCGCGTTCACTTTTCTGCGTTGAAACATCCAGTTGTGGGAGACACTCTTTACGGAGCCGATGCGCAACTTCACGTCGGCCGCACCACCTTGCCGCCTTTGGAACGCAATTTCCTTCACGCTGCTAAAATCGTCTTCGACCAGCCACGTTCCGGCAAGTTCATTCAACTCGTCGCCCCTCTCCCGCCCGAGCTTCGCGATTTTCTCCATAAACTGGCAAACGCCGCTGGAGATGCTCCTATCCGAATTGACGATGCCCTCATCGGCTTCCTATAATCAACCGACATGCTCTACCGCTCATTTGCCCTGATTTGCATTGCTACTCTCTTGACGACGTTCCTTGTTTCCGCGCAGCCGGCTCAGAATCCTCCCGCTACCCCGCCTCCCGCACAGGAGCAGCCACAGAAAAGTGGTACCACGATTAGCACTACGGTCAACCTGGTCGATGTCCTCTTCACGGTGCTGAATCGCCGCAACAAACTCGTCTCCGACCTCGAGAAGCAGGACTTCAAAATATTCGACGACAACGCTCCCCAGGACATTCGCTTCTTCAGCAAACAGACTGATCTACCCCTTCGTATCGGCATGTTGCTCGACACCTCCAACAGTATTCGCGATCGCATCAAGTTCGAGCAGGACGCGGCCAACAATTTTCTATTCAGCGTGCTCCGCCGTGGAAAAGATGAAGCCTTCCTCATGACCTTCGATGACGAGCCCCAGGTCATTCAGGGTTTTACTCCAGACACCGGCAAGCTTCGCGATCAGATTCTTCGCACACGCGCCGGAGGCGGCACGGCAGTTTACGACGCCATCTATGACGCTTGTTTCAACGAGCTGAGCCATCCTCCACGGCCACCAGGCGATCAACCCGACGTCGTTAGACGTGTCATGATTCTCATCAGCGATGGCGAAGACAATCTCTCTTCGCACACCCGCGCTGAAGCCATCGAGATGGCTCAGCGTACCAGCGTGGTCATCTATACCATCAGCACCAGCACGCAGTGGGTCACGCTCGACGATCCCAGCAAAGAAAAATCCGGCAATCGCAAATACCATCTCACCGATGGCGACAAGATTCTCCAGGACTTGGCAGAAGAGACCGGTGGGCGCGCCTTTTTCCCTTACCACGTGGATGATTTGGATCAATCGTTTCAGGACATCGGGGAAGAGCTTCGCAACCAATATTCCATCGCGTACAACCCCTCGAACCATGCCTACGATGGCCGCTACCACAAAATCAAAATCGAAATGCCCGATCACAAGGGCTACCAGGCCCGCGCTCGTCGCGGCTATTTTGCCCGCACCCCTGCCGAAGGCGGAAACAACGCCACAAAGCCCGCTGGTTCCATCAAGTAGTTTTTATGTAGGGGCGGTTTACGCCGCCTCCCAGCATCTTGTGTAGGACTCGCCTTCCGAGGGCGGGCCGTTCTTTTTTGGTGGCACATGATCTCCAGACGGTGCCTTATTCCCGCATTCCACCAACGCCCACATCATTCCCAAAATGTAATTCCGAGCGAAGCGAGGAATCTGCTTTCTGCCCTCGTGTCGTTGACTTGTCCAACACCGCGAGGGATCTGCTTTTTTTTCTGGCTCTCTTACATCCCAGAGTCCTTCAGCAATACCGCATCGGATTCCACATCGCCTCGATCTATCGCTATTTTCATTCCGTCCGGTGAGAACGCCAATTTTCGTATGTGATCCTTCATAAAGTGCGTCCACTGACGATACGGACCATTATCCAGCGGCTGTACCCATAGATTATCTACTCCCTTTTCGCGCACTGTGTACACCACCGACTTTCCGTCTGGCGTATACACTAATCCATTCGGCAATGCCCGCTGATCGATATCGTGGTACGTCATCTGCCGTGTGTCAGTCGAATCTCTCCGCAAGATCAGCTTATGGTCAAGCTCCTGCACATCCAGTGACGAGATCTCTTTCCCATCTGGCGACAACCCAAACATACCGACTGGCGACTTCACAATCGTCTCCGGCGTTCCTCCCTGCAGGGACACCCGCTTCACGTACCGGTTGTCTCCGTTATCGATGTAATACACCCATTCGCTGTCCTTCGAGCACGTTGGCAGTTGCTCATTCAAACCTTTCGTGAGCTGCATCTCATTACTGCCGTCCAGATTCGTACGCCACAAATTCGCAGAAGCCGCACTGGACCGTCCAACCTGTCGGAACACCAGGTATTTCCCGCCCCCACACACCGTCACTTGATCCGCGACATGTTTCAAGTCAGAGAATATCGTTGTTTCCGCGCCATTCGCTGCTATTGCCTTCATACTGCCCGCCTGCGGCACGACCAAGCGCCCGTCAGGCATCCAACCCCATCTCCAGATCGGAAGCCGCGAGGATAGCGGTACGGCCTTCACCTGGTCTGGCTCCATTGCCGGTCCCACGCCCAATTCGAATCGCGTGCGTTCCTGGACAGCCGCCAGCGTCTTTCCGTCTTTTGCAAGAGTTTGCTGTCCATAGTTGTTTGTATCGGTGGTCAACGCCCGATACTCGCCGTTTGGATACGGCAAATATCCAAGCTGAGTCTGCAAGTGGGTTGTTTCCACCTGCGTGTCGCTCACAATAAATCCAGACCCATCGGGCAGCCAGCTGGCCCGATAAATAATTCGATCTGCCGCGGTCTCCACGATCTGATCTTTTCCGCTGGACACATCCACAGCCATCAGCCCGCCAATAGCATCTTTCGTTGGCTGCACGATAGGAATTACGATCGTTTTCCCATCCGGCGACCATGACGGTACATGACTGTCGCTCAGCACCGTCTTGTTTTTAAAAATCGCCCGCTCATTCGTCCCGTCAGGTTCTGCTTCGATCAAGTCCCACGTCGGCGAATCGTGCAGCTCGCGCATAAATGCAATATGCAGCCCGTCCGGAGAAAACGTAATGGGGCTGTCGACATCCTTGATGATTATCTTCGGAGTCCCGCCCAGCACGGGTGCGCTGTAGAGCACCGAGATCGTCTCGTCTTTTTCTTCGCGACGCACAAAATATATGTAATTCCCGTCGGGAGAGAACGTCAGCCCTTCGTAACTGGCCGCAGCAGGCTCAACCACCTCTTTATTCGCTCCGGTGGGAATATGATGCAGCCACAAAGATTGCTTCCCGTTTTCTTCCAATGCCTGCAACAGATATCTTCCATCCGGAGAAATAGCCACTTGCGGTATGTGCCCGTTATTCGAAACGTTTTCAATCGTAAATTTCTCGAATGGCGCAACCTTTGGTTTGTGCAGGAATGAGTACGCTCCATAGCTCGCCGCCACCAGCACCACCAATGCCAGCGCGGCCAGCAACCCGGTACTCAACTTGTTCTTCTGTGCCGCTTCTGCCAGTACCGTCCCACTGGATACTTTTGCCGCCGGCATTCCCGCACCCGAAGTTGCCCCCACTCCCGCCGCGCTCGTCTCGCGGCTTGCCAGCACTTTCGAATCCGACGCAGGCCTTCCCGGTTCCAGCTCTCGCTGCAATCGTTTCAGATCCCCGCGCAATTCCGCCGCCACCTGGTAACGAAGGTCGCGATCCTTCTCCAGCAATTTGTTCAGGATTCTTTCCAGCTCGGCGGGCACATCTCCATTCAACGAAATCGGCGAGGCCGGCGCACTATGTAGAATATTTCCAAAAATTACCGCGCTCGTGCTACCTGGGAACGGATGTGCCCCCGTAACTGTCTGGTAGAGCACCGAACCCAGCGAAAACAAATCGCTTCGCGGATCTAGCACCTCTCCCCGCGCCTGTTCTGGCGACATGTAGGCAATCGTGCCCACCGCCGTGCCAGGAGTAGTTAAGTACGCCGTCGTGTTCTCTACGACCGTTTCGTCCTCGCCTCCGGGCTCGTCCTGCAGCAACTTTGCCAACCCAAAGTCCAGCAGTTTTGTCGTTCCTCGTTGAGTCAGGAAAATATTCGCCGGCTTAATATCTCGATGAACGATATTCTTCTTGTGGGCCGCATCCAGCGCGTCCGCTACCTCGATGCCAATCTCAATCGTCCGCGAAATCGTCAGCGCCCCGCGTCCCAACGCCTTATCCAGCGATTCGCCTTCCAGCAGTTCCATGGCGATGTACATTCGTCCGTCTTGCTCTTCAATCGCGTAGATCGTGCAAATCCCGGGGTGATTCAACGCCGAAGCCGACCGCGCTTCTCGCAAAAACCGTTCCATGGCCGACGGCTCAGCCCGGCCGCTCTCCTGCAAGAACTTCAGCGCAACGTGCCGGCCCAGCTTGCTGTCCTCTGCCTCATACACCACGCCCATTCCGCCGCTCCCCAGTTGCCGCAGAATTCGGTAGTGTCCAATTGTTTCGTTGATCATCGGGCCTGTTCAGTCGTGTGGAACGACCGCATTGCGATACTAGCCAAGCCTCCGCGCGAGGTCAATCCGTCTTTCCGTTGGGGACGCCGATTCCCCGTTCGGCGGGTTTCCTTCCGATGTAGGGGCGGTTTTATGCAGCTTTACACCGCCTTCTTGTTCTTAACCCCTCGGCGCGTAATATCCCTTCCGTGCCAAAACCTTCAGGTCGTGATTTCCCATCTCCACCTTGATCTTTCGGAATTTCCCATCCCGCGCCGTATTCGTTGGATAGTATCCCAGCGTGTACTGGCTTCGCAGCTCCTCCGATATCTGGTCAAACGCCTCTTCCAGATTCTTTTCCGAACGAATTACGATCAACCGTCCGCCGGTATCCTCCGTCAACCGGTGTGCCACTCCCATATTCCCGCCGAATCTTGGATCGGCCACCAGCAAAATATGAATTACCGTGTCCGTTCGCTGTGCCGCCTCCACCGCCTCTTCCAGTCTCACTTTGCTTCCTTCATCCTGTGCGTCCGTGACGATAATAATCGCTTTCCGCCCCGCCTCGCCGTTCAGCTTGTCTCCGCAGGCAAGATAAATCGCATCGTACAGCGCCGTGCCCGTTTGATTGCCAGCTACCGGCCCCGGATTTCCCGCCATGCTTCCTCCTCCGGGAATATTGATCCGGGCCTTGTTGATCGCGCGGTCCAGAATCTGCTTATCATCGGTGAAATCCGAGAGTAGATCCACGTCAGAGTCGAACGAAATGACCATCGCCTCGTCGCCCTTCTTCAATACTCTCCGCATGAATCGCCCGCCGGCATCCTGAATGGCGCTCAACATGAACTGTTCGCTTCCCGATGTGTCCAGCAGCAGTCCCAGCGTGATCGGCAATGCCATCTCTTTTGAGAAAAACGCGATCTTCTCGTCCTTGCCATCCTCGGACACCTTGAAGTCGTCCTGCTTCAGGTCCGTCACCACTCGGTGATTCTTGTCCCGGACTGTCGCAAACAGGTTGACCAACGTCACTTCCGACTTGATGACCGGTCCTTGTCCCTCGCCTTGCCCCTGGGGCATCACGGGAACAGCCAGCGCCAACGACGCGCTCCAGGCCAGCACCGTCATCAAACTTCTTTTCACCCTACCCATCTTCTTTTTTCCGAATTTCACGTTTTCTCGGTATCCTTAATAGGTCCTTGCCGGTTGGCTGATCGGTTTTCGTTCTGCGATTTGCTTCTGGCCGCGGCGACCCGATAATGGTTACGATGCAACCAGCCCGCCCGTGGGATGCGTCCAAGCTAGCCACTGGTATAGACGCAGTCATTCTATCGAATCTGGGAAAGTTTGGCCTCATGACCTTTAATTGTCTACGAAAAATTGCGCTTCTTGCCCTCGGGCAATCCTTCGCACTTTTCACTGTGGTTTGTTTTGCGCAAGAGCCTGTCCCAGACTCCCCTACTCCCAAAGTCCAGCCTCAACCGCAGTCAAAGCCCCAACTCGAGCCTCCGCCGCAGACGCCTCCCGCGCCTGCCTCCACCACGAAGCCTACTACTCCGCAGGTCCAGTCGGAAGCTCCCACAATCATCAGATTGAATCCCACTCTTGTTGTCCTCCCTGTGACCGTCAAAGACCACAACGGCACTCTCGTCCCGGACCTCAAGAAGGACGAATTTCGTTTGTTTGAAGACAACGTTGAGCAACAAATCACTTTCTTCACCGTCGAAGCTTTCCCGCTTTCGATGGTGATTCTTATCGATAACGATTTAAAGAGCAAAGACGCCAATCAGGTCGAACCCAGCTTGCGCTCCATCGTGGGCGGTCTCAGCACTTACGACGAGACTTTTGTTTGCCGATTCGATCAGTACTTCCATGAAGGCAAAGGCTTCACCAGAGACCAGGACAAGTTGCTCACCGAACTTCGCCGCACTCAGATTGACTCGAAGCCTTCCGCTCCTCCCCCAGGTGGCCCTTTCAACGGTCCCACCATCAACAACGAACCTGCTCCCGGTGCTCCTGGCAACTCTCCGATCAACTCCGCGGGACTTCAGGCCATCAAGAGTCAATCCACCAAAGCCCTCGACGATGCCGTCTATGCCGCGGCTGAACTTCTCAAAGAACGTCCGCGCGAACGCCGCAAAATCATCCTGCTGATCAGCGATGGCCAGAATGGCGCTAAATTCAACACTCACTCATACGATGAGACCCGAGCCATGCTTCTTCGCAATAACATCTCCGTTTACTCCGTGGCCACCGGCAGCAGCTACTTCGAGCGCAAATTCTCTCGCCTTGTCAGCTATTCCAAGGATACCGGCGGCGATATCTACTACGGCGCAAAGAGCAACACCTTCGAGGAATTCTATTCACGCATCACCGAACAAGCCCGCAACCAGTACACCCTTGCTTTCGCTCCTCACGGCGAGCGCAAAGTCGATTACCACACTCTTGAGGTCCGCGTGCGTCGCGAAGGCCTCACAATTCTGACTCGTGAAGGCTATTACGGCGGCACATTTGCCACTGCTCCGCCCAAATAATTTTCTTCACCCTTACGATTCTCGCGAATATCTCTTGACTCTTGCGCCAAGCACTCGTATACGAGATGCAGGGGAATGCTTGTCACACACTCGCAATCCCCTCCCTTTTTATCTGGGGGCAGTCTCTTAGCAAAGGAGAACGATCAATGGCAAAGAAAGCAAAGAAGCCCGCAAAGAAAGCAAAGAAGAAGTAACACCCGCACCTGCAAAAAATTTGTTTAGAAGCGCCCCAGCAGTTTTGGGGCGTTTTCTTTTCCTCTGGGATCGCCGATCTCCCGATCGGCCCTTGTCCGGCTTTTTGTCTGTGGTTCGCTACCTCGAAGAACAGGTCATCCAGAATGGAGCGCAGGATCGTGACAATACCTTTCCATGTCCCCGATTGACCTGAACAATGTCCGGCCTTCGTCCGCTACTCCCTCATCCCCAACGCCACCTCATACTCTGGGCATATCAACTTATACGCGCACCCCCTACACGCAAATCCCGGTTTGACCGGAAACGCACCCGCTCTAATATTCGCCGCCGCTTCCTGCACAATCTTTTCCGCCTCCGCCAATTGCTTGGAATCCCGCGTCGTCTCCTGCCTCTGATTATTCTGCAAATAGTGGAACACCAGTCGCACCGGATTCCACTCGAAGATCTCTTTCGCCGCCAGCGCATAAATGCTCAACTGCAAATCTTTCCGCGCATCTGTGTCCTTTTTGGGCTTTCCCGTCTTGTAATCCACAATCTCCACGTCACTCCGCCCCAGGCTGTTCACCTGATCCATCCGTCCCGTCAGAATTACGTCGTTCGCCAGGGGCAGTTCGAATGCTTTCTCCTGCTCCAGAATAGATGGCGCCTCCACCAGCACCGAAGCATGAAACACCTTTAGCTGTTCCAGCCCGTCTTTCTTGTATTCTTGTTCCTGATATTCATCCTCGTAGCCCGCGCTGCTCCACTCCGTGTCGTAAATCCGTTGCACTTCCTCAAATGTCAGCTTCACACCCTTCTTCATCTGGTCCATGAACCGTTTTATCGTTGTGTGAACCACGCTTCCAAAACTCAGCATCGCCCGTGGTCCTTCCTTTAACGACCACAGATGGCTGAAGGCGTACTGCTGTGGACACTTCCGGTAATTCTCCACTGCCGATGCGCTTAACTTCATCGGCTCCCCCTGCGGCGGGTGATACGTTTCCGCCCACTTCGCAATCCGCGCAAAAATCTTTGGCGGCTCTTCCTTTGCCGGGAATAATTCCGTTTCCTTCGCCGCAGGTTCCATCTTCGTGCGGGCACTGACGGGTTTCTTCTTGGGAGCCGTCTGAGACACGTCGCGCTTTTTGATTGCCGGCTCCATTACGATGTCCTCGATGAAGACTGGCACTTTGCCCTTCTTGTCCGTAACCGTGGTAATTGTCAGCCGCTCTTCTGCCCGCGTTACCGCAACGTAGAATAGTCTTCGTTCCTCTTGTATGTGGAAATCCCTCTCGGGCAGCTCCTCTTTCATCAACCGGTCGGGAAACTCAAACAAAGGGGAACGGTCTCGCGCAGGGAACGCTCCCGAATTCACCCGCAGCAAAAACACGTGCGGGAATTCCAGCCCTTTCGCTCCATGCACAGTCATCAGTTGCACCGCATCTTCCGGAGCATCATCCTCCAGGCTCAAGGTACCGCCTGCCTGTTCGAAATAGTCGAGGTACTCCAGAAATTCCGGCAATCCTCTCGTCTCGCTCTTTGGCTCCCAGTCCTTTACGAATCGCACTAATTGGTGGATGTACTTTCTCTCGTACGGATGCGTCCGCTGTGGCACTTCCAACCACTCCGTCAGCTCGCCCAGTATTTCTCGCGCTGTCCGCTTCTTCATCGCCTTGCGTTGCTCGCCCAAAAACTCGAGCAGCGTTCCCAGGGCTGCAGGCGACGCGTTGAATGGCAATTCCGATTGCGGAGCTTGCAGCACGTCGTATAAAGCGGTTCCGCGTTTTTTCCTCGCGCGCTCCGTCAATCGCACCAGATCTTCCGGAGACAAATGCCACGCTGGAGCGGAAAGCACTCGCGCGCACGCTATATCGTCAAATGGAAACGCGATCAGGTTTAGATAACCCAGCACATCCCTCACCAGGGGATGCTCCAATATCGATAGCTTCGTAATCACAAATGGGATTTTCCGGGCCGAAAGTTCCGCTACCAGGTGATCTCGATGCGCATGTTGCCGATAGAGCACCGCAAAATCCCACCACCGCCGGCCTGCACCGTGTAGTCGTTCCAGTTCTTCCGCCACCCAGGCTGCCTCATCTTCCGGTGTATCCACTTCTACAATGCGGATCTTCTCGCCTTCCTTGTGGCTGGCCCGCAGCACTTTTTTTGGAAATTCCGGGCTTATCTCGTTCTGCCCAATCACCTGCGTTGCCACTCGTAGAATATTTGGTGTTGATCGGTAATTTTCAGTTAATGAGACACGAAAGGATGTCGAGTCCTGACCCTCTTCCCAGCCTGCAAAATTCTTCAGAAACAATTTGAAGCTTCCGAACGACGCTCCCCGAAACCGGTAAATTGCCTGGTCGTTGTCGCCCACCACGACGATGTTCCGCGTCTCTCCGCTCAACAGTTGCAGCAATTCCAGTTGGGCGATATTCGTATCCTGAAATTCATCCACCAGGATGTGCTTGTACCGCTCCTGTAGCTGCTTCCGTCGCGTCTTATCGCTCTTCAGCAATGCCACGGTTTCGCTGATCAATCCGTTCAACGCTACCGCGCGCTTTTCGCTCAGAATTTGTTCACTCGCTCGGTAAGCCCGCGCAATCTCTCGCTGCAGCGCCACCTGCTCGGTGCGCTCTTTGTAGGTATCCTCATCGAGCGCATGTTTCTCTTCTTCCAGTTCTTCCGCCAGAATCTCCGCAAACTTCTCATACTCTTCACTGGACACCAGTTCGTCCTGGCACCGCGAGAAAAAAGAAATAAAATCGCTCAGAAACTGTCCGGGTTCCGCCAATCGCCGGTATTTGTCCAGCTTCAAACGTCCCAGATTCCGCCGCAAAAGAATCCAGTGATCCACTCCTTCCAGCGCCAGTCTGTTTGGATCAACCTCTTTCAAAATCGTTTCGCAGAACGAGTGGAACGTTGCCAGTACCACATCCTTTCCGCGCTCCCCAGCGGCCTTCACTACACGCGCTTTCATCTCTCCCGCAGCCTTCTTCGTAAACGTCAGCCCCAGAATGTTCTCGCCTGGCAGGGAACTATTCGATTCCAGTAAATGCCGGATCCGCTCCGTAATCACTCGAGTCTTTCCCGTTCCCGCTCCCGCAATCACCAGCAGCGGTCCCGAGCCATGCGTAATCGCGCGCCTTTGCGCCTCATTCAGCTTCAACCCGGAAGCTTCGGCGGGCAGGGGACTCATGTCAAACAGTGTGCGCATAATGGAAAAGGGTACCGCGTTTCACTGCGAAGGAAAAGCGAAACGTCTGGTTGTTTTATCTCTTTCTTTTTGTGCGAATTGCAGTTCGTGAGCTGAGATTCTCTGCCAAAGCCACATCAGGATTGAATTGTGGTGATTGTTTTCGAGCAATCGGTAGCGCAGTTCATCTCCCATTATCGGAGAGTTTCCAACCTTCTTTCATTCTCAGCTGAGTTCGTTCCCTCTACGGCTTCTACAGGTCGACCAAATCCCCTTTTCTGACTGATACCGCACGAATTGTTCGTTATCGTTCGTATATTGCGTTGTAAGCGTTGGCACGACGCACAAACAGACTCCGCTGCCTTGCCTCATTCAATCCTGTTTCCGAATTATCGTTGAGATTTCTTGCCCGCGGCAACGTCCGCGTTGAACTGGGAAGACTTTTTGCGAGCAATCGTCAGCGCCGTCCACGTGCCATTTGCCGCCGCAAGATGTTTCGCCAGGAACGCAATTTGCCCGACGTGATACGAATAGTGAGCGACTTGCCGATTGACCGCCTGCATGACGGAATGTGCTTCGCCGCGAATTGTGATGGTGCGTCCTGAATCCGCGTCGCTCAATCCGGCAAGTGCATCGAACACGCACTTCCAGCCTTGTTCCCACATCGCCAGCAGTTCAGCCCGAGTTTTCGGCGCATCCTCGAACTCGCTGTCACGATTCCGATTGGGCTTTTCTCCATCCGTCGTAAGAAAATCCGTCCAGCGCGATCGAGCATTTCCGGCGATGTGCTTCACGATAATCGCGATTGAGTTCGATTCCTGATCGAGCGTCGCGAACAATCCTTTGTCGGGACATTGCTCCATCGCGCGCTCAGCCAGCTTCTTGTAGTAATGGAATAACTCTGTTGAGTCCTTGATATAGGACGTGTTGAATTGATGTGCCATTCGGAGATTTTGCCCCTCTTTCGTTGTTAAGACAACATTCACACTTTCGTAGTAAGCTGTTCCTCCCGACTTACCTCTGCAACATCCTCTTGGAGGTTTCGCAAATGTCTATCAGTCAAATGCTGTTACCCGAATTTGATCAGGAAGCTGCAGGCACTCGCAAAACGCTGGAACGTGTTCCCGACGACAAATGGGATTGGAAACCACACCCGAAATCAGGAACGCTTGGCTGGCTCGCGGGCCATGTTGCAACGCTCAACGACTGGACCAGAGAAACGATCCAGAGCGAACGGCTCGACTTCGCTCCGAAAGACGGACCGAAGTACGAACAACCCAAAACCCGCAATCGCAAGGAACTCCTCGAAGTGTTCGATCGAGTTACCGCAGAAGCGCGCAAAGCGCTCGAAGGAGTGAGCGACGAAGAGCTGATGAAACCGTGGAGCCTTTTGATGGGCGGACAAGTTCTGTTCACTATGCCGCGAGCAGCGGTGTTGCGCGGCTTCTGCTTCAATCACCTGATTCATCATCGTGGGCAACTGACGATGTATTTGCGCACACTTGATATTCCGCTTCCCGCGCTTTATGGTCCGAGCGCTGACGAACAACCTTCTTGATACAGATTCGCGGGGTGCAGCGAAACTGCGCCCCGCAAAATTCCTTCCTGACAATTGACTCGCTATAATCTTTGTATCATCAAGTGATGTTTGGAGGATGCTCGTGGAAACTCCTTTGATTCTGTCTGCTGTGCGAACACCGATTGGTAAATTCCAGGGAGGACTTGCTGGAATCTCTGCACCGGAACTTGGTGGCAAAGTTGTGATGGAAGCGTCGCGACGCGCGGGAATCGACGCGAAGCAAGTGGATGAAGTAATTCTTGGCAATGTGCTGCAAGCGGGATTGGGACAAAATCCAGCGAGACAGGCCGCGTTGAAAGCGGGATGCGATCCGCGCGTCGCGGCGATGACAATCAATAAAGTTTGCGGATCGGGATTAAAGGCGGTGGCGCTGGCGGCTCAGGCAGTGCAGCTTGGGGAGAGCGAAATTGTGGTTGCCGGCGGAATGGAATCGATGAGCAACGCGCCGTACCTGCTGCCGAATGCCCGTACGGGATATCGATTGGGTGACCAGAAAGTAGTCGATGCAATGATCTGGGACGGCCTGTGGGACGCGTACGAAAACTTCCACATGGGCAACACCGGCGAACTGGTTGCTGAGAAATACGGCATCACGCGCGAAGAGCAGGACAAGTTTGCTTTCGAGAGCCACCAGAAAGCGATTCGCGCGCGAAAGTCGTGTTTCTTCGAGTCGCAGATACTGCCAATTGAGGTGCCGCAGAAAAAAGGCGGGCCGGTCATTGTCAAGTATGATGAATCGCCACGCGAAGAGTCCACACTCGAAGCGCTGGCGAAATTGAAGCCTGCGTTCAAGAAGGACGGTACAGTTACGGCGGGGAACGCTCCAGGAACCAATGATGGAGCGGCGGCCGTTGTGGTGACGGGGCAACGCAATGCCGAACGACTGGGAAAGACGCCCATGGCGCGAATTGTGGCGCAAGCTGTCAGCGGCGTGGAACCAAAGTGGGTGATGATGGCGCCTGTGGACGCCGTGGAGAAGTTGCTGGCGAAGACCGGCTGGGACCGGGACAAGGATGTCGATCTTGTGGAATTGAACGAAGCGTTTTCCGTTGCGGCGATTGCCGTCATGCGACAGCTTCGACTAAATCCCGAAAAAGTGAATGTGAATGGAGGCGCTGTGGCGCTGGGCCACCCGATTGGTGCATCGGGCACGCGCATTCTGGTGACTTTGCTGTACGAATTACAGCGACGGCATCTGAAAAAGGGAATTGCCGCGCTCTGCCTAGGCGGAGGAAACGCCGTGGCGCTGGCTGTGGAGCTTTTGTAGCCAGGAATTGTCATGGCCTCTGGTACACTACTTTCCCCGACCGCTACCGTGAAAACAAAACTCCAGGAGAATTTATGCAAAAGCGATCCCTGCTGGTTGCCGTTTTCGTTTCAGCCCTTTGCCTGCTGCTGATTTCTCCGGGGCAAACGCAGACCAAAACCACGAATGCAGTTCACAAGGAGAACTCCATGGCCACACACGCAAGCGGAACATTTGAGGTAAAACTCGCGCCGCAGACCGCCAACGAAATCGAGACGGCTGCCGGAATCATGCGCATGACAATCGATAAAGTGATTCATGGGGACCTGGAGGCAACGACCAAGGGCGAAATGATCGCTTCGAGCGACGGAACGAGAGGGTCCGGGGCATACAGCGCGCTGGAACTTGTCACCGGAACGCTGAACGGGCGCACCGGAACGTTTGTGCTGCAGCACACCGGATCAATGACGAAAACCTCGCAGCAGTTGATGATCACAGTGGTGCCCGAATCGGGGACTGGCGAACTGATGGGACTCGAGGGAAAGTTCGTGATCAAGGTCGTCGACAAAAAGCATTTCTACGAGTTTGAGTACAGTCTGCCTGCGGCAAATTGATCGTCGTCCAAACCAGGAGTCGCTAGTTATTGAGTGCGACATGCAAATCACGCTAAAAGATAAACGAAGAGGGACCACTCCATCCGAGTTGAACTGCGCGGCGTTGCGGTCGGGATGACGGGTTGTGTGGGCTCGCCCCAGTCAGCAAAATCAAATAGACTGAATTCCGTGTTGAACGCACTCCGAAAAGCGCAGCGCCTCTTTGTCTTTGTCGTTTTCGCTGTGCTTGTCCTGCGAACTCCCTTGCAAGGGCAGGAGCCGGAGCAGGGCCCGATCATTCGGGTCAACGTCAAACTCGTCCTCGTCGACGCCACAGTGAAGAGCAAAGGCGGACAAGTCATGGCCGACCTCAAACAGAATGACTTCGAGCTGCGGGAAGATGGCGTGCCTCAAAAGATCGACATCTTCAATCGCGATGAACTCCCCTTGAACGTCGCCCTGGTCCTCGATCTGAGTGATTCCATCGGTCCTTTTCTTGGGCCCCTTCGTGAAGCCGCCAACACTGCTCTCGGTTCTCTCAAGGCAGAAGACGAAGTTGCGCTGTTCACGTTCTCTACTGAAGCACAACTCCGCATACCCTTCACCAAAAACAAATCTCAAATTGCCGATGCGATCAAATCGTTTCAAGTTGGCGGCGCCACCAACATCAATGACGGGATATTTGTTGCCGCGAAATATTTTCTGAACGCACCGCCCATGAATCGCCGAGTGATCATACTGATCAGCGACGATGTCGGCACGGATGCCGGGGGCCAAGGCACGCGCGATATCGTGACCGAGGCTATCGCCTCCGACTCCGTTCTCTACAATCTGAAGATTCCCGGATACAATCCGGCGGGCACTCTGTTCGCAGCTTCCATGATTCCCGGGTTAGTCAATATTCGCAAAGTCGTCGACCAGACCGGGGGGGAAATATTTAACGTACCGGACATCCCTCACCTCGACGAAGTTTTCCGCGCGTTGATCGAGCGGATCAAAACACGCTATACCCTTGGGTACTACACGCAGGCCGATGCCGCCTCTGGCAAACCTCACAAGCTCGAGGTGCACCTCAAACCATCCTTTGGCAAGAAGGGGCACGACTACGTTGTCAGCGCCCGCAGCGCGTACTACATTCATTGAACCCAGTGATTCGTAGGGAGAGATTGATTTTGGGTGGTGGGGAGCTTGTGTGGCACCTGCGGCGCCGGCGGGTTTTGGATTTATGCGCATCGCTTGCGCGCTGGGCTAACTTATGTCGCGCCGCTGGCGTTGTGGAGAAGAGCCGGTGGGAGGACGTAACTTAAGCGGTGCTTTCACCGTATACTTTTTAGGAAAAGTTACGGATGTGGGAGCTGAAGCCGCGAACCCTTGAGAGCGGTTTATGAGATGACTTCCCGTTAGACGAGAGGGTGCCTCCGGCCCATGCTAGCCGCCCGCGACAATCTTGCCGAATGCATTCGGGCTCTACGCTCGCACAAGTTGCGGGCATTGTTAACCATGCTCGGGTTGACGATGGGAGTGGCCACGCTGATCACGGTGATGACCATCGTGCAGGGCGCAAATCTTTACGTTGAGAACAAGATCGCCAATCTGGGGACGAACGTCTTCCAGATAGCGCGCACACCCTTTGCCGTAACGGACTTCAACATCATCATCAAAGCCCTCAAATACAAAAAGATTGAATTGGACGATGTGCGAGCCGTTGCGGAGGGATGCACGGCCTGTGGAGAAGTGGGAGCTACGGCGAGCGCATCGGTGCGTGCGAGATATGGCGACAGAGTGGTGCAGGACGTCAACTTGTACGGGCAGACAGCAAACATGGCCGACATTGATACTCGCGCGGTGGAGTATGGGCGCTATTTCACACCCGCGGAAGCGGAGCACCACACGAACGTGTGTTTGATTGGCGACACGCTGGTCCAGCGGCTGTTTCTGGGAGAGGACCCGATCGGGAAAACCATACGCGTGGGGAATGATGAGTTCATGGTCATCGGAATCATGGAGAAGGTTGGAAGCGTGCTGGGGCAGGACCAGGACAGCTTCGTGACGGTGCCGCTGCTGGTGTTTCTGCGTATTCAGGGATTGCGCAGCAGTCTGACCATTAATGTGAAGACCACCAGTGGGAATTTTGAGACGGCGCAAGACCAGGCGGAGCTGGTACTACGGTCTCGGAGACACCTGAGCGGCAAGATGGAAGATGATTTTTTCGTTGGCACGAAAGAAAGCTACATGTCGCTTTGGCGCAGCATTAGTTCGGCGTTTTTTGGCGTGTTCATTATGGTGAGCGCGATTTCGGTGGTTATTGGGGGAATCGTGATCATGAACGTGATGCTGGTGAGCGTGACTCTACGGCGGAGGGAAATTGGCGTGCGGCGCGCAGTCGGGGCAACGCAGCGAGACATCCTGGAGCAGTTCATCACGGAAAGCTTCATGCAATGCATTGTGGGCGGAATCCTCGGAATTGGGCTGGGATTCCTGGTTGCGCTGCTTTTGCGGACGTACACTCCGTTTCCTGCTTCCGTGCAGACTTGGGTTGCAGTCATGGGCGTGATCATGAGTTCGGCCGTGGGATTATTTTTCGGGATTTATCCAGCACTACGGGCATCGCGGCTGGACCCGGTGGTCGCCTTGAGGTCGGAATAATGGCTCTGATGACGGTGGCGCAGGCACGCGAAAATTTTCTGGCGGCGCTGCAAACGCTGCGCACGTCCAAAGTGCGCTCCGCGCTAACCGTGCTTGGAATTGTAATTGGGGTTTCTTCGGTCATTTCCATGGCGGCGATCATTCAAGGTTTGAACAAGTTTGTGCAGGACCGGGTGGAAGCGCTGGGATCGCGCACATATTTTTTGACGCGCTTTCCGCCGGGGACGGACCCTTCGCGCATGCCCGAAAAGATTCGCACGCGAAGATATCTAGAGTACGGCTACGCGGAGTATGTGCAGTCCGCAGCGCCCGACGTGGAGAATGTGACCACAGTGGGCACGCGCGGGTTTTTCCTGGGAGACTCTAATCTGATCACCAGCGGAGATCGCAGCGTTGAAAAGGTAATTGTGCGCGGGGCGGAGCCGGAATATACAGTGGCCCTTCCACTGTTCAATATCGAACGCGGAAGATTCATCAGCACATTCGACCAAGAGCATGCGCGTCCCGTGGTGGTGCTGGGAGCGGCAATCGCGGAATCGCTGTTTCCAAACTCGGACGCGGTGGGACAGACGGTGCGCATCAATGGGGCGGCTTATGAGGTGATCGGTGTTTTCACCCACGACCAGGGGTTGTTCCTTGGGCCGGGGGTGGATATTTTCGCCATCATCCCACTTAGCAATTTCAAAAAGCAGTATCCGGAGGCTAAAGAGCTAATCATGCTCTTCACGGTCCCGCAGAATTCGAATGTAGAAATAGCTCAGGCTGAAGTGATTCAGGCAATGCGGCGTTTGCGGCGGATTCCTGCGGGAAAGGAGAATGATTTCGAGCTGAGCTCACCGGATTTTTTGAGCAATCTGTGGGGACAATTGACGGGAGCGCTGGTGATACTGACTTCGGTAATCAGCTCGATTGGGTTGCTGGTGGGCGGAGTGGGAGTGATGAACATCATGCTCATTTCGGTGACGGAGCGAACGCAGGAAATCGGAGTGCGCAAAGCCATCGGGGCCCGGAAAGCGGATGTGCGGCTGCAATTTCTGCTGGAAGCTGTGGTCCTTACCCTCATTGGCGGGACTATCGGAATTCTGATCGGGGCTGGCGTGTCGACGTTAGTGCGCACGTTGGTGCCTTCGATTCCGGCAACACTCTCCTACCTTTGGGTATCGATTGGATTTGCGGTTTCCGTGGGAGTGGGACTGTTTTTTGGGTATTACCCAGCGAATCTGGCGGCGAATCTCGACCCGATCGATTGTTTGCGTTACGAGTGACATTGCGCGTCTCTAGATCAGCATTCGATCTTGAGGCCGAGTTGTCTGTGAATAAGCGCCAAAACCTGCGAAACAGAAATCACTGAAGGTCGGATGAGGACCGTTCAGGAGAAGAAAGCCTGTCGAGAACGGCTCGCACAACCCGGTCGCAGCGAGCGGCCATAAACGGAAAAGCATTCTTTGCATTGGCTCCAACACGGGAATACAGCCAACCACGCATCATTGTTCGCGCCCTGTGGAGGCGGATCTTAACGTTCTCGTCTGAGAGGTCGAGGACGGCAGCCGTTTCCGAAGTGCTCATTTCTTCGATGTCACGCAGCATGATGACGGTGCGATACTGCATCGGAAGATCAAGCAAAGCATCTTCAAGGAGTTGGGCAAGCTCGGAGGCAGATGCGGTCTGCTCCGGATCAAGCGAGGTGTGAACCGTCGTCATGGGAAATTCTGCCTCCGTCACCGTGTCAATCTGTGTCTTGCGATTGCGAAGACGCAAGCGAGCGAGGGCTCCATGGACTGCAATGCGAGTCAGCCAGGTGGAAAAGGCGGCGCGGCCAGCGAATTGGTGAAGATGCTCGTAAGCGCGGACATAAGCGTCCTGCACCACGTCTTCGGCTTCGCTATCGTCGTGCAAAATGGCTTGCGCCACGCGATACAGCCGCTGGTTGTAGCGGCGCATGATGAGTTCGAATAAAGCCGTGTCGCCAGCCTTTACGCGTGCAACGACTTCCTCGTCGGTCCAACACTCGCTACGGGCTCTTTCAAGGGTGTTTGCAGCTTCCATGGCTCTATCTATATAGAGCAAGGAAAGCCAAAAAGGATACAGGGAGGACGGTAGTACAGCTCAAAACTTACGGGGCATAGAGAAGAATGAGCGTATCCAAACGGCAGCCCACGACTCTTTTGAGTGGGAGCAAAAAAGATGGAAACGGAATTTGAGGGTCGTCTGAATACGGTGTGGTGGGCACTGAGGCTCGGGCTAGGGGTCGGGCCAATCATCACTGGCATCGACAAATACTTCAACAAACTGACGGACTGGGGAATGTACCTGAGTCCGGTGGCGACAAAGGTCATACCTGTCAGCACGACGACGTTCATGCATGTGGTGGGTGTCGTGGAGATCGTGGCCGGTCTGATTGTGCTGAGCCGTTGGACGAAAGTGGGCAGCTATTTGGTGCTGGTGTGGCTGCTGGGGATTGCCGCGAACCTGCTGACGACGGGAATGTTTTACGACCTGGCGATGCGCGATGTGGAGATTGCAATTGCCGCGTTTGCGCTTTCGCAGTTGACAGTGCTACGGGAACAGCAACAGCCGGACGCGAGACAAGCGACGTACAGAGTTTGAAGTGGGATGACAAAAAAACAACAAGGAGAAGAACTATGCATAAACCTATATCGCTGCTTCTGCTGCTGGGGCTGACGGCCTTACCGGCGTTGGCTGCGGCGGAGACCTATAAAGATGTCTCTCTTGTGGACGTGAACTGCTCGAAGAAAGTGGAGGCAAATCCGGACGCACACACGCGGGAGTGCGCACTGAAGTGTTCCGCAAACGGTTACGGCATTTTGACGCAGGATAAGAAGTTTCTGAAGTTCGACAGCGAGGGGAACAGTAAGATTTCGGAGGAACTGAAGGCTTCCAGCAAGAAGGATCACCTCCGCGTGGATGTGACTGGCGATGTGCAGGGCGACACGCTGAAGGTAACTTCGGTCAAATTGCTGTAAGAGTGAGCGAGGATTATCCGGCATGGGACATGGCGCGGGCGAGTTGGTACGCTATCGGGACGACAATTGTTTCGAAGGCGCAGCAAATTCCCGCGTCAACGATCAGAGCTTGAGGATTGTGCTGGACAGGTGGCTCCAGACGTTCGTCAAAGACAGTTTTTCAGCCAAGATGAAGGCGAATACCCACACGGCGTAGCCAGCGGCAAACCAGGGATCAAAGGTGCGTGTCATAGCCAAGCGGACCAGCAGAAAGATCGCACCCAGACAGAAGACCGGCCCAAACAATCCTACCCAGCCCGTTTCCCCAAAGATCGGATAAAGAAACGGCATCCTGGCCGTTGCGCCAGAGAGCAGGGTCAAACTAGCCAAGAGCATCATCGCCCGATGAATCTTTGGCTGCTTCCGAACGAGAAGTCCCGCGGCGACTAAGAGGGTAAAGAGCGCAATCTCTGTCAGCATGACTAAAAGGAATCGCGAATATTCCATGCCGAAAATATGAAACGAGGAGGGAGTAACCTGCACCGAGCGGATTGCGACCAGGCTCCCGGTGCACGTGATGGTGAGGCCGATGGCGAGGGCGCTCCAGCCAAGTTTCATGTGGACCCGGCGATTGTGAACGGTAATGAGAAGCGATTGAACAAAGAACAGCACATACCAGCAGGCAATCGCAAAGCCATGCGCGGCCACAAGAGGAAAAATAACGGGATCGATCTTATGGCCGCCGAATCCTGATCCGCTTGTTATAAATGGATGGAAGCCAACCAACATCGCCAACAGGAAGACAGCACCCGCGGTGCTGTAAAACAATCGATCAATTCTCATTTGAACCCCGCGCGAGGGTATCACGATAGGACCCAAACTAGTACTCTCGATTTTTTTTAATTAATGCGGTTCATTCCATTATTCCAGGGCCATCCACTGACTCCAAAGTCCTGTCTGCATTACAGGTCTCCTAATAAGGACTTGCCCTCCGCTTCGCCCTAAGCGCTCCGCCCTTCGGGCTCCGCAGGGCTTCGCTTGGGACAAGACCAACGCCTACAAAGAACAACCAAAACTCGAAAAGGGGACATTTCTAACGAGGTAAGAATGGGGACTTTTCTAAAGAGCTTTGACAGGTCTCCTAATAAGGTCTCCTAATAAGGATCTCCTAATAAGGATTGACATAATCCTCGGGCAAGACTACTGTGACGCGCATCAGGTCGGCCCCCTTTGTCTTTCCATAAAAAGGAGAAATCTGAGATGCATCGATCATTGCTTCTGCTCGTGTTTGTGTGTTTTACGGCTTCCATTGCGCTGGCGCAAGATCCAGTCAAAGTCGATCCGCAACATTACAAGGTGATATTTGAGAACGATCAGGTACGCGTCCTAAGAATTCACTACGGGCCACACGAAAAATCGGTCATGCATGTGCATCCGGATGCAGTAGTGGTTTACGAGACCGATGCCCATATGAAGATGAGCACGCCCGACGGCAAATCCGTTGAGACCGATGGAAAGGCACACGGTTCGCAATGGACTCCCGCCGGCTCGCATCTGCCGGAGAATCTGTCTGACAGAGCTGTGGATGCCGTTCTCGTAGAACTAAAAACCAAGACGGGTCACTAATCCGGTTGGCGTTTGCCATGGAGGCGTTCTGCTTTCTCCTGTAGCGCGCTAATCAAACATAGAGGTTTACTAAGTTAAGGGTGAGGTGCCTTGTCAGGCGCTCTAGAATTCCTATCGGGTGGGAGCAACCTTAGGGAGTGATCACCGCAGAGCCCATTGTGGTTTCCTGTTTGACGGCGAGCAGGGCATCGTTTGCATTATCCAGGGAAAAGACGGTGACCTTGGGGCTAATCCGCAAGTCCGAGGCAATCTTCAGAAAATCGCGGGCGTCTTGGCGCGCCATGTTGGCGACGCTGCGGATCTGGCGTTCACCCCAAAGCAATTTATCGTAATCAAATGCGGGCATCTGATCCAGGTGGATAGCATTGATAGCGACCACGCCGCCTTTGCGCAAACTGCCAAGGGCACTGACAACGACCTTGCCGCTGGGAGCGAAGGTAATTGCGCGATCCAACTCTACCGGAGGCTTCTGGTCTTCGTTGCCGACCCAAGTCGCGCCAAGTGAGGCGGCACGCGTGCGATGAGATTCGCCCCTGGTGACAACATAGACGGAGCAATTCCAGGACTGCAGTATAGTGATTGCCAAGCTTGCTGAGCTCCCAAAACCAAAGAGTCCAACGCGCTCCCCCGGCTCAACACCGGCAACGCGGAGGCTGCGGAAACCTATGATTCCTGCGCAAAGGAGTGGAGCGAATTGAATGTCGTCCAGACCAGCAGGTAAGGGAAAAGCGAAAGCAGTTCGAACGAGGGCATACTCAGCGTAGCCACCATCGACTGTATAACCCGTAAACGTGGGATCGTCACACAAATTTTCCATTCCGTGAGAGCAGTACCAACAGACTCCATCGACGCCGCCGATCCAGGAAACACCGACTCGTGTTCCGTGAGGGAATTCTGTCGTTGCTCCCTCGATAACTTCTCCCACGATCTGATGTCCCGGAATGAGGTTGTCTTTAACGGCAGGAAGATCTCCTTCCACGATATGAAGGTCGGTGCGGCAAACGCCGCAAGCACGAACACGAAGCAGGATGTACCCATGTGCGGGGTGAGGGCAGTTCACATCCTTAATGTCGAGAAATCTCTCGGCGGTGGTGTGCGCGGGTGTGAAGACGGCGGCTTTCATATAGTGCTCATTGGAAGTGACTGCAGATTAGCGCTAATTCATTCCGCCGGCAAAGGTCGAAGACTGATTCGCACGGTGCCATTCCCCAGTTCTTAATGGGGCGGACTTTACCAGGTTAACTATCAGGATGGAAAAGGGTGATAGAGCGTGAACAGGTCATTGGCTTCGGACGCAATAAGTGCTTCTATTATTAAAGAATTGAGAGCAAACTAGCCACGTTGGCCGCCCATTAACAGGTTCCTGCCGTTCAGAATTGTGCATTTCTGACAGTTCGTCTCGCGAGGTGTCTATGATGGACTCTTCGGAGTTTTCTGAAACCCGTATTGCCGGGATGGTCGAGCATGTCGAAAAATATTTTAGGGATGAGAGAGCCCTATATCTACCTGCCAGCGAACCGCTCGGTGCGAAATGGAAGAGCGCGGTCGAATCTCACTTTCCAAATAGCCTGCTCCATAACGTAAGGACAATCGTGCTGGATGGTGCGCGCATCCCCCCTCCTCCGTTTTACGCTGAGGCCGTGGAGTTGTCTTCCGGCAATTTCCCGGACTTCGTACATCTGGCTTCCGTCACCTACATTGATATTGTTGTTTTCAATGAGCCGATTCAGACGCGAACGCTTTTTCACGGGATGGTACATGCGCAGCAATTCGCGTGTCTTGGAATAGAGCGGTACTTAGGACTCTATATCCGTGGATTCCTGAAGCATCGAACATGGGTTCGGATTCCGCTAGAAGTTCAAGCCTTCAAACTGGAAGAGCGATTTATGATTTCCCCGCCGGAAGCATTTTCTGTCGAAGATGAAGTCTATTCGTGGATGCGGCGGGGCGAGTACGAATAGTCGCCACTTATGGTAGTGAAGCGGAGACCGTAGAACACAAGTCTGTTCAGTCTTGAACAGTGGGTAGATTTGCAGGTTCTGGCGAGACAGGGTGGCCTGAGGCGAAATGCAAAATCTTGTAGGAAGTGTGTCTGAAGTGTCAGTTCCGAGGTACTAGTGGCCGTAGAACTTGAGGAAGCGTTTTTGTCGGGCGAAAACTACGCGAGATGAGCAGGGAATTTCTCGGATTCCGAAGACCATAACTAAGTCCATTTGAATGAATTGGTTAGTTGGTGGCTTGAACGGGCGCAGGTCTTTTTGTGCGCGCTTCGGCGTCGTAAACACTCGTAACTGTCCCACTAGGACTGAGGGACGGGTGCACCCCCACTGCTCCGAACCCGTCCCTACGTCCAGTTGTTGCTCACAAATGCGTGTCTTATACCTTGCTGAGCGCCAAGTATCGGTGGAGCGGGTGTACCCGGTGCAGATGAGTAGTGATTTGGCCCAGTTCGGCACACGGCCGACGACGGGCTCCGGGAGACCGCGTATCCGCCGATATCGGTATTCGGGTCAGTAGCTCGGAAGAATGGGAGTTGTGCCGTGAAACTGAACAACAAATGCGAGCAGGGATTCACGCTACTGGAAAGCTTGATCGTGGTTGGAATTATGGGCGTGCTGACAGCCATGGCAGTGATTGGGAGCCGGGGCTCAATGCAGACGTACCGGGCGAACGCTGCGCTCGATACCCTGAGCAGCCAGCTGCGAACGGCACGGCAGATCTCGATCAGTCAGCGGCGTAACGTGGCCATCACGATTGATCAGGTCAACAACACCATCAGCTACCAAGTTAAGGCGCCGACGGTTTCAGGAACGACCGAAGTCGACGGTCAAGTGATAACGGTGCCGCTACCACCTCAAACAAGCTATATGTTGGAAGCGGGAGTGCCGGACACGCCGATGGCGTTTGGCAACAATGCCCCGGTATACATCGGCAACCTGAGCGGCGGACCTGTGGGAATGGGTTTCACACCGACGGGCACATTTTCCGACGGGACGTTCAACAATCCTATCAATGGAACGATTTTTGTGGGCATGGCGAACCAGCCAAGCACGGCTCGTGCGGTAACGATCATGGGCGGTACTGGTCGCGTTCGGCCATATACATATGTTGGTGGCACTTCGAGTCTGGATCGAATAGGAGTCGAACGATGAAAAACATGCGCAAAGTAAAGCGGCAAAAAGGCTTCACGCTCCTGGAGACGATGATTGCGATGGGCGTGTTGTCGTTCGGCATTCTATCGTTGGTGGGAGTATTCACGCAGGGCTTGAAGGTCTCCTCGGCGACCCAGATTCAGTTCATCGCGCAAGCGAAAGCGCAAGAAGCCATGGAGACGTATCTTCACGGCGCGCGACACTCATATATTGTCGTGGGCGCAAATTAACAATGCAGCAAGAGCGGAGTGTTTCTGGACGGGCCGCAACCCATGTTGGCACCGGACCGGATGGGCTAGTCGGGACCGCGGATGACGACGCCAACAATCCGAACACGATCATTGTTGGGCCACCAGGCAGCGACGACATCCTGACCACTTCCGGCGACACAGACGATCAATCTGAATCCGATGATGACGCGGACGATCGAGTTCACTCCGGTGACCGGAACGCCGAACCTGAATCAAGTGACGGTGACAGTGATATACACGATCAACGGTCAGACAGGGCAATTTCAATTGATTTGCTTTATCTCGAACTACGCGTGAGGCATTCGATGAACTCTAAAATGAACAGCAAAAGCGCTGGTTTTACACTCATCGAGCTAATGGTCTCCATGGGCGTCACGCTGGTGTTGCTGTACGCTGCCGTGTCTATGTTTCGAAACGCGTCGCAGTCGAATCAAGTGGTGACGCAGGCTTCAGACATGACCGACAACCTGCGCGCGGGATTGAACCTGATCCAGCAAGATTTGCAGCAGGCGGGCACAGGAATCCCGACAGGCGGAATTCCCATTCCGTATACATCTAATAATAGTTCAACGAGTCCGTGCGGATTGACTGCGGAGCCGAATCGGCCGACACTCACAGGCTCGGCGCCATACCAACTTTGCAACGCGACGTTGCCTGCGGTGGAACCCGGCAATTCGCTAGGGCCCATGGTGACTGCACCTGACGGCACTACAGCCCGCCCCACAGATGAAATTACGGTGCTGTACGCCGACAATACACTGTACTCGGATTCACGGCCGATCAATACACCTGCAAATCCGGGTCCGCCGGCGCAGCCCGCGTGCAACGGAACGCTGACGATCACGGGAACGACACTGAATGTGAACTTTGATGCAACCTGCATACCGCCGACGTTACCGGGAATAAAGCTCAATCCGGGCGACCTGGTCTTGTTTTCGAACACGAAGGGCAGCACCATTATGGCGGTAACGAGCGCAACCGGTACGAGCGCCACGTTTGCGGCGGGTGATGCGTTCAACCTAAATGGACGATCAACCGACACAGGCGGAACGATCTGGCAATTGCAGAGTTCATCGACTTGTGGCGGCGCGCCGGCATGTTTCCCTCCCACTACAGCGCTGCGCATCTGGATGATTTCCTATTATCTGGACAATATCACCAGCCCGCCGTATGTGCGGCTGATCCGCCGAGTTAATTTCAATACACCGACGCCGGTGGGCGAGACGCTGGAAAACCTGCAGTTTACCTACAACTTTGTAGATGGCGCGTCGAATCCGGCGAACCAGCCGGTTGTTCCCACGGGCAATAGTGAATCGCAAATTCGGGCGGTCAACGTTCTGCTGGCAGCTCGGTCGACGTATCTGACCACACAAGGATCAGCCCCGATGTATGCCCGAAACAATTTGGTCACGCAGATCAGTCTTCGCAGCATGGCGTATTACAACAAGTACCAGTAAAGAGGAGCACGCAATGAAATTGAACTTGCTGAAAAGATCGAAGCGTTTTCGTCAGGACGCAGGTATTGCTCTCCTAACGACCCTGCTGCTCCTGTTCATGATGTCGAGTCTGCTAGTGGGCTTCTCGATCTTGCTGGCATCCAGTCAGAGGCTTGCAGGGACGAGCAATGACCAGGTCCATGCGTTCTACGCGTCGGAAGCGGGAATGGAGCAATTGACGGCGGGACTGGGCAATTTGTTTAACATCACGTATTCGCCCAGCATCACCCAGATCAATGCACTGCAAACCACCCCGCCTCGTCATTCCCGGAATCACATTCACTACCGGTGACGGCAATAGTGGCTACACGATTAAGCCCGCCGCTGTCGACGGCAACGGAAATCCAGCACCCACAATCAGCACCATTAAATCCGGAGCGTACGCGGGCATGACGGCTCTAGCGACCGAGTACACGATCATGACGAACGCGCGCACGGCGACAGGCCGGGAAGTGACGCTGAAGCGCACGACGCAGACGGTCGGGATACCGATGTTTCAGTTCGGAATTTTCTCGACGACGATCTTAGTTTCTTTCCTGGTCCGAACTTCAATTTCGGCGGCCGTACACACACGAACGGAAATCTTTTCCTTGCGTCTGGTGCGACGCTGTACCTCTACAGACAAACCGATGCGTTTAAAGACGTTATTCGACAGACGCTACGCAACGGTCACCCGACGTCGTCAGGCTACACCGGAACTGTAAACATAACGATTTCTCCGGGCGGCGGCAGCTACCGTTCACTCGCAGTGACAGAGGGATCTCTGACCGGCGGCATTGGTTCTTCGGGCTGGTCAGGCTGGCCCAACATTTCCATGGGTTCCTCAAACTACAACGGCAACTTGATGAACGGAAAAGGCAGCAGCGCTCCACAGTATGCCGGCTCTGCCAAGAAACTGGACCTGGGTATCGTAACGATTGGCAGCGGCGCAACGCAGTCAGTTGACCTGATTCGTCGGGCAAACTCCGGGGAATCCTCGACGATCACTGCGGAACGGTATTTCGCGCAAGCTAGTTTGCGAGTGCTGGTATCTGACGATCCTCAGCGACCTGATGAACCTGCCGTGCATCGATGGTTCGACAGCTCCGTTTGATCTAAGCAAGATTGCGACGCCCGTTGGAGTGGGAGGCGCAGGTTGGGCCGCCACGGGCTATGCTCCTGCAACGACTCTGTACAACAAGATGATCGCCAACGGCGTGAAGCCGCTGCCCCTGGCTACTTCGGGTGCGACGGCGCCGCTTATTTCAATCCGATGGTTACTGGCAGCCGGTCGCCGTGGCTATCCGATCATCAAGGGTTTCATCAAGATCGAAGAGCAAACTGCGTACGGAAATCCTTGCGGAACGTGGAAAGACGTAACACTGGAAATTTTGAGCTATGGGTACGTGGGCCGAAACATTGATCCCGTTCCGCAATCGCTGGACGGTAACAACATGAATCCACAGTGGGATGCGACGCAACGCAGCGATGGAAGGCAGGAAGGGTCTCCGAACTGGCCGTACCTTCCGCTGACTAACGCAGCGCCTCCCGCACCGAATACAATTGGACAACCAGAACGGCAACTTCCTGCCTGCCGGGAATTTCACGGCACTGAACACTGCAGCGGCGCCGATTGGCGTGTGCCGCGATCCGCATCCGAACGCAGTCATTCGTTTAGAACGGTTGCGGGACAATCCGTCTTCCATTCCCTACAAGACGGGTACGCGGAAGACTACCGCTCCCACAAATTTGCCGATGATAGCTACCGTGGCACAAGCATGCGGAGTCGATCCTACGACCGGCAGAATCCAGGATGTGGTGAACTGGCAGACTGGCGCACAGTGGGATCCACTACCGACCGACTTCTGGCCCAACACACTGTTCGACACGCGCGAAGGAACACTGCGCGACGTGGCGATGAACACAGTGAACCCAGCAACGACCGACGCTCAATGGCGTGATGCACTACATTGAGATCGACGGCAAGAACCTGGCCGGCTGGTTTGGCGGTAAGATCGTGACACCCGTTGCGTCGCTGAATACGTCTGGACAAGGCACAAAGGATCCGGCGGTAGCGCCGAACAACTTCGTGGTCTACGTTTCGGACCGTCGTGGAAACTACTCCAGATCGCAGACGATTACCGGAGGATGGCCTCCGCTTTCCTACACGCTGAATGAAACCGGCGAATACGGCTGGAACGATATCGTGAACAGCACTGACCCGACGAACGGATGCCCGAACGTTGGATTGGACACCGGTGAGGATTCCGACAAAACCAACGCGCTATACACTTATGGAGCGAATGAGAAGTTACATCCAAGGAACCGGGATTACTCCGGTGACGTCGCTTGGGAATGGACAGCTGGGCGTCTTCAGCGGACTGGTTGCTTCTGGAGCAATCTCTAACAACTCCAATTGCGCGGTTGTGCCGTCCTATGTGAGCAATGGAATCTGGCCGATGATGGTGGCCTACAACGCAGCCACCGCACGCGAGAATCCTCCACTGTTTTTCCGGCGCGCGGTGAAAATCGTAAACGCCAATAACCTGACCGCTGTTGGTCCTTGCCCGAGCGGTGTGACTTGTGGACTTTCCATCACCTCGGAAAACCCCGTATACATCCAGGGTGATTTCAACGCGAACTCTGGCGGCAATGGGTGGGGCGATCCGTTCGTGCCGACCTCTGTAGCCGGGGATGCTGTGACACTTCTTTCGAATGACTGGAACGACGTGAACAGTTTCTCCAGTCCCTATTCAACGGCCGCGCGGAACGGCAACACTTCGTGGTATCGCGTAGCCATCATCGGAGGCAAGTCTCCTTCGTTCCCGCAACCTACCGGAACAGGCCAGGACTATGGAACGGATGGCGGTGTGCACAACTTCCTGCGGTACATCGAAGCGTGGAACGGGACACTGAACTATCAAGGTTCCATCGTGAACTTGTACTTCAGCCGACAGGCCAACAGCACATTCAAGTGCTGCAACACGGTGTACAACCCGCCGACTCGTGGCTATCAATTTGACATTACGTTCCTGAACCCAACGCTGTTGCCGCCCCGGACGCCATTGTTCCGTGACGTGAATACTACTGGCTGGACGCGGCTCCTGCTTCCAGGGCAATACCAGTAAGACGTTAACCCAATACTGTTGTAAACGTCCCGGCGGTCAAACGTCGGGACGTTTGCTTTTTGTGGCGCGTTCCTCGCAGAGCAGGATTCGTGCTATCTTTTTTGTTGCCGCCTAATTTTGCTTCCGAGCTGGGAAGAATATGAATCCTCTTGAGACTCTCAGTCTTGTTCTCGGTGCGGGCTTTTCATCGGGATTGAATCTGTATGCAACGGTGGCCACGCTGGGGATGCTCCAGCGCTTCGGTGTCATTCACCTGCCTGAAAATCTTCACGTGCTTTCCAATCCTATCGTGCTCGGGATTGCCGCGGCGCTGTACGCGGTGGAGTTTCTGGCAGACAAGTTTCCGTACGTCGATTCCATATGGCAGGCGGTACACACGTTTATAGGGCCACCGGCGGCAGCATTACTGGCATTCAGCGCTGCGGCAGCGGCACCCCCTGCGTGGCGTTGGGGAGCGGCGCTGCTGGGCGGAGGAATCGCGCTGACTTCGCATGGGACAAAGGCGAGCGCGCGGGCAGCGGCCAATATGACACCGGAACCATTCAGCAATTGGGCATTGAGTCTTGGAGAAGACGTGCTGGCCGTGTGGCTGACATGGTTTGCCGCAGCCCATCCCAGCAATTGCGATCATTGTGGTTGTGATACTGGTGGTGGTTTCGCTGTTCCTGCTCTACCACTTGTTCCATTTTTTGCGGCGAGCATTGCGGAAATTAGCGGAAGTATAAGTGGACAGGACGACTTCCAATTAAAGTGCGTGCAGGCGCAGCGGTTGAGATCCTTCGTAGCAGACCGCGCTCCTCAGGATGACATTTCTAGAGTTTCTCTCGATAGCGGCTATCTTCCGGTCATTTCAAGTAGGTTGCGAGCCAATCCAGAAAAGTCTTGTACCAGAGTTGGCTGTTCTGTGGTTTCAGTATCCAGTGTCCCTCATCGGGGAAGATCATAATTTTCGAGGGTACCCCCTGGCGTTGGAGGGCGCTGAACAACTCGAGCGATTGCGTGTAAGGAACGCGGTAGTCTCTTTCGCCGGCGATTACCAGTGTAGGTGTTTTGAATTTGCCGAGTTCACCGGCATAGGTAGAGGGCGACCACTTTTTGTAATTTTCCGCGGCGGTCCAGGGTGTGCCGAGCATGTCATGATCCTCGAACCATAGTTCTTCCGTGGCATACATCGAGAATTTATCGTAGACACCAGCGTGACTGATGATGGCTTTAAAGCGGTCGGTGTGCGTGGCCAACCAATCCGCCATGTAACCGCCGTAGGAGCCGCCTGCGGCAGCCAACTTGGATTTGTCGATGAAGGGGAACTTGACGATAGAGGCATCGATTCCTTTCATGACGTCGACGTAGGCTCTACCACCCCAGTCGTTGGTGATTTCATCGGTAAATTTCTGGCCATAGCCGGTAGAACCGCGGCGATTGATCATCAATGTGACATAGCCAGCGCCCGAAAACACCTGTGCGTTCCAGCGGTAGCCCCAGGCGTTGGACCACATGGTTTGCGGTCCACCGTGCAGGAGAACCAGCGTTGGGTATTTCTTAGTGGCGACAAAACCGGCCGGTTTAATCACCATGGCTTGGACTTTTGTGCCCTCGGCACCTTCAAACCAGAAGGTCTCCGGGGCGTTCATTTCAACGTTGGCGAGCAGGGAATCGTTCGCATGCGTGAGTTGCTTCAGAGCGCTGCCATCGCCAGCGGCGACGAAGAGTTCGCCGGGCTGGGTGAGGCTGGTGCGTTCGGAGACGAGTAGCTTCCCGTCATGGCTGAAGGAGTAGGCACTGTTGAAACCGTCGAGCAATTTTTTGGGCACGGCGCCGGCTTTTGGCTCCATGGAATAGATAGGCTGGAGAGTCTCATTTTCAGCGGTGAAGTAGAGGGTCTTGCTATCGGGCGACCAGCTTAGATCAGCGGCGCTGCGGTCGAATGTGGCCGAAATGTTCTCGATTTTTTCGGATTTGCGGTCGTAAAGCATCACCTGCCAGCGATCCGCTTCGTACACTGGGGTGAGTTGCGCGTGGTAAGCAATATAACGACCATCGGGCGAATAGACAGGATTGCCATCGAATCCCTGGTTTTTGGTGATGCGCTTGGCCTCGCCACCGGCGACGGGAATGGTCAACAAATCGCCGTTTGTGCTGGCGGCTTCCACTTTATCGGTAACCGCTGTGTAGCAAATTTCCTGGCCGTCTGGTGAGAAGTTAATATCGCCGGGACCGCTGCGTTCTTCAGGAGGAATGTCGTAATCGGCGGTGGGATTGAGGTCGCGAGCCGGGGCGCTGCCATCGGCAGGCATCACAAACAGGTGACTGCGTTTGCCTTCGGACCAATGGTCCCAATGGCGGAAGAGGAGATGATCGTAGATGCGCGCTTTTACTTTGCTCTTTTCTTTCTCTTCATCGCGTTTGGTGTTGCAAGCATCGTCTTTGCAGTCGATATAAACAGACGAGGTGAAGGCAACGTACTTGCTATCAGGGGACCATTTGAAAATACCCGCTCCACCGGAAAGTTGGGTTAGCTTCTTGGCCTCGCCGCCGTCCATGGAGAGGAGATAAACCTGCGAGTTCCCGTCGCGAGCCGATAGAAACGCCAGTGTCTTGCCATCAGGCGACCAGGAGGGCGAAGAATCGCGGCCGCCCTGCGTCACTTGGATAGCTTCGCCGCCAGTCGTGGGAATCATCCAGATATTGCTGGCGCCGCGATTTGCTTCCATGTCTGGTGTGGAGGTCGCGTACGCAACCCACTTCCCGTCTGGAGAGACATCGGGAGTAGAGATGCGATGAAGTTTGATGAGGTCGTCGAAGGTAAGGGGATGCTTTGCGGTTGCTTGTGCCGCGAGACGCGCGGATACCGTCAACGCCAACATCAGGGTAAATAGAACAGCGCCCAACTTTCTTGTTCTCATGCCGCTCTCCTCCGCACTTGCACGCCTGGATGTATCTTCAAAACACAAAATCATGTCACGACCGGCGGCTGATTGCCAGTCATTGGTCTGCTAACGGCGGAATATTGACGCCCAATGCCCAGACGTAGCCGTCAGGGTCGACCATAATGACTTCGCGCCAGCCGTGAGCGAAGTCCTTGGCGGGCTGAAGAACTGTGGCCCCAGCAGCGCGGGCACGCTGCTCGATGGCATCGGGATCGACTCCCAGGAATCGCATTTCCACGCCATCGCCGCGCAAGCCGGAGCCAGCCAATCGCGGAAAGAATGGGTGGTGGTCGTAGGTGTGGTCAGCATGCAGCATGAAAGTACACCCTTGGAGTTCGAGTGCGGCGAAGTCGCCGTCAGCGTAACGGACGGTGACGCCGATGACATCGCGGTAGAACTTGACGGAGCAATCCACGTTTCGCACAAGCAGGTTCACCGAAAACTTCGGCATCGATCGTCCGTAATCGCCTCCGGACATGAAGGGATCGCCGATTCTCGTCTTTGACATTGCTTCACCTCTTGATGGCAAACCAATTTACGAACGCAATAGCGCAAGTTGTACCAACGACCATAAACTCGCCGCGGCCCATTTGTGTCAGGAGGATCATGGAGAACAGAATCCCTAAGGCCGCAAAAAGATTCGACGCAGGCAACAGGAATTGAGCTTCACCGGGCCGCTTTCGGCGGAGCACAGGGACAGCAATGGCCATGGCGCCATAGACGGCAAGCCTTGAGACGGCGGAAAGAACAGCGTTCCACTGAAATGTGCCCAGGGCCGCGAACGTGAAAACCAAGAAGGCATAGACCAGGATGGAGATGTAGGGCGTACGGAATTTCGGATGGACGGCACCCAGAAAACCTGGGAAATCGCCCTGCTCCGCCAAGGCATAAGTGATTCTAGGAGCGTGAAGCAAATTCGCGCTCAAGTATCCATAAGCAGAGAGGAGTGCGGCGATTGCGATAGCAGTTGCCCCTGTAGGACCGACGAATCGAAGTGCTGCTTCGTAGAGAGGACTGCCCGTGGCACCGGCATTGGGCAGGGTCGCAACGGTGACAAATTGAACTGCGGTATAAATTAGGGCGACGATTCCCAGGGCAGTTAATAATGCGATGGGCGTATCGCGTTTGGGATTGGTGGTCTCGCCGCCGACAAAGAGAGCGCCTTCAAAACCACCGTAGGCATAGACCAATAAGAGCAGCGCCTGAAACCAACTTGCCGAGGAGATTGTGGGAATCGTCAAAGGAATGCGAATTTCAGGCCTGATAAACCAAGCCAGGAATCCCACGATTACAAACAAAAGCAAGAAACCGACTTTGACTACCGTGAAGAAGTTGCTTACGTTTTTGCCCGTCTTTACCCCAACGTAATTGAACAGTGCGAGGTGGCCGATAAGCACGGCGAGAAGCAACAATTCCGCGGGGCGGGATTTGAGCGGACGAAAGAATTGCGAAAGATAGGTGTAAAACAAGTTTGCTGCCGCGGCCGGAGCAGCGATGCGGGTCAGCCAGGTGAGCCAGGCTACGAGCAAGCCAGGGAACGGGCCGAGAGCATCGCGTGCATATAAGTAAAGTCCCCCAGTTTCCTGATAATAGGAAGAGACCTCCGCGATGCAAGCGGCAATGATCAGAATTCCGATGCCGGCGCCAAGGCAGCTAAGCGGGCTGAGGCCGCCCAACCTGGCGGCGAGATCGGATGGCAGTCGAAAAATACTGACGCCGATGATGGAATTTACCATCAGAGCGATCAGGCTCCAGCGGCCGATCGTGCGAACGAGAGTGGGGGAATTCTGGGTCACGTCTCCCCTGGATGGAAACCTAAGGCTGCGATTAAAACTTGGTCGGCAACGGCACAGGAGCGGCTCTCATGCGGGAGATTTCCGCCAGCACGTCGGTTTTCCCCTCGATTGGCTGCAGGTGGGGATAACGCTCACCGCCGTGGTAGTCGATTGCGTAGGTTCTGAAATAATCTCCGTTCTCGGCAAGTAAGGCGACGGGTTCCTTGGTTGTTTTTGAGCGACGGATGGCGTCGCGCAAAACGTCAGGTGTCCACTTGCGGCCGTCGACAGCGATCAAGCGCATCCCAGGGGCGAGTCCTGCGCGATCCGCGGGCGAACCGGGAATCACGTCGAGGATGCGATCGCTTTGTTCCCCACCGGTCACGTGTACCTGAAAGCCAAAGGAGAACTCCACATCCACTTCTTGATCAACGATTTCGCCGGAGCGCTGGTGGTCGTTCATTTCGCTGGTATAAACCAGTTTCCACCCACTATTTTCCAAACCGCCCAAGGGGGCTCCGGGGCCATGAGAGTTCAGGCGATCGGTGAAAAAAGTGCGCCAGTCGTAGGGTGCAATTTCGTTCATCGTTGTGACCAAGTCGTCGAATGTGTAGGAAACAACCAGTGGCCCGGAATTTTCGCCGCCGTGAAATTTTCTGCAGAAATCGTCGAGTGATTTTTTGTTTTTGGATTCGCGGCGAATGATGGTGTCCGCTTCCAGCCAAATCAAGGCGCTTTCTTCGTAGTAATCCACGCTGCGGCGCCAACCGGTGCCGCCAGTGGGCATGCCATAGAGGATTTGCGAAGCGGTTGCCGTGTCCTGTAGATTGCGCCAGGTTCTTCCGGCGCGATCGTCCAGAAAGCCCGCCGTTGAAGCGAGATATTCGCGCAATTTAACCGGTGTCCAGAAGCCCGAGCGGGCGGAGAGGATCACACCATAATATTGCGTCAGTCCTTCATAGGCCCAGAGCAGATCCGTGGTGAGGGGAGCCTGATAATCGGTTGTGACGAGGCCAGCGGGGCGGCGGTATTTTCCATTCCAGGAGTGTGTGAACTCGTGCGGGAGCAAATCCATCTGGGTTTCATGGACGTCGGGATCGAGAAAGAGAGCTTCGGGGGTGCGATTGGCGCTGGATTCGTTGTGTTCCACACCATCGACGGGCAGGTGTTCGCTGAGGGTGAGCAGAAAATCGTAGCGACGGTAGTGACGAGCGCCGAAGAGCGCGCCAGTTTCTGCAACCAATTGCCTAAGGTGCTGAACTTCCTCGGGACTGGTTTGCAGGGCAGCAGGACCATCGGCGGCAATGTGGATCATATGGGCCGGCTTCTGGCCAGGTGCCAGATCGATATCGCGAAAATAGGCTCCAGCGATGACGGGAGAATCGACAAGCCTGGTATAAGTAGCAGGCGCAAATGAAATCTCAGTAGCGCTTTCCTTTGCTACTGGCAAAGCAGTGCCATATTTCCAGCCATCGGGCAGACGAAGCGTGGCTTCGTAAGTAAGATCGTCCGTCTTCGTTCCCTGACGGTAGAGCGAAACCATGTACCAGTTGAGCATGGCAATCTGGGCGGTGGACGTTGGCGTTTCTCTCGAGCCACTGGTTTCGGCAGGAGACAAATAGTCGAGCGACACTTCCAGACTCTCCGCTCCCGCCGGTACGTCGAGATGAAACGCGTACATATCAAGAAGGTCGCGATGCCAAGGAACTTCCTTACCAGCAGCGTGCATCTTCAAGCCGGTCAGATTGTCCACCGGGCCCGTTGGCGCATGCTCACCTTGAATCCACTTGGGGTAGACGAGTGTGAGTGCGCCGGGCTTCACAGGGAATTCGAGAGTTGCGTGGAAAATATGTTTCGGAGCATCGCGCAGATCGACGGCGAGGTGTACGGGCTTCTGGGTGGACTGGGCGTGAAGGTTACTTGCAAAGAGCAGAATAATCGTCAATGAAATGATGGCGAAGTGCCGGAAAGAATGCGTCATTAAGGAAAAACCTCCGAACCGGCGAAAGAGTATCACACTAGGCGGAAAGGTGCCTTTTTGGCTGGTTCGAGCGAGCAGGCCAATTTGTTCAGTGACCGCTCAGCGGGCGCCCTTTTGCTACAATCGATTTATGAGCACAGTCACTCATCCCACCTCATTATTTTCTCGCAATCTTCGCAAGAATTATCCAGTCGCAGTTCGCGGTGAAGGCAGTTGGATCATCGCCGCCGATGGACGGCGCTATCTCGACGCTTCTGGCCAGGCTGCCGTGGTGAGTATTGGCCACGGTGTTGCCGAGATTGGGAAGGCCATGGCGGAGCAATCCAGTCAGATTGCATTTGCCCACACAACGCAATTTCATTCCACGCCGGCAGAGAAGCTTGCATCTCGCGTGCTAGCGATTGCGCCACGAAATTTTCAAAATGGAGGACGAGTTTATTTTACTTCTGGGGGATCGGAAGCCACAGAAACCGCGCTGAAGCTGGTGCGGCAATATTTTCTGGAGACCAAGCAACCGTCGCGCTACCGGGTGATTTCGCGCAAGCAGAGTTATCACGGGAGCACGTTAGGCGCGATGTCGGTTAGCGGCAATGTGGTGCGACGCGCGCCGTACGCGCCGATGATTCCGGAGTGGGGTCACGTTGCGCCGTGTTTCTGCTATCACTGCCCATTCGGCAAAAGCTTCCCCGAGTGTAATCTGGCCTGCGCAGATGATCTGGATGTTTTCCTGAGAGCTAACGACGCGGCTTCGGTAGCTGCATTTATATTTGAGCCGGTGGTGGGTGCGACGCTGGGGGCTGCGGCGGCAGTCGACGGGTATACCGCGCGCATCGCGGAGATTTGCCGGAAGCACGGAATCTTGTTAATAGCGGATGAAGTGATGTGCGGCATGGGAAGGACCGGAAAGCCTTTTGCCTGCCAACATTGGGGACTGGAACCAGACATTATTCTTACCGGAAAGGGAATTGCGAGCGGATACGCGCCACTAGGTGCGGTGCTGGTGGCGCCCCACGTGGCCGAGGCCTATGAAAAGGGAACGGCGGCGTTCATGCATGGGTTCACGTATCAATCGCATCCGGTATGTACTGCAGCAGGAAACGCCGTATTCGATTACCTAGAGGCGCACAAACTATTCGAGCGTGTAACTCCCGCGGGCGAAACTCTTTGTAAGGCGCTCTCTAAGATTGAGTCTCATCCACACGTGGGGCAAGTGCGGGGTTTGGGATTGCTGCAGGCGGTCGAATTCGTGAAGGACAAATCCACACGCGAACCATTTCCCAAAGAAGCGGGTATCGCAGAAAAGATACGGCAAGCTGCGCTGGAGAAAAACGTGCTGACTTATCCAACGCAAGGATGCGTTGACGGGCTTCGAGGCGACCACGTTCTGCTGGCGCCACCGTTCATTATTACCGCCGAGGAATCGAAACTGATTGCGGATGCGCTGCAGTTTGCTTTGGACAAAGTCTTTTCCACTTGATTGGGCCGGATAGATGTTCTAAAACTACGCAGTCCGTTTATCCAATTTGGGGAGAACCTCTGAATGCGCCGTCCCGCTGCTTTCGTTGTCCTCGTGCTGTCCTTTATTGTATTCAACTCGCAAATCGTTTCGCAGGAAAAGCCCAAAACAAAAGCGCGCGCCCGCGATCTCGGTGTGCCGTTTGACGGCACTCCCGGCCCTTTGAATGCAATAACGGATGTAAGCGGCGTTACCGTGGGCCACACCACGCTGATTTCCGGCCAAGGGAAACTTCAGATTGGCAAAGGGCCTGTGCGTACCGGCGTAACTGCCATTCTGCCGCGCGGAAAGGACTCGATGATGAATCCAGTTTTTGCCGGGTGGTTTGCTCAGAATGGCAACGGTGAAATGACTGGGACCACATGGGTAGAAGAATCCGGATTTCTGGAAGGGCCGGTGATGATCACGAACACGCACAGCGTAGGCGTGGTTCGAGATGCGGTGATTCAGTGGCGTGTTACGCATGGCCAACCCGATGCGAGCGGATACTGGTGGTCGCTTCCGGTTGTTGCGGAGACGTGGGATGGCTGGCTGAACGACATTAATGGTTTCCACGTAAAACCCGAGCATGCGTTCAATGCGATCGACACCGCGCACAATGGCAGTGTGGACGAGGGAAACGTTGGCGGCGGAACCGGCATGGTATGCAATGGGTTTAAGGGCGGCATCGGGACATCTTCGCGCAAACTTACCGAGAAGGACGGCGGATACACGGTTGGCGTGTTGGTGCAATGCAATTACGGCTCGCGGCAGAATTTTCGTGTGGCGGGGATTCCCGTTGGGCGCGAGATTTCTTCAGAAGATCCTTATGCGTATCAGCCTTCGGATATCGCGGAACGCGGATCGATCATTATTGTGATTGCCACGGATGCACCGCTGGTGCCGCACCAGTTAAAACGACTGGCGCGTCGGGCGACGCTTGGCTTGGGAAGGAATGGGAGCATCTCAGGGAACGGCTCGGGAGATATCTTCATTGCGTTTTCGACGGCAAATTCCGGCGCCGCTTTACCCGATAAAATTGCCGATGTAAAAATGATGCCGAATGATTCGCTCGATCCAGTATTCGCCGCGACAGTACAGGCAACGGAGGAAGCGATTATCAATGCGATGATTGCGGCGGAATCCATGACTGGGATCGAGAATCACCACGTTACCGCCCTACCGCACGAGCAGTTGCGCGCGATCTTGAAAAAGTACAATCGCCTTAATCTGTAATTTCCAGATTGTGCGCGCGTTACTACAGAGTGGGCAGCGCCATCTTGCGCGGGGGGTTGAAGAAGGGAAGAGGCACGAGTTTCGCGGAAACGGTTTTGCGCGACGCTTCCACCGTCAATTCCATGCTAAGGGTTGTGCCCAGGGTGGCGCTTTCGCGACTGATGGATGCCAAAGCAATCATGCGCTTCAGCGTCGGGGACCAGGTGGTGGAGGTAGCTTTACCGACTTGACGGCCGCCGCGATAGACCGGTACGGCGACACGTGATGCCGTGCCCGGGACTTGCGGAGCCATTCCAATTTTTTCGTAAAGTGCTTCCACTTCGCTCCAATTAATTTCCAGGCCTACCAAAGAACGTGCCGGTCCGCCTTGTTTCGCCTCAGCGGCCAGTGCTTCACGACCCACGAAATTCTCTTTCTTCAGGTCCACTAACTTCCCCAAGCCGATTTCGCCGGGGGTGTACTTCTGGTCGTCGATCAATGCGCGCTTACTGGAGATGTAATCGACCTCGATCAGAATCAGCCCGGCTTCGATGCGAGCAATGTCGAGGGCGACCATGCCGGCGAGGTGAATATCGAAAGCCCGTCCCTTGAGCATTAGCTCATCGAAAATTTTCACCGCATCCGCCCAATTCACCCAGACTTCGTAACCGAGGTCGCCGGTATAGCCAGTGCGCGAAATGTCGACCGGTATGCCCGCAATTTTTCCATGGGCCACACGGAAATATTTCAGCTTGGCCATGTCTACGTTTGACGCAGCCTGGAGGAGTTTGGCGGAAGTTGGGCCTTGCAAGGCCAGAGCGGCCACTTTTTCGGAAATATCTTCGATGTCTACATCGAGTCCCAGAGAGTTCTGCTTAAACCAGCGCAAACTGGGATCCGCGGCAGTCCAGCGATAGTCGTTTTCGCCAAGGCGCGTGATGGTGCCGTCGTCAATGACGTGGCCTTCAGGGTCGCACCAGCAGCAGTAGATGACCTGATCGACGGCGACCTTGGTAATGTCGCGGGTGATGACACGGTTGACAAGTTTAGTGGCGTCGCGACCGGTGACACGATATTTAAAGAGGGGTGAGATATCGATGACCGCGGTGGTGTTGCGGATAGCGTTGTATTCGTGCTCATGCGTCATCTCATAGACGCCGACGGTGTAGTAGCCTGACCATTCTTTGTAATTCAGGCTCTCGCAAAGGGCGAGGGTTCTTTCGTGAAATGCAGTTCCTACCGGCACAAAGCCTCCTGAAGATGCTGCGCGCAAATTATAGAAGGAAATCGAGAGAGACGTAAAGGAAGGTTCGTGAGCGCCGTAAGCGCCCGTTCCCTCGTTCGTGTGACCTTGTGAAGCGGTGGCGCTGTCAGTAGAATGATTTGAATCTTTTCGCTCCCTGTCGCTCTCTTCATAAGCGGAGTCATAAACGAATGCCTCAGTCCTACGATGTAGTCGTCATCGGCGGCGGTCACAATGGCCTGGTCAACGCGGCGTACCTGGCCAAAGCGGGGAAGAAAGTTCTGGTGCTGGAGCGGCGCGGAGTTCTGGGCGGCGCGGCGGTTACCGAAGAGATCGTTCCCGGCTTTCTTTTTTCCGAGTGTTCCTACGTGGTTTCTCTGCTTCGGCCGGAGATTATTCGGGAACTCGATCTTCCGCGGCACGGACTGGAAATCCTTCCCCTCGATGGCACGTTTACGCCAATGCTGAATGGCGATTATTTATGGCGAGTGAACGATCACGCGAAGACGCAGCGCGAGATCCGGCGGCATTCCCGTTTGGACGCCGAAGCTTATGACGAATTTTCGAAGATGATGACGCCGATGTGCCGGTTCGTGAAGCCCATGCTTTCGATGATCCCGCCGGACCCGACGACGCTGAATCCGAAGGATCTGAAGCAGCTCCACTTCATGTTGCAACGGTTTCGCGAGCTTTCCTCCGACGAACGGTACACGCTGGTTCAATTGATGACGATGAGTTCGGCGGATTTTCTGGATCAGTGGTTTGAAACCGACGCGTTGAAGGCAACCATGTCGGCTTCGGGAATTATCGGGACGTTTCTAGGAATTCGTTCGCCGGGAACGGCCTACGTGCTTTTGCACCACTACATGGGCGAGATTGACGGAGCCTTCCGGTCGTGGGGGTTCAGCCGAGGCGGCACCGGTGCAATTTCGAACTCGATCGGTTCGGCGGCTCGAGAGCTTGGCGTAGAGATTCGCGTGAATGCGCCGGTGAGCAAGATTCTGATCAAAGACAATCGAGTGAGCGGCGTTGTTCTGAAAGATGGTGAGGAGATTCGCGCCAATGTGGTCTCTTCCAGCGTTGATCCGCATCTGACATTTGAGAAATTCATCGAAGCGAAAGAATTACCATCAGATTTTCTGGAAAGCGTGCGACGCTACAAGTACCGTGGCTCTTCCGGGAAAGTCAATCTGGCGCTCAGCGGTTTGCCGAATTTCAAGTCACTGCCAGGTGTTGGCCAGCATCTTCGTGGGGCGATGTCGATATCTCCAGGAATGGAATACATGGAACGCGCCTATGATGACGCGAAGTACGGCCATTATTCGAAGCGGCCGTATATCGACATGGTGATTCCGAGTTTGACTGATCCGTCCGTCGCGCCTCCCGGAAAGCACGTGCTTTCCTGCTTTGTGCAGTACGCGCCATACAAATTGGCGGAAGGCACGTGGGACGATCATCGCGAGGCGTTTGGCAATAACGTGATCGACACGATTGCGGAACACGCGCCCAATATCAAAGACATTATCATTGATAAGCAGGTGCTTACGCCGCTGGACCTGGAGCGAGAATTCGGGTTGACGCAAGGCAACATCTTTCAAGGCGAGCTTTCTCTGGAGCAACTGTTCTTTCTACGTCCCGTGCCCGGCTGGGCTTACTATCGCACTCCGGTCAGCAACTTATTTATGTGCGGATCCGCAACCCATCCTGGTGGCGGCATCATGGGCGCTAACGGAAGGATTGCCAGCCAGGTGATCCTGAAAGAATGGAAGAAGGCGGCGAACTGACCATGCCTATAGGACAGAAAGTAGTTCTCATTGGCGGTGGTCACAACGCGCTGATTACTGCGTACTACCTGGCGAAAGGCGGATTCAAACCTGTTGTACTCGAGCGCCGTGAAATCGTAGGCGGCGGTGCGGTGACCGAGGAATTTGCTCCGGGATTTCGAGCTTCAACGCTGGCGCACACGCTTGGCCCTCTGCGTGGCGATGTCGCGAAAGAACTTCAGTTGGAAAAGTTCGGGCTGAAGATTCTGCGGCCCGACCCGCGCATGTTCGCTCCCGCGCCTGATGGACGAGCAGTACTGTTCTATGAAGATGCGGCGAAAACCGCCGGGGGCATCGCACGGCTTTCCGCAAAAGACGGAACTCGTTATACGGAATTTGCCGAAGCGCTTGAGGAAGTTGCGGCGGTGTTCAGTCAAGTGGCTGGCATCGCGCCACCGGGCATCGACAAGCCTTCGCCGGAAGACCTGTGGAACCTGTTGAAACTTGGCCGCGGAGTGCGCAGCCTGGGCAAAACGGGAATTTTTGATTTGTTGCGATGGGGTCCGATGGCAGTCGCGGACTTCGTCTCCGAGTTTTTTGAAAGCGAGCTGGTTCGGGCTGCAATAGCCGCGCGTGGGATCTTCGGCAATGCACTGGGGCCGTGGTCTGCTGGGTCGACCGCGGTGCTGCTGTTGCGCGCATCTGCGGATTCACATCCCGTAGGTTCCGCGTCTTTCCCAAGTGGAGGGCTCGGGGCGTTTAGCCAAGCACTTGTGGAAGCCACGAAGGCGGCAGGCGCTGAAATCCGGACGAAAGCGGAAGTACAGCAGATTCGCACGAAGAATGGGACGGTTTCTGGCGTGGTGCTGGCCGATGGGGAAGAGATTGCCTGCGAGGCAGTCGTTTCGGGCGTCGATCCGAAACGTACATTTTTCAAACTGCTCGATCCGGCGAATCTCGATCCTACGTTTGCAGTGCGCATGAAAAACTTCCGATCGAGAGGCAATGTCGCGAAAGTGCATCTGGCGCTGGGCGATTTGCCGCATTTTCCGGCATTGTCGAACGCTGTTGGTCCGGATGGATTACAACAAGCGCTTTCCGGGCGGATTCACATAGGGCATGAACTCGATTACCTGGAAAAAGCGTTCGATGCTTCGAAGTATGGCGAGATTTCTACTGCGCCGTATCTCGATGTCACGATACCGACGCTACTCGACCCGTCGCTGGCTCCGGAAGGTAAGCACGTGCTGTCGGCGTACTTCCAATTCGCGCCATACACTCTGAAAACTGGGAACTGGAGCGATCGGCGTGGCGAGTTGGCCAACATCGTGATCAAGACGTTGGGGGCGTTTGCGCCGAATCTTGCGAACATCGTAGAGGCGGCGCATGTGATAACGCCGCTCGATCTCGAATCGACCTACGGGTTCACCGGTGGACATATCTTCCATGGGGAACTGGCCCTAGACCAGATCTTCACCATGCGCCCAGTGCTTGACTGCGCGCGTTACCAGACGCCAGTGCCGGGATTATTTCTATGTGGCAACGGAACGCACCCTGGCAACGGTCTGACAGGAGCTTCCGGAGCAAACGCCGCGAAAGAAATCATCTACGAACTTCGCTGAAGTGACTTTGCACTGTTTTCCCAGGGGGCACCTTCCGAGGCGCTCCGCGATAATCCCATGACAACAATCCATCGAGACAATTTGAGAAGACTGCAAGGGCGGGAGGCAAAGCGCTTTGTTGATGAGCATCCAAAATCGGCAGCGCTTTACCGACGTGCGCAAGGTTCGCTGCTTGGTGGCGTGCCGATGAACTGGATGAAAAAATGGGCGGGCCAGTTTCCTGTGTTTGTCAGCAAAGCGAAAGGCGCTCATTTCCAGTGTGTGGATGGGCGCGATTACATCGATCTGTGCCTTGGCGATACTGGCGCGATGACCGGCCATTCTCCCGATGTGGTTGCCGAAGCGATAGCGCGTCGCGTGAGGGAAGGCATCACGTTTATGCTGCCGACGGAGGATGCCGTCTTCGTTGGCGAGGAATTAAGGAAGCGTTTTGGGCTCCCTTACTGGCAATTCACCCTAACGGCTACGGATGCCAATCGCTTTGCCATACGTATTGCGCGCGAGATCACCGAGCGATCCAAGATTCTGGTTTTCCATTACTGCTATCACGGCACTGTGGACGAGACGTTTGCCGGTCTGCACGAGGGAGTTGTGGGGCCTCGCCGCGGTAATATCGGCCCCCCGGTGAATCCCGCGGAAACCACCCGGATGGTGGAATTCAACGATTTGAATGTACTGGAAGATGCGCTGAAGCATCATGACGTGGCTTGCCTGCTGGCCGAACCGGCAATGACCAATGTCGGCATCATTCTGCCAGACGATGGATATTGGAAGAAGGCCAGGGAACTTGCCAAGCGCTACGGCACGCTGTTTATTTCGGACGAGACGCATACGATCTGCGCCGGGCCGGGCGGATGCACGGCCGAATGGAAGCTAGACCCAGACATGCTGGTGTTTGGCAAAGCGATTGGGAGTGGAATTCCCGGCGCGACCTACGGGTGTTCGGAAGAAGTAGCGCAACGAATTTCGGCGCGGATTCACCTGGAAGATTGCGATGTTGGAGGGATTGGCGGAACTCTGGCAGGGAATGCTCTTTCGCTGGCGGCAATGCGGTCTACCCTTGAACACGTGCTGACGCCGAGGGCATTTGATAAAATGATCCCACTGGCGATACGCTTTAATGACGGCGTTTCCACAGAGATCAAGAAGCACCAGCTGCCCTGGAACGTGCAACGCCTGGGATGCCGAGCCGAATACACATTCGCCACGAAAGCTCCGAGGAATGGAGGCGAATCCGCAGCTGCGAGCGATTTCGAACTGGAGCTTTTCCTCCACCTCTATGCATTAAACCGAGGGGTTCTGCTCACGCCATTCCACAATATGGCGCTGATGTGCCCAGACACAACAGAAGCAGACATCGATCGTCACACGCAGATTTTCTCAGAAGCGGTACAGGAACTCGGCGGCAAGTAGCGACTTCGATTGGGCACTAACGCGGCATGGCCAGGAACACCCCTGGGACTTGAGCGAATTCGATAAGATAGCGAAGAGATGGAGCACCCTGCTATGGCTTGGGTGGTTCCGGCGTCCTAATACTCGGTGCCGGGGTCCTCACCAGGGGAGGCGGTGCCTGCATGCTGGGGGCTGGCTTCTTCTTCGGTTTTTTCTTTTCACGACCACCACGATCTTTGTTTCCCATGTCAGTAGAGTGCCACAGGCGGCTACCAAAGGCCAGCAATGGTCTTAATGGCAACTTGTTCGGCTATGACCACCCGCCCTATAATTAAGTGTTCCCATGATTAGAGGAGAAGCGCATGGCTACTGCCGAAACTAAATTGCATGTGACGGAATTCACCAACGAGCCATTTATCGATTTTTCGAATGCAGACAATCGAAAAAAGATGGAAGAAGCACTTAAGAAGGTGAAGGCGGAGTTCGGGCACGAGTACCCGATGTGGATCGCCGGACAGAAGGTGATCACCCAGAGCAAGAAAAAGTCCACCAACCCTTCGCGTCCTTCGGAAGTGATTGGCATTTTTCAGGACGCCTCCAAAGAACAGGCCGTGGAAGCCATCGAAGCGGCCAACAAGTATTTCGATACCTGGAAGAAAGTTCCAGCGGAACAGCGTGCCAAGTATCTATTCAAGACAGCCACCATTGTTCGGGAACGCAAGTTTGAACTGGCCGCACTGGTCTGCTACGAAGTTGGGAAGAGCTGGATCGAAGCCGACGCGGACATTGCGGAAACAATCGATTTTTGTGAATTTTACGGCCGGGAAATGCTGCGACTGGCCGAGCCGCAGAAACTTACGCCAATGCGCGGCGAACGAAATTATATGGTGTACATCCCGTTGGGAGTGGGCGCGATTATTCCGCCGTGGAATTTCCCGTGCGCGATTATGGCGGGCCTGGTGGTGGCTTCGCTGGTTACAGGCAACACGGTGGTACTGAAGCCTGCGGCGGATTCGCCGACTATTGCCGCAAAATTCATCGACATTCTGTTTGAGTCGGGCGTCCCGAAGGAAGCAGTAAATTTCCTGACGGGGTCCGGAGCGGTGATTGGCGACGTGATCGTGCAGCATCCGAAGACGCGTTATATCGGATTCACGGGTTCCAAGGAAGTAGGCTTGCGTATCGCGGAGTTTGCCGGAAAGGCTTCGCCGGGACAGAAGTGGATCAAGCGGACCGTGCTGGAAATGGGTGGCAAAGACGGGATGATCGTAGACGAAGAAGCCGACATCGACGCGGCTGCCGAAGGGACAGCGCAGGCCGCATTTGGTTATCAAGGGCAGAAGTGCTCGGCGTGTTCGCGAGTGATCGTCAGTGAAAAAGTATACGACTCATTTCTAAGCAAACTGCTGGAGCACACCAAGAAGATCAAGGTGGGCCCATCGGACGACCCGAATAATTACATGGGGCCGGTGATCAGCGAAGGCGCCATGAAGGGCATTCTGAATTACATCGAGATAGGCAAGAAGGAAGGGCGGCTGGTGGCGGGAGGCAATCGCGCTCCGGGGGACGGCTACTTCATCGAACCCACGATTATTGCGGATGTTGATCCGCACGCACGTCTGGCACAGGAGGAAGTGTTTGGTCCGGTGCTGGCGGTGATCAAGGCAAAGAATTTCGATCACGCGATGGAAATCGCGAACAACACGGAGTTTGGTTTGACGGGCGCCGTCTATTCTAAAAACAAAGAAAGGATTCGCCGGGCCGAGGACGAATTCCATGTCGGCAACCTCTATCTGAACCGGAAGTGCACGGGAGCGATGGTCGGCGCGCACCCATTTGGAGGATTCAATATGTCGGGCACAGATTCCAAGACCGGCAGCAAGGATTATTTGTTGCTGTTCATGCAGGGAAAGGCTGTGGCGGAAAAAATCAGCTAAAACTGTCAGCTATAAAATTTAGATGAAGAGAAAGGGCGGATGAAAATTCGCCCTTTTTATTGCGTAGCAGTATCGGCCGACCGGTTGGAGACCATTTTCAGGATGCGATATACGGGATAACTGCAGGCGAGTGCAATCAAAGTGAAGATGCTATTGGTACGATCCTCTCTGATGGCTTCGACGAGGAATCCAATCGAGCCAAGCAGGGCCAGCGCGGTGGTCCAGGGATAGCCCCAGGCGCGATAGGGGCGAGCCATCTCCGGTTGACGCAAGCGAAGGATGAACATGGAAGTGAAGGAAAGCAGGTAATTCGTGACAAAGAAGAAGGCCAGCATGGCGATGACCCGCTCGAAGCTGAAGATGGCAAATGCTACTCCAACAAGTGCGCTGAGCAGCAGGCCGATCGTTGGCGTGCCGCCCTTGTTGATGCCAGAGACAGCGCGGAAAAACAAGCCGTCGCGACTCATAGCATAGATTACACGTGCCCCCATCAGATGCAGGGCATTCAGGGAACTGAAGAGCGCGATCACCATGATGGAGCGGAAGATGAAATCTCCGTGGGGCCCGAAGACGCGCTGGGCGGCCAGGCCCAGGGAGAAGTTATTGCCGGCCACTTCATTCATCGGCAAGACGTAAAGCACAGCCGCGTTGATCAGCAGATAAATCATGACGATGGAGAAGAGACTGGCGAAGATGGCACGAGGAACCAGATAGCCGGGATTTTTGATTTCGTCGCCGAAATAGATCACACCATCCCAACCGTCATACGTGTAGATGGTGGCCTGGATGCCAAACAGGAGCGCGGTAATGAGTGCTGCTCCGGCAGGGATCAGTGGTGGAGCGATGCCTTTCGCAGTCGCAGCAACCTCAGCGGCATGTCGCACGCCCCCGCCCATGGAGAAGCACGCAATCACCATCACGAAAAACACGAGCCCCTTCAGGACGGTCGTGAAATTCTGCACCTTGCTGCCGAAGCTGACGCTCTTCCACTGCAAAAGGGCGAACACGACGATGATCGAGACAGCGGTAATCTTGATGCGCTGCGCCCCATCGAACACGGGAAACATGTGTGCCATGTATTCGCCGATAACGATCCCGACGGCGCCGGTGGTGCCACAAGTGGAGAGCCAATCGCTCCAGCCAACTATGAATCCCGCGTAATCGCCTATGGCGCGACGAGAAAAGTTGTATTGACCGCCGCTTTTGGGAATGGCGGAGCCAAGTTCGGCGAGTTGGAATGCGCTGACAAGGGCATAGAAAGCGCCGCCAAACCAAACCGCGAAAAACAGCCAACCATTCGGCAGACGTGCCGCGATGTCTCCCGGAGTGCGCACAATACCAGCAGAAATGGAGTTGCCAACAGCGACGGCAATTCCGAAACCAACGCCAAGTATCTGGAGCAGTTTGCCTTTTTCCTTACGAGGGTGAACAGGATGCAGTTGCCCTTCAGGGAGGGCGCTATCGGAAGTGGTCGGCAAAGGGTAGTCTCGCGGAAGTTTTCATTCGCGCACATCATACGTTTGTGGGAAGAAAATGCAAGCGAATAGAGAGTGTGTAGGAATCAGGTCCCAAACATTCTCGCGAGAGAGTGTTTTGTCAGATGCAAGATCTTGCTAGCTGACGATTTCGAGTTCCGACTCTTGTTCGGTTGACGCCTGCCCTGCTTTTGCTTTGGGCATTTTCTCGATGAAGTCCGTCAACTCAAGCCGCATGTTGCCGGCATTGGTGGCGTAGGTCATGCCGGTTTCCAAGTCGATTACGCCACTGCGAATCAACTTCTCGATTTCACCGTCAAAGTGCTGCATGCCGTCATTGCTTCCGTCTCGCATGGCATCGAGGAGCGTCTTGCCCTCACCCTCGCCTTTTTCAACGTAGTCGCGAGTGCGCATAGTTGATTTGAGAATCTCGATAACCGCGATGCGGCCTTTCCCGTCGAGGCGTGGCAAAAGCCGCTGCGAGAGAATAAAACGGAACGCCTTCGAGAGGCGGTTGCGTATCCCCTGCTGATCTTCCATGGGGAAGGCGCCAACGATGCGCTCAACTGTTTTTGCGGCGTCAATCGTGTGGAGAGTGGAGAGCACCAGATGGCCGGTTTCCGAGGCCTCCAGAGCGATCTCAATCGTTTCGCGGTCGCGCATTTCGCCAACGAGAATTACTTTGGGTGCCTGTCGGAGTGCGCCGCGCAGAGCTGCTGCGAAGGTTGGTGTATCGCTGTGTAGCTCGCGTTGGTGGATGGTGGCCCTTTTGTGGCCATGCAAAAACTCAATCGGATCTTCGATGGTCAAAATGTGAATGGCCTTCTCTGTATTCAGCTTGTCGATCACGGCGGCGAGAGTCGAGGATTTTCCGGAACCGGTTGGCCCAGTGACCAGTACGACGCCGTTGCGAAGGGCGCAAATCTCACTCAGTTGTGGCGGAAGATTCAAGTCCGCAAAGGTGGGCACTTTTTCAGGGATAACGCGCATGACGATTGCACAGCTACCACGCTGGCGGAAGATATTTACGCGGAACCTTGCGGAATTCAGTCCATAGGAAAGGTCGGCAGAACCCTCCTTCTCCAGTTTGTGGGCTGCATGCTCGTTTTTCCCGATGATGGCGGAAGAGATAAACTCCGTATCGAAAGGAGAAAGATGTTCGAGTCCTTTAAACTTCAACTCGACGAGCTGGCCACTGACTTCCACTTGTGGAGCGCGCCCGGGAGAAAAAATAAGATCGCTGACATGGGATTTAGCCGCCAGCATGGCGGCAATCAACTGTGGCACATTGATGGTGCGATGCACCGGTGGCACTGGAGGTGTCGTGCTCATGGGTCCCCTGAGATGTCAGTTTGTGGAAGCAGGCAGGCCCCAACCGCAGCCTATTTTCATCTTCCTTGATTGACACTCTCAGTGTAGAGCATGGTTCGAAAAGGCGAGTGGGACCGGAAGTACAGGTTTCCACTGTTGGTTACTGGCCTTTTGCGAACATAGTCTGGCTGGGTTGGTTGCAATTCAAGCGACCAGACAGATAGTTCATGGGACTTGCCGTCAACGTGACCAGTTAACGCGGCACTTGAGCCACAGGGCTACTGTTGTTTGGAAGCCGCTTCCAAAAAGGCCGCAACGTTGGTTTTGAGCTTGCCCTGATCCTCGTCGTGCAAGTACATCATGTGGCCGGCTTCGTAATATTTGTGATGAATATTCTTCTGCAGGTTTTCTGGCAAACCCAGGTGTTCGGTGGCGTATTCGGCTTCCATGAAGGGGGTGGCCAGATCGTAAAACCCATCTTCCATTTCCACCTGCAGTTTGGTGTTCAGCAACATGACCCCGGCCAAATCCAGGGATACGTTGGGAGAACCGGGAAAGAAGGCAAAGTCTCCCGCCTGGTGCTTCCAGTCCCAGCGGTTATCGCCAAAATTAGCGAAGATGTGATATTCGCGATCTGGATTGAATTTCAATTCTTCGCGAACGTAGACGTTATACGCAGCCACAAATGCGCCGCTGATTGCGGATTCCTGTGGGTCGTAGTCGGCTGTTTCTCCGACGAGGTTATAGGTAGGACCAGAAAAGCGAGCATCCAGGCGTCCAGTTGTGAGGCCGCGGCTTCGTTGTAATTCCTGCGTGAACTGAGGCAGCTTCACGCGCAAATCTGATTTCACGAGGTAGTCTTCGCTAAGGCCGGTGAAATTCGCCATCTTTTTGGCCACGGCAGACTTTTCGGCAGCGGATAGAGTGCTGCCTTTGAGCAGCGCGGCAGCGTATTCACCTTTGGCAAAAGCGCGCGCGTCTTGCAGGAAAGCGGGCAAGTTATCCGGGCGATCGCTCAGGACTTTGTGATACCACGCTGTCGCGGCATAACTCGGAAGATAGAGGATGTAGGAGAGATCTTCGCCAGGATAGAAGGAGATCGTGCCGAGATCCCAGACGGAGGAGATCATCACCAGGCCGTTCAAATACATTCCGTAGCGATTCTGCAAAACGCTGGCTAGAGCGGCATTGCGAAAGGTACCGTAGCTCTCGCCGAGCAAGAATTTAGGCGAGTTCCAGCGGTTGTTTCGGCTGACATAAGACTGCACAAAATTTGCCAGGGAACGGGCGTCGGAATCCACGCCCCAGAAGTCCTTGTCCTGTGCCTTGCCTGCGGCTTTGCTGAAGCCCGTTCCAACGGGGTCAATGAAAACCAGATCGGCTTTATCCAACAGGGAATTTGGATTGTCTTCCAGCTTGTAGGGAGCCGGAGGAGTGACGCCGGCGTTTACCGTAACTACCCTTTTCGGGCCAAATGATCCCATGTGTAGCCATAACGAAGAAGAGCCGGGTCCGCCGTTGTAAACAAAAGCCAAGGGCCGCTGGCTCATATCCTTCACATCGCTCTTGGTATACGCGGTGTAGTAAATCAGCGCTTCCGGTTCGTCTTTTTCGTTTTTTATGAGGATACTGCCAACGGTTGCTTTGTACGGTATGGCCTGGCCCGCCACCTTGATGATGTGCTCTGTAACGGTGGATTCCTCTTTGGGGGGAGTTGTGTCCGCTGCTTTGTCGGCAGGCTTGTCAGCGGGCTTGGCGTCCTTCTCCTGGGCGCGTGCCGCACTGGTGGCTAGAAACGCGACGACGATTACCGAGCACAGCAAATCCTTCCACAGTTTCCTGTTCATTCCGACGTTTCTCCTTGGAGGGGACAATAGACGACTTATGAGATTCGACGCATTCTAGCTCATTTTGGGAGCACGAGGGGTCTCGAAAGTGTTCAGTTCAAACTCTGTCTTGCCGGCAGTTGTAGGAAGCAGACGAAGGGAAGAGCAGTCATTGACGATCCAGTCCGCCCCGGCAGCGAGAAGTTCTTCGTCGCGAGTCGTGGTACGGACACCGATGACGCGTGAACCGGCGGCTTTGCCAGCACGAACTCCGGACGGCGCGTCTTCAATCACAATGCACTCTGCGGGGGGAAGGTTGAGGAGGGCAGCGCCTTTCAGGTAAGGCTCAGGATCGGGTTTGCCGTGCAGAATATCGTCTGCGGTGATCAGATTGCAGGCAAATTTCAAGACACTTCCGGCGCCGAGGCGAACCTCGGCCAAGGGACGCGTTGCGGAAGTGACTACAGCGAATTGATCAGGTGCCAGAGCAGAGAGTAATTCCACAACGCCCGGGAGAGCGACGACGTCCGCGACGTCCAGAATCTCTTCGCGTTCCATCCATTCGTTTTCGCGTTGATGTACTTCGGGGCCGGCATTGGGAAGCAGTTCCTGAATCGTCGATAAACTTGGTCGACCGTGGGCCATCTTCGTGGCCCATGCAGGGTCGAATCCGTGGCGCGGACCCCAGCGAGACCATACGCGCGCCACAGCGGGAGTTGAATCCACCAGCACACCGTCCATATCAAACAGAAAGCCCGAACACACGATTCTCGTCATAATTATCAATAATATGCGGACCTAGCAGAGAATGGGAAGGAAGCGGAAGGAATCGTTTCGTAGAAAACATTTCGCGGTCGGAAGAGTCTAAATTCTATAACCGGTGGCGGCGACGAGAGACCTGTTTTCCTGCTGCAGGAATCGCCCCGGAGTAGGTCAATAACACGAAAGGCAATCAGATTACCGGTTCAGGAGAGAAAGTGGCCCTTTGCAGTGGCACGGACCCAGCGCCTTTGCGTATGCAATCTGGGATCATACGGGACTGGGCCTGGAACATTTTGCCAACGTGAATTATCGATTCGTTTTTCGCCGACAAACTGCTTTCGGGGCTTTCGTAAATGGTGGACCGGAGACGCTGCGACACAAGGATTACGATGCCATTCCCACGACGTTGGAATATCCACACAACCATCAGGGGTTTTTCCTCACATTTGGCTATTTCAAGCCGGTGTTGATTATTGGAGAGATCGACCGCGGCCAAGACACCAATTACGATCCTGCCGTCGGACCGCCGATGCTGGCCAAATCAGATTCCGCGTCAATTAACGCCACAATCCGGCCGTTTACGGGATTGACGATTGAAAATGAACATCTGGTTCAAAGGCTGAGGAAGACTAACGGCGCTTCGATCTTTAACAATCACATCATCCGTTCCAAGTGGAATTATCAATTTACTCGTGAATTCTCCGTGCGCTTCATCGGGCAGTATTCGTCGGTGCTTTCGAATCCGGCAAATTCCGCTCTGCCGACTACGAAGAACTTCAACGTAGATTTTCTTGCGACGTATCTGCTCCATCCCGGCACTGCACTTTATGCGGGCTACAACAGCAATTTACAAAACCTTGATCCATAGTTGCGGCTCGACCCTAACGGAAATCTGCAACGGACGAGAAACGGGTATATCAACGACGGGCGCCGATTCTTCGTGAAGCTATCGTATGTCTTTCGTTTCTAAGGAGTTAGTGGAGAGGCACAAAATAGTGCTTGACATATTCCTGTATGGGAATATATTGAGCGCATGTCACGGGCTTCCACAACCTCCGACGCATTCAACGCGGTAGCCGAGCCTCGGCGCCGCGCCATTCTGAGCTTCCTCGCAGAGGACGAGCGTCCCGTGGGAGAAATCGTGGCTTCGCTGGGATTTGAGCAGCCATCCGTTTCCAAGCACCTGCGCGTCTTACACGAAGTTGGATTGGTAAGCGCGCGGCGAGATGGCCGGCGAATTCTTTACCGCACGAACTCCGATGCCATACGTCCACTGCATGAGTGGACTAGTACGTTTGAAAAGTTGTGGCGACAGCAGTTGCTCCGCATCAAAGAGCGAGCGGAACAGGGAATCCTCAAGTGAGGGGAGGAAAAATCATGAAGGCAGGAGAAGCCATGGACAGCAGCGCAGCAGCACTGGAAAAACTGACGCTCATCATTCACCAGGAAATTCAGGTACGCGCGCCTTTACAAACCACCTTCGACGCGTTGCTTGAGGAGATTGGCCCTCACAACGAGGCGGGCGAGGGACGGCCAATGCCCATGAAACTGGAAGCATGGCCAGGCGGAAGGTGGTATCGCGATTTGGGCGATGGCAACGGGCATTTCTGGGCGCTTGTGCAAGCCATCAAAAGGCCCACGCTTCTGGAACTGACCGGCCCGCTGTTTATGTCATACCCAGCGATCTCCAACTTGCAGTATCGCTTGAGCGAAAATGCCGGAGGCACATTGATCAAGTTCCGGCATTATGCGATGGGATTGATTCCTGACGAAGACAAGAAAAACGTCAACACGGGATGGAGTTATACGCACAACCGTCTGCGCCTGAGATTCGAAGCGCAGCAGTTGCATTAAATTTCGCGGAGTATTGCGTTCATGGGAAGGAGAGTCGCTATGTGTCCAGTATGTTTCGCCAGCGCGGGTTTGGTTGCAGGCAGTGTGATTTCCACTGGCGGAGTCACTGCACTTGTGGCCAGGATTGTTTCCGTTCGTGGACGTAAAAAAGCCAACCGCCCTCGCGTGGCGGTTGCTCCCAAAGAGTTCCAGCTTCCTCAAATAAAAAATGATCATAGCAAAGGAGAATAAGGCATGAGCGCAAGCACTGCACGAGAGCATAAGGTCGTTTCGCAGAAGGAGTGGTTAGAAGCGCGAAAAGCACTTCTGGCCAAAGAGAAGAACTTCACCCGGCAGCGTGACGCATTGAATGCCGAGCGCCTGGAACTGCCATGGGTGAAAGTGGATGAGAATTATGTTTTCGATGGACCGAACGGGAAGGTTTCGCTCAGCGATCTATTCGGAGGCCGCAGCCAGCTGATCGTGTATCACTTCATGTTTGGGCCGGGATGGAAAGAAGGCTGCCCGAGTTGTTCCATGCTGGGGGACGGGATGGATGGCGCGGTGACGCATCTGGCGAATCGCGACGTGACGCTGGTAGCAATTTCACGCGCATCCATTGCCGATATTCAGGCGTTCCAGAAGCGAATGAATTGGGGCTTCAAATGGTATTCATCCTTTGGCAACGATTTCAACTTCGATTACAACGTTTCTTTTACAAAGGAGGAGATGGCCAAACAACAGATGTATTACAACTATACGGTCCAGCATTTCCCCAGCGAGGAAGGACCCGGCGCGAGTGTGTTTTACAAGGATGCGGCCGGTAACATCTTCCACACCTATTCCACCTTTGGACGCGGGCTGGAAGGCGGCATTATGGCTTACAACTATCTGGACATCGCGCCAAAAGGACGCAACGAAGCGGATCTGCCACATCCCATGGATTGGGTTCGCCATCATGACCGTTACCAGGACAATTATTATGAGGCTGCCCCTGCCGGTTCCTCGATGGCCGCAGCTTCTACTGCGAGCACTGGTGGCGCGAAGTCAGCCGGCTCTTGTTGCGGTACCGACCATCACTCGTGATACGGATTAGCCGCTAAGCGCAGCAAAAAAGCCCCAGTCTCATGGCCTTGGCCGGAGACTGGGGCGTACTTTTTGGCATGACGCTTGGACGAGCGATTTTCAAATTTGCCGGCGAGATTACTGAGCGGCGATTTTGTCGATTACGATGGCTTTGGACCCGCCGCGATCGTAGATCTTTCCGGTGACCGTGACTTTTGCTCCGGCGTAAGGAAGCAGCTTTTCGTTCTGTCCGCTGGAAGGTGTGGTGGCGGCGATGGGCCAGTAGATTTTCCCGTCTTCCGCCAGGATCACCAACTGCGAACCAGCTTTTGCGCAAGCGACAGCACATTCTTTGCTTATCGGTTTATCCAGGCCTTTTGTGAACGCGCAAGCCGAGTCCAGGACATAGCCTTTCACGGTGACAGCAGTGTCGGCCAGACTAATCAAAGCAAACGCCAAAATCGGAAAAAGTAAAGTAGCCCCAGTCAAAATTCGCTTAAGTTTCATGTGGTTATCCTCCCGCGGAATAGCCGGGATAGTATGCGCGCAGAGAAATAGTGTATCTAGTATTTTTCAACTAGGGCTGCTTTTCTCCAGTGTCCTTATTTACCTCGATGAACTGGCTGCTGTCCTTGCCCCCTGTAGATGTAAAAATCTTTTGGGCTAAGGCAACTGTGCGGGGTCGCACACCGTGGTCACTCACTGATTTAGGAACAATTCGAGGCCAAACTTAGTTAAAATGCCGGCCGCGATCCGTGCAATGACTAGGCAGTCTTGACGGATGACGCTGATGCGTACGCATGTATCCAGGATGCGGTTACGCGGCGAGGATGAAGGAGATGAATACGCCGGCCACTACAATGCTCGGACCGAACGGAACGCGCGGCGGTTTTCTGGGCCGTCATCCCTTCGCTATGTTCCTAATACTCGCCTTTGGCATTCCGATCCTTCTCGTTGGATCCCTGCTGCTCACCCCGCAATTCTGGTCATGGGTCCATGGAGGGTCGTTCGACTACTTCGCTGAGTTTGAGCGGTTGACCCGAGCTCTTGGTCTCGCAAACGTTCCCGGTTCCTCACTTTATTTGTGGCTGCGTCTCTCGCTGGCCGAGCCAATCTTCTGGACCGGCAACATCTACGTGGCCGCTCCGGCCATCGCGGCACTAATTGTTGTCGGCGCGACGGGCGCCAACGAAGGCTTGCGCGACTATGTCCGCCGCTTTCGATTCAGTCAGGGGCTTAGCGCGGGTCAAACGCTGCTCTGGTATGCAATCGCCTTCGCTGTAATGCTCCTCCGCAATTTGTGCATTCCGCTCATAATCGGAGTCCCGCTCATCCCCTTGCAACATTACCTCACCCCGTCATTTGCGATGATCCTGCTTGGGGGCACCTTTTTTGATCAGGGTGGACTTCTCGAAGAAGGCGGCTGGCGCGGCTTTGCGCTGCCATATCTTCAACGCATCTCTAGCAGTCCGCTGAAGGTCAATTTTCTACTAGGTCTGATTTGGGGTCTTTGGCATGTGCCCCGCGATCTCGCGCAACACTTTACGTCCTCTTCTGGCTACCTGCTCGGGACTCTGCTGCCCTTCATTCTCGGATGTATCACGCTAAGTATGATCATCGCCTTCTTTTTCTATCGCGTCGGCGGGAGCGTCTGGATGGGTGTGATGCTCCACTCGCTTTCCAACAATAATGCTGGAATTGGCTGGAACGATTCTCTCCTCCAGCAAAGCATGTCGCGCTTCAACTGGGCCTCATTCGCAGCAGAGTCCGTCATCGTCCTCTTCATCGTGTTGCTTTACGGAAAAAATCTCGGACTGCGTAGAGATTCAGGCGGCGCCCCGATTGTGTGAGGTCCTGCACCCCGCGCAGTACAAACCTGCCTGGGTAACGGCCAACGGAGTCTCAACTCCCAGTCAGTCGGCATCGCCTATACGATACCGCAAGAATCCGATTGCGTCGGTCGCACATCTTGTTCTACGCCTAAGCCCGGGGTTTGTCGGAGAATCGCGAAAGTGCTCAAAGTACCAACACCCACGCAGTGGGATCATTGGTAGTGACTCATTTGCCCCTAGGAGTTGGGTACGGTTTTCTAGGCAGCTTCAATCCCGCCGTTAAATCACCGCATATTTATTAAGGAGTCTTGGGGTGGGAGACGGGGATTGAACCCGCGACATTCGGTGCCACAGACCGACGCTCTACCAGCTGAGCTACTCCCACCACTTCAAGAAGTTTAACATGGCGATTGTATGGGAAAAAGAGCTAGGTCAATTGCGTAGCTGAATCTCCGCGCTGAGCAAGCGCAGGTCAAGGGGTGCACCAGGGAACGTGTAGCCGGACCGTAAGGTGAGAACCGCTGCGGTATGCACCCTTCGAAGTTCAGACCGCGGAGTGCGCATAAGCGCGCTCAGTATGTCCTTAGCTAAAAAGAGCGGATCGGAAAATCCGCCACTGCCCAATCAAAACAAATCGTTTGTCCTGTATAAGTATTGTATTTACATATACATACGAGAATTGAAACTATTTTCACGAGGACGGGTTTACAGGAGTGTAACGGCTTCCCCAAGCGTAAATTGCTGGGAGGCATTCCGAGCCACTTGGGAGTACACTACGGTTTCCGGATCGGAAATTGAGGTCAAGGTCATGCGTTACCTAAAATATTTTGTTTTGCTTGGCGTTTTGCTTTTTGCCGCTGGTCATGCCCGAGCGCAAGTGTCAGTCGGCATAGGTGTTGGTCCGGTGTATGGAGCGGTTGGACCGGCGCCAGTCTGTACCTATGGCTACTACGGCTACTATCCATACGCTTGTGCGCCGTATGGCTATTACGGTTCTGATTACTTTGTGGGCGGCGTATTTATTGGCGCAGGCCCGTGGTTCCACGGTTGGGGACATGGGTATTACGGTCACGGGGGATATTATGGTCATGGCTACTACGGCCATGGTCACTACGGTGGTGGACACGGATATTACGGTCATTCCACGGCTAATGGCCGCGGCTATGGCAACGGCTATAGCAACCACGGCGCTTCCGGCTACCGTGGCGGCAATTATCGCGGTGGCTATGCAGGTGGCAGCGTCCACAGCAACAATGCCTTTCATGGCGGCAGTGGCGGCGGATTTCATGGCAACAGCGGCTTCCACGGTGGAGGCGGTAGTGGCTTCCACGGTGCGGGCTTCCATGGCGGTGGCGGTGGTGGATTCCACGGTGGTGGTGGATCGCATGGCGGTGGTCACCGGTAATTGATAGAGCGATATTTCCTAGTCTCAGCAAAAGGCTGGCGGCGCGTGCTGCCAGCCTTTTTTTTGCGAAATGGCCTTGCGGCAATCTCACAAGGCGAGCCTCGCAACGCTTCGGCTTGCCTCATCTGCTCATAACCCACAGGAAACTCGCTTGCTACATGCCTCCTGCCCTTTAGCGGCTGCTTGCTAGACTTGCAGAAGGGAAGCGTGTGTCCCCGCGCATGAATCCGCTAGAGTCAGACCGTCTGCATTTCGATCTACAGCTCGCCTACGCGCGCCCGGTAATCGCGCTACTCGCGGCATTGTGTATGCTGCAATTGGGAACTGCGCGCCAGGTACAGCGGCCTCTTTCTCTTCTAACCGCCTACATGATTCTGGCTGTGGCCATTCTGCTGTTAGAGCGCCTTTTGCGCCGAGCCAGGTGGCACCTGCCTTTACTGTGCGATGTTCTGGTTGTTGGGATATTTCTCTATCTTTCGCCCGAAGTACTGCCGGCCTGGTTCCTGCTGTTCTTCGTGGCATTCGCTGCGGGCTATCGCTGGAATCTGAAGTTCGCGTTGTTCCTATGCTTTGGTCTGCTGCTGCTGGCTATGGCGTTGAGGATGGAGCGCGCCGGGGAACCGGACGGGGTCCACCATCTCTTTTACTCATTGCACTTTTATGCAGCCACATTTCTCGGCGCTGCCGGTGTGGCGTTTCTAGGTGACCGGAATCGGAAGTTTGGTTCGCAGCAGGAATTCCTGGCTCGATTGAGCACCACCATGCACGTTGAATTGGGGCTGGCAGAATCGCTTCGTTTGCTGCTCGAGGAATTTGCGCAGGAATTTCACACGGAAGAGGTGCTGCTAGCTTATCGAGACATGGATCTGGAGCGCATCTTTATCTGGCGACTGAAATCCGGAGAGAGCGAGCGGCTGGTGCCGGAGAATATCCCACTTACGCGCGCAGACGGGTTTTTGCTGGACGACATGGAAGCCTCACTGTGCTGGAATTCCCTGCAAGGACGGGGAGTAGGTTTTGGCTGGGACCGACGCGACGGTCAGATGCTAAAGATTGTGCCGCGCATGCCTGGCCCCACGCTGCAGGAGCTGGGCATCAAGAATTTCATGTCGGTAGCGTTCGATCAGGATAACCACGCAGCAGGGCGGATTTTGCTGGTGAATCGCAAGCCCGACCGCGTGCCATTCACGCGCGAGGACCTCGCCTGGATAGAGCGCATTTCTCGCCATGTCAGCGCGTCTTTGGAAAATGTCTTCCTGCTGCGTCATCTGCGGGCCCGCGCTATCGAAGCGGAACGTTCGCGCATTTCCCGCGACTTGCACGATGGAATCCTGCAAACCTTGCTAAGTATTGAGATCCAATTAGACGTTTTGCGCCGAAAAGTAAACACCCAGCCGGACCAGATGGAGTCCGGTCTGGCATCCCTTCAGCAGACGGTACGAAACGAGGGCGGGGAGCTGCGACACCTGGTCACCGACCTGCGTCCGTTACGCGTACAATCCGCTGATTTAGTTGATTTAATGCGGGGATTTGCAGAGCGGTTCCGAAATGAGAGCAATCTACCACTGGATTTACTGATCGATTCGGCCGATTTGCACGCTCCTGACCGCGTCTGTCGCGAGATTTTCCAGATTTACCGTGAAGCACTCAACAACATAAAAAAGCATGCGAAGGCTTCCCATGTCGTGGTAAAACTGTCGCAGGATGACAGCCGGCTCGTCTTGGTGGTGGACGACAATGGCGAAGGATTTAGCTTTGCCGGGCGTTTCACCGGGGATGAACTCGACCGCCTGCGGCTGGGCCCGATTTCCATCAAGGAACGAACGCGCACGGTCGGTGGTGTGTTGACAGTAGAGTCAAACCCTGGGCATGGTGCGCGTCTGACGATTGAGGTACCGCTCGGCTAAAGGCCTATGGCGAAGACAAAACAACAAATTCGAATTTTAATGGCAGACGATCACGCGATATTCCGCGATGGGCTGCGTAAATTGCTCGATGGCGACGAAGATATCACCATTGTAGGCGAAGCGCAGAATGGCGCGGAGTGCATCAAGCTGCTCGCAAAGCTGAAACCGGATATTTTGCTGCTCGACCTGCGCATGCCCGACAAAGATGGGCTGGCCGTTCTGGAGGAAGTGAATTTCGACACAATACCTACGCGGGTGATTGTGTTGACCGCCGCGGAGGATGATCGCGATGTTGTGCGAGCGATGCGCCTTGGCGCACGAGGGGTGGTGCTGAAGCAGTCCGCCACCGACTTGCTGGTCAAGAGCATTCATCGAGTTCATGCTGGGGAAATCTGGCTGGATAATCGCATGACCGCCGAGGTAATGAAGGCCTTTGCCAAATCCTCAGAGTCCGGCCCGCGGCGCGAAAAGCCATTGCTCTCGGATCGCGAGAAAGAAATTGTGCAACTGGTCGCACAGGGTTTTCGAAACAAGGAAATCGGCGAGAAGCTTTTTATTTCCGAGCAGACTGTGAAGAACCACTTGCACAACATCTTCGATAAGCTCGGCGTTTCTGACCGTTTGGAACTGGCGCTCTACGCGATTCATCATCGACTGATCGACCACTCGTAGACACCTGTAAGATTTCTTTTCTAAAAGCCCCACCCTCCTTGTGATGGTGGGGTTTTTCCTTTGGTGCCCGCGCATTCGATTGAAGGGAAACGACTGCCTAATCGTTTCCTATTATTGCCTCGACCACTATGAATTCGTATTCTCGCCCGAAGTTGAAGTGGGTGCCAGCCGACTTCGGGTGGCCAGGGCTGAGGTCTTTAGTTCAAAAGCAAGTCAGCTTTGCGTTGAGGAATTGATATTGGTGTGCCTGTTGCTTCTTGCAAGCGAACAAATATCTTATGAGGTGAATGGAATTGATCAGCTTCGCTTCCGCTTTTAGCCGTTTGTTTGGCCATATTCTGTCGCGTCCCTCCCAATTTAATCCTTCCTCTGGCAAGACGATGGACTGCCGCCCGAATCCTGTAAAGATCTCACTACTCCTGATTGCCGCTTTGGCGATCACCAGTGCTGATCTTGTTGCACAGGATGTTTCCGGCAGCATCCGGGGCACGGTGATCGACGGAAGCGGCGCCACCGTCTCTGGTGCGAAAGTTACCGCCATAAACGAGGACAACGGTCTTGAACGCCATACAACAAGCGATGGAAAAGGAGAGTACTTGCTCGTCACTCTGCCCGTCGGCAATTACAGGGTGGAGGTGGAGGCCAATGGTTTTCGCAAGTATTCACAAGAAGGAATAACTCTGGGTGTAAACCAGCCGGCGACCATTCCGGTGAGGCTCGCGGTAGGAACGGCAACCGAGAAGCTGGAAGTGAAGGCCAACGCCGACCTCATTGAAACCACCACGACAAGCTTGGGAGAAACGGTTGGTGACCGGGAAGTGCTCGATCTTCCGCTGAATGGGCGTCACTTCACGCAACTCGGCTTGCTGCAGCCGGGAGTCGTACCTATTACGCCCGGATTGGCGCAAGCGGGTGGTTCGCTGCGCGAAGGCCAAGCCTATGCGGTTAATGGACAGCGGCCCGAATCGAATAATTTCATGATTGACGGCGCCGACAACTTCAATGGAGTAGACGGTGGGTTTGTTCTGGAGCCACCCGTCGATGCCATAGCCGAATTCAGGATTCTTACGAGCACGGCCAACGCGGAGTTTGGCCATAGCACCGGCTCCACTACCAATATCGTTACCCGTTCCGGGAGCAACAATTTTCATGGGGCGCTGTGGGAATTTTTCCGAAACAACGGCATGGACGCCAAGAGCTTTTTCGCGGACTCCGTCGAACCGCTGCACCGTAATCAGTTTGGCGCAACCTTTGGTGGGCCCATCATCAAAGACAAGACATTTTTCTTTGGGTACTACGAGGGCCTGCGCAACAGCCAAGGCGAGACGTCGCGGACCACGGTCCCTTCTGACGCAGAGCGCGGTGGTGATTTCAGCCAACTCTGTACAGCCCAACAGGGGACTTTTGACGCCAACGGTATGTGTTCCAATCCCGCCGGACAGCTTTATTTCGTATTCGCCCCCCAGCCTGTCCCAATTCCGTTCAATCAACAGCCTATCCAGATTTTCCCCGAAATTACCAACAACTTGCTACCGTTCTTTCCGCATGCGAACGAAGGTACGAACACGTTTGTAAGCACCCAGACTCTCACGTCCGACAACAACCAGTTTGGTCTGCGCCTGGATCAGTATCTGACGCCACAGGATATCCTGAATTTCCGATACAGCTTCAGTCAGGGCTCGCGGCTCGATCCTCTTTCCACCTCCGGCGCAAACGTTCCAGGCTTTCCCGTAGGCGAAAATCAGAGGTCGCAGAATTTTATCGCCCAGGAAACGCATACATTTTCTCCAAGTCTTGTGGGAACTGCGCGGTTCTCCTATCTCCGAAACAAATTCCTTTTTGACGAACACATCAATCATACGACTCCAGAGAGTCTTGGTTTCGAGTACTCGCCTTCTCTGGAAGCTGCGATTGGTCCGCCATTCATACAGCTTTCCGGATACGCCTCGATTGGTGATCCGATCACCGGCCCCCGCAATACGTATCAGAATTCGTGGGATTTCTCTGGATCGTTGACGTGGGTAAAAGGCCGGCATCAGATGAAATTTGGAGCCGGTTATCAGTACGATCAAATCAACGTTCTGCAAGGGATTGCCACCAACGGATTTTTCGTTTTTGCCCCCGCCCCGTTCACGGATGCATTCGCCAGCTTCCTGTTCGGCCAGCCAGTTTTCTTTCTGCAGGGAGCGGGGGATTTCTCGCGCAATCTGCGTGGCCATGACGTAAACCTCTTCGCGCAAGACACGTACAAGGTTAGTTCGCGCCTCACGCTGAATTTTGGTTTGCGCTACGAGCTTCCATTTCCCTACACGGAAGCCAAGGACCGGCAGAATATCTGGATCCCTGGGCGCCAGTCGACGGTTCTGCCAGATGCGCCTGCGGGCTTGCTCTACCCTGGTGATCCTGGTGTTCCCCGAGGCCTGATTCAGACCCAAAAGACGGCCTTCGCTCCGCGTATTGGTTTGGCATGGGATCCTACTGGCTCCAGCCACTGGCTGGTTACTGCGGCGTACGGAATTTTCTATGATCCCTATTACACGGGCCAAGGCGGCCCCTTGCAAGATCCCATCAGTGCTCCTCCGTATTTGCAGACACCTCAAATCAGCACTCCCAACTTTGCCAATCCTTATGAGGGAATCAATCCGATCGTGAACGGATTCGTTTTCCCCATGACACTCCTTACGCTTGATCCTAATCTGAGGTTGCCGTATGCCCAGGATTGGAACCTGAACATCGAGCGCTCTTTCGGAAAAGATTGGTTGTTTCAGGTGGGGTATGTCGGAACCAAGGGAACACGCCTTCCCCGTTTCATCGAAGCGAACCCGACGGTCTACGATCCAAATCTTTCGCCGGGAGATAACGCGCAGTTCTCCGATCAGCGACGGCTGCATTCGGGTTGCACCGTGGAAGATACAACCGCGCCCTGCACCTATTCTTCAGTCGGATTTATTTCCGGGATTGCCAACTCGACGTATAACGCGCTGCAGACTAGTCTGCGCAAGCGGTTCAGTCACGGTGTGTCATTCCTGGCCTCGTACACATTTTCCAAGACGATCGATGATTCTTCCACATTCAACATCACAGGTTCGGCGTCGCAAAGTACCGCGGGCGAAAATGATCTGGCGCAGAATCCGTTCGATGTGGCTGCCGAGCGTGGCCGCTCCATGTTCGATGCGCGCCACCGCTTCGTTTTCAGCTACCAGTGGAATCTGCCGTGGTTCAGCAAGCCGCAGAACTGGTACGGGCACATTTTGGGGAACTGGCAGGTGAACGGCGTTACCACGTTCATGAGCAATACGCCCTTCACCGTTTACGATTCGAGCAATCCATCCGCGCAGGGAAGCGCGCCGGAGATCTCGGGATTCGTAAGCGCTCGCCCGAATATTGTGGGGAATCCCTACTCCGGACCGTGCATCGACAATCAGGGAGTGGCTACACCGGCAGGAAGCGCCGGTTGCTGGATAAACAAGGCTGCGTTCCAATCATCAGCACCGGGGACTTTTGGGGACCTTGGACGCAACACTTTGAAGGGGCCGGCCTACCAACAGTGGGACTTCTCGGCTAATAAAATGATTCCTATCCATGAGAGCACGAGCCTGCAATTCCGAGCGGAGTTCTTCAACATTTTCAATAAGGCAAACTTCCAGCTCCCGAACAACGATATCAGTTCGACCAACTTCGGACAGATTCAGGCGGCTCAGCCAGGGCGCGTCGTCCAGCTTGCGCTGAAATTCTTGTTCTAAGAGTGGAAACGACTAAACTAATCAGGGCTCGGAGCCACACTTTTGCTCCAGGCCTTGCTTTTTGCCTCGCTGCAGCAAGTCGGAGATTCCAGCTAACGCGACTGAATGCGGAAGTGCGGCAAGTGAGCCATATCACAGGAGATACGCAGCCCTTCCCGTGCAAAGGGTTGTAGTACTTAAGTACTTTTTCCACGCCTCTCCTTTTTGAACCCCCAGTCCTATTGTTCTCTGGGCGCCTCCCCTATAGACTCGCTCTTTCAATCAGGGAGGTTTCTTGTGACCGGCTCAGAACGCCGAACGACCCAACGGTTTTCCATGCGGCTGCCGCTTACTGTCCGTTGGACGACTGGCGCGGCCGTAGGCGAAACCACTACAGAATCGCGCGACGTCAGCTCCAGGGGCGTCTATTTCTTCCTCTCCAAGGACGTAAAGGAAGGGTCGGCAGTCGAAATCCTCCTTACCCTGCCCAACGAAATCACTCTCGCGGGGCCTGTACGGGTACGCTGCCTCGGTCGCGTACAACGCACAGAAGCCCGCGACGAGGGCGCCGTTGGCGTTGTCGCAGCGATTGAACGATACGAGTTTCTACGGACTGCTGAAGACGCTTAGACCGTCCCTGTCGGCCATGCGGGTTCAACGAGTTTCCGTACAAGTTTCCTTGCTCGCTCACTGCGGAGGCGGGCGGGAATAGCCGGGGTGCCTCGGCCCCTCAGCGGAGCCCCCGGCTGAATTTTTTCCAGGTGTACCAAATCAATCTCTTGTCGACAGGCCGGGCATGTGCCCGGCCTTCTTTTTGGTCTTTCCTCCTCTTACCGAACTCCGAAGGGACCCATCTGCGAACTCGTTTGAGATTGCGCTGTTTACTGATTGTTTCCTAATCAGGAAATTTAAATCTGGACGGTGGGGGGTGCGATAGTCTGGTGCAACCGGGGGAGTGCAAAATGATGAATCAATTTCGGATGTGGGGCCGAGTTGTCTTGATTCTGGTGGTGTTGATCGTGGCGAGTGGAAGTCTGGCCTACGGATCGTTTGCGCAGGAGAAGAAGCTGCCACAGACGGCGGGTGTGGACGATACGAAGATGGGGCCGTATCGGGCGTTGGCGCAATTGGCGCTTGCTGCGCTACAGAAAGGCGATAGCGTTTCAGCTGCCAAACTGGCCAGAATCCTCGAACGCAGCTGGGATAAAGCGGAAGACTACGGCGGAGATATGGCGCTTTCAAAAACGAATAAGGCGCAATTTGAGCAGATCGATAAGGCGATGGACGTGTTTATCAATTTAGTTGAAAAGGCTGGAGCTGCACCGGACATGGGGACAATCAAGACAGCGTACGGGAATTATCTGGAGAAGTTGAAGCTCGCGGACTAGGAGCTCGTACACATGCGCGGTTCCCCTTGGAGTATTCCGAAGGGGAACTCTGGGATATCGAAGGGCGTGGGCTGAACTCTGATTCCTATATACTGTGTAAACTAAGAAGGTCCGGAGCGCACCGAGACACTTGCCGAGTATTTCCACGAAACCTCTGCATAAGTTCTAGGGCTTGCCCGTGAGTTTTTCTAGTTCGGGAAGTGAGGAGACATTCGCGACGCTGCGTTCGGGTGGTTGAACCCGTGATTCGAGCGTGCGAACCAGCAGTCGAATGGCGAGGTCCATGGTGACAGAGGACACTACCGCCGCGGTCAGGACGCGCGAATCAACCAGCGGCTTCACCTGACCTGAAATTCCAATACCAATGTATGGCACTTCCTGCCACTTTTTCTTTTGCGCTGGATCTTCCGCGGCCTGAAGAGCTTTCTTTGCTCCCATTACAAGCTCGTGAGTCTGTCCCATGACGAGGTCGAACTTCTCCGCTCGTGAAGTTGCAAGACGCATCCAAGCACCAACACTTTGGTAAGCGCCCTGCTCGCTCCACTTGCTTCGCAGAGTAGTGAGTTGCACGTTTTGTGGCTTGGCGGTTTCCATTCCTTCATGCCGCTGAACCGCTACGGAACTCATGCTCGGCCCCTCGATGTTCAACACACTTCCACCGCGTGGCAGAAGCGCGCCAAGCTGTTTGCCTTGCAGTCGACCAATTTCAAACTGTCCCTGGGTAACAGTGAACACGGGGACTTTGGTGCTTTTGCGGAGTTGTCCTAGGTAATCGACATCGCTGTTGCTGATTACCCAGCCAATTCCTGCCGCTACTGCTTCTTCCGCAACTCGTCGCAATCCCGCTGCGGTGACCGGTTCGACTAAGAAAGCACTAGGACGATTCTCTGGGCGGGATTGGATAACCTCCAGCAACTGCTGGCTCTGCGTGATGGAGTCATCGTTTGCGTGGATGACTTGTAGCTCGAGCCCGAGTTGCTCTCCTGTAGCCTTGGCCACTACGCCCTGTTCATGTTGGTAGGCGTTGTCGTTGGGGAGCGAAACAACGATCCGCACTTTCTTCATGGTCGGCGCCTCCGGGCGCTCAGCCATGCCAGTATAGGGCCTCCGTCCGCCTTGTCTGGGATTGCATAATATCGTCGTAGCGAGTTAAGCAACGAAGAGTTTGCAGATTTTACGGCAGACATCGAAAGATACTACTCGATCCGCAACGCATCCATAGGCGCAATTGATGCTGCTCGATTAGCGGGAATGATCGCAGCGAAAAATGAGCAGACTGCCAAGGCGCTGATGGCCACAGATAAAGCAGGTGGATCCCAAGCGGAAACGCCGTAGAGTTGGGCCGAAATCAAGCGACCCGCACCAATCGCGAGCGGCAAACCCAATAGCAAGCCGACCATTACTCGTTGAAATGCACCGCGTAATACCAGATGAACAACTTTTGTGCGGTCCGCTCCAAGAGCCATGCGTATGCCGATCTCATTGGTTCGTTGCGCCACCGCATAGGCAGTAACGCCATACAGCCCAACAGCAGCCAGCACGAGTGCCACAATCCCGAACATCCCGGCGAGGCTGGCGACCGCACGTTCCTGATCGAACGAAAGATCTATTTGCTGTTTCATTGTACGGATGCTGGTAATGGTCAGATTTGGATCAATTTCCGCCAGAGTCCGATTCAGCAGTGGCTCAAGCGTTCCTGTAGGAACGTTGGTCGTGAGCATAATTCCGCCAATAAAGTGAGAACGCAGCTCAATTTTCTTGATTAACTCGTTCTTGTAGTCGACATTCTGTGCCAGCGCTACGTAAAACATTGGTCGAGCGGGTTTGTTCAAGGCGAAGCCCGCGAACTTCGCATCACGCACGATGCCTATGATCCGGTAAGTCCCGGCGTATTCAGGCAAATCGATGCCAAAATGCTGATCGATCGGGTCTTCGTCGTTCTTGAAGAAGCGTTTTACAAAGGCCTGGTTGACGACAGCGACAGGTGCGGCAGTTTCATTGTCGGCAGCGGTGAATCCTCGTCCTTTCAATATCGTGATTCCAAAGTTTTGTAAGTAATTGGTACTGACGCGGTCCCAGGACGAACCGGCTTCCTCCCCAAACTTTGGCGGAGGATGGCCAGCCACCAACACAAGCTCACCCCAGTTATTAGTAAGAGGGTTGTACATGGCCAACCCAGACCCTTCTACTCCCGGCAGGCGATTCAAGCGTTCTTCCAGCTGACGATAAAGGGCCGTTAGTTGCGGTACGGTATAGGTCGCTGGCGGATTGTGTACGGACACCACGACGCGGCCCGGCACTTGATACCCAAAATCCTGGTGCTCCAGCTTATTGAGGCTCCGCCCTAACATCGTGGCGCCCGCCACCAGCACCACCGACATTGTGGCTTGAGCTATGAGCAGGGCTTTGCGCGTGAACGAAGAGCGATCGCGGGTTCCCCGGCCAGCGCCGCGCAACGCGTCTGCAGGATTCGTGCGGGTGGCAAACCACGCAGGAGCGGCGCCGAAAATGACTCCTGTGACTAAAGCGAGCAGAAATGCAAATGCCAAAACCATCATGGAGGGAGTAGCGCTGATCGGAAGGAAATGAGCTGTGTGGAATGCCAACCGAAGAAGCATGCGCACCGCTACGAAGGCAACTAGAAGGCCGGCTACGCTGCCGGCGATGGCCAGAAGAAGACTTTCTGTCAGTGTCTGCGAAATGATTTGCCGGCTGCTGGCTCCAATCGCCAGGCGAAGTGCAATTTGCCCACGACGGGCCACCGCACGTGCCAGCAGCAAATTGGCCACATTTGCGCATGCGATCAGCAGCACCATGCCGCAAACAGCGAACAGTATCTGCAGGCTCCGTCCGTATTCTTCCTTCATTACTGCTACGCCAGCTCCAGCTGGCACCACATTGAGCACTTGTTTGGGAAGGTCATGGATCACCTCAGGCATCCAATTGGCCGGATATTCAGATTCATATTGCATCCATTGACGCAGAAGTGCAGTCAAGCGTGGCGACATCCCGGCGGTTGTAGCTCCCGGTTTCAATCTCCCGATCACGCGCAACCATGCAGAGACGGGCTGCCTCAATAAAGATCCCTCGGCGCTGATTACGGGCTCCTGCTGCAAGGGTATCCATAGGTCTGGCGGGTCGCTCTGCAACGTTTCTCCAAAGAATCCCGCGGGCGCAACTCCTATCACAGTGAACGGATGGCCCTCTACCAGAAAGGTGGAACCCACCACAGAGGGATCTCCTCCATAAGTGGTCTGCCAGGCCCGATGGCTCAGCACTATTACTGGTGGCGAGGATGGCTTATCGTCGTCAGGCGAGATCATCCTTCCGCCGAATGGACGTATTCCAAGAGTGAGGAAATAATTCCCTGTGACGTATTCTGACTCTAGTGGTCTCGCTACCGATTCCGCGCCCTGTCGCCGTACGCTCATCTCCCCGAGCCCTGCCTCGAATGCAGAAATTTCTGCGAATTCCGGCGTTTCCTTTTTCAGCCGCTCGAACAGAGGGAAGGAGACCATTCCCCAGACGTCTTGTGGACCGCCTTCGACGCAACAATCATCGCCCTCTCCTACGCGGTAAAGCGTCGCGGGATCAGTAACCGGTAAGGAACGAAGCATTACGGCGTGGATCAGAGTGAATATTGCCGTGGTCCCGCCAATTCCCAGTGCCAAAGTTAGAACGGCTGCGGCGGTGAATATTGGTGACAGACGGAACTGCCGCAGTGCGTAGCGTACATTACTGAGGAGTTCATGCATGGCACACCTCTTCAGTGTTCTGTACGAACCTCAACCCCGTTAGGTTCCTAGTTTCTGTGGTTCTTTCCATACCCAGGGCTGACCCAGTGTGGTAGCGTGCGTCAGTTGTGACTGTGGATCTCTTGGCCATGGTACTGGGACTCGATTTCGCCCTCCCAAGTGACTACCAAGCTTCTCCTGTACTTTGGGTCAGGCGATTTCCACAACTCCGATGGGCGAAGATAAGTTATCCCGCCCTCGGGTCAATTCACGGTTCCTCTTCTTTTCTTAGCAGGGGACAAGGATGTAACGATGCCGGAAATGCCGGCGGATCAAAACACCGGCTCGCTTGACACCGCGAGCAAAAGAACCATCGAGCGCCTTGCTACGGCCGAGGAACTGGCCGAGTTCGGCAGTGTTGCGCCCAAGCCTGAGATCGAAGCACAGATCCTGGCGTTGCTGGAAGCGCAAATGGAAGAGACGGTTCCACAGGAAATCCTCGCCACCACCACTATGGATTTTGCTTCGATAAAGATTTCCCCGGTAAAACTTTCCATCATGGAAACAGCAACAGGTTCCGGGCTTCCGACTGAATCTCGCAAGCATGAAAGCCCTGCCTTGGAGTCATCAGGCGTCCTGGAGAGCGTTCCATCGCCCGCGCCCCTGCTGCCGGTTGCGGCTGAAAACTGGGAGGCACTTAAATCTTCCGCAGTTGAAGAAGCGCAAACGGTGGCGGAGTCGAGTCCCGTGCCAGTGCATGAGGCGTGGCCGGCCGATCTCCTCGAGTTTGCTCAGACACTGGACCAGCATCGTTCTTGGATTGAATCCGGAGGCAAAGAAGGCGTATGCGGGGACCTGAGCGGCATGAATCTAGCTGGCTCTGATCTGACTGGAGTCAACCTGCAGGGCGCGCAGTTAAACAAGACGGTCTTGCGCGGTGCCGATTTGTCGATGGCCAATCTGCGCGGCGCCAGTCTGGTGGAAGCGGATTTGCGCGACGCGAATCTTCTTGGCGCGGAATTCTCAGGCGCGAATTTAATGGGAGCAAATCTGTACGGAGCGCAAGGGCTGTGGGCTGGTCGTCTGGGCGGCACGAACCTGTTCGATGCTACGTTGCCGGAAGCGGTGGCGGTGCATGATGGTGGAAAGACCATCGCGCAATCCACCCAATCGGCGCGGAGATTTTACGGCGTTGTCATTGGACTGTGCCTGGCAGCCATTGGGCTGGTTGCTCTTACATCCGACGTTCGTTTGTTATTGGATCAAGATGCCGTTCCCAGTTCACGTATCCCCAATTTCCTTCCATTGCAAGGTTTCTATCTCGGCGGGCCGTTATTGCTCACCGTGTTCTACTTCCGACTGCAATTTCTGTTGCTGCGCTTGTGGGGCAGTATTGGTGCATTGCCTGCCGTGTTCCCGGATGGCCAAACGCCCGAAAAAGATGGCTCCTGGTATTTGATGGGACCAATCCGGCCGCACTTAAGGTGGTCTCGAGATCCACGCTCGCCTCTTGGTTTGGGTGAAAGCGTGATGGCCAAGTTGCTGGCCTATTGGGCCGTTCCTGCGGCAATCCTGCTGTTCTGGCTACGTTATCTGGTGTTGCAGGATTATCGCGGCACATTGTTGCACGTGATGCTGTTTACCCTGGTGGTTGCCGCAGCGTGTGGATTGCCACGCGTTGTTGCTCGAGTGCTTCGTCCCGGTGATTGGGTCGATGAGACTACTTCCAGTTTCATGCGAGACGTTCTCTCGACTCTTCGGATTCCCCTCGCCGCCGGATTTGTTCTGTTTCTTTTTTCACTCGGCGTCATTCACGGATTGCCCGCCGATCCCGCCATCCGTTCGGACGTTTCCAGCAGCGACCCACGCCGCTGGGCCGCCACGGTCTTTCGAACTGTGGGGTTTCGTCCCTACGCCGATATCACCGAGACGAGTGTTTCCGATTCACCCGCGAAGGATTTTGCCAAGGATACAAGCCCCGGTGATGCACCCGGGCCGCGCTTGAACGAAATGAACCTTCGCTATGCGCGAGGCTATCGCGCGGCGTTTGCCAACGCACGCATGTGGCGGGCCAATCTGGAAGGCGCAAGCCTCTCTGAAGCCGATTTTCGCGGAGTGAATCTTCGTGAAGGGGTTCTGCGTTCTGCAAAGCTCGACCGGTTACAGGCCGCCAAATCCAATCTTGTTTCTGTCGATGCCCAGTGGGCGGATCTGGCAGGTGCGGATTTCCGTAGTGCAGATTTGTCTTACGCGAATTTCCAGGGCGCTTCTCTGGCGACGGCAAATCTGACACGCGCCACGCTATATGCAGTTAATCTGCGCCATGCGAATCTCCTGCGCGTCGATGTGTCTCACGCGGATCTGCGCGATACCAAGATGGAAGAAGCGATCTTGTCCCTGGCGACACTTGAGCAGACCGATCTTTCCGCAGCGAAGCTTCAAGGTGCGAATCTCACGGGCGCACAGATTAAAGGCACGATTTTGCTGGAAGCAGATCTTTCTCGTGCCGACCTTCGCAGCGCCACAATGACAGGTGCGATTCTGCGCCAGGCTAAACTTGATAATGCCAATCTGGATGGCGCGGATATGCGCGGTACGCTTGGATTGGAAGCTGGCCAAGTGTGCTCGGCACAGAATTGGCGGGGCGCGCTGATGGATGCGGATATCCTGCAAGCCGTGCAGCAGCGTTGTGGTACAACACAATCCGTAAACCAGCCCTGAATCTGAACTCCACCACGAATCGTTCTTCTAAATGAATCTCTGACTACCTTCAAACATGTTTACTGCTTACTTGAGTGAGACTGCGGGGGCGCGGCGTAGTAGCCCTTGCGCGCGTAGACCTTCAGCTGGCTATAGCCAAAAAGAGTCCAGCAATGGGCAGCGCGCGCCGCAGTCGACAAGTAAACATAGCATCCGCCTCCCCGAGACGATGTCGATTCGGACGTTCCCCACAGTGAACGTCGGCACCAGGTAATGCACAAATCCTAACTCCGAATTCGCTGGAGGGGCAACCGTCCCTCCCCGAAGGGCTCTAGGGAAAGCCATTCCGCCTTAGTGGGGCAGAGCGAATTCACCAATTTGCCCGCACACACCGCGCGTAGTACAGTTCTGGCATCGCTCGCTAATCAATAGTCCGAGGTGTTCTCGTGCGCCTTAACTTTCTTCAAAAAGCTGTGTTCGGGATTATCTTTCTTCCAGGCACTTTGTTGGCTCAGGAGACCATACACATAGCAAACAAAGATGGCCGGTGGGCCCTCATGGTCGAAGGCAAGCCGTATCTCATGCTCGGCGCTCAAATCAACAATTCGAGTGCGTGGCCTGCGACACTTCCGCAGGTCTGGCCCGCACTGGAAGCGATGCACGTGAATACCGTGGAAGCGCCTGTGTACTGGGAACAGCTCGAACCAGAGCCCGGCAAATTTGACTTCAGCAATGTCGATCAACTGGTGAGTGGTGCTAGAGAACACAAGTTGCATCTGGTGATTCTGTGGTTCGGCACGTGGAAGAATGGTCAGGCGCATTACGTCCCGGAGTGGGTGAAGAGCGATCTGAAGAAATATCCACGCCAGATTTCGGCCTATGGGAAGGTGCTGGATGTGCTCTCGCCAAATTCGCGGAGCAATCTGGACGCTGATAAGCACGCATTCGCCGCGCTGATGCACCATGTGAAGGAGATCGACGGCGCCCAACATACGGTTTTGATGATTCAAGTGGAAAATGAATCCGGTGGTATCGGATCAGTGCGCGATTACTCTGCCACCGCGCAAAAAGAGTTTAGCGGGAAGGTTCCTGCCGCACTCACCTCTGCGCTCCACACCCCCAACGGCACCTGGTCCGAGGTGTTTGGTCCAGATGCGGACGAAAAATTTGCGGCTTATTCCACTTCGCGCTATATCAATGAAGTTGCGGCGGGCGGAAAAGCGGAATACAACATCCCGATGTATTGCAACGTGTGGATCACTTATCCGGTTCATGCTCTGGAGAATCGCGATCATCCGAGTCCCGGGCAGGAATATCCCAGCGGTGGTCCACAGCAGGGGAGCATCGGGGTGTGGAAAGCTACCGCGAATGCGATCGACATTCTGGCGCCGGACTTTTATTCAGACGATTTGGCCCTCTATCGAGATGTGATTGCGTCTTATAAGAGGAGCGACAATCCTCTTTTTATCCCGGAGACGGGCCTTGCCAAGAATTTCGGGCGTTATTTCTTCTATGCCCTCGGAAATGGGGCGATTGGTTTCTCGCCGTTTGGGGTCGACTATACGCGGTGGACGATTGAGGATGAAAAGATTCCCCTCTGGCTCTCCGAAAACTTTGCGCTGATCCAGCCGATGTCCAGTGAAATCGCCGCGCTAAACATCGAGGGCAAACTGCAGACAGTCATCGAAGATAAAGGGACGGCCCGACAGATCCTTCATTTTGGCGACGTCGATGCCATCGTTTCGTTTGGCTTTCCGCAACACGATGGGGAACTCCCTCCTGGCAGCCACGATGGCCAAGGCCGCGCTCTGGTAGCTCAACTGGGTCCGTTAGAGTTTCTCGTAACTGGCTTTGACGCGAGCGTTAGTTTTCAGCTTGCTCCGGATTTCGGAGGAAAAGTTCCGACACAACAGCTGGAAATCCTGCGCGCCGACGAAGGCTCTTACAATCAAGGCGATTGGAAAACTACGCGCATCTGGAATGGGGACCAGACCGACCGCGGGCTAAACTTCAAAGTGCACAACACCGAAGTAGTTCGCATCCGCTTGCATACAATTCCACTTCACCAGTAAGAGAAGACGGATTATCGGTCTTGGAGAAAAAGTATCTGCACAGGGCGGCAGGCTTTTCATGGACCCATTTCATGGACCCGCGTTGACTTGCCTGCAGGCTCACCTTAATATGACATCCACCATGTCGGATCCTCAGTCGCTCCTCGGGAAGACCATTTCCCATTATCGCATTCTGGAAAAGCTCGGCGGCGGAGGCATGGGCGTCGTCTACAAAGCAGAAGATACACGGCTTGATCGTTTCGTCGCATTGAAATTTCTGCCAGAGGATGTAGCGCAAGACCGCCAAGCACTGGAACGGTTTCGCCGGGAAGCCAAGGCGGCTTCCACGCTCAACCATCCCAACATCTGCACGATCTATGATATTGGCGAGGATGCTGGCAAAGCATTCATCGCCATGGAGTATCTCGACGGCACTACCTTGAAGCACAGGATTTCTGGCCGCCCTCTGGATGTTGCTACGCAACTCTCGTTAGCCATCGATATAGCCGATGCTCTTGACGCAGCACATGCAAAGGGTATCGTTCATCGCGACATCAAACCCGCCAACATTTTTGTTTCCTCCCGAGGCGTTGCCAAAATTCTTGATTTTGGTCTTGCCAAGGTGGAGTCCACGTTACGAGCTTCTGATGGCACGACGCGAGCCGCCAACCTGCTTTCGGATTTGACGGCTGGTGTTCCCACGGGAGACCTGACCAGTCCGGGAAGCACGCTCGGCACCGTTGCTTACATGTCTCCAGAACAAGCGCGAGGAGAAACGCTGGATGCGCGCACCGATCTATTTTCGTTTGGAGTGGTGTTATACGAGATGGCTACTGGTGTTCTTCCTTTCCAGGGGAACACGACGGCAATCATTTTTGATCAGATATTGAATGGCACGCCGGAACTGATCTCTAAACTTAATCCCAAAGCGCCGGCCGAATTGAATCGGATCGTTACCAAGGCGCTTGAAAAGGACCGCGATTTTCGCTGCCAGACGGCCGCGGAGCTTCGCTCCGATTTGAAACGCCTGAAGCGCGACATTGATTCCTCCGTACGTTCCGATTCTTCCGTGCGAAATTCGGGTTCTTCCCGCGCGGTGGGTGCCCCTCCCGTTCTTGTGGTGCCCAAGAAGAAAACCGTAGCGGTCCTTTACTTTGAAAACTTGAGTGGCGCGAAGGAAGACGAATACTTTCGTGATGGCATGACCGAAGACATTGTCACGGAGCTGTCCAAGATCGCGCGTCTCGAGATTTATCCTCGGTCGGAGATGTTGCAGTTTCGAGACAAGCCCGTGACCGCCCCGCAGGTCGGAGAAAAACTCGGAGCGATGTATGTACTGGAAGGCTCCATTCGGCGGGCCGGCAACCGGCTGCGCATCACAACACAACTGGTGGAAAGTACCACCCGTCACTCTGTATGGGCCGAGCGCTACGACCGGCAGATGGAAGACGTCTTCGCGATTCAGGAAGAAATTTCCTTGAGTATTGCCAAAGCCCTCGAAATCAAGCTCTCACCGCAGGAAGAAAAAGTCATCGCGAAGAAGCCGACCGCCAATCCACAGGCATACGATTTCTATCTGCGCGGCCGCAATTATCTGCGGCAGCGTCAATTTGAATACGCTCTGGCCATGTATGAGGAAGCCGTGAAGCTCGACCCTAACTTCGCCCTGGCCTATGCAGGTATTGCGCACGTGTGGGGAGGCATGCACGAATTCCGCAGCCAAAGCCCGGAGTATGTCGAGAAGGGATTGCAGGCCTCGGCCAAGGCCGAAAAGCTTGACCCGGATTTACCCGAAGTGCTTTCTGCCCGTGCACGCATTCACTACGCTCAGACTCAGTACAACGAGGCCATCAATTTGGCGCTGCAGGCAGTATCGCAACAAGCGGAGTGTGAGGGTGCCCATGACGTGCTGGGCCGAGCCTATTTCTCCTCGGGACGATACGAAGAGGCCGCGAGGCTCGCGGAAAGTGCTTTGGAGATTGTCAGCAACGACTACAACGCGCTAATTCCGTTAATCAATTCTTTTGAGCGACTCGGGCGAATGGCGGATGCCGAACGGTTACGCCGCAGAGAAATGGAGGTCCTGCAGGATCAGTTGCAGCATTTTCCAGACGACGTGCGCGCACGAATTTTGTTGGCGGCAGATTTAGCCACTCTTGGTGATGTGGACAATGCCGCGATGCAGGTAAAGATTGCCGTAGCCATGCGCCCGAGCGACGCGAACATTCTATATAACGCCGCGTGCACGTATGGACTTCTGAAGATGAAGCGGGAATCGCTTGATGCGTTCCGTCGATCCGTCGAGGCAGGTTACTCCAACCCAGATTGGTGCAAACAGGATCCCGACCTCGAAATCATCCATGACGATCCAGAATTCAAGAAACTCACCGAAAAACTCGCTCGTAACGCAGGCTGACCCGGGGAATTTCTCACAATAAAGATTAGTGGCCTCAGTCAATTACCGAGGAGTGTCGCGAGTACGTCAGCGGCGGTGTACGTTGTGGCACCTGGACGCAGGAACTGTTTGACGTTGGGGAGGTCGTCGCCAGAGGTGACGGCACCGCTTTCCACGTACTTCTGGGCACGGACTTGCGACTGATCAATGTTGGCCAACAGCGCGTTACAGAGGCATTTTCTGCCAACGGTATTTTCGATTTTGCCGCCTTTTGAGAGATAGAGAGAAACTGGTTCGGCTGGGCAACGGAAATCGATTGTGCCCTCGGGCGTTCTGTAAGGCTCACGTAGATAGCCGAGATCGCAAATGCGGGGACGAACACGATACACTTCCGCGTCGGATAGTGATCCTTCCAACAGTGCAACTTTAAACGGGAAACTGGTGGGTGATGCCTGCGGGTCGGTAAATACTTTCGCTTCGCCGGTCACTACTTTTTGAAGCAGAGCGGTCTTGTAATCGTTGCGCAGACCGGATTCCTCACAAAACTCAAAAGCCGTGCCTACCTGCACTCCCGCAGCGCCTTGCGCCAAAGCCTCACGGAATTTATCCGAAGATCCGTATCCGCCAGCCAGCCAGAAGGGAAGGCCTGCTTCACGGAGTTTCGGGAGATCAACGACATCGCGTTCACCGTAGATCGGTTCCCCCAATTCACTGAGTTGGAGTTTTCCGCGGGGAGGAGCATTGTGGCCGCCAGCCGTGGGACCTTCGACAATGAAGCCATTGACTTTGCCGTTGGCTCGTTTAATCAGAGTCAGGGCGAGAACATTGGAGGAAATGATGGCGAGAAATTGCGGACGAACGAGCGGCCCCGGGTCGGATTCCATGTATTCTCGCGGATTGAATGTCATGGTGGTGTCGTCGGTGTCTTGTGATCCGGCGACGTGAAGTGGATAAGTGGCAGTTTGGTGCGTGGCAAAGAGATCGAGTACGCCAGGAACTTTTAAGGGGACCCCAGCGCCCATCAAGATGAAACCAACACCGGCAAGCATGGCCCCATAGATTGAAGGCAGATGGGGAATCTGGATCTTCTCCAGGTAGTTGATGCCTACAGGATTCGGGTGATTTTCTCGGGCGAGAAAGACTTCGACGAAGTTGCCGAGGATGCAGAGCTCCCTGGAGTCGCGAGAATCCTCGTAGACTAGCGGCGGAGCGGGTTTGTAGGAATCTGTCGCCGCTTTGCCACCGGGAATATAGAACTTTTTCCAGATACGTTCGGCGCTTTCGCGGAAAGGGAAATGGTCGATGGCGCGGCGCATGTGACCGCCGGGATCGCCGTCTTGCAGGCGGCGGGCGAGGATCTGGTCCAGAGCAGTGCCGGAGACAACGCCAAGTTGGCCTAACCGTGAAATAGCCTGAGCAAGGCGCCAACTAGATACGCCTGCACCCATGCCACCCTGGATGATTTTGGGAAGGATCAGACTGTCCGGAGTTGTGGCGTTACTCGATAACGCATCGACGTCCGATTTCGAGGGAATAGAGTTGGAAGAAGCCATATCAGAACCCGAACAACCAGTATCCTCGCTATTGGCAACAGCGGTCAATCACGGAAATGGAATTGCTCAAGAATTTTAAGGGCGGAGGTTACGGCGTGGCTCTGAACTTGTTGTCCTGCTGAAGACTGCTTTTACCAAGCCGATTATTAGGCGCCGCTGTTTTAAGAACTGCCAACGGTAAATTGTAAAATCTCTGCACTCCCTCCAAGTCTAAAAGTTTACAACTGCCCACTGGCGTAGACGCAGAGCGGGCTTGATTATTGCGGTGAGCCTTAAATTGCGATTGAGAAGGAGAGTTTCCGTCGCTTCAGTATCGAGTGAGTTTCCGGGGAGTGGGGACATACTCTGTCTCGATTCAGTGGGGCTGCAGTCTGTTTTGCTGTCATTCAGTAGAAATACAATCCGGGAATTCACTCAACGCTTCGTCGCTGTGCGGAAGCGGCTTGGCTATCAAAATTCAGATGGGAAGGAAAACAGATCATGAAATGGCTGTCTAAACCTCTTAAAGAATTGACCGTGCTGGGTGCTGCACTGGCGTTACTTCCCGCGGGAAGCTACGCGCAGCATTACACCCAGACAAACCTGGTGTCCGACATAATGGGCGCAGCGCCAACCCGCGACGTGAGTCTCGTGAACGCGTGGGGGCTTAGCCGTAGCGCCACAAGCCCGTGGTGGGTCGCGAACAATGGTTCCGGCACTTCAACGCTTTACACCGGCACTGGCTCGATCATTCCCATCAACGGCAATGGAATTGTAAATATACCGCCACCCAGGAAAGCTCCGGCGGGCACAATTGCTACACCCACGGGGACGGTCTTTAATGGCAGCAGCGATTTCGTGCTGCCGGCCCCCAACGGCAAGCCTGCGGTGTTTCTGTTTGCCACGGAAGACGGGACGATTTCCGGCTGGAATGGCGGACCATCGGCATTTCTTGCAGTTGACAACAGCGAGTTTGAATTAGGGAGCGGGAGAGGCGCCGTCTACAAAGGACTGACGAGCGCTAACGTCAACGGACAGCGGTTCCTCTATGTTACGAATTTCCATTCAGGTCGAGTGGAAGTTTACGATACGAAATTTGTGCGCGTGCATCTGGACAATGACGCATTTTCCGCTGATACCAACGACGAGCACGGGGATGGCGATCACGGCGACCACATTCCTCGGGGATTTGCTCCGTTCAACATACAGAACATCGGCGACGTCTTGTTCGTAACTTATGCCAAGCAAGACGCCGCCAGACACGATGACGTGGCCGGCGATGGCAATGGATTCGTGGAAATCTTCACACCAACTGGCAAACACATCGGACATCTGCAGCATGGAAATTGGCTGAATTCGCCGTGGGGCGTGGTTTGGACACCCAGAGATTTCGGACATTTCAGTAACACGATCCTGGTGGGTAATTTCGGCAGTGGGTGGATTGCGGCGTTCAACGGGTTCACATACAAGTTCATCGGTTTCGTGAAGAATCCGGATGATTCCATCCTGACGATCGATGGATTGTGGTCGCTTGCGTTTGGCAATGGTGCTGCCGCAGGGCCCTCGACAACCTTGTACTTCAGTGCGGGGCCTCAAGACGAGTCGCACGGTCTGTTTGGTTCGCTCACGGCTGTCTCAACAGAGCAGTCGGGAGACGTGGAGTAGTTCAACCAACAACGATTGGGTTGGTAGTAAAGTAAGTCGGTAAACCTCCAAACGTCAAAAGCGGCAGGAGAAAGTCTTCTCCTGCCGCTTTCTGTTTAGATGGGGTGTAAACAAAACCGCCTGATTATCGTTCTTCGCCGAAACGCTTAATATCCTCGGGACCTTCGTTCAGGGGGCCTCTTTCGCGCCCCTGCACGATTTGGCGGACCTGTTCAACAATGTCCGGATTGGCCAGAGTGGTGATATCGCCAGTGTCCATGCGATTGGAGATAGCGGCAAGGACGCGCCGCATGATTTTGCCAGAGCGCGTTTTCGGCATGTCGGGCACGATATGGATGCGCTTGGGGCGGGCGATTTTGCCGATCACAGTCTCAATGGTGGCGGTGAGCTTCTCGATGATGAGCTTCTTGGGAAGGACACCAGGCTTAAGTGAAACGTAAATCTCTGGAACGCGGCCCTTGATATCGTCAACTACCGGGACAACGGCTGCCTCGGCGATCTCGTGAACGGTAAGGCACGCGGATTCCAGTTCCTTGGTGCCAAGTCGATGGCCGGCAACGTTGATCACGTCATCGACGCGGCCAAGGATGCGGTAATATTTATCGTGGGGAAGCACGGCGCCGTCGGCTGCGTAATATGGCCAATCGCGCCAGTCCTTGCTGTGTGGATTCTTATTGTACTTCTTGTAGTAATTGCTAACGAAGCGTTGCGGATCGCCCCAAATGGTCTGCATGATGCCAGGCCACGGATTGCGGATGCAAAGGTTTCCAGCGTTGTGTGAAGCTTCCTGAACTTCATTTCCGTCTTCATCACGAATCACGGGATAAATGCCGAGGCAGGCAGGGCCGGCGCTGCCGGGCTTCATGGAATCAAGTGCGGGTTTGGTGGTTATGAGGAAGCCACCGGTTTCCGTTTGCCACCAGGTGTCGACGATCACGGCCTCGCCCTTGCCGACTACTTCGTAATACCAGCGCCAGACTTCCGGCTCGATTGGCTCGCCAACGGTAGTCATGTGCTTGAAGCGATAAGTGTGTTTCTTCGGCTCGTCGGCGCCGGCTTTGCGCAACATACGGATGGCAGTAGGCGAGGTGTGGAAGATGTTGACATCCAAGCGTTCGGCAATGCGCCACGGGCGGCCAGCGTCTGGAAATTGAGGCACGCCCTCATACAATACGCTGGAAGCAGCCAATGCCAGAGGACCGTAGACGATGTAGGAATGGCCAGTGATCCAGCCGATATCCGCCATGCACCAGTAGACATCTTCGGGGTGGAGATCCTGATAATACTTGGCCGTGCCGGTTACATAGGCAAGATAACCGCCAGTGCGGTGCTGACAGCCTTTGGGCTTACCGGTTGTTCCGCTGGTGTACATCAAGAAGAGAGGATCTTCCGATTCCATTGAGACGGGTTCGATAACGCGATTGCGATAATCCTTGATGACATCGTTGATGAAGAAATCGCGCTCCATGACCATGGGCGAATCTGATGTGAATCTGTGCGGATACCGCTTCCAGACAAGCACTTTGTCAATGTGCTGGCCTTCCTTTTGCGCCGTGGCGACAGCGATATCCGCGCTTGCTTTGTGATCGACCCAGCGGCCATTGCGATGGTAGCCGTCGGCGTAGATAAGAACGCGGCTGCCGGAGTCTGCGGCACGCAATCCGCAGGCCTCGCCAGAGAAGCCTCCGAATACAACCGAGTGAATGACCCCCAGGCGTGCGCAAGCAAGCATGGTGATGGGCAACTCGGGGATCATAGGCATGTGAATCGTTACGCGATCGCCCTTTTGCAAACCCGCAAATTCGCGCAGCACGGCGGCGACTTCATTCACACGGCGATAGAGTTCCTGGAAAGTGATGACAACGTGGTGCTCGTCTTCGGGCTCCGGAACAAAAATCAGCGCGGCCTTGTTCTTGTGCTTAGCCAGATGGCGATCGACGCAGTTGTAACAGGCGTTTAGCTTGCCGCCGACGAACCATTTCCAGAAGGGGGGATGATTCGTATCGAGCGTGGTGTGCCAATACTGATCCCAGTGGAGAAGTTCGGCGTACTCGCGGAAGCACTCGGGGAAGCGCTCTTCGCTGAAGCGATCAACGATGTGCGGATCGTTCAGGTTCGCCTGCGCGATAAACCGGGCTGGCGGTCGAATGTATTCTTCTTCCTTCCAATGAACGGCGATTTGCGCTTCGGTGAGTACCTGTTTTTTGGCGCGTGGTTTCTTCACAGTGGACTTTTTCTCGCGACTTGTCGGCACGTTTCGCACTCCCTTGGAAATCAGCCAGAAACTAAAGCGCGGGGACGCCACGCCAAAAGACACAGACAGCGCGGAGCGGCGCGTCGAACTGCAAGGTTGAAGAAGGGCGGAAAGGCCTTCTGCGTGATGCGCGCAAGAAGGACCTCAGCCCAGAGTCAAAATGATGCACCTAGGGGACTTCCGCCGTCAATTGGGCTGCGGAGTCGATTGGCGTCGAAGAGTTACGACTCTGATTTCATGGCGTCGTACTCGTCCCAGATCAGCGTTCCGTGAGTTTCCCTCAGGAATATAGTGCCGAACACGAGTGTGAGGCCGGCAATGATCATCGGGTAGTAAAGGCCGGCATAGATGTTGCCGGTGCGTGCGCAGAGCGATAAGCCGATCAACGGGAGCAATCCGCCAAAGACCCCGTTACCGATGTGATAGGGAAGCGATAAGCCCGTATAACGAATTTTTGCCGGGAACGCCTCTACAAGGTAAGCCGCGATTGGGCCGTAAATCATGCAGACAAAAATTACTTGGAGGAACACCAGGAAGACTAGTTTTGGGGTGTTAGGGCTGGTAGCTTCGACAGCGGGGACCGATTGCCCCGTGGAGTCGACCGTGAGAGGAGTAAGTCTAATGGCACCGGTAACTCTATCCGCCGCGGAACGCAGGCCGGTGACGTTATTTCCGGCTGCCTGTTGCATCCCATGGTAGATCGGAAAGTAGGAGACGATGGCAATGACACAGGCAGCCATCATGATCCACTTCCGGCCGACACGGTCAGATAGCGCTCCGAAGACTGTGAAGAATGGCATAGCGAATAAGAGGGCTAGAGCCACAATGATGTTTGATGTTCGGGGATTCACCTTCAGAATTGTCTGCAAATAGAACAGAGCGTAGAACTGGCCGGTGTACCAGATAACGCCTTGACCCGCGGTGGCCCCGAGCAGTGAAATCAACACGCGCTTAAGGTTGTCCCACTTGGTAAAGGCCTCTTTCAAGGGGCTTACGGAAGTCTGACCGGTGCTCTTGATGTGGGCGAAGATCGGGGACTCTTTCATCTTCAAGCGGATGTAGAGGGAAATAGTGACCAGGACGAGAGAGAGAAGGAAAGGAATGCGCCAGCCCCAATCAATGAACTGTTCCTTGGACATGGAGGATTGGGTGCCAAGGATGACGAGCAGCGAGACGAATAATCCCAGTGTCGCGGTGATTTGAATGAAGCTGGTATAGAAACCGCGCTTGCCATCAGGAACATGTTCGGCGACATAGACAGCCGCACCGCCGTACTCGCCACCTAGTGCAAGCCCTTGCAGAACACGGATCAGAATCAGAATGACAGGAGCAAGCCAGCCCGCCGTTTTGAAGGTGGGAAGGAGACCAATCACTGCAGTAGCTCCCCCCATGATGCTGAGAGTCACGATGAAAGCATATTTACGGCCGACGATATCGCCAATACGACCAAAGAACAGCGCACCAAAGGGACGAACCAAGAAACCCACTGCGAAGGTGGCAAGATAGGCGATGTAAGCGAAGGTGTCGTTACCAGGCGGATAAAACTTCAGGGCTAGAGTGGCGGCCAAGCTGCCAAAAATATAGAAATCATACCATTCGATCATGGTGCCGACGGCGGAGGCTGTAATGACCCGCCAGATGCTGTACTCGGCTTGTGCGCTGCTCAGAGATTCTGCTCGACTTCCCATGAAGCCTCCGTATTAGCCTGGAAATACTGTGTAACGCCATTCGCAGAACCGGCCAGAACAAGCAGAAACGGACGGGCGAGGACAAAAGAATGGCTAGGAAACGTACCGTTCATATATGGGTCGAAGTTCAATGTCAAGTTACAGAATTGTTACAAGGAACGAGGGGAAGTCTCGTAGGATTAGGAAGAGTTCGCTGATTAGCGAATACTATTTGGGCAGGTCGCGGAACCAAACTGTCTTGATGTTGGTGAACTCTCGCAAGCCGAAGGGGCCGAGTTCGCGGCCGTGACCAGAGGCTTTTACGCCACCGAAGGGAAGCCTTGGATCGGAAGCGACCATCTGATTGATGAAGACCATACCGGCTTGCAGGTCATTGACAAACCGCTCGCGCTCGACGGGATCGTTGGTCCAAGCGCTGGCGCCAAGGCCGAAGCGGCTGTCGTTGGCAATGCCGATGGCCTCATCGATAGTTTTCACACGGAAAATGCTGGCGACGGGGCCAAAAAATTCCTCGCAATAGGCGGGCGATTCTTTTGGCACGTTGGTAAGTACGGTTGGCTCGTAGAAATTACCGGGTCCCATTACGGGCTTACCGCCAGTCAACAATTTCGCGCCAGCTTGGACCGATTTCTGTACATCGGAGTCGAGATCTTTCACTGCATCCGCAGTTGCCAGCGGGCCGACATCCGTTTTTTCGTCGAAGGGGTCGCCAAGTTTCAGAGCCTTCATGCGAGCGACGAATTCCCTTTCAAATTGATCGGCGACCTGCTCGTGGACAATGAACCGCTTGGCAGCAATACAAGACTGACCGTTGTTGATGGTGCGGGCTTTGACGGCCGTGGAAACGGCTTCGGTGATGTTGGCGCTAGGCATCACTAGGAATGGATCGCTCCCGCCGAGTTCGAGTACGACTTTCTTGATGCGCTTGGCTGCAGAGATACCGACTTGTACGCCGGCTTGTTCGCTGCCCGTGAGCGTGGCTGCGGCAATGCGTGAGTCATTGAGGATGCGATCGACTTGTGACGCCCCGATGAGAAGCGTTTGGAACGTGCCATTGGGAAAGCCTGCGCGAAGGAGAATTTCTTCAATCTTGAGAGCGCTTTGCGGAACGTTGGAGGCATGCTTCAGCAGGCCAACATTTCCAGCCATCAGGGCCGGAGCGATAAAACGGAACGCCTGCCAGAGAGGATAGTTCCACGGCATGATGGCCAGAACGATACCGACGGGCTGATAACGGATATAGCTCTTGGTTGCGGAAGTCTCGATGACCTCATCAGCCATAAATTTTGCGGCGTTTTCGGCGTAGTAGCGACAACCGGAAGCGCACTTGACCGCTTCGTCGATGGCGGAGCGAAGAGTTTTGCCCATTTCCAAGGTCATCATCCGGCCAAGGGGTTCTTTCTCAGCTTCCAGAATTTCAGCAGCCTTGTTCATCCAGCGAGCCCGGTCGGCAAGAGCAGTGTGGCGATAGGACTGGAAAGATTTGGCGGCCAGCGCGATTTTTTCGTCGACCTGAGCGTCAGTGAGCGCGGTAAAGGTTCTGACGACTTCCCCTGTAGCGGGATTGATGGTGGCAATGGCCATTAGAATAGCTCCGGGTGCTAAGTTAGATTGCGATTCAGACTTCGCGTTATTTTAGAGCCAAACCTTACTTTTTTACAGTAGAGATTTGGACAGGAGGAGGCGGAACAAGACATTTGGAAGTGAGGTTGGCGAGAAGGAGGGTTTATAACTGGTGGCAATCACCGGTTTTAGCTGAAAGAATCAAAGCCTAATCGGGTGTAACTTTATGCGCAGGGGCGACTCGTATAGACAGGGTATTCTGCCCAGAGCGGAGAGGCACGTGGCCGTTCCCCAACAGGGTGCTTCACAAGAAACGATGAAGCGGGAAAAAGGGCTGATCTCGCGCATTTTAGGCGGGGAAGTAAACCTTTTTCACGAACTGATTCGACCGTACGAGCGGATGGTCTATTTGGCTGTCTTTGCCATGGTCAAGAATGAGGCAGAAGCCGAAGACGGCGCCCAAGAGGTGATGATCAGCGCCTACCGCCATTTGCGCAGTTTTCGCGGCGACTCCAAATTCAGCACCTGGCTAGTCACTATCGCCATGAATGAAGGTCGGAAGCGTCTGCGGAAAACCAAGGCTGCTGGATTGGAATCCCTGGATGACGACAAGGAAGAGCACGAAGGCGACTTCACGCCAGTCGCCTTGACGGACTGGCGAGAGATTCCGTTGGCGGCATTAGAGAAGAAGGAACTGCGAGAAAAAGTGCGGGAAGCCGTCCAGGGGCTGCCGGAGATTTACCGGGAAGTAGTGGTATTGCGCGACCTGGAGGAATTGAATCAGGAAGAAACGGCGGCCGCGCTGGACATACCAATTTCGCTGGTAAAGGTGCGATTGCATCGAGGAAGGATGATGATGCAGAAGAAACTGGTTCCTTATTTGAAAGCCCGGCCGGCAATACCGGTGGCAAAAAAGGGATTTCTCGGGAGGTTGCTGCAATGAAACTGGATTGCAAACACGTCTGGGAAAATATTTCGGAGTACATCGACCATCAGCTGGATCCTTCAGTGCTGGAAGATATTGAAAAGCACCTGGAGAATTGCGAAGTTTGCTCGGCTGTATTGGATTCAACGAGGAATGTTCTGGTATTGACCGCCGACAACCGGACTTTTGAATTGCCGGTGGGTTTCAGCGAACGTTTGCATCGGCGGCTGGAAACGGAAATACGAGAAAAAGACAATCCGAGGACTTAGTTTTGATCCAGATTGATATGGGAATAGTATTCGAATACGAGAAGAACCAGCGTCAGGATGGACAGCGCCAATTGCAGACGTTCTGCGTTGAGTTTCTTGCCGGTCAGAGTTTTTTGCCGCCAAGCGGAAGCGGAACGACCACGAAGTCTCCGCACCTGCCAGATCGCCACTAAATTAATAAGCGAACCAACGAGCGCAACGAGCATCATAGGGATGCGGATGGCCTTAAAGTGAATCTTGTCTGCGATCTTCAGCAGGCCCAGGGCGGAGCCAAAGGCGGCCGCACCGATCAGCAGGCGAACGCTACTGAGAGCAACGAACGCGCTGCAGACACTTTGGACCACAGCAAAGAAGAAGCTGGACCAGCCGATCCATTTTGTCTTTATGGAAGTCTGTGTTCCATTGCGCTCAGTGGAAACGGCCGCAATCTCCGGTACCCCGGTACTTGCCGATTGGTCCATACCTTAACCTCCCGAGTTCAGATAGTCTGCCGTTAAACTGGTTGAGATGCAATCTGGCATCAATTAGATTGACGGCGCGTTGCGGCAAATAGCTTCCGGGTGTTGCACACGCAATTGCAACGAAAGCATCACATAGAAGGATATGGCGCGAGAACGAAAGAAACCCGGGCGGGGTGTGAAGGAAGCACCGGCGGAGAACGGTTCTTCCCTGTCATTGGTACTGAGCCTGTTCCATAAGCCGGTACGCGAGTGGTTTGAAGAGGTGTTTACTGCTCCGACGCGCCCGCAGTTGATGGGATGGCCAGCCATTGCGCGGGGCGAATCGACGTTGATTCTGGCCCCTACAGGCATGGGGAAGACTCTGGCAGCGTTTCTGTGGTGTATCGACCGCATTATGTTTTCTCCGCCGCCCCCGAAACCGGGACGTTGTCGCGTGGTATACATTTCCCCGATCAAGGCCCTGGCGGTTGACGTTGAGCGCAACCTGCAGTCGCCCATAGTGGGAATTGCGCAGGTGGCGCGTCGACTGGAAATTCCGTTCCACGAACCCACCGTGGCGGTTCGCACGGGAGATACGCCGCAATTGGAACGTTCGCAGTTTGCACGACATCCCGCAGACATCCTCATTACCACACCCGAATCACTGTATCTTTTGCTGACCTCAAATGCTCGGGAAGCGCTGCGCTCCGTGGAAGCGGTTATCGTGGACGAAATCCACGCGATTGTACCGACCAAACGCGGATCGCATCTGGCACTCTCACTAGAACGACTGGAACGAATTGCCGGTCGAAAGCTGCAACGGATTGGACTGTCGGCGACACAGCGCCCGCTGGAAGAGGTCGCGCGTTTTCTGGGTGGTGCTGAACTGTCCCGAGAAATAAAGGCTGAGAAAGCGCCGTTGGGATCTGGTGAGGAAGTGCTGTCGGAGTTTGCATCTTCGACAAATGCACCGGCGTATCGTAGCGTGACGATCGTGGACGCTGGAGAACCCAAACGTCTCGAGCTTCGCGTCGAAGTTCCGGTCGAAGATATGTCTCGACTGGACAAGTTAGATGAGTTGCCGAGCGGCGCTGCTGCACAAGGGCCGGTCAGGACATCGATCTGGAGTGCGATTCATCCGAAATTGCTTGAACAGGTAAAAGCTCATCGCTCCACGTTGATCTTTGTGAATAACCGGCGATTGGCCGAGCGAATTTCCGGCGCCATCAACGAATTGGCCGGAGAGACGCTGGTACGAGCTCACCATGGCAGCGTTGCCGTCTCACAAAGAAAAGAGATTGAAGATCGCCTGAAGATGGGGACAATCCGCGGACTGGTGGCCACCTCGTCTCTGGAACTTGGAATTGATATGGGAGCGATTGACCTGGTTGTGCAGATCGAGTCTCCTCCATCGGTAGCTAGCGGGATGCAGCGTGCAGGGCGTGCCAGTCACCATGTGGGGGCCGTCAGCAATGCGGTGATCTTTCCGAAATATAGAGCAGATCTGGTAGCTTGCGCGGCGATCACGCGCGCCATGTATAACGGAAATGTGGAATCTGTGCATTACCCGCGCAATCCACTGGACGTGCTGGCGCAGCATATTGTGGCCATGGTGTCCATGGAAAACTGGAATGTGGAGGATCTCTTTTCGGTAGCGCGGTCGGCGGCGCCCTTCGCCGCATTGACCTACTCCGTTTTTGAAGGTGTGTTGGACATGCTCTCCGGACGTTATCCGTCGGATGAGTTTGCGGAATTGCGGCCGCGCCTGACATGGGATCGCGTAGGAAATAAGTTGAGCAGTCGCGAAGGTTCGCGAAGGGTGGCGATTCTGAACGGCGGTACTATCCCGGACCGCGGATTGTATGGCGTATTTCTAGCCGGGGCGGTGAAAGGCGCGCGCGTCGGAGAACTCGATGAGGAAATGGTATTCGAGAGCCGCACCGGTGACACCATCGTCCTTGGAGCCACAACATGGCGGATTGAGGAAATTTCGCACGACCGTGTGATTGTGTCACCGGCACCAGGAGAGCCGGGGAAAATGCCGTTCTGGAAGGGTGATGGTCCTGGGCGCCCCGCTGAGTTCGGCAAGCAGATTGGGGAAATGACGAGGGAATTACTGCGACTGCCAAGACCCGTGGCGTTTACTCAGCTTGTGGAACAACACAGCCTGGAAGCAAACGCAGCGGAAAATTTACTGCGGTATCTGGAAGAGCAGGCGCTGGCGACAGTTCGAGTGCCCAGCGACGAGGATGTTGTCATTGAGATTTGTCGTGATGAGTTAGGGGATCGCCGGGTTTGTGTGCTGACACCTTTTGGAACGCGCGTACATGCGCCGTGGTGCATGGCAGTGGCGGCAAAGTTGCGAAACGAGCGCGAGCTGGAAGTGGAATCGATGTGGTCAGATGACGGATTTGTGTTGCGCATTCCCGACAGCGATGAATTGATCCCGCAGGAGTTATTGCTGCCTTCGCCGCACGAATTCAGAGAACTCCTGCTTAGGCAACTTGGTTCCACTTCGCTGTTTGCGGCAAAATTCCGTGAAGCGGCGGGACGCGCATTACTTCTGCCGAAGAGACGCGCTGGCATTCGGGCTCCGTTGTGGCAACAGAGAAAGCGTGCTGCCGACTTGCTCGCGGTTGCGGCACGATTCTCGTCGTTTCCCATTTTGCTGGAGACATATCGCGAGTGTGTTCGGGACGTTTTTGATTTGCCGGCAGCTGCCCAGATTTTGTCGAACATCGAACGCGGAGAGATCCGTGTAACTAGAGTGGAATCTGACAGGCCATCACCATTCGCAGCTTCACTGCTGTTCTCTTATGTCGCCAACTACATCTATGACGGAGATGCACCGCTCGCGGAGCGGCGGGCACAGGCGCTTTCGATTGACCAGTCTCAGTTACAGGAACTCCTAGGCGACAGTGACTTGCGCGAATTGCTGGATCCAGCGGCGCTGGACGAGGTGGAATCGCGCTTGCAGTCATTAGAGCCGGAGTATCAGGCGCGACATGCTGATGGTGTACACGACCTGCTACTAAAGCTTGGTGATTTGAGCGCAGAAGAGATTGCGGCCAGGAGCGGCAGTTCGGAAATTGCTGCCAGCATTATTGAATTGGTGAACGCAAGGCGAGCCGTGCGCGTGCGAATTTCGGGAGAACACCGATTTATTCCAGTCGAGTATTCCTCGCGTTACCGCGATGCTTTAGGTGTCCCCCTGCCCCCAGGGCTTGCTGACGTGTTTTTGGAACGGAGCGAAGATACTGTGCGCGATCTGGTACGGCGCTACGCACGGACTCATGGACCGTTTACAACTGCGGAAATTGCGGGGCGTTATGCGCTGCAACCGTCTGACGTAGAGGTCGTTCTGCGCGCTTTGCACGGAACAGGACAGTTGTTGGAGGGTGAATTCCGGCCTCGGGGGATGCATCGCGAGTGGTGCGATCCCCAAGTACTGCAGCAAATTCGGCGAAAGAGCCTGGCGCGTTTGCGTCGCGAAGTCGAACCCGTGGAGCAGAGCACCTTCGCTCGGTTCGCGGCGCGTTGGCAGGGTGTTACCGCAAGGCGGCGGGGACTCGATGCTTTGCTGGACACAATTGAGAATTTGCAAGGCACTGCACTGCTGGCGTCGGAATTGGAACGAGAGATTCTGCCAGCTCGTTTGGCGGACTATTCCGCCGCTGATTTGGACACGATGATTGCTGCAGGGGAAGTTGTGTGGGTCGGCGTGGAGCAGATTGGCGAGCGAGACGGGCGGATAGCGCTGTACTTGACGGAATCGTTGCCGCTGCTGCGGCCGCCTGAAGAATTGCGAGAGACTACCCCACCCCTCTCCGAACGTGCGCAGAAGATATCGCAAGTGCTTACGCAACAAGGGGCGATGTTCTTTGCACCGTTGCACGCGGCGATTGGCGGCGGGTTCCCACAAGAAACGCAGGAAGCCCTGTGGGAATCGGTTTGGGCGGGCCAGATATCCAACGATACGTTTCATCCTGTGCGGACCCTGTTACGCTCGAACGAATCGCGACATCAGCGAGCGGCGCGTGCAGAGGGGCCGCCAGGCTCTCCTGAGTTTTTGCGGTTGTTGCGTTCAAGAGCGGGTGGAAGAGGACAAGCACAGGGACGATGGTCACTGGTCAGGCAGCGGATAGCTGAACCGTTGAATCTGACGCAATGGAGTGCGAATGTCGCACAACAATTGCTGGTGAGATACGGGCTTGTGATGCGCGAGACGGCCATCGCGGAGAATATTCCTCGCGGTTATCAGACAATCTACCCGGCGCTAAAAACCATGGAGGACAGTGGATGGATCCGGCGCGGAATGTTTGTTGCCGGTTTGGGTGCTGCACAGTTTGCGATGCCTTCCGCAGTGGATATGTTGCGCGGCTTACGCATTGAACCTCAAACGCCGGAAGCAGTATTTCTTGCCGCAACGGATCCGGCGAACCCGTATGGAGCGATACTGGCCTGGCCAAGAACGGAGATTGCAGAGCAGGGAATTGGGTCGCACGGGATGTCGCGCACCAGCGGAGCCGGCGTGATTCTGATTAATGGGAGTTTGGCAGCCTTTCTACGCCGACGAAATCCGGCGATTCGAGTGTTTCTGCCTGATGGGGAGCCAGAACGTTCGCAGGTGGCGCGGGAGTTGGCCAAGAAATTGGCAGAATTGGCAATTCGACGACAAGCGAGGCGCACTGGGCTATTGATCGGAGAGATCGACGAGGCCCCGGCACGCGAGCATTTCCTGGCACGATTTCTGGAGGACGTTGGATTCGCGAATACTGTGTTGGGATTTCAAATGCGGCGTAACGCTGCGCAAACGATGGCCACAGCGGTTATCGAAGACGAAGAATCTGCCGAACAGTCTTCACAGGAAGCTGAAGATGCCTGAGGGAGACACGATTTATCGAGCAGCCCGCACATTGAACAGAGCCTTGGCGGGCGGCATAGTAAAAAGTTTCCAGACGGTGCTACCGAAGCTGGCGCGGGTGGACGTTGACCGTGGCGTGGTCGGGCGGACTGTGGAAAAGGTTGAGGCTCAGGGGAAATGGCTCAAGATGAATTTCTCTGGCGATCTGATCCTAGTGACCCACATGCTGATGAGTGGAAGTTGGCATATATACCGACCAGGAGAACCCTGGAAACGGCCGTGGATCGATCAACGAATCACGATTGCTACTGAAGAATTTGTGTCTGTGGCGTTCAAGGTTCCGATTGCAGAATTTCATACTGCCGCAACGCTTGTGCGGCGCTTGCGATTGCTCGGCCCGTCGGTACTCGCTGAGGAGTTAGACGAACCCACGATTCTTGCTAACCTCCGTGGCCATGCAGAAGCGAAAGTGGGAGCTGCCTTGCTAAATCAGTCGGTATTGGCTGGGATTGGAAATGTATTCAAGTCTGAAGCGTGTTTTGAGTGCGGCGTGAATCCTTTTCGACGCGTCGATAGCTTGACGATACAGGAGGCGGCATGCCTGTTGGCCACAGCCCGCAGATTCATGCTGGCCAATGTTGGCGTCAATTCCGGCGAAAAGATCGTGACACACAGTGGAATGCGCCGGACGACTGGACGAACGAATGCCGAAGAACGGTTGTGGGTGTATCACCGGCGAGGGAAACCATGCCGCCGTTGCGGAACCAGCATAGAGAGTCGCAAACAGATGCCCGATGCCCGCGTCACATTCTGGTGTCCAAGTTGCCAGCCGATGACAACGTCCGGAGAGAAACCTATTGCCGCAAGTGCGGATTAAGCAAAGCAAGAAGCCGGCTTTTGAATTAGTGATTACATCACGTTTGGCTTGGAAACGGGTGCTGCTGCAGCGCCGATGATTTTGCGTGATCCTCTCTCCACGGCAAAAGCAACGAATGTCAAATTGGTGCGCTGCCAGTTTGACTCCAGTTTGAGGCTCGAATGAGCGGAAAAATCCGCCGATCCCCGGAAGGTATCGAGCTTGTGTAGGCTGCGAACTACAGGGGCATGCTGCAGGCGTTCGCCGGAATTTTCTCCCGCCTTCACGTCGGTGTAGAGGTCTTTTTCAGTAATGGCAATCCACAATTCAGCTTCTTTGCCGACCGGTAGTGCAGAAAAACCCGTGATTCTAATATCAAACGCGGCTTTGCCGGATTCTGAACTTGGTCTCTGTACCAGATTGATTATGAGCTTGGGTTCGGCGGAGGCTCTCAGGATCACCTCTTTTGCCTCACGAGATCGGATGCCTACAAATTCCGTCTGACCATCGACCACCATCTGCGGGGTGTACACTCCGCTATTTCCGAACTTTCCGGCGTAGTCATTCTGCCGCTCGGTGAACGCGCTGGACGAAAATGCATCTTTCCAGCCGAGGTGATCCCAGTAATCGACGTGTTCTTCCAAGGGGATGATTTCAACCCCAGGTACAGAAGCCTGTTCACCGAGTTTCTTCAAAAGGGCATCAGCCGGAGGACAGCTCGAGCAGCCTTCAGAAGTGAACAGCTCCACGACGACCGCTCGAATGGAAGAATTTGTCGCAGGGACCGGTGACCGGGTGGCTTCCAATTGTGCGAGGTATAGCAGGGCAGAAAACCCACCGATTATGGAGAATATGAAATACCGAGAGTTAATCCGCATATCGACACCTCTAAAACAGACTGTTCATTAGAGTCGAGAGAACCCAGAAAGTATCAGGGAATTGTCCGTGGCTGAGGCAAACCCAGTGTCTTGGTGAACTTAACTGCCTGTTGTGGAATTGCCTGCGCTGAATGGCTAGGGTAGACTCCATGAACCATGACGGATGCTTCGACGTTGACCGGCCGTACCATTTCCCATTACACCGTGCAGGAAAAAGTTGGCGGTGGAGGTATGGGTGTAGTTTACAAAGCGAAAGATACGCGCCTGGGCCGCAATGTGGCCTTGAAATTTCTGCCCGACGACATTTCGCAAGATTTGCAAGCGATCGAACGATTTCGCCGCGAGGCAAGAGCGGCATCCTCCTTGAACCATCCGAACATCTGCACCATTTACGACGTTGGAGAATTTGAAGGGCGACCTTTTATCGCCATGGAGTTGCTGGAGGGGCAGACGCTAAAGCATCGCATTGCTGGTAAAGCGCTGTCCGTCTCGGAAATTCTGGACCTCGGCATACAGATAGCCGACGGCTTGGAAACCGCTCACACCAAAGGAATCGTGCACCGCGACATCAAGCCGGCAAACATCTTTCTAGTGGAGAGAGGCCCGGCGAAGATTCTGGACTTTGGGCTGGCGAAATTGGCAACGCAACGTCAACAGGCCAGCGATCTTGTCAGCGAGGCTTCCAATCGCACGCAAACGCAGTTCAATTCCGGTGACATGCTCACCAGTCCGGGAAGCTCCGTCGGCACCGTGGCGTATATGTCTCCAGAGCAGGCTCGTGGAGAAGAACTGGACGCGCGCTCGGATCTATTTTCGTTGGGCGTCGTGTTGTACGAAATGTCGACTGGCGTCGTACCCTTTTCCGGTGCGACAGCGGCCCTGATCTTCGACGGAATCCTGCATTCCGGAGCCGCTCCAGCGACAAAACTAAACTCGAAATTGCCGATGGCCATTGAAAATATCTTCGGCAAAGCTCTGGAGAAAGACACGGATTTGCGGTATCAAACTGCCGGAGAATTGCGCGCCGATCTGAAGCGCATCAAGCGGGATCTCGATTCGAACCGACGTCCTGGCGCCACAGACAAGACGGATTCGTCGAGTTCCCAATCAGTTGCCGCTGCAGGCGCCACTACTAAGAAGTCTGTGGCAGTCCTTTATTTCGAAAATCAGAGTGGTGGCAAGGAAGACGAATATTTCCGGGATGGCATGACAGAGGACATCATCACGGAACTCTCAAAAATCACGCAATTGCAGATTTTCCCTCGGTCAGAGATGCTGACATTTCGCGACAAACAGACGGCTGCTCCTCAAGTTGGACAACAGCTTGGTGCGGCATTTGTGCTGGAAGGAACGATCCGGCGCTCGGGTAATCGATTGAGGATTACCGCTCAGCTCGTGGAGATTTCCACCCGGCATTCGGTTTGGGCGGAGCGCTACGACCGGCAGTTGGAAGATGTGTTCGCCATTCAGGACGAAATTGCCCGCAGCATTGCGCAAGCTTTGCGAATCACGCTCACTCCCCAGGAAGAGAAAACGATTGGTCAGAAGCCGACGGAAAACACCCAGGCATACGATTTTTATTTGCGCGGGCGCAGTTATACGCGGCGCGAGAATATGGATTATGCGTTGCAGATGTTCGACCAGGCGATCCAACTGGACGGAAAATTCGCCTTGGCCCATGCGGGGATTGCCAACCTTTGCGGCTTGATCTACGAACTTCGCGAACAGAATCAGAAATGGATCGAAAAGGGACTTGCAGCATGTGATCGGGCCATGGCGATGGCCCCAGACCTCCCTGAGGTCATGGTTGCCCGTGCCAGACTGTTTTACGCGCAGAAGAAATATGAGGAATCAGAGCAGATGGCGCGCCGGGCGATCGAGCGAAAGCACGATTGCGACGGTTCCTGGAACATTCTGGGCCGTGCGCTGTTGTCGGTCGGCAATTATGAAACGGCAGCCCGGCTCGCCGAACAGGCTCTCGAAGCCAACGGAGACGATTACAACACGTACATCCCGTACGGCGTTTGCATGGAACGATTGGGAAGAAAGAAAGAAGCGGAAAATCTACGTGAGCGAATGAATGTTGTACTTCGAAAGCAGTTGGAACTGGTTCCGGAAGATGTTCGTGCACGAATTCTCCTTTCCAGCAATCTCGCCGCTTTTGGCGAGGCGGAAGAGAGCATAAGGCACTTGCAGACGGCGGTAGCGCTCCGCCCTAACGATGGAAATACTTTATACAATGCTGCGTGTACATACGGTGTGTTGGGAAGGAAATCGGAAGCGCTAGAAACGTTGAAAAAGGCGATCGCTTCGGGTTACGGCAACCTAAACTGGGCGGCCAGAGACTCTGACCTGGATTGCCTGCATGAGGATCCGGAGTTTTTGAAATTGGTTGGGCTTCAATAGAACGAATTTCAACGGGCACAATGTTCAGCTGTATTCTGCGCTTCCACGGATGATTTGCGCGCTGCGCTCTAGGAGCAAGGCGCGAAAGTACGTTAGAATATTAGCTCACTCTGTCGGGGCGTAGCGCAGCCTGGTAGCGCGCCTGCCTTGGGCGCAGGAGGCCCCCGGTTCAAATCCGGGCGCCCCGACCACTTTCGATTTTGTACAGCCCGGACACATGGGTAACACTCCGTACCTAAGACATGGGTAACACTTTTGGGCCGAACGGATTTTCGAGTGGTTCGAGCACCCGTGTCTCCAGATCGAAGTAACCCAAATCATAATCCATAAAACTGAATCCCTGAGGCAGCCGGGAATTATCTGCGACTTGGATGGCACCCGCGTAAACAGCTGCGTATCAACACGTTTCGGCTTGGCGCGAGGCCCTTTATAAGACATACGACTTGAAGACCGGAGCGTACTCAGTCAAGCGCGTTATTTACGATTTGCTGGGCTTCGTAGACGATGACGTTGAGGTGGGCTTCACTTTGGAAGCTTTCGGCGTAAATCTTGTAGATATTTTCGGTGCCTGAGGGTCGAGCAGCGAACGCAGCCGGTTTTAGAAACCACTTTGAGGCCACCGATGGAGGCGCCATTGCCTGGGGCGGCGGTGAGCTTATTGAGAATCGGTTCGCCGGCGAGACTGGATTCTTTGACGTCGGCAGGAGAGAGCTTCAGGAGTTTGGATTTCTGCTCTGGAGTAGCAGCGGCATCGATGCGCGTGTAGTAGGGCATGCCGAATTCAGAGACCAGTTCCTGAAAATGCTGGCCCGGATCTTTTCCGGTGACTGCGGTGATTTCCGCAGCAAGGAGATCCATGATGGGGCCAGTCCGCCATTTCCGAGGCCAGCGTCGGGCTCTTTCTGAAGAAGAGCGAGCCAATCGACGTCTTTCTGATCGACAATACCTGCGAGAAGAGGGTCGAGCATGAGGTTCGTGACATTATTGGCGAGAGACCGGCCAATGAGGAATTCCATGGAGAGATAATAAACGCGCTTGGGATTGGCGTCGTGATAGGTGCGATGGGTAAGAACCCAGCGCTGGGAGAGGATGTCACGGACCGAACGGGCGAAGGCTTCATAGTGCTCGCGCGCGTTGGTGATGGCGGGGTCAACACCGTTGTCAAAGAGAAGGTGTCGCTCGTAGAGACCGTGGAGTGTGTTGGCAAAGTGGCTGGGGCCGATGCCATATTGGGAGGCGAGTTTGGCGAGGGTTTCGGCTCCAGAGGAATTCGAAACGACGGGTAAGCGCTCCGTGCTCATGATGTAATTCTCCTGCTCCCGAGCATTGGCATTGAAGGATTGCCCGGTGATTATATTTCGCAACCCGAAGAAAGGCTGCAGGACGCAGCGGGCGACGAATGCGCCGTAACAATGGTTTCATATGGGGATTGCAGGAAGGTTACAGCGGAAATGCGGGGGAAGGCCGTGTAGAAGGAAGCCGATAGCGACATGAAAAACCTTTCATATTCTGGAAACCAGAATGGGGCTACACTCGAATTGCATTTGACCTGAATTTCGTTTGCCTCGCCGCTCCGGTCAACGTGAAGATTCGCTAAAGCAGACCTCAGCGAGCATAGCTATTCTGATTGATTCGATCAGGAGACTCAAAATGACAAGTCCAGCAATAGCCGAAGCGTATCCACCACAGGATTTGAGTGCATTTGGGAAAGCACGAGCGACGGTGCAGGGAGCGCCACTGAATGCGGAGGAACTGAGAAAGACCGATGCATTCTGGCGGGCCTGCAATTATTTGATTCTGGGGATGCTGTATTTGCAGGAGAATCCGCTGCTGCGGGAGCCGCTACGAGCCGAGCACATCAAGAATCGGCTGCTTGGGCATTGGGGATCGAGTCCGGGTCTGGCGTTCATTTACATTCACTTGATGCGTCAGATCAAGAAGTACGATCTGGACATGATTTTCCTGGCTGGGCCCGGACATGGAGCGCCGGGAGTGCTCGCGCCGGTGTATCTGGAGGGGAGTTATTCGGAGATTTATCCGGAGAAGGGCGGGGATGAAGAAGGGCTACGTGAATTTTTCAAGCAGTTCTCGTTTCCGGGAGGGATCGGCAGCCATTGCACGCCAGAGACGCCGGGTTCGATTCATGAAGGCGGCGAGTTGGGGTATGTGCTGTCACACGCCTGTGGGGCGGCATTTGATAATCCGGAATTGATTGTGTCGGCGGTGGTGGGGGATGGGGAGTCGGAGACCGGGCCGCTGGCAACTTCGTGGCACGTTAACAAGTTTTTGAATCCGGTGCGTGACGGAGCGGTGCTGCCTATCCTGCATTTGAATGGATACAAGATTAACAATCCCACGCTGCTGGCGCGGATCACCCATCGGGAACTGGAGAACTTGTTGCGCGGATATGGTTGGACGCCGTATTTCGTGGAAGGCTCGGATCACGAGAGCATGCACCAGGCCATGGCCGCGACGACAGAGCAATGTGTGCTGGATATCCGGAAGATCCGGCTGGAGGCCCGGGAGTCCAGGAATTTCGAGCGGCCGCGATGGCCGATGATCGTGCTGCGTTCGCCGAAAGGGTGGACCGCACCGGGAGCAGTGGACCAGCACAAGTTGGAGGGGTTTTGGCGTGCGCACCAGGTACCGTTGACCGATGTGAAGAAGAATCCGGACCGGCTGCGGGAATTGGAAACTTGGATGCACAAGTATAAACCGGAGGAGTTGTTCGACCAGCGGGGAACGCTGCGCGCAGAATTCAAGGAGATTGCGCCGGCGGGAGCGCGGCGGATGGGATCGAATCCGCATGCGAATGGCGGGCAACTGAAACGGAATCTGCGGCTTCCGGATTTCCGCGAGTTCGGGGTGAAACTGGAGAAACCCGGCGTGGTGTCCGCTGAAAACACCAAGCCTCTGGGCGTGTTTTTGCGGGAAGTGATGAAGCTCAACATGCACAACTTCCGGGTGTTCGGGCCGGATGAGACGACCTCGAACAAATTGGACGCGATCTACGATGCCAGCAAGAAATTCTGGATCGAGCAGTACTTTCCGGAAGACGCAGATGGCGGCGAACTGGCGCCAGATGGGCGTGTGGTGGAAATGCTCAGTGAGCACACCATGGAGGGAATGCTTGAGGGGTACTTGCTGACGGGACGGCATGGCTTTATTTCGTCGTACGAATCGTTTGTGCATGTGATCGACTCCATGTTCAATCAGCATGCCAAGTGGCTTTCGATCTGCAACCGACTGCCGTGGCGGGAGAATGTGGCGTCACTAAACTTGCTGATTACTTCGACGGTTTGGCGCCAGGATCACAACGGGTTTACGCATCAGGATCCGGGATTTCTGGACGTGGTGGTAAACAAAAGCGCGGAAGTGACGCGGATCTATTTACCGCCGGACGTCAATTCTCTCTTATCGGTGGCGAATCACTGCTTGCGCAGCGAGAATTACGTCAACGTGATCGTATGCGATAAGCAGATGCACTTGCAGTACATGAACATGGACGAGGCGATTATTCATTGCACGAAGGGCATAGGGATGTGGGACAAGGCCTGCAACGACCAGGGGAGCGAGCCGGACCTGGTGATGGCTTCGGCGGGAGATATTCCGACGCAGGAAGCGCTGGCAGCAATCGTGCTATTACGGAATGAATTCCCAGACCTGAAGATCCGGTACATCAACGTGGTGGATCTGTTTAAACTGCAGCCGAGCCAGGATCATCCGCACGGTCTGTCTGACCGGGATTTCGATTCCCTGTTTACGGTGGATAAACCGGTGATTTTCAATTTTCACGGGTATCCCTGGCTGATTCATCGATTGGCGTACCGGCGGACGAATCACGAGAACATTCACGTGCGCGGATACAAGGAAAAGGGGAACATCAACACTCCGATGGAATTGGCGATTGAGAATGAGATCGACCGGTTCAGCCTGGCGATCGATGCAATTAACCGCGTACCGAAATTGCAGAGGATTGGCGGTCATGCGAAGGAGAGATTTCGGAACCTGCAGATCCAGTGTGTGAATTACGCGCATGAGAACGGGCTAGATAAGCCGGACGTGGCGTCGTGGACGTGGCCGTATTAAACAGGTGCGCGAAAAATAATGATGAACGTTCTGGTACTGAATTCGGGAAGTTCCAGCCTGAAGTTCCAATTGATCGCGACGGATTTGGAACACATCCAAAAAAATCAAGACAAGCGTTTATGCCGTGGCGTAGTGGAGCGGATCGGCGGCGAAGCTATTGTCACCGTGAATATCGGTGACCAGCCGCGGCGGGTTCTTACTGAGCCAATTGTGAATCTGCAGGCGGCAGTGGACTTCATTGTGAAGTGGGTGGTGTCGGAAGAGTCCGGAATTTCGGAAGTGGGGAATTTGGCGGATCTTCATGCCGCCGGGCATCGTGTGGTGCATGGCGGGGAGAAATTCTCGGAATCGGTAGTGATCAACGACGAAGTGTTGCGGGATATCGAGGGATGCATTGACCTGGCTCCACTGCACAATCCGAATAATGTGAAGTGCATCCAGGCAGTGAAGAAGATTCTCGGTGCTAAGTTGCCGCAGGTGGCGGTATTTGATACTGCATTTCACCACCGACTCCCGGAGCAGGCTTACCTATATGCTGTGCCCTATCACTTGTATCGGCGGCATCATATCCGGCGATATGGATTTCATGGGACTTCGCACAGATTTGTGGCATATCGCTACCGTGTCTTGACGAAGAATACGCGAGAAAGCACGCATATCATTACGCTGCATTTAGGAAATGGCTGCTCTGCGGCAGCGATCAGAAATGGATACCCGGTAGACACTTCGATGGGAATGACGCCGCTGGAAGGATTGGTCATGGGAACGCGCTCGGGGGATGTGGATGCGGCGGTGGTGAACCTGATCGCGACGAAAGAAGGATTATCAACGGCGGAAGTGGAATCGCTGTTAAATACGCAATCGGGGCTGCTGGGGCTTTCCGGGCTGACGAATGACATGCGCGCTTTGCAGGAGGAATTAAAGGAGCACGATGATCGTAGAGTGCGGCTGGCGATTGAGATCTTTGCCTACCGTGCGAAGAAATATATCGGGGCGTACCTGGCGTGCATGGGCGGGGCGGATGCGGTGGTATTCACGGGCGGAATTGGGGAGAACTCGGCGGATATTCGGAAGCGGATCTGTGAAGGTCTGGAGTGGTTAGGATTGAAGCTGGATGCCGAGAAGAACGAAAAAGCGATTGGGCGGGAAGAACGGATTTCCATGGATGATGCGAAGCTGCATGCGTTTGTGATTCCCACGGATGAGGAGTTGTTAATCGCGCGCGACACAGTGCGGTGCATTTTGGGCGAGCCCCACCCCTCCTAGTCGCAGGGAGCTACAGCGCAGTAATCTCTGAAGACTTCATCTCAGCACCGGGTGACTACATCCAACAGGTGACCGCATGAGCGGCGGCACGTACGGACGAGTTCATCCCCCAGTACGCCACAAGCCCCATAATGGTGGTCAATCATTGGCCGTCTTGGGCTGAAGCAACTTTAGGCAAATGCGAAGCTTCGCAATGCGGTTCAAAATCGGCAAGAGAGGCCGACCACTGAAGCAGTTGAGGTTTTTCCTGCACCGTATTTCCGCTACCCTCCAACTTGGTAACATTTGAACAATTGATCGCCGAGCAAGTTCACAGCGTCTCCAAGTGCCCTCCCACGAGCAGGCGTATAGACGGTTTTGCCAAGTCGTGCCTGGACTACTTTTTCCAGCGGCTTGAACTGCGCTTTCTGAAAGGTGAGCAAGGAAGTCTAGTTGAGGTTCCCAAGGTTGTCCCATGAAGCTGGTCGTCAGACGCTTCAAGACATCGTAAACTGTGCCAATGCCACTAGGAGACAGATTGCAACGGCGTGCGCTTGAAGCACTAGCTGGCCGTCGCGCAGAGCTCGAGCGCTTGGAGGCTTTTGCCTTAGGAGAGAAACCGCTAGTGATGCATATTCAGGGCATCCCTGGCATAGGAAAAACCCACCTGCTGAATGCGCTAGCGACGAGCGTCGGCGGAAAGGACGTTTCCGTCGTGCGAATGGACGCCCGCTGGTGCGAGCCCTCCCCGGCGGCCTTGTGTCGAGCGATCTGCAGGGAACTCGGTGCCTCAGAGTCCGAAGATCCTGCGTTCGTGGCGACCAGTCTGTCGAAGAGAGCCAAGCGAACTCTCCTGGTGCTCGACAATTACGAATCTTTGCGTTTGCTTGACTCTTGGCTAAGGCAGGTTTTTCTCCCCTCGCTGGGTGACAGCGTGCGCACAGTCCTGTCCAGTCGCGAGCCACCCCGGCCAGCATGGCGCACTGCCCCGGCGTGGAGAGGCTTATTTGATTCCATGCTTCTGGGAACATTTTCTCCGGAAGTGGCTCTAGAGTATTTGACTTCGGAGGGTGTGCCAGAGAGCAGCGCTCGTGAGTTGAATCGGGTTGCACGCGGGCATCCGATGGCACTTTCCCTGGGAGTTGCACTCCACTTTGCGGGCGGTCAGGTGCGTGGGAGCGCGACTACTCGCCATCAGGTAATGGAGCATATGGCGGAGCTCTTTCTGGAGGACGCCGATTCGGAAACCATACAGGTCGTACAGGCTTCCTGCCTAGTCCGAACAGCAACCGTACCGCTACTGGCGGCCATGTTGCCGCATATCCCAGCCGATGAAGCACTGAATCGGCTCCGTGCTCTGCCATTTGTCAGCGTAAATCCACACGGACTACTCGTGCATGAAGCCGTTCGCGGACCGGTGACCGCTGCTCTCAAGTCCCGTGATCCGGCGCGATACCAGGCGTACCGGCGCGCAGCTTCTCAGGTCGTGCGTGATCAATACCGGCAGGCACCGCGGTCCGACCACTGGCGGTGTACGGCGGACGTAGTTTACCTGCTTGAAAACGAGAACCTACGTGAAGGTTTTTTCCCCACGACTGAAAGCCCGGTTTCGGTCGAACCATCACGCGCCGACGATGAGAGATCAATTTCGGCGATTATTCACGACTTCGATGGACCGCAGTCGCGTCAAGCGCTGGAGCAATGGTGGCACTACCATCCAGACTCGTTTCTTGTCGTACGTGATGAGCACGGCGGAGTGCAAGGTTTCTATCTAGCAATTGTGGCGTCGAAGGTTCACAAAAATGTTCTTGAGAGAGACCCGCTTGCGGCAAGCTGGGCCAAGGATCTGCCGCGTTCAGAAGATAGGGCCGCCACACTTTGGCTGCGACGTACGTTGGATCGCGACACGGGAGAAGGGCCGTCAACTGGCCAGGCGGCTTGCTGGCTCGACATCAAGCGTACCTATTTGGAATTGCGTCCCCGGCTGCGCTGGGTCTATACCTGCTACTGTGATGCGGAGCTGTATCGCCGCTCCTTTGAACAATTGGGATTCGGACTGGCGGACGAAGGCCGCCCCGTCATCGACAGGGCTATGCAGCACACATTTCGTCTCGACATGGGAATGGATTCCGTAGATGGCTGGCTTGGCAACCTGCTCGCCCAGGAAACCGGTACGGCGACAGGTGAGACCGCGTATTACTCGCCGTTGCTAGATGAGCAAGCGCGTGAGTTAGTGGTGAATGGAAACCGAATTGGCCTCACCCCGCTTGAGTTCGGAGTCTTCTCCTATCTCGTGGCCAGGCCCAACAGGGCTGTGGCTCGATACGAACTAGTGGAGGCAGTCTGGGGATATGGAAAGGAAGCCTCAACTAGCAACGTGGTTGAAACGGTGGTGCGCTCCGTGCGACAGAAACTAGGAGCGCAGCGGAACGCACTGGAGACGGTGCGAGGAGTCGGTTACCGATATCGACCAACAACCTGAATTTGGACTCCCCGCACGGAGTTAAATGATGGTTCAGGAGTGAGCTTCAAGAATCAGGTTGAATGGAGTTTCCATGGCTATCCTCGTGCTCTGGAACCCCGCTTCCTTCACGATTGCAAGCAACTGAGTAGCCCCGGCCTGCGCTCCCAGTGAATAGCGCCCTCCTTGGGATAGCGCGTTCTGTGTACAGAAACCGGCGGAAGCGGAGTAGTACATCCTTGCCACAGGGCCGACATTTTCCTCAGACCTGTCCTTTGCGAACGGTTCCACCAGCATTAGTTTGCCGGATAGAGCCATTGCTTGCCGGGAAGCCCGGACAGCTTCCAGCGGATCTCCCATGTCGTGGAGTGAATCCATGAAGCAGACCAGGTCGAATTTCTCTTTGCTGTTAGCAAGCACCCTAGGGGTTGCCACCTCAAATCGAATCTGATCGGCTACTCCGGCCTGCTTCGCTCGTTCCCGCGCCACTGCAATCGAAGATTCATGGTAGTCAATTCCCACAAACTTCGACTTCGGAAATGCCTGCGCCATGAGGATGACCGAGGCGCCGTGCCCACAGCCGAGGTCGGCTACGCTCCCGCCGTTGGCTAACCGCTCCTGGACACCACTCAGAGATGGAATCCAAGATTGAGTCAGGTTCGCCCGGTATCCGTTGCGAAAAAAGGCTTCCGTTGCGGTGAACAGCCGGCAATCATGTTCGTGCCAGCCCATTCCTTTGCCAGAGCGGAAAGCGGCGATGATTTGGTCTTCGTCGTTCCATAACGATGCCGCTACGTCGAAAGCCGGCGTAAGAAATGCGGGACTATCCGGATTCGCCAACACAAAAGCGTGTTCAGGTGGCAGTAAGTATTGGTTGGTTTTACTGTCGAACAGCACATAACCCCCGGCGAACTGCCCGTTAAGCCACTCTCGCACAGAGCGCTCATTGGTGGAGGTTCGGCGTGCCAGTTCATGGGAATTGATTGGGCCACTCTCTGCCATTGCCCGGTAAAGGCCGAGCTTGTGCCCAAGGTTGGTCATGACACCAGCCATGGCGGCTGCGAGATCGCTAACCACCTGACCGGCGAACTGCTCGATTCTAGGTTGTATATCTTCCCTGATGGGCTTTGTACTTGGACTCTGCATTACTGACCTCCTGCCACTAAGGCGTTTGATTCTGAATATTGCTCGCAAATATCCCGCAGAGGAACGCGCGTAAGAGCCGAGAGGGAACTCTCTACATCCCATACCTGGGAGTGGGTGGATACTACGGCAGGATTGCCACACACAGCCTGGAATACCGGGTGGTGCAGGTAAGCCTCGGCACTTTCACGGTTGGCAAATAGATACACGCCTCCCATCTCAAACTCCTTCTCCCGCAAGATCCATATCTTCCAAACCAGACCCTCTACCGAGGCAATGATGGCAGCGGCTTCTCGGCTCTGGACAAGCAAGACATCTGGCGGTACGCGCAGCTTGAAGCGCAGGTGCAAGAGGGCGTAAGTGGTATCACTCTTCTTTGGCATTTCGTTTCTCCAATAAGTTTGTCTCTGCATCTGTGGCAGACACAGGTGAGTCTAGGACACCTGAAATGTTCCGAGATGAGATCAGGATGAGAACATCATGAGAATTGGGTTCTGTGCCTTAGCAATCGCTACAGCATGCTGGCGGTTCGAGGAGATCAGAACTTTTGTGACAGCTAAGGCGTGCATCAATCAAAAACCGAAGAAAACAAAGATTTGCGAATTGCAGAGGAATCCACTATGGGGAAAATCTAGGGACTCGGATCACTGATCTTAATAGTAGACTGCTCTCACCCCGGAGAAGCCCCTTGGCGTGCGAATTCGCGGCCGTGCGTCGTGACTATGACTAAGGGATTGTGTCCGGGTAGCCGACCATCAGGGAATTGCAATAGTCCAGCGACCCCTCGTCGTAGGTCGCTTCAATATGTCCATAATCGGGGTCCTCGGTCTTCAGGTCGGTATTCTAGTGACACACGCAAGCGTCTGGGAAACAGGAAATGAAATACGTTTCACCCGGCGGCTTGCAGGAGCCAGACAGGACGATCAGAAGCTGAAACGCGCTTGGAATTCAATGACCCTGCCGGATAAAGCGCCGGGCGAGATGCCAAAGAGAGAGTTTTCCACGCGGGTGTTGTCGGTTCCGAAACTGAACGGCTGCAGGTTAAGTTTGTTGACGATATTAAAGAAGTTGCCGCGCAACTCAATCGCCGCACCTTCACCCCAGAACTTCGTATTCGGAAGTCCAAAGCGTTTTACGACGCTCATATCGAGGTCAAAATATCCCGGGCCGCGCAGGGAATTGCGTCCCAGAGCAGGAAGTCCCGTCGTGCAGATGTCGAAGAACGGATAACCCGGACGTGTGGTTGGGTCAGGATTGCCGCACTGCGCGGAGATGGTCGCTCCTGGATTGGCGGGGTCGGGAACCTGGTCTCCCTGGTGAATCAGGCCTGCGAAATTTGTGCCGGCAGTTAACGCGCTGTTTGAGGTGTCGAACCCGTAGTGCATGAGGACGCCTGAGGGCCGAGTGGGATTGATGGTGGCGGCGCTGGTGATGGGCACGGAATTGATCTGTCCTGTAACTGGAGTCCATGGGAATCCAGTGTGCCAACTCATTAAGCCGTTGACTTGCCAACCTCCGAGGACCTTTCCTAGAAAAGTCGAATGATCCTTGAAGATAGGCAAATCATAAAGCGCAAAGAGACTTATGGTGTGCTTCGCATCAAAGTCTGATGGACCATGCTCGGTTTGTGGCTGAGCAGGGGCTGTCTGATTCGTTGAAGCACCTGGGCCTTCATTGGAGAGTTGATCGATGCTCTTGCTGTATCGATACTGGAAGTCGAGTGTCAGACCATTGGCGAACGGGCGGCGCAGACGAGTGTTGAGAGCGTTGTAATTCGAGTTGACATCACTGGTGGGGATGTAAACAGCAAAAAAAGAGGGGCTGGGCGCCTGCAAAAAGTTTTGATTCACGAGCCGCGTCAGCTTGTGCGAATCGCTACCTTGGTAACCGACCGTGCCAATAAACCCCCAAGGTAACCGCCGCTCTACTTCCAGCGAATACACATACACGTAGGCATCACGATAATTCGGAGACCCTCCATATATTTCGACGGCGATATCGCTATCAGGTGCGCAGGCCGTGTTGCCGCACAAACCTCCTGTGACCGGATCAATCCCATAAGCGAGCGCGGGATTCGCCGGATAACTGTTGTAGGCTGTGGTGGCGCCTAGCGCATACAAAATCTGACCGTTGGCGAACGGAGTTCCGAAGTCGGCAGTAGAGGTTCCACAGCAAAGACTGGCACGTGCATAGCTCGGCGGATTAAATGCCGCATTGCCAAATAGCACGTCATCCGGACGATTGAAGAGTACGCCTCCCCCGCCTCGGACGACAGTATTGCCATCTTTGAATCGTGCCGGTGCCCATGAAAATCCCACGCGGGGACCAAAGTCGCGCTTAGTGGCATGAATAAGTTTTTGTGCGCTGCCCACACTGGCATTGGCCAGCACGTTATTCGGAATAGTGATGTTGGAAAGGTGATCTTTGGCATCAGTGAAGGGCTGGAAGTAATCGTATCGTAAGCCCAGATTCAAAGTGAAATTCGGTCTGACTTTCCAGTCGTCCTGGAAGAAGAAGCCGAAGTCTTTGGATCGCAGATAGCGCTGGGCATCCGCTGGGCCACCCGTTTGTGGATTGACGTCGATGGCTTCAAAGATGGGAGTGTCATTCATGAGATTCCAGATATTGTGGGCAACGTACAATGGCCGAGCGGCACCACTTAAATTGTTATTATTTTGTTCCGGACTGATATCCAGTCCCATGCGCATGGTGTGGGTACGGTGATTGACGGTAACCGTATCGCGGAAATCGAACGTATTCTCTGCAAAGGCAGCAGGTGTGGTGGCTCCTTGTGGCGCGCCGAAACGAATGCGGTCAAAGTTGTACCCTTCGATTTCGATTCTTGGAATACCGAAATTGATGTTGCTGTCTGAGGTGATCTGATTGTAAGCAAAACGCGTAAAGTTCGCGCGAGCTTCATTCACCAAGGTCGGAGAGAAGGTGTGAATGAACGAGACAGAGTTCACCTGGCTGAAGGGTTGCAGGTTGATGTCCCCCTGAGGCCGGCTCCGACCTGGCGAATCCGCAGTGACGTTATCGAATCGCGTAAAGTATCCGCTGTAAGAAAAAACATTCTTGCCTGTGATGTAGTCGAAACGTCCGTTGAACTGATTGCCAGAAAAGGTGTTGGGAACATTCAAAGTAACGTACTGAATATCAGAAATTCCATCCAACCCACCGCCCTGTGGCTGACTGACCGACACGTATTGGCCTTGGGCACCTGCAGGAGAACCAATATCCAATCCCGGCCCATTGCTGCCTGCGCCTACATTACAGACAGTAATTCCGGCCAATTCACATGTTGGCGTCAACACTTGAGCAATTCGTGGAGCTATTCCCTGCGATGCAAAAATCTGCGCGGCGATGCTGCCGGGGCGGTCCGTGGTCACCAGATTTCTGAACTCTGGAGTTTCCACCCATGTTGGCGCGGATACGGTTGGATTGTTGCTGCGAACGCCCTCGTAGGAGAAGAAGAAAAAGAATTTGTCTCTCAGAATTGGCCCGCCAACCGAGCCCCCAAATTGACGGTAATCATTATCATCTCGTACGTTTGGTGCATTGTCTGGGCCGCCATATTTGTTAAATGCATTCCAATTGGGATCTTGGTACTTGAAGAAACCTGCGCCATGGACGGAGTTGGTCCCGCCTTTGGTCACTACTTTTACCTGCGCACCGGAGTTTCGGCCATCTTCTGCCGAGTAGGTGCTTGAGAGCACGGTCATCTCCTGCACGGAATCCTGGTTTGGGGTGATTACCGCAGCTCCCCCGTACTGCAGACTGTTGACGCTGACGCCGTCGATCGTGAAGTTGTTCTGATCGGAACGTTGGCCATTCGCCGAAATCTGTACGGCATTCTCCGTCTGGAAAATGGACTGGTTCGAGCCTCCGGGACCGGTTGAGTTTGGCAGGTTGTTCGCTCCGCCGTTTCCGCCGCGCGAGCCATCACCGAAGATGCCGGGTGTCAGACGCAAGAGTTCGTATGGATCGCGCCCGTTCTGTGGCAAGCGAGTGATCTCATCAGTCGAAATGGTAGTCCCCGTATTGGCATTCTCCGTATGCAACGATTCCGAGGACCCCGAGACGACGACCTGTTCGTTGACTGCTCCAATTTCCAGAGTGATATTCAAACCGCGTGGTTCCTCCGCCTGCACCGCCACATTCTCTGTAACTGATTCCTTGAAGCCAGCCACTTGAACGGTTACCTTGTAAAGACCGGGAGGAAGCTCCGATATGCGGTAATAACCCTGATCACTTGTGACTGTCGATCGGTGGGCTCCTGTGGACTGTTCAACAATAGAGACAGTCGCGTTTGTTACCGCACTCCCTTGGGGATCAACTACCGTACCCTGCAGGCTGGCTTTGAATTGGCCGTTAGCCCCGCCCCCTGTGAAACATAAGAGCGCGAAGAAGATGACGATACGGAAGATGTACCGAGTACCAGGCATGGATATTCCTTCTCTCGACTCGGTTCGAATATAGATATTTCGCGGATTGGCACCGGATCCGCTAAGAGCTGGGAGAGCCAATAAGCAGATGCACGGAGTATATTTGTGCCCGAGTGGGCTTGGAATACACAGAACGCCTGAGTTGCTCTGACTGCGGGAAGGTTAGGATTTGAAGCTGATCAGTTAAGCCAAGAGTAACAACACTTCTTGCGTGATGCCTGTCACAGTCGTGTCATCCGCAACCCCATAAATTGTTAACTATTGAATAGATTCTTGGCCATAAAAATGGCCCATTTTGGTGTTCAAATCGAGGTCCACAGTGAAAAACGCAACTGCCGTACCATCAAAGAGAATTATCCCGACCTTCCGCTTCGCGTTGGTCGCTGCGATCGTGTTTGCAGTGCTTTTAAGCTCTGCCGCAGCACAGGAAAAGGTCGTTAAGACTAACGCAACTGCAATAGCACCTGCAAACGCTTCCTCGGGGATCGCCATGTACACGGCCTACTGCGCCGCATGCCATGGAGCGGATGGGAAAGGCAGTGGCCCCGCTGCGTCTGCCTTTAAGAACCAGCCAACAGATTTGACGATGTTGTCGAAGAAGAACAACGGGAAGTTTCCAAGTGAACACTTTAATTCCATTCTAAAGTTCGGGACATCGGTGAAGGCTCACGGCAGTGCGCAAATGCCGGTGTGGTATAGCCTCTTTCGTTCTTTGGACTCTTCGGCGACCGACGACGGCATAACCATGATGCGGATAAAGAACCTGCGGGAATATATAGAGACCCTTCAAGCTAAGTAAGGCCCGGCTTCTGTCACTTATGTGGGGCTCTCCCTTGAGGATCTTGGATTGCCATGTCCAGATTTTCAACAACCCATGTTTTTTAGATCCTTCATCGCAAAGTATACAGAGGGTACAGAAGATTCGGAATCAATCGGAATGATTTCTCTTTATTGAGCGAGCCATGTCTTCGCACTAATTTCAGAAAGAGTCTACATCATTGATTTGGTCAGCTAAATGCGGGAAAGACCGGCCTAATTGCTGGTAAGATTCCAACAAATTGGCAGCAAGGTTGTAGTATTTCGTTTCGAACAAACGTTGCAATTCTCTGGGACGTCTTGTGCTGTTCTTTTGCCGCGAATTGCGTTTAGAAAGGTCTTCGACTTATGATTCGTAGATTCATGCAGTTCCTTCTTCTCTGTACTTGCACACTCCCTTTCGTGCAATTTGCCGCGGCCCAGAAGGTCTCCACCACGTTCGATGACAAGTATAGTTTCTCGGATCACAAACGGTATGCGTGGCGAGAGAATCGGCTAATGACCCGCCAACACCCAGACACAAACGAAGTCATGGACCTCAAGATTGTGAAAGCTGTGAACCAACTCTTGGCTTCAAAGGGTTTTGTGGAGGTTCAGGAAAAACCGGATTTCTACATCTATTACGATGGCGGAGGAAATGTGCAACTCGGTGCCGGGGGAGTGAATCAGGCAGGCGCCGGACCCACTACTTCTGCGGACGTTGTACCGACATATGGACTCGGCAACGGCCCGACGCTCTCTCCGTCGACATGGATGAAAGTAAATGGCCAAATTGAGTTCCACATTGTTGATGCGGGAACGAAGAAGCCTGTTTGGGAAACAATCTATAGCAAGAATTTTCGCGATCCGGACAAAGCGCTGAAAAACATGGACAAAGAACTGAATGAGCTTGTCACGAAATCATTTAAGAATTTTCCGCCTAAAACAAAGAGCTAGTCCACTTGGGTTCAGCCCGATTGTCCTTCCACCAGTTACTCTTCTTTTATGGCCCAGGGATTGGACGACGTAAATCGCCAAGCCATTGGGACGAGAACATGGTAGGACCAAGGAGAGTTGTCACGAATATGTTAAGAAATGGCAAACAGGTTGCCTCATTGATGTTCGGTCCAATGCAGCACGCTCAGAAGCTGCGTTCTTGAATGAAACGAAAAGAGTTGCGTGGATTGATTCTTGCAAATGTCTACGATGTGTCACGAATGTGTCACTTCTTCCTCTAGTTTACTGCCGCGCTTGATTTCCTGCGGTGGTGGGCGAAAATATAAACACTCCAATTGACGGAGCAGAACACAACTGTTTCCTGGCTCCGATGGCCGATTCCGAATCGGCGCATTCCATTGTTAGTTGGGGCAGAGAGGTATCATAATGACTATTTTAGGCTCCCAAGTTCTCGACGGCTATGCCCAGGCACAGCTGACCAGGCTGAATAAGGACTCGAAACTTATGGATACCGTGTTGATTGTGGAAGACAGCAGAGCGATGCAGCGAACCCTGCAACGTCTGTTTGAGTCCGATTCCCTGGCAGTTCAAATTGCCGAGGACGGGCCTAGCGGTCTGCACCACTTTCGAAAACAGCAGCCGTGCGCGGTTGTGCTTGACCTGAAACTACCTGGCATTTCCGGCAAAGATCTTTGTCGCGAGTTCAAAGCAATTGCAGCAGAAGTTCCCATCGTCGTTCTCAGCGCAAATTCCGAGATTGAGGACAAAGTCCTGCTGCTGGAGCTGGGGGCCGACGACTATGTGACAAAGCCGTTTAGTCCCAAGGAACTGCTGGCACGGGTGCGCCGCGCGATGAGAAGAAGCGCCTCGAAGCCAGTTGAGATATCTTCTGTGGCGGGCAAGTCCGTTGCTCATGAAGTGCTCAACTTCGGTGATGCCCGGATCGATTTCACTAGTATGGAAGCCACCCGCGCAGGCAAGCAGGTCAGCATGACTTCTCAGGAGTTCAAACTGCTCAAGTATCTTGCAGCCAATCCGGAGAGAGTTGTACCGCGCGAAGAGTTGCTCAATGAAGTGTGGGGGTACCAGAATTACCCTTCGACGCGAACGGTAGACAATCACGTGCTCCGATTGCGACAGAAACTGGAGCCTGATCCAACGACGCCGCGATACCTGCTGACGATGCACGGAGCGGGGTACAAGTTTACGCCGACAGGCGGTGGCAAGCTTTCCAGCGAATAAGGGTGGCTGCAGCCAAAACATCTTCTGATGACATCCTTCCGACTACGTTCGCAGCTTCTGATTGCAGCCCTGTTGATCATTCTGGGATTGACTGGGGCGGTCTTGCTGTCTGTCCACCATACGGTAAACGTGGAGATTCAAAAGCAGGTGCTTGAGGGCACTGCGGAGTCGGTCCGCGCTTTTGAAAGTGTGCAGCATCAGCGCGAGCTCCAACTTTCGAAGGCTGCGGCAATGCTGGCGGATTTGCCCACTCTCGAGGCCCTGATGTCAACCGAACATGAACCGACCATTCAGGACGGTTCTGCACGGTTCTGGAAAATGTCAGGAAGCGATCTTTTCATCCTGGCAAAACCCGATCGGAAAATCGTTGGACTCCACATGACGAAACCGGGCTGGTCTCAGGCGATTGCGCAACGGGATCTGGCGCGCTCGTTGGAACTTGGCGAAGATGCTGCGTGGTGGTACGACGATGGACGCTTGTATTGGGTGTTTTTGCACCCAATTACTTCCGGGGCCGGGGCTACCCTGCGGCAACTGGGAATACTGGCGGTAGGATACCAGTTGGAATCAGAGGTGGCACGGCAGCTCGCTGCTACCGCGAACAATCAAATTGCATTGACCACCCGAGATGCGGTGATCGCATCGACGCTGCCGCCATCGGATGAAACGGAATTCCAGCAGCAACTACGTTCCGGGTCCGTATTGGCGTCAGGGGTGAACGGAAAATTGCAGCTGAAAACAGATCAGTACGTTTTTTCCTCAGTGCTCTTGCCGGGATCTTCTTCCGCTCCGATTCAATGCTACGTCATGATGCCCCTAGCACAGGCGAATGCCTTCCTGAAGCGCTTGAACCTGACGATTTACCTGACGGGGGGATTGGCCGTCTTGTTCGGTGTAGTTCTCTTCGGCTTCGTCGCACGGACCATCACATTGCCTCTCGACAACCTCGTGGCAGGTGTCAAAGCGCTGGCCGAGGGAGATTACGCGTACACGATTGAGCCACAGGGAAGTCCAGAGCTGATCGAGCTAAGTACTTCCTTTTCCGACATGAGACACCAACTGCAGGTGCTTCAGCAGCAGAGAATCGATTCGGAACGCATTTCGTCACTTGCACGGGCGGCCAGTTCGATCTCTCACGATCTTCGTCATTATCTGGCGGCGGTGGTGGCCAATGCGGAATTTTTGTATGAAGCCGACGAACTGAAACTGAAGAAGAGCGAGATCTACGAGGAAATCAAGACTGCTGCCAATCAGATGACCGATCTCATTGACTCACTTCGCGAACTTTCCCTGGACCGCAGCGTGTTGACTCTAAGTCTGACGCGTCTGGACCAGGTCCTAAGGAGAGCCATCGATGCGGTTCATGCAAGGCCGGAATTCCGGAACGCGCATATTACACTGACTGCCAGTGAAGATCTGAATGTCATCGCGGATCCGAGAAAACTCGAACGCGCATTTTTCAACCTGATACTCAACGCTTGCGAAGCAACGTCCACTTCTAATGGGTTTGTAAGCGCTGAAGCAAAACAGGCAACTAAGTTCATCGAAATCCGAGTTCATGACAATGGAACCGGTATTCCCGCAACCATCCGACAAACCCTGTTTGATCCTTTTGTGAGCTTCGGAAAAGAGAACGGCACTGGTTTGGGACTGGCGATCGTCAGCAAAATTGTCCAGGAACATTCAGGAAAGGTTCTGATTGAGCAAACGTCAAGCTCTGGCACGACTCTGCTCATTCGCCTGCCGCTTTCTGAGCAGGCTGCCCCTCATACGGAAAAATCTGCTCATAACTAATCGATCAGCTCAAAAAGACTATGATCAAGGACGTGGGTAACCTGGTGCTGGCGGTGGGGTATAATCCTGCCCATACTTGTTTTTGTGGTTCGGAGAAAAGTCCGCGTTTTGCGGAACCAGAATGGTTCCCAGATCGCGGTTACTGGATCCGATGTGAACAGTCCTCGTAAGACTTTTCAGTCCCTCCGGCATACTGCGCTCATACCATACGTGAAGTTCATAGTTACCATCCATAACGTCTGCAATGGCTATTCTGCCCGACTGGTCCGAAACGGCATAGTAGGGCGTATCGACGGCCACCACTACAGCACTCATTTCTGGATGAATATTGCAGAAGAGAAAACTGATTCCCGGATGATCGAAGCGTATGGAATTAGTGGCTCCCGCTTCGTAGAGTCCAAGATCAAATCGCTTTCCGTCAAATAGAGAGAAAACGTTGTGAAAGAAAGGGTCGCGATTCGGGAAATCAACCATAGATCCCACGCGAGTCACGAGCAGGTGGGGTTGGAAACTCTTGTTATGTTGGACGATCTGTTCTCTTTTTTTTGTCTGCTCTCGAGCGGGAACCCCTGCACCTGAGCTTTCCAGAGGCATCAGCCAGACTACAACCTCGGATGCATTGTGGTTCTGGGCAGATGGCTTCTCTGTTCTGGGCGATTGGCCAGTCTGAATCTGCACGTGCGCAGTAACAGCTTTTTGTTGTCCAGAGGCGAAGGCGCCAATGAGTGCAGGGACAGCGCAAACCCAGCATGCCAGAACGAAACGCCAGCCGAAGAAGCATTTTCGCACTAGAATATGTACCCCACGCTGAGATTCAGTATATTTGCCGTGTTTGAATTACTATCCAAGGTGAACGTTTGCAGCCGCCTGTACTCCAAAGAAAAGACGATATCGGATTTTGGCTGGTAAAGGAAGTTGACCAGCGCACTCTGGTTTTTCGATATCGGGGCAGCGTAATAGACAGAGTTCCTTCCAAAATTGCGCAAATCAGAAGCATAAGGATTGTCCTGCCCAAATGCTACGTTGAATTGCAATTTCGATGTCGCTTTGTATTTCAACTGTGCCCATGCGCCTAAGGAATTGAGACCATAGATTTCCGTCGCCGGATCAAGAAGAGAGCCAGTCCAGAGTACACTTTGTCCGATACCGCCGCCTAATCCGCCAGTCGCACGTCCACGATAGAACTGGCCACTGAACTCAAAACGGTTGGTGAGCGGTAATAGGAGATCGATCGTTCCCGCCCATCCATCGGTGTGCCGGTCATAACCCCAGAATTGTCGATTGTAGTAGCCACCCACCCCAACGGTAAAGTTTTCACCATGAATAGCTCTGTTCCAGGCCAATCTGGCGGCGAATGCGGGTTGTTTTGATCGTTCTCCCCAAGTTGGATTTCGATCGTTATTGAAAGAAGGCAAGTCACCCGTCATTGAGTCAAGTATGCCCCCTTGCACCAAAAAGGATGAATTCTCCGAGACAGCGAACCGATGCTCAACCCGCACTTGAGGAGTCCAGCTCCACAGATTTCCAGCGTACGAAAACGCAGGAACGGCTAGCGTGGCAATCGATGTTGGGCTGAGCGGTGCAATAAACAATGAGTCCTGGCCAGCAATTATGGAAGTCTTGTCCCAGTCGAATCGGACCGTGCCGGTTCGTAGACGCACAATTCCGAAAGACACGCCGTTTTCCGTCTGGGGAAATCCGCCTGCGAAGTCGAACTGGATGTTTGCGCTGGTGTGGGCACCTGCCATCGTCGGGCCGAAACCTTCCAGACCGATTTGCGATTGACGTAGTGAAGCTCCAAACGATCCATCGGAAGAAAGAACACCGGGAGCAGTGGCTAACAATGGGAAATCCTGGTTCTCCACATTCCCCTGATTTCCAAACATGTTGAACAAAACGATTCCGGTCAGACGCACCCGGTACTTGGAGGAGCTCTCCACTTTGGTTTGGCTTTGTTCTGCTATCTTTGCATCCGCCAGTTGCTGGTTTTCTTCGATTTTGTTGATGCGGTCTTCTGGGGTCAACTGAGGCGTCCTGCCTTCCGCGGCCGAAGCAGAAGCCAGAATGGCAGGAGGCGGGTGAGCTATGGAAGCGAATTGTGCTTTGGCTGTTTCCAGTTCCGTTCGCAATGCGGCTGACTCTGCTTTTGCTGCCTCTTGTTGGGCTCGCAAGGTTTGCAGTTGAGAGTTCATGTCCTGGACTTGCGTTTGGAGCTGTTTAAGCAAGGGGCCCAGAGTAGCCAGATCCGCCTTCTGCGTGAGTTCTGGTTCAGCGCGTAGTGGCTCGCTGCTCTTGTTCTGACCCAGGATCGTGTTGGGTTGGGTAAGCAGACCGCACGCGACAACCAACACGCAAAGTAGGCTTCTCCCAATGTATTTGCCTTGCATTACTGCCTCCTCAGCGAGCCTTGGACCTTTGGCAGATAAGAGCGTATTTGCAAACAGCTCAATCTTCAGATGTCAGGCGGGCTCCCGAAGAGTTGTACCACTTGGAAGCTTGCCCGGAACAGCGTCTATTACACCCCGAACCTTCTCGAGAAGAAGTAACCGGGAAAATGGCTTGCGCAGTATGTTCTCCTCGTCCGGCACATTCTGATTATTCTTCCCAGAGAACTCGGCATATCCGGTCATATACACCACGGGGATGCCCGGTCTTAAACTCAAAAGCTGCCCTGCCAGTTCGGCTCCGCTCATTCGCGGCATGACCATATCCGTGAGAAGTAAATGAATCTTGCCTGGATAGTTGATGGCGCAAGTCAAGGCTTCTGTCCCATCTCCTGCCTCTAGAATCGTGTAGCCGCCGACTTTTAGGAATTCAGATGCCAGTTGTCGGACACCAGTTTCATCCTCTACCAGAAGAATCGTCTCGCTTCCGCCCCGTATTGGCTTCGGCTTGGCCACTGCATGATCTTCAAGGACGGCTTTCTCGCTGACCGGCATGTAGATTTCAAAGGTCGCCCCCTTGCCGGGGGCACTCTCTACCCAGATGAAGCCGCCACTCTGTTTGACGATACCGTAAACGGTAGCAAGGCCGAGACCAGTCCCTTTTCCCACTTCTTTTGTGGTGAAGAAAGGCTCGAAGATATGTGACTTGGTCGCCGCGTCCATTCCGTGGCCTGTGTCCGAAACGGAGAGTACAACGTAATCTCCCGGAGTCATGGGCGGCCGCCTGTCTGCCTCTGCGACATCCAATGTACAGTTGCTGGTGCGGACAGCAAGTTTGCCTCCATCCGGCATTGCATCACGTGCGTTTACCGCGAGATTGAGGAACACCTGCTCAATCTGGCCAGGATCGGCGAGTATATTGGCTAGCCCCAGTCCGGGCACAAAACTGAATTCAATGTGCTCTCCCAGCAATCTGGGGATCATTTTGTTCATTTCGGCGATGGTCGTATTCAGGTCGATAACTCGTTTTTGAAGCACTTGCATACGACTGAAGGCCAGCAGTTGCCGGGTCATGGAGACGGCGCGGTCAGCGGCCTTCTGTATCTGCTCAACGTACTTTCGTTGAGATTGATCTGCGCCGGTGCGATCCAGCAATAGATCGCCATTTCCGCGGATAATCGTTAGGAGATTGTTAAAGTCGTGAGCTACCCCACCCGCGAGCCGGCCCACTGCCTCCATTTTGTGCGCCTGACGGAGTCGCTCTTCCAGTCGTTTCTGTTCGGCCTGGGTTTTCTGCAAACTAGTTCTCATGCGGTCGAATGCGTGAGTGACTTCACCGACTTCGCCGGAAGCTTTTTCTTCCAGCGGATAGTCGAAATCTCCCTCCTCCAAGGCGCGAACTCCGTATACGAGGTTCGACAAGGGTTTGGTGAACGTGTGAGAGATCAAGAAAACGAGCCCACCGCCCGTCATTACGCTCAAAAATCCCAAGCTCAGGAGAATACGATTCAGCGTTTTAAGAAACCCGGTCGCCTTATCCAGGGATTTCAGAACACTGAGAGAAACAGGAAGATCATCCGGTGAAGACAATCGAACAGTCGTCGCGAGATAGCGTTCGGCCCCCAACTCAATCTCTTGCGGAGTATCCCCGGCACTGCTGCTTGCCATAGAGCCTGGTAGCTTGGTTCCGAGATTTCTCGGCAGCGAACTGGCAAGAGTCGAATCTGCCGACTGGAAGACAATTTCACTAGCGACAATTTTACTGAAGTCCTGAGCTACGCGGTCGTCGATCTTATGCCCAATCACAAGGATGCCGATGAGCGATCCCTTCCCCGGCGTGCCGAAATAGATAGGTTCGAGCCAAATCTCATATAGGTGCCCTCCATTCAACCACCAGTTTTGCGATTCGCCGGATTCCATGCAGTTATGCAGCAGGACAGAGGCTTGCTCCTTGTTGAACTCAGGCGAGTCTGTACGCACGCCAACGGCATCCCCTGTCCGGTTGCCGAGAATCAGAAGATCGCTGCCCGAAAGGCGCCAGATGTTCGCGGATTCATCCTGAATGGTAGCTATATCGTTCGTAGTCATGAGCGCGCGCACATTCGGAAGATTGGCGAGCAGTTCGGCAGAGCGCACCATGGTGGCCTCTCGCTGCTCCACGAATGTCTGATAAGTCTTTACAGAACTGCGCAGTTCATCGCGCAAGGACTCGCGCACCTGTTTCTCGACGTTGTAGCTGACAACCCAGAGTGTGGCCGCAGTTAGGCCCGATGTGATGGCCAAAAAGGAAAGGAGGAACTTGGTCCGCAGTCGAATGGTTCTGAACACGGGTTCTGCCCTCACGCCACTTCAAAGATGTCGACAAACCAATCACTACTGCGCGAAGAATCGCCGGATACTACGAACTTAGCACGCGATCTAGTGCCGCCATCACGTGGTGTCCAATCCAATATCGAGCAATAAACCACGCTGCCACGGGGTTTTCCAATCTGCCTGAATCTGTTGCCTTTACATGAGATTTCGGCCGGGTCCTGTTGGTCCGCTAAAGAAGTGACTTCTTTTTGACATGGCAATGACACAGCCGGCAATCCAAACACCTAGAGTTCCTTCACGCCAATCACGTGCTATCACCAAGACCAACGAACGTAGACGAACTGATTCCATTTCCCCGGGAAACTTCGATACCAGGAGGGTAACGATGTGGTTTTTCGCGCTGACTACGCTAGTGGTGATTATTGCCTCCATCGTCGGATTCACTGTACTGAAGAACATGAAAGAGCGGCCCATCTGGTTGACGACGGATGGGGAGACCACTTCTGCACCAGATGACGGCAAAAGTAGCAACGCGCTGGCGATGAATACGAATAGGGAGGCTTGTGCCAGATCGAATGAGCGTATGGTAGGCCAGAAGAACATATGGGAGGATGGCAACTATTGCTGGGTCGTTGTATGCAAAAACGATTCGTTCCACCGCCGTTTGAATGTGTACAACGTGCATCGAATTCCACTTGGAGAGACGGATGCTGCGATTCCGAGTCCTCCTGTCTTTGAGCCGTTCGTAGTGCGGTGCAATGAATGCGGCAAAGACTATCTCTATAAACCTCTGGAAGTATTGCGATACGAAATGGAAGTTCCGTCCTCATTTGTTCCCCATAAACTCTTTAGAGAGTGAATTCGGCGGCCACGATTCAATCTATGTAAAACCTTTTTGAGCCGCTTGTCACAGACAAACCGCGTGGCCTGACCTAATCTGTAATATGCTTTCTGCAGATTACTGAAGGAGTGTGTTCATGAGGCCTCGTCTAGCTCTATTTCTTGTCCTTGGCATTATGATTGTTGCTGTCACCGCAACTGTTGCCGCCCGTCATCCCCGGAATATTCCGACACACTCTTCAGGTCTCCGCGGGTCTAGCCCGGCACCATCCACGGATTCGCATGTTTTTGTTGTGAAGGATGGTCACTTTGAACTGGATGGCAAAGTCATCCAGCTTATTGCGGGAGAGATGCACTACCAAAGGATTCCCCGAGCCTACTGGCGCGAACGGTTTCGGATGGCCAAGGCCATGGGACTGAACGCTGTAACCACGTACGTTTTTTGGAACGTACACGAGCGCACGCCAGGCACTTTCGACTTCTCGGGAGATTACGACGTTGCAGAGTTTATCAGCGAGGCCCAGCAGGAGGGTCTATACGTAATTCTGCGCCCGGGACCGTACGTCTGCGCGGAATGGGAATTCGGCGGTTATCCCTCATGGCTTTTGAAAGACCGTACAACAGTTGTCCGCAGCAGCGATCCAAAATTTATCGAGCCTACCGCACGATGGATCAAGCGACTGGGCGAAGAATTGGCCCCCCTTCAGATCGGTAATGGAGGTCCAATCATTCTGGTGCAAGTAGAAAATGAATACGGTTCCTTTGGCAAAGACCATGCCTACATGGAACAGATACGAAAAATGCTCGTCGATTCCGGTTTCACTAAATCACAACTGTACACGGCAGATGGATCGGATGAAATTCCCGGAGGCTCATTGCCCGATTTGCCGGTCGGCATTAATTTTGGCGGGGGAAATAAAGGTGCTGCACAACACAACTTCGAGGTGATGAAGAAATTCAGATCCACAGGTCCTTATTTCAACAGCGAATACTGGGTTGGTTGGTTTGATCACTGGGGCAGCAAACACGCCAGCACAAACGCCGCGAACGAAGCAGCCAATCTGGATTGGATGTTGAAACAGGGTTATTCCGTGAGTCTCTATATGTTTCACGGGGGCACTAATTTTGGCTGGATGAATGGCGCCAACAGTAACGGAAGAAATTATGAACCAGACGTGACGAGCTACGACTACGATTCGCCCCTCGACGAGAGTGGTCGGCCCACTTCGAAATACGCGACGTTCCGAAATGTGATTGCAAAAGACACTGGCAGAGTATTGCCGGAAGTGCCTGCCGTAGCTCCTTCAATCAAAATTCCAGAGTTCAAGCTGGAAGACACTGCTTCGCTCTGGAAGATTCTTCCTGAGCCAACCCGCTCTGAACAAGTGCAGACCATGGAAGATTTGGGACAAGCTTACGGTTACATCCTCTATCGAACGCATCTGAAGGCCGCCAGTAAAGGAGATCTGGTGATTAGCGGTCTTCACGACTACGCGCAAATCTACCTTGCTGGGAAACTGGTGGGCACGCTGGATCGCCGACTCGCGCAAACTAAATTGCCGATGAACGTTTCTTCCGCAGGCGGACAGTTGGACATTTTGGTAGAGAATACGGGTCGCATTAATTTCAACATCGTTCTTCGCCAGGAGCGGAAGGGAATTATCGGTGGCGTAAGCTTGGCTGCCAAGCCCCTATCAGGCTGGGAGATCTATCCATTGCCGATGGAGCAACCGGGCAAACTGCCTTTTTCCCGCAGCGCATGCGAAGGTCCCTGTTTCTATCGCGCTACCTTTCAGATCGACGTACCTGCCGACACATTTCTCGACACCGGCGCGTTTAGCAAAGGCCAGGTCTGGCTGAATGGCCAACCACTCGGCCGCATATGGAATGTCGGCCCCCAAAGGACTCTCTACCTTCCCGGCCCGTGGCTTCACAAAGGAGAAAACGAAGTGATTGTGTTTGATCTGAATGGAACCGCTGGGCGTACTCTGGTCGGGCGAGACAAGCCTATTCTGGAAGCCAGCCACCACTAGTACAGGCCTCATCCAACAATGCTTCTGGAGTGCCCTGTAGATCTTCAGATATCAACGAAACAGCAACGGGGTAAATTCTGTTAGGTTGCGCCGCCAGACCATCCAGGTATGCGCGCCAGGCGTTTCAATATCCACATGCTTGATGCCCTTTGTGCCTAACCATGCTCGCAGGTTTCGATTGATCTCGATTAACCGATCGTCTGTGCCACAGGCAATCCAGAGCAATCGCAATTGTTCATTCGCTTTGGAATCGAGACCGGGAAATTCCTTGTCGAACTCCGAGGTGATTCCGCCAGAACTGAAGGCGCCGACCCACGCAAATTGGTTTAAAGTGTTCAGTCCCGTTAGCAAAGACTCCGATCCACCCATGGAGAGACCGGCGATCGCTCGAGAGTTACGATCCTTATTTACGGGATAAGCTGCTTCGATCTGCGGTATGACTTCAGTAAGAAGCGCTTCGCGAAACTTATCGAAATTGCGGCGAGTAAGAGCCGGATCGCGGAAAACGCCCGAGTTGGGTTGAAGCACTTCCGGCGCGCCGTAGCCCAGCGGCATGACCAACAGCATCGGTTTCGCTTTTCCTTGCGCGATCAGATTGTCCAGAATCACATTGGCACGGCCAACGGCAGTCCAGGCGCTGGCGTCGTCACTAAACCCGTGTAGCAAATAGAAGACAGGATAGGTTTGCTTTCCGCGAGGGTCGAAGCCGGGTGGTGTGTAGACATAGAAGCCGCGATTGTCGCCAACAACCTTCGATTTATAGAAATGCCGGTGGATCTCCCCGTGTGGTACGTCAGCGATTTCCCAGGAGAGGGAAGCTGGTCCGGGGACATGGAGTTCACTAGCTCGATTTAGAAAATTTGGCTTAATGGCATAGTTCGATGGATCGAACATATTGACGCCATCTACTACAAACGAGTACCCGTAATAATCGGAAGGCAACGATTCGGTAGTCACGCTCCAGACACCCTGATCATCTTTCTGCATGGGCAGAGGCTTGGGAGTTCCCTCGACCGCAACCGATACCTCCTTGGCGTTAGGCGAACGGAACCGGAACGTCACTCGATTGTCGGGATGAACTTCGGGAGAAACAAGTGGCGGCAGAGTCGTCTGCGCCGGGGTTAAAACTGCGAGCAGCACTATGGATAGAACAAGGAGTATTCGTCTCATGGGTTCACCGTGGTCGCGCGCGCAGCTGTTTATCGACAATTGCCGCTGGCGCGGGATGATCATATAACATTTTGTACTCAATCCAGCCGCAGAGCAGGCAATGAGTCTTTGCAAATTTACTGGATTCACTGTATTTCCCGGGTCCTTCCGCTACATCACAGTACTTGCCGTTGACGACATAGTTGTTGGAGTCGTCAACTGCCAATTCCAGCCCGCCTGTGTCCTACTGAAGGAGAACTTCCATGTTCTTTTGTCCCAAGTGCGGTGCGGAACGAATCCACCAATCTCGGCGGAGAGGTTTGATAGAAAAGAGAGTATTGGCCACATTCATGATGCGACCATTTCGATGCGATTCTTGCGATCATCGCTTTTTTCGCTGGTCCATATCGGCGAATCCCAAATCGTCCTTGTCTGTGGGAGGGCGCTTCGAGAGGTGGCTCCGCTTCGAAGAAGATGTTCACGGCGAGAGCCAGCACAAAGCCTAGTATTCCAAGTGGAGAAAGAAGTTTCACTTCACCGGCTGGCCATTGATCTGCCGAACTCCGGATGGGGGCAAAAGTTGTATTCGCTCGGGTTCACAAACGTTGAAGGCCTTGCCCAGCGCACCGATTGAATACCCAATCTGGTAAACGGGCCTCATTCCTCTTCAGCAAGTCTGCTGACTGTCTTTCTCACATTCGCCCATCACAAAAGTGCGAGCGCTCTTCGGAACCACGGTGTCTTAGGAGAGAGTTTCCATTCTGCGGCCGTTATTGTGCACGGGGCATTCCTATGCGCCACTCATTGCATTCCCACTGCGTTTCGCTACTATGGAAGAAACCAGCTCGATCTGCAATTTCAAGGTCGTTCCGGGAAAGGATTTTGCATGAATCGAAGGATGCTGACGGTGTTTTTGGGCGCACTTCTGTTGTTCACAGTCGCTTGCAAATCTAAGCCGGATGAGAAAGAAGCGATTCGTACGGGCGTGCTTAAGCATCTCGCGGCGATGCAAGGGCTGAATGTTCCCAACATGGTGGTGACGGTCACTCAATATTCAGTGAATGGGAATCAGGCTACGGCGCAGGTCGAGATTCGCGCTAAAAGCGGGGAAAATTCCGGCGGCAGCATGAACCTTTCCTACAATCTGGAAAAACGCGGCGATGAATGGGCAGTGATTAAGGGAGCGCCTGCTGGTGGCACGATTCAGCATCCTGCTCCTGGCGAAATGCCACCTGGCGGTGCGGGAGTGATGCCTCCAGGACATCCGAACACAAGCGGTGGTGGTCCAGTGCATCCCGATTTCGGCGAGATACTGAAAGCGGGGCAAGCCCCTGCGCAACAGCCTCCAGCCCAATCTGCTCCGGCGCAACAGACGCCACCCGCGCAGGCTTCCAAACCGCCTGCGAAGCAATAATAAATACTCGATTCGAGCGAAATGAATTGACGTCAAGGTTTATTTATTCTTGCACGCTGAGGAAATTGTGAAAGCAACTCACCTGATAGGCTAGAAATCCTGCAAATCTTGTGTCGGCAATGCCACTCGCACTGCATTCAATACTGCCAGCAGATCGATAAGCTCCTGTCCCACTGCGCCCCAAATGGGTGGGAGGTGACCCAGTGATGCGGCGACCATGCCGATCATGCTGGCGGCCATGCCTCCCAGCGCACTTTGCAGGGCGATCCGTCGCATGCGCTGGCCGATGTGCATCAGCTCGTCGATCTTGCCCAGCGCCGGTTCCAAAACCACGGCATCTGCCGCTTCCGTGGTGATATCGTTTTGCGTGCCGAAGGCCACTCCTACTGTGGCGGCCATCAAAGCGGGCGCGTCGTTAATCCCGTCTCCTACGAACAACGTACTTGCCCTTGCTGTCTCTTCTTTTACGATGCGGACCTTTTCTTCGGGGCTCCGTCCCGCGTGCACTTCCGTTATCCCAACGCTCTCCGCCAGGTATTTCACTTCAGATTCACGATCGCCGGAAACCAGCATTACTTTTGCCACGCCATGCTTCGGTTCCAGGTGCTGAATAAACGAAGCAGTGTCTTTTCGCGGAGCGTCATGAAAGCGGAAAGCCGCGGCGTACCTGTCATCGAGAAATACCAGGCATTCCAGTCCGCTCACTAGCTCTGGCAATACCAGATTCAGGGCTGCCACTTTCTTTCTTCCCGTGATGCGCACGGAACGGCCCTCGACAATGGCCACGACTCCTTCGCCCGGCTTTTCGCTGAAGTGATCCACTTCGCGTGGCGCCAGATTCTCCTGCCTTGCTGCGGAGACCATCGCTCCCGCGAGTGGGTGCTTGGAGTAGAGTTCCACGCTCCCTGCCAATTGAAGTATCTCCGCGCGATTGATGCCTTCCGCGCAAACAATCTCAGTCAGTTTGGGCCGCCCATACGTCAACGTTCCCGTCTTATCAAAAATCAGTGTGCGGCATTTCGAAATTCGTTCCAGCACCGTTGGATTCTTGATGATGATGGCACGCCGCGCAGCCAATGAAATAGCTCCAATAATGGCCGTGGGAATCGCCAGTAACAGAGGGCATGGCGTGGCAATCACCACGACTGCAAGAAATCGTTCTGATTCGTGGCTCATCAGAGCCGCGATGACGGCAATGCCCACGGCCAGCGGCGTGTACCAGGCGCCCAGTTGATCTCCCAGTCGCCGCAGCTGAGGTCGCTGCTGCTCGGTATCGTGCATTACTTTCATGATGCGTGCGTAGCGCGAATCGTCGGCTATTTTGTCCGCATGGATCACGATGGCCGTTGCACCGTTGATTGCACCGGAAATTACGGTCGACCCTGGCGTCTTGGAGATTTGATAAGGCTCACCGGTCAGGTAAGCCTCGTCCATTACCCCGTGGCCTTCCAGTACCGTGCCGTCCACAGGACAAATCTCGTGAGGCAGGATCGTCACTTCATCGCCTACTCGTATCTCGGATAGCTTTACATCGACAAGACCGCCGCACTCGCGACGGTGAGCCACAATCGGAACGCGTCGCGCCAGCGCATCGAGCACCGAAGACGCGCGCGCAGTCGCAAACTCTTCCAAGGCTTCGCCGCCAGACAGCATCAACACGACGATTGCCGCGACGAGATACTCACCAAGAACAACAGCCGTAAATATGGAAATTCCGGCCAGAAGATCGGCGCCAAACTCGCGCTTGAATACTTTTTTCAACAATTCCCAAAGCAGCGGAGTTCCAGCCAGTAGCGTGGCAAACAAGGGCAGGTTGAAATACAGAATAGGGAGGTGCAGTACGTAGCGAAAAACCAGATGCAAAACTATTGCAAGAAGCGTGAACCCGGCTATGTAACTTTCTTTGGTAAGGGCAAAACGCGGCCTCGGTGAAGCCTGCATCTTCCCCAACTTATCTCACTCTTTCCGTTCCACGTCAAAGCTGCAACTTCATTGCGACTAGGAAAAGCTTCGCTAATTCATGGAACAGTATCGACTAAACTGTTTTGTCTGGCGCATAGCATAGTTTTTCCAGATTGCATTCGGCGCATCTCGGTTTTCGCGCTACGCATACGCGCCGGCCATGCCAGATGAGCTGATGCGAAAATTGAATCCATTTGTCCTGTGGCAGGATGGCCATTAGCTCCACTTCAATTTTCTTCGGATCTTTGTTTCGCGTCAGATCCAGCCGCTGCGATAGACGTATCACGTGCGTGTCCACCACCACGCCACTGGAGATTCCGTAGGCAGTCCCCAACACCACGTTTGCGGTTTTCCGTGCCACGCCCGGCAAGGTCAATATCTCTTCCATCGTTCGCGGAACCTGCCCGCCAAATTTCTCGACGATTGCTTTACTCGCGCCGATGATGGACTTGGTCTTGTTGCGAAAAAAGCCAGTCGGCCGAATCTCAGCTTCCAGCTCTGCGGGATTGGCGTACGCAAAATCTTCCGGCTTGGTGTACTTCTTGTAGAGCGTTTCCGTCACCATGTTGACTCGCACATCCGTGCATTGTGCCGAGAGAATCGTAGAGATCACCAGCTGAAACGGACTCTGATGTTTCAATTCGCACGTTGCCTCGGGATACGCTGCATCAAGCCCTGCAAGGATTGCTGCAACGCGCTTCTGGTCTGTTCCACCTGGTTTTCCGACGGTGGATTTGCCGCCCGAAGAAGACTTCTTCTGCAGTTGCTTTTTAGCAGGTGTCCTTTTCGGTTTTTTTCTCAATGACTTTTTCTTTTTCGCCATAGCTACAAACTCTCCGTTAACTCTGCACTTCCTCAGTGAACTCTGGGGTAATCCGCTCTTTTCTTCAACTCACTCCAACACTTCCATCATCCGCCGAAACGCTTTTCCTCGATGGCTATGCAAATTCTTCTCTTCCGCCGTCAACTCGGCGAACGTTTTTCCCAGTAGTGGGGAATAAAACACGGGATCGTATCCGAATCCGCCCCCGCCCCGCCTTTCGTCCAGAATTATTCCCTCAGTCTGCCCGGAGACAACCACGCGGATTCGTCCCCGCAGTGCGACTGCAATCACGCAAACAAATCGTGCGGCACGTTCCAGGTCTCTCTTACCCTGCAATTCCTGCAATAGTTTCGTATTCTTCTGTTCGTCACTGGCTCCGGGGCCGCCGTAGCGCGCCGAGAGCACTCCCGGAGCTCCACCCAAAGCATCGACCGCAAGTCCGGAATCGTCCGCAATGACCATTTGATTCGTATGTCGCGAATAGTAGATTGCCTTGCCTGCTGCGTTTTCCGCAAAGGTGGGTGCCGATTCCGGAAACTCTGGTAAGTCACGGAAGTTGCGAAATAAATCAAGCGTGAGAGCGTGACCAGCCGCTAGCACGCGAAATTCTCTCAATTTGCCCTCGTTTCCCGATGCGAGTAGCAATGTCAATGTTTTTCCCTGAGTATCCGCCAAGGGTTATCTTCCGCGAGCGAGAAATTTGGAGGGCAACACGCCACGCTGCTCTTCACACAAGACTCCAATGCCTACTTCCGCCAGCCGCAATAACTCCTGCATCTCACCTCCAGCAAACGGACGGCCCTCCGCCGTAGCCTGTACTTCCACAAAATCGCCACTGCCCGTCATCACCACGTTCATATCGACTTCGGCGCGCGCATCTTCTTCATAGCAAAGATCCAGGAGAGCCTCGTCATCGACAATACCCACACTCGTAGCTGCCACGGAATCGATCAACGGCGAATTCTTCAGGATGCCCATGGCGATCAATCGTTCCATCGCCAAAGCCATGGCTACAAACGCTCCGGTAATCGAGGCAGTGCGCGTGCCGCCATCGGCTTCGATTACATCGCAATCCAGCCACACGGTGCGGTCGCCCAGTGCTTCCTGATCGGTCACCGCGCGCAATGATCGCCCGATCAATCGTTGAATCTCTTGTGTGCGTCCTGTTTGTTTGCCGCGTGTTGCCTCGCGCGTGGTGCGTTCTTCCGTGGCACGGGGAAGCATGCCGTACTCGCTGGTCACCCAGCCCTTCCCGCTTCCCTTCATGAACGAGGGCACGCCGTCATTGACCGTCGCTGTGCAGATCACCCGCGTCTTGCCCAGTTCGATCAGCACGCTGCCTTCGGCCTGCGAAATAAAATCCGGCGTCATCTTGATAGTTCGAATCTGGTCCGCGCTTCGCCCGTCGCCCCTCATGATTCCTCCAGAGCCTTCTATCGCCTTACGGCGTCCTTTACCTTTTCCACGGCCTTCTCAATGGGTGCGGTGATTACCGAGGCAGGCGAAGCTGGTTTCTGCACTACTCCTGTTGGCAAGGTCTTTACCTGAAATGTCTGCGTTAAATCCAGGTGACCGGCAAGTGTATCCACTTCTTGACCGTGTATCAGGATCTTCAGCCGCTGTATTTGCGGCACGTTCGCTTCCAAGGTTCTTGTGATGGAATCCACAGCCAGTTGTTCGCTCTGAATGCCCGACGGGATCGAGGTTCCCAGCGCCTCCGAGAAGTCAGCGATAGCCGTTCCGTCGGGCAACAAGTAGAACGCCAGCAGTGCGGCGTCAGAGGGCAGAGTACGCGCATCGCTGTCCACCGGCCCGGCCAATAGAGTGTTCAACACTTGCTTGGAGCGCATGACCGGGTCGTTGGAAAGCGGCAGCTCTACGGTAACGGGTTTCAAGGTGCCATCCTCTGTGGCGGCTCCCCAGAACATCCTTGCTTTCACCTTAGGGTCTCCACTGGAGGGAGGCGCGATGGGTAACAACTCTCTCCGCGCCTGTTCTGCAGTCTTCTCCGTCAGCTGGCGAGCTTTGTCCACCTGGCGACGTAGCGCGGGAAAGTACAAAGCTGCTGCCACTACCGCCACCAGAAGGGTTCCGCCAAGCCAGACTATCCAACGCGGCGTCACTGACTTCCTCCTGCCGGATTCGTCGAGACCGTGGGGACAACATAAGCTGGCTTGAAATCCGTAATCCCACGAGCAATTGCATCCGCTGCACCCGGAATCATCCGTTCAAGGTCAGAGCGGTCAGCCACCGACACACTCGAGATTTCCACCGCAATCGCCGGCGCTGCGGTAGTGCGCAACTGGCGAACCGGCGCCACCAAGGCTGTCGCGGGTGAGCCCTTAAAGCGTTTGGCCAGCTCTCCTTGCACCAAGTCTCCCAACTTGTGGCTCAATCCAACGAAGGGCCCTTGCGCACGCTCCCACGGTATCAACCCGGTTGTGTCGGTGACCAATGCGAATTCGGGAGAGACATATACGCGAGCCGTGCCAGTCACGCCTGTGCTCCCAACGTGCAGTGTCACGAACACTGCCCCGTGTTGTGCATTTGCCCTCGCGGAACGATCATCAAACGACGGATTGTCATTGCCCTCCCTGGTTTGCACCACTTGAAATCCCTGTGCTTCTAGATCCTTTCTCAGTTGCGCGGCAAACTCCAAAACCACATCGCTTTCTCGGATGCCTTCGGTTCCGCGGCCACCCGCGTCTGCTCCTCCATGCGCAGGGTCTATCACCACCATGTTTAGTCCGGCACGCGGGATGATGTTCGTCGGTGGAGTCGCTTGTTGTGAAGCGGCTGAAACTTGAGGAGGCGCGCTTGATTGTGTCGAGGACGCTGGCTGTATCGAGGGGGACTTCGCAGGAGGGGCCTGTGCAATCGCGACTAAACCGATGCCTCCCATAAGACAAATGCCGAGAACTGACTTGAACTGGGAATTGAATGTACTCACGCAGAGCAGGATATCAAATCTACGGGTTCTCTGCGGGGCCACTACTAGCCGAGCCTCGAAAAAGGGAACACTAAACCGGGTTGGAATCTGCTCCGATTACAAAATCAAATGGCCCGGCTCAAGCGAACCGGGCCATTCTTTGAACCTGACGCTTAATGCCTTAATGCCTAAACCAGATTCGCGGTCTCCAGCGTATCTTGTGACATGTATTTCGTGCGCACTTTGCGCATTCCCAGGTACATGCCAAAGCCTGCCAGAATAATCAGCACGCCGAACGCCAGCGCGTTCATTCCAAGGATCGTTTCGTTCTCACTTTCCACCATCGCCAGAATCAGCAGGGCCAGCGGGAAAATGCCGCAGGTAACTGCACCGGCCATACCGCCTGGCACGCGGAAGCTCCGTTGCAGTTTCGGCTCGCGAATTCGCAGCACCACCAGGGTTACGAATTCCAACATCAGGCTCGCGCCGTACAACATGATGTCCAGGGTAACCAGCCGTTTGAATCCGATTCCCAGACATAGTGCCCAGCAACTGGCACAAACAAGAATAGCGACCCAAGGAGTTTCGTTCTTCTTGGTAACTTTCCCAAAGATTTGAGGAAGCATCCCGTCGCGAGCCATAGCCAGCGGCAGGCGCGAGTAGCTGAGCACCAAGGCATTGAACATGCCAAACGCGCTCATCATTCCACCCAGAGTGATCATAAACCTCAGCCATTGAATGCCCATGATCGTGCCGCCCAACTGCCCGGCTATCCCTGCCCAAGAGCCTTCCTCCGTAAACGCTGAAGCGGGCACACCGGTAAAGTACACCGCAGCGAAAGGCAGAATGTAGGTCAAGGAAACCAGGATCACTGCGGCGATCATGGCTTTTGGATATGTCTTGCGAGGCCTCTCTACTTCCTGCGCGATCGTGGAGGCGTTGTCCCAGCCCATGTAATTCCACATGGCAACCAATACTGCTCCTAGCAACGTGACGCTCGCTCCAGAAGCCACTGTATGGGGTTCCGCAGCCAACGCACCTACACGCAGTGGCGAAAGCACTACGACCAGCGCAAAGGGAAGAGACAATAGGAAAAACAGCCACAGTGACGTCATGCCAACGACGCGAATCCCCATCAGGTTCAACGCGGCGCAGGTAACCACCACAAACAAGCCGGCGTAAAGGGCATGGTTACCTTCGCCAAACCAGGGCGCCATCTGCTTCAAATAGATTCCGAATAGTGTCGGATAAATTGCCATGTCAAAGATGCTGGCGGCAAGCGAAAGCCAGGCTTCTTGAAACCCCCAGAAGTTGCCGAGGCCGCGGCGTACCCACGCGTAATAGCCGCCTTCGGCAGGCAGAGCGCTGGAGAGTTCGCCGATCATGAACGCCGTCGGCAAGCACCAGATGACCGGTAAAAACAACAAAACCAGAATTCCGCGGCCGTAGCCAGCCCCGGAAATAATCGCCTCAGTCCCATAGGTGCCCCCGGACACCATAAAGAACGTGGCCGCAACAAGAGGCCAGAGCGTCAGTTTTGCAACTCGCTTTTTTGTTTCAGGAATTATTTGGGAGGGAATTTGTGCGGGGAGCGATATGGTACTCAATTTTTTTCTCTCGTCCTCCTAATGTGACTCTCGCTCTCAAATTGCATGGAGCAAGCTCACTATTTGAAGAATACAAGTTCTGTGCGCTCATGCAATAAAAAAATGAGCTTTTGCGAAAATATCTTTCGATGGAAAATCTGTCCTCGCGGACAGTTACCGAACCGTTTCCACCGCAGCCCGTTTTACTCTACTGGCTCCGGACGCTTCCTCACTTGTGCTAAACTCCGGCCATTCTTTCTAGACGTATTTTAATTCTTATTCGGGAGTCATACGGATGAAGCTTCGTTCCGCTCTTGTGTTGCTCAGTCTTGCTTTGCTTGGTTCTATTACTTTCGCCCAAATGTCCGGCTCGCCTCATCCATTCGGCATCGATGACCTTTTCGGTATGAAGGAAGTCTCCGACGCGCAGATCTCGCCTGACGGACAGTTCGTGGCCTACGTCGTGAACACCACGACGCTCAAAGAAGACAAGACCGCCACCAGGGCCTGGATGGTACCCACCGCTGGGGGCGATCCCATTGCTTTGACCGCCGAAGGCCCCTCTTCTTCCCATCCGCGATGGTCGCCCGACGGTAAATTCATCGCATTTCTTTCCGAGCGCGAAGACGGTAACACTCAGGTTTATCTCCTCAATCGCCTTGGTGGAGAAGCTCAAAGGCTGACCAACACCGCCCAGGACGTCGATACCTTCGTCTGGTCCCCCGACAGTAAGCGCCTTGTCCTAGTTTTGCGCGATCCCACGCCGGAAGAACTGGAAGCCGCAGCCAACAAACCCAAAGACAATGGAGACGATAAAGCCGTTTCCAAAAAGAAGTCCAAAGCCCAGCGCCCTTGGGTAATTGACAGGCTTCTCTTCAAGGAAGATACAGTCGGCTACCTCGACCGCCGCCGCACCCACCTCTACCGCTTCGACGTGGCGACGAAGGCGCTCACCCAGGTTACATCCGGCGATTTTGACGACACCGAACCCGATTGGTCTCCCGATGGTAAGCAGCTTGCCTTCCTCAGTAATCGATCGAAGCCCGACCCCGACGCGACTTATGACACGGAAATATGGACGGTGACCGCCGACAATACCGACAAAGGCGCATCACCCACCCAAGTCACCTCTGCGCCGGGTGAACACCACTCTCCCGCATGGTCCCCTGACGGAAAGTGGATCGCGTACACCACCAAGCTCGATCCCAAACTTTTCGAATACGCCACCAAGCATGTTGCCTTCTCTCCGGCCACCGGAGGCGAGTCCAAAATTCTTACCCGTTCTTTTGACCGCATGGCCAGCTCGCCACGTTTCGCCCCAGACGGTAAGTCGATCTATTTCATTGCGGACGACGATGGCACTATGCCTCTGGCGCAGGTAAACGTAAGCGATGGCAAGGTCACCAAGCCGATCTCCGGGCGCTTGATGATCGCCGACTACTCCTTCTCGAAGGACGGCACACTGGCCGCCGCTATCTCTACTCCTGACCGCCCTTTCGAGGTATTTACAGCCCCTGGTGGCAAACTTACTCGGATTACGCACGTCAATGACGCCTGGGTAAGTCAGCTCAAGTGGTCACAAGGCGAATACGTTTCATTCAAATCCAAAGATGACACCACCGTTCACGGTTTCATCTACAAGCCGCTCGATTACGTGGCCGGGAAGAAGTATCCCACTCTTGTTCGTCCGCACGGCGGGCCTGTGTGGTCCTACTACTCCGAATACCAGGATCTCGCTCAGCTTTTGGCCGCTAACGGTTATGTAGTCCTTTTGCCCAATCCTCGCGGTTCGTCAGGCTATGGTGAAGATTTTTGCAAAGCCATCTTTGCAGACTGGGGCAACAAGGATTTCCAGGATGATATGGCTTTTGTGGACTACGCTATTGCTCAGGGAATTGCAGATCCCGACAAACTCGGCGTCGGAGGTTGGTCCTACGGCGGCATCTCCACAGATTTTATCATTGGCAAAACGCAACGCTTCAAAGCCGCCATCTCTGGCGCGGGCGCGGCGGAATTCACCACGATGTGGGGCCATGACCAGTACGCACGCGACTACATCACCGAACTTGGCCTCCCTTGGGAGCATCGCGACGTTTGGGATCGCGTCGCACCCTTCTACAACATGAAGAACATCACCACTCCCACCCTTTTTGTTGGCGGGAATATCGACTGGAATGTTCCCATCCTCGGCGGCGAACAGATGTATCAGTCATTGAAGGCCCTCGGTCGCGAAACCGAGTTGGTCGTCTATCCCGACGAATATCATGAGTTCAAGACTCCTTCGCACATCAAAGACCTGCACGAACGCTACCTGGCTTGGTATGCCCACTACGTAAAAGGGGATGGCACACCCGCTCGCCCACCTGCTGTTAAGGAGACGAAGTCAGCCGACTAGGTGACTCCAATAAGCAAGAAGGCCGATCTCGTCGAAAGACCGGCCTTTCCTGTTTCTAGTTTGTTGGATAACCGAACTAGTTGCCGAGCTTCTGTCCGATCACTTCACCAGAGACGATGATTTCCACGCGACGGTTCTGTTTCCGTCCTGCGGCAGTTGCGTTGTCAGCCACAGGAGAAGCCTGGCCGAAGCCTTTCGCCGTAATCGTGTCCGCCGAAAGGCCCTGCGTCACAAGGAATGTCCGGACCGTATCGGCTCGTTGTTGAGACAGCTTCATATTGAATTCTTCTGTGCCCGTTGTATCGGTATAGCCCTCAATACCCAGATTCAATCCGGGGTGCGCCTGAATGATGCCCGAGAGCTTTGCCAGCTTCAATTGTGCCTCGGCGCTCAGGGCGTACTTGCCGGTTTCGAACAACACATCCGCCATATTTACAACCAACCCTCGCGGTGTATCGGTCGTCTGCAAAACGTCATTAAGTTGCTTCAGCAACTGCGCTCGCAATGCAGCGGTTGCTGCCTGTGCGCGTGCTGCTTCGTCTCTCGCCGCTTGCGCCTTTGCAGCCAGCGCTGCCGCTTCGGCGTCACTCTTAGCCTTTGCTTCCGCAGCGTTCGCCTTCGCCTCTGCCTTCATCTGAGCTTCTTTGGCGGCTGTCAGCTCCGCTTGACGTTTCGCTTCGACAGCGGCTTTTGCGTCTGCTTCTGCCTTTGCTTTTGCCGCAGCAGTATCCGCAGCCGCTTTCTTCTCGGCCGCGATTCGATTGTCTTCCTGTATCCGCACAGACAGTGCCCGGGCATCTTCCGCAAATTGCACCGTCTGCCGGGCATTTGACACAACTTGCTTCTTGTCTGCCTTGCCGCTAACGGAGTTCTCCATCATCTGTAGGCTGGATTGCGCCTTGCCGAAGATTTCCGGGGCATACTGATCTGCCTGGCGCGATTTTGCGATTTCTACCGCATTGCGCGCTTCATATACGTCCAGCGGCGTCGTTTTTAAGTCCAGCGTAAGCGCCAGCGGGTTACCCATCTTGGTGTACTGGCTGCGCTTCATCAGCTGGTAGTCATTGTTCGGATAGATCTTCCCTTTGGTGTTCTTCTTTGTGTCGTTTTCCAGGACTACCATTTCGCTCGGCAGCCGGACACCGTAGTACGGCTCGGCCGTCACGATCATCGCGAAAGTTTGCAGTTGAGTTGTTGCCTCCAACTGGCCGTTGCCGTCCTTATTGATAGGAATTTCTCCCAGATTTACTGTGCGCCCGTCTGGTGTGATCGCCCACAGAACGTAAGTCAGGAATTCCGTGCCCAGGGTGCTGGGTTGAGGCATGTCCTTTACTTTCACTTCCACGTTCGTCGGGCCCTTCTTCACTTCCACCTTACCTTCACCAGAGCCTTGGGAAGCGAGGCCGGTGCCTAGGAAGTCCACTTTGGTTGAGCCTCCCCCAACGACATAACCGACTGCCTTGGTGCTTTTGTTTATAACACTTGATGCTGGCTCTGCCCCCTCTGGGGTTTGCGCCACTGCCAGCCCGCTCGACAAAACAAGTCCGAGCACGGGCAGAAAATTCATCCATTTACTTCTCATTGTCCATTCTCCGTTTTTGAGCGAATGCCAACTTAAATCCTGCTGTGGGCGGGAAGCGGTGACTAGTCTACAACATAATTTCTCACATTTTCGCGATTAGTGAACATTGGCACGATGTGGGGCTTGTCCTGGATCGCCGAATTAGTGGGTTTACTCAGACAAGGTCATTGTGTGAACGGACGAAGGGTCGACCAAAAATCGGGCTATTATGGGCCCAACCGAGATGCAGCTAAGGCTGAGATGGCCGCAGGCGGTGTTCAGATTTACTAAAGTGGCGCCGGCCGCGGTCGCAAATTCAATTGCTGGTATCGGATTCACCATGTGGTCTTGTGTGGAGACAATCACCATCATCTTGGCGTGGACCTGTTTGACTGTTTGAGGTAGGTTCATTCCGAACTCTTTTGGAATGTCCAGAGCAATGATTGCCTGCCTCTGGCGAATTTGATCCCATGCAATTCCGCCATCCGCTCTCGCATCATTTCGTAACTTACTTACGTACGTTTCGAATTCGTGGGTTTCCGTGTGCGTCACTCGATATGCCGGTGAAGTGACATTCATATCGTCGATTTCTTGGGAGAGCGCGATCCCCGTTGTTAGCGGTTTTATGGGATTGCCATGATTCCATGCCGGGTCAGACTGAATGGCGTCTATTTCCGCAGTCCACAGCAGCTTATCGAACGAAGTGGATTGTGGTGAACCGTTTATCGGAATCGCCAGATCCATGAAATCCGGGTAGCGCACAACCCAACTGAACGTCTGCATGCCGCCCATGGAAATTCCCACTACGGCTCGTAGATGCGTCAAGTGAAGCGCATCGGCAACGAACTGATGCTCAAGTTCAACCATATCCCTCACGGTGAACTGCGGGAATTTCATTCCTGGCTGTGTTTTGCTGTTCGACGGCGACGTGCTGACACCGTTTCCAATTGCGTCCACGAGGACTACGAAATACTTGCTCGAATCCACCACTTTTTCCGGTCCCACGAATTCCAGTAAGTCCTGAGAAGTTCCGCCAAGCCATGTGGGCCAGAGAATTGCATTCGATTTGTCAGAGTTCAATTTACCTAATGTCCGGTATCCAATTTTGTATCCGTGAATCACTGCACCATTCTGCAGTTTAAACTCGCCGATCTCAGCAAACTGTTGTGCTCCTTCTTTTGCAGATGCTCGCGAGTTGGCAGTCGCGGTCCAGAACCCGCTATAGACGAGAACCCCGAAGAATTTCAATAGTGTGCGAATTCGCATAGCTGCATTCTACTGCAAACCTCACCTCAATCTGATGATGGACAAGTAGGGATCATTTGTGTCTCTTGGAATGCCCGAAATCACTCCTGTTTGCCCTCCACCCCTTCCCGCGTTATGCTCCTTTGTTTCGTGGAGGCAGCAATGCATCGTGCGTTTCGCCTGAAACTGTTGTTGGCCAGTCTGCTATTTGTCCTCACGGGTGTACTTGCCAACCCGCAACAATACGACCAGAAACTTTTCAACGAAATGCGCTGGCGTTGCATCGGCCCCTTCCGCGGTGGTCGCACGGTGGCCATCGCTGGCGTGCCCCAACAACCCAATGTTTTCTATATGGCGGCGGTAAATGGTGGTGTTTGGAAGACCACTGATTTCGGCAATACCTGGAATCCGATCTTTGACGACCAGCCTTCCGGTTCAGTCGGTGCCCTTGCCATCGCTCCTTCCGACCCCAATATCATCTATGTTGGAAGTGGCGAAGGACTCCAACGTCCTGATCTCGCTACTGGCGATGGCGTCTACAAATCCGTTGACGCCGGAAAGAATTGGACCCATCTCGGACTGAACGACGCGCAACAAATCACTGCCATCGTCGTCGATCCCAAAAACCCGGACCGGGTTCTCGTTGCCGTTCAAGGCCATCCTTACGGTCCCAATCCACAACGGGGCGTCATGTTGTCCATGGACGGCGGCCACAGCTTCACAAAAGTTTTATACAAAGACGAGAACATCGGCGCGGCTGACCTCGCAATGGATCCGTCGGATCCTCAAGTCCTCTATGCCGCGCTCTGGGCTGCGCGCGTAGCTCCCTGGGAAGTGCGCAGCGGCGAATCCTTCACGATTCCTGGCAGCGGTTTTTACAAATCCACGGATGGTGGCGTTTCGTGGCGGCAAATTACCCAAGGATTGCCCGATAGCAAGGCTGGCGTCGCGCGAATTGGCATAGCTATTGCTCCCAGCAATCCCAAACGCATTTATCTCGATGTGGAATCGAAAAACGACGGTGCCGGGCTATTCGTCTCAGACGATGCCGGTGAAAGCTGGAAACAGGTGAATTCCGATCACCGCATTGCTGGACGCGGGCCGGGTGCCATGGGCATTGCCGTATCTCCCGACAATCCCGATGTCATTTATGTTGCGAACACGACGACCTGGAAATCCACTGATGCCGGAAGAACTTTTGTTGGATTCAAAGGTGCTCCGGGGGGCGATGACTATCAGCGCATCTGGATCAACCCACTGAATCCACAGACCATCGCGCTCAGCGCCGATCAGGGTGCGGCTATCAGTGTAAATGGTGGGCAGACGTGGAGCACCTGGTACAACCAGCCAACCGGGCAGTTCTACCATGTCACCACTGACAATCGTTTTCCCTATTGGGTTTACGGTGCGCAACAGGAAAGCGGGAGCGCAGCTACGCAAAGCCGCAGTGACTATGGCGAGATCACTTTTCGCGAGTGGAACCTGCCCGGCGTTTTCGAGTACGGCTATATCGCCGTCGATCCGCTGGATTCTAACATCGTCTACGGCGCAAAACTGACGCGCACCAACCAGGCCCTTGGAGAAGTCGCCGATATTGCACCTGAGCCTGTTCGCCGCGGTGAATACCGTTACAATCGCACTCTCCCAGTTGTATTTTCCCCACTCGATCCTAGAGCCCTCTATTTCGCCGCCAATGTTTTGTTCAAGACAACCGATCAAGGTCGCAGTTGGAGAATCATCAGCCCGGACCTTTCTCGCGAGTCCTATGAAGTGCCGCCGAATCTCGGGCCTTTTTCTGCCGGCGATCCGGAGAACGGCCATCACCGGGGCACGATCTATGCCGTTGCACCGTCATTCAAGGAGGTCGACACCATCTGGGTTGGCACCGACGATGGATTCATTCACATCACCCGTGACGGCGGCAAAACCTGGAAGAACGTTACGCCTCCGCAACTGAAGCCATGGAGCAAAGTCTCCATCATCGAAGCTTCTCACTTCGATTCCGGCGCTGCCTACGCGGCTATCAACAGCTTTCGGCTCGACGATCTTCACGCCCACATCTATCGCACACGTGATTTCGGCGCCAACTGGCAAGAAATTGTCGGGGGAATCGATGATCATGCCGCCTCCAACGTTGTGCGTGAAGATCCAGTTCGCAAGGGACTGCTTTACGCGGGCACGGAAACTTCCCTGTACGTCTCTTTCAACGATGGCGACAACTGGCAGCCCCTCCAGTTGAATCTGCCGCACACATCAATGCGCGACCTTACCGTCCATGGCGACGATCTCATCGTTGGCACTCACGGCCGCTCTTTCTGGATACTCGACGATGTCACGCCTCTCCGCCAACTTGCCGACGAAGTCGCTCACGCTCCTGCATTTCTATTTGCGCCTCAGGAGGCAGTTCGCTGGCGTTGGAACCGCAACCCAGACACTCCCTTGCCTCCGGAAGTCCCGGCAGGGAAAAACCCGCCGGATGGAGCAATCATCGACTACTACCTCGGTAGCTCGGCGAACGCACCGGTCACTCTGGATATCTTCACAGCCGACGCATCGCCTGTCCTGGTCCGTCACTATTCGAGCGCGGACAAACCGGTTTCCATCGACAGTCTGGCAGCGGAACATCCAATCCCCATGTACTGGGTCCGTCCAGAACAGACTCTATCTGCCCAAGCCGGCATGCATCGATTCGTCTGGGACCTGCACTACACTCCTCCAAAGGCGTTGGAGCGCGAATTTCCCATCTCGGCCATCCTGCACGACACACCTCTTGGCCCGCAAGGTGCCAGACCCCTGCCGGGCAAATACACCGCAGAACTCACCGTCGACAACAAGAAATATCGCAGCGCGTTTTCGTTGAAGATGGACCCTCGCATCGCCTCTTCCGCGGCTGACCTCGCAAAGCAGTTTGACATGGAGCGCGGTGCAACCGCCGGGATGGATGAAACCTACGAGTCGCTCGAACAAATCCATTCTCTGCGTTCGCAATTGAAAGAGTTGCTGGCAAAGCTTAAGGGAAAGCCATCTGCGGATGCCACGGCCTTGGACAGACAATTTGCTGAACTGGAAGGTTCCGCTCAGCCAAATTTCTTTGGTACTCCGCCGCGTGGGAAGCAGCCCGAGAACTTCTCATCCCTGAACCAGCACTATTCGGCCATTCTTGCGGTTGCTGACAGCGCCGATACGGCTCCTACAACGCAAGCAACCATTGTCTTTCAGGAATTGGAGAGCGAGTCCGCGAACCTTCGCAAACGAATGACTAACTTGCGACAGAAAGAAATTCCCAACCTGAACAAGGCCTTGAAGAAGGCCGGCCTTTCGGAACTTGATCCGCAAAAACCACCGGCCGACAAACCAGGCGGCGTTGCCGAAGGTGACGACGAGCCCTGATCCGTCTGAATTGGCCCTGCGCGTTTCGCTTCATAGAATCGCCTTCCAATGAAAAAGCTCCGAGACAGTAGTTCATCAGGGAGCTGCAAGTAATTCCTAACTTAAGATCGGGAAACCGTCAGTTGGCCCCGCTCTTTTTCAAGTCATCAATCGCTGCCAGCACTTCGTCGCTGTGCTTGTTTACGTCGACGGTAGTCCAGACCTTCCTCACCATCCCATCCGGTCCAATCAAAAAGGTATGCCGTGCGGAGAGCTTCATCACACCCAGGTTCATCACCGCGTCGTACTTTTCCGATACTTCCTTTTTTGTATCGGCAAGTAACTTGAAGTTAAGCCCCTCTTTCGCACAAAACTCCTGGTGAGATTTTTCATCTTGCACGCTCACTCCCAGGACTACTGCTCCCGCCGCGTCATACTTGGCCATATCCCGCTGAAAATTATGTGCCTCGATCGTACAACCTGTAGTCATGTCCTTCGGGTAAAAATACAGCACCACCCACTTACCTTTGAAGTCGTGCAGGTTGATCGCTTTGCCTTCCTGCGAGTTCAATGTGAAATCCGGGGCGGCCGACCCAACTGCTGGCGACTTGTCTCCCGCACGGGAAGCAGACACCAGCAATCCAACAATCACGATTACCGCTATTGCTCCTAAAATGGCCGTCAGCATTCGCGCAATCCTCATCACTCACCTCGCAAAAAGATAGCAGAACACAACAGAGAATGAACTGTCTTTTTGGATGCACACCTCAGGGGAACGGATACAGCCCCTGGAGCTACATTATCAATTCTTTGGAGGGTGAGGCTGTTTTTTGGCTGGGGTTGAAACTGCCACCGGATCCGGGCTTGCATGGGCCTCGCTTTTCCAAGTGTCACTCGTTTTGCCTCCGGACTTTGTGGAATCCAATCGGCCGGCGGAAAAGACATTCGCCAGAAATGAGGGCACGGCTCCGCAAATTCTACGCCAACCTCCGGTGCTCCGTTGGTCCCTGCGTTTATGTCTATCACCCTGCAAACCATCTCTTCCGAAGTCGCCACATTCGTCAGCGTCAGAATCTGGCCAGCCCACACCTTCTATTAGTCAGTTGATTTGTTTACTGACTCTCCGCCGTTCGCCCCCGGCTCAAGTAATAGTTGATCGCCGGTGTGAAGATCAACGACAGCACAACCGAACTGAATAGTCCTCCGATTACCGCGATCGCCAATGGTTGCAGCATCTGTGATCCCGAACCCAGCGCCAAGGCCAGCGGTAACATTCCCGCAATCGTTGCCAGTGCCGTCATCGCAATCGGACGCAGTCGCCGCCGACCCGCCTGAATCATTGAATCTCTGGCGGAAAACCCAAGTGCACGGAAGCGTTGATCGGCATCCAATAAAAGAATTCCGTTCTTTGCCACAATGCCGACCACCATGATCATGCCCATGAAGGATGCCACATTGAATGCTGTACCTGTTAACAGTAATCCCAGGAACCCCCCAAACGTTGAAAGCAACGCGGAGGCCAGAATTGCGATTGGCGCGGAAAACGTGCGGAACTCAAACAGCAGAACCACGAACAACAAAATCAGAGCCAGCACGAATACCGCCAGCAGATCACCGAACGTTCTCTGTTGCTCTTCGTAAAGCCCGCCATATTCCACGCGAATCGAGGCTGGCAATTTCAGGTCATTCACCGTTTTCTTGATATAAGTCATCCCGGAGCCAAGGTCCGTGCCTTCAAACCGTGCGGTCACTTCCACTAACCGCTGCAGGTTCTCACGCCGCACTTCAGATTGTCCGGGATCGGAAGTCACTACAGCCATGGATCCAAGTGTGGCAGTATGCCCGGTAGAACTCGTCAGCAGGGTATTGCTCATCCGATCCAGCGAAGCGCGATTCTGTTCTGGGAATCGCACGCGTATGTTGTAGGTTCGGTCGTTCAATACCACCGGTGTTGCAGCCGGTTCGCCCTCCAGCACCGCTGCAGCATCGACTGCAACCTCTTCCGGAGTGAATCCCGCGCGTGCCGTGATCATGGGATCTATTTGATAAGTAACCGCCGGCCCACTGATCGTGTTCTCGATTCCATCAAGCACGTCCACAACTTTCGGGTTCTTCTTGATCGCATCGGCTACCCGAAGTGCCGTAGCCTCCAACAGCTTGGCATCCGGGGAAAATAGCTTGATCACCACGGGCTGCGGTTGGCTGGTCAAGTCTCCAATCATGTCTTGCAGCACTTGAATGAATTCCACATCAGTCGCCGGTTCAGTCTTCTTCACTTCCGCGCGAATATCGGAAATTATGTCGTCAATTGCCCTCTTCCGGTTTCTTTTTAGCTTAACGGTGAAATCGCCGCGATTCGCTTCAGTTACTGCGGCCAGTCCGAGCTGTAATCCTGTGCGGCGCGATGTGTTCTCCACTTCTGGTGTGGACCGCACGATCTCTTCGATGTGTTGCAGAATTCGATCGGACTCAGCCAGGGAACTGCCCGGTGGTGTGTTGTAGTCCAGAATAAAACTTCCCTCGTCCATTTCCGGCAGTAAATCGCTCCCCAGAAAGTTGTAGCAAACATAGGACAAGACAACGATGACCACAGAAGAGAGCGCCAACACAAGTGGCCGGTAAAGAATCCGCTGCATTACGCGCGCATAGAAATCCACGATTCGACCAAAAAATCCGGAGAGATGTGCTTCTTCTGCCGCCAGTAGCGATGCCGCTGTCTGCTCGCCCGCAACTTCGCCTGTTGCAGGCGTATCTTTCCGACGTACGAAGTACTGGCTAAGCGCAGGTGTCCACGTCACCGCCAGGAGAAGGGAACTGAACAACGCCACCGACATCGTAATTGCCAGCGCTCGGAAAAAGCTTCCGAACACGCCAGTCGTGGAAATCAGCGGCAAAAAAACCACAATTGGAGTGATGGTAGAACCGATCAACGGCACGGTAATCTCGCTCAACGCGCTCTGTATTGCCTTGAATCTGGCTTCTCCCGCATCGCGATGCAGTACGATGTTTTCCAGCACCACGATGGCGTCGTCGATCACCAGTCCCACCGCTGCGGCAAGCCCGCCCAACGTCATCAGGTTGAAGCTCTGACCTGTCAGTTTCAGCACGATAAACGTAAAGAGCAGAGTCACCGGAATCACCATCGCGGCTACGAACGAAGACCCCCAGTCGCTCAGGAACAGAACTAGAATCGCCGAGGAAAGAAGGATCCCCAGCAATACCGCATCGCGCACACTGGCAATCGAATCCTGCACAATCGTCGACTGATCGTAAAACGCTTCCAAATGTACGCCGGGCGGTAGAGTTGACCGCAACTCCGTGATCTTCTGGTGGACTTCTTTCGCAACATCCAGCGTGTTGCTCTCCGGCTGCCGGTTCACGCTCAGCAGCACCGCCGGCTTTCCGTTTGCCGTCACGATCGTATATACCGGGGCTTCCGACGCCGCCACCTTCGCAACATCTCCAACGCGAATCGGTACGCCCTCTTTACTGGTTTTGATCACGATTTGCCCGATCTGCTCTGGGTTGCGCACCTGTCCGCTGATCAATCCCAGTACCAGTTGGTGTTCGTGCTCCAGCAATCCAGGCGAATCGATCAAGTTGGTCCGTCGTACCGCCTCCAGAATGTCGGTCACGGTTATTCCGGCAGTCAGCAGCCGCGCTGGATCGGGCATTACTTGAAATTCCGGTACCCGCCCCCCCTGCACCAGTACGGATGCTACGCCATCGAGCCGGTTAATTCGGGGTTTCAGATCGTAAGTTGCGATTTCCCACAATTTCGTTTGAGAGAGACTGTCGGAAGTTAGGCTGTAGCCGAGAATCGGAAATGTCGCAAACGTCAGTCGATGTGTTTGAATCTTAGCGCTGGTCGGCAACTCCGGCTGTAATCGTGCTACCACTGCATCCACTCGCTGCAGCGTCACGATCATGTCGGAACTCCAGTCGAAGAACAGATCGATTTCCGCCGATCCGCGGCTCGTGATCGACTGCACTTTGGTCAGCCCCGGCACGCTGTTGACCGCTTCTTCCACCGGTTTGGTGATGGTCACCAGCATCTGATCGATTGGCATGACTCCGTTGTCCACCCCAATCACGATGCGCGGGAAGTCCGTGTTGGGAAACACCGATACCGGTATGCGGAATGCCAGGAACGCGCCAACAAGCGCCAGGCTCATCGTCACAAATAGAATTGGTCGAGAGAATTGACGGAACCACGGTACTCCATTTAGCTTCCGCCGGCCTGCGTTCTGGTTCTCAGAGGAATTCTGTCCGGACGTGGGATCCACCCTATTCCTTACCTTTCTTTGGCGCTGTTACAGCCGCAGGCTTTCTGTCCGTTTTCGAATCCTTTTTATCACCCGAGTCCGCGGAATCCTTTTCTTTCTCCCTCTCTGTCGCGGGAGCAGTCTCCACCGTAATCTTCGTGCCGTCCGGTACGGCGTATCCCCCCTGCGTAATCACTGCGTCGTTTTCTTTAATTCCAGACTGAATTTCAACCAGCTCTTTTGTTCGTAGTCCCACTTTCACTTTTGCCTGATGCGCTTTCTGATCCGGTCCTGCTAGTAACACGTACTCTCCCGTTTCTGGCGTCTTAAATAAGGCCGATGCCGGCACTACTAGCGCATCCTTCACACTTTTCGCTGTTGCTTTGACTTCCACACTCATCCCTGGCTTCAGCGCCGCGTTTGGTTTGATTGCTTCCACCCACACCTCAAGCGTCGTGCTCCCCGGGTCAAGCGCAGGACTGATCAGAGTTACATGTCCCTCAATCGGCTCTTCGATTCCCGCCAGCACTATTTCCGCAGGGTTCCCGGCGCTGAGCAGCACCGCTTCGTTCTGCGCGATATGTGCCTTGGCAATCAGTTTCGATGTATTCATTACCGTCAAAATCGGCTGATTTGCCTGTGCCAACTCTCCTTGAAACGCGGGCCGGTCCGTCACCACTCCATTGATCGGGCTACGTATTTCCGAATAACTCAGCATCGCTTTCGCGCTCAAATACTTTCCTTTCGCCGCCGACAGTTGCCCGCCCGCAGACTTCAACGTTTGCTCCTTGCCGATCCTCTGCAAGTCGTTCAATTGTTTTTGTGCCTGCTCGTTTTGGCTTCGAGCCTGCGCCAGAGCCACTTCTGCCGAATCAAGATCACGTCTCGGAATTGCTCCTTGTCCAAACAACTCTTTCCTCGCGTCATAAATCTTTTGCTGCGCCTCGTAGGCTGACTTAAACGCCACCGCGTCCAACTCCGCCTTTTGAATCTGTTCCGGCAGGCTCGCGCCCGTTGTCGTTGCAAATCCTGCTTCTGCCTGCTCGAACTCTCCCTTGCTCTGCTCAGCCGAACCGGCAAGGTCTCCGTTCTCCAATTCCGCCAACACCTGTCCTTCCTTGACCTTGCTTCCGCGCTGCACGTAAAATTTCTTGATCGTCGACGTAATCTTCGGCGTGATCACCGCCTGTTCCAATGGCGAAACCACAGCCTCGGCAGAAATCGTCATCGCAATCGGTCCGCGCTTCGCCGGAGTCGTCTGCACCGACACGATTGGCTCCAGTTCTGGCGCGGTCCTGCCGCATCCTTGCAGCGCCACCAAACCTAGCATCGTCAGGCATCCCGCCGTCAACTTGGCGCCCCGGGTCGCTGTGTACGTACTCAGTCGCGCGATCATGGATTCGTCAACACTCCCGTTAAAGTCTGCAGATTTGCCAGTGCCACGCGATACCTTACCGCCCCGTCCTGATAAGCGCTGTTCGACTGGGCGAATGTTGTCTGAGCGTCCACTACTTCCAGCACCGTGCTCTCACCGTTCTTGTATCGCAATGTCGTTAATCGCAAACTTTCCGCCGACAATTCAGCCGATCGTTGCAACCCGCTCAGTTCATTCAAGGCGGTTTCTGCTTCCGCATACAATGAGCGCATCTCAGCGAGCAATTTCCTCTGTGCGAAGGACAATTCCTTCTTCGCCAGATCGCGTTTCAGCTCTGCTTGTTTTACCTTGCTCTGCGTAGCACCCCAGTTCCAAACCGGCAAATTTAACGAAGCTATCGCCGACGATCCCAAATTGCTAATCTTGCCATCGGGCGTGACCGTATTGACCGCGTAGTGTTCCGCATCAATTCCGTAGAAATAATCCAGACTGATGTTTGGCAAGTACCCTGCCCGCGCTGCCTTTACATCGTGTTCCGAAGCCTTGGCGGTTTCCAGCGCTGCCCGTATTTCCGGATTCCCCTCTCCCGCCTGCGCTTCGAACGCATCACGGGGAGGCAGTGCCACGCTGGCGTGCAGATCATCCGCTGTTTGGAAGTTATCGCTAAAATCCGGAAAGATAAGCACTGCAAGATCCAGCCTTGCATTCAGCACCCCCAATTGCGCCTCTTGCAATTGACGTCGCCGCTCTTGCATCTGAAGCTCTGCCTTGATTACATCCGAGTGTGCAACTTCGCCGCCCTTCTCCAAATTCTCTGTCAGTTCCAGAAATCGTTCGCCTTCTTCTGAAGTTCGCCGGGCCGCGTTCAGTTTCTGCTCGGCCGCTGCCACGGCAAAATAGTTCTGTACCACGGTAACGGTCAGTCCCCTCGTCGCAATCTCTTTGCGCGCTTTTGCCGCTGCTGCCAGCGCCGCCGCGCTCCGATAGCTGGCCACAATAGCCAAATCCAGTTGCTGGTGAACATTACCCTGGCTGATGTATTCGTGCGGGGCGTTGTTGGCGATAAATTTTTGATTTCCAAGGCTGTTGGCTTGCGTATAAATCATCCCGGTATTGAAATTCGCATTTGGCAGCAGTCCTGCCCGAGCAATATTCTTGTCTTCACGCGCCACTCCGGCCTCGGTCAACGCCGCTTGAAATTGAGGACTGTTCTTCTTCGCCAGATTCAGCGCGTCTTGCAGTGTAAGCACCATCACAGCCCCAGTTGCGCCTACAGATGGTTTGGATGGAGTAGCTGCAGCAGTGGCAAGGTGCTTTGGCGCCGGCGCCTCCGGCTGTTGCGCAGCCGACGTTCCGGCAAAAAACCACAGCGCAATTCCGAGGGCCACGAATTGCCGATGTTTTGCGCGATTTTCACTCAATTGCGTTCTCTCATAAACCGTATCTCTCTGGTTTCTCAGCCTGATACCAGTCTATGAGGACGTAGATAAACGCAGGATTAACCTTGTCCGAAGGAGTTACTGTTGTAGCGGAATCGGCAGGAGGGCAGTGAATGTAGAACCAGTGCTGTCGGACCGTGTCAGCTCCAACCGTCCGTGGTGTACTTCTGCAATCCATCGTGCAATGGAGAGACCCAATCCGGCACCGCCATTTTCCCCCTCTTGACGAGAGCGAGCTTTGTCCGCACGAAAGAACCGCTCGAATACACGTGGCTGCAGTCCTGCGGGAATTCCTTCGCCCGTATCCGTCACGTTCACCACGTACTCTCCGTCGCGACGATGGCAATCGAGCGTAATGGTTCCACCTTTGGGCGTGTACTTGATGGCGTTATCCAGCAGATTCAAGACCATCCGTCGGAGCAGTGCCTCGTCAGCGCGCAATGGCAATTCGGCTGCAATGGTGGACGTCAACGTAATATCTTTCGCCAAAGCCAACGATCGTGCTCGTCGCAGCACGTCCGTCGCAAGCTCATCGAGATACAAATCGCTCGGGTTTATCGGATATTCCCCGGCGTCCGCTCGGGTCAGTGTGAAAAGGTCCTCGATAATCCGAGCCAGACGCTGCGATTCGTCTCGCAGGATTCCCAGCGTTTCGCGATACTCCTCAGGCGAACGGTCTACCCGAGACAGCGTCACTTCCGTTTCCCCTCTCAAAATCGCTACGGGTGTTCGCAGTTCGTGAGAAGCATCCGCGATGAATCGTTTCTGCCGCTCAAACGAGTCCTCCAACCGGTCCAGTAACTGATTGAACGAAAGCGCCAATTGCCCCAACTCGTCCCTCTGGTTCGCCACTGCCAGCCGTGCGTGCAGATTCATCGCGCCCATGCCGCGTGCCTGTGTTGCCATTGCCGCCACGGGTGCCAGACTCTTTCTCGCAAGAAAATAACCGCCTGCGCTCGCCAGCAAGAGCGCCAGGGGAATTACCAGCAAGAAAGTCCCGCGGATGTCTTCCAGCATTTCCTGTTGCGAGTGCAGTGATTGCAGCAGCACCAGCTTATACATCGTATTCCCTGCGGCAAGTGTTCGTACGTGAGGCTGAAAACCATCTCGGCCGCCCGGGATCCTCGTCCTCTCCTCAATTCTCGAATCCGCTCTTGCGAGCACTTCCTGGAACGCTCGCGTCGCAAAAATCTCCGATGTCGCATAGAAGCGAGATGGTCCTACAGTCGGAAGTTCCAGCGAACTGATCAAAACCTTTCCATCGGCATCCGCCACGACAAAAATCGTGTCTCGGAAGCGGTGTTCCATCATGGACTCGCGTGCTGCCTCTTTTGCCTGGTCTTCCCCAGCGTGCTCCGGCAATTCCGTCTCAAACGTCGTTGCAAAAGCGTTTGCAAGCTCCGTCAGGTTAGTGGCCGTACGCTGCGTAATATTTCGCTGATAGATCAGGTAGCTGAACACTGCCAGCAGGACCAGCACGATTCCAAGTACCACGCTATACCATACCGTCAGCCGTGCGCGGACAGACTCAAACATGTGATCTTCTCAATCCGCTCACTGCGCCGCCATTTTTCACGGCAGTCCCAAACACGTATCCGCTGCCTCGCCGCGTCTGCAACAATGGTTTTGCCGACCCTTCATCAATCTTCCTTCGCAACCGATTGATATATACCTCGATCAGATTCGAAAACGGATCGAACGACTCGTCCCATACGTGCTCGGCGATCTCCGCTCGCCCAATCACTCGACCCGCATTGCGGGCCAGGAATTCCAGCAGCGCATACTCTTTCGCCGTCAACGATATCTCTCGATTCCCGCGCTTCACCGTTTGCGATGCAGTGTCGAGCACCACATCTTCCACCGCAATTTTCGGCGAGTGTAATTCTCTCGGTCTCCGTAGAAGCGCGCGCAATCGTGCGAGCAACTCGCCAAATTCAAACGGCTTTGTCAGGTAATCGTCTGCCCCTGCGTCCAAACCCGTGATCCGATCTTGCACTCCGTCTCGCGCCGTCAGCATCAGGATCGGTATGCGTTTGCCTTTCCCGCGGATTGCGCGGCAAGTTGCAAATCCGTCCATGCCCGGAATCATCACATCCAGAATCACCACATCGTAATCGTTGATCTCCGTCTGGTACACCGCATCTTTGCCGTTTCCAACCACATCTACGGCGTATGATTCTTCTCGCAGACCTTTCGCCACAAAATGCGCTATCCGCGCCTCATCTTCCACCAGCAGCAATCGCATTCGGGTATGATAACCCCATTGCTCCTGATTGCACGTCGTCCCCAACTGTTTCTCTGGCTGTCGCAGCAGAATGACTGGAAAGAGGTACTCCATGGCTCTGAATTACGATTACCCCTCCATCGCCAAAATGATTGACCACTCCCTCCTGCAACCCATGCTCACCGTCAACGAGCTCGAATCCGGTTGTGCGTTGGCACTTGCCTACGATGTTGCCAGCGTCTGCATCCTTCCATATTACGTTAAACGCGCGGCGGAAATTCTTCGTGGCAGCACCGTGCAACCCAGCACCACCATCGGATTTCCTCACGGTGGCCATACCACTCGCGTAAAGCTCGACGAGGTTCATCAGGCCCTTGCCGATGGGGCCAGGGAACTCGACATGGTCGTTAACATCAGCAAGGCAAAGAGTGGCGATTGGGATTATGTCGCGGCGGAAATCGCTTTGCTCACACGGGAAGCTCACTCGGCAGGTGCCAAAATCAAAGTGATTTTCGAGAACGCCTATCAGGACGAGAAGTCAAAAATCGAGTTGTGCCGTATCTGTGGAGAGGCTGGCGTCGATTGGGTGAAAACATCTACCGGCTACGCCCCTTCCGGGGCCACTTTCGACGATCTTCGCCTGATGCGCAAGTATTCTCCCGCACGCGTTCAGGTGAAAGCCGCAGGCGGCATTCGTGATCTCGACGCTCTTCTCACCGCCCGTGAAATTGGCGTTACCCGCGTGGGCGCCTCTCGAACCTCGGAAATGCTCGAAGAATGCCGCAAGCGTTTGGGGTTAGCTCCCGTCGCCAAAGCCTCGGGAGCTTCCACTGCCACCGGTTATTAAGCTTGCCCAATGCTTTTCTTCACCTCAGTACGCGAGCGCTGAAATTAGCCAGTTCTTCGTCTTCCACCGAGTAGCTGACCTCGATCGGATTGCAGCACACTTCGCAATCTTCCACGTACGTCTGCTTGTCTATCGACAGGTCCAGCACCATCGAGATTTGCTCACCGCAATACGGACACGAAAAATAATGTTCCATCACTCTGTAAAATAACTTAAACGGCCTCCATCTTCCACCTCCGCCATTTCCTTGAAATTATTCTCGCGGAGGGTTTTGTCCACGACCAACCGCTGTGGACAGAGTCAAATCCTCTCACGCTCATGCTTACTCTCTCTGAAGGCAGGCCGTAGGGCAAAATTGGCAAATGGAATAGCAACAACTCACCCCCTCCATATTTACTTCTGCTAAAAGTCCCGTAGTGGTATACTGACTACGGTAGTCAAGTCTAAAACTCTCTATTTCTTGTGGTCCTGCCAAACCGCAATGACGCATCCCCATCGGCACCTGGAGGTTTTCATGGACATTGGTAGACGCTTGTTTGAATTGCGCGAAACCAAGGGCATGTCCCAGGGCGATATTGAAGAAAAAAGTGGTTTGCTGCGCTGCTATATCTCTCGCACGGAAAATGGACCCACGGTCCCTGCCATCGAGACTCTGGAAAAAATGGCTCGTGCGTCAGACATGCCGCTGTACGCCCTCCTCTATGACGGCAACAAACTCCCCGAGCGGAAGAAACCCAAGGTCCCGCCGATGATTGGACTTCACAAGTCAAAGGCGAACGCGTCTTTAAGAAACTCCGCCGTGCGTTGGCCCAGATGTCGGATACTGACCGCCAACTTTTCCTGAAAATGGCCGAAAAAATAGTCACCGCCAAACACCCCCCAAAAAGCCTTAGGATAATTCGCTCTCCCTATGCAAAATCTCTTGTATAGGCTGCATCTTTTGCGTATGCTCAAAATCCGCCCGCTGTTCAATCATTCGCGAGAGCTAACGAACGTTGAGTGTTTGCAAAGGATTTCCAGATGGGTCGCCGATCGCTCCCGGTTTTCCATTTTCTGACATTTATTGTGATTGGGCTCGCGGTTACTCTCTCTCACGCCGACGATAAAAAGGCCCAAGCGGATAAATCCAAAACCTCCGCACACCAGACCAAGAAATATGTCTGGCCCACCGATCCCGCCCTTTACGTCGGGGCTGATGCCTGTAAAACCTGTCACGAAGACCTCTACAACAACTTCGCGAACACCCCACACTTTGTAACGACGATGGATAGCAGACTGGATGCAAGGAAAGGTCCTGAATGGCACGGTTGTGAAGCATGTCATGGCCCCGGCAAAGAACATGTCGATGGCGGTGGAGACAAGACTAAGATATTTACATTCAAAGATGTTTCTCCAGCCGAGACCAGCGATCGCTGCCTGCGCTGCCATCAATTCGACGCGGAGCACAGCAACTTTGATCGGTCTGCGCATCTCGCCAACGGCGTTGGCTGTGTCGAGTGCCACTCGCCCCACCATCCAAAGGAAAGCCAAGCGCTCCTGAATGCAAAATCGCCCCTGCTTTGCTACGGTTGCCATCAGGACGTCCGAGCTCAGTTCGCCCGTCCGTTTCATCATCGCGTCAATGAAGGTCTGATGCAGTGTGGCGATTGCCACAGTCCCCATGGCACTTTCCAGCCCAAGCAATTGCGCACCAATGCTTCTGGAGATGCTGTTTGCTTCAAATGCCATACCGATAAGCAGGGACCGTTTACTTACCAGCACGAAGCACTAGTCGAAGGTTGCGTCGTCTGCCACTCGCCCCATGGCTCCACCAATCAGCGCATGCTACAGCAAAACCAGGTTAATCTCCTCTGCATCAGCTGCCACTCCGTCCCGGCTGAAGTCGGGCCCCCGGGCACTCCAACCTTTCACAACCAGTCCCAGAAGTATCAGTCCTGCACCCTCTGCCATATTGCGATACATGGGTCGAATACCAGCAACGTATTCTTTACGCCATGAGTGGGAGTACTACGATGAAGAACACGCGATCTCCCCAACTTGTGAATGAAATATCCGCTAAGCTTTCACGATTCCTTCTCGTTGTCCTGCTTGCATGTCTTTCAACCGCATCGTCAATCCGTGCGCAGCAATCAGACGAGCAAAAAGGAATTGACCAAGGAAACTACAACATCAAGCAGTCCATCGAATTTGGCTACCGCTTCACCGACATTTCCGGCAATCAGCAAACCTACAACACCATGGTCAATCTGCAAGACGGTCCCCGCTTGCTCAACTTCACCACCGACATGCGGTCCCTAGACCACCACGGCACTCTCTTTGACCGCTTTTACTTCAGTAATTTTGGATATGGAGGCGATCCCAACACGGTTTCCATCCTCCGCGTCAGCAAGAACAAATGGTATTCCTTCAACGGGATGTTCCGTCACGACCAGAATCTCTGGGATTACTCTCCCCTGGCTAACCCATTCAATCCATTAACCCCTGTGGCCAATGCGCCGGTGAATTTCAATCCCGTTGTCAACGCGCCGGCGGGTGTTTTGGGTACCCCAGTCGTTGCTTTATCGCCTCACTATTACAACACCCGGCGCAATATGCAGGATTATGCCGTTACCTTTCTTCCGGATTCCAAGATCCGTTTTCGTCTCGGCTACAACCACAACACCAATGTTGGACCGGCGTTCACAACTCTCCATGAAGGCACGGAGCAATTCTTACTGGAAAACCTTTCTTCCACTCTCTCTCAGTATCGTCTCGGTGTAGACTTCCGCTTCATTCCAAAAACCAACATCAGCTACGACCAGATCTGGAGCTACTACAAGACCGATCCCGGCGAGACGGACCAAAACCAACAATTTACCCTTGGCCCGGGTTTTCCTCCGGTTGACCTCGGCGTTTCCTGGAACGGGCCGCCGTGCAACCCCGCCTTTCAGCCTTCGGGTCTCGTCAATCCTGCCTGCAATGCGTTTTCGAGTTATTCCACGCATCGACAAACGCGCACGAATGCGCCCACGGAACAGATTAGCTTTCAATCCAGTTTCTTTCCCTCGCTCCAACTCTCCGGAAAATTCAGCTACACCGGCGCCGATATGGACGTGTTCAACTACACGCAGAGCTTCGTTGGCCGCGTATCACGCAGCCAGCTCTCGAACTTTACGCAGACTGGCCCCATGCAAGGCCGCCACGTCACTTCGTACGCGGATTTTGGCGCCACATGGAAAGTTGTGCCCATGCTCAGCATCGTCGACGAATTTCATTACGGCAATTGGCGAGAACCGTCGCAGTTCATCTCCACCGAGTGCAGTTTCTTCAGCACCAGCTTGATTCTGGTGCCCAGCCTCTTTCCGTCCACCGCCGCCCTGCCGGCGAATTGTGCTGCTCCTTCGAATGGGGTGGCTGGCACGCCCACGCATTCCACCAGTGCCGCGCCCGACATTTTGATAAACTTCGACAGCAATTTCCTCAAGCAGCAAATCACCAGCAACCTGATCGAAGCTCAGATACAGCTCGCGCCAAAGGCCGGAGCCTACTTCGGCTATCGCTACACTCACCGGGTAATCGCGGACGATTTTTTCAATACACAACAGGCCATCTATTTCCCAAACAACGCCCAACGCGGAAACTGCGCCCTGGTGGCGGGAGTCTTGCCTGATGGGTGCACTCAGAATGCGGACGGTTCCGTTTCTTTCCAGACGCCGAACCCCACATTTGAACCGGCCAGTGCGACCGACTTCAACTACAACAGTGCCGTTGCCGGTCTCTGGGTTAAGCCCACCACAAAGCTAAGTCTGAATCTGGACATGGATATCACCAGTGCCGACGCCACCTTTACCCGCATCAGGCCGCTGCAATCTCAGCAAGTCCGATTTAAAGCTCGCTACAAAGCGACAAACTGGCTGGATCTGTCCGCCTATTTTCTGACTAACAACGGCCAGAATCCCGTCGTCGAAGTAAGCGGATCACAACACAATCGCAACGCCGGTGTATCGATCTCCCTCACGGCATCCGAAAAGTTTTCCGCGCAGTTGGGCTACAACTACAACGACATTTTTTCGCAGCTCTTTGTTTGTTTTGTCAGCAGTCAGGCTCAGCCGGGACTTCCCGGTTGTCCCGACGTCTCTGGCCTTGTGCAGCAACTTTCCTCTTACAAGAGCACTGTGAACAATGGGTTTATCGACTTCCAGTGGACACCCGTTAATCGCCTCACACTCGGGTTGGGAGCAAATATCTCAACCGCTTCGGGATCGGAACTCAATCTGAATCCGTTAAGCCCAATTGCTACCTCTCCTGCGAATGGACTGAACTCCGCTTGGTATCAGCCCTATGGTTCAGTCGCCTACCGATTTGCGAAAAACTGGACTGGTCGGGCGTTGTGGGACTACTACGGTTACCACGAAGACTCCAACGGTTCCTTTCTCGATCAGTTTGTCCCGAGAAACTTTCGCGGCAACACTGTCACTCTCTCCGTGCGCTATGCTTTTTAAATTTCAGTCAGCCTGACTTGCCTGCCCTCTAAGAAATCGCGCGGAGTTCTTCCATAGCTTTTTCGAAAAACGTGGGATCGTTTCCTTGCGAATGATAAGCGCGGATGGTTTTTAGCGCTGTTTGGTAATAACTACTTCGTGCAAAGCCCTCTCCGCGTTTGATGAATTTGAAGGGGCGGAGGCGAGACTCTGCAGAACGGCCGGGTTTGGTGATGAAATCCGCCAAGCAGGTCACCGACACGCGAATGATGTCTCTGTTCTTTCTGCTTCCTTGGGCCATGCGCCCGTCTCCCGGACGGCTTGATTGGGCCCGTGCTCCGTAATCATCATAAATCCTTGGCAAATAAAAAGCGAACACAGACTGATTACGATCCTGCATCTTAGCATGCGTATTCGAACAGGATTTACGGATGAGAGAAGACTCTGCGTAGGCGCTTAAGGTTTGCCGCTTCTATCGCTCATGGACCAGCTCCGCGCGGATGTCTCGAGGCCGGTGATTTGCAACCGTTTTATTCAACACTCAGTGCCTGGTAGATAGACACTTTACGAACAGCATTTGCGTCGGCGGCAAATCCGCCCCTCGTCGAAGGGGTGGGAAATGTTCTAGCTACCCTCTTGCCGCCACCCTGACAACTGCGGGAGCTGCCGGCCTTCTGAGAATTGTTCTAATTTGCGAGTCAACTTCCCGGCGTCTGGCGTCTATCTTGTCGTACAGAGCTGCTTCCTCACTCCAGGAGTTCTCATGCCAGTCTCTCGCTTTTTGTTGACGCTCTCGCAAGGACTCCACGCTTTCCGCTATGTCCCGGAAGCGAGTGACGAACTTGTCGCTGACGATGAAGTCGAAAAGCTGTTGAGCCTTATCGTTGCGCCCTTTGCCGGCGGCACGAGCGAGTGCCAGTTCACAAATTGCCTCACGCATGATGGTTGCTAAATGAACGGCCATTAGGGGATCGACGATTGGAACATTCTTGTGAATGCACAATCCCGTCCTCTTTTGGGGAAAGCAGCGGCTCACTATAACCACATTCGGGGTATCGTATTGCGTCTGGTAACGCTTTGCCTGTGCGATGAAGCTATTTTGCCAGTTGGAAACATTGAAAGAAGAGAGAACTATGCCGATACCGCCTAGGTATATATACCTAGGCGGTATGGATAGAAGTCATGTTCCTGTGAACGGACACATGTGTCTGATAAATGGTGTATAATAAGACCTATGATTGCCTGTCCTGTACATATGTGTCCTCTAGCGAGACTATGATACCATCCTAGTGAAAGGCCCAAGCATGGACATCGCGAGCCAAATTGCGAAATACGAAGAAAAAGGCTTCACGCGGGAACGGGCGGAAATCAACGTCTTGATGGAGGCCGCGGCTTTTGCCATTTTCAAGGATTTTCCGGACGTCTTTGTCCTCGTTGGAGGCGCGACATTGGTCTTGTATCACGACAGTGTCCGGCATTCCGCCGATTTAGACCTGCTGTCGCGCGGCGTAGAAATGCCGTCCCGACAAGATATCGTTGCTTCGCTCGAGCGTGATCTTACGCCGCTAAGCGCAATCCTGGAGATGGGTACACTGCAGTTTGGGAGCGACATTTCGAAGAGTCTCGAAGGAAGGATTTTCGTAACAACCGATTCAGGCCGGAGGTTATTCCGAGTCGATCTGAGCCGGCTTGGCTCTGCAATCGAGAGCGAAATTGAGGACCATTCTATCGACGGGGAAAGCGGGATTTCGGCCGTCGTAGAAGTCGGCTACGAAGGAGCTACTTCTGCTTCAGAAGGCAGAGGCGTTCTTATTGCGGCAAGCGGTCAAGGCGAGAGATGCGTATGACGTTCATCTGTTACAAAGCATTGGCGCCACACTCGACGCAAACTTGCGAGCCCATCTCGAGGACACAATGCTCGCGAATGAGATCGATTCGAATGCGATTTCCGATCGCATTGATCGAGTTGCCAAGAACCTCTGTCGAGTGGAGCTGAAACCGATACTGCCACCGGAGGTATACGCGGCGCTAGAAGCTCGGGAGTTCGAGGCTCTGAGACAGGCATTGAGAGAGTTGTACGGAGAATGGCTATGAACGAAACAGCAAAGCCATTGGATTGGACGAAGGTTCTATCGAATGAAGGGCGATTGACGGATGTTGTGCTGGTAGATGCGATTGCTGCCAAGTACAAGCTTCCGCTTCCCTCCGTTTGGAAGGCATTATCGCGCTTGGCGGATCGTGGCTTGCTGAGTCGTGTGGCCAAGGGAATCTATGTAAATAGATTGGTTCGTGACAGTGCCGCCGAAGACTTTATCAAGCTTCTCAGGCCGAACTCGTATGTTTCTCTCGAATCGGCACTCCGTCATTGGGGGCTGAGTACCCAAAGCTCGGTAGCGCTGACCTGCGTGACGACAGGCAAGCCTAAGGAGTACCGAGCGCCAGAATTTACAATCACCTTCCGAACGATTTCTAAACGATTGTATTGGGGCTTTATCGAGAAGCAGACACGCTATTCGAAATACCCGATTGCGGAACCAGAGAAGGCGTTGCTCGATTGGGTTTACCTGACTTTACAGGCAGGTCTGAAGCCGAACCTCGATGAGATCGAATTCAAGTCCATCGACAAGGAAAAGCTCGCCAAGTACGCGAGCAAATATCCCGGCACGGTCCGAAACGCGCTGATGCACTCGCTCGCGTTTGAACATTTCGCTGACGTGGCGTCCTCCTAAAGGAACAAACGAGACGAAGTTCATGTCCAACGGCACTCCAAGAGAAGCTGCAAGGCGAGGTAAGACGATACTTTCTGAATCGCCTTCGCCGAGGACGACCAATGTGGAGAAGTAGAGTTCAGGGTGGGCGCGGACGGCGTCGTTCACGTACCTGAAAGCCTCGTCTGAGCTGGAGGGCAGGAGGATTTCGTGCGCTTCGGATTCATTTTGTGCGTTCAAGCGGAGGTAGCGAACCTGGGCCGGTTCGATACGCGACATGATGGAGGGCGAATGGCTCGAAAGGAGAACCTGGCCACGTGGGGATTTGGAGAGGCGGAGGAGCCGCTCTATGATTCGGCCCAGATAGTGGGGGGCTAAGTGGTTTTCAGGCTCTTCAATGGTGAGAATCACCAATGAGGGTGGATTATCAATGCAGGTGCGGGGGAGCGTCGCAGCCCCGATTTTACAGGAACCTAACAGCGAAGGCCTGCGCTTGCTAACCGTCGAGCGTAAGAATGTACGACCTCGATATCCTCAGCTGACGCAACTTCCAGCAATTGTGCCTCCCTATTACGCGCGAAATCTTTGGCCAGACTGTCGGGTCCTTTCTGGATTCGTCGGATAAACGAAAGGAGACAGCACATGAAACGCGAACCTCAATCATTGACCGTGCATCTGAGACATGCGGCACACCGAATCCACAGAGCCGCGTGGATGAAGGCCAGGCAGGAACAATTGGAAGCCGATGTCCGGCGGACTTGGCCGAAGGAGAAACGGCAACGAGAGGTACACGGCGGGTACACGGGAGCGCCCGCGCAAATAATTCCTTTCAAATCAAAGAGAAAGAATGGTGGAGGCGGGGGGAGTCGAACCCCCGTCCGAAAAGCGCTACGCCACGAAGCCTACATGCTTAGCTCAATTCCGTTGGTTTCGCCTTCCGCGCTCAGAATGAGCAAGAAACGCAGCCGGCTAGTCCGATGGTTCTCGCCCAAGCCTTACGGACCGAAAGGCTCAGGCCAGCTCACTGTGTGACGCTTCTGACTGGGCCCATGAGCAAAGCCCAGGGAAGCGTTGCGCTTAATTAATTAAGCAGCAAGTGCCAAGTTGTTGTTGGCAGTTCTAGTTTCCATCCTGTTACGGGCGGGTGGGCCCCGGCATGCCTTCGAGACGCGACAACTTCCGTCGAAACCGTGTCGCCCCCTATGACACTACTATTTTACCATGACCCGAGCACTCGTTCTCTCTCGCTTGCTTGTGGGTCAGTTTGAATTTCTTGGTTCGTGTCACGATAGGTCAGGAATTCAAACTGACCCACTACCTCTCGTTTGACCTCCTCTCTCTTGGCGATTCGTCTCTCCCTTGTTATGCTCCCTCCGTCCATTACGCCCACAACAGAGGAGCCACCCATGCGCTCGAAGGTTTCCTTAGCATATGTCATCTTGCTTAGTGTTTCCCTCGCCGTTCCTTTCTTCGCTGCGGCACAGAAGAAGAAAGAAACTGCTCAGGAACCGCCTCGTCCCTCCTATGAACTGCCGCAACCTGCCACAGAGTCTCTCGATCTTTCCACGGTCCAACTCATTCGCCAGGAAGCCATCCGTCACACCCACGTTATGGATTACGCTTCCGGCCTTATGGACGGGATCGGTCCGCGCCTCACGGGCTCTCCTAATCTCAGGCGCGCCAATGAATGGACCCGCGACCAGCTTACCGCCATGGGTTGCCTTAACGCTCACTTGGAAGACTGGGGCGAATTCGGCATGGGCTGGCAGCAACTCAATACTTGGGCTCGTATGACCTCACCAGACGCTTCCGTCTTTATCGCCCAGGCCGCTCCCTGGTCTCCCGCCACTAAAGGACCTGTCAGCGCTCCCGTAACTTGGGTCGACATCAAAGACGAGAAGGACTTCGACAATTACAAAGGGAAACTCGCGGGCAAAATTGTTTTCTTCGGCGAGATTCGCGATGTCAAACCGGTGGACAAGGCTCTCTTCACCCGTGACGACGAAACCGATCTCAAGAAAATCGAGGAATATCCTCTTGCGCCTCCCAATCCCAACTCTAATTTCGCAACCTTCCTGAAGCGCCTGGCTTTTCGTGAAAAGGTCAGCAAGTTTCTTGCCGCGGAACAAGCTGTCGCGGTCATCACTCCGAGCCGCGATGGCAGAAACAGCGGCGGCTCTGGCGGCACTATCTTTGACGATTCCGGCGCGGGATTTGGCTGGCTTGTCTATCAGCGGGAGCACGCCAACGCTTTACCTGTCGCCGTTATCGCCATCGAAAATTATGGCCGCGTCTATCGCTTGCTGAAGGCCAAGGTCCCCGTCACGCTCGAACTCAACATCGACACCCAGTTCACCGGCGATCACGAACACGGTTTTGATACCGTCGCGGAAATTCCCGGTACCGATCCCAAGCTCAAGGACGAAATTGTCATGGTCGGCGGCCATCTCGATTCATGGGCCTCCGCCACGGGTGCTACGGACAATGGTGCCGGTACCGTCGTTGCCATGGAAGTCATGCGCATCTTCAACGCGCTGCACATTAAGCCACGCCGTACCATTCGCATAGGTCTCTGGACCGGAGAAGAGCAGGGTCTCTTCGGCTCAAACGGTTATGTCAAGCAGCACTTCGGCGAAATTCCTCGCTCAACCGATCCTGATCAGATCCTCATCCCCGAATACGATCGCGACGCTGCCGGTCCCATCCAGTACAAGCCGGAGTTTCAGAAAATCTCCGCCTATTTTAATGTGGACAATGGTGGCGGCAGGATCCGCGGCATCTATCTCCAGGAAAATGCGGCCATGGGTCCAATCTTTGCCCAATGGATCGCGCCGCTGAAAGATCTTGGTGTCACCACCATCTCCGTCCGCAATACCGGTGGCACCGACCATGAGTCCTTCGACGCCGTGGGTGTTCCTGGCTTTCAATTCATTCAAGACCCGCTCGACTATGGCTCGCGAACCCATCACTCCAACATGGATACCTACGAGCGCCTCCAGTCCGAGGACCTTGCACAAGCTTCTGCCGTAGAAGCAATCTTCGTTTACAACGCCGCTATGCGCGATCAGATGCTCCCGCGCAAACCGCTTCCTCACCCCGAACTCGAGAAGCCGCGGTCTGCTCCGCTGAAGGGTGTAATGCCAGGCGCTGAGCCGCCAAAATAATAATCTTCCGACAACTCCGGCTGTCCCGCGTCCGGTGGCACAATTCTTGCGAGCCTCTCGCTAAGATTTTTCTTCATGGAGGTGATCCCATTCTTGCCCTGCTGTCTGACCGATGAGACCCAGGGCAACACCCGAGATAGGCTCCTTCCAAAGGAGCGAATCCATCCTAAACTTTTCGAGCACGGACATCGTATACGAAGTGAGAAGACCGCGGTCGGCTCTCAAAGGTCTTTCCTGTCGCGACGCCATATCAGTGGAGAACGCAATGAAGCGTGCATTTATATTGTTGATTCTGACCTTCGCCGGGAACGCTTCACTTCTTGCCGCACAACAGCTGGAAATCACCCGCCTCGATGGCACCAAAATCAGTGCCACAGAAATCGACGCAACCGTCACACGTTTGATGAAAGCCGCCGAAGTTACAGGCGTCGCTCTCGCTCTCCTCAACAACGGCGAGGTCGCTTACCAGAAGGCCTACGGTTTCCGCGACGCGGAAAAGAATCTTCCTCTCACCGTCGATTCCAACATGTCCGCCGCCTCGTTCACCAAAGTGGCGTTCGCTCACATGGTGATGACTTTGGTCGACGAGGGCGCTTTCGATCTCGACAAACCGGTCTATCAGTACTTGCCAAAGCCACTTCCGGAATACCCCGACTACACAGACTTGGCCGGTGATCCTCGCTACAAACTCATCACTGCGCGTATTCTTCTGAGCCACACCTCGGGATTACCCAATTGGCGTTGGTTCGAGGACGACCGCAAATTGAGAATTCATTTTCAGCCAGGATCAAAATATGCCTACTCGGGAGAGGGGATTGCTCTGCTGCAACTCGTCGTCGAGGCCATCACGAAGAAGACTCTGGAAGAACTCATGCAGCAGCGTGTTTTTCAACCGCTCGATATGACCCACACCAGTATGGTTTGGCAAGCAAGCTTCGAAAACAATTTCGCCAATGGTTACGACGAGTACGGACGTTCTCTCGGGCCCCAGAAAAGAAAGATGGCAGGGGCTGCCGGTTCCATGCAGACCACTGTTGCAGATTTTGCCAAATTCGTGCGGGCAGTGATGCAAGGTAAAGGCCTGCGCGCCAAAACCTGGCAACAGATGCTTACCCCGCAAATTGCCATAAACTCCAAACATCAATTCCCAACGTTTGACGAAGAGACTACTGAAGAGAACAAGGCGATTCGACTGAGTTACGGTTTGGCCTGGGGCCTCTACTGGACACCCTATGGCAGAGCATTCTTCAAAGAGGGCCACGACGATGGCTGGAGGAACTACCTCGCCTGCTTTGAAAAGCAACAAATCGGCATCGTCATCATGACCAACAGCACCAACGGAGAAGGAATTTTCAAAGAGTTGCTCGAAACCCTTCTACACAACAACTACACGCCGATTGAGTGGGAAGCTTACACTCCATACGACAAACTTCCTCCGCGTCCACCACTTAAGCAGCACAAACGAGTGGTCATTGCCCAGGGGATCTTAGACCGTTACGTCGGTCGCTACGTGATTCCACCGAATGTTACGCTGACGATCTTCCGCGAAGGCGACCACCTCTCCATTCAGGAAAATGACGAACCGAAACAGGATTTGCTCCCGGAGAGTGAGATCGATTTCTTCTCTTCCGCCTCCGACGATACCTGCACCTTTCAACTCGACAGCCGTGGAAAGGTCGCCGCGCTAATCTTGCACGCAGACGGAAAAGACCTACCGGTCAAACGAGTCGACTAATCGTCATTCTCTTCAAGTCGAGTGCGCGCTCAATTCCTCAGGGATTCGTCGGGTACCGAACACCCACCCAATTCGCGAGATAGCCGGCAATACCCGCATAGGCATTTTTCCCCATGTCTGCGCTGGACCAGGACTGGCTATAAATAACGTAGCCGCCGCCAAACTCGAGTGCCTTCAGTTTCAGTCCCAGCGCACTCATGATCGAAGTCTGGCACGCGTGGAATTCGGCTGCGTAGAAGGGTTGATTTGCAATGCTTGACGTTGTGCTGCGAATATCGGCAATGTGCGTTCCTACGTGAGCTAGAGCGACATCCAATGCTGGGCCCTTCAGCCTGTCGTTATCGAAAGTCACGCTGAACACCACGCCGTCTGGCGACTCTGTCGACGACTTCTTGTCCTCGTCCTTTGGCACTTCATTTGCCCCGCTAAACCCTACCTCTACTCCGTTGTGTGCCCCAGGGGCTCCGAACGCCTGTGCACCTCGATTCACTTGATCAGGGTCGGGTGGCAGAGGGCTATAGGGGCTGTTTGATTTTGTTATCTCTACAGGTTCGGGTGTTCCTCCCTTCGCATAATCAATCTCTTCCGGTGCGACATCGGAAACAGACTGCAAAACCAGCCGCGCGGTATAACCGTTCAAATTTCCAAAGCCGTTGACTCCTACAACCTTCCCGGCGTTGTCGCGGGCTACCCCTGTCTTTTTTGTTCCGTCCAATCTCCCAACCAGCGTCGCGTTCACCGTGGATTTCACGCAACCAAGGCACATACCGTCTATCTTGGCAGCCCCAGATAGCAAAATGTCGAAATTCTTGAAATCCTTATTTTTATCGAGTGTCACCGATATTCTGTTTGGGCTGTTACTCGAGGCGGGATTATTTTTCGCGATCTGAAATCGCAACAGGGCCGTTGGTCCTGCCTTTCCTTTCGTCCCCGGTGGATACGCCAGCCAGATCGCGTTGACCGTTTGTTTACAGTCGGAAGCACTTATCGAGAATTCCTCAAACCCCGCAATCACCTTGCCCTTGATCCGCACAATTTTTCCGTCAAACGACTGCGGATTGGCCAGAATCTCGCACACCGTCGTATCTACCACCTGCGCCGTGACCGGCGCAGGCACCAGCCAACACACTGCAACCACCATAAACACAAAAAAAGTCTTCACAGGATTGCCTCCGTCATTAATCCTAGGCACATCGTAGTGCACTTATCCGGAGACTATCAACAATTTCTGAGGTTTCCCTGTTGTTCAAGGATAATGCGAAGGTTTTTCACTCCCGAGATTTAGGGTGTTTGCGCGCCAACCGTGTCTGTATACACCGCATACAACGATTGGCTGGCCGCCATGAACAGCCGGTTCTTCTTCGCACCACCAAAGCAGATGTTCGCGCACGTTTCCGGCAAATGAATCCTGCCGATCAGTTTTCCATCAGGAGCGAAAATGTGTACTCCGTTAAATTCCTCGCCAACCCATCCAGCCGCCGACCAAACGTTCCCATCCACATCGCAACGGATTCCATCCGACAATCCCGGCGACATATTCACAAACTGTCGCCCATTCGCAAGGCGAATCCCATCCACGACGTCATACACGCGAATCGGGGTAGGATCGCCTGCCTTTTTCGGCGTTCCCGTATCCACGATGTACAAATTTTTCTCGTCCGGCGAAAAGCACAATCCGTTCGGCTTATCCATATCGTCGACCACTACCGTCGCTACACGCGTTTTCGGGTCGAGGCGGTATACGGCTGTTGGCAACTCAAACGTTGCTTTGTGCCCTTCATAATTGGACATGATTCCGTAGCCCGGATCCGTGAACCAGATCGCCCCATCCGAGTGCACCACCACATCATTGGGCGCGTTGAATTTCTTGCCCCGGAATTGATCAATCAAAACGGTAATCGTGCCGTCATGCTCCGTGCGCGTCACTCGTCGCGTATCGTGCTCGCAGGTTACCAGCCGCCCTTCACGGTCTCGCGTATTCCCGTTGCTGTAATTCGACGGGCTCCGAAACACGCTCACCTCTCCCGTCTCCTCCGACCAGCGCATCATCCGGTTGTTCGGAATATCGCTGAACAGCAAATATCGCCCGTCTCCGAACCATACCGGCCCTTCCGCCCATCTCGCCCCCGTCCACAATCGCTCTACGGCTGCGGTAACTACCCGATATTTTGCGAACCGAGGATCAATCACTTCCACCGCCGGGTCTGGATACGTCACGGGGTTTTTGCGTTCTTGCTCACCAGCCATTGACAACGGACTCACTGCCAGCGCCCCAGTTGCCCCAACCGCCGCATTCAGAAACTCGCGTCTTTCCATCGCTCCCCTCCACTAATCTTGCTCCGACGCACTCTATCACTTCTTCCTCTTTCGTCCCTCCAAATTTCTATCTACTTGCTTATCACCGCTTCCTCGCCACTCACTCGTCTATACTGTCCCCTGCGATCTGTCAGCTCGCGCACCTGATTGGAGCCGCCCATGCCGCCCGTCTCGTCCACCGATCGACGTCTTTCTTCTTGCTTGATGGGCCTCATCTTTGGTTTGCTCCTCGTCGGTCTTGTCAGTGGCACTCCTCTTCGCCATGTTGTCCAGGTTCTGCCGGCCTGCGTTGTCCTTGTGGCCCTCAGTCGGCGCGCCGCATGGAGTCCCTCCGCCTCTGCCGCACTTTTCACGTTCTGGTTCTTGATCATGATCCTCATCTGGCTCTTCCTGCTTGGACTCGCTCACATCCTGACTGGAAATTTCTCGAGGGCAGAGACCATCCTCACCTTATTCATCGGCGGTTGGTCCTTTTTTGGCTTAGTCAACTTTTTTCGCACTCCCGCATCGACATCGCTCACTTCACGTCTTATCGCCTTCGTCGCTTTTGCTCTCTTGCAGGTCGCTGTCCTCTGGCTTAGCCTGCAACCTTGCCTTTCGCATCGCTAACCACTTATGTCCATTTCTATCCTCCGCGCCACTCCTGCCGACCTCGATGTCCTGCTCATATTCATGCAACAGATGCAGCTGGATGACCCCTGGGATGAACCACCTGACGAATCTTCCGTTCGCAGCAATTTGCTCGAACTTTTGCAGAATCCTGTCTACGGCTTTGCCTACATCGCCCGCGATGACCACTTACCGATCGCCTACCTCATCATCTGCTTTGATTTCAGTTTGGAATATCGTGGCAAGGGCGCCTGGGTCGACGAACTCTTCGTCGAACGAACTCATCGCGGGAGGGGAATTGCCTCTCAACTGTTAGATCTCGCGGAACGATCCTGTTTGGAGCAAGGTGCTCAAGCTCTTCACCTCGAAGTCACCCACGGAAATCCCGTCATCGAACTCTATCGCCGACGCGGCTTCCACGATCACAATCGCTACCTGATGACCAAATGGCTTAAGCCACTGACGTAATTTGTAAATCTTTAACCCCTGCCTCCGAACCCGCGCTAACATTGCTCTCGGTTACTTTGGAGATTTCCGAATGCCCTCGAAACTCGTTTGGTCCAAAAAGTTTGTCATTTTTGTTCTGGTCTTTTCTTTCAGCGCTGCTTCACTCTTCTCACAAACTCTCCCTGTCAAAGTGGAGAGCAACGTTCCCGCAAAAATGCGCGACGGTGTTACCCTTCGCGCCGATATCTATCGTCCCGATGCCGATGGTAAATTCCCCGTCCTCTTGAAGCGCACTCCGTATAACAAATTGGGTTCCAGCGGCGAGATCGAGTTCGCGCACAAGGCCGCCTCTCGCGGCTATGTCGTCATCATGCAGGATGTCCGCGGCCGCTACTCTTCCGATGGCGACTGGTACACCTTCATCAATGAACCTGCCGACGGTTACGACACCGTCGAGTGGGCTGCCGCGCTCCCGTACTCCGACGGCCGCGTCGGCATGTGGAGCGGTTCCTACGTCGGCGCCACCCAAATGCTCGCCGCCATGGCGCATCCCCCGCACCTTGCGGGTATCTGCCCTGTGGTCACCGCCAGCAACTATCATGAAAACTGGACATATCAGGGAGGCGCGTTTGAGCAGTGGTTCAACCAATCTTGGACATCAGGCCTTGCCCAAGACACTTTCAATCGCTCCATCCAGAAAGCTTCCAACGCTCGCCTCGGCCAGGACGTTCTCCCACTCACTAAATACCCGCTTTTCAATCTCTCCACTCCCGGTGCTGCCAACGTTTCCACACAAGCACTCGCTCCCTACTTTCTCGATTGGCTAGCTCATCCTTCTTATGATGACTATTGGAAAAAGGTCAGCATCGAAGCTCACTTTTCCGATATCAATGTCCCCGCACTGCATATTGCCGCTTGGTACGATATTTTTCTGGGTGGTTCTCTGAAAAATTACCAAGGACTGAAAGTCAGTGCCGCCACTGAGGAAGCTCGCAAAGGCCAGCAACTTCTGGTCACCATCGGCGGCCACGCGGGTGGTGGCCGCAATATCGGCGAAATCGACTACGGCCCCGAAGCTGAAAAATTTAACGAAACTGAAATCACACTTCGCTGGTACGACTTCCTCTTCAAAGGCGTGCAGAACGAATTTGCCAGCCCAAGCCGCGTTAAGATTTTCGTCATGGGCTTGAATCAATGGAGGGAAGAGGCGGACTGGCCGCTGGCGCGCGCGAAAGACACAAAATATTTCCTGCACTCCCAGTCCAACGCCAATTCCTCCAAAGGCAGTGGCTCGCTTTCCACTTCTGCTCCTGCTTCGGAGCCTTCCGACAAATTCATTTACGATCCCACCAAACCTGTGCCCACCATCGGCGGCCCGCTGTGTTGCGATGGGTTCCATCTCGCTCCGGGTCCTCGTGACCAGCGTTCCGTCGAAGAGCGCGCTGACGTCCTCGTCTATTCCACGACTCCCCTCGACCACGATATGGAGGTAACCGGCCCGGTCCGACTGGATTTCTTCGCTTCTTCTTCCGCCGTCGACACCGATTTCACCGCTAAACTCGTCGACGTGTTTCCCGATGGCTCCGCCATCAACCTCTCTGAAGGAATCTTGCGTGCCCGTTATCGCGACTCCCGGGAGATTCCAGCCCTGCTGATTCCCGGCAAAGTCTATCCGCTCACCATGGATCTTTGGGCAACCAGCAATCTGTTTCGCCTTGGCCATCGCATCCGCCTCGAAATTTCCAGCAGCAATTTCCCGCGTTTCGATCGCAACTTGAACACCGGCGAATCCGCCGCCACATCTTCCAAGTCAGCCGTGGCCACCAACACTATCCTGCACGATGACGCGCACCCCAGCGCGCTTGTGCTCCCAGTAGTTCCTTAGATACCCGCGTAGACTTTTTGCCATGCTTTTCATCTAAATAAGCAGTCCAGTTCCGCAGAATAGCGTTCGCAGAGTGCTGTCTGGACGGAGGGGACATAGGCCACTCGGATGCCCAGGCGGTTTGCTGTTTTTCTGTTCGTTTTCCAATCGATTTTATTTCTGGCACATTTCTTCCTCTTCAAGACTCTGGTCGTCGCCTTTGGCCCGCTGAATGGCTCCGCCATCCATTTTTTGGCTGGTTCTCTGGGCGTACTGGCCATCAGTTTCCTGACCACCTCGCTTCTCGCGTTTCGTTATCGAGCCTTCATCATCCGCATCCTTTACATCCCTGCGGCTATATGGCTTGGCTTGTTTAACTACCTGTTCCTGGCTGCTATCGTTTGGTGGTTTTTGTCTGGATTAATCTTTGTTTTCCACATTTCGATTTTCCGTGCAATTCCGGCATTCCTCTCGTTCGGTGCCGCATTAGCCACAGGTATCTACGGTCTCGTCAACGCCGCTATTCCACGCGTAAAACATATTTCTGTCCATCTACAAGGACTTCCTCGCGCATGGCAGGGCCGCTCCTTTGCTCTCATCAGTGACTTTCACCTCGGCCACATTCGCAACACCGGTTTCGCCGCGCGCATGGTGAAACTCATCCAGGCCCAAAATCCTCAATTCGCCGTTATCGCTGGAGACCTCTTTGATGGCACCGCCATCGATGCCGAACGTGCCACTGCTCCGTTCCGCGACCTCGTTCTACCCTTCGGTACCTTCTTCACCGAAGGAAACCACGAAGAGTTTCGCGATCCTCGCTCTCTGCTTTCCGCTATCGCCAAAGCCGGAATCCGCATCCTCGATAAGAAAATTGTCGATCTTGACGGCCTCCAACTTCTGGGCGTGCCTTATCGCGATGCCACCCATACTGAGCACATGCGCTCCGTCTTAGCCGGCATGGAGATAGACACAACGCGCTCTAGCATCCTGATCTGCCACGCCCCGGATCGCCCACCCGTGGCGGAAGAGGCCGGCATCTCTCTCCAGGTTTCCGGACACACCCATGGAGGACAGTTTTACCCGCACACTTGGTTTGCTGCCAGAATCTACCGCCAATTCGTTCATGGCCTGAGTCAGATTGGCTCTCTCCAGCTCTACACTTCGTATGGTGTTGGAACTTGGGGACCCCCGCTGCGTGTCGGCACGTATCCGGAAATAGCAATCATCCATCTGCAGTCTTAAGCCGCAACCTATCGCTTTCCCTCCGGGCAAATCGATCCAGTGGTACGCGGCAAGCCCTGCCTATCCTCAATCAACTTCGGCAAATTCCGCCATGTCCCATTCTGAACCGTGGTTCCTGCTTAATTAAAAGCTTGCTATTCAGGGCGAGAGATCCAGCATTCGAACCTCCAGGGTAGGCCAATTGTCTGCTCTTGCTGTCACCCTTGGCGAAAATGCAGCTGCTTCCCTTGCGTTTGACGATCAGAAAGCTGCCAATGACATTCTCGGCGCACTCCATGCCGAACCCCACATTATTGCCGCTCGGCTTTACAGAACTTCAGGCGAAGTCTTTGCGGAGTATCGCAATCCCGACGCGCACGAAATGCGCCGGGCCAAAGAGGCTGCCGAAATCGCCAACCGGTCCAAAAGCAAGTTTTGGCCAACAGGAGCCACGAAATCCGCACTCCTCTTAACGGAGTCATCAGCATGGCCGACCTGGCACTTGGCACCTCGCTCGATGCAGAACAACGCGAATACGTTGAAACCGTCAACCTCTCCGCAGATTCGCTTCTGACCGTCATCAACGACATTCTTCATTTTTCGAAAGTGGAAGCGGGAAAGATCGAGCTCGAGTTGCAGGATTTCGATTTGCGGGAATGCCTCGAATCCTCTCTTAAGACCCTCGCTGTTCGTGCCGATAAAAAACAACTCGAACTTCTCTGCGACGTCGCACCCCGACGTCCCTCCCGCTGTTTATGGCGATTCCGTTCGCATCCGCCTACCCATGCCCGTCCCCACCTAACCTGTCCCGCACCCATCTCCTACCCTTGGTAGCCCAAATCACACGGGTACTTCTGGGCACATCCACCATGCTGGATGATTGACGCCCAACCCAACTCCCTCCAAAATGACCAAACGGGAGAAATTCGGGCGAAAATAGCCCGAAAACTTGGCATGTCACCAGAGCCCAATGCCTTTGAACAGGCCGTAGCCCGCGCGCTACGCGACAATCTTGAACGCATTCAGCGCACCAGTGACGAGCTGAATCAGGCCGTCAATGACGTTGTCGCCGCCTGCTCCAGCAGCAAGCCAACCAACGCTTTGCCGCCTATGTTGCGCGCTCAGTCTGGCGCCGCTGCTTTGGCTGCATCTCTCGAAGTCCTCTCTCGCTTCATCACTCTGGCTCTGAATCCTGCCCCTCGCTCTCCGCTCGAAGACAAGATTACCCAGGCCATTGGCATTCAGGCTCCCGAAGCGCCTGCCGCACCTATTCGCCCTACCGTTCACGCTTCGCAACCGCAACAGGCCACGGTTCTCGCACCGGCTGCTGCACCGGTACAACAAGCTTCCGCAGCGCGACAGGAGACTCCCACTCCCGAGCCCGCTCCTGTAGAATTAGAGCCAGCCGAACCCGTCATTGAAGCGTCCGATGAGTTCGATATCAACCGGTTAACTCCTGAGGAACAAGAGCTTCATCGCCGCGCGAATCGTGTGGCCAAAGTTTCGATGCAGGATATTAAAATGTTACGACCGGAACAGGTAAAACTGGGCCGCGAAAACAGGGATCTTTGCATCAGATTGAAAGACGACATTGAGAAAGCTCATCGCGAGTACGATCGAAGATTCAAGCCCATCATGGACCACCCGGTGGATTACTTTTACCGCTGGATGGTGGAAATTCTTGCCGAAGGTGATGCCTCTGCCCTCGGCGATTATCCCTACGCCACCGCAAGCAAAGCCCGCTGAGAATTTCGCGCTCTCTCCACTGTTTCGGCGCGCCTTCATCCTTGCGGTCATTTTGTCGGTTGTCCTAATCGGCTCGCTCGATCTCTCTGCACAAACAACAAAAAAGAAGAAAGTCGTAAAGCCTAAATCACCGGCGTGTCGCACCGGCTGCAAGCCAGACACCACTACGCCTGCACTCGACTCCTCCACTCCGGAAGACGCCTCGTTCCAAAAGGAACTGTCCAGTCTTGCTCGCGATCTCCATCAGGGCGTCCCCGGCTCTTACGACAAACTCGCCTCTTTCGCCAACAAGAACTCCAAAAGTGTTTGGGGCGTGCGCGCCGCGCTGGCACTCGGTTACGACGACTATACGAAAGCACGTTCTCCGCAGGCTATTTCCTGGTTGAAGAAAGCTAAGACCGACACTCTGCTCGACGAATACACCCTCTTCTGGACTGCGCAGACGGAAAGAACTCTGCACCAGAACGGCCAGGCCGTCCAGGATTTAGCTGCCATCCTTCGCGATTATCCCAGCACCGTCATTAAAGATATCGTTCTCCAGGCTTACGTTCCCACCACGGTTGACGTCGGCCGTCCGCAAGATGGCTTAGATGCGTTGGCTGCCTATCCGCCGGCTTCTTCAAAGCCCGCGCTGCTTCTTGTTCGTGCTCGTGCCAATGAAGCCGCTCGCAAAATGGTGCCCGCTGCCAAAGACTACCAGGCTCTCTTCTACAAATTTCCTCTGGCCGATGAAGCCAAAGATGCGGGACTTGCGTTAACGCGACTCAACAAACTCCTTCATGCTGAATTTCCGTACGCCACTGCGGAACTTCAGGATCAGCGCGCCCAGGCTTTTTACGACGCCCACAAATGGCGCGAAGCTCGCGCGGAATACGAAAAGCTTGCGGCGATGTTGAAAGATCCATCCAATCCGACGCGCCAGAAAGCATTGGTACGAGCAGCGGAATGCCGCCAGCATCCAAAGCAAGCGCCGTATCTGCTCGCCTCGCTGAACATTTCCGATCCCGAAGCGGATGCCGAACGTTTCTATGCGCTTTCGCAGGCCTACCGTTCTGAAAAGAACGAAGGCGCCATGCTTTCTACTGTCGAAAAGTCCTTTGAAAAATATCCTCTTAGCAAGTGGTCCGAAGAAGCGCTGATGTCCACTGGCAACTACTATTGGGTGCTCCTCGATCGCTCGAAGGCGGTCAGCTATTACCAGCGCATCATGGATTCCTATCCCGGCGGAAAAAATGCCTACAACGCCGAGTGGCGAACTGCCTGGGTCGGCTATTTACAACGTCTCCCCAACGCTGACGAGAAAATCACAATCTTCCTCCGCAAATATCCTGTAAGCGGCGGTGCCGTCAACGCTCTCTATTGGCTAGGCCGCGATGCCGAACGCAGCGGCAATCCCGCCCACGCCCGCAGCTACTACCGCAAAGCCGTTGAGCGTTTTCCCACCACGTACTTTGGTCAATACGCTTCGATACATCTCGAAAAACTGGGACCAGGAGATGAAGATCCAACCGATGTTCTGGCGCAGATCCCCCCCGCTCCGGCGCTACGATCTTTCGATGAGCCTATCCCCTCGAACGTTGGCGATCACTGGAACCGCGCGCAAGCATTGCGCACGATCGCCTTTGACAGCTCCGCCGAGCTCGAACTGAAAGCCGCCTACGCCTCTACTGCTTCGCCCCGCTTTCTCGTCGAAGCCGCGCAAGCTTCCTTTGATCAAGGTCACTTCGCCGCAGGGATGGCCTATGGACGCCTGGCCGTTCCCAATTTCGACGCGCGCAAATTTTCTGATGTCCCGGCCAATGTATGGAAAGTGCTTTTTCCGTTTCCCTATGAATCCACCCTCCGGCGCGAAGCCGAACGCAACGATTTCGATCCTATGTTTGCTGCGGGACTTATCCGTCAGGAATCCACCTTTCAGGCGGATGCTGTATCCCACGCCAACGCCATTGGCTTGATGCAGATTCTGCCCAAGACAGGCCGTATCCTCGCCAAGCAGCGCAAGGTGAAGTACACCAGGGCCTCTCTCTACGATCCTAACGTCAATATCCAGTTGGGCATGCTCTACATTTCCGATCTCGTTCGCCAAACTGGTGGCCCGGAATACGCCGCAGCCGCCTACAACGCTGGCGAAGATCGTATCGCTCTCTGGAAGTCGGAACGCACCTACGACGAAGTCCCCGAACTCGTCGAATCCATCCCCTTCACCGAAACTCGCGAATACGTCCAGATCGTAGTCCGCAACGCCCAGATGTATCGCCAAATCTACGGCGACTCTCCCAAGTCCACTACCGTCTCTGCCGCCATCCACTCTCGCTAGCCATCATTCTTGTAGGGGGCGGCTTTACGCCACCTGCGGAGGCCGGCATATTATTTAGTCTTGCAACCGAGTAACCGTTGTCATCAACTGGGGTGTTGGCACAATTCTCCATCGATCAACCCATCGCCTCGCAAAATTCTTCCTCCCCTTTGCTACAATCTATCCCCATGTCCACACCGGAAACCAACATGTCCCAAATCGCGCGTCGCATGCTCTCTGCCAAAGCCGAGCAATTCACCGAATCGGTCATCCGCGAAATGACGCGCCTGGCCATGAAGCACGACGCCGTCAACCTCTCGCAGGGCTTTCCCGATTTCGCCGCTCCCGAACAAATCAAGGAAGCGGCCCGGCAGGCCATTTCCGACGACATCAATCAGTACGCCATCACCTGGGGAGCGAAGCCGCTCCGCGACGCTATCGTCGAAAAGTTCGCCCGAACCCAGCACGCTACTTACGATCCCGAACGCGAAATCACGATATGCTGCGGTTCCACTGAGGCCATGATGTCTTCCATGATGGCTATCATCAACCCTGGTGATGAAATTGTCGTCTTCGAACCGTTTTACGAAAACTACGGGCCTGACGCCATTCTTTCCGGCGCATCTCCGCGCTTCGTCAAAATGCGTCCGCCCGATTGGACCTACGACGAAAGGGAACTGGCCTCCGCCTTCGGACCCCGCACCAAAGCCATCATCGTCAACACCCCCAACAATCCCACGGGCAAAGTCTTCTCGCGCCGCGAACTCGAATTCATCCGCGACCTCTGTATCAAGTGGAATGCTTATTGCATCACCGACGAAATCTACGAACACATTCTCTACGATGGCACCGAACATATCTCCATGGCGCAGATCGATGGCATGCGCGATTACACCATCGTCATTAACGGCATGTCCAAAACCTACAGTGTCACCGGCTGGCGCGTGGGCTGGGCACTCGCTCCCCCAGACGCTACGCAATCCATCCGCAAAGTCCACGATTTCCTGACTGTAGGAGCAGCAGCCCCCTTACAGCAAGCCGGCGCCTTGGCCCTCAGATCGCCACAGTCCTATTACGACAATCTCGCGGACACATATGCGAAGAAGCGCGCCCGCCTGCTGAGCATCCTTGAAAAGTCCGGCTTCACCGTCTACAAGCCGCGCGGCGCCTACTACATCATGACCGACATCTCGCACTTTAAATTTGATGAGAAAAAGTATCCCGCCGAATCTCGCGACGTCTCTTTCGCCAAATATCTTGTCGAAAATATCGGTGTCGCCTGCGTTCCCGGCTCCAGTTTCTACAACGACGCGCAGGATGGCGCCTCACAAGTCCGTTTCACCTTCTGCAAAAAGGAAGAAACCCTCGCCGCGGCCGAAACTCGCTTCACTAATCTGCGCGCTTAGAAGTTTCGATTGCCCCGTGGTGCCCATTCCCCAGTGCTCTCGAATTTCAGGCAGTCTGATAAGTCTTCCCGTCAAACACGAGTGCCAGCAAAAGTGGCGTCCCTATTTTGTCGCAAAGGGCACCGACTGGTGAGAGCCGCTTTGTCCGCCCGACAATATGCAGCGCCCAACAGGCGCTACGGGCGATGGCTGTCATTCCGTCGGCTACGATGTCCGCACGAAGCAAGTAGTCGAATGGAACGTGGGTTGTGAGCGCTGCCACGGACCCGGCAGCGACGCGGGCCCCGATATTTCCGCCCCATCCTGCTCACTTACTTTTGCAGATTCTCTTTTGCTGCGCGCCATACATCGCAATACTCGCGCCGCAATGCGGTTCTCGCCACTGCGCCGGCGGCCGTAAACGCCAGATACCCTTGCGCCCCTTTCGTGAACTTTGGCCAGACCGGCAGCCCTTCACCGTTTGGGTCGCCCGTCCTCGCGAAGTTTGTCCAATACGATTGCATCTGTTCGGATACTTTTGTGTCCATGGGGCTAAGCTGCACGTCTTTTCCCCACGTGCCAAACAGAAAACTCAACTCGGAAGCATGAGAGGTGTACTGTTCTCCCGGTTTTGGCTGCTGAAATTCGTAATGATACGCCGCATGGCCCGCGTTCGAATGAGCCAGCACTTCCTCCGTCGCCGGGCAACGAAACAGAAAGTCAGTGAACCACTGAATTCCGGGCCCGCCATAAAGGGAATCCAGTTTCCCAATGCCGTCGCCCTTCAATCCGTATAGCTCCACGGCGCGTTCCGCCTGGTTGCCGTACTCCTTACGGATTGCCGCGCGAACATCCGCGGGCTCAACGGGTCCCTGGATCTCCAGAGAGTTGCTGCCAAGCAGCAGCGGGATCGGCATGCTCCGACCCTCCGCAAAAACCTTTGAGGGAACTTCCGGCAATACCCACCCATCAAGCGATGTCAGCAAACCGCTCCTGTCGCCGTTCGTCGCGAGACTCATCTCCTTCAAAACTGTCATCGCTGGAAGCGCCCGCAGGAATGCAATCGTTTCTTTTTCCGGCGCGTTCTCTCTCGCAGCGAGTTTTCCGGCGAGCCCCGCGGCATACTCTTTGGTGCGTGGCCCGCGGAAAATGGGGACCGCCCCGCTCTCGCCGATGGCGCGATGGAACAGGCCCTTCGCTTGCGGCGAAGTCATCAGCCAGCTGATATCAAATGCGCCAGCCGATTCGCCAGCCGCGGTCACGTTTTCCGGATCGCCCCCGAACCTTTCGATGTTTTCGCGCACCCAGCGCAGGGCCGCGAGTTGGTCCATTAATCCGTAATTCCCCGAGGTATGATGAGAAGATTCCTTGTCCAATTCGGGGTGCACTAGGAATCCCAGAGCGCCCAGGCGGTAGTTGATTGTCACCAAAACTAGACCGCGGTGCACCAGCGTTCGTTCATCGAATCCGGCATCGTCGCCGTCGCCAGACAAGTTCGACCCGCCATGAATCCAAACCATTACTGGGTGTTTGGACTTCGGCGGCCACTCGGGAGCAGCTACATTCAGATACAGGCAGTCCTCGCCGCTGGTGGGGACGAATCGATCGTTCCAGCCTTCCGGCAACTGGGTACACGCTATGCTGAACGCCGTCGCCTCGCGAATCCCGTCCCACGGTTCAACCGCTTGCGGTTCTCGCCATCGCAAATCTCCCACTGGCGGCCGAGCGTAGGGAACTCCCTTAAACGCGGCTCCTCCATCCACCGTGGAAATGCCGCGGATTTTGCCCCCGCTCATGGAAACCACGGGGCCTGTCTGTGCGGAGAGGATGCCGGTCCCAAACAAACCGAACACCACGATTAGGAGGAACAAGGATTTGGGGGTCATCCCGGGATAATAACAAATGTGGCTGGGGATTCTTGTGGTCCTCATCACGATCCTCCTTTTGCAGATGTGCTAAACTCCCGGCTATCAGGGAAGGGAACTGACCCGTGCCACTCGAACTTACACTAATCCCCGTCGAAACGAAGCTGGAAGCTAACGCCGACGGCGCAGCCTTCGACATTTCGGAAAGCTCCTCGCGCACTTTTTTCTGCGTTTTGACAATCACCGATCAGATCGAGCAGGAATCCCTCGACGTCTCCATCTGGGGCTCCATCGACGGCCAGGACTTCGGTAAGAAGCCGCTCCTGAAACTTCCACAACAGTTTTATCGGGGTACCTGCAAAATGGTACTGGACGTTTCCATGCGACCAGAGGTAAAGTTCCTGCGAGCAAAATGGGAATTGAACCGCTGGGGACGTGTGGCGCCGCTGCCGATGTTTGTCGCCGGGCTCACTTTGGAGGAGATTCCTCCCATGTCCCGAGATTTGCCGACAAGCCGTGCTGCCTTGGCGTCGCGCTAAGGGCGGCTTTGTAAGACCTTCGACCCGGCAGTTCCGGGCAGAAGAAGGGGTAGGAGACTGACGGTCGGTTGCCCTGTGGTGGTTAGTCTCCTACCCCGCGAGTGGTCTTGCGTATATAGACGAAGCTCCCCCCCTAAATGTTTCCTCCTGCAGCAAATATTTTTCGAAAATTCCACGTGAATTTCGTTCTTACTATGGTTTTCTGTAATTGGGTTCGTTGCCCGGATTGGTGTTCTTCTACAACCCATCCTGTATGCTAGCTTTGTCCGCAAAAGCAGCTCGCATAAGGCCCTCGTGGATTCTAAATTATGTAAATTTATTGTTACACCACTAGAAGATAACCAGTGTTTAGCGAGTCAGTGTTGAACTGCTATTTCCGCATACCCGAAGTGAGACCCTTACCCCAATTCTACTGTCTCTAAATAGCGCGCCACGCAGGCCTTCCAGTTGAACTTCTCGACGATCGCTTTTTGCAACGATTGCGCCGCTTCCGGCTCTCCATGCGTTAAGTAAACTTGCTTTGGCTGCGTCTGCAATGCCCCTAACCATCGCAGCAACTCACTCTTTCCCGCATGCGCGGAAAACTGGCCCATCTCCACAATCTCTGCTTTCACCTGCACCACTTGCCCATGGATATTCAGCGTTTTCGCGCCATCTTGCAGGGCGCGTCCTCGGGTGCCTTCCGCCTGAAACCCACCCAGAATCACCGCATTTCGTGCATCGCTTAACCTCTGCGCCAGGTGATGCAATACACGCCCGCCAGTGATCATCCCGCTCGCCGAAATAATAATGCACGGCGTCTTCACGTTGTTAATCGACTTCGATTCCTGCACCGTTCGGGCCAGGTGGAATCCCTTCACATTCAGCGGATCGCCGCCATTCTGCTCATCTCGAGTGAACTGCAGATCGTGATCTTCTTTATGCTTCAAATACAGATCTGTCGCGCTCAATGCCATTGGACTGTCTACATACACCGGCACAACCGGCACGCGCTGCTGATCCTCTAACTGTTTCAAGTGAAACATGAACGTCTGCGTGCGCCCGATCGCAAATGCTGGAATCACGATGGAGCCGCCTCGCTTCACCACGCGGTTTACAATCTCCGCCAGCATCACCGCCGGGTCGCCGTCCGGGTGCTCCCGATCGCCGTACGTCGACTCGCACAACAGCACGTCGATCTGTTTAGTCACCGGTGGCGTTGGATCGTTCAGGATCGGCTGATCGTATCTACCGATATCGCCCGAAAAAACCACCACCGTCTTTTTGCCGTTTTCATTGATAGTCAATTCCAGACTGGATGAACCGAGAATATGCCCGGCGTCGTACGATTCCACGTGGAATACAGGCGAAATGTCGAAGCCTCCATTCCGCGGCATCGGCCGCAGCAATTTCAAAACCGGCTCGACATCATCACTTGTATACAGCGGCTGTGGACTTTCATGCTTGCTCCACTTGTTCTTTACCGCGTTCGCCGTGTCTTCTTCTTGCAGGTGCCCGGAATCCTTCAGCAGCAGTTCCGCCAGTTCAATCGTCGCTGGATTCGCAAAAATAGTCTTGTTGAAGCCAGAGCGCACTAGCACGGGCAGCCATCCGGTATGATCCAGGTGCGCGTGCGTCAGGATCGCGTAATCAAACGTCTGCGGATCCACCGGAAGCGGATTCCAGTTACGCTCTTTCAGGTCCGGCAATCCTTGAAACAGGCCGCAATCGACCAGCAGTCGCTTTCCAGCCGCTTCCACCAGATATTTAGATCCAGTAACGCTGCCTGCCGCCCCTAAAAAAGTTAGCTTAGCCATAGCCTAGGATTCTACCTGAACCCCCTATTTCAGCGATGTACATTCGCTCAACCCGCCATGGCAGTCTAGTCAGGAAGCAGCAAACATCTTCGGCCAACTCCTAACACTCTGTGGTAGGGTGTTAACTTCGAAAATGCCCGGCTACCGACCGAATTTATTTTACCGCGCTTACCGCTCGCGAAAGTCTGTCTCCACCCCGGAGACAGCGGCACAGTTGGTCTTACTCATACTCTCAAGCGCTGGCAGCGCTTGCCTGTTTCCTCCTTCTACTCATGCTCAGCAGGCTGCTCCTACGAAGCCACCAGTGATAGTTCAGCCGGGTGCGCCCGGACAGCCGAGCAAAACGCTCCCGCCTTCAACAAGGGCGAGACTACCGCAAAGGTCGCCAGCCGATGTGGAGTTCATGCAGGGCATGATCATGCATCATGCTCAGGCAATCGACATGACCGCGCTGATTGCGTCACATACAGAGAACAAAGATTTGCGCCTGTTGGGCGCGCGAATCAGCAGCTCGCAGTCTGACGAGATCAGGTTCATGCAAAGGTGGCTGGCCACTCGGGGAGAGGCAATCTACATGGCCATGCCCGGAATGCCAGATATGGATGCCAACGGCAAGCTGATGCCCTTGATGCCCGGTATGCTGACACCAGCGCAGATGGCCGCTCTGCGCAAAGCTCAAGGCGCGGAGTTCGACCGCTTGTTTTTGACGGGAATGATTCAACACCATGATGGCGCGCTTACCATGGTGAAGGACTTGTTCGACACCGCAGGCGCTGGGCAGGACGCCGAGATTTTCAACTTCGCCACAGATGCAGACAATACCCAACGTGCGGAGATCAAGATTATGCAGTTCATGTTGGAGAAAAAATCTTCGGGAGAGAAATAATGATCCGAGTTATTTTCCGTTCGGCCGTGTTAACCATGGTCGCTAGTCTATTGTTTTTCAGTGCGAACCGGATGCAGGCGCAGGCGCCCGCACAACCTGCGCAGGAGCGCTCGCAAGCCTCTTCGAAAGAACCTGCCAAGGAACCCGCCCAAGAACCAGAAGAAGAAAAGAACCCCTTTGCCGCCGTGCCAGCTCCTCCTCTTCCCGTGGGCATGACGGGATCGGACGTGAATGACCTCCGCTTTAAGCTTTCGTCCGGAATAAATGACGCTGGCGAAACCGCAATGGGTTTGAAGCACTTGACGCTGTTCAAAAAGCCTGAAGCCTTTCAATTGGGAACTTCCCAGGCCGATGATCCAAAGGTGCAGAAGACACTCGGTCAGCTAGGCGTGGGAAACATCGCCAAAATGCCGAAGGACCTGCAGATAGTCATTGCACAGCTAGCCTTCGCCAATTCTGACCTTGCTTTTCAAGGAAACCACCTTTTCCAGGGCAACTTCTATGGCGTGAATATTTACGACATTTCCAACCCGGCCAGCTCTTCCTTGCTGACTTCGATGGTGTGCCCGGGCGGCCAGGGTGATGTGTCGGTCTACAAAAATCTGATGTTCATGTCCGTGGAGATGCCGAATGGACGCCTGGATTGCGGCTCACAAGGTTTTCCGCCAGAGCCGCCGCCAACTCCGGAAGAGGAAAAGGAAAAGAAGCATCGTTTGCCTGCGGCGCAGAAGGATCGTTTCCGCGGCGTGCGGATCTTCGACATCTCGGACATCAAGAATCCGAAACAGTTGGCTGCCGTGCAGACGTGCCGTGGTTCGCACACCCATACCCTGGTGAATGACCCGAAAGACAACGACAATGTTTACATCTATGTCTCCGGAACCTCCTTCGTGCGGCAAGCCGAAGAGCTTCCTGGTTGTTCAGGCGAAAAGCCCGACAAAGATCCCAACACCGCTTTGTTCCGAATCGACGTGATTAAAGTTCCCGTAGCAGCGCCACAGGATGCAAAAGTTGTATCCAGCCCTCGCTTGTTCATCGATCCTCGTTCCGGTGCGATCAACGGTCTGAGTAACGGCGGCAGCCATGGCAAAGGGGAAGAGAAACCTGCGGATACGGACCAGTGCCACGACATCACCGTATATTCCGCGATTGGCTTGGCGGCGGGCGCATGTTCTGGCAACGGCATTGTGCTGGACATCAAGGATCCGGTTCATCCAAAACGTGTGGATGCGGTTAACGATCCCAACTATTCCTATTGGCACTCCGCATCGTTCTCCAACGATGGATCAAAGGTCGTGTTCACCGACGAGTGGGGAGGCGGACTGGGAGCGCGTTGCCGTCCGAATGATCCGAACAAGTGGGGTGCCGACGCCATCTTTCATCTTAAGGACGACAAGCTGAGTCTGGCCGGCTACTACAAACTGCCCGCCGCGCAGGGCGACACCGAGAATTGTGTTGCGCACAACGGCTCACTCATCCCGGTTCCCGGGCGCGATATCGAAGTACAAGCATGGTATCAAGGGGGAGTCTCCGTGGTGGATTTCACCGACGCCGCGCATCCGTTCGAGATTGCCTACTTCGATCGCGGCCCGATTGACTCCAAAATGCTCGTGCTCGGCGGCGAATGGTCCGCCTACTGGTACAACGGCTATATCTATGGTTCGGAAATCGCCCGTGGTCTGGACGTGTTTGAGCTGACACCGACGACCTTCTTGACGCAAAACGAAATCGACGCCGCCAAGACTGTTCGTGTCGCTCAGCTCAACGTGCAGAACCAGCAGAAAATAGAGTGGCCCGACAAGTTGGTTGTCGCCAAAGCGTATCTCGATCAGTTGACGCGGTCACTGGCTCTTCCTGTTGATCAACTCGCTTCGCTCCAAAAGGCTATCAACGAAGCCGAGAAGTCCCACATGAATAAGGGCAAAGTCGCAAAACTGAAATCCATGGCTGCTTCTGTGGAGCAGAACGTCTCATCGGCAAGGACTCCAACCGACGCTTCCAGACTGCATGCCTTGGCCGAAATCCTGAAGCATCCTTCGGCATGATCGCGGAGTGATGAGTTTCGGAAACACTGTTTGGGAAAGCCTGCAACGGTGGCGAGAGGTTACTGCTGATTCTCTGCGGCCGATGAAGGCTTATCCCAAACAACCGATTTCCAGCGTGCTCGTTCTCGCTTAAACCTTTTCTCCCATCTTCACGACGACTTCTCTTTCAGCTTGTGGCTGTCAGTTGCCCGTAACGTCATCCCGTAAATCTTTTTCAACTCCGCAATCTGTCCCAACGTCTCTTTCCCAAATGGCGACTTGCCTTCGAATGCGTGAAGCACGATCCCCTCCAGCAGATCGCCCAGGTTCAGATCCTTCAGCTCCGCCAACCCCTTCAGTACTTTCAACAACCGCTTTTCCATCCGCACACCGGTTTGTATTCGTTCTACTTCAATCATCATATCCTCCGCACAACCATGGTATATATGTACCAAGGTACATATTCGCTGTCAAGATTCGCCCTCGAAATGGTTGCGGCGGTGTGCTCACCATATTCTTTGGCCATGAGCCAAGATGAGGCAGGCCCCGGGGACAGCATAATGGCCTCATTGGGCGGCATTTTGACCTTGACGGCCATTAGAGTACAATCGTACTCTTTAGCCATGCGCTACTCACTCGAACACAAAGCTCGGAATCACGAGAACATTCTCTCCGTTGCCGCTCGCTCCTTTCGCGAGTCCGGCGGAGACAGCAGCGGTATTGGGACAGTGATGAGGAAGGTAGGCCTGACAAAAGGGGGTTTCTACCGCCATTTTGAAAGCAAGGACGATCTATTCGTCGAAGCGATAGCACGGGCTCTCGACGAGACGGGAAGAGGCATGATGGAGGCTGCAAAGTCCGCGCCCCAAGGTCAGGCTCTGCGCGCTATCATCGAGCGCTATCTAAGCGCGGACCACGCGAATTCGCTGGGGACCGGTTGCGTGCTCTCCGCCCTCGCACCGGAACTCGCCCGAAAGCCTCTGTCCGTGCGAAAACGGATTGAAGCGTCACTGCAGGCGTATCGTGAGCGGCTATTGCCATTTTTCCCCGGTCGCACACGAGAAGAAAAACTGGCGAAGTGTAGGTTGTTGTTCCCGAGCATGGCGGGCGTCTTGATGATGGCCCGCCTTACATCAGACCCTCGAAGGCGTGAGCAGATGCTGATGGAGGCGAGGAACTTCTTTATAAAGTCCTTCCTTCAGGAGTAAAAAAATTTCTCACCAAAGAGTACAATCGTACTCTTTGGTGAGAATGCCACGGTACAAACGGAATCGAAAGACTTTCTTAAGAGAACCATGGCCATGGCAATGGCTGGAATTCCAAAGAAGGAGATATTCATCATGCGGCAACAGATGATCTGTTTTTTCGTGAGCATCGCATTCAGCTTCGTCGCGTGGGGGGTTGTCGCCGCTCGATACCTCTGGCCGGAACTCCGCGTTCGACAACGGAATGAAGCATTGCGGTATCTGCTCACCCTGCACAGCTTCCGATTTATGGGGTTGGCATTCCTGGTCCCAGGCGTGGTGTCGCCCGATCTGCCCTCTGCGTTTGCGCGTTCCGCGGCCTACGGAGACCTGATTGCGGCGGCGCTCGCGTTGCTTTCACTGCTTTTGCTGCCACGTGGAGTGGGTATTGGCATCGCGTGGATCTTCAATCTATGGGGCTTCGCCGATCTCCTGAACGCTTTCTACCAGGCGAATCGCGCCGGGCTCTTGGCGGGGCAGTTGGGTGCCACCTACTTCATTCCGACTTTGTTGGTGCCGCTTCTTCTGATTACGCACGTACTCGCTTTCCGAATACTTCTGCAACACCAGCCTGAACCCGCAATACAAAAAAGCGTGCGCCTGGCATAAGGCCACTCAGTCATCGCTAGGAGTGCTTTGCTACACCAAAACGCTTCTCCCTTGACCCGTTCATTCAAACAAATCGAGGACTTACCGCATTGCAAAAGCGATTTAGGCATACACTGATGAAGCAATGAGTGGCCTATAAATGGGGTTTTGCGGATGTGACGCAGAAAGAGGAGTGTAGCAATGACCACTTGCGCAGAGGTCTTGGAGGTTGGCTCGAAGTTGATGACCCGAAGATTGCGATTGTTGCGGATGATGGTGCAAGACTTCGACCCGGCGAACAGTACATTTTCCTATTGCAGGACCACACATATGGAGGCAGTGATGCCGTGGCACTTTATCCTTGCGGCATACTGACCACGACTGAGGCCAACTTAGCAATCGTTCGGGCTACCACCGCACAGTCCTTCAAGTAGAAACGCGTACATTCCATCAAGGACCTTGGCAGCAAACACTCGGTGACAGGTCACTTAGAGAACCCTTTTGGTCCACAAGTGCAAACAATGTCTCAGGAACGTTCTGTGAAGGATCTTTCCGGACTGTACAACGGTGAATTTGGTGGAGCCGATGGGATTCGAACCCACGACCTCCTCGATGCCATCGAGGCGCGCTCCCAACTGCGCCACGGCCCCACTCTTTCAACCTGAAAATTTTACCACATCCACGACACGACTGCCCCACACTCCGCGCAACTTTCAATCATGCTTTCCATGCGCATTACCCAGCGATAATCTCACCTTGCCTGTTCCAAGAATGCACCGTGTAGTGTCGCCGCTTGCCTCGATACCAGCAAACCTCAGCCAAACCAACGGGAGGAAAATAACTCGGATTTCCTGTGGAAATTCTGTGGCCCAGTGGCACCACAGCCGACCGCGTCCTTCTCTAACAAACTCATTTATAAGTACTTATTAATCTGCGCGCTTGTGACCACTGTCACTTGCTTTGCTTCCGGCCACCAGCTATCTTCCACTGGACAAGTTCACGGGGCCTTCGGTATTCTCACGGTGCCCCGATACCCACAGCACTCTTCAAGGAGTTTCACCCAATGCCCGCCGATACCGTTGCCCAACACTTTCGGGGAGTTCACTGCCGTCGTTGTGGCAAGCCAGTACGCGTTCCGGCTCTCGTGATCAAGAAAGAATCCGCCTCGCTCGGAGAGCATGATGCGAACGACACGGAATACACCTTGCTCTCCAAAGTGTTCGTCCTTCGCTGCCACTCCTGCCGCAAGGAATCGGTCTACGCTATCAATCAGATCGAAGATTTCTGTTACGTTCCGTCCCAAAACGGTTTGGCAGAAACAGCCAACGCCTAACCAACTGCTCGCTTTGCCATCACGGGCAACTCTTTCTGCATGATTGCGCGATAAGTGCGCACTACTTCGTCCGAAGAAAGTTCGGGCTCGCGTCCTGCATGTGTGGGCTCCGCTCGCAACAACACATCATGTAGAGAAAGTACACCTGCCAGTTTCTCGTCTACGCTGATCACCGGCAGTCTGCGGACATGCCCTTCTTTCATCACTTGCAGTGCGTCATGAACGTCATCTTCCGGTGTGCAGGTCAATAATTTCCCGTGCATCACTTCACCTACAGTTACGTTCCCGGCAGACGCGTTCCTGGTTCCCAACGCCATACAAACATCACGATCGGTCACCACCCCCTTGATACGTCCAGTCGTATCCAGCACCGGCAAAAATCCGCAGTTTCCTTTCCACATTAGCTCCGTTGCCGCTCCCAGATTGGTTTCCGTGTGGCACGCATAAGGGGTCATCATCATCACTTCTTTTACTTTCATGGACCTGCTCCTTCCCCGTTTAATTCCATCTAGATTCCCTCTACATTCCGACTACATTCCCCCTGAATCTTCCTTGTGGTTTGGCCTGATTGCTCCCTAATCTCAATTGCTAGCGCACCACCTCAACGGAGCAATGTGCGTGCATCGCTACCGATTCCGATACGCTGCCCAGCACCAACCGGTCGAACCCGCGCCGCCCATGCGATCCCATTGTGATTAGGTCCGCTTGCCAATCGTCGCCAGCTTCCAGAATCGCGTGCGCCGGCGATTCTTTCGGCTTGGTCACTTCCGCCTCAGCGCGCAATCCGTACTTCCGTAGCGTCGCGCTGTATTCTTCTGCCGCTTTCCCTGCATGTTCTTCGCTATGTCTCATCATGTCGGTTAGTAATTCAGTGTCCAGATAGGGATAGGTCCCGGCCAAAACCGGCACTTCGGGACACGCGATCACTTTGAACTGCGATCCCCCCGGCCACGGCCGCGAAGTCAGTGAGTTCAATGCCTTTGCGGCACACTCGGAACCGTCCGTTGGCACTAAAATTTTCATTCCCTGTGTATTTCCCGCCGTTCGGTCTCGCTTTTCGCGCACGATTTCCACCGAACAATCAGCGTGTCGCAATACCGATTGCGCCGTGCTGCCGATCAGCATCCGTTCAATCGTGCTGCGGCCTCGAGAGCCCAGCAGAATCGTGTCCGCTTTCCACTCCGTCGCATATTTCGATATGGCATGCCGGGGATTTTCCATGACCACGCTTGTGCATGTCTCCCATCCAGCACTCCTCAGCCTCTCTGCGTTTTCTTCCAACTCTTCTTCCGTGGATTTTGTGGCTTCTGACAGTAAAAGTGGTGCCCGCAAGAAGAAAAACGGGTCCACGGCCGTGATCAGGCCAAACTGCGAACCTGTCGGCCATGGGCGGGCCAATGCTTCCTGAATCGAGACCTCTGACGCCGCCGATCCATCCAATGCAATCAGGATTTTCATGGCTTCCCCCGGGGCCAGATCATTTCGCTAGCTGAGGAAACGATTCAGTCCACCGTAACGGCTGTCGGCGTAGGGAACAGGAGTTGCAACAGGAGATGAGACTGGGCGGTACATGAGTGGGATAACCCACGCCGAAACCGGTCCGTAGAAATTGCTGCATATGGGGGGCCAGTCTGAAAATATTCGTCGTCTCTATCTCCCCTCCTTTCAATAATCGACAGCGCAATCGATTTGCCGCTCGACATAGCACTGCGCCTTCTTCCTCAGTTGCGCCATACTACTCACTCTGCCAACTCGAGTTCGCTCAGGTTAGCTTCGTTTCTTGAGGGAGATAAAGTGGCCGCATTGAAGATTGTGAACCTGGAAGCTGGCATGCCTACCGTCGAGGAGGCTCGCCAATTGCTCCTCGCTGAGGTCAGGCAGGCAAAACAATCCGGCCTCAAGGCCCTCAAGGTAATTCATGGGTATGGCTCCACGGGGAAGGGAGGCGCGCTTCGTGGCGCATTGCGCACCTCGTTATTACGCCGCAAAAAGGAAGGCCTCGTTGCCCGCGTAATCTTCGGCGAGAAATGGAGCGTCTTTGAAGACGACACCCGTTACGCCATCGAGCATTGTCCCGAATTGCGTAACGACCGCGACCTCAACCGCAGCAACGAGGGCATCACTATCGCCGTGCTCGTCTAATCAAAACTGCGGCCACTGCGCCGACCACTATCCGTCTTCGTTTCCTATACCAATCACATTAAGTTCGAAAAACGCTACACTATCCTTGGAATCTCTATGTCAGCTAATTCTGCAGAAACTTACGTCTCGCCATTTACAAGACTCTCTCGCTTTTTGCGAATCTCTCTGGCAATCCTCCTCGCCTTCTATCTTCTCGATGCCGCCTGGTTTTACATTCGTCGAACCTATCCTGAAGCGGGCCAGGCCTCCGGATCTATCCACCGGCGGCGCTTGCTTGCCATTTCTAACAAGGGGAACAAAATCGAATACGCCATCGACGCGCTACATCCCGAAGAAGATGTTCCCTGTGCGCACTCTGTCTTTTCTCACGCTGGGCAAAGGCCCTGTTGGTACGTTGCCCGCCACGCCGACGATCCCATTCCCATCTAGCTCATTTCCCATTCCAATTGGTTAACACTCTCCTTATCCTCTTCAGCTTCTTTCGTGCGAGAATACCCCATATAAGCGTCCAGCCCCCGGCGCGCTGATTCATGCGTTTATCCCTGGCCAGCTCAGCCGTTTTGGCGCCTATCTTTTCTCGCGGAAGCATGCGCAGCCCCAGCTGCACCACTTCGGCGTATCATTCCTTAAGGGGCGCACCATGTCCGACCTATGGAAACAATGCGAAGGTCAATTCGTTGACAATCAATTCCGGCTGCTCCAATTCCTGGGTAATACCAATCACAGCGCCGTTTTTCTGACCGAACTTAGAGATCCCCAGCCGCGCAAAGCCGCCATCAAGTTTATCTCTGCCGACATTCCCGCTCCGGATCGCCAACTTGCGATCTGGCAGCGCGTAGAAAAGCTTTCGCATCCTCATCTTTTGCAGATATTTCGTCATGGTCGCTGTCGCCTCGCCGGCATGGAACTTCTCTACGCCATCATGGAACGCGGCGACGAAAATCTCGCCCAGTTCCTTCCGCAAAGGCCGCTCAACCCTCAGGAGACACGCGACGTTTTCGAACCACTAGTCGATGCGCTGAGCTACCTTCACGGCCAATCTCTCTCCCACTCTCACGTGAAACCCTCCAACCTCCTCGCCATTGCCGATCAACTCAAGCTCTCCAGCGACACCATTCTCCCCATGGGCGATTCCCGCGAAGCTTATCGCGATCACGATATTTACGACGCTCCCGAAAACTCCGCGGTCCTCACCATCCACGGCTCTGCCGCCGCCGATGTCTGGTCTCTCGGCGTCACACTCGTCGAAACTCTTACGCAGCAGGCGCCTCCCTTTCCCTTCGACGATTCAGCCGAACCCACAATTCCCGAATCTCTCCCCCAGCCGTTCAACGACATCGCGCGCCATTCGCTCGTTCGCGATCCTTCTCATCGATGGACCATCGGCGGGATTAGTGCCCACTTGAATCCCGCGATACTCGCGGCTGCTGCATCCGCTTCGGCATCCCCTTCATCGTCCTCGCCTTCTACTCCTGTAACGTCAACCATGCCCGACGCCGTGCCAACTCCTGTGATCGCGCCTGCATCCGTCTCGCCGTTAAGCGTACCTCTCTCCACCGAGCCTCCTATCCCGCACAAGAAACTTCCTGTGCAGAATATTCCGCTTCCGCGCCGCGACCTCCATTTCAATCCTGATAAAACCGTCTCGCTTCCCAGCTATCTGATTCCCATTTTTCTCGGCATTGTGTTGATCCTCGGCGTCATTTTCACCTTGCCCAAAATATTCCGCAGCTTTCCCAGTTCTTCTGCCTCGACCGCTTCCACTTCCGTTCCTGCGCCCGTGAGAGCTACTCCGGCGGCCCCCGCGAAACCCCCTGCAAGTTCGCCGCAGACTATCCCTCCTACTCAAAATTCCACCAAGCCTCCCGTCGAGACCAAAAGCACGGCCCAGACGATTCCACCAACGAAACCAGTGGAGACCGCCGCGATTCGCCCTGCGACCTCAAATGCCGCCCCTCTCGTCACAAAGTCCTCTTCGGCCAAACCCGAACGTGGAGATGTCCTCGACAAGGTCTTGCCGGAAGCCTCGCATAAGGCCCTTTCTACAATTAATGGTACGGTTCGTGTACTCGTTCGCGTGCAGGTCGACCCTGTTGGCAATGTCACCTCCGCGCAATTCGATTCTCCGGGACCCAGCAAGTATTTTGCGGATCTCGCATTGCGCGCTGCCCAGCGCTGGCAGTTTGCTTCGCCTGTTTCGGAAGGCCACAGCCTTCCCAGCCAGTGGCTCATCCGTTTCGAGTTCACTCGCGGCGGCGTGACCGCCATACCCGCGCAGCAATAAATATTCTTGGCAGCACCATCAAATCTCTTTACGACGCGGGGACTTCAGAGCCCACTTAACGGCTGTATGACGCGGGCGGCTTTAGCCCCGGAAAGTCTCTCGCCGCGGTGTTATCCTTCTCTCGCATGCAGCGCGCAAACTATTCGCAACGAATCCCAGGTCCCACTTGCCTCGCAAATTCGACGTTCTAATCCTTGGCGCGGGTGCCGCTGGGCTGATGTGTGCCATCGAAGCCGGCAAACGCGGCCGTCGTGTTGCCATCCTCGAACATGCCGACCGCATCGGCAAAAAAATCCTCATCTCCGGGGGAGGTCGCTGCAACTTCACCAATATTCACTGCACGCCCGAAAATTTTCTCTCTGCCGACCCTCATTTCGCCAAGTCGGCTCTCGCTCGCTACACTCCCGCTGACTTCATTTCACTCGTGCAATCGCATCGCATTTCGTTTTACCAGAAGACGCTGGGCCAGCTTTTCTGCGATCGCTCTGCCGCCGAAATTACCACCATGCTCGAAACAGAATGCCAATCGGCGCACGTGCAGATTTTCCTTAATACAAGAATCAAGGAAGTTCGCCGTACTACCGAATTTGTAGTGGAATGCGACGGCCAGGAATTTCGCGCGCCAGCTCTCGTAGTCGCCACCGGTGGACTCTCCATTCCCAAGATGGGCGCCACTTCTTTTGGCTACGACCTCGCCCGCCAGTTTGGCCTGAAAATCGTCCACCCGCGCCCTGCCCTGGTCCCTTTTGTTTTTCATCCCACCGATCGCAAGCGCTACTCACAGCTCGCGGGGGTTTCCGCAGACGTCATCGCCTCCGCTGGCAAGGAAAAATTCCGCGAAAAAATGCTCTTCACTCATCGCGGCCTCAGCGGCCCCGCCATCCTGCAAATCTCCTCTTACTGGAAAGACGGACAACCCATCACTTTGGATCTGGCTCCGCAACAAGACGCCACTGCGCCAATCCGCGGCGCGGGAACTCGCAATGAAATCGCTGCCAGAAAAGCCCTTCAATTGTTCTTGCCCAATCGATTCGTGGAACGCTGGCTGCAATTCAACACACCCACCAGTTGGACCAACGCCGCCCTGGCCGCACTCGAGAAACAGATTCACCACTGGTCGCTCACGCCCGCGGGCACCGAAGGCTACGAAAAAGCCGAAGTCACCGCGGGCGGTATTGACACCCATGAACTCTCCAGCAAAACCATGGAATCGCGCACCATCCCCGGCCTCTATTTCATCGGCGAAGTTGTCGATGTTACCGGCCACCTGGGCGGCTTCAACTTTCAATGGGCTTGGGCCTCAGCCGCCGCCGCCGGCCGCTCCCTCTGAGGTGCCCATGGCACAAACAATATGCAAGAAATCACTGACTCAGGAGACTAGTCTTCACACCTCAAAATCAACTTCAATCGCCTCAATCAATGGAACCAGCCACTCCAGCAATCTCTGATGCATAGCACTCGGCCCGTACGCCTCCAGTGCCGCCCGATCCGTAAACTTCATCACTCCGCCAAACTCGTATCCCCGTCCGCGAGGTGAGAAGTTCGTTCCGACATGCGTCTCCAGCAACCCGGGTATCTGCCCCTGCAATGCCAGAATCTCCTCCCGAGCCCGCTCTTTTTGCTCCGCTGTCACTCCAGCCTTCCATCGAAATGCAAATGTATGTATCACCATCCCGCCATTGTACTCAAGCTCTTCCACCCCGAACGAAAGAATTGGCTAGGTCCGGACATCCGATGGGCTTTTGCGCACGCTGGAAACATTCCGGTAAACGGTGCCGGAACAACACCACTAGATTGTAAGCCGACGCGTGCAACAGCAAACGGAAAGCGTTGACAAGAAATCGGTGAAAGTTCAATCGATCGGCGGCGAGACCATTTTTCAGTTCCATTTGAATAATGCAGGTAAGGGGTGGAAATGAATCAAAAGAAGGAAGCGCCGAAGGTGCGCCACCGTAGCGCCGTGCCTTCAGCCCGGTATCTTGGTTTCTACCAGGGCGTTGGGTTTGTTTAAATCGTCAGAATTTCGAAACGAATATAAATACCAGTCAATTAACTATTGGCAGAGTAAAGGAATCGTGATATCCTCCAACGCGTATTGTCGATCCATCTTCGAAGATTTCCCCGCTGTTTTATCCGGTGCACCGCAATTCCGCTGTCCCAATCATTCTGCGCTTTTGTTTTCACAGACTTGCGCGCACTCGCGCCCGCAAGCCGTTTCGTTTGATATATTTCTGCAAACCGCGGGGGGAGTGGGTGGGGATACTATCCTGGCAACCGTCGATCCAAAGGCTGGGGCTGGCTCTCTCTACTAACTCCAATCATTCCAACACTTACGTGTACCCTCGGGGTGGGGTACCCATACCGTGCACCCAGCACTCTGTGACCGCCATACACGCTTATGACTTCCGTGCCATTGCATCGCAACTCTCCCAGTGCCACAATGGCCGCATCTTGGGGAATTCCGTTCCTCGGAACACTTCTACCCGCTCTGGTGTCTAACTAAACGAGCGGACAAGGGTTGGACAGCACTCATCAACCCGGCTTGCAGGCTCCGGGCAGCGCGCAACACGGAGCTGGAAAAGAGATCCCGTGTCCGATTGGGCCAGCGCTTTATCTTGGGGTCAAGACGAAACCGAGCTTGTAACTGAATTACAAGCCGGCTCGGAGACTGCCTTCGACTGGCTCGTCAACCACTATCATGCTCCCGTCTACAGTTTGATTCTGGGCATGCTGGGAGACACCGCGGACGCCGCCGATGCTTCACAGGAAGTGTTCTTGAAAGCCTTCAAAGGAATTCGCAGTTTTCGCCAGGGCAGTTCGCTGAAGACCTGGCTCTATCGCATCGCCATTCGTGAAGCCCTGAATCACCGGCGCTGGTTCAAGCGTCATCTGCAAAAGAACGTTTCTATCGATGCCGAACCGGAAGAGGGAACTGCACCCATCGAGATTGAAGATCTTTCCGCAACTCCTTTTGATCAACTCGCTGCGCACGAAATCCAGGTAGCCGTCCAGGGAGCGCTGCAGCAGGTTCCTGAAGTATTTCGCAGCGCTGTAATCCTGCGGGACCTCGAGGGTTTGAGCTACGAAGAAGTGGCCGAAGTCCTCGATTGCAGTGTTGGCACCGTGAAGTCCCGTATCCTTCGTGGGCGCCGCTCCTTGAAAGAAATTCTCGAACCGCTTCTTGGCGAAAAAGAACTGGCTGCGCGCCGCGAATCTGTGCACCGTGAACCGTCCCCCAGCCCCACGTTTGGGCCGCAGGTGGGACTGCAACTCGCCTATGTGCGTTCGGAATCAGACTATTCAGGGGATCAGTTAAGTACGCGTCACCGTGTGACGCGCGAGGAACTGCCATGACCTGCGAGAAGGTACACGCAAAACTCGCCGGCTATCTGGACGATGCCGTGGCTTCCGCCACTCGTCCCGAAGACCGCAACGAAGTCCGGACACATCTGGACGGCTGCGCGGACTGCCGCGAAGAATTGCAGCGCTACCGCAAGCTCGGTGTACTGCTTTCCAGAATGCCACGCGCCATTCCTCCGGCCGATCTGGCAATCCGTATCAAAGTAGCCGCCGCGCAAGCAAAGGAAACCCAGGATTGGACCAACCGCTGGCAGCATTTCAAGGATCGCATTGAAGTTCTTTTCGAGAATACCTGGCGCCCGCTTACCGTACCTGCCACCGGCGGCCTGTTTTCCGCAATCGTGGTATTTGTCTTTGTTCTGCACATGATTTTGCCCGGCATCACCGTTCAGGCCGACCCGAACGATCTTCCTCTTGGCTTGTTGCGCCCAGCGGAACTGATCTCCCTTGCGGACAATCCTGGCGGGATGGATCCCGAAGAGCAGCATCCGGATGTCATCCTCGGTCACGACTTGCTCGTCGATGTCACCGTGGACGCACAAGGTGGCATGAGCACCTACCGCATCTTGTCTGGCTCGGATTCGCCGACTCTACGTCATCAACTCGATCAGATTCTGCTGTTCTCTCGCTTCCGCCCGATGCTCAGCTTCGGTCGCCCCACTGCCGGCGGCCACGTCGTTCTCAGCTTCAGCGCCGTTCATGTCCGCGGTTAAGAGATCTGGTAGTCAGAGCTTCGGCTCCGACACAGAAACGGACTGAAAATTGCGCTTTAGCCCCCGAGGAATCCGGTCGCCTATTCACCTGTCCCAATTGCCAGCTTCATTTTTTGTGCTGTCCTGTACCTCTAACCCATAAACTTTCCCCCTTTCAAGGTGTTCAATAGATGCAGGAGCGTTGTTATGTCCTCAACACTGCGTCGCTTCGCCATTCTCGCTATCTTGTCCATTCTTGTTCTGCTGCTCACTCCTACTTTGCGCGCCGCAGCTGCCGCTCGCGCCGCTCGTCCTCAGCCCGGAAGCGCGGAATCGATCCTCTTTGACGCTGCGAATCGTGATCGTGCGTCTGCTGGTTTGCCGCAGTTTCAGTGGGACGCTTCATTAGCCGCTTCCGCCCAACGCCACGCGCAACTGATGGCGCAACGCAACACACTTTCCCACCAGTTTCCTGGCGAACCACCGGTTCAAGACAGAGCTAGACAATCCGGCGCGCGTTTCAGTGTCATCGCCGAGAATATTGCCGAAGGTCCCAGCGTCACCGGTTTGCACACGCAATGGATGCATTCCGCGGCGCACCGTGCGAATCTTCTGGCCAACGACATGAACGCTGTTGGAATTGCCGTCGTGCAAAATGGCAACACACTTTTTGCCGTGGAAGACTTCTCGGAAGCGGTCGCTGCACTTGATCTGGACTCGCAGGAATCTCGCGTCGTCAATCTCCTGTTCGCACGTGGATTCAGCGCCGTCAGCGCTACTCCCGAAGCGCGTCAGACCTGCGATCTCGATCGCGGTTTTGCTGGACAGAAACCACTCGCCGTGTTGCGCTACGAAACGGCCGATCTCGGTAGCTTCCCGGACGACATTGCCCAGAAACTCCAGAGCGGCAAATATCGCAGCGCTGAAGTGGGCGCTTGCGAAGCAGGCAGTTCCCCGGGATTTACGCGCTTCCGCATCGCCATTCTCCTGTTCCCGTCATCGGCTTCCAACCAGACGGAACCCGCACATAAATCCGGTAATGGCGATCATAAGCGAATATTGGCTTGCCTTTCTGGTTGGACCAGATAAACTCTCCCCTATGAAATTTGGGGCCTACTCGTATTATCGGCGATTTACCTACCGGACCAACCGGCAGCGAGGGGCCTCTATCTAGATACAGCGGATGCAAAGAGTTCTGGCCCACTCACAATCGAGTGGGCTTTTTTATTTTATGGCGCAATAAACGCCAAAGAAAAAGGGCACACCGATGATCATTTCAATGAAGTTGCATTCGACGAAGGAAGAAATTGCGGAAGTAACCGGAATCGTAAAGCACTTCGGCTACAAAGTGCACTCGATCGAAGGAGAGGAACGCGTGGTTATCGGCGTGGTTGGAGTCGGCGACGTAACCGCATGCATGGAATCCGTGGAAGCCATGCCGCAGGTGGACAATGTGATGCGGATTACCGCGCCGTACAAATTCGTGAGCAAGGAATTCCGCAAAGGCAAGACGCGCATCAAGATCGCCGGCACGGAAATCGGTGGCGACGAATTTGTCGTGATCGCGGGACCATGTTCCGTCGAATCCGAAGACCAGATTATGCGCTCCGCTGAAGGCGTAGCCAAAGCGGGCGCGAAGCTACTGCGCGGCGGAGCCTACAAACCGCGTACTTCGCCCTACGACTTTCAAGGGATGGAAGAGGAGGGATTGAAGCTGTTACAAAGGGCAAAAAAGGCCACCGGATTGGGAATCGTAACGGAAGTAATGGGCGATCGTGATGTGGAACTGGTGGCGCAATATACCGATGTGATGCAAGTCGGTGCGCGCAACATGCAGAACTTCATGCTGCTGAAGGCGCTCGGAAAATGTGGCCGTCCCGTTCTATTGAAACGCGGGTTGAGCAGCAGCATCAAAGAATTGTTGATGAGTGCGGAATATATCGTGGCGCACGGGAACCCAGACGTGATCTTGTGTGAGCGGGGAATTCGTACGTTTGAGACGGCAACGCGCAACACCTGCGACATTTCCGCGATTCCCGTACTCAATGAATTGACGCACTTGCCGGTACTGCTTGACCCGAGCCACGCAACGGGAAAGCGCAGCCTGGTCCCAGCGGTTGCCCGCGCGGGCGTGGCCATCGGCGCGGATGGACTGATTGTGGAAGCGCATCCCGCACCGGAAAAGGCGATCAGTGACGGGGCGCAGTCTCTGGACCTGACGCAGTTTGCGAAGATGATGGAAGATCTCAAGCCGTACATCGCATTGTGGCAATTAGCGCGAGACAAGGAATTGGCTAATGCGGCTGCTCGGTAGACGCAGCACTCTGCTCTGCCGAAGGTTTATTGCGCAGGTCTTCGACCAAACCTAAGTTCCAAATATCGGTTAATAAGCAATCGAATCCATCGCCACGCGTACGGCAGCCTCAAACAACGCTACGCGCGGATATCGATTGGCGCTTACGACAGCTGCGGCATCCGCTGAGCCGCCTCCATAATTCAAGGCAACGGCAAGATGATCGCCGCGAACAACTCCGAGAGAGTTGCCGCCGGGAATTACCGCGTCATCTTCCAGAAGTTGGCCATCGGTCCGAGGATCCATGGCAGCAAGAAAACGCCAGGATTCCAGCAACATTTTCGAGGTGTTGGTGGCATCGGAAACAGCCGCCAGCGAGAAGGACGGAACATCCGGCGCGGGATGCTCTCGAAGGAATTGCTGTCGAACATTCTGGCCCAAGCTTCGGAACGCTTCGACCAGATTGCCCTTGCACGTGCCGATGTTCAGTGCGGATGCATAGCGATCGACGATTGCAGGCATTGTCTCCGCAATGGGAGAACCACCGATCGCGCCCGAAACTGTCACATGGGCGACCACCGCACCGCGGGCAACGGAATCGGCCGCCAGCGCCTCCTGCACATCCGGTGAACCCTTGCTGTAGGAAACAACAATGAATTTACGCGAGTCGGTTTTCATCGCGTTACGAAGATACGTGGCGATCAATTGACCATTTTCGATTGTGCTGGCGTTAGGAGTCTGCACGAACTCCACGGTCATTCCGTGCTTTTCGCGGAGATGCGTCTGGCCTTGCTGAAACGCCTGATTATTTTCCTGACAGGAACTGAGCACGCCGGGAACCACAAGGACCCGATACGTTGCGTTCAGAGAAGGAAGTACTGCATTCGAGAGTTCGGAAGCGCCGGGAAGTTGTAAATAGTTGGAGCAAGCCTGCCAGTTCCCGCCGTCCGGATCTTCCGATTGCAGCAGATTACAGAAGACGCCGGCAAAGTTGGAAGCAAGATCTTTGCCAGAACCGCCAATCTTGAGAACCAGCACTTGGCCGTTGGAGTGGAACGAACCACCTGTAGCGGTTTTGGCTTCCTGCATCGGGTGGTCCGGAAGGAAACGGGTAACTTGAGAAACGAGTCCCGTAGCCGAAAGAGTCTTCTCGACGTAATTGCGCTCGAGATCGATGTCCGGATCGATTTTGTGAGTAATGCCATTATTGCGCTGATCCCGTTCAAAACCGATGTCGTGGGTTGCCGCACCAACCCAAAGCGTCTGTCCGTTCACGATGAACGGCGCTTTCCAAACGCGCAGGTGATTGCGCGATGCGACGACGGAAATGGGTTCCGCATGTGCCCAACCGTAGTCCTGCGGACGGTTGAAGAGATAGAGCTGACTCATTGGCATGGTGAGGTAAGACTCTTTGGACAGGCTGTCCAACAGACCCGCCAGGACAGTCCCTTTCACGTCGGGATCAACCTTAACCCAGCCTGCGGTAGTGAAGACCTGTTTCATCTGGTTTTCTGTGCCGAGGATCAGGAAGTTGACCATGTCCCCGGGATTACCCTCTTCGTCTCGAATGCGTCGAGGGATTTTGGAGAACAGAGCATTGTCAATGCCGGGCATGGAGGGGACGACCCGTGCAATTTCACGAGCAGTGGTGTCTGTAGAAGCGAAAACCTCAATCTTGACTTTGTAAGAGCCTTCGCCTTGATCGCTCCCTGATTGATTAATGCCAATCGAGAGTTTGCCGCCTACCGGAGCAGTCACGTCTTTTTTGACCCCAAGAAAAAAGGGCTCGGCAATATCAGGATCACCGACTCTTGCGATCAACGCACCACGGCCCTCCGAGTTGAGCGGGAGAACGCGAAGCAGATCCTTAAATCCGCGCGAGAGCCCTTCGGGTCCGTTGTCGGTTTTGGCATCGGAATAGCGGAGTTTTCCATCGGCAGAAAAAACCATGCGCTGGCCTGGCTCAAGCGTGATGCCGGTATCGCTCCAGACCGAACTGCCGAGCAGGGTGATTTCTTTTGAAGCGATGCGCGCGCCGGCAGGAGCCATAGATTGCGTTGGGGCTGAGCCCGCTTGTTCAGGAGTTTCAGTCACTTGCGTTGGGGGGGCGGTGCGATCTTCGCCAACGAGTTGTGAGGAGATTTGTCTTGGCGAGAATAGCGCGGCACAGAAGAGAAAGAAAATGACTTGGACTCGTAGCGATCGGCTCATCAGGGCGCCTCCGTGCGGGCTCCACCACATAAGTAACAGCAGGGCAGAGAGGAAGGCAAGGGCGGGCAGTTGCCGAGATTGCAGAGTTTGCGCCAGGCCACCGTTATATAGCAGCCAACCATCCAAGAAACCTGGAGGTGGGGAAGGCAAAGAATCGCCGCGATTCCTTGACGGATAGGAGGGGCGCTTGTACATTGGCAGGAGGCAGCGGCAGAGCGAATTGTGAAGCAAATTAGTTCACGGAAACCGCCCTGGAACGCCTCTCAAGCCGGTACCAGTAGTCCGCTTTGGCAGCGAACTGCCGCGCTCCACAAATACTAATGAAGAAACCATTTGTCTCAATCAGTGGTGCGATTCTGGTGATGCTCGGGGTGTTTGTTAGCGCAGCCTATGCGCAGAAGCCTGCGCCGGTGCAACGGCCGCAACGGCAGGTAGCCCCAATTACCAACGTCAGCGTGGACGGAAGCGAAGCCATGTTCACGACCATGTGCGCGTTGTATGCCGGTGGGTTTGAAGGCGACATTAGCGCGGACAAGTGGACAACGTTTCGAGCGCAGATGCGGGAAAAGATGCGGCAACAGCAGGGTCCCGCGGTGGATGCGGTACGCGAGTTTTACCAGCAGCACCGGTTAAAGGACGCGGGAGCGATGTTGTCTCGCTACGTGTGGTTCGGACTGGTTTCCGGGCCGGCACCAAAATTCGTGCCAGTATTGCGGCGCGACGAGTTGCCTCCGGAAGTGCTGGAATTGGAAGGATTCAGCGAAATCCTCTCTGCCTACTACATAGAACAGAAAATCGGCACACTTTGGCAACAAGTTCAGCCGGAATACAACCGGACGATTGAACGCCTACATGAGTCGATCCAGCAAATCGTGTTGGTTTCAACGGCGTATTTGCGCGAAATGCCGGATGCCACGGGGCCTCGGAACTTCACGATCCTGATCGAACCGCTGGTGGGCCGAATTACGAATGTGCGAAATTATGGGGACCATTACTCGATCATTCTGAGCGGCGGTGAGGATGTGCCCACGGATGTGGTTCGTCACGCATTCCTGCACTTTCTTGTGGACACGTTGCCGCTTACCTATCCGCACGTCGTGGTGGTGAAACGGCCGATATTTGAGTTGGCGGCAAAGGCGCCGCAACTGCCCCGCGATCTGCGCGAAGACTATTTCTCGTGGTTTGCGGAATGCACGGTGCGGGCCGTGGAATTGAAATTGAAGCGTGGGTCCCCTGGTGAGAAGGAAGCAGCACTCAGAAGCAACGACAGCGCTGGATTTGTCATGGTACGGCCGATCTTTGCGGCGCTGGCGGGGTTTGAAAAAAGTGAACCCTCAATGAAGATTTATTTTCCAGAACTGGTAAGGGCGATCGACCTGAAGACGGAACAAGCCCGCGTGGCGGCGCTAGTCTATGCACCAGCGGGAACACAAGCAGAAGCCGAGGCCCTGAGCAAAGAAGAATTGAACAAGCAGCGCGCAGCCGGCTTGATAACTGTTCCAAACGATCAGGAGGCCCTAAGCGCGCTGACTGAAGGCGAAAAACAGATTGCGGCGAAGAATGCACGCGCAGCGGAAAGTGCGTTCAAGGTTGTCCTGGCGAAGTATCCCGATCAGATTCGAGCCTGGTATGGATTGGGACTGGTGGCGCTGCTTGACCATGATGGTGTTCGGGCCAAGGATGTCTTCGGGCGACTAACCACGGGAGAACATGCGGCAACGCAGGATCCCATGGTGCTGGCATGGTCGCATGTATATCTTGGGCGTGTGTTGGAGGACGAAGGCCAGGTCGACCGGGCAAAGAATGAATATCAGGGAGCGTTGGATGTGCAGGGAGCACCCGCTCAAGCACAGCAGGCGGCGAAACGGGGTTTGAGCGGTCTGGAAACCAGGAAGCAGTAAGAGCGTTTCTGAAAGGTGAAGGAGATCGAGGATGAACACCATGAGAAAAGGGATACTCGCAGTCGCGCTGATGATTTTGGCGGGAGGCTATGCGGTTCATGGGCAAAACCCCACTCCCGCGCCTAAGACGACTCCGGCGGCACCCGCAGCAGGCCAGCAAGGCACCGAGCAGAAGCCTGAGGTCGCCCCGTTGACGCTGGACGCCGGCCAGCCGCCAGTAAGCGCGGAAGAAGACGCGGCCATGAAAGTGTTCCGCGACGCTCCGCTATCCGACGTGCAGAAGAAGCTGCAGCTGGGCGACGATTTTCTCAAAAAGTATCCGAACAGCCGGTATCGCACTGAAGTGTATTCCTTTCAGGTAAGAGGATTCATGGCCATGGGGCAGATCGACAAGATGGAAGTGGCCGGGGAGAAAGAACTGGAGCTGGAACCAAACGACGCGCAAACCATGGCGATCATGGGTTCGTCCATGCCTAGATCCATGCCGGGAAGCATGACGGAAGATCAAAAAGCGAAGTTGCTGGGGGATGCAGAGGGCTATTCAAAAAAGGCGCTGGAATTGTTGCCGACACTGCCCAAGCCTCCGGGAATTTCGGACGAGCAATTCCTTACGGCAAAGAATCAGATTTCGGCGATGGCCTATGGCGGCCTTGGCTTGGTCTCGTTCCGGCGTGGCAAGTTTGCGGATGCCATACCAAACTTGGAACAGTCGGTCAAATACGATCCAAACCCTGATCCCGTCATTTATTTTGTACTGGGAATCTCCAACGAGAAGGCTTCGCATTTCGAAGATGCAGTTAACGCCTTCACCAAATGCGCGGCAATTCCAAGTTCATTGGCGCAGACATGCAAAACAGGAATCGACGAAGCCAAGAAATTGGGCGCGACACAGTTGAGCGTACCCAAGTAACAAATCACTGCAGTTAAGCAGGCGATAAGGTGTGTGCAGAGAGTATGCCTCCCGAGGATGATGACCGGCTGATCGAGCGGCTCGGCTATGAATTCAAGGACCGAAGCCTGCTGGAACGGGCGTTAACGCACAGTTCGGCGGTGCCTGAATTGCGTGTGGCGCGCGGAGAAGAGATATCCTTCGCGGCTTCAGAAGTCCAGGACAATGAGCGGCTGGAGTTTCTCGGCGACGCGGTTCTTGAGTTGTTGACCAGCGAGCACCTGCTGCTGAACTATCCGGAATGGTCGGAAGGGCAATTGTCCAAAAGCCGGGCGCGAATCGTTAATGCGCATTCCCTGGAAATCGGCGCGCGCCGATTGTGTCTGGGCGATCACTTGCGGTTGGGGCGAGGCGAAGAAAAAACGGGAGGGCGCGAAAAACCGGCGTTGCTGGCGGATGCGTTCGAGGCAGTCGTCGCGGCCATCTATCTCGATGGTGGTCTTGTGCCCGCAAGAGAGTTACTTACGCGCACGGTATTTTTGCAGGCACTCGAGAACGGAGTCAATATTTCGGAGTCCGACAGAAAAAGCGCGCTCCAGGAATTCCTGCAGGGAAGAGGTGACCAGCCGGCAGAATATAAACTGGCGGGAGAGACCGGGCCGGATCACCAGAAGACATTCCGCGTGGAAGTCTGGGTAAAAGGGGAGCGAATGGCGAGCGCGGAAGGAAGCACAAAGAAAGAAGCGGAACAAAAAGCGGCGCGCAGCACCCTGGAGAAACTGGTTTTGGCGAGCGAAGCTAAAAGGGAAGAGAAGGAATCCGATGCCCGATGAAGTGATTTCGCCGGGAGAAGAAGTGGTTGCAACTCCGCCCCCCATCGCCGAAAAGCCCAAAGAGCCGGAAGACTCGCATACGAACCAGACGACAATTTCGGAGTATCTGGAATCGCTGCTCGTTACCGTGATCCTGGCGCTGTTTGGGACAAGTTTCGTAGTGCAGGCGTTCAAAATACCTTCGCCCTCCATGGAGAAAACGCTACTGGTCGGCGATCATCTGCTGGTGAACAAATTTATTTTTGGCGGGCGTGGACACTGGTACGACAAACTCCTGCCCTACCGTGAATTGCAGCGCGGAGACATCATCGTTTTCAAGTTTCCGTATCAGGACCATCCGCATTTCGTGAAGCGGGTGATCGGTTTGCCCGGGGACCACCTGAAGGTTGTCGATCAGCAGGTGTACATCAACGGCAAACCGCTCAAAGAACCGTACGTGGTGCATGATTCCTCGTTTGGTAATGATCCGCTGAATTATTCCTTCCCGCCTGTGGGGAACCAGATCTATCTTTCACCGGTGCAGCCGGAGTGGGCACGCGAGATCAAGAAGTACGTTCAAGGGGACGAGATTGTTGTGCCTGCCGACAAATATTTTGCGATGGGCGATAACCGCGATCACAGCCTGGATAGCCGATACTGGGGATTTGTGGACCGCGACGCGATCATGGGCCGTCCTTTTCTGATTTACTGGTCGGTGGAAGCGAGCAGCACCGACTACGGGGAAACTACGTTCGCCCAACGAATTGTGGGGATTTTCGATACTTTGCTGCACCTACCGGCACGCACGCGATGGTCGCGCATGTTGCATACCGTGCATTAAGTGATACCGACAATAGACATCTACCCTTTTGGCTGGTGGTCTGAGAAACTCCCATCAACATGAATCGCCTGCGGAAATTCGGGAAATGGGCCGCACTTCTAGTCGTTTTGTTTGCGGCAGCGCAACTGACGGCGTCGTTTGCGTTACGAACCAAACGAATGCATGGATACCTGATAGCGCAACTGGAACGAGCATTTGGCCGACCGGTGCAGGTGAGCCATTTTTCCATGCAACTGCTCCCCATTCCTCGCCTGGACATGGAAGGGATTACGGTTGGGGAAGATCCTGCATTTGGGCAGGAATATTTCTTGCGAGCGGAGGGCATGCAGGCGAGTTTGCGTTGGATAGGACTTTTGCGCGGCCACTTCGAACTGGGAACGATGACGTTGACGAGGCCCAGTTTGATTCTGGTGAGGAATCCAGGTGGCCAGTGGAATCTGGAAGAATGGCTGCCGCGCTCTTCCAGTAAGCCCGGAAGTGATCGAGCGGCGTACGGACCACAGCAAGCCGCGGCCAGTCCAAGCAACTTTCTTCAGAAAGTGGAATTCGACGACGGAAGAATCAACTTCAAGACAGGCGACGAGAAACGCCCGTTCGCCTTTACCGGTGTCACTGGTAGTGTCGAACAGATGGTGCCGGGCCGCTGGCAATTGAAATTGCGGGCAAAACCGTGGCGCAGCGGGGTGGTGCTGCAATCAACGGGAATTCTCTACGTGCAGGGAGATGTTGCCGGCACATCAGCGCGCTTACAGCCTGCACAGGTGCAAGTGCATTGGGATAAAGCGTCGCTGGCGGATCTGTTCCGACTGGTCACTGGAAACGATTCGGGCGTGCGCGGTGAGTTCGGGCTGGATGGAACGGCGAGCGTCGGCGTGACCGAGCCGGGAGAGAGTGCGCCGGCTCCAGGCAGATGGAAATACGAGTTGAACGCGCGGGCGCTGCAGATTCATAGATGGGATCTGACGGAGCGCAGCGACAACCCGAGAGTGAGCGTGCGGTTGAAGGGCGTATGGGATTTGGCGGCCAGGGAAGCGCGCGCTGAGGAAATGAGCCTCGATTTGCCACACTCGAATATTCACGGGACTGGACAGTTCGGAACCACCGCGGATTCTTCCTGGAGCGCGAAGCTGGATTCAGCAGCGGTGGAAGGGCAAGATGTACTGGCGTGGATACGCGCGTTTCGTCCCGACCTGGCAGAGGGGTTGATCATCGAACAGTTTTTTACGGGCAACGGTGTTGTGGGCGGCTGGCCGTTGCGGTGGGAAGAAGCGCAAATCGCGAGTGATGGCGGGCTGCTTCAAGTGCCGGGGTTGACCGATGCGATTCACATTGGTGCCGTACGTGTTGGATTGAAGGGAAGCAGGCTACAGGTTGAGCCGGTGCGCTTGTCAAGGAACTCTGTCAGGCGGGAAACGACATCAGCGGCAAAGAATGAGATGACTGTGGTCAAGGCGCGCGACGCGCAGAACTGGGCGGAGATTCGACTGGTGCACGATCTTTCCTCTAAGAGCGGCGCACTTCGCATCGATGGACACGTCGATCAAACGGATGCCGTCTTCAAGACGGCGTTAGCCGTTGGCAAAACGCTGAATCATGGCTGGGAGTTGGGCGGCGAAGTAAGCAGTGCGATGGAATGGAGCTGGCAACAAGGGATTTTTCAAAATGGCCGATGGAATGGCTCCCTGCATTTCACCAAGGCCGAGCTTCAAGCGGCCGGCTTGAATCAGCCAATGACTCTGGAAGATGCACGATTGGAATGGAAGCAGGGTTTGCGCAATGCGACGATTGCCGCCGCGACGGCATTTGGGGCGGCGTGGTCGGGATGGGTGGGTGAGGTAAACACGACTGCGGATTCCGATACCGCGAGATGGCAATTCAAATTGCACGCGGATCACCTGGACGCCACGGATCTCGATCGCTGGGTTGGTCCCCGCGCAAGACCCAACTGGCTGCAGCGATTGTTGCCGTCGTTGCTGGGAAACGCGAACGCTGGGGGAAAACCCAGTGAACTGTTGCGGCGCGTTTCGGCGGAGGGAGAGATCACCGCGGACACTGTGAATGTGGAGAAGATCAAACTGTCACATGCGCATGCATGGCTCAGTTTGCTGGATTTGCATTTGAAGGTGCAGGACGTGGAGGCACAATGGGCGGGCGGAACGGTCCGCGGCTCTCTGCAAGGGGAATTTGCTCCAGCGCCGAAATATGAAATTGTTGTTCAGATTGATCGGGCAAGTCTGGCGCAATTGCCGTGGAAAGCAGGCTGGGTGGAACGATGGAATGGGATTGCGTCCGGAACATTGCATTTGACGACAACGGGAGTAGGACGTGAAGAGCTGTTGAACCAGATTGCAGGACGCGGCGATATACAGTTCAAGAATGTGGAGTTTCGCGGCTGGGATGTGGCCAATAGCCTGGAAAGTGGATCTCCCAAGACAGGTGCCTCTCGATGGACAGGCGGCGAAGGTGAATTTCTTGTGAAGGATCGCGGCCTGACTTTTGAAGCAATCCAATTGGATGGTTCATCAAAGAAAATGTGGCTGACAGGATCGTTGGGATTCGCGAAGGAAGTTTCGCTGACATTCCGAGCCGCGCCCACAGATACAAGAGGTGTGGTGCTCGGTGGCGACGTGCGTGTATTGCAACTCACCGGTCCACCGGAAACGCCTAAAGTGGCGGTGCAAACGGTGAATGCCACAAGCCCAAGGCTTTAGACGAACGCGTTTTTTGAATCAGGAGACGCCGGATGAAACGAGCGATGCTGAGCGTTGTTGCGTGGGTGACGCTATGTTCCGTGCCGTGTGCTGCCCAGCAGCCCTTTACCCTGGAGCAGATTCTGAGCGCGCCGTTTGTCTCTGATTTGATTGCGTCCAAAGCGGGTAATCGCCTGGCATGGAGCGTAAACGAACAGGGACGGCGAAATATCTGGGTCGCGGAAGGCCCAGCCTTTGTGGGACGGCAGCTGACTACTTATACCGAAGATGACGGAGCGGAGCTGACGGAATTGTCGTTCACACCGGACGGCAATGCGATCGTTTACGTACGAGGAGTGGAAAAGGATTCGGCGGGTGACTACGCGAATCCCACAAGCAACCCGATGGGGACCGAGCAAACCGTATGGCTTGTCCCGTTTGCGGGAGGAACTCCGGTCAAGATTGATGCAGGTCACTCTCCACAGGTTTCCGTTCAAGGAGGGATTGCCTATGCGCGCGGCGGGCAATTGTGGATGGTGGCGAGGGGAACCACGGAAGGTGAAAAGCCAAAGCAAATCGTGGTGCGCGGAAAGAATCAGCCCGTAGGCTGGTCTTCAGATGGGAGCAAACTTTTGTTCGTGTCCGACCGTAGTGAGCACAAATTTGTTGGCTGCTACGATCTTCCAGCGCAAATAGTGACGTTTTTGGCGCCTTCGGTGGATTCGGACGGGGATCCAGTTTGGTCTCCAGATGGAAAACACGTGGCATTTGTGCGCCAGCCAGCGATTCCTCGAGACACGCCGCAGGGATATTTTATTCAGCCGGACCGCGTCCATCCCTGGGCGATCTGGGTTGCAGATGCAACTACCGGTGAGGGCCATGAGGTTTGGAGCAGTGGATCGGCGATACAGGACTCTTATCCTTATATGGCGGTTGACACGGGAGGCGGAGTGCTGAACTGGGCAGCCGGCGAGTCACTGATTTTTGCAAACGAAGGGGATAATTGGCAGCACCTCTACGCGATCTCGGCGAACGGAGGGACGCCGAAGCTGCTTACACCTGGTAATTGCGAAGTGGAGCAGTGGTCTTTTGACGCCAGCCGCAAGAACGTTTTGTTCAACTCCAATTGTGGCGACGTGGACCGGAGGCACATCTGGTCCGTGTCCGTGAATGGCAGCGCGTCCGCGCAGGAACTGACAAAAGGTCCAGGAGTGGAATGGGGTGCGGTGGTCGTCGGGGAAACAGAAAAGCTTGCGTACATTGGATCGGACGCTACTCATCCAGGGCAGTTGTTTGTTCGGGATGTGGCTGCGGGAAAGCAAGCCTTACAAGTTTCGCCTAAGTTACCGAAGGCATTTCCTGCGGAGCATTTAGTTGAGCCGCAGCAAGTGGTTTTCAAAGCTGCGGACGGGCTTGAAATTCATGGCCAGCTATTCCTGCCGAAGAATTTGAAGGCTGGCGAAAAACGTCCTGGGCTGATATTTCTGCACGGCGGATCGATGCGGCAGATGCTGTTGGGCTGGCACTACATGTACTACTACGCGAATTCCTATGCCATGAACCAGTATCTTGCGAACCGTGGGTATGTCGTGCTGGCCATCAATTACCGCAGCGGGATTGGCTATGGCAGGGCACTTCGAGAGGCGCCAGGGCGCGCGGGCCGAGGTGCGACGGAATATCAAGATGTCGTGGCCGCGGGCAAATATCTGCAAGATCGCCTGGATGTTGATGGGAAACGGATCGGGCTGTGGGGCGGAAGTTATGGCGGATATTTGACGGCCCTGGGACTGGGACGCAATTCGGACCTGTTTGCGGCTGGCGTGGACATGCACGGGGTGCATGACTGGCCCACCGACAATTGGGAAGGAAAGAATATTTCTGCCGAAATGACGAAGCTAGCACACGATTCCTCTCCGGTAACAGCGGTGGATACGTGGAAGTCTCCAGTATTGTTCATTCATGGAGACGATGATCGCAACGTGATTTTTTCGCAGACGGTGGACCTGGTGGCGCGGTTGCGTGCAAAAGGCGTACACCTCGAGCTTCTTGTTTTTCCGGATGAGATTCACGATTTTCTGCTGAATCGGAACTGGCTGAAGGCGTATCAGGCATCAAGCGACTTTTTCGACCGGCAATTCCACATGCCCGCCAAATGATCGCGGGGAAATCCATCCTCGGTCGCACAGTGAAAGTGACGGTCTCCCTGGCTGGGGTAGCCATGCTGCTAGTGTGTTTGCCTGCTCTTTCGAGGCTGCGCGAGCCGAATGCGAAGTACATGCCTGAACTAAAAGCCGGTCAGGAGATTGTTTACGAGATTCACGGGCGTGTGCGACGACACGTCAAGACCCAGAGCCGCGTGGCTACCATCCTTGCACCGCGCGATGCAAAACAGGAATTCTCCGGACAGCTACGGGTCAAGATAAAACAAGTCAGCGCAGAAAATGGCAGGCCACTGATTACCGCCAGGGCCGTATTTGAATATCCCAGCAATGGACGAGTCGCCGCTCCCGCGGAGCAAACGCATCCTGTCGAGATTACGATTAGCGGTGATGGCCAGGTAAAGAACGCGGCGGGATTAGACGATCTCGATCCCGTCGAGAGCATAGCCTGGCAATTCTGGCTATCTCAGTTTGCCTTTGGTTGGACATTGCCACCGAACAGCCTGAGGCGCGGAGAGAAATGGAAGCATGAGGAACCGGAGAGCAGCCAGGCTCCGATCGCTCGCCTGATCTGGGAACGAGAGACGACGTTCGGTGAGAAGAGCAATTGTCCGGTCATCCCAACAGAAACATGCGCGGTGTTTTATACGAGCGCGCGACTGAAACAAAAATCTTCCGAGAAAGACAGTACACCTGAAGATTACCGGCTCCATGACTTGAAAACCGCCGGGACTGCGACGGGAACAAATGAGATCTACACGACTATCTCGCAGAATACTGGACTCGCTGTGCGCGGCTCCGAAGACGTAAAGCAATCGATGAATGTAGTCATTGTGAAGGCTGATGAATCGAATGGGGTGAGATACACGATTGATGCAACCAGCCATTTCGAGATGTTGCTGATGGTTGAGGACGCTAGCCCAACGCGATAAGTCCTCCAGTCGACCCCAAGGCATGTCAGTCTCCGGTGCCAGAGCGATTTGACGAGCGGAGTATAATCAAGGTTTCGACAGAGACCGGCGGGACGGCAGGAGAGCTTCGGGATGGAATTCAAACTACATAGTGGGTATCAGCCACGCGGCGACCAGCCTGCGGCGATCGACCAACTCTGCCGGGGACTCGACGCCGGCGAAAAGAATCAAGTCCTGCTTGGTGTAACCGGATCAGGCAAAACGTTCACAATGGCAAAGGTGATTGAGCAGGTGAATCGCCCCGCGCTGGTGCTGGCGCACAACAAGACGCTTGCCGCACAGCTTTACCACGAGTTCAAAAGCTTCTTTCCTGAAAACGCCGTGGAATATTTCGTCAGTTACTACGATTTTTATCAGCCGGAAGCGTACGTCCCCGCCGCAGATATGTACATCGACAAAGAAGCGACCATAAATGATGAACTGGACAAACTGCGGATGAGTGCGACGCGATCGCTGTTTGAACGAAGAGACGTGGTGATTGTGGCGTCGGTATCCTGCATTTACGGCATCGGCTCACCCGAAGCGTATTACGGAATGCTGGTAATGCTCGATAAGGGCCACCAGACATCGCGGGAAGCGCTGCTGCGGCGATTTGTAGACATGCAATACGACCGTTCCGAGGATTTACGCCGGGGAACGTTTCGTGTGCGCGGAGATATCATCGAGATCTATCCCACTTACGAGGATCAGGCCTACAGATTTGAAATGTGGGGAGAGCAGATTGATACGATTCGGCAATTCGATCCCCTGACGGGGGAGATTCGCACCGGGCAGGAAAATCTCCAGCGCGTGACGATTTTCCCGAAAACACATTACGTGATGCCCCAAGAACAGCGCGACCGTGCCATCGTCGGCATTCAGGAAGAGCTGGGCTGGTGGAAGAAGGAATTGGAAAAACAGGGCAAATTTGTGGAAGCGCAGCGGGTGGTCCAGCGCACCATGTTCGATATCGAAATGATGCGCACCATTGGCTACTGCCACGGAGTCGAAAACTATTCGCGGCACCTGAGCGGACGGCTGCCAGGAGAAGCTCCGCCAACGCTGCTGGATTATTTGCCGCAAGACTACATATTGTTCGCGGACGAGTCGCACGTCAGCATGCCCCAGGTGCGTGGGATGTATCACGGAGATCGTTCACGCAAGCAGACGCTCGTGGACTATGGATTTCGCATGCCGTCGGCGCTGGATAATCGGCCATTGACATTTGAAGAATTTGAGCATCGCCTGAATCAGACGATCTATGTATCCGCGACACCGGGTCCTTACGAATTAACGAAAGCAGGTGGGGTAATTGTCGAGCAGGTGATCCGGCCTACCGGACTGATCGATCCGCAAGTGGAAGTGCGTCCCGTGAAGGGGCAGGTGGACGATCTGTTGGAGGAGATCCGCATTCGCTCGGAAAAGAACGAGCGCGTGCTGGTCACCACGCTGACGAAACGGATGGCGGAGGATTTGAGCGAATACTTTTCGGAAATTGGAGTGAAGTGCCGCTATTTGCACGCGGAAGTGGAGACGTTGGACCGCATCAAGATTCTGCGCGATCTGCGTCGCGGAGAATTTGATGTATTGATTGGCATCAACCTGTTGCGCGAAGGATTGGATTTGCCGGAAGTTTCGCTGGTAGCGATTCTCGATGCAGACAAAGAAGGGTATCTGCGCAGCGCTACTTCGTTGATCCAGACGATGGGGAGATGTGCACGGCACGTGGAAGGGCGGGCGATTTTGTACGCGGACCGCCATACAAAATCGATGAACGAGGCGATTGGAGAGACCAACCGGCGCCGCGCGAAGCAGGAAGCGTACAACACAGAGCACAACATTACTCCGCTTTCCATTATCAAAAGCGTGGACATGGAACTGGCGCGAATTGTGGAAGCGGACTATGTGACAATTCCGCTGGACACCGCGGAGATGGATGCCGCCGCGTCAAACGTAAAATCCGAGGAACAGCTTGCCGAGTTACTGCAGCAGATGGAAACGCAGATGCGGGAGGCGGCCAAGAAATTCGAATTTGAGAAAGCGGCGCAGCTACGCGATCGGATCAAAGCACTGAAGCAGCAGGATCTGGCCGGCGCATTTGGGAAAGAAGTGGACGGGGCTGTTTCCGCCTAAGGGTTAAAGCGTGGAAGCGAGACTGGATTTCTACGCCGAAGTTTGTGCGGCCCGGCGCAACGCGGCCCGGGCGAGCAGGCGGGTGGAATCGAGAGTCGGCAGGGGAGAATTCGAATCGTCCATGATTAACGGAATTTCCGTGCAGCCGAGCACGACGGCCTCGCAACCTTCCAATTTCATGTGCTCGATCACGCGCTGAAAGTATTCGACAGATTCGCGTTTAAACAGGCCGTAAACCAATTCTTCCATGATTATGCGATTGATCTTTTCGCGTTCCGCGGTGTCTGGGCGCACGTACTTCAGACCACGCGATGAGAGTTTTTCTGGATAGACCTCGCTCTCGACGAGCCAACGGGTGCCGGTCAGTCCCATGGTAGTGAAACCACGCTCGATGGCTTGGGACGCGACGACCTCTGCGATATGCAGCCAGGGAAGTGGAGATCGCGATTCAACGAAGGGAAGCGCCTGGTGGATGGTATTGTCTGGACAGATCAGGAAATCCGCGCCTGTTTTCGCCAGTTTATTGGCTGAAGAAAGCATCAGCTCACCGACACCCCGCCAATCATTCCGATAGATACACTTCATGTATTCGGCGAGCGCGTGCGTGTGCATCGACACTTCGGGATGGTCATGCGCACCGAGAAGTTGCGCACCTTCCACACAGATGGTCCGGTAACAAAGGGCTGCGCCTTCCGCAGAGCAAGCCACGATGCCAATGTGCTGTGTCATGTATGGAGTTTACCCGCGATTCTTGTCAGACGCCGCTTCTTCGCAGATCTTCAAGAGGGTAAAAGGTACCGCGCCAGAAAATACCGCCCTGTTTCAGTGTGTAAAAAGCCGAGCGCGCGATCATGTAGGTAAAAATAAGCCCGGCAAGCGGCAAGGTGATGGCGTATAGCGGAGAAATCTGCATTACCGTGTCGACGCCTATCAGAAAGCAGATCGGAAACACGACGGAAACCGCCGCGAGCAAACGCATCCAACCGTGCCCGAAAATCACTCCAAATGTTGGCGCGACGTCGATGGCCAACAGCATGACGATCTGCAAGATAGCCCAGGACAACCTGTATTGCGCAGCGGCAAAAAAGTTCTTCTCGACTCCACGAATCAAATTGTTAAGGCCCGCATGCCAGCGAACGGACACCGAATCCGGCGCGACAGCTACTCCCGAGCGAAAGCCTCCCAGTTTGAGCATCTTGCCCAGTTTCAAATCGTCTAGGACTTCAAGGGCCAGGCGTCGATGGGTGCCAGCGGTTTCGTAGGCAGTGCGACGTGCCATCTGAAAAGCTCCCACACCGACATGAGCGCGGGAATGCGGATTGCTGACTTGATGTGGCTGAGTTGCCAGGTTGAAGAACATACCAAAGAACGAGACCAGCACTTTTTCCCAAAAACCGACCATTTCCATGCCGACAAACAGCGCCAGGTGATCGATCGCGAGCAAACGAATCAGTGTAGCGCAGCGGCGCAACGTGTCTGGATGGAAGCGAACGTCCGCATCGGTGAATAGAAGCCACTCTCCCGTTGAAACTTCATACGCTTTCTGCAGCGCGTGAGGTTTGCCCAGCCATCCGGGCGCCAGCTCCTTGATGTGCACGACCTTCAGGCGAGGATGAGTTGCCGCAAACTCGTTCAGAATGCGTGGGGTTGCGTCCTCAGACCGATCATTGACCGCAATGATCTCCAGATTGGGATAGTCGATGGCGGTAAGCGTGGCGAGAGCGGCAGGAAGTGTTTTTTCTTCGTTCAGGGCCGCAAAGATTAATGAAATTCGCGGGCAGTCGGAGTCTTGCGCCGGGTCAAACGATTTCAACCAGGGCAATTGTACAGCGCCGAAGAGAGTCTGCAGTCCATAAGTCAGCCAAAAAAGTGCGATCAAAGCGAAAAAAACGATTCCGATGATGTGCATGATTGGTGTCGGACGGCAGCCTCAAGGTATCCTAGCATGTATGCCAAGAACTCTTTCCATTGTGGGCGCTGGACGCGTGGGACGGACGCTGGGCCGGCGATTAAGGGAGCTTGGCTGGAGAATTGGAGTAGTTTCTGGGCGGACGCTGGCCAGCGCGCGAAGAGGCGTACAGTTCATCGGAGCGGGGCGAGCACTTGTGGGAATTACAAGTGAACTGGCGGCGAGCAGCACGATCCTGCTGACCGTTCCAGACGATGCGATTACGGGTGTTGCGGCAGAATTGGCGCACGTGGCAGGGGAAGCCTTGCGAGGCAGGGTTGTTCTTCACACGAGTGGTGCCATCGGAGCTGAAGTGCTTGCTGGCGTCAGAGATTGTGGAGCACATGTAGGGTCCATGCATCCCCTGCAGACTTTTAGCGGAGCGAATTATCCTCCTTTGGAGGGCAGGGTGTTTGCCACGCAGGGGGACCTGAGCGCCGTACGAACTGCGCGAAGTATCGCGCGAGCATTGGGAGGCATTCCCCACACCATCGCTGGGGCAAAGAAGTCGCTTTATCACGCGGCTGGCGCGTTTGCGTCAGGACACGTACTCGTGTTGGAAGAGACGGGTGTGCAAATGTTGATGAGCACAGGCATGAGGCGAAGTGAAGCGGTTCGCGCGTTGGTATCTCTGACGCGGCAGACGCTGGAGAATTACGAAAAACTGGGGGCACAAAAAGCGTGGACCGGGCCACTCTCACGCGGAGATTATGGAGTTGTGACGATGCATGAAGAGGCCCTGGCAGAACATTCCCCGGAGTTTCTGGGAACGTATCAGGCGTTGTGCGGACAGGCTGCGCACGTACTGTCGCCGAATCCAGAAGCAGTTCTGAACGAATTGAACAGGATTTCAACGAGATTACGGATTTTAACCAAGTCTAAGGGAGAACCAGCTTGAGTCGACTTCAGATACCAATTCATAGCAGCAAGCTAGAGAACGGACTGCGCGTCGTAATCGCTCCGGACGCAATCGCGCCGGTGATAACCGTCGGAATTTATTACAAGATTGGATTTCGACTGGAGCCGCAGGGACGCAGCGGATTTGCGCATCTGTTCGAGCACATGATGTTCCAGGGTTCGGAAAACGCGCCGAAGATGCAGCATATCAAGCTGATCAATTCGAGCGGTGGGGTACTGAACGGCTCGACGATGTACGACGTGACGAACTATTATGAGGCGGTTCCATCGAACGCGATTGAGCGCGTATTGTGGTTGGAAGCGGACCGCATGCGGGCGTTGAAAGTGGACGACGAGAACTTGCGCAACCAGCGAGACGTCGTGAAAGAAGAAGTCCGTGTGAACGTACTGAACCAGCCCTACGGAGGATTTCCCTGGCTGGATATGCCGCCCGTGGCGTTCCGCAACTGGGCCAACGCTCATAATTTTTATGGCGATTTCGCGGACCTGGATGCGGCGAATCTCGTGGATGTACAGAAATTCTTCAAGACGTACTATGTGCCGAATAATGCGGTTTTGCTCCTGCTCGGAGACATCAAAGTTGATGAAGGAGTAGCGCTCGCCACGAAATACTTTGCCGACATTCCTGCGGGAGCGGCGCCTCCATTCGCCGATCCAGCCGAGCCGGCGCAAAAGGAAGAACGGCGCGGCCACGTGGACGAGAAGTTCGGGACCTTGCCGGCTATGGCCATCGGTTACGTGATGCCGCAACGCCGAACGTCGGAATGGTGCGCCATGGCACTGCTGGACCAGGCATTGCACGGTGGGCGCGTGGGAAGAATCCATCGCGAACTGGTTTTGGAGAAACAGATTGCCGTGGAAGCGGACGGCGGAATCGACGACATTTTTGGGTATAACGGGCCGACGCAGATGACCACGCGAATCATGCATAAGCCGGAATATTCCAGTGAAGAATCTTTGAAGACGTTTGACTCGGTGATCCACCAGGTGCAGGAAGACGGAATTACCGAAGATGAGCTGAAGCAGATCAAAGTGAAATGGCGCTCCGATTATTACTCGACGCTGGAGGGCGGCCGTGGCGGATACATGCCGCGCTACGGATTGATGCACCTTTTGGCATGTTTCACACTATTCGACGGCGACCCTCAATTGGTGAACACCATCCTAGATGGGTTTCTGGCGGTGACGCGCGAAGAGGTCCATGCCGTGGCGAAGAAATATCTACTGCCAGAGAACCGGGCAATCGTTTTCCGCACGCCGGTGAAGACAGATGCGAAGGAGGCCGCGTGATGGCGACGACAACGGCGGAAATCTCGAAATTGGTTCCTGGATTGGCGGCGGAACGGCCGGTGGTATGGCCAAAGCGCACGAGGCTGCGTTTGCCAAACGGTTTGCAGATCGTTTTGGCGGAAGCACACTCGATACCGAAGTTTCACGGTGAACTTTATTTTCGCGCGGGCAATGCCTCGGTGGTGGATCGTTGGCCGTCACTCGCGGAAATGACGGCGACGCTGGTCCGTACAGGAACCAGCAAGCGGACCAGCCGGCAGATCGAAGAGGATTTGCGCCGGTTGGGTGCCGATCTCGGGGCGAGCGCCGGCCAAGACACCAGCGCAATCGCCTTTGCAGGGTTAAGTGAGTTTGCGGAACCGCTGCTGCGACTGGTGAATGAACTGGCGCGTGAAGCCTCCTTTCCAGAACCGGAAGTGGAACGCGAACGGAGGCAAAAGCTGGAAGAAGTGAGGCTCGAGCGTACTTCACCGGGATTTTTGGCCAGCGAACGCTTGCGCAAGGTTTTGTTCGGCAAACACCCCTACGCAGAGATCTCTCCGAACGAAGCTCAGGTTGCGGCTTACAAAAGGGCCGATTTGGAGGCGGTCTATCGCGAGATTTACACTCCCGAGAACGCACTACTGATGATGGTGGGCGATTTTGATTCTCATGCAATGCTGAAAGTGATCGAAGGCGTTTTCGGTAATTGGGTGGGGAAGAAGCCGGAGACGAAATCAGCGGCTGCGCCGCCTGAAGTTCACGGCAGACGAGTCTATCTGGTGCACAATCCGGGATCGGTGCAGACCCAGATCCTGGCGGGTTGCCATGCGATTCCGCGCAAGCATCCGGACTGGCTGCGGCTGGGACTGACCAATAGCCTCTATGGCGGTGCCTTCAATTCGCGGCTGGTGATGAACATTCGCGAGGACAAGGGATATACCTACAGTCCGCGCAGCAGCGTAAATCCTCTAATGCAGCACGGATATTTCTCGGTGTCGGCCGCGGTACGGAACGAGGTGGTAGCCGCTTCGTTGACGGAAATCTTCTACGAGATGGACAAACTGCGTTCCTCGCAGGTTCCGGAAGCAGAACTCACCGACGCACAGAACTACCTTACCGGCGTGTTCTCCATGGGACTGGCCACGCAGGAAGGATTGCTGTCGCAATTCTCGGTGGTGGAGCTGAATGAACTGCCGGTTGATTATCTGGAAACGTACCGCGAAAAAATCCGTGTGCTGACCTCAGCGGATTTGTTGATGGCGGCAAGAAACTATTTCGACTCGGCGAACATGCAGATTGTAGTGGTCGGAGATCGCGCCCAGATCGAAGAGCAGGCGCGTTTGTTCGGCGATGTGGAGATCTACGACAACCAAGGCAGAAAATTGGAGTAGCGCGTAAAGCCTGCACGGGTCCACTTCTCTGAGGAGTGGTGGACCCTCCGCCCCGTTCAGATTGTTATTACAATAGGTATATTAAAAAAACTTATTATATCCATGGTATGTGGAAGCCGCCCGTTCATCCGCAAGCGCGCTGGAGTTGCAGCAGGTACCCGGGATTGGGCCCTCTACGGCGGATAAGATTTTGCAGATGCGTAAGTCTTATGGAGTGTTCAAGAGTGTGGACGATCTTCTGGGGATTAAGGGGATCGGCCCGAAGAGGCTCGATAAGATGAAGAAATACGGTAGGCAAAGCGCCGCAGAATGGAAAAACAGCTACCCAAGCACAAGCAGCGTCAGCGCAAGGCAAGACGCCACCTGCAAAAACTCCCACCACTAAGATTGCGCCACAAAAGGCAGTTCCACGCATCGTTAGTGAAGATGAAGAGCCGTAAAGAGAAGAGCACCTGCAGGAATGCCTATGCCACGCAGAGTTCGGTCCAGAAATGCGGAGTGCGGGAGCTCTGCTGCCGCATTTGAGATTAACGACGAGCCAACATCCTAAAAGCGGCGGTTGGACTGCCGCACTACAAGGAAAGCCTGAACTAAAGTCGCTGGTGGGCGGGCTTGTTCAAAGATAAATTCAGCGGTACCTGATCGGCAATGCGGATGCCGTAGCCTTCCAGTGCGACCACTTTCTTGGGATGGTTGGTGACTACGCGAATATCCTTCAGCCCCAGGTCGATCAGGATTTGCGCGCCGATGCCGCTTTCATGCTGCACCATGCGTTGGCGCGCGGGTTCTCGGTCGAGTTGCCCGCGCGTGTGGAAATGAATCTGTGGCAGGGTTCCGGACGTTTCCGGCGCGTCGATGGAAAATCCGCGGCCGGTATGATGGAGATACAGGAAAAGCCCGCGGCCTTCTTCTGCAATTTTCTCCAGAGACTTGACGACAAGATCGGGACAGTCGCAGGCCAGCGAGCCAAATACATCACCGGTCAGGCAGTGGGAATGTACGCGAACAAGTGGCGGTGTTGGGCCGGCGAGATCGCCGCGAATCAGAGCAATGTGCTGGTCATGATCCACGTCGCTGGAGTAAGCGATCATCCGGAATTCGCCAAAACGCGTTGGCAGGATCGCTTCCGCAACACGCCGGACGTAGCGTTCGTGATTCATGCGGTAGCGGATCAGGTCCGCCACAGTGAGCATCTTGAGATTGTGCTCGCGGCAAAACTCCAGCAGTTGCGGCACCCGAGACATCGTGCCGTCTTCATTCATGATTTCGCAAATCACCCCGGAAGGACTCAACCCGGCAATTCGCGACAAATCAACGGATGCCTCGGTCTGCCCGGCCCGCACCAGCACACCACCATTGCGCGCGCGAAGAGGGAACATGTGGCCGGGGCGAGCGAGATCCTGCGGACGCGTCTTGGGATCGATGGCTGTCAGAACGGTGATGGCGCGATCCGAGGCGCTGATTCCGGTGGTAACGCCAAGCTTCGCGTCGATGGCTTCGGTGAATGCCGTGCCGTGCACAGAGGTGTTGATCGTGGACATCAGCGGAAGATTCAGTTCTTCGCAACGCTGTTCGGTAAGCGCGAGGCAGATGAGTCCGCGGCCGAATCGGGCCATGAAGTTGATTGCTTCCGGAGTGATCTTCTCGGCGGCCATGGTGAGGTCGCCTTCGTTTTCACGATCCTCGTCGTCGATGAGGACGATCATGCGGCCCTGGCGAATCTCTTCGACAGCTTCTTCAACGGTGCAGAATGCGTTAGAGGTCGGATTCATAGGGTTTTTGTCTCTCACCTAGTATACCCATAGTGGGGCCTGAAGGTTGCTTAGGTCCGAGGAGAACGGCACCCAGATTTGCTTGTGCATCTGTTTAACGGCCAACAAGTGATTTTGGTGTCACGCTTTCGCCGTCATTGCGACAGTTCCATTCTAACCAGTCCCGGTGAATCTCCCTCACGCAAATTCTTCCTCTGAATCTCACCGTAAATATACCACCGTCTCTCGATGCATCGACTTCCTCGCACTTTAACAATACATAGCCTGTTTGCCCGTTCACCGCGGGCTGTCATTCGATCATGGTAGGGCCATAGGGACTCCACAATTTTGTCCTGATCCACCCAGCCTTTCATCACGGAGTAGCCATAGATTGAAATACCAACCACCAGGAACCAAAGAAGAATTGGCAATGCCAATGTGAATCTTCTTGACTTCTCCCTTTCTGCAGATCCATATCTCATTTCGACTGTGCGCACCTTCTCATTCACTTAGGCACCAAGAGGAGTCTTGTTGTGGCGAAACTGTTTGACGGCGCCTATTTCAGGGCGTTGCCCGGGCCGCCCACTGGGTATAGCCGGGGCAGGCGATCTTCCGCGGGAGGAAGCGCAGGAAATGCTGCGTGAGGCTCGGTCTGATACCAGTAGGCTACAGAGAAGTAGTTGTCAGAGCGCACATTGGCGTGGCCATGTTCAATCGAAGCCTTGAATGACTTGGTGAATGGGATGGGCGAGTCGAGATGGAAGCGATAGAGCGAATAGCGGCCACCTGCTTTTTCTTCAACATTGACCACGGGAGCGCCAAATAGTTGATAGGCGAAGGGTTTTCCGCCAAAATCATAGGCCCCGAGGAAATAGTCTTCTGTTCCGGTGCCGGTGATGACAGGATCGGAAGCGCCATCCACGAAAAACATGTCGTCGCCTTCGCCAAACCAATAGTCCTGATTCTGTAGTACGGACATGGTGACGCCGACGAAATGGCCACGGCCGGTAGCTTCGAGCCACAGAAAATTGTCTTCGCCGCGCAGATTCTTTTTGTTGCCGATTGAGGGATCGCCGTTGTCAGTCCAAGGCGTCGTGAGGCCGTGCGCAGGAGTCAGTTGATGATATTGCGCGTGGAAATAGAGTGTGCTGGCAGGTAGCGGCTTATCGAAGGCCTGAAAGTCGATGTTGAAATAGAACGCATCAATTCTCTCTCTTCCCATATTGGTCACAGTAATGCGGCCGTGCTTCTGAAATGGCATAGGGAAGAAAGAGTTAAGGCCTTTATTCGGAGCGACGGCGAGCGGAGCGGATTGGTAGGTGTAATATTCGCCGAGCCCGAGCCCAAAGAAATCGCCGAGCGGAGTTTCGACACTGGGAGTCGATTCGCCGTCCCAGTACATACGCAATACGATTTTCTTCAAGTGGTAAGCCTCGTCATCGGCAATTGTGAACCACAAGTGTGTGATGGTGGCGGGGCCGGCTTCGTCGAAAACCGTCAGCGTTTCACCTGCCGCAATGGGACGGAAGTCCGCGTTACCACCAGAACGGTCGAAACTCGATGAGCGCTTCTGTGTGTAAGAGCGTGCTTCGGGAAGCGTGGAGAACCAATCTTGAGTCTGCGCTACAGCAAATGGAGCAGAGACACCAATGATAAAGAGAAACAAGAAGACGCGGATCAACGACGCACTTAGCTTCATGGATTTGGCCCCTTCTAAAGTGTGGGAAGCGATTGTACGAAGCATTCTTGTGCAACCCAAGACACAAAGCAAGAGGCTGTCCCAAAACGTTGTTGCATGCAGATTCGGAGTTTAGAGACGTTGCGAGATTGTGACGCTACGTCTCGTTTATGGCCGCGAGCGACTAGAACGACAGGCGCGCACTAAGTTGTATCTCACGGCCAGGTGTCATGGCCATGGTGATGGTGCCGAACTGCGGTGTGTTGACGTAGCGGTTTGGTGTGCCCAGATTGACTTTGTTTAGCGCGTTGAAGGCTTCAGCGCGGAACTGGAAATTCATCCGCTCGCTCAGGTGAAAAGAGCGCGCCAGGGCAATGTCCATCGTCTGAAGGGGTGGCCCATACATCGAATTTCGACCTACGTCGCCAAACGTGAATGCTGGCGGCGTCGCAAAAGCGGCGGGGTTGAACCACATGTCTGCCGTATGCGTGCCGGGGCCGTGGAGTTGCTGGCCCGTGTAGTTGGCGCGAATAGGATTCTCGCCCAGCACGGTGCCGGAGTTCGCCGTGTCTCCAAACACGGAGATCGTGAAGGGCATACCGGTTTGCACCTGATAAACGGTGGAGAATTGCCAGTGCTGCGTGATGGCGCGCAGCCAATCTGTTCGGCTATAGGCAGGAATGTCGAATACGCTGCTGAGCGCGAAGCGGTGACGAATGTCGCAGCCGGGACCCTTCTCAAGCGCGAGGTCGCTGTTGTTCTGCGGTATGGAGGACTCGTCCATCGGCGAACGGAAATCCGGCGCATTTGTCAGGTTCTTGGCGAAGGTATAGTTCGCCAGAACGCTGAGTCCATGCGAATAGCGTCGGCGGAGATTGACGTACCCCGCGTCATACCAACTCTGTGCGGAGTTCTCCAGTAGATTGATGGTGCTGACGGGAAAGGTTTGGCTCTGCAGCACGGCATCGGCGCTACTGGGACTAAGCTCGCTGCCTGGGACAAACGTGAGCGTCTTGAACGGTCTGCGCGGACCCAGGGGGCCAGGACCTGGAGGCGCATTGTTGATCAGGTGCGCGCGCTGGAGATGGAAACCGCGGGAGCCGATGTAGCCCGCTTCGAGAGTGGTGTCTTTCCCTAGCGATTTCTGCACAGAACCATTCCACTGCTGTACGTATTGCGCGGGAGCATGCGAATCAAATGCGGTAAAGCTGACCGTGGTTGCAGGAAGTGGCCCGACTCCTAGAACCGGCGTGCCGAAGTTCAGTTGACTGGTATATAGGGAGGCGGGAGGAGTGAAATTATCGGCCTGCTGTGTTTCCGGGAATACGAAAGGCACATTGTGTCGCTGATTGCACCAGGTGTTCTGATCGACAGGCGTGAAAAAGATTCCGTACGCCGCGTGGAATACCAGGCCCCAACGCGGAACGTATTGGGCAACGCCAAGCCGTGGAGCAAAGTTGAGTTTGTTAGCGTACATCAAGCCGCGTGGATAACCCTGTTGGCCGCCGACAAAAACGGAGGGTTGGCCATCCTGAAAAACGAGATTGGTATTCGTATTGTCAACGTCGTAGAGCGGGTCGGAATATTCGTAACGCACTCCCACATTCAGCGTGGTGTTGCGCGTTATCTGCCAGCTGTCCTCCACAAATCCGGAGGCGCTCCAATTACGCAGATCCATTTGCGGAATTCCGGCCTGGCGCTGCTTCACGGTGGGAAGGCTAAGGAGGAAGCTGGCGAGACCGGAACCGCTACCATCATTGAAGCCGGATTGCGTCGTATACCCGTTCGTATATTGATAGTAGCCGCGATTCTGGAAGAAGCCCCACATGGGCCAGATAAACCTCCGGAAATCGCCGCCAAATTTGAAGCCGTGGCGCCCACGTTGCCAGGCGTAAGAATCGCGAATCTCGAACACCGTGTCCCATGCGTGCATGGGAGTAGCGGCAAAGGTGTCGCCGATGCCCGTATAGCCTTGCACGGCAAACCACGGAGCGCCCCAGGCGTTCTTGCCTCCAAAGCCAACGCCCTGAATTCCCAATTGCCCCACGATGTCGTTCACGCTGTCATTTTGTGAAGTGCGGTCCATCGACAACCGCGAAACAGCGAGGGAAAGAGTATTGATTTTGTTAGTGGCAAAAATGTGGTTCCAGGAGATGACGGCTTGCTGCGAAAGATTGTCAAAATTCACGCCAAAGCCGGGCAGATTCTCCGTCGTCGCAGTCACACCGCTGCTGGGAGAAAACCCATCTTCTCCGCCGGCAGAATAGCGGCCGAGAAGCGTGTCGCCATTGGAAAAATTATGATCGATGCGAATCGTTCCAAAATTCTGAAAATGGGTTTCGTTGCGAACATCGAGATAATTATTGGAATCGGCCTGGCCATCCATCATCATATTGGGTTGCGGCATGTATTGGAGCAGGAAAGCCTCCAACTGAGGATTGATTCGGTCGGAAGGGATGATGTTTCCCGGGAATTGCGACCGACTGTAGGGAAAATTGCTGGGGCCGGTGGGCAACGCTGGATTGTAATTAGGATTCTTGACGGCGGTGGTGGGATCGTAAATTGGCAGAGGGCTCATGCTGAAGTCGCCTTGTATTTCCGCCATCGTGGGAACCGTCAAGACTTGGGCATCGGCCTGAGACAGGCGCAACCCTTCATAGTTGACGAAGAAAAAATTGTTTTTGCCATAGAGCGGGCCGCCAAACGAGCCGCCAAAATTGTTTTGTACCAGATGATTGTTGCCCATCGAAGCGAATGTGGTGGCATCCATGGCATCGTTGCGTAGGAATTCATAGACGGTGCCGTGGAACTGGCTGGTACCGGAATTTGTGACGATATTGATCTGACCGCCGCCCGCGCCGCCCATGTCTGCGGTGTAACTGCTGGTCTCCACCTGGAATTCTTTCACAGCATCGGGAGAGGGACTGAGATTCTGCGTGTTGAACGTGGGATCTGTGTTGGTGGCGCCATCCAGTAAGAAGAAATTCGCATTGGGACGGCTTCCGCCGATGACTACTGCGGAGCGCTGCCCGGGACGCCAATAGAGCGGATTCGTGGAACCGGATTGCGCACCGAATCCAACGTGGGCCCCTGGAACAGTCAGCACAAGATCAATCAGCATTCGTCCATTGAGAGGTAGATCGCGGATCGAGGTCGGCTCAATCACTTCGCCAACGCTGGCGTCCGTGGTGCGCAACACTTCACTCTGCGCCGTGACCTTCACGCCTTGCGAGACTGTTCCGACTTTGAGGCTGAGTTCAAGGTAGAGCCGCTGACCGACCTCCAGCCGAAGGGTCCGCGTTTCCTGGGCGAAGCCGGAAGCTTCACTCCGCATCTCATATTCATCGGGTAGCAGCGCGGGGGCTTCGAATAAGCCTTGTTGATTTGTCACCACCCGGCGGACTGCTCCTGTGCTGGAAGCGGTCAATTGTATCGTTGCGCCGGCGACCGGGAGATTCTGGGCGTCAGCGACCGCGCCAGAAATGACACCAGAATTGCTCTGGGCAAATACCGGCAGCGCGATCAGACACAAAAATAGCAGGATCAAAGATCTTTGCATGGACTCTTCCCCCAGCCTTCACTACCCCGTCAAGTTGCCTCAGCTTTCTTCACTAAAAGCATTAGTGCCGGCTGAAACCTTCACCCGTCAAAGTGCGAAAGTCTAACTAGCGAAAGTAGTCACCTCAGTAGTGCAAAATGATTAGGGGGATAAATCGAACCAAGGGAAAGCGCGAAGATAGGACATGGCACCGGGTTTGACGCCAAGGAGACTACGGTAACCAAGACTCGGGGATGTGACGAACGTCATAGTCCAGGTTGTAACCGCACACTACACTCGTCCCTAACGTGGGAGAAGCCCCTCTGTGGGTTGTCACATGTTCTGATTGCAGCTCCAACATTCGGGGAGCAATCTAGCTGGGGACTTGTTAAGAAGTCTACAGCGCGTCTGCGTCAAAGGATCTAGGGCCTGATTTACTACTGCGGGGTTTGCCCCGGGATTTTGGCCGCTACCACAAGACCTACCCTCTTGCCCGCGACTAAAAATTGAACTTTCGGGGCTGATTGAGAAGTCTCAATGGGGAGGGCGTCATGTTTGAAGTACCTGTAGACAAACAGGAAACCAAAATTGAACACGAGCGGATTGGGATCTCGATCCTGGTACTGCTGTTGCTTGCGGGAATTTCGTTCTATTTCATCGCAAAGCACGGTGCCAACCTGCATGTATCTGCTCCGGCGGTCGCCACTGCTCCTGCCGACCCAGTCAAAGACCTGAAGATCGTTCGCGCGACTATGACTAAAGACCGCATGGGGACTACGGCGGTCTGGCTGGTTACCTTGCGAAACCAGTCTTCCACCTATACCTATACCAACATCCGTTATGAGACCAGCTATGTTGGACCGGATAACAAGCAGATCCTGGTGAACCAAGGCACCGTACCGGCGACCTACGCGCCAGGTGATGAGCTGAACTCAGAAATACGCGATGCGCTCTACCCTGACGGAACTGCGTGGTACAGGTTCAAAATCATCGAAGCTAAATCTTCTGTGCGCTAGTCGCACGTTCTGAGATTAAAATTCCTATAACGAAAAGCCGCCCAAGGCATTGTCAAGCACATGCTTGGCCAAAAGCTCATAAAATTTGCATTGACCGTGCCCCTCAGCGAACATCGGTTGCCAGGTGCCGGAGTGCTCTTTGTAGCAAACTGACTTAGGTTAGCAAGAGGCGTTTTGCAGTTAGCGCAGATAGGGAACGACGAAGTGGTATATCGCTGCTCCTATTAGTGCCGCGCCCGGTATCGTCAAAACCCACGCCCAGACGATGTGTCGTGTAACGCCCCAGCGCACGGCGGTAAGCCTGTGGGCTGAGCCGACACCGACGATAGCGCCAGTGATTGTGTGCGTTGTGCTGACGGGAATGCCGAATCGTGCCGTGACGAACAACGTAATGGCGCCAGCGGTTTCCGCAGCGAACCCGCCGAACGGGGTGAGTTTGGTAATTCGCTGTCCCATGGTCTTGATGATGCGCCAGCCCCCGGCCATCGTGCCTCCGGCCATGGCGAGGTGGCAGCAAATAATCACCCAATACTCAACGGAATAGGTCTTCATGAGCCCGCCGGCGACCAGCGCCGCAGTAATGATTCCCATGCCTTTCTGAGCGTCATTCGTTCCATGCCCCAGGCTGTACCCGGCCGCGGAGAGAAGCTGCAAACGCCGGAACCATCGATCCACTTTTTTGGGTCGCTGGTCCTTCACAATCCAGGTCGTGCCTATGGTGACCAGAATTGCGATGACAAAGCCGATGACAGGCGAAAGAAAGATGAACAAAACAGGCATCTTCCAGCCGCCTAAAATCAGCGTCTTGTATCCGGCATGAGCCACGGCTGCGCCACCATAGCCACCCATCAGGGCATGAGACGAACTGGTAGGAAGACCCAGTGTGAGAGTGATCAGATTCCAGGTTATGGCGCCAAGCAGTCCCGCGAGAAGGACTTTTTCGTCCACCATTTCAATGTGGACGAGGCCTTTGCCAATGGTGCCGGCAACGGCTGTGCCAAAGATGAAGGCGGCAATGAAATTCCAGAACGCGGCCCACAGCACGGCACGAAATGGCGTAAGCACTCGAGTGGAAACGACCGTGGCGATGGAATTAGCCGCGTCGTGCCAGCCGTTGGAAAACTCGAAGGCCAGCGTAAGGAAAATCGTGATGAGAACGAGAGTGAATCTATCCACGGGGATCAGGCGTTCTTCAAGATGACGCTCTCAATGACATTGGAAACGTCTTCGCATTTGTCGACTGCGGTTTCGATAACTTCGAAAATTTCCTTCCACTTGATGATCTGGACAGAGTCTTTTTCTTCTTCAAATAGCTGCGCGATAAGCGTGCGGCAGATGCGGTCGCTTTCATTTTCCAGGCGATTGATTTCAATTACACGCTGCAAGGCCTTGTCTGGCGATTCCATGGCGTGAATCGCCGAATTCAGTTCAATGGTCGCAGCGGAGAGTACCTTTGATAACTCGATGGTGCCGGAACGAATCGAGTCGACTCGATAGAGAACGAACCGGCTGGCGGCGGCATCGATCAGGTCAATTACATCGTCCATAGTGCTGCAAAGCTCGTGAATATCTTCGCGATCAAACGGTGTGATAAAAGTGCGATTCAGCTTGCGAAAGATCTGGTGGGTGATCTCGTCGCCATTGTGCTCGATGGCCTTGATGATCTGGACTTGTTCCGGCACGCCGGTGTAATGCTCCAGCATCTTCGTGAAAGCTTGAGCACCGGAAACGATATTCTCGGCCTGTTTCTGAAAAAGGATGAAGAAATCCCCATCCTTCGGCATAAACCGCTGTAAAAATCCGGGCATGTGACTCGCTCCCCCCTGAGGAGCACGAGTGTGGCGAAAAGAGTTTAGCGGAGGGAGGCGGGTGAGGCAAGGACGTGAGGAATTGGGGAATTGGGTGGGTTAAAGAGGCCCAATCTAGTCCCAAATCAGCAACTTTCTGCGCTCGCCTGGGCTATACCGAAAGTCAAGACTGACAAGTAACAAGCAAATCGCAGTGGGCCAGATAACTTAGAGGAAATCGGGAGCGTGCCGTACGAAGTTAGCTGGCACGCTCCCTTTTGTTTACAACGAGCGCAGGAAGTTGAGGAGATCCTGCTTCTGCTGGCTGCTCAGCTGGTTGAAGTTGGAGATAACAGAGTTGGCCTCCGAACCGCTGCTGGCGTGTTGCTGAATGGCATGGACCAATCCGCCATTTGCCGGCCCCGAACGTCCGTCATGAAGGAAGAAGATCCGCTGCCCGACGCCCCAAAGAGGAGCGGTGCGGAATTCGTCTGGCCCTGCCCCACCTTGTGATACGTTGTCGGCCAAACCCGAGCCCATGTTGTGGACCAGCAGATCGGAATAGAGAGCCGCGGGCTGGTTATTCAGCGCCGTAGTGAAGCTGCTGGTGCCCGTTTGCAGCACAGGTGTGTGACACGCGTCGCAATGGATCTGGCTGAACAGCGCTTTGCCGTTTTGAATGGAAGTCGCTGGAGGATTCCCCGGTATTCCTTGCGAAGAGGGTGTGGGGGCCGCCAGGAATCGCATGAAATTCGAGAACTGGACGGAGTCGGCAAGAATCAAATTACCCGACTGATCGAAACGCGTGGCGTCTTCTGGAGTCGGGTTGATCAGGCAAGCAGCGGGAGGATTGCTGCGCTCGTTCGGAAACAGTTCATTCGTGACACCCATCTCGACGTTGTAGGCCTCACCCGTGAACACTTCCAGAGATTTATTTTGCGCCTTCCAACCGAAGCGCGTGATACTGCCATCATTTCCACTGGTGTTGGGGTGTCCGGAAATACCCAAGTGCTGTTTCAGGAAAGCATTGGCCCTCATATTGGCAAGGATCGTGGCGTCGGCTATATTTTCGATCATACCCGCGCCGAAGACCGGTGTGGGTATCCGGAAGATCAGATTGCCAAGTTGCTGCATCTGGTCGAAGTTGGGTTGAGAGAGTGTGCAATTGCCCGCGTCGGTGCGTCCTGCGATGGTGAACAGAGCATGAACACCGCCATCCGGCGTCCTGGTGAGGCTTCCGCCCGATGTGACAACAAAGGGAAAGCGAGCTTCGCGGACGGGCCCATCAGGCGTTATGAAAGACGGAATTTTGTTAGTTGCGCCGCTGGCGGCAGCCGCCTCGATTTGGGGATTTGGGCCAATGTGGGGGAACTGGTCAGTTCTCGGACTGGTACCTCCAGCAAAGGGTTGCGCATGGCAGCTGCCGCAACTATTGGAATTGAACGTAGGGCCTAAACCATTGGCGACCTGATCAATTTCGTTAAAGCGCGCAAGACCGTCGTTGAAATACTCCAATTGGCTGGGGCTCAGGGTGGAAAGTGCCTGGCCGGCATTCACCGAAACTGCGCGAATCCCCGGGTCTTTGGCTTGAGTAAAACTGTTCGGGCTCGGTTGGGTTTGTGCAGATGCAAATTGACACAACAACAGAATGACAACGACAAGCCACACGACTAGCGTAGCGATTTTTCTCATCACTTCATCTCCGTGGTTTTAGGGCAGGGGCAGACACACCCTGGCTGTCGGCTGGGTTTGTTTTTCGGCAGGGACTGTTATTTCAGGAAAGAGTCTGGGACAGAGATCTCATTTCCCAATGAAAGGGCAATTAAAGTTATTTTTGGAACTATTCGTTTAATTCTATTTCGACTGCAGGCCCACCTTTCTGAGGGCTACCAATTTTTTTGCTGCTTTCGCTGACCAATCGGTGATCGTAGAATTTCTGGAGCAGGAACAGAGATCGAATACCCTTCTTGGAGTCCGCCAAATCGCAAAATTCGCTGGAGAAATTTCAAAGACAGTATGCTTGCCTGCAAAAACGGTCAAGCCGGGCGTAGTACAGTTTTCGTACAGGTGATGAAGAAGTGTAGTGAAAACAAAATCAAGATGGGGGCTGTACACTACGTTTAAGGGAATTTTTGTGCCACCAACCCACGATAACAGCCACCAGCAAAGCTACTAGTCCGCTGATTCTTCCCAACGACTCCGGATCGCCGCGATGCAGCACTGCACCTGGAACGATAAACAACAGCACGGTCACCAGAAAAGCGATGACCATTCGAAAAAGGGTCTGCATCCGCTTCGGACTCTTCACGATCAAATAAATTACCGCGACCCAGAGCAGAAGACCTAAAGGACTGACGATTGGCTGAGTAGTTTGCATGCTGTGCCCCTGGATAGTAAGAGTAAGTTTCAGAAATTCCCGGGTGATTGAGAGTCACTATCTACCCTCCGTAACTCTCAGTCAAGGAAGACGTTTATGAGCCTAAGACCCTGTGAAATGCATTCATTGACATTCACTTCACCAGGCCACTAACATGTGCACGAAATGGACACTTCTGACGCGCTCATTGGAAGGACCATTTCCCACTACCGCATCTTGGAAAAAGTGGGCGGTGGGGGCATGGGTGTGGTCTACAAAGCCGAAGACATTCGTCTTCACCGCAATGTGGGCCTGAAATTCCTGCCCGATGAAGTCTCTCGAGACCCGCTAGCCCTGGCGCGCTTTCAAAGAGAAGCCCAGGCTGCCTCTTCTCTCAATCATCCCAACATCTGCACCGTTTACGACATTGGCGAGCAGGACGGTAAAGCGTTCATCGCCATGGAATTCATGGATGGCCAGACGCTGAAGCATTTGATGACTGGCGAAGCGCTGAAGCTGGATCGCTTGCTGGAGATCGCTATCGACGTGGCTGACGCGCTGGATGCCGCGCATTCGGAGGGCATCGTTCATCGCGACATCAAGCCGGCAAATATATTCATTACCAAACGCGGTCACGCCAAGATTCTCGATTTTGGACTTGCGAAAGTGGCTCCGGCAAGAATGGGTAGCGGCGTGGGAACTGGCGTTACGTTGGCTACGACTAGTGTGGATTCGGAATACCTGACCAGTCCCGGAAGCGCGATCGGCACCGTTTCCTATATGTCACCCGAGCAAGTGTTGGGCAAGACGCTTGATTCACGCACCGATCTGTTTTCCTTTGGCGTGCTTCTTTACGAGATGGCTACCGGCTTTCTTCCTTTCAAGGGCGACAGTTCGGGAGCGATATTTGATTCCATTCTGCACAAGGCCCCTGTCTTGGTTGTGCGGTTAAACAGCGAAGTTCCTGCGGAACTGGAACACGTTATTGATCGAGCTCTGGAAAAAGACCGCAACCTGCGTTTTCAACATGCCTCTGACATGCGCGCAGAGCTCAAGCGCCTGAAACGAGGAACCGATTCCGCCAGTACCCTGGCTTCTGGTGCTGCCCTGAAGCATCGCAAAGTTCAGATACCCTGGATTCATCTGGCTTGGGCCAGTGCATTGGCTGCTATTCTGATTCTGTTCAGCTTCAACGTTGGCGGTTTACGCGATCGCGTTTTCAAGCCATCGGGTGGGGCTCGCATTGAATCCATTGCCGTATTGCCCTTCGCCAACGTCAGCAACGATCCGAAAACGGAATATTTGAGCGACGGGATCACGGAGAGCCTGATCGACAGCCTGTCGCAATTGCCAAATCTCTCTGTCATGTCTAGAAATACGGTGTTTCGTTACAAAGGAAAAGCCACCGACCCTCAACAAATGGGCAAGGATCTGCACGTGCAGGCGATTCTGACAGGCAGGCTCATCCAGAATGGCGACGAATTAATGATCAGCGTGAACCTGGAAGACGTGCAAAACAGCCGTCAAATCTGGGGAGAACAATACAATCGCAAGATTTCGAATCTGGTTTCCGTGCAAAGAGAACTCGCCTCAGACATTTACGGCCACTTGCGGCCGAAGCTGGAAGGCGGTGAAAAGATCATTCTGTCGAAACGCCCGACGGAGAATGCGGAAGCCTATCAGCTTTATCTGCAAGGACTCTTCTACGGCAATAAGTGGACGCAGGCGGATTTCAAGAAAGCCGCGGATTACTTCACGCAAGCGGTGCAAAAAGATTCCCACTACGCGCTCGCTTATGCGGGACTGGCAGACAGTTATAGTCTGCTGGGTGATTCCGGGTACCTGGCGCCTTCTGAAGCGTGGCCTAAGGCCAAAACGGCTGCCTTGCAAGCACTGGAGATCGATCCGAGCCTTGCTGAAGCGCATACATCATTGGGACTGGTGAAAGAACATTTCGAATGGGATTGGACCGGCGCGGAGAAAGAGTTCCGCAGCGCTATTCAACTGAATCCAAATTCAGCCACTGCGCATTTGTGGCTTGGAGATTACCTTGCCAACATGAATCGCAACGACGAGGGGCTGCGCGAGACCAAGAAAGCGCAGGAGTTGGACCCGCTTTCGCTGATCATCAATACCACGATCGGTTGGCAGCTTTATCTGGCTCGTGAAAATGATCAGGCGATTGATCAGCTTCATAAGGTGCTGGACATCGATCCGCGATTCTCTCCCGCCCGTCGCTTGCTGGAAGAGGTTTACGCGCACATGGGCAAACAAAAGGAAGCTGTGGCGGAACGAGAGAAGGCGCTATCGCTCTCAGGTAGCCCTGAACTTGCCGCTTCTCTTGAAGAAGATTTTGCCAAGTCCGGCTATCGGGGAATTCTACAGAGTTGGCTCGAAGGATTGACGGAAATTTCCAAGCACGGCTACGTGTCTTCGTACAGCATTGCGGAAGCCTACCTGCGCATTGAGGATAAAGAAAAGGCGCTCAGCTGGCTGGAAAAAGCATACGAAGAGCACGATAGCGGATTGGTCTCGCTGGGAGTTGAACCGATGTTCGACCCCATTCGCTCCGACCCACGCTTCCAGGAAATACTCAGGCGAATGAAGCTCGCGAACTGATTTCCAGGCGCAACTCTGATAGCTCTATTCCTTCCGAGTAGTTCACTAAACTGGCCAACTAACGAAGTGGGTAGTTCTTGTCCCCCGGAAGCATGCCGTCCACGCGCACGATTTTTACGCCGGGATGAATGTTGTGTGCATCGACAAAGGCAATAGCACCGGGCATTCCGGAAACAAGTTCGTATTGCATGTCATTGGAATAGACAATTTTCGGCGGCGAAGTGATCTCCGCACGGAATATTTTGGCCACCCAGTACTGTTTGAACTGTGATTCCGACATCTGGTAAATCACGCGAAGCACAACGTCTCGTTCCCGCGCGACGGGAGCGCGAATCAACAGCACCACCGGTAGTTTCGAATTCCAGTACTGGCGCTCGCCCAAAAACACCTTGCGCACTTCCGCAAGGCTAAGATCCGTTATGGGCGTGTCTGCGTTCACAACCACAGCGACGTCGCCACCTTTCGTCGTTTGTGCCATAGAGATCTGGTGGGTCGAGACAAAAGCGAGAACTCCCCCCAGCAGCAAGACTCCAATTATTTTGAGAGTAGTCTTCATGCGGTTCGCTCAGAAAGTGAACGCTGTCTGGAAAAACAGTCCATTCACTGCCGGTATTTCGGGGTGCTCCGCTTTTGGCGCATGGCTGTTCAAGTACCGATATTCAAGTTTGAAAGCCGCAAAATTCGAAATGTCGTAGCGTATGCCGAGAATCGATCCAACCTGAGGCTGATACACAAAGACCTGTTCGCTGAGCGGCATGTGGGTGTACTCGAAACGATAGTATGGTTTCCAGGTCTTTTCAAACCATGGCAGCCGATAGGCAAACTGCGCGTAGAACGCGTCGCTGTTGGCATCCTGGCCGGTCAAAATATTGTGATGATTTACGTTGTCGAATTCCGCCAGGAATTCTGGCGCGCCTTTGGTCCAGACCACGTAGGCGGAAGAAATCCATTCGCGATAGTCTGGCAAGCCGGGCTGTGTGATCTTGTCGCGATAAACCGAGCCACCCACTTCCAGTCCATAGAATTTTGCGGGCCGCGAGAATAACTTGACCACCCACGCACGATTGTTATTCACGTCTCCGGAGTCTCCCGGGCGCGCAATCAGTGAACCCCGGCCATTTCCGATGCCGACGTTGTACTGCAATCCCAGTCCACCGGAAGGGATGTGGCCTTCAGCAAGCGCACCGACGAGGTGCAGCGGCGTAAACGTCCCGCCAACCTTCACCAGGAAGGGTCGATCCACAGTGGTTTCAAGCCACGCGCCATGGTGGAACGCCGTATTCCAGTAACCGACGGGTGTGTGGAACCGGCCGAAGGAGATCTTGAAGTAGTCGTCGTAGTCATACCGAATGATGGAGCGCTCCACCTCCAGTGTGTATTCATTCGGATGCGCGTTCATTGTAATTTCACCGAAGTAGCTGATCTTCTGAGAGAGCGCGGAGGCGATGTGCAGGTCCAATTGTCCAAGGAAGAATCCACTATTCGTGCCCTGTTGGTCGGTCGTCCCGAAATTAGCATCGCCAAATCCGCGAATCTGCAACGAAGGATAGTGGGTCTCCAATTGGCGCGCGGCTTCCTGCGGCAGCGCCGAATCATGGTCGTGTTCCTGAGCCACGGGTACGGTTTGTGCAGCAGACGGCTGCACCTGTGGGGGGCGAGCAGCGGAACTGGATTCAGTCGTGACAGGCGGATTCGCGGCAACGTTGTGCGCCGTCGTCGTTCGCTCGGCTTTAAGCTCGGCGACCTCCTTCTCGAGCGAATCCATGCGCTGCAAGAGCGCCTTAATCTGTTCGGTCTGATCGGGCACAGTTGTCGTTTGTGCCGTTGCGAAACTCGCCGCGAGCAGAAACACCGGGATGATTGAAAATAGCCGGAGCATGCTAATTCCCCCTGTTGTGACTTTTGACTCGGAAACGGAAGTGAGAAACTATCAGCCTGTCTCTAGCTGTGCTTCAAAGCCTATTGGATCGACCCGGAGTGGCGACGCTCTCCCCCAGCTTCGCCACAGGTTTACGCAACAGCTAGAACGTGGACGGTATTCTATTCACGATGGCGGGAAAGTCAAAAGCTACTTTCTTGCCAGGATTGTCACAGCATTGCGTGTTGTCACTGGTCAAACGGCGTACGGGAGGGATTCCACTGGTAGCGTTTACAAACAATTCCAAAAGAGAACGCTCCGGGAGTTTGCAGGGAACTCCCGGAGCGCTACAGCAGGGTGCTGTATGGGTGGTCAGGGGGATGGGTGGTCAGGAGAGAGTGGTGCGGGGATTCATGGCCTTGAAGCGCGCTCGGAACTCGCGATTCACGCGTCGTGCTTCGATCAGAGCGTACAACGCAACAATCGCGATGCAAATTAACAAGGAGCACAAAATCCAGATCTCGACCGCTGCCCATTGGGTGACAGCGGCTTCGCGCGCAGCCGCGGGCTTCGAAACTGCGGCGCTGGAACTAATCGCAAGGGAATCTGTTGCCGCCATGTCCGCAGGTTGTGTTGCGGACTGGGTGGCTGGTTGTGGTGCGGTCTGAAGAAATGCTACGGCGTTAGGCGCGTCAGTCCACGCGGTGTTCTCGATTTCCTGGGCTTTTACGGCGGTGGTGAAGAACAGCGCGGCTGCGGTTCCGATCACAACTGCGTTCAACCGAATCAGGTTACGAAATTTCATTGGCTGGCCCCTCTTTCCTTTTTCGTCTGCTGGTTGACGTGGAATCTATAGGCAGGCTGCGTGCCAATCGCAGGCAGTTCTTGGCTTCAGGGGGAATAAGTATTAAACGCAATACCCAGAATCATTTGCCAAAGGGGAAGCAAATTGCCTTCAGGGCGACGACGGGGAAGGATTCATCAAGGGTTAATTTTTAACCTTGGCAGGGTTAATTTCTTACCGTGGTGAGGGATAATTGTTAAAAAGTGGGTCGAAAGGTTACGCTTCAGCAGCACTCGGATCCATGCTTCTAACTGGACTTAGCAGCGCCAGAATTTTTGCCGCTTGAAGCTAATCGAAATTTCTGGAAAGCAAGAACTTGAATTGTCATAGACCTGCCGGGATGATGGGACGGTTCAATTCGGGGAGCTTAGACCATGATCGTCACGGCAAACTATGAAACAGTTCAGAGTCGCGGCGCTGCACTTCGCACCTTTGTTGCCGCACCTCAGTCTGCCGGTGCTTATCCTGGAATACTCTGCTATTCGGACATCTTTCAACTTACGGGGCCAATGTTGCGGGCCTGTGCCAGGCTTGCTGGCTACGGTTTCGTAGCAGCGGCGCCGGAGATTTATGGACGAATTGAACCGCCGGGAACAGTAATTCCATTTGATGATGCGGGCCGTACACGTGGGATGGGAGACGCGGCAAAAATGCCGGTATCGCACTTTGACGAAGATGCCAGAAGTGTCCTGGACTGGCTCACGACGCATCCTAAAGTCGCCAAAGCAAAACTAGGCGCCATGGGATTCTGTATAGGAGGACACCTGGCATTTCGTGCGGCGATTCAACCAGACGTGAAGGCGACCGTCTGCTTTTACGGTACCGCTATTCACAACGGGAAACTGGGGAAGGACGCGGACGCCGGCTCTCTCGCTCGGGCAAAAGAAATTCGCGGAGAATTGTTGATGGTATTTGGTGCGAACGATCCGCATGTTCCGGCGGAAGGCCGCGCCACCGTAGAGGCAGGCTTGCGAGCCGCAGGGGTACGTCACCGCATTTCCCTCTATCCCGCCGAACATGCCTTCATGCGCGATGAGGGTCCGCGTTTTGATCCGGAAGCCAGCGACAAGGCATTTGCCGAGATGATCGAGCTGTATCGTAGAGTGTTCTGAATCGCTGCCTCATTCGTCTTCGCCTGCCGCTGCTGCTATTCTGGAAGTGCACGAAACCAAGCGAAACGATTGCCGAGAAGAGCCAGCCACTTGCCACCCATCATCAGCGCCCAAGGTCTTTCTAAGCGATACGGCGCCTCCCCCTCATTCAAAAATATTTCCTTTACGGTTTCCGAAGGCGATCGCATCGGCATCATCGGGCCAAACGGCTCGGGTAAATCCACGCTCTTGGCCATGCTGAACGGAAGCGTCTCGCCGGATACAGGAGACGTGGCCATCCGCAAAGGAATGCGGCTCAGCGCGGTCTTGCAGATTTCAGAATTCGGGAAAGGCGAAACGATTCGATCTGTGATCAACGGAGCGCTGGATCGCGCCCAGGTGGTGGAAAGCGAGCGGCTGTCGCGCATTGCGGAAATTCTGGGTCGCGCCGGGTTCACCGATCTGGACGCGGAGGCTTCGACACTTTCCGGTGGGTGGCGAAAGAGATTGGCGATTGTCGAAGCACTGGTTCAGCAACCGAATATTTTGCTGCTCGACGAGCCAACAAACCATCTCGATCTGGCGGGAATCAAGTGGCTGGAAACGCTTCTGCAAAACGCGCCGTTCGCCTGCGTCATCGTTAGTCACGACAGGTATTTTCTGGAAAACGTGGCGAATGGCGTCGTGGAACTGAACGCTGCCTATGATGATGGCGCCCTGCGCGTTGATGGGAACTACAGCACCTTTCTGGAAGCAAAAGAGGAGTATTTGCACGCGCAGAGAAATCGGCAGGCCGCTCTTGAAAATCGTGTGCATAACGAAATCGAATGGTTGCGCCGCGGCCCCAAAGCGCGCACCACAAAATCGAAAGCACGCATCGACACAGCCCACGAACTGATTGGCGAACTGGGAGAGATGAAGTCGCGCACCAAAACCACCGGCGCGCAGATTGATTTCTCCGCGTCGAGCCGGCAAACCAAGCAACTTGTGACACTTGATGATGTCAGTTACAGAATGGGCGAACGAACTTTGTTTAAGAATGTGCACTTCATCATGACATCGGGAATGCGCGTTGGCCTGGTTGGCCCCAACGGCAGCGGCAAGACCACGCTTCTGCGCCTGCTGAACGGCGAATTGAAACCAACGCAAGGCACGCTTCGCAAAGCGGATTCACTTCGCATCGTGTATTTCGACCAGAATCGCGTACTTGATCCAGAGGTTACACTGCGCAGAGCCCTGGCGCCGGACAGCGATTCCGTGATTTACCAGGAGCGCGTTATTCACGTGGCCGCGTGGGCCGCGCGATTTTTGTTCACTGGCGAAAACTTGAATCAGAAGGTCGGCCGGCTTTCAGGAGGAGAACGCGCCCGCGTGTTGATTGCCCAATTGATGCTGCAACCTGCGGATGTTTTGCTTCTCGATGAGCCGACCAACGACCTGGACATTCCCACTCTCGAGATTCTCGAAGAAAGTCTCCTGGAGTATCGCGGCGCGCTGGTGCTGGTCACGCATGATCGCTACATGCTGGATCGCGTGTCGACGGTAGTGCTGGGATTTGACGGTCTGGGTGGGGCGGAACGATTCGCGGATTACCAGCAGTGGGAAGCATGGCAGCGCGGCCAGCAGGCAGCAGGAAAGAGCAACGCTTCTGTCGAAACACAAAGCCCTAGCCCAATAGTGAACTCAAACCGTGCTTCACTGACCAAAAAGAAACTCTCCTTCAAAGAGCAACGCGAACTGGAGACCATTGAAGAACGAATTGCCGATGCCGAACGCGAGTTACAGAGCAAGCATGACGCGCTGCTGGACCCGGCCATCATGACCGACGGAATGCGGCTCCATGCTGCTTCTTTGGAACTGGAAGGTGCGCAAAAGGCGATCGATGATCTGTACACCCGCTGGGTCGAACTAGAGCAAAAGTTAAAGTAACAGCGCGGTCAGCAATAAAAAGTATCCACCTGCAATTCTCCAGGGTTGTGTAGCGGCCGGCTTCCGAGGCCGGCTGGTTTGCGTAGCAGACAGGTACAAATCCAGGAAAAGGCTGCTTTTCTCGCAGGAAGGAACCCGGAACGGAAAACTTCCGGGGAGTCCCAAAAAAACGCTTGACGCGCTCATTGGTAAGTGATAGCTTACCGTAAGTGAACACTTACGTACAAAACGGGCTGGCGGCTCTGGGCGATCCCACGCGACTAGCCATCTTTGCCATGCTCTCCAAGCATCCCCACGCGGTGAATCAACTGGCGGCGGGCCTGCCTATTTCACGCCCGGCAGTTTCGCAACACCTCAAAGTGTTGAAAGAGGCGCGCCTGGTGCGCGATCGGCGCGAAGGAACCCGGCGGATCTACGATCTCGACCCGCAGGGTATTGCTGAATTACGCGATCACTTTTCGGAATTGTGGGAAAAGGCCTTGTCGGCTTTCAAACGACTTGCGGAACAAGAATACAAAAAGGAGAAACAGCATGGCCCCCGAAACGGCTCGAAACGCAGTGGTAAGCAAGACCCTCCACGTGGAAGTGCCCATTGAAAAAGCCTTCCAGGTATTCACCCAGAGGATGGGTGCGTGGTGGCCTGCCTCTCACCATATAGCTCCAACACCTTTTCAAGAAGTCATCGTTGAGCCTCGCGCGGGTGGCCGCTGGTTCGAGCGAGATGCCAAAGGATCCGAATGCGAATGGGGACGCGTGTTGACCTATGAACCGCCAAAGCTTCTGATACTGGCCTGGCACCTGCAGCCCGATTTCAAGTTCAACCCGGACAAAGGGCGCTCCAGCGAAGTGGCCCTGGAATTTATAGCGGAAGGACCGGAATCGACGCGTGTGGAATTCGAACACCGCCATCTCGAACGTCACGGTGAAGGTTGGGAGAAGTTGCGTGCGGGAGTGGATCCGGGATGGGGTCTGGTGTTGGCTGGATTCGTGGAACTGGTCAATCAAAAAGGTTAATGCGGATTTGGTTCACTGAATGGCAGGCTGAGATCACTCAAAAAGGGGAAGAGCGATGAAAAGTATGGTGATGATTGCTGCTTTGCTTTTGGCTCCAGCGATGGGCCCGACAATTTCGCAGGCTGAGAGGGACAAGGCCTTAACCGAACTGGAAGGCTCCCAAAAGGCATTTCTCGATGCCACGCGCGGACTGTCCGAGGCGCAGTGGAATTTCAAATCTGCGCCAGACCGTTGGTCGGTTGCCGAATGTGCGGAGCATATCGGCGTTACGGAAGACATGGTGTTCAAGATGGTCACAGAACAGGCACTGAAAGGGCCTGCGGAACCCCAGAAGAGGGAATTGGTCAAAATGCAGGACGACCAGATCATCACCATGGCTCTTGACCGCAGCCAGAAATTTAAGGCTCCAGAGTCGATCCAACCGACGCGCCGATGGGCAACTCCGGCGGATATTACCAGGAACGTTTTGCAGAACCGCGCCATAACTCTGGCGTTTGTGAACACCACGGATCAGGATCTGCGCAATCACTTCATGGACCATCCGGTGTTAAAGACTCTGGACACCTATCAATGGATGATTCTGATCTCTGCCCACATGCGCCGGCACACTGCGCAAATTCTGGAAGTGAAAGCCGATCCCAATTTTCCTAAGTAGGAAGAACAGTTAGACGTGGACTTCGACGGCCGTCAGGCGAATCTTGCCGGCCTTGACGGCGGACTCAAGCGCGGTGACCACTGCTTGATCGAATTTCGAACCTGTGAGTGCCTTGATGCGGCCCAGTGCGAAGTCCAGATCCATGGCGGACTGATAGGGACGATTCGTGGTCATCGCGTCCAGCGTGTCTGCCACGCCAATAATGCGAGCCATCAACGGAATCTGTGGGCCCGATAGGCCGTAAGGATATCCGCGCCCGTCCATATGCTCGTGGTGAAGTTCGATACCCGGCAGCATATCCTTCAGTTGCGAAACCGGACGCATGATGTTGGCGCCCTTGGTGGTGTGCGTCTTCATGATGTCGAATTCTTCGGGAGTCAGGGATCCCGGCTTTTTCAACACGCGGTCGTCCACACCGATTTTTCCTACGTCATGTAGCAGCGCCGCAATTTTCAATTTGTCGAGCTCTTCCGCTGCCAGCTTCATTTCCTGGGCGATGATGCTGGAATATTTTGCGACCCGGCCAGAGTGACCGCGCGTATACGGATCCTTTTCGTCGATGGCCGCGGCAAGCATGCGGATCGAACCGAGGAACAGTTCGCGGTTCTCTTCGGCTGCTTCCTTCAGGCGCTCGATGTATTCCTCGATATCGTTCGCCATCAAATTGAAATTTTCGGCTAGTTCGCTGATTTCCGCAGCGCCTCGCACTGGGGTGCGCTGGTGGAATTCACCTCGGCTGATAGCGCGCGTGGAGGCGGCCAGTCCCCGAATCGGGGTGCTGATGCCCACGGCAAAAAAATAACCAAATAGCACGGCGACGAGGACTACCACGCTGACGAAAGCCAATGCCTGCTGGTTCAGTTCCGTAACCCCAGCATCCGCGCGCGCTTCATTCAGGCTGCGCTGCGCAACCACGGCCCAATTGACTTCCGGGAAAGTGCTGTACGTTCCCACCATTTCGATTGGACGATTCTTTTCTTTTTCGGAAAAGCGGAGCGTTTCCGTGTTGCGCAATTCCTTGGGCAACGATTTAATCTGGCTCACGAGATGCGATTTATCGCTCAAGTCTTCGCCAGGCACGAAATTCTTTGTGTCGGGATGCGCCACGATGTGGCCGTAATGATCGACGATGAAGACGCTGCGGCCGCGCACGCTATCGTCCTGCAAACGATGGAGAATCGGATCGAGTGAAACCACGGCAGCGAGCATGCCCGTGAAATTATCGTTTGCATCTTTCAAGGGCACAGCGATCACGAACGCGGGGCGATTGTCGGGGGCCAGCGCCAGAGGATCGCTACGGAATTTCACGGATTGCACGCAACTGCTGAAAGCGCGCTGCAGCGCCTTGGCCACGAAGGGATCCCGTTCTGCGCGGAAATTTCCCTGCGAAGCGCTGGTGCCTTTGCCATCGCGGCCAACCGCGGTCAGGTAGATGAACGTATTGCGATTGGAGTCGACGAAATTTTCAAGCAGCCGGGTGACTTTGGGTTCCGCGACAGAATCTTCTACATTCTCGATCAATCCGGTCAGCGCCAGGATTTGCCGTTCGCTAATGAGTTGCTGTGTCAGGTTCGCTTCGAAGAATTGCACTTCCTGCGCTAGCGATCGGGTCAATTCGGTTTGCTGCACGCGTTCCGTATCGACCAATTTTTCCTGGCTGAGTTCCAGCACCTGGCGATGATAAAGACCAATGGGCAACGCGCTCACAAGGAGCAGCGCTCCGAGCACGAGCCAAAGAATGCGCACCCGACCAGCGCGGAGGCGCGTGAAGACGGTCATGAGTTTGCCACTCATCGCAACATATCAATTTTAGTTGACACGGGAAGCAGGAGGGGCTGTCCGAAAGGACAGGCGACGCGGAAGTGCAACTAGGCCGGAGGTACTATCGGCCCTATTCCGGCTTCAGTGGACGTTCCATGATGTCGCGTATCGCTTCACTGGGAGATTTCCACCTATGCAGGATGGCATTGACTTGTTCCGTGATTGGAAGTTCGAGGCGAAACTCTTGCCCAAGAGCGAGCAGCGCCGCCGTCGTGCCCACCCCTTCCGCGACGGAAGACATTCCACAGAGGATTTCGTCCAAGGATTTGCCTTTGCCGAGTTCGAAGCCAACATGGCGATTTCGGCTAAGCGCCCCATTGCAGGTGAGTACGAGATCCCCCATCCCAGCCAAGCCGCCAAGCGTTTCCGCTTTTGCTCCCACTTTTATGGCAAGCCTTGTCATTTCCGCAAGCCCGCGCGTGATTAAAGCCGCCAGTGAATTTGCCCCCAACCCAAGTCCCTGGCAAGCCCCAGCGGCAATGGCCATCACGTTTTTCATCGCTCCGGCCAATTCAACGCCCAGAACGTCATCATTGGTGTAGAGCCGAAACGTCGGTCCAGAAAACTGTTCTTGAAGGTACTCGGCCGTCCTGGAGGTGTACCGGCGCACTCCCCCGAAATCCTGATAGCTCATCGCCGACGCAATCACCACGGCTGTGGGTTCGCCACGCGCGGCTTCCAGTGCGAACGAAGGACCGGATAGCACGGCGAGTTCAGGCACAAATCGTTGCGCGCAAACCTGCTCCAGCACTTGAGTCATACGCAGGTGCGTGGCAGGTTCAAGACCTTTTGTGGCACTAACGATGATTGCGTCTTGTGAAAGGTGGGGCAGCGCGAGCAGGAACACTTCACGCGTGTGTGCGGAGGGAACAGCTCCGACAACGATCTGTGCATGCGCAAGCACTTGACCTAGATCGCTAGACGCCGTGATGCGCGCGGGGATCTCCATACCGGGAAGATACGTCTTGTTTTCACGCGATGTCGTAATGGTTTGTGCCAGCAACTCCTCTCGCACCCAGAGCGCTAATTCGTGCGCATGACGGCTGCGCGACAGAACAATGGAAAGCGCGGTGCCCCACGCTCCTCCACCCAGTATGGCGATCCTGCTCATTCGGAATGGTCCTCAGTTTTATCCGAACCGAATCGTGGTTCGGTCCCCTGAACCAATCGCTGCATGTTCGCGTCGTGTTTGTAAATCACCAGCGCCGCTGCGAACAGCGTTCCAAATACAATTACCAGCGGTGGCGCGTGACCCGGGGCCCAGAAAAGATACATCAACAGAGGCATCGCGGCTGCGGCCGCAATCGATCCAAGCGACGCATAACGCCATGCAACCACCACGATAATAAAAATCGCCAGCGAACCGAGCCCCGCATAGGGGCAAAGCGCGGTGAACACGCCAAGTCCAGTGGCAACGCCTTTGCCTCCTTTGAAACGAAGCCACACCGGATAGCAATGGCCAAGCAGCGCAAAAGCCGCAGCCAACATCATCGCGGTGGAGTCGTGATTGGTGAAGTGGGAGGCCAGGATCACGGCGAGAGCGCCTTTCCCAGCGTCAAAAAGCAGGGTGAGGATGCCGGGAAGCGGCCCGGCTACTCGCGTGACGTTTGTAGCGCCAATGTTGCCGCTTCCAACCTCGCGAATATCCCTCTTGGCAAAGATCTTCGCAATGATCAGACCGAAGGGAATCGACCCCAGAAGATACGCACCCAGCAGCAAGAGTAGAGTTAGGGGATGGGCAAAGGGAACGTGAAGCATCAACCGCTAGGCCTCCGGGGCAAACGAATAGGACTGGACAGTAGTGTACTCCGCACCGGCAGATTTCAGCTTGCTTTCGATCAGATGAAACTCGCGCGTTGAACAAGAACCAAAACTCCGAGAGACGTTCTGCTCTACGACGGTTCGCAATCCAGGGGATAGCAAAGGGTCATTGAAACGAGCGAGGGTCAAGTGCGGAATAAAAGTGCGGTCTTCTCGGGGGAAGCCGAGTGCGCCCATCGCTTGATCGATTGCGCCGGCAATAGTCGCAAGATTGGACGAGCTTTGGATTCCTGCCCAGAATACGCGCGGGCGTTTGGCATTTGGAAAAAAGCCCAGCCCTCGAAATTCCAACGTGACCGGCTGGTCCGAATGGATCGAAGCCAGCCCAGACTGCACTTCGCCTAACTTGGTTGGATCTGTCTCGCCCAGAAATTTCAGCGTCAGATGCAAATTGTCCGTTCGAACCCACTTCAAATGCGGTGCAAGAGCACGAAATTCTTTCTCCAGATCAGCGATGGCTGCGCGAATATCTGCGGGGATTTCGATAGCGGCAAAGAGGCGCACGGTCTCACGGTCTCGTCAGCCGCTGGAATTGACGCGCCGCGGCTGCGGGTTGCCGTTGTAGAGGAAATGCATGCGCACAACGTCCAGCGCGATCTGTGAAGCATGGTAGCGGATCATTTCTCGATCTCCGGTCAGATGGACTTGCCGCTCTTTCACGCCAAGTTGCGAAGATAGCGCAATGTGTACGGTCCCAACTGGTTTCTCTTCGCTGCCGCCGCCGGGCCCAGCTACTCCGGTAATTCCCACACCCAGCATGCTGCCCGCGCGATGGCGAATACCTTCCGCAAGGGCGATCGCCACTTCACTGCTGACCGCGCCTTTCGCTGCAATCAAGTCTGGCGATACATCGGCCCACGCGCTTTTCAGTTCATTGCTGTAACACACCACGCCACCAAGAAAGTAACTGGAGCTGCCGGGAATTCGCGTAAGACGCTCGGCAAAGAGACCGCCCGTGCAGCTTTCCGCCGCCGCGATGGTAGAACGGTGGTCGACCAGAATCGCCGCTACAACTTCCTCCAGTGAAGCTGCTGTGTGCGTGAAGATGCGATCGCCGAGCGCCAGCTCAAAGCCCCGCACTATTTCGTCCAGGACCATCTCCGCATGGCCAATCTCTTCCGTCCACGCACGCAGGTGGATCTGAATTTCGCCAGGAGACGCCAGGATCGTGGTGTTCACATCCGAGTATCGCGTGTAGATGGGCCGGATTCGTTCCTCCACGTGCGATTCGCCCAGGCCCGTTACGCGGAGTTCACGCTTCACCATCCGCACGCCGGAAACGCGTCGCTGCAAGCGTGGCATCACTTCCTCAAGGAATAACGGTTTCAATTCGCGTGGTGGCCCTGGGAGCAGCGCGACCATTCGGCCTTTATCTTCCAGCCAGAGCCCGGGAGCTGTGCCCCGCGGATTGTTCAACACCTCCGCGCCTTCGGGAACCATGGCCTGGCGAAGGTTCACTGCGGGCATGTCTCGCTTAAAGCTGCGGAATCGCGCCTCGATGGTTCGGACAACCTCTTCGCTGCGTTGCAATCTGCGGCCGAGCAGTTCGGCTACCGTCTCGCGCGTCAAATCGTCCTCCGTGGGACCGAGCCCACCACTGGCGATGACCACGGGCACTCGTTTCAACGCGTCGCGAAACGCTTCGGCAAGCAGTTCACGATTGTCGCCAACGATCGTTTTGCGCAGGATTTCGATGCCAAGCTTATTCAGCTCTTCTGTAAGGAACAGAGAATTGGTGTCGAGACGGTCCGGAGTCAGCAACTCTGAACCCACGGCAATAATTTCAGCTTTCATCAGCCAAGGCCGATCGGAACAAGTGAGAATGCATACCCTTATTCTAATCTAGTTGGTCTCTTTCGTTACTCCGCAGGGGAACGAGACCAGGAGCAAACTGGCAAACTCTTTTTGACTTTGACTTGCAGGGCATAGAGCGCACGAGCGCGTTACAAACAATTAGCCTAGAAGCGGAAGGCCGCGGACGTCCCAGTCGAGGGTGAAAAGCGAATCATTTGCCGCCAGAATGGTGCGGCCAGTGGGCAATAGCGTTAAGCCCACAAGCGCGGAACCACTCAGCACATGCTCCGCGTGTCCCTGCGGGGTAATCTTCACAATGCCGCGACGGCCACCGAGCGACGCGGCCAGATACAAATTGGATTCACGGTCGAACGCCATGCCTTGCGGACGGCCCAGCCCACGGTAGAACACGCTGACTTCGCCGCCCTGCGATATGCGATAAATACGGTCGTAGCTGGAAGTAGTCGGGCCGGTAACGTACAAATCTCCGCTGGGATGGAACGCCAGATGATACGCAGCCATGGACGGTTCGAGCGTGGCGAAAACGAAAATCTCGCGCTCGGCGCTGATTTTGAAAATCGTGCCGCTGCGATCTCCGACAAATAAATTTCCGTGACCATCGAAAGCGATGCCTGTAGCAATGCCCATGCCTTCCATCCATTGCTCGGCCCGGCCATCGGGAGGCACACGATAAATAGTGCCGTCGTGACGGCAGGAAACGAATAGATTGCCATTCCGGTCAAGCGCCAGACCCGTCGGATTGATCAACGAAGTCACAAAAGGCTTTACAGTGTAATTCGAGCTGATCTTGTAAAGGGAAACGGGAACGCGCTGGCCGCGGGGTCCGCTGAATGTGACATAGATATTGCCGTTTCCATCGACCGCCGGATTTGACACGGGATGCAGATTGTCCGCGACCTGGAACGCCACGGAAACCGGGAATGGCTCGCTCTCGTGTTCAGACTGCACGACCTGTACGGTGCTTCCGCTGGCATTTTCCGGCACTCGGGCAATCACGCGCTTGCTGCTGGCCAGGGAAAGCGCCGCCTCCGCCTCGCCAAATCTCACGGTTGGGCGAACTCCATGGCGCGATGTGAACCCGCCGCCATAAATCGCGATTTCGCCACCCGGGATGGCAGCCGAAGGCGAGATGCGTTCAATGTGCGGGATGCCGTTCTTTTCTGGAGATGAGCCCAACCCGAATTTCATAGCAGATGAAAGTGTAGCGCGAGACGCAAACAAATGGCAGCGTAGATCCCCGCCATCCAGTCGTCGGCCATGATACCCCACCCCATAGGGAGCTTTTCAAGACGGCGGCAGGGAAACGGTTTGGTGATGTCGAAAATCCGGAATAGAACGAACCCTGTGAGCAGAAACTTCCAGTTCAGGATGCTCATTCCGGTGAAAAGCGCAAAGGCCGCCGCGTTCGCAGGATCGAAAAGTGTGGTGGGGCCTCCTGCGGGCACTAACGCAAGGATTAGTGCCAGGTGCACACCCGAAACCTCATCGATCACCACGATTTGCGGATCCTTCATGCCAGAGTACGCCGCAACTTGCGTGCTACTGCGAACTCCCAGGATCGCCACGACCAGCCAAACTGCAATCGAAGGAATCAGTAACCAGGTAATTCCATCCGGATTGGAGCGAAGATGTGATTCCATGCCGAGGGTGAATTTAAGCGCACCAGACACAAGGATGAACCAGCTCACCGGATGAGAAATTACCGCCAGGATCAAACCCACCACGGAGCCCCACGTGCCAGGTCCAGGCTTCAAATAGCCTGCGCCTAGCGCGGTTGCAATCGCATAAGCGACTCGTGGTTTCGGGCCAACGGTTGCGGTTGCTGCTGCAGTGCTAGCGTTCGTGTTCGGATTCATTCGGTGTGTCGAGGTCGAGAATAATGGTCTTCTCGTCCTTATCGGCCAGATCATCTTCGTTGAATATCGGTTCAGAGACCACATATTTTTCCGTGGCCCAGTTGCCCAGATCCTTCTGCCGGCACCGGTCGTTGCAAAAAGGGAAATCCGTGTCTCTTTCAGAATCCGTGGGAGTTTTACAGATTGGGCAATAATGTCTCATCGCAATGGCCTAGGAAAGGAAGTGATTTTCGCGAATAGTGTACCGCAAACCGGGCTCAATTGAGGCTAGCTGAGGACCCGGAGCGCGGCCCCCGTGGAGATGCGCGTAAATTGCCCCGAAGGTGGTGGTGTGGCAACTAGCTGCGTGGCGCTGTGAATCGCAGGGCGTGGGAGAATCTCCACCACGCGGCCAACCATGTCATATGCGTCCGTCTTTTCAATTTCAACGCGAGCGACGTCGCCAACTCCGGCGATTTCGCCATTTGGCAACTCGATGTCCGTCAGGTATAGCTTGCCGTCGATGTCCGGCGCCATACACTCCAGTCGCGCTTCCCAGACCAGCGGATTATCTTTCGAAGGGCCTTCGATGAGCGCGGTAGCCACGCGGCCCTTATACGAGCGCAGTTTTTCGCGAGAAATTTTCATTTGCAAGGCCATCAAATGGTTACGGCGCCCAGTGATCGTCTCGGCATTCACCTTTTCGTCGAGCGCAAAACTCTCAGCGTTATCCACATCCGAATATTCGAAAACGCCCATCCAGTCCAGCTTGGCGGCAGATACGAACTGGCACAATTCCTCGAAGTCCGCGTCGGTTTCGCCGGGGAAACCAACGATGAAACTCGTGCGTAGAGCCACGCCGGGAATGGTCTCGCGCATGCGTCTCAGCAATTTCAGGAAAGCGTCGCCATTTGACCCTCGCTTCATCCGTGCCAAAACATTCCGACTGGCGTGCTGCAGTGGCATATCAATGTACTTTGCCAGTTTCGGATGAACTGCCAGTGTCTCCAGCATTTTCTGTGTCACGCGGTTCGGATACGCATAAAGAAAACGCACCCACAGCAAATCTTCAACCCCGGCCAATTTCTCCAGCAGTTGTGCCAGCCCATCGCGCAGTCCCAGATCCTCACCATACGAGGTGGTGTCCTGACCTATTAGTGTGATTTCCCGCGTGCCCGTGGCCGCCAGGTTTTCGGCCTCACGAATCACAGATTCAACTCGACGGCTGCGAAACTTCCCGCGCAATTCCGGGATAATGCAGAATGTGCAGGGGTGATCGCAACCTTCGGCAATCTTGATATACGCCTGATGTTTGGGAGTGGTCAAAATGCGCGGCGTCAGATCGTGGTAAAGGAAAGAGGGAGGTTGTGCCGGCAGAATCCGCATATCCCCTTCGACTGCCTCGATAATACGTTCCACTTCGCCTGTGCCGACCACCGCATCCACTTCCGGCACTTGCTCCAGAATCTGGTCGCGGAATCTCTCGACCAGGCACCCGGCAACGATCAGTTTCCTGGCAGCCCCAAATTTCTTGTGCTCTGCCATCTCCAGAATCGTGTCGATGGACTCTTTTTGGGCGGATTCAATGAAGCTGCACGTGTTTACTACCAGAACTTCAGCCTCATCCGCGCGCGGCGTCAATTCATACCCATCGCGCGCGAGCAAACCCATCATCACCTCGCTATCCACGAGGTTCTTGGGGCATCCGAGTGAAATAAATCCGACCTTGGTCATTGTCAGCTTCAGCGCACTGCGCGCAATCCTCTAATTTTAGCACGGTTGAGCGAATTGAGCCGAAACGTACGGAAAGGAAGAATTCAGCGAGAATTTGGGGTAGTTAAACGAAAATAGGGCTGAAACTCAGCGCACGAATGGGTAGATTTCGTCGACGATCCAGTAATTGGCCAGTATGATCGCCAACAACGTTCCGATCAGCCACAGCAACCAGCGAAGATTCTTCCAAGCTCCACCAACCGGGGAGAGTAGCAGGGGAATGTCCACCAGGTACGCTGCGCAGTAGCAGATATTGGCGATGAGTCCAAGCACGAACAGCAGCAACAGGGAATTCAGCGAGAACATCGGACGGAAATGCGGCCAGGTAGCGGTCAGCCATACAGTTACTACAGCAATCAGCGCGGAGTTGTAAAAGATCCGGCGAAATTCCCAATAGCGGAACGCCTCAGACACCAGAATTCGCCATGGATTGCCAGAGTGATTGTCTAAGCCTCGAGACGCGTCCCGCTGTGACTCCATTAGTTGTTGGGCCTCCACAGAATGATGTTAGGGAAAGGGTAGGGAATCGCCTCTCTATTGTCAAGTACTTTATGATGAAAAGCAAGCTGTCCAATGCTGCCTCAAGTCCGCGTGTGCTGCCTTTTCTCATCTACCCAAAACACTGCACTTGCCACCGCTTGCCAGCAAGGTGATGACGTCTCCGAGCATTCCTCGGAAAGCACTGGCGCATTCATTCCCGGATTCGGACGTCCCTGGCAGCTCTGGCCTCGATCTTGCTCCTTATGCCATCAGTTGATTGCATATTCCGGGGCCTGAAATGCGCTGCTCACAGGGAGAAGTGACCAGCATCCATCTTAACGTGTTGAAGTCACAAAAGTTATGAAGGGGCGTGGGAGGGTGGGCACGCGTCCCGATGTTGATCAGCAATGCCAACCCGTGTTTCCAAGACGAGCGAATCCCCGCAACCAGTGAGTCTTCTCGCTCATGGTCATTCACTCGTTCTCAACGGAAGGAGATTCCTGTCATGAATCCAATTGCGAATCGTCGTGGCCCTAAACTGACTCTCGCGGAGCTGAAAGCCGCCGCCGCCGAAATGCGCGGCATGGACCTGATCAGCATCTTTGCCGCTGGTTCCGGACATCCGGGAGGCACTCTGTCTGTCATGGATCTTGTCGCCGCACTGTACCTGAACGCGCTCAATCATGATCCCGCGAATCCTTCGTGGACGGACCGCGATCGCGTTTTCTGGTCCGCGGGGCACAAAGCGCCAGCGCTGTATGTTGCGTTGGGTAGGGCCGGCTATTTTCCTATCGATGACGTGGTGTTATTGCGCCAGCTAGGTTCCGGATTTGAAGGGCATCCCAATTGGTTGAAAGTACCCGGCGTGGAAATTTCCAGCGGATCGTTGGGGCAAGGGCTGGGAGCAGCCGTGGGAAGTGCACTGGCTGGAAAGCTGCGTGGCTCTGCGTATCGTGTCTTCACGATTATGGGTGACGGCGAACAACAGGAAGGCAGTATCTGGGAAGCAGCTATGGCCGCGGGACACCACAAGCTCGACAACCTCTGTGGCATTGTCGACGTCAATCGCCTGCAGATCGATGGTTGGGTCAAAGACGTGATGAATGTCGAGCCGCTTGCGGAAAAATATGCAGCGTTTGGCTGGAACGTGCTGACCATTGATGGCCATGACATGGCGCAGATCCTGGAAGCTTTTGCGCGTGCCCACGAAACCGCTGGGCGCCCAACGGTAATTCTCGCGCAGACTATCAAGGGGAAAGGTGTCTCCTTCATGGAGAACCAGGCCAGCTGGCACGGCACTGCGCCGAAGAAAGAGCAGCTGGACAAGGCGCTCGATGAATTGCTGGTTCCTGAATTACCGCGCACTCGTGTGGACATGCTCTTGAAGCGTGCTGCGACCAACGCCGGCGAAGTGGCACGCAAGGCCAAGGAAAGCATTCCCAAATTCGCGTGCGAATACTGGTGGAACAGTCGCGAAACCATGAAGGTCGATATGGATCCGACGCGCATGGGATTCGGCCGCGGACTGGAACGAGCCGGTGAGGATCCGCGCGTCGTTACACTGCACGCGGATATTTCCGGTTCGATTCGTATCACTGATTTCGAAAACAAGCACCCCGAACGCAACAATCGTGTCTTCAGTGTGGGCATTGCAGAGCAGAACATGATGAGTGTCGCCGCCGGACTAGCCCGCGAGGGTCTCATCCCAGTGACAGGTACCTACGGCGTGTTTGCCTCTGGCCGCGCCTGGGATCAGATTCGCACCACAATCTGCTATTCCAATCTGAACGTGAAAATCGCTGGCGCCCACGGCGGCATTTCCGTCGGCCCCGACGGGGCTACACACCAGGCCCTGGAAGAAATCTCGTTGACCAGTATTTTGCCCAACATGAATGTGGTGGTGCCCTGCGATTCCGTAGAAACAGAAAAGTCCACGAAATACTCTCTACTTACACTCGAAGGCCCTTGCTACTTGCGGTTCGCGCGCGAAGCAACACCCATCGTCACCAAAGCGGATACACCGTATGAGTTTGGAGTTGCCAACGTGATTCGTTACCGCGGCCAACAGCCAAAATTCCTCGATGCGTTCGAAACCACGATCGGGCCGCTCTACAAAAACGAAAACGAACAGGTCGTCATTATCGCTTGCGGCCCGATGGTACCCGAAGCGATGCGTGCTGCTTGGTTGCTGAAAGAGGAGTACAACATCGAGACCCGAATCGTGAACGTGCATACGGTTAAGCCCCTGGACATTCCTACGCTGCTGCGCGCCGCGGAAGAAACTCGTGTCGTGGTAACGGCGGAGGAGCATCAAGTCGGCGGCTTCGGGAATATTGTTGCCGGAGCCATCATGCAATATCGCAAGGATTTTCGACTCCCTCTACAAATGTCGATGGTGGGCGTCGCCGACCGTTTTGGAATTTCAGGCAATCCCTGGGAGTTAGTGCAGCACTTCGGACTTACGGGCGAGCACATTGCCAAGCGCGTTCTGGACCTGATGGACAAGAAACTGGTTGCTTTACCTATTGCTCATCCGGCGAACGGGATTCATTGCAGTCGCTGCGGCGCCAAGGTTTCATCAAAGGAAGTTGCCGGCGATTTTGCACCTCCTTCGGATGCCATATGTGCGGACTGCGAATATCAATCGATCGAGTTGTGCGCAGTTTGTCACTTCGAATGGGGCAAGATTAGCAACAACTCTACCTATGTGTGCAAGGCATGCCTTGCCAAGCCGATTCTTCGCTGACACTTTTTAGCTTAGCGGGTTTTGGGTGCGGAACGGATCTGTGTCAGCAGCGTACGCAGGCGTATGGTGTCGCAAGGCAGGTTCCCAAATCGCGCCGCGGCGTAGAGATTCGTGAACTCGCGAACTGCAGGGATGAGGTCAGGATGTAGTCCTGATGATGCGGCAAATTCCAGAGGTGTTTGCGTTTCCGCGCGGCGAAACCCGCGCTTGGCAAGTACACGAAGCAAGTCCGCGTAGAGCCGGGAAGCCAATTGCGGATTCGAACGATCAGATTGCGAACTGCGAAGCTGCAAATACAGGCTCAGCCAGCGGAAAGCGGTGCGAATCCAATCGAAGCGCAAAATCACGAGAAGGAATACAAGTGCCGCAGGGAACACCAGGCTCAACTTCGCATGGCTGTTTTGCCACCGGGTCAGGCCTCCCATTCCACGATCCTGAATACGGCGAAACCATTCCCGCGCGCTTTCGTTCCAGTTTCGCGAGCCGCGCTCCACGTTTTGTGCCAGCAGCATCTGGTGGCTGAAATCGTAGTTCACCACCCACTCATTCCAGTTCAGCTGCATCCAGTCGAGATACATATTAAATCTCGTGAATAGGCCTGAAGATTCGTCTGGTCCGGGCGGTGTCGGATCGAATGTCACCCAGCCGCTTCCTGGGAAGTAGGCCTCTACCCAGCTGTGCGCGTCACTGGCGCGGACGATGTAATCGCCTCCCAGATCATTGTATTCGCCGGGAAGGAACCCGTTCACCTCACGGGAAGGAATACCGATGGTGCGCAACATCACGGCCATCGCCGAAGCAAAATATTCGCAATGTCCCGCGCGGCTTTCGAACAGGAAATGCGCCAGCGGATCGTGACCTGGGCTGCCCGCCAGATTCAGAGTGTAGCGATAATTCCGGCGCAAATAAGCTTCCAGCACGACAGACTTGTCATAAGGGTTGTTCGCGGAACTTGTGCTCTTACGCGCCAGATCCGTAATGCGCGGATCAATGCCCTCAGGAAGCTGTAAATAATTCTCACGGATCTCTTTTGGGTAAGCGGTTCCTCCCACACGCGCTTTGGCGGGGTCGGTCATCGGAAGCAGCGAATCGCCTTCGTACTGGATCTGCGAGAAATTGTGGAATGGATTGTAAACGGAACCGGTGGAATCGCGCGCCAGATAGCCACGGCGCAGGAAGAGCCGGTAATTGGAAGACTCTGCCAGGAAGTTGCCGCGGAGCCCAACGAGATTGGCCGGCGCGAATAAAGCGTCACTGGCCATAGGTTGCATCATCACGGTGAATCGAAGATCTTGAACGGAATTGTCTTTCGGCACTTTGGAATCCGCAAAATAGACCCATCCGTTTCCGGCGGGAGTGATTGATTCGCGCGCCTTGTCGCTGGAATACCACCGATGTCCATCAAAATTGGTCAGCGCGATGCCACGCCACCGCAACATGGGATAGTTGACCATGATGCCGGTTTTCACACGCATCACCACGGCGCTGTTTTTCTTGATCTCTCCGATTTCGCCCAACTCCACGCTATCCGTGAAGCCGCTCATCAGTGTGGTTTGCAGACCTGCCCGGGAAAGATAGCCGGCACTGAACCGTGGAAAGAAAAAGAAAAGTATGGAGCCAAGGAGTACGCCGCCAAGAGCCACTGTTAAAGATGCGAGTGACAACGCGCGGTGAAAACGCCGCTCCGGAAGTGATCCTTCATGGAAATCCGGGTAGATGGAATTTGCCGCACCGCGCCGAACTTCCAGCCCAACAAACGTGGCCACTGCAAAAACAAGAAATGCCACGAAGAAGGCCAGGAAGTACGTGTCCACGGTGAAGATAGCCGCCGCCAACAGGCACGCAAACGCCAACATGGCAAGAAACAGCGCATCGCGGTCGTTCGTGGCGCTGTAAAGGCGAATGATGGTGACAAACAGAAGAAAGTGCACTGCGGCGAGCAAGATCGCGTACAAAACGGGGTCGGAAATCCCCCGAGATAGAAATCGAGAAATGAAAAGAGCATCCACCGGCAATAGAAAGAGATAGGCAAGAACTACGCGGGTCGCCATAACTTGGCGCAACTCCGTCGGAAACCCGCGCCACCAGCGAAATCCTTTGTAAAGGACCAGTGAGGGCGCCAGCACGGTAGTCAACGGGTCGAGTTTTCCCGTGGCGACCAGGGTCGTGACAGCCGTCAAAACGAGAAGGAACAGGGAAGTACGGTAAAAGCGCTCTGCGGGAGGTGAGGCGGAAATGGAGACGGAGGTAGCCATGGTGAAGAATCCAGAATATCACCCCGGAGTGCCCTCATTCCTCGGCGGCAGCGAAAGGATAACGTTCTTTGGAGTACAGCAGTCTAACTGCCGCCTTTAGCATGTCGGTGATTTGGGAAAGATGAAGGCTATGATTCGAGGTCTTGCCCAAGCGCAGCGTGCGCAACTTTACGTGTGAGATTCGAGATTGGGACTGCGGACAAATCGTCCAGCGGAAGAGTTCTGACGGCCTTTCCCTGGGGCAATCGGGAGACGCTCGCCCGAAAGGATAGAACCGTAATACTGCGGTACGTAACAGCATGGCGAACCTTTTTTAGCCCTTGAAGTTTCGCGCCCAGCCGTTTGCCTTTGAAAAAGTTCTTCTCGGCATAGGCTTTTAGTTCTTTTGCAGCGTCCGTACGTACTTCAATCGTAGGAAAGTGCCATAGCCGTGAAACCAAAGCCGGAACGCCAGAGTTGTGTGGCGCGTTGCCAGATTCCTTCGGTGGGGCCAGCAACAGTGTTTTTCCCTGTGGATCAATGAAAACCAAAGTTGCAAGTGTAATCTCCTCCGTGGCACGTTTCGATTTTCTTGCTGGAATCGAATCGACCAGCCCCTGCTTGCGTGCTTCGCAGTATTCGCCAACCGGGCAAAGCAGGCATTGCGGCGACCGTGGTGTGCAAACCATTGCACCAAGTTCCATCACGGCCTGGTTCCAGTCGCCTGGCTCACTCGGTTCAAGTAACTCGTCGGCGGTGTTCTGTAATTGTTGCCAACGCGAGCCAGTACGCAAATCGCCCTGGATTGCACCAAGCCGGGCAATCACGCGCGCAACGTTTCCGTCGAGCACCGCAAGTCTTTTATTGTGTGCGATGCTGAGGATTGCCGCGGCGGTATAGTCGCCAATGCCCGGCAGAGCAAGTGCAGCGTCAACAGACGCGGGGAATGTGCCGCCGTAACTCACCATAATCTGCTGCGCAGCCTTTTGTAGATTGCGTGCACGAGAGTAGTAGCCCAGCCCCGACCATAGTCTCAGAACCTCTTCTTCCGGCGCTTCCGCAAGAGACTGCAGGTCGGGGAATCGCGCAAGAAATCGTTCGTAATACGGGATTGCGGCAGCCACCCGTGTCTGCTGCAACATGATTTCCGAAAGCCAGACGCGATAGGAATCCTTGTTGCGTCGCCACGGAAGCTCGCGCTGGTATTGCCCAAACCAGGCAAGAAGATTTTTGCGAAAACGGAGAAGTCTGTGTCCGGAAAACATGCGAGCAGCTAGTTTCGCACATCAAGAGACAAAAGGTTGCGGACTGAATACCGTCTGCGGCCAGGCACGGAACGCTCCCGGATTCTGGTCAAATCTAACGAAAGATCAATCTGTTTCGGCTGCATGCGGCATCGTCAAGTGGTGAGCTTTGCGACCGCCGCGCTCCAGTCGCTCCGTTTCTTTGCGAGTCATCAGGAATTGTGCCAGCTCAATCGAGCGCTTCAGCAGTTGGCATGCACCGTCTCTTAATTCACTGCTCTTTTTCACGTAATCGACGTTGCGCTCCATATCCTCCGCCGACCAGCCTCGGGAGTGTGCGATAAAAGGGAATTGCGGGAAACCGAAACCCAACTCCGAAAAGAAGGTAAGCAGGTGACCGGCGACCGCCTGAATATTGTCTTGCCCTCCGGTAATAATGAACGCGGCCACCTTATTTTTGATCAGAACATTATCGTGAATAGTGATCTGGTTCTGTATACAGTTCAGCCGCTCCGCCATTCGAAAGAAAAGTGATCCTGCGGCTCCCCACCGAATCGGCGTCGAGACCAGCAGAACATCGGACCAGTGCACGATTGCTTCGTATACTTGGTCCAATTGATCCTTGGGATCCATCTGCGTGATGGAGCACGGCCACGTGCACGCGTGTGCGCTCTTCGAGTAGTAGCCCTCGCAGGGACGAAACTGCAGTTCATTCAGTTTGATCAGTTTTGTGTCGCAACCTTCCGAACGTCCACTTTCCAACGCCGCCTCCAACAGGGCATCAGACGTGGAATAGCGCGGGTAGGAAGCGTCCATCGCGGTAGTCGAGATACCCAGCACGCGAATCGGTCCCGCCGCGCGGACCACTTTCCGTGCCAGTGGATGCGGCGCATGCGGTTTTTTCTTGCGAGAAGTTGCCGGGTCGGAATTGATGTGCAGGTGACCATTCTCCACGCGAAATTCGTAGCGCGGCACCGCGTCTTCTTGGAATCCAGGTTCTCCTTCACCAGTGATGCGATGAAATTTCCAGTGATGCCATGGGCAGACAAGGTAGTCGCCATCCAATCGCCCCTGACCCAGCGGACCGCCGACATGATTGCAGACTCCGGAAACGACGCCGAATTGCCCGTCGCGCCGAGAGACAGTCAATTTTGTGCGCCCGACTTCGACTTCGGTGACGGAGTCTTCTGCAAATTTGTCGACTGGACCTAGATCGCGCCAGAGAGAGTTGTCCATAGTCCGCGGATTATGCCACATCTCTCCGCCTGCAGGTACTCCTAGTCCTTGACTAAATCCGCCAGGGTTTGCTGCGCGAACTATTCTGACTTTCAGGCCGGAAGGTCATCCGCGAATACGATATAGGAAGAATGCCAAAGCTCGGAAGGGATCGAGCCGTGCGGCTGTGAAGTCACTACGATCTTGAATGACTCTGGGTTGGCCGCAAGATTCTGCAACCCTTCAGCGCCTTCCGCGGGTGGTATGGGTTGTACTTGGGCAAGGTAGCGCAGTACGGCATAAATATTTTCAGACGCGAGCGCCAGCGACGTCTCAACCTTTGTACTTCGGAATTCCATCATGGCGTTGCGTTCATGAAAATTCCAGGCAATCGCGGCACACAACGTAACTGCTCGCTCGAATCGCGCTTTTTCCGCATCGGCAGCGGAGGGTAGCGCGGCAACGCTATAGGGATCGAAAATCAGCAATACGTTGCAGTCATCTTCGCGCGCAAATTCCCGTACCATCAACGAGCCCGAGCGCGCAGTAGCTTTCCAGTGCACCAGCCTCGCACTATCGTTTGGCAGGTAATCCCGCAAAGCGTACAAATCCTGGCCCCGGCCTTTGGAAAGGCTCTCCATCGCCCCTTGCATGCCGGGGCGCACCTCCATAAATTCCTCAGTCGCTTCCACCGAGGGATAGACCAGCGCTTCCGTTCGCAAATCGAGTCGCCGCGCTTTCTGCAAAAATCCAAACGGGAATCGCGTAACGATTCGAAACGCGTCTTGCCGATATACCCCGCGTTTAGGAAATGACATTGGCACCGACTGGGCTACCGAATCCTGTCGCGGCAAATAGGGAAAGAACACTGGAGTTTCCAGGAGCGCTGCGGCCCCGGCCTCTTTAGTGGCGGCGCCTTCCACGCGCAAGGAAAACGACGGCAGTGTTAGTTTTTCGTTCTTGAGCTCCACTTTTGCCCGAATCGATTGGCCCGCAAAAATATGCTCGGGAAGTTCCAGGCTAAGTTCGACTCCCCCTAGCGTTACGGAGGAAAGTATCCCAGACATTAAAATGCTGGCGATGAGGCTGGCCAAAATCAGAAACAATAAGTTGTTGCCAGTGTTCAAAGCGGCCAGCGCCACAAGGATAATTCCGATCATGTAGATCCATCCCTGGCGGGTCACGCGATACTCCATGCGGTACCCAATCCACCGAAGCGGCGTGCGCTTTGCCAGCGTCGGCACCAGCGTGACTGCCACCCATGCCGCTACCAGGAGCGCCGTAAGCGCGGAACTGGAAGCCAGCACCAAATTGCCCAATCGTGCGGCAGCGCCGGAATACAGTGCCAGCACCAGCGCCACGGTCAGTGCAGCCATCGAAAGAAAAAAGGCACGGATGGCCGGGCGGTCGGCTTTTGCCCCGAGCTGCGAGAGTGTGGACGAGAATCTCATCTCAATTTGTGTAAGGAACCCAACGTCTTTATGGAAATGCGGAACGAATTGGCACAAGGGGTCGGAGCTTCAGCTCCGACATCAGAACCGTTCCGTAAAATGGGCTTTAGCCCCTGAGGAATTGTCCTGCTCCAAGTCACGATAGTGCTTTTCAGCGACTTTCTACAGCGGTACCCGAACCGAATCAACAATCTCTCGCAAAACGTTTTCCGTAGTCTCCGCCTTCTTCTGCAGCGAAGCGTGGCGCGCGCTTGCGACTACACGATGAGAGAACACGGCCACCGCCAGTTGCTTGAAATCATCGGGCAAGCAGAAGTCGCGGCCGTCTAGAAACGCGCGGGCTTGTGCGGCGCGTTGCAGCATCAGTGTTCCGCGTGGGCTCACACCCAGTGCCAACTGATCGGATTTGCGCGTACGGTTCACGATGTCCAGCGCATAATCATGCAAACTGGAATCGACTTTCACCCGCGTAACCGCTTCTTGCATCGACAGCACATCGGCTACATCGGCGATCGGCTCAAGCGCTGTGATGGGATCGTCCGAAGCGCGGCTGCGAAGAATTTCCCGCTCGGTTTCGTGCGAAGGGTAACCCATCTTGATGCGCATTAAGAATCGGTCAAGTTGCGATTCAGGCAATGGGTACGTGCCGTGATGTTCCACTGGGTTCTGTGTGGCAATCACCAGGAACGGTTGCGGCAACGGCAGAGTTCGTCCATCCACCGTCACTTGTGCCTCGTTCATCGCTTCCAGCAGCGCCGATTGCGTGCGCGGCGTCGTGCGGTTAATTTCGTCGGCCAGCACCACGTTGGCAAATATCGGTCCGTGTCGGAATTCAAAATCGCGTGATTCGGGGTTATACACGCTTACGCCCAGAACATCGCTCGGTAGCAGGTCGCTGGTGAACTGGATTCTTTGAAACGAACAATGAAAAGACTTGGCCAATGCCTGGGCCAGTGTGGTTTTGCCCACGCCCGGAACGTCTTCAATCAGCAGATGTCCCCGTGCCAGCAGCGTCACCAGAGCAAGTTGGATTACGTCTTCCTTGCCATAAATTGCCCGGGCAATGGAGCGCTGCAGTTGAGAGACCACGTGGGATGTGGCGGTCGGCATCGGTTGAAAACCCTTAGTCTTCCTGTTACAAATAGATGAAGGCACGCGCGGGCGGTCGACGCGCACTCTGCACCTTCTCTGCTTTGACGGGCTGCCTGCAATACAGGTTTCCCGTTAATTCAGCACCCGTTCCGAAACGGGCGATTAGCTCAGCGGTTAGAGCGCTCGCCTCACACGCGAGAGGTCAAAGGTTCAAATCCTTTATCGCCCACCATTTACTGAATTCTCCCATCATACGCTTCAGAGTCCGCGCTAAACACACACACTTTGTGTTGAACTTGTTATTTGCGCTTTCGGGCAGGTGGGTGTCTCTGCCATCTCGTTGAACCTACTTCGGGGAGTTTGCCAGGGACTGTAGCCACTCGAGAATCACCACCTGCAGGGCGATGCGATGGTCCGAAAAAGAATGGTCGGTCTCCATATATTTCTCCACCACCCTTGTATTCCCCGCTTTGCGTAATGCTTCGGCCATGGCCTTATTGTCCGCAGTGTTGCGGTCATTCGCTTCCAGAATCAGGGCACTGCGGTTTTTTAGCGATCCTGCATATTCGACGTAGTTCCAATCCGAGCCGTGTGACCTTGCTTCTGCAATCAGTCCCTCGGGAGTTGTACCCATCAATCGGGGCGAAGCGCCGGTAAATGTATCAGAGCGGCCATTCGAAGGCATGTGAGCTACCGACGGTCCGATATTCCACGCGGCCATCATGCTAAATGCATAAACGCCAGGATCGTGCGCCGCTGTATAAGCCGCGATGAAGCCGCCCATACTATGTCCAATCAGAACGATGCGTTTGGGATCGATCCTGTATTTCTTTACATTCGCCGGTTCGCGCAGAAAGTCCACCGCGCTTTGCGCATCTTCCAAAGCATTTGCAAACGAAAAGTTGCCGCTGCTTCCCCAGGAACCGCGGTAATTGGGGAACAAAACGTTCCATCCTGCGCGCCGAAGCATGTACGCCAGATCCAGGTTCTTCTCATTCCCTGGAAATCCGTGAAGAAGTAGTACGGTTGGATGAGCTTCCGTCCCGGAAGCCAGGAAGAAAACGGCATTCATCCGTTCGCCGTGGCTCAGGATGTCTGGGGACTCCACTCCGGCGGGATGGTCTTTGTCTGGCGCAGGATCACCAGTGATCGCAGAAGGAATTTGCTGTGCGAAGGAGCTATGGCTTAAAAGCAACACGAGAAACGCAACGCGCAAAAGTATTTTTGGTATCGACATCCGCGCATTTTGCCCCATCTGGCGCCTCTTGTATAGTGGCCCCACACGCTCCCTGAAGCGCGGGAGCCCAGCCCCCGCTTTCACCGTTGCGAGTTTGCCGAAAACCTGATGGCGGCAGCCGGACTGCGGGGCTCAATTATCGAAACGAACTCAGACACGAAGGAGGCTCCCATGCCCGTTGAATCTTGCATACCGGTAATTCCTAGCGCAGACCTGGAAAAGAGCATGCGATTTTGGGTGGATGGTCTTGGCTTCGCCAGGAGTTTGGAAATGCGGAAGAACGATAAGCTGGTCGGCTGCATGCTCCGCAACAAGAACTTGGCTTTTTGGCTCAATCAGCGAGCCGGCACACCGATCAAGCCAGAGGACTATAACGGCATCAGTCTTTACTGGGCCCCGTCGGATATTGGTGAGACCAGGGAACACCTGAAGGGCCTGGGATTCGAGGTTTCAGAACTCGAAGACAGGGACTACGGGCAGACCGAGTTCTTTCTAACCGACGACGATGGCTATTCTCATTGCTTTGGCGTAGCGACAAAGAAGTAGAACATGCACTCCGACGAAACGCCCTTTAATACATGTCCGATTCTCTCTGGCCCGCGAAAGCGCACCAACGGCAGGAAAGTCTGGGCCGCGCAAAAGGGTAGCCGGACAAGTTTGTCGCGTCGGCTTTATTGACCTCTCAACTAGGTTGGTACTGAAGTCCTTGACAGTATTCTATATTCCAGCTGACGATTAGTCTCTAGCAAGCGTTTAGCTTAAATATGTAGTCTGGCCTCCTCAGCCCTCTCCATTACTCCCAGCAGAACAAGTTCCGAGACTCCACCGAAGGAGCTTACAGACATGGGTCTATTTAATCCGAGCTATTTCCTGCACGCCGCAAACATCCTGCTGTTGGTAGCGTACAGCGTTCGCGACATTCTCTGGCTTAGGTTGTTTGCGGTGGCGGCCGCGCTGATCTCGCTGCCGTATTTCATACGGCAGCCGGAACCGCTGTGGGAGCCAATCATTTGGAGTAGCGTCTTTGCTGCGATCAATTCGTTCCAGTCTTGGCGTCTTTTCATCGAGCGACGTCCAGTTAAATTGACACCTGAAGAGGAGGAAATTCGGCGGCTCGTCTTCCCGGAATTGCCGTCTCGGAAAGTCCTGCAGATTCTGAGTATCGGAACCCGAGCAAACGTGGAAATTGGTGAGCGAATGCTGGAGCGTGGCAAAACTGTTGAGGCAATCTCGGTCATTGTTCGGGGCAAAGTGCGGGTCACGAGAGATGATCGTGTCCTCGGGGAGTTCGTCGCAGGCCACATTGTGGGCTCAGCGCTTCTGATGAGTGGTGTCGCGGCTGATGTAGATGCCGTGGTAGTTGAGCCTGTTCGGTGCATGCGATGGGAGGTTGAGCCGCTGGACCGTTATCTGGCCGCCAATCCCGAGACACGGATTGTCCTGCAAAAGTATCTCGCTCTTGATCTGGCCGGAAAAGTGTTAGCCACTGCCAAACTTTAGGTTACGACATTTCTCCGGTAATCAGGCAGGTTGAAGATCGCTCACGGTCAGCTATGGAGGTCTCTACAACAGAAGAAAACACTCCGAGTAGTCCAATCACTGCTTTGCTGCTTCTGTCCACGACGACAGAACCTTTAATACTCGCTCGATGTTGAGGTTTATACCTTCGAATTGCTCTTGTATAGTTGCCCTATGCAAACCTTTCTTCGCACCATTGAGTTCCTAAGCTTGGGCCTGTGGCTGGGAGCCGACGCCTTCTTGAGTTTCGTTGTGGCTCCAGGAGCGTTCGCCATTCTGGGCAGCCGCGATGCCGCTGGACTGATGGTTGGTTTTTCGCTGGCACGCCTCCACTTCGCCGGAATCTTTCTCGGACTGCTTTTTCTTATTGCGCGTCTCATCCGCACGCAGAGTTTCGCCAGTTTCACCACAGCCGCGGCCCTCGCCGTGGTGTTGATGGTACTGCTCACCGCGGCCTCTCAATTTACAGTTAGCAATCGCATGGAAGCGCTGAAGCGGGAAATGGTTTCCGTGCAAAACACACTGGAAACCGACCCTCGCCGCGTCGAGTTCAACAAACTCCACCACGCCTCTGTCCGCTACGAAGGAACCGTGCTGCTTCTGGGTCTCCTTGGTATGTATTTGCTCGTCCGCGAGACGCTCTCTCATTCTTGACCCGCTTTGGCAATCACTGCCTGGCGGGTCTGCCGAGCCGTTCCAACTCCATTGTTGCGGCAAAGTAACTCGGATCGTTTTTGGGAAGTTTTGTCGCCAACGGACTCAGTTCCGCCTCCGCGGCATCATTCTTCTCATCACTCAAATACTGTAATGCCTTGTAATAACTGAGGCGATTCGGATCCTTGTTATAGGCGTATTGGACCGGACTCTCCGCAACCTTAAACAGATACATCTTTTCTTCCTCTGATCCCACAAAACTCTCTGCTTGTTGCTTCAGGTATTCCGTCGCCTCTGCCTTGCGCCCGAGGCGCAGCATCGCAAAGTAGGCAAGTATCGCCGGGTCCGCGGATGGATTCCTGGCATCGCGAGGAAGAGTCTTTGCTGCTTTGATCGTTCCTTCGTAATCTCCCATCACAAAAAAAGATCGGACAACAAGATCGCCGAGCCGGGGAAATTGTCCCGATTCTGAATCTTTGCCTGCTGCCAGTGCGGTCCGCGCATCCACGTATTGACGGTCTAGCAACAACAACTCGCCCAGTTTCAGGTTGCCATCGGTCGGGTCGCTGTCCAGGTTGATTTTTTGGCGCTGTAACTGCAACGCGCGAATGTATTCCCCTCGCATTGCGTAGAACTCTACCGCATCGGTCAGCGTATCAAAGTCATCCGGAGTTCGCGAAAGTTGGTCCTCGACGGCTCGTGCTGTGCAATCCCTTCCCGCACGACAAAGATACAAGGCCGTTCCGAATACAGTGTAATCGCCTGCGTGCAGCGACATCCATTCACGCAGTACGCTGGTTCGTGATGTAATCGCAGTCACGGACCCTTCATGCCCCAGTTCGGTTTTAATCTTGTCCTCATCGGGCCAAGTCTCTGGATTCAGGAGGGACACACGTAACATCTCAGGTAGCACCCAGGTCTGTCCTACAAAATGACCGGGGGCGGCGCCATAAGCAATGATCTCTGAGGCCTCGTGGGATCCGGTTCGATCCTTGGACTCGTCGAACTGTGCATCGTAGAACAAAGCGTTCCCCAATGGGACGAGGCGAACACTGTAGCGAGCATAGGTATCGCAAGTCGCCGGACCATCCGGTGGTTCATCAATGTTAGGAAGCTCAAACGAATAGGCACCTTCCTCGGAATTTGATTTCTTGATCTTCGCGCGACAGGGAGTTTCCGGCTTTCCATAATCGCTCTTCGAAGTACTTGGCATTGTCATCACCCACTCTCCCTCTAATCGAGAATCTAGCTTGGGCTGCTCAATATCCACTGGCGTGTACAGTGGATGAATGGAAACCACAGTCCCACAGCCGCTGACCAGTGCTAGCAGGCAAATTGAAAATGCGGAAACCACAACTAGCACTATCTGTCTCTTCGCAAAGGAAGCTTCGCCGTTTTCAGGATTTTTCAGCTGATTTTGCTTTGCAGTTCTCATGGTTGACACGGATCGGGCCTTTCCGTCGGCGATAGCGCGTGATCGATGGACCCATCCTGCGACAGGGCTGCCCACGTGGCAGGCACTTGTTCCGGTTCTTCTGTATCCCAAGTCCATAGCAGCCATCCTTTGATGTTGTAAGGACATCCGCTAATCTGCCAGTCCTTAAGGACTTTTGCGCCGTCGGCGATCTGCGGATAATCAGATTTGAAGGCACCGAACTCTCCCATCATTGCCGGCTTTTGTTGTTGATAGCCCACCAAGCCGTAGTTCTGTATGACTTGTGGCAACGTGATTTCTCCTGTGATTGCATAGGAATGCAGATCCACAAAATCCGCTGTCGAACTGGCCATTGCCGGATACACCGTGCTGATTCGTGTGTCTTCGGCACGTGTTGGGTTCGGCGATTGCGGCCAAAAGAAACCGACAGTTACCAACGCCGTTGGATCGACACTGAGAATTGCGCTTCGCACCTGATTTGTGAAGAAAATCAAACCGTTATCCATCATCGCCTGTCGAGAAGTGACATTGCCCATGTCATAGGTCTGTCCGTCAGCCGCTTTAATCAATCCAGAAGTTGCGTTCAACGGCGCTTGATCGGATGGATAGTAGAATTCGTTCCGAAGCTCGTAGGCAAAGACGGCATCCATGGAGGCTTTCTGGCTGATCAGCGCCTTCACAAAATCCTGAAAGAAACGGGCCGTAGCTGTCACGCCGCCCGCACACAGGTTGAGAGTGTTGTAATCACTGAATTGAGTACAGTTCGCGTACTGGCTCGTATAGGTACTTACCGCCGGCAGCCAATCGATGGTGAAGATCACGTAGACACCATGGACCTTGGCGCGCCCCAGAAAGTCCGCGACATTTTCCACGTATGTGGAAGATAGACCTCCGTTAGAACTTACGAGCGAGGACTGGCAGCAGCCATTCAACCATACGCGTACTGTGTTATACCCACGCGTCTGCATTCCCTGCAACGCCGTTTCCGCACGGTTGCCATCGTAATCTCCTACATTAAACGTGGAGTGGTAATACGTGGGATTACCTTGCGTGTCCGTTTGCATTGCCAACCGAATATAGTTGTTTCCGCGAGGGTAGAAGGAACTACTGCTGGAGCGGTCAAAAAACTCCGCCACGGGCGTGGCCGCCCGCACGCCTATTCTATGGGCGGCAAGCACATTTACCACCGTCGGTTCCGATTCGGAGTGTGAGCCCTGATTCTGATCCCGAGCGCTGACGTTCACGCTGCTATCGCTATACTCGCTTGTCGGCGCGGTGTACAACCCCAATGTGCTGATCGTCCCGGTCTCCGCCGTTCCCCCGATCACCCCGTTTACCTTCCAAACGATGTCTGTGTTGAAGGTGTTCGGCTCAGACGCGGTGAATTGCAGGCTGCCTCCCGCGGCAACTGTTCCATGATCGGGAGAGATGGAAACTAGCCCGCTGACTTGCATGCAGTTGACCTGACATACCGGGTTGCTTGAGGTGCCGCCACAGCCCGCTGCCCAAAGGCAGATGAGTGCTAGCAGCAGTCTGCGAAGTACCGGCAAGAGTGGGGTACGTGTCGCCGTCTCCATGTGAAGCTCCAGTCGAGTCGGGTCCAAGGGCATCTCCGACACACGCAATCATAGGCAGGGCTACAGGAAGTGAAAGCGGTGAGCGACGTCATCCTTGAAATGTCGTGGAATGCCGCACCGCACGGGGCGTTTTAGCATAGGGAATTCTCGACCCCTTTTTGGAAGTGCCTGGCTTTATTGTGTTTGCTGTTTTAAGGCTCTCGGCCAGGATCCTTTCGAATCGATTTCGGGTCGGTGGTGAAAAGAGTAGACTACAGGCGACGAGAACCGGTTTGATGGAGAATGCCCCATGCCACTCCAAGAGGCCCTGAGCGTTAACCCATATTTGAAGTCCCAGTTACTGGAAGGACTAAAGCCCAAAGAGCGCGAACTTGTCCTGGCCTCCGCTTCCCGACGCAAATATGCCGCCGGTGCCGTCATCAGTACACAAGGATTGGCTGGAGATCGCCTTTTTTTGTTGTCGAAAGGTTGCGCGCGTCATTTCTACATCACGCCCGATGGCACAAAAATTCTACTCCTTTGGATGGGCCCGGGAGACTCTTTTGGCGGAGTGGCCATATTAGCGACTCCCTGCACCTATGTAGTTAGCGCCGAAGCCGTGAAGGATTGCGAAGTACTTATATGGGATCGACTTACGTTTCGTGGATTCACCGAACGTTTTCCCAGGCTTCTCGACAACGCCTTGCTCATCGCTTTGCAGTACATCGACTGGTACATGATGGCTCACGTCGCTCTCAGCCGCCACTCTGCCCGTGAAAGACTTGCTCGTGTTTTGCTCTCCCTGTCCAATGCGATTGGTATAAAGGTCTCCGACGGAATCGAAATCGATGTGACCAACGAAGATTTGGCCAGCTCCGCGAATATTACTCCCTATACCACCAGCAGGTTGATGAGCGATTGGCAGAAATCGCGCGCGCTCACCAAGCGTCGAGGAAAAGTTGTCTTGCGATCTCCACAACGGCTCTTTCTCAACATCGTTCCAACCCTTTAGTCGACTTAACCCGCTTCTAATCTGCGATTGCGCAATTAGTTGCATTAGTTGCTCCGGAGCAACGACCATTCCCCAGCGATTGTGGAAGTCTGTTCATTGGGAACTTTATTTGAATCTTCTTTCACCCATTTTATTCCAGGCAAAGGTTTCTTGCAGTGGTCCTGGCTGCGCGGCACCTAATGGAGAGGTGTCTCTGCTGGCTGCCTCTGCAAGTGGCGACGAGGTCGGGGTCGGAGGGGGACCACCCAGCCCATCCTCCTCCGGCAGCGTCGCAAACATCAGTTCGCAAAGCATACCCGGAGGAAGTCACACCGTGTCGGCTGCGGAAGTTCGGGGAAATTCCATCACTGCTCATCATGAAGTTTATGTGATCAACGTGACTGCTTCGTAGGGTGCTCGAAGCACCGCCAAAGCTAATCCGCTGGTTGTTACCGATACGAATCTGCACGGGCTTGCCGGCACGCAGTAACCGCCCTGCCGGCCTGGATGGTGAAGCCCCGCGCGAGTGGTGCGGGGCTTGCCATTTTTATCTCGATTTTGTTCGCCGAGGCTTCTTTAGCTTTCGCGCCCCGGGCCGGGGAACGACACCTGACTTTTTCTTACGCACAGGCTTTGGTCGAATCTTGTTAGTCACCTTGTACCCCGCCCGCTCGAACGCTCTCCACATGTACCAGCTGGCTAACGTGCGATACGGGCGCCAGCGCTCTCCAAATTTAAGCAACTCTTTCGGTGTCGGCATATGCTTCTTTCCATACGCTACTGACCATCCTTTCTTTACTCCCAAGTCGTGGATGGGAAGCACATCCGGCCGCCCCAGGCGGAAAATCAAGAACATTTCCACGGTCCACGCGCCGATGCCCCGCACTGATACGAGTCGCTCGACAAGTTCGTCGTCGGAAAGTTTCAATGCTTCATCGTGAGTAGGAACAATCCCCTCGATTGCCTTCTGCGCCAGATCCTTCATCGCCAGCACTTTCGCTCCCGAAAGCCCGGCTTTGCGCAGTTTTCGAGCGGGAATCTTCAACATCGCTTCCGGCGTCGGTGGCCGCCCTTCTTCACCAAGCGCCTTGATGCGTCCGAAAATTGTCGCCGCAGCTTTTCCGGAAATGGATTGGTACGCAATCGATTCCATCAGAACCTCATAAGGAGATTGCGCGTCAGTAACATCAATCTGAAAGGGAACCAGCTCTGCGATCAAACACTTCAAGCACTCGTCGCGCTCGCAAAGATGGCGCGTCCCCTCAGCCAGATCAAACGCCAACTGGCTCGGCGGTGTGTTCACGGTCATGGTTTCTCCATTCCGGAAACGGGAAGCTAGAATATCAATTTTCAAACGGAATTCAGATAGAAACTGAGTGTGGAAACAGAAATCGTGAGCTTGCTACTTCAGTTCGACTTCCAGAATCTGCCCTTCGATACTGCCCGCATTTCCCAAACAGTGCGTGACCTTCGTATCTACCCAGTGAAAATCCCCAGCCTTCAGTTCATGCGTGAAAGACTGTCCATCAGGAGCCGTCATTTTCAGATTGAATGCCGTAGCTGCGACTGTCAGGTAAGGTCGCACGTGTGCATGCATCGGCGACATGGCACCGGGCGCAAGAACCCACTTGTAAACGCGAGCGCTCGGATTTTCCCCGGCAATCGCTGAGGCAGTAGCGGTCGAAACAGTCTCGGGCCGGCGAAATACTTCGACATCAAGAACTTCAAACGAGGAAGATCCGACGTTGTGCATCCTGTGTGTGAATGGCTCCGCAGGCGCGGTAATGACGCTGAAGTCTCCCGGCCTCGCATCTGAAGGCGCGCCCTCTTTCTCGTTCCACATCTGTTGCGTGGTCGAATTCGCGGAAAGCTCAATGGCCACTCGATCGCGCGTGTGCGTGTGATATTGGGTCCGTGCTCCCGCAGGCAAACTCAGGTGCATCACGATCACAGATTCATTTTTCAGCACCACATGATGCAACGGTTCATTCTCAACCAGCACCGGCGCCGAAGCCTCTTGCGCCGCCACCGCCGAGCACATCAACACGCCGATCGCCCGATAACCGTTCATATTCCTCATTCGGGAAACTTGAATACGCCCGAAACGCCAATCAACATACTACAACGTTTCTTCGAGCGAACTACTTCTCTATCTGGCTCTTCAGTTTATCTTGCAACTCTCGCATGTGATCCGCGTTCTCGCTCAGCGGATCATTCTCGAGATAGGCGTCAATGTCCTGTATCGCCGCGGGATAATTTTTCTGCTTCATGTGAATTTCAAGCAGGAGTTGATCCATCAGTGTCGATTCGTTTTCCGACTGCTTCGCTTGCCGGGCCCGTTTTTCCGCTTGGACCAGATCGCCGCGCCGATACGCAATCTCCCCCATCTTGTAGGAGGCAATCCACGCCGAAGGTCTCAACTCCAGCGCATGTTGAAAATACGCCGTCGCTCCTTCCAGGTCGTTTCTGTCGAACAACAACACACCCAGCGCAACATTCGCTCCGGCAAATTTATTGTCACTGAGAATCCGCTGATACTCAAGGTCGTCACTTCCTGCTGCTGAGGTTGTTGGGCGTCCGACAGAGCAGGGAACAGACAGGCGAGAAGTACAACGACGCAAACAATCCTAGGATGGCGATTCAGAAACCGAACGGAACACCTCCACCCAAAATTCCCAGCCATCATAGCACGCGGGTTTCGCGACCCAGTCTCCGTCGAGTCCTCCCGGTCTGTGCTAAAATTACGGGTTTGTACAAACCGAAATTATTGCACTAGCGCAGCGACGAATGGATCTCAAATGCAAACTGGAATCATAGGATTACCCCAAGTCGGCAAGACCACTCTCTTCCGCATCCTGACGAAAGCGAACGTCGAGGGCAAAAGCAGCCAGGCGACTCACGTTGGCGTTGCAAAAGTCCCTGAGCCGCGTCTCGTCGAACTGGCCAAGCTCTATAACCCGAAGAAAATCACCTATGCCACGGTCCAATACGTCGATCTCGGCGGCATGCAAAAAGAACGTATGCGCGAAAGCCTCGCCTCTCTGCGCGATGTTGACGCCATCGCTCACGTCATCCGTGTTTTCGACGATCCCAGTGTCCCCCACTCAGAAGGCACCATCGATCCACTCCGCGACGCCACTAATCTCGATCTCGAACTCATCCTTTCGGACCATGAGCAAATTACCAAGCGCCTCGAGCGCATCGAAAAGGACTTGAAGAAAAAGCGTGATCCGCTGCTCGAACTCGAGAAAACTGTCCTCGATAAATGCAAAGCGCATCTCGAAGCCGAAAAGCCTCTCCGCGAATTGCCTCTGACTCCGGAAGAACGCAAACCCATCGGTGGCTTTCTTTTCATGTCTGCCCGACCCATGCTCTATGTTTTGAACCTCGGCGACGACGAAGCCGATAAGCTCGATACCGCCATCGACCGCCACAAACTCTCCGCCCTTCAAGGACGCCCCAACACCGCTGTCGTTGCTGTTTGCGGCCGCCTGGAAGCCGAACTGGCCGAGATGGAAGAGAAAGAAGCCGCCGAAATGCTGACTTCCTACGGCCTCAAAGAGCCGGGCCTCAATCGCCTTATTCGCGCTACCTACGATCTGATGGGACTGATCTCCTTTTTCACCGCGGGCGAACCCGAAGTTCGTGCTTGGACCATCCGCAAAGAATCCACCGCCGTCAAGGCTGCTGGAGCCATACACAGCGACATCGAAAAAGGTTTTATCCGTGCCGAAATTGTCCGTTGCGAAGACCTGTTGGCTGCCGGAAGCATTGCTGCCGCAAAAGAAAAAGCCCAGGTCCGCCTCGAAGGAAAAGAATACATAGTCCAGGAAGGGGATGTTATTCTCTTCCGCCATAGTGGCTAGTCCAGTATGCAGGGGTGGCTTTTACGTCGCCTTTCCTTTGACTTAAGGAGTCGGAGCTTCAGCCCCGACATTGATTTGTTTTGGCATTGCGGCGCTAGCCGCTGAGGAAACGCCTTTGCGACTCTATCCTCCAATATCCGTCTGCCCAGGTTCGCTGATACTTCCGTTGGGTATGGAATAGTCAGTCATGCTCTCCAAACGCACCGGCGCTACCCTTCTCGTCACGCTCACCGCTCTCATCGCTTTAAGCGCTGCTTTTGCACCCCGTGTAGCGCAGCCCCTCTCTTATCACCATTTCGCAGATTTCAGGACGGCCTTTGGCATCGCTAATGTTGCCAATGTGCTTTCCAACCTGCCCTTCGCCATTTTTGGTGCGTGGGGCCTATGTTTTTTGGCACAAAAAGAAAGTTCGAAGGCATTCCTCGATCCACGCGAGCGCTGGCCCTATATCACTCTTTTTATCGGAATCCTTCTAACCGCCTTCGGTTCCGGTTACTATCACCTCATGCCCGACAATTCCCGCCTGGTCTGGGATCGCCTGCCCATGACCATCGCATTCATGTCGCTTGTTTCAGCCATGATTGCAGAACGACTTGACGTCACGATTGGCGTCCGATTGCTGATCCCGCTTCTCCTTGTCGGAATTCTCAGCGTTGTTCAATGGCATTTCAGCGAACTCCGGGGTCACGGTGATCTCCGCTTTTACGCTGCCGTCCAACTCTACGCCATCTTCGTACTGCTCCTTTTGCTCCTGCTCCCGCCTCGCTACACTCGAACCTCCGATCTGGTTTGGCTGGGAGTGTTTTATCTTCTGGCCAAAGCCCTCGAAGCCACAGACCGTTCGATTTTTTCTCTCGGTTATGTTGTCAGCGGGCACACGCTGAAACATCTGGCGGCCGGAATGTCCGGATATTTCCTCTTACGCATGCTGCAAAATCGCGAACCAATTCCCTTGCATCCTGGGACTTCTCATGCCGCATGAACTTTCCTCTCGCGTTACGCTGGCGATTGCGCTGGGACTGGTAGCCGGTGCCGGCAATCTCCTCGGCGGTTATTTCGTCGTCTATCGCCAGTGGCCGCGCAAATATCTGCAATATTTTCTCGCGCTCGGTGCCGGCTACATGCTGGCCGTTTCCCTGATCGAAGTCATTCCGGAATCCTTGAAACTGGCTGGTGAGAACGCACTCTTCTACGTCCTCGGCGGATTTTTTCTTGTCCATCTCTTCGAACACATCCTCGCTCAACATTTCCATTTCGGCGAAGAGACGCACACCGAAGAAGTCAGTCACCATCACGTTCGCACCACTGTCCTTCTCGGACTCGCCATTCACACGTTTTTCGACGGCGTAGCCATCGGCGCTGGTTTTCTGGTTTCCACTTGGCTCGGCGTTATCATTTTTTTCGCCGTCTTCCTGCACAAGCTGCCCGAGGGTTTCACCGTAGCATCCATGGTCCTCGCCAGCGGCCAAAGCAAGAAAAGTGCCGTCCGCTCAGCTGGCCTTCTTGGCCTTGCCACCCTTCTCGGTGTTTTGCTAACCACCCAACTCCAGGGCCAGCTCAAGTACGCCCTGCCCATTTCCGGCGGAGTCACTCTCTATGTTGCCGCCACGGATCTGCTTCCTGAGGTCAACCGCGAGCCCGGCTGGCGGATGGCCTTTCTCGTGTTCTTGGGCGTGTCTAGCTTATTGATAGTAAAGGCATTGTTGCATTTCTAGCGGTGGCGGACAGGCAGCCGGAACTTGCGTTTTCAGGCCGTGTTTTACCCTCCGGTTGGCAACTGGGTCGCTCGTAGCTTATCTGCAACTTTTTGAGTACAAATGGGTTTGGTAGAGTGTGGCGGCTATGGTCAGAACCGACGTCCAACTTATGTTGGATGTGAAATCCGGTGACGAAGCTTCCTTTGAGCTTCTGTTGCACCGCTATCGCCGTCCACTGGTCAACTTCCTGTATCGCATGGTGCGCAACCGCGAACAGGCGGAAGACCTCGCGCAGGAAGTCTTTCTGCGGGTGTATCGCGCGCGGGCCGAATATGTTCCCAGCGCGAAGTTCACCACTTGGCTCTTCCGTATCGCCACCAACCTGGCGTTGAACTCCGTGCGCGACACTCGCTATCAGAAGTTGGAGGACTCCATCGACGCGCCGGTCAGAATCGATTCGGAAGAAGGCGACGAGAGGCCGCTGGATATTGCCGAGAAGCATCCCAATATCGAGCAGCATCTCGTCGAGGATGCGCGGGTCAAGATGATCCGCCATGCCATCGACAAGCTCCCGGAAAAGCAGCGAGCTGCCGTGCTGCTGCACAAATACGAAGAGCTTGATTATGCCGAGATTGCGAAGATTCTCAGCTGTTCGGAAAGCGCGCTGAAATCGCTGCTCTTCCGGGCGTATGAGGCGCTTCGAGTGGAACTAGCCCCGCTCATAGCGCACCAGGTGAGACAGTAGGGTAGGGAAAGCAGGTTGTTATGAGTTGTGAAAAAATGGAAACCCGCATCCTTGGATATGCGGATGGATCGCTCAAAGAGTCCGAGCGTCGCGAGGTCGAAAAGCATCTCGCCTCTTGCGCGCCGTGCACCTTGCGCCTGAACGAATTTCGCGCTGTCTCCGACCTTCTCGGCGAGTTGCCGATGATCGAGCCGTCTGATGCCTTTGACACGCGTGTCCGTGCGCTTGTCGCCGCCGAGCCTGTTGCCAGGCAAAGCTGGTGGGCTTGGCTCGACTTTTCGCCCCGCATCGCCTTTGCCGCTTCCCTGCTTCTGATTGCCGCTCTTTATTTGGGCATTTCCGGAACTCGGCCGGTTGTAACGTTGCCGGATCCGCAGACAGCCGATGCGCAAATGATTCAGGATTTGCCGGTACTGGAAGATCATGACGTGCTCCAGAATTTCGAGCCGCTGAAAGATTTGCCTGCTCAGCCGTATGAAGATGATGCGGATCAAACGCAACAGAAAATGTAATCGCAGAGGAAGGAAATAGGCAGGAAAAGGAAGAAACGGAAATCGTGAGAAGCGGGAACAAATTCGGGGTAGTGCTGCTGGCGACGCTCAGCGTTGCCAGCTGGCCGCTCCGCGCGCAATCGCCTCAGAAGCCGCATACCGATCGCCCGCCACAGCACCAGTCTCAGCCGCAGGCTCACGCTCCCGCGACGCACACGCCGCCACCGGCTTCTCATCCACCTTCTGCGCAAACGCATCCTTCGCAGCCTTCGACACAAAACACCAATCGGCCTCCGTCCAATCCGAAGACGAATTATGATCGTCCGCCAGGCACCGGAAGCGTGCCCCAATCGAATTTCAACAACAATAACGGCAATCGCCCGGGAATGGACAACGGGGCGAGACTGACGCCTCGCCAGCAAATGGGTGTCGGTGCCGCGCGTCCTTGGGTGGATACCATGCGTTCCCTCAGCCCAAACGACCGCGAGAAGGTTCTGCAGAACAGCCGGGCGTTCCAGAATCTCTCGCCCGACAAGCAAAGCAAGATTCGCCAGCAATTCAATCAATGGGATCGCATGTCACCTGCTCAACGCGCTGACCTGCGTGAAAAGGAAGATACCTGGCGCAGCTTGACTCCCCAGCAGCGCGACCACATCAAGAACGAAGTCTTGCCACAGATGAAGCAAATGCCGTGGGACCGTCAGCAGATGATCCGCCAGAAACTCGGCGTACTGAAAAACATGCCGGAATCGGCGCGCAATCAGCGTCTGAACGACCCCAACTTCACGCGCGGTATGAGCGATGAAGAAAAGTCCACCTTGCGTGATCTGAGCCACATGCACGTAGGCTCCGCCACCGAACCTCCCCCCGACTAATCTGTACCCTTCAGATAGCGCTGCCTTCCCGAATATCACCTCCCGAAATGTGCTTTCATCCGTCTCCGTAGCTCCGCGGCTTCAGCCCGGCATCTTGGATTTCCATCTTCTCGAATCACAAATCCTGGAAAACGCCTGTCATCCCGAGCAAAGGGAGGTATCTGCTTTTCTCCGCCTGACCCACCCCTTCACTCCTCCGTCACCAATTTCCTGCGCTATCATCAAACTGGAGGGAGATTCCGATTCCGCCTCTGTCCAATCGATTCCGTGCTCTGAAGCACCGCAATTTCCAGCTATTCATCATCGGCCAATTGATTTCGCTAATCGGCACCTGGATGCAGACCACCGCTCAGCAATGGCTCGTCTACAGACTGACGGGTTCGGTGGCACTCCTTGGCGTCTTCGGCTTCGCTAATCAGGTCCCCATGCTATTCCTGGCCTGGCTGGGCGGCCACGTTGGTGATCGCTATAATCGCCACCGCGGTGTAATCGTTACGCAGACCTGCTCGATGATTCTTGCGTTTATCCTCGCTGTACTCACCCTCAGTCATCTAATCCGCGAATGGCACCTGATCCTCATTGCATTCCTGGTCGGCATCGTAAACGCCTTCGATGTCCCTATCCGCCAAGCCTTCTTCGTACACATGGTCGGCAAAGAAGATCTCCCCAACGCCATTGCTCTTAACTCTTCGATTTTTAACGGCGCCCGCGTCGTCGGCCCCGCCATCGCGGGTTTCACCATCGTTCTGGTCGGCGAAGGCTGGTGCTTCTTTCTGAACGGTCTCAGTTTTATCGCCGTGTTAGTCGCGCTCTTGATGATGCGTATCGCTCGCACCGAGAAAACACCATCCTCGGAATCCCCTGTGCGTAGCTTTATTCAGGGATTTGGCTTCGCCATGGCCGATTTGCCAATTCGTTCCGCGCTGCTGCTCCTGTGCGTTCTCAGCATGTTCGGCCTGCAATACTCGGTGTTCCTGCCCATCTACGCGAGCGATATTCTCCACGGCGGCCCAAAGACTCTCGGTTTGCTGATGAGCGCCGCGGGCGTCGGCGCCGTACTTGGCGCTCTCCAATTCGCCGCACGCACCGAATATAAAGGGCTGGCGCGCTGGATCGCCGCTACCTGTACCACCTGTTCGATTTGCTTGCTCATTTTTTCCCACGCCGCAACCTTCTGGCTGTGCGCGCTGATTCTTTTTGTGGTTGGATTTGCCGCTACCTCGCAGATGGCTGCTACCAACACCATCATTCAGGAGCGCGTGCCCGACGAAATGCGCAGCCGCCTGATGGCCGTCTACGCCACCATGTTCATGGGCGTCCAGCCGATCGGCGCGTTGCTCGCGGGAGGAGTAGCCAAGCGCTTTGGCGCCCCAGACACACTGCTGCTCTTTGGCGCTCTGGTCCTCACCGGTTGCATCGCATTCATCTTTCTGGTTGCCATGAAAATGACCAAGTCCGACAGCACTCCCCAAATCGTGGCCGAGCCTCCGCTTTAGTCCGGATTTCTCTCTGCTCTCTGCGTCCTCGGTGGGGAAACCTCTTTGTTCTCCGCGCCCTAAAACTCTATTGCCTTCTGCCCGTGCAACAATTCCAGATAATTCAACAAATCGTCGGTAACCCGCTGCGGCTCCGCCTTCGCATACAACTTGTGCAAATCCTCCGCGATCTGCGCTACCGTGTGCTTTCCATCGCACCGCAACACAATCTCCAGACTGGGGCCCTGCAATCGAATCGGCGCACCTGCCGTTAGCAACTGCCGTGGCGTCTGCGCCTTGTCGTTCAATTTACCGCCAGCCGCCAATCGTGGCGTCGCACTCAATTCAGGTTTCATAAGCCTCTTCTCCGCGAACTCTGCGTCTCTGCGTTCAGCACTCTTCTTTCCAGTCAATCGCCTGACCAATGTCTGTCATCCTAAAGAGCGCAGTTGGCGACGAAGGATCTCAACTCAATCCTTCACGCACAAACGGCCCTACAACTCAAATTCCATGCCATCGTAGGCGATTTCAAATCCCGCATCCAGCACCTCACTACGCTCCACACTATCCTCATCCAGAACAGGATTGCTGTGACCAATTCCAATCAACACCTTTCGCCCCGTTGCATCCTCTGGATACTGTTCCAGCAATCCACCATCCCCGGAAATCGGCACCTGCCCCATCTCGCGCACTGTCCTCTCTCCCAACCCTTCGCGAATCAACTCATCATTACTCCAGAACCTGCCATCAATCAGCGTCAGATCCGCCGTTCCCGCCATCTTTGTCCACAGCGAGCTCGTTCCTGCAATCGACGGCGCCACAAACAGCTTCTTCCCGTCCTGCTCGATCACCACGCCAACATTGGCCTCGTCCGCCGCGGCACTGCGTCGAAACTCATCGCTGGCAAACTCCGGATATGCTCCTCCCAGCGACACCGACGAATAATAAAACGTGGGCGGATCACCGGGATTCTCCGAAAGATGGCATCCAATCCGTCCTCGAGTGGAAAGCATCTGCCATTGCGCCGCTGGATTAGACCCATTCTTCACGCGAAAAATCCGGTTTTCATTCTTCAGCAGCCGCTGCACTCCCGCCGTCGCAAATACAAAGTAACTTTGGCTCTCGCGAAGATGCAGCAATCCCATCACGGATGCCGCCTCTGCCGAAGGCAAAAACACCCCCGCGATTGGGGAAATTCCGCCATTCTCCGAATAGGGAGCGAGTTCAGAAGTCGCCAATATTTGCGCCCGCAAATCCGGCGATGCCCCAATCAAAAACCAAATCCCGCGCATGGGGCTGAACGCTACCTGCACCTGCGTACGAGCCTGTGCCTTCCGCGTCCCTGCGCGCAATCCCGCACACTGCGAGCACCCGCAATTCCACTGCGGATACCCTCCATCTCCACCGGATCCCAATATTTTTATTTTCATTTCCGAACGTTTCCGCAGAGACGTCAGCAGGGGCAGGGAACAACGCGACGCTCAACTAAACAAAAATTCTATCAAATTCTGCTTTTGCTTTCCTCGAAGTCGAGATCTGAGAAACCTCCAAATCAAGTTCTGCCAAATACCATTGTGCCGCGATCAAATTGGGATCAAGCATTTTGGACTCTCGAACGTTTCTATTGAGTTTATGGTTCGGCATTCCCTCAATCCAACTCTCAGCCCATAGTAGCTTATCTTCCATTCCCGCGTTCCGCCCGCCACAGCAACTATTCCGACGATTACCCGCATCCCTTGAAGTACCATGAGTCTTTCGCAAATGAGGAGCCGAGTGTCCATCAGTAATCGTCAGAAAGTGAACCGGCACGCGCTTGCGTCAGTCCTCTTTGGGGGCCTGATTCTTCACGCCTGTGTGGTCTTCGCCATCCCGCCTCCATCCCCTCCCCAGGACTCCCCATCAAAAATCACGGTCAATGTGAATTCCGTCCTGGTTCCGGTGGTGGTTCTTGATGCAAATGGTCATCCCGTTCGGGATCTCACCAAGGAAGATTTTAAAATCCTCGTGAAGGACCAACCTCAAACAATCACAAGTTTTGCAATAGAGCAGCACACCGCAACGCAATCCTCCGGCAAAGAAGTGGCCCTGAATCCCAATGTAGCTGCACCGCCTGTCTCCCCATTGCGGCGCCCCGAACGATTTCTTATCTACCTTTTCGACGACCTGCACTTGAACGTGGCCGATTTGCCGCGAGTGCAGATCGCGGCGTCCAAACTACTCGCCGAGACGCTCTCACCCACCGACATGGCTGCTGTCATGTCTATCGCCGGCACTAACAGTGGTTTGACAAGAGATTCCGCCACACTTCAGGGAACCGTAAAAAAGGTGAGGGTACAAAATCTCTACCATCACGACGAAAGCTCTTGCCCCAACATCAGCTACTACCAGGCCGATTTAATCGTAAACAAGAGAAACCAGCAGGCTCTCGAATCGGGAATGGCCAATTACGTCACCTGCGCGCATCTTGTCGGAGCAATCCCCGCCATGCTGGAAGCCGCGGTGCAATCCGCCTCCGCTCAGACCCTGGCGCTGGGTGATGCCGATGCCCAGGTTTCCATGTCCATGATCAAGAAGCTGATCCAGGTGATGGGTAATCTCCCAGGTCAGCGAAGGCTGGTGCTGATCTCCCCTGGTTTCCCCGCCTATTCGCAGCAAGCCATGGCCGCCCGCTCGGAAATTCTTGATCTTGCGGCTCGACTCGATGTAACCGTCAGTGCTCTCGATGTGCGGGGCCTCTACACAACAGAAATGAATGCTAGCCAGCGGGGAGGGTACTCTGCACACGATCTCGCGACGGGTGTCCATTCCGAATACGAACGCACCGCCATGAATCTGAACGAAGACATCATGGCAGAACTGGCCAATGGCACTGGCGGCACCTTCTTCCACAACAGCAATGACCTCGAGAACGGTCTAAAGAGCCTTACCCAAGTCCCCGACTACTTGTATCTCCTCGAATTCTCCCCCGACATGCAGAAACCTGACGGAAAGTTTCACAGTCTCCACGTAGTCGTTGACAAGCAAAATGTAAAAATCCAGACCCGCAAGGGCTATTTCGAATCAAGGCCTCAAATTTCTGGACCCCATTAGGCAAATCCGCAATCCCACCCCAACCTATAGATAATCCCTCAATCCAAACTCCCAGCCCGTAGTAGCCTAATCTGCCACTGCCGCAATCCACAGAAATCAACAAATTATGCACAGATTTTGACGTTTCCCCTTGACAAGTCTCAGAATGAGCCTAATATGTGGCAGGAAGTGGAAAAAAGTGGCCAAGAGTAGAGGGTGGTAGAGACAAGTAGCACGCTTTAGAGGGCAATGCAAATTCGGGCCAAATCGCTCCTCCAAGAGACTGGTTTTCATGAAACTGCGGGGAAATTGTCAGGCAAAGGTCGACGAGAAGGGTCGTTTGAAGATCCCTGCCAATTTTCTCGAACCGCTCAAGGAGTACGGCAACCAGTTTTATATCACCAGCACGACCGGTGAGACCGCGAGGATCTACCCGATGAAGGTTTGGGGCGAGATCGAAGACCGGCTGGCAACCATGCCGAGCACCAACCCGGCAAAGCGCAAGTTCCTCATGCACACCAGCTACTACGGTGCGGTCGTCGAGCTCGACAACCAGGGAAGAGTTCTCTTGCCTGCGGTTTTGCGTGAATCCGCGCAGACCAAGGGCGATGTCGACGTGTTGGGGCAGCTTGATCATGTCGAGGTCTTGAATCATACACGTGTTCTCGATCGGCTAAAGAACGAACCTTACACCGATGAAGACGATCGGGCACTGGAAGCCTGGAAGCCATAAGCGTTTTTCTTCAGTTGTAGATGGGGTGGAGTGGGTGTAGTCGCAGTTGGGGTGCAGTCGAAGTCGGGCTCGCAGTAAACCCGGGGCAAACGGGGCAGGACAGGCAAACAAATTTGGGCGCGCCACACACGCCGGTGCTTTTGGATGAGGTGTTGGAATGGCTGCAAATAAAGCCGGGCGGAATCTACGTAGACGCAACGCTGGGAGCCGGCGGACATTCAGTGGCCATCGCCCGGCGCATGGTCTTGTTGGCAAGTCCGCAGCAGGCTCAAGGACGCTTGATCAGCCTGGACCGGGACGCACGGGCGCTGCAGATCGCTCAGGACTATTTGCGGCCCTTCACGAATCTAGTGACTCTGGCCCGCTCTCCGTTCTCGAGGATTGCGGAGGCCGTGCAAGGGTTGGGGATAGCGAAGGTGGACGGGGTCTTGGCAGACTTGGGAGTTTCGAGCATGCAGCTTGATCAGCCGGACCGCGGCTTTTCGTTCCGCGACGCTGGTCCTCTGGACATGCGCATGAGCAGCGGGGAAGCGGAAGAAGACACGCTGACGGCAGATGAAATTGTGAATCAATGGTCGGAGAAAGAAATCGCCGACCTGCTCTATACCGAAGCGGAAGAGCACGATTCCAGAAGAATCGCCAGGGCGATCATGAACGCGCGGCCCATCAGGGACACCGCGCACCTGGCAACGGTTGTGGCAGGCGCTCGGAAGCAATGGGGAAGGCAGAGACTGCATCCCGCAACAAAAACGTTTCTGGCGCTGCGGATAGCGGTGAATCGAGAGATGGAGGAACTCGGGCAGTTTCTTTTCCGGGCCCCTGCCACAGTAAATTCAGGCGGCCGCATAGTTGTGCTGACGTATCACTCGCGCGAAGACCGCCCCGTGAAGCAGGCGTTCCAGCAAGGGCAGAAGGATGGAACGCTGAAGGTGCTCACTAAGCACGTCATTATTCCCAGTCCGGCAGAGCAGCAAGCGAACCCGAGATCGCGTTCCGCGAAACTCCGGTGCGCGGAGAAAGTTTAAAGTCGAGAAGGTGCGAAATGGCAAGAAAAAAACAGCCGGCGATCATGGAATTCCACACGGTAAAACGCATCGACAATTCGCGCCTGGTGCGCCACGTCGAACCCGTGAAGATGCGCAATCTCTACAAGACGGCCGCTCTCGGCACGGTCGTCATGATGTTCTGCATGCTCTACGTCTACCAGCACTTTCGCTGCATTGACCTCAGCTTTCAGTTGGAAGATCTCAAGGCCAAACAGCAGACCGCCCAGGGCTACAACGGCGAACTGAAACTGGAAATTGCCACGCTTCGCGATCCGCGCCGAATCGACGTCATCGCACGCCACCAACTGGGCTTGACGCAAACCGCTCCTGCCCAAGTGCGCGAGTACACGAGTTTCGACGGAGCGGAGGTGGCCGCAGCTCACTTTGTGCGGCCAAATCGCGCATCCCAGGCTCGTTAAGGGAACGAGATTTGGCCGTCGTGCAGTTTAACGCGGAGTCTCTTTAGCAGGTGGGGGCTTCAGCCCCCACGCAGAAGGTTCAAGGGAGATGGCCGCCTTCCGAGGCGGGCATTTCTTTATCGGCTTCGTGGTCTTGGTTGTTGAGGCAATTGCGCATGGCTCCTGGTCGAACACAAGATTTTCCCGACTTTCGCAATAGAAAATCCTCCGCCCAAAGTGAGAGCCAACTGCTACGACCCCATGCGGCAGAATAAAGTTCATCTTCGTTTATTGATCCTCGCCGGCTTGGCCCTCTTCTGGATGGGCGCCGTTTTCGGTCGCCTGGCCTACCTGCAACTTGTTCGGCACAGCGACTACATGGCCCGTGCCATGCGCCAGCAACGCCGCACCCTCGATATCACTCCCAAGCGCGGTTCCATTTACGACCGCAACATGCATCCGCTAGCGATGAGTGTGCCGGTCCAGTCCGCCTTTGCCGTTCCAACGGAAGTTAAAGATGTGGCCATGGCTTCGCGTTTGCTTTCAGGTGTTCTTGGGGTGCAGCAGGATTTGATTCGAGAAAAGCTCGACTCCGGCGCTACCTTTGTCTGGATACAGCGGAAGCTGACTCCCGAAAGAGTGCAAGCCATCACCGGGCTCAACTTGAAGGGCATTTATTTCCAGGAAGAGAATCAGCGTTTCTACCCCAAACGCGATATGGCTTCGCACGTTCTGGGATTCGTCGACGTGGATGACAAAGGTCTTGGCGGCATCGAGCATGAGTACGATTCCGTGATTCGCAGCAAAGGCGAAAAAATTGTGGTCATGGCCGATGCGCGCCAACGCTGGTTTGATGGCGGCGAAGCGCAAGCCGATCGCGGTGCAAACATCGTTCTTACCCTCGACGAAAAAATCCAGTACATCGCCGAACGCGAATTAGCTGCGGCGATCGAAAAGACCCATGCCCCGGCGGGAACCGTCATTGTGCAGGATCCAAACTCCGGTGCAATCCTCGCGCTCGCCAACTGGCCCAAATTCAATCCCAATGCCGCGGTCGATTCCTCCGCGGAATCCAGGAATAACCGCGCAATTACGTCTATTTACGAGCCGGGATCTACTTTCAAGTTGGTTACTCTTGCTGCTGCCTTCGATCAGAATCTGATTCACGCTGAGCAAGTCTTTAACTGTGAAAATGGCGCCGTCAAAGTCGCCGGCCACTTAATCCACGATCATAAGAAATACGGCATGTTGACTGTCGCGGACATTCTTGCGAATTCCAGCGACGTTGGTGCCATCAAGATTGCTCTTCTACTCGGCTCACCAAAACTCTACGACTATATTCGCGCTTTTGGATTTGGCACGCCAACCGGAGTTGACCTTCCCGGCGAAAGCCGCGGCCTGCTTCGCCGTCTCGATCACTGGGGCTCTTATTCGATTGCTTCCGTTTCCATGGGTCAGGAAGTGGGTGTAACGCCGCTGCAAATGATTACGGCGGTGTCGGCCATTGCGAATGGCGGTTTGCTCTACAAGCCGCACGTCGTTCAAGAAATGCGCCGTGGGGAACAGATCCTGCCGCTTGATGGACCCTCCGCTCACGAAGATCCACGTCGCATTGTCCAACCACAAACAGCGGCAACACTTCGACGATTGATGGAAGGCGTCATCCTGCACGGCACTGGGAAAAACGCCCGGCTCGATGGCTGGACCGCCGCGGGCAAAACTGGCACTGCGCAAAAAATTGATCCCAACACCAAGCGCTATTCGCCAACCAACGTAATTGCTTCCTTTAGCGGATTTGCGCCCATCAACAATCCCGCTGTCACTGTTCTTGTCTCTCTCGATTCGCCCGCAGGCTGGCCTCATGGCGGCGGCGATGTTGCCGCGCCGGTTTTCAAACGGATTGCGGAACAGGTTCTCCCCTATCTCAATGTTCCCCGTGACGTCCCGCTAAGCCCTCGCCTGATTGAGACCGCCTATCATCCCGGCTCCGACACTCAGGGTTCTTCAGACGATTTGTCCAATGTCGATTTTTCTGCGCAAGCCGGAACCGTCGATGACCAGATTCCCGCCGATACAACGCAGCCTAAAGCTTCACTGCAAAAACTGCCCGAAGTTATGGTGTCCACAGAGGAAGAGGGGGGCATTTCAGTGCCGGACTTTACCGGTAAGACGATGCGCGACGTAACTGAGGCATGCCTCCGCCTTGGCCTCGACCCCGTCCTGGTTGGCACCAGCCTTGCTTCTAAGCAAACGCCGGCTGCGGGTTCCAAGGTTCGTCGTGGTTCCAAGATTATCGTGGAATTCGGTGGTTCCACGGCCATGCCCAGCAAGCCAGCCAAGCAGCGTTGAGAAAAGGATTTAGGCAGCCAATGACAACGGGTTTGAGTGCCACAGACGAGGCGGAAAAGAAGGCGAATTCAGTGCTCGAGGATGAACGAGGACACACTGTGTCTGAAGTGAGACACCCGGCGGACCGAAAAATCTGCGCCATTCTCAACGGGGTGGAACTGTCCGCGCCGCTCCCCGCAATCGATCTCTTCATCTCACAAGTGACCTGCGACTCGCGCAAGGTGCTCTCTGGCGCTCTCTTTGTTGCTATTCAGGGCGTCGCCACCGATGGCAATCTCTTCGCCAAAGATGCCGCCTCGCGTGGGGCCTCTGTAATTCTCAGCGCCGGTCCAAAACCATCAGATTGGACGAGCCGTGCAGCCTGGGTTCAAGTCCGCGAACCGCGTAAAGCACTGGCCATCACCGGCGCTAATTTTTTTGGACGTCCCGCGGATGCGCTGCAGCTCGTGGCCATCACTGGCACCAACGGCAAAACCACGACCAGTTCCGTGGTCGATTCCATCATCAAGGCTTCTGGCGCGAAGACTGGACTCTTCGGCACCATCGCTTATCACACGCCGCTTGGCGACTATCCCGCGCCCAACACCACGCCCGAATCCATCGAACTGCAATCCTTCTTCGCGGAAGTTCGCGACGCACAGGGCTCGCACGCCGTCCTGGAAGCCAGTTCGCACGCCCTCGCGCTCGACCGCTTGTGGGGATGTCATTTTGCTGCCGCCGTTTTCACCAATCTCACGCGCGACCACATCGATTTTCACAAAACCTTCGACGACTACTTTGCCGCGAAGCGCCATCTCTTCGAAGGTACCGGCGCTGGCGCTCCCGATTTTGCCGTGATCAACACCGACGACGAATGGGGCAAGCAGTTAAAAGGCCTCGCAAAAAACACCCTTACCTATGGAATTACCAACGGTACAGATTTGGCCGCTAAAAAGTTTGTGCTCAGTTTCAACGGCCTGAATTTTGTCGCCCAAACACCCAATGGGAAAATCCAGGTGCAGTCTTCGCTCGTAGGCCGCATCAACGTCTACAACATCCTTGCCGCCATCGGAGCCGGTATCGCCCTCGGGTTCTCCAACGAAACCATCGAAGCAGGTATTCGGGATCTCCACGCTGTTGCCGGCAGATTCCAGCGCATCGATCAGGGCCAGCCGTTTTTGGTAGTCGTCGACTACGCGCACACCGATGACGCCCTCGAAAACCTGATCAAGACTGCGCGCGAGCTCAACACCAAGGGTCGCATCATTACTCTGTTCGGCTGTGGTGGCTCTCGCGATCGCACCAAGCGCCCCATCATGGGCGAAACTTCCGGCCGTTTGAGCGACCTCACCATTCTCACCAGCGACAATCCGCGCCAGGAAGATCCTCTGAAGATCATCAGCGATATCGTCGTCGGCATGCAGAAATCCGCCGGCAAATATCTGATCGAAGCCGATCGCGCGAAAGCCATTCGTCTCGCCATTGACGAAGCCCGTGCTGGAGACATAGTCCTTCTAGCCGGAAAGGGTCACGAGGATTACCAGATCTTCGCGGACCGCACCATTCATTTTGACGATCGCGAGATGGCCCGTAAGGCGCTCGGTGATCTTGGTTACACGGATACGCCGCCGCAAAGCAGCGGCCCAGGGTTTGGCACGTAGAGCGCTCGTCGCCTGCTGTGGGACGAGGGCCTGCGGACTGAAATAGCAACTCGCAGAAACAGGAGGAGCCCTCAACCGGTGAGAACGAACCTGGCAGTGCCGTTCGGCGGAGCGCAACATCGCTCCGATCGGATCCGGAGTGAAACTGGCTTATTGAGGAAATTATGCGGTGGACGGTTAAACAGGTGGTTGACGCGGTGGCGGGAAAGGCGGGGAGCGCAATCGACCCCTTGGCCCGGGTGGCCGGTGTGTCGATTGATTCTCGCACGTTACGTTCCGGAGAACTCTTCATCGCCATTCTTGGTCCGCGTAATGATGGACACGACTACGTGGCCGCAGTTCTGGAGGCGGGCGCCGTGGCCGCTGTCGTCGCGGAAGCGGAACTCTCTCGCTTTCCCGGATGGATGCAGGACCGCTGCATCGCCGTTCCGAACACGCTCTCAGCACTCCACGATCTGGCACGCGCCGTCCGCAAGAATTGGGGCAAGAAAATTTGCGGCATCACCGGCTCGGTCGGCAAAACTACTACCAAAGAGGTCCTGGCGGCATTGCTGGGCTCGAAACTACGGGTCCTGAAGTCCGAAGGGAATTTCAACAACGAGTTCGGCCTTCCATTAACGATCTTTCGTCTCGACGAAGCGCACGATGTGGCCGTTCTCGAAATGGGCATGTCCTATCCAGGTGAGCTGAAGCGGCTCGCCGCAATTGCCCAGCCGGATGTCGCGATCGAATTGCGCGTAACTCCCGCGCACCTGCTGAATTTTTCTTCGGTCGACGAAATTGCACTTGCCAAAAGGGAACTCGTGGAGGGACTGAACGGTCCAAACTCAGTGGCCGTCTTGAACGCGGACGATCCACGTGTCGCGGCCATGGCCAAACATGCTCCGGGGCGAGTCATCTACTACGGCATCGAAAAGCCGGCTGAATACAACGCGGTGGACATCGAAGATCGTGGCGCACTCGGTTCTTCGTTCACCCTGCTGCATGAGGGAAAGAGTTCTCGTATCGAAATGTCTTTGCCTGGCAAGCATGTGGTACTGAATGCTCTTGCCGCGATCGCCGCAGCCAACCTCTGGAACGTCGGCGTGGCCGAGGCGCAAACCGTTTTTCCAAATTTGCGTACCCCTTCCATGCGCGGCGAACTCATTCGATTCACCAACGGGTTTGCTCTCATCAATGATTCCTACAATTCCAGCCCCGCCGCGCTGCAGGCCATGATTGGCTTGCTGGCCGCCACTCCCGGTTTCCGCCGCCGTATTCTGGCGGCTGGAGAAATGCGCGAACTTGGTCCGAGTTCAAAACAATTGCATAGCGAAGGCGGTGAGTATGCCGCAAAGACCGGGAAGATCGACTACGTCATCGGCGTGCAGGGAGACGCAGCCGCGCTCGTCGAAGGCGCGGGCAACGCAATGAATCGCGAGCACACTCACTTTTTTGCGACGCCTGCGGCCGCTGCGGAATTTCTGGGCGGCTTTGTGCAACCGGGCGACTTGCTACTGGTCAAAGGCTCACGCAGCGTAAAAATGGAACAAATTGTCGATTCCTTGCTGGGGCGGTTCGCACCCGAAGATGCCCGGCCCATCGTGGGAGGATCTCACTAAATGCTCTACTACCTCCTCTACCACGTCCTGCAAAAATATTTCAGCCCGCTCAATGTATTTCGCTACATTACTGTCCGCACTGTTTACGCCAGCCTCACCGCCATGTTCCTGGCACTTGTTTTTGGCCCTTGGCTGATCCGCAAACTTCGCGAACTGCAAATCGGCCAATACATTCGGGAAGAAGGTCCGCAAGCGCATCAGAAAAAAGCCGGCACGCCAACCATGGGTGGTGTGCTGATTGTTCTTTCCACCGCTGTGCCAACCTTGCTGTGGGCAGATCTGCAAAATCCATTCGTGTTGCTCTCGCTGTTTGCTCTGCTGGCCTTCGCGGCCATTGGCTTTGTCGACGACTACGCCAAAGTCGCCAAGCGCCGCAACCTTGGCCTGACCAGCAAGCGCAAAATGACTCTCCAACTTCTGGTGAGCAGCGTCGTTGGCATTTCGTTGCTGGCGCTCTCTACCCACAGCGCCTACTCTACCCAGTTGATCGTTCCGTTCCTCAAACGATTTCGACCCGATCTGGTGATCCACAGCATTCTGGATTCGCCGCATCTCTGGCCTCTGGCCTTCATTCCGTTTCTTATTTTCATTGCTATCGTCATCACTGGCAGTTCCAATGCCGTCAACCTTACCGATGGGCTCGACGGTCTGGCAATCGGTTGCACCGTCGTCGCCGCGGGTGCGCTCACTATCCTCACATATGTCAGCAGCAATTTTCGCTGGGCAAACTATCTGGAAATTCAGTACATCCCACGCGTTGGTGAACTCACTGTCTTTTGCGGCGCGCTTGTCGGGGCCTCGCTTGGTTTCTTGTGGTACAACGCCCATCCTGCCGAAGTCTTCATGGGAGACGTTGGCTCGCTGAGCCTCGGCGGCGCACTCGGGACCATCGCCGTCATCATCAAACAGGAAGTGCTCCTCGTCTTCGTTGGCGGTATTTTTGTGATCGAAGCGCTCTCCGTGATTTTGCAGGTCGCTTCGTTCAAGCTGCGCGGCAAACGCATCTTCCGCATGGCCCCGATCCACCATCATTTCGAACTTCTCGGCTGGAGCGAGAGCAAAGTAATTGTCCGCTTCTGGATTGCCGCACTGGTTTTCGCGCTATTTGCGCTCACGACGTTGAAACTGCGTTGATTGGGGGTCGGCTTTACGCCGCCTGTTGGTTTTTTGTAGCGGCCGCCTTCTGAGGCGGGAATCTTCGGTCTTAGTCGCGGCCTTAGCCGCTGAGGAGATGGTTTAGTGGTTTAGAAACAAATGCCTGGGTCCATGGAGCTGCGAAAAAAGCGCGTGCTGGTCGTTGGACTGGCGCGCACCGGCGTGTCTACAGCTCTGTTCTGCGCCGGCCACAATGCCGTTGTTACTGCGACCGAATCCCGCTCGGAATCAGAACTGGGTGAGATTCCCGCTAAGCTGCGCGAGGCCGGTGTGATTCTCGAAGTCGGCGGCCACACTGAAAAAACTTTTCAGGCGCAAGACCTGATTATTCCCAGCCCCGGCGTTCCCGCCGGCGATCCGTTCCTTTCCGCGGCCCGTTCGAAAGGCATCACCATTTGGAGTGAAATCGAACTTGCCTACCGCTTTCTGGAAGGGAAACTGATTGGCATCACCGGATCGAACGGAAAAACCACTACCACGACACTCGTTCACCACATTCTTAAGAGCGCGGGTGTGCAAGCCTTTTTGGCTGGCAATGTCGGCACTCCGCTGATCTCGCTCGTGGAATCAGTGACCGCTGGCACGGTTGCCGTCGTGGAACTGAGCAGCTTCCAGCTGGAATTGATTGAACGTTTCCGTCCGGACATTGGAGTGTTCTTGAACCTGACACCCGATCATCTCGACCGCCACAAGACGTTGGAAGCCTACGGTGCCGCGAAAGCACGCCTGTTTGAGAATCAGACCGAACTCGATGCTGCGGTCTTTAATCTGGATGATGAACCTTCTCGGAAATACTTGCCTGGGAAGGCGCAAATGTTTTTCTTCAGCCGGAAACAGAGCGTCACGCAAGGTGCCTGTATTCGCGGCGACGACATTTTCATCGTCCGTGGCAAGGAAGAGGAATTCATCATGAAGCGTAGCGAGATTCCGCTTCCCGGTGCCCACAACGTGGAAAATGTGCTGGCTGCCATTACTGCGGCCCGCCTCTCAGGTGTGTACGCAAACTCCATCGGCAACGCTGTGCGAAGCTTTCAGGGTGTCGAGCACCGTCTGGAATTTGTCTCCGAGGTTCGCGGCGTTCGCTACTACAACGATTCGAAGGCCACCAATGTCGATGCCACGCTCAAGGCCCTCGACGCTTTCCCCGGCCGCATCTTGATTATTCTCGGTGGCAAAGACAAAGGCAGCGATTACACGGTGCTCCAGAGCCCGCTGCGAGATAAGGCCATCCTGGCACTGCTGATTGGCGCCGCTGCAGACAAGATTGAGCCCCAGATTCGCGGCAGCGTGGCTATCGAGCGCGCCGGCACGTTGCAACGCGCCGTTGAGATTGCCTCGCACGCCGCAAAATCGGGTGACATAGTTTTACTTGCGCCTGCCTGCGCCAGTTTCGACCAGTTCCAAAACTATGAGCAGCGGGGCCATATTTTCAAAGAATTGGTTCACAATCTTCCGCAGAAAGGCTCATTCTCGTGACGAGACGTTCCGACACTGATCGCTGGCTTTTTGGTGTGACCCTCGTGCTCTGCTTGCTCGGCGCCGTAATGATCTTCAGCGCCTCTGCCGTTACCGCGCAAAATCAGTATGGCCACTCCTACATCTTCGTGGTCCGCCAAATCGCATGGCTGGTCATCGGCCTTCTCGGCATGTTCGCACTGATGCGCCTCGACTATCATCGACTGCGCGAACCCGCTGTCGTCTACACGGCGCTCTGTCTTGTCGTGCTGATGTTGGTGGGAGCTTTTTTCCTCGATAAATCCCACGCCACGCACCGCTGGATCAAACTCGGCCCGGTTAACATCCAGCCTTCGGAACTTGCCAAACTCGCTGTGATTCTATATCTCGCCTGGTTCCTGGATCTGCGTCGCCGTACCGCCATCAGCTTGGAATTCACGAAGCAGGATTTTCTGCAGACGCTTCTGCCTGCAATCGCACCGATCCTCGTCTGTGTGGCTTTGATTTTGGCGCAACCGGATTTGGGCACGTCAGTCGACATCGTCTTGATCATGACTGCAATTCTCTTTGTCGCGGGACTATCCTGGAAATGGCTGGCTGTGGGAGCCGCAATGGCGCTGCCGCTTCTGGTTCTCTCCATCACCCATGTCTCCTATCGTCAGGCGCGTTTGATGGCTTTCCTCCATCCCGACACGGACCCGCAGGGTGCGGGCTTTCAGTTGCTGCAATCTTTGATCGCCGTGGGTTCGGGCGGTTTCACTGGCGTTGGTCTGATGGAAAGCAAGCAGAAACTGTTTTATCTGCCGGAAGCCCACACCGATTTTATCTACGCGGTTATTTGTGAAGAATTGGGGTTCATTGGAGCGGCAGTGATCATCGTTCTATTCGCGGTGTTCGCGTGGCGCGGGCTGCGCGCTGCTTTTAACGCGCCCGACGGTTTTGGTCGAATGCTCGCCCTGGGCGTCACTGCGATGGTTGTCTTCCAGTCGCTCATCAACTTTGCCGTAGTCTTGGGTATGATGCCGACCAAAGGCATTCCCCTGCCGTTTGTCAGCTATGGCGGCTCCAGTCTCTTGGTCATGCTTCTGGCAACCGGAGTGCTCCTTAATATTTCGCAACAGTCGGTACCGGGCGCGGCCCTGCGAGATTGACCGATGAAATTATTGATTGCTGGCGGAGGAACGGGTGGGCACGTCATCCCCGCGCTGGCCATTGCTAAAGAATGGATATCACGAGGAATGGATCGAGACGTCGTGCTGGTCGGAACACAACGCGGAATTGAAATGAAGTTGGTGCCGCAAGCCGGCCTGCCTCTGGAGACATTGCGCGTTGCAGGACTCAAGGGCAAAGGTGGCCTCACGCTGGTAAAGAATCTTGCTATGCTCGGCAGCGGTCTCTCGGATGCCTTTGGCGTTTTAAAACGCCACAATCCGGTCGCGGCATTTGGTGTCGGCGGTTATGCCGCGGGACCGATGCTTCTTGCCACCTGGTTGAAGGGCATTCCCAACGTAATTTTTGAGCCGAACGCCGAGCCCGGGCTCACCAACAAGATCCTTGCGCGGCTGGCCAAGCGCATCGCCACAGGTTACGAAGTCTCGGCCAAAACCTGGGGAGAAAAAGCTGTGCTCACCGGGTGCCCCGTTCGCGAAGAGTTCTTCTCGATTCCGTCCAGCAAGCCGGAAAAGCCGCTTCACCTTCTGATCACTGGCGGGAGCCAGGGCGCCCTGCCCATCAATCGTGCATTCATCGATGCCATCGACTTGCTGGCCACACGAAAAGGCGAGGTGCTGATCGTGCATCAAACCGGCGAGCGCGACTATAATATTGTGAAAGCTGCCTATGACCAGCGAGGATTCCGTGCTGAAGTTGTACCCTTCCTCGCCAACATGGCCGAACGATTTGCCTGGGCGGATCTGATTGTGTGCCGCGCGGGCGCCATTACCGCCGCGGAAGTTGCCGCCGCGGGCCGTGCCGCGATTTTCATCCCGTTCGGGCGCGCCACGGACAGCCACCAACTGCGTAATGCGCAAGAGATGGTGAATGCCAGCGCAGGCCGCTTGATTTCGGAAGGCGAGCTTACCGCCGAACGATTGAGCAAAGAGATTTTTTCCCTGCTCGACCAGCCGCAGGAGATCGAAACACTCTCGAACAATGCGCGGAGACTCGCTTATCCGAGTGCCGCCAGGCGAATTGTAGATTTGATTGAACAAGCCGCGGATATCGGCACGCTAACTGGCGAAGCCATTCTTGCCGGAGGAGATTGAGGTTTTGTAGGGCCGCCTTCTGAGGCGGGCAGCTTTTGTAGCTAGAGAGGTTTGGGGAGGAACTGGCGGTCATGATGGTATCGTTTCGCAATTTTCAGCGCATCCACCTGGTTGGCATTGGTGGCATCGGTATGAGTGGCATTGCTGAAGTCCTGCTCACTCTCGGCTATTCCGTCTCCGGCTCGGACACCAAACCCTCTACCATCACGGAACGTCTGCAGGACCTCGGTGCCACCGTTTACGAAGGCCATAAAGCGGACAATGTCCAGGGAGCGCACGTCGTCGTAATTTCTTCCGCCGTAAAATCCGACAATCCGGAAGTGATCGAAGCGCACAAGCAAAAAGTCCCTGTGATTCCCCGTGCGGAGATGCTCGCCGAACTGATGCGCCTGAAATACGGAATTGCCGTTGCTGGCGCGCATGGCAAGACCACCACCACCTCCATGGTGGCTTCCATTCTTGCCGCAGCTCATCTCGATCCCACGTTCGTCATTGGTGGCAAAGTCAATCAAGCCGGCACCACGGCCCGTGTTGGTCGCGGGGAATATTTCGTTGTCGAAGCCGACGAAAGCGATCGCAGCTTCCTGATGTTCGCCCCGGTCGTCGCCGTCGTCACCACCATCGATCGCGAACACCTCGATCAGTATTCCTCTCTGGAAGATATTCAGAGCGCGTTCATCCAGTTTGTGAACAGCGTCCCGTTCTATGGGTCCGCTATCCTTTGCCTCGACGAACCAAACGTTCAGGCCATCATTCCCAGCGTCAAGCGCCCCATCCTCACCTATGGCACGTCAAGCCAGGCGGATCTCGTCATCAGCGACATCGAAATGGTCGGTCTCGGCAGCCAGTTCCGTCTTACCTACAAAGGAGACGATCTCGGTCTTTTCCAGCTTGCCGCATCCCCCCGGCGTTCACAACGTCCGCAATGCTGCTGCCGCTGCGGGAGTGGCTCTCTACTTAAACGTTGCTACGGACCTGATCAAGGAAGGCCTCGCGAAATTTGCGGGCGTTGGACGCCGCTTCGATATCAAGGGTGTGGTCAACGACATCGTCGTTGTCGACGACTACGGCCATCACCCTGTCGAGATTCGCGCCACCCTCGAAGCCGCTCGTGGCTGCAAGTTCAATCGTCTGCTGGTCCTGTTCCAGCCGCATCGCTATCTCCCGCACGCAACATCTTTGGGACGAGTTCAGCCGTGCTTTCAATCAAGCAGACATCCTTGTGCTCCTGGACATCTACGCGGCCAGCGAAAGTCCCCATCCCCGGCATCACAAGCGAAGCGCTGGCGAACGCCATCAGCGAAGCTGGCCACAAAAACGTCCACTACTTCCGTTCCATGCAGGAAGCAATCGAGTTTCTGTTGCGCGAAGCACAGCCGCCGACGCCGTCATGACCATTGGTGCGGGCAATGTCAGCCGTGCCAGCAACGAACTGATGGTTCTCCTGGGCACGGAATATCGCGTCGACGAGGGAGTTCACCGTGAGGATTAGCATCCCAAACTAATCGCGGATCTCCAGTCTCTCGGCAACGAACTGGTTCAAGGCACATCGCTCGCTGAATTACACGTACTTAGGTATTGGCGGCACAACGGATCTGATTCGCATTCATCGCCACGACGCCATCCCGGATTTACTCAACCTCCTGGACCGTCATGCCATCCCGCACAAGTTTCTCGGCGGCGGTTCGAACCTGTTGGTTATCGATGGCGAACTACCCTTTGTCGTGCTGCAACTCGCCCAACCGGAACAGGATGTCGTTCTCGACGGCAATATCGCCACTGTAGATGCCGCCGCGGATCTCGGCCGCACCGTTACTTTCTGCGCCAAGCACGACCTCGGCGGCTTGGAGGGTCTGATCGGCGTGCCCGGCACCGTCGGTGGAGCGCTCCGCATGAATGCCGGAGCCTATGGAACGCAAATCGGTTCCTATGTCCGGGAGGTAAAAGTCTATCGTGCGGCTGCCCAAGAAATTGAAATCCTCAAGGGCGAACAGATTTCGTTTGAATACCGGCACACTTCTTTTGCGCCCGATGATATGATGCTCTCAGTGAAGCTCGAACTACCCTCCAAGCCGTTTAAGGAAATCCTTCAAGGAATTCGTATCTGCAATGAGAAGCGCCGTGCCAGCCAGCCGCTTGGCCAGAAGAGCGCCGGATGCATTTTCAAGAATCCTCCGGGAGCTTCCGCCGGCCGCATGATCGATGAACTCGGCCTCAAAGGCTTTTCCGTAGGCGATGCCCGCGTCAGCGATCGCCACGCCAATTTCTTCGTCAACGCCGGTAAAGCCTCCGCCGCGGACATGCTGGCCCTTATCGCCGATGTTCGCGAAAAAGTTCGCGGTGCTTACGGCGTCACTCTCGAAAACGAGGTGGTCGTTTGGAACGCCTGAAACCCATCCAGCGGAATGTTGCGGCCGCTACGGCGGAGCAGGAAGCGTACCGGCCCGAGCTCGTCAGCGACGAAGAGCCGAAGTTCCTTCGCCGCCAGAAACCTGTCGAAATCCGCCGCAAGAAAATCGGTGGCAAGTCCTGGTCCTTCTACCGCCGTCTGTTTTTTTGGTCGACCATCGCAATAACTGTGCTCGCTGTCGCCTTCGTTGGCACACGTTTTGCCCTTCACTCACCGCAGATGCTGCTCCTCAACCCCGACCAGATCGAAGTCCGCCAGAATCACATCGTGCCGGAAGGCGAGATCAAGAAGCTCTTTATCCGCGACCGTAACCATAGCCTTCTGCAGATTCCTCTGGACACCCGTCGTTCGCAAATCGAAGAAGTTTCCTGGGTCGAAGAAGCCACCATCCAGCGCATTCTTCCTAATCGCCTACGCGTGGAAATCACCGAACGCACGCCGATTGCTTTCTTTCGCAATGGCGCCGAGCTCACTCTGATTGACGCGCATGGCGTGTTGCTCGACCGTCCCGAGGGCGAGGACTTTCATTTCCCGATCGTGACCGGCCTTTCTGAAAACATGCCACGCGACGAGCGCGAAAAGCGCATGAAGAGCTATCAGGAATTCACCAAGTCCATCGATCTGGTTCGTGCCGGTTCCACCGACAATGTCAGCGAAATCGACCTCAGCAATCCGCGCGATCTGCGCGTCGTGATCGCGGGTCTTGCCAGCGCCAACGATCCCCAGGCCGTTACCGTTCACTTCGGTCAAAACGATTTCACCAACAAGTATCGCAAGCTGATCGACAATTTTGCGCAGTGGCAGGCCAGCGCCGGCCGCGTGCAATCCATCGATCTGCAATATGCAAAACAGGTCGTGGTGAACCCCGACACCAGCGCACCTGTCACCAAACACAAATAGCAGGAGAAGGCTTTGAGCAAGAAAGACAAATACCTCGTCGGGCTCGACATCGGAAGCACCAAAACCTGCGTGCTTCTCGCCGAATTTGAAAACGATCAGGTCAAATTCCTCGCCCTCGGTGCAGCCGAATCCAAAGGGTTGCGTAAGGGACTCATCGTCAACCTCGACTCCACGGTCAGTTCCATCCGTCGCGCGGTCGAAGAGGCCGAAGGCGTTGCCAACATCCCTGTCGAATCCGCCGTCATTGGAGTAGCCGGTGGACACGTTCGCGGCGTCAACAGCCGGGGCGGTGTTCCCCTGGGACCACGTCCGCGGGACATTGAACGCGACGACCTCCGCCGTACCATCGATGCCGCTCGCAACGTCTCTCTTCCCGAAGACCGTGAGGTTCTCCACGTCTTGCCGCACGAATTTATCGTCGACGCGCAAGATGGCATTCGCGATCCCGTCGGCATGGTTGGCCAGCGTCTGGAAGCCAACGTGCACATTGTTACTTCGTCGATTTCGGCCACGCAGAATCTCGTTACGGCGGCGAATAAAGCGGGAATTCTAATAAACGATACCGTTCTGGAACCTTTGGCTTCCGCAGAAGCCTGTTTGACACAGGACGAGAAGGACCTCGGCTGTTGCTTGCTGGACATCGGCGGTGGTACGACAGAAATGGTTGTCTACGGTGGCGGTGTAGTTCGCCACACCAGCGCAGTCGCGATTGGGGGAGACCACTTCACCAACGACTTGGCGGTCGGCCTTCGCACGCCAATTCCCGAAGCGGAGAAAATCAAGCGTCACCACGGTTGTGCCTCGGCACATCTCTTGCGCGACGACGGAGCTATCCAAATTGCCACGGTCGGCGACCGTCCTCCTCGCACCATCTTTGCTCGCAATCTTACCGATATCATCGAGCCACGTACCAACGAACTCCTCGCCTTGATTTCCGAGGATCTCCGCCGCGCCGGTCTCAACTCCCAGATTCCCGCTGGCTTCATCCTTTGCGGTGGTGGCGCACGCCTGAACAGTCTTGTCGATGTGACCGAGGAAACTTTCCAGTTGCCGGTGCGAATTGCCGAGCCGCGAGGCATCCAGGATTTGCCAGAGCAGGTGGCCCAACCGGAATATGCCACCGTGATCGGCTTGGTGCTCTACGCCGCGAAAGCGCGCCGCGCCGGCCCGCAGAAATCCAACGGTTTAGTCTCCAGGCTGAAATCGATGTTCGCGGGAGCCTGATAGTTTTGTGGGGCAAGCCTTCCGAGGCGGGGAATCCTGATCGCCAAAGGTGGCAAAACCACCCATGGGAAACAGTTTTCCACAGGGCTTAAAAACTCGGTATGGAATCGAGCTAAGCCGAGTTTTATAAATGACTTTGACCAGCCGGACAGGGGGAGCAGCATGACAGCGAAAGACGCAGGCATCCGGATGAGCTTCAGCGAAGAGCTATCGCCGGCGAAGATTAAAGTGATTGGTGTCGGTGGTGGTGGCTGCAACGCCGTGAACCGAATGATCCGCGCAAAAGTAGAAGGCGTGGAATTTGTCACCGCGAACACCGATCTTCAAGCGCTGAAGCTTTCGCAAGCCCCTGTGAAATTGCAGCTCGGCGGAAAACTCACCAAGGGACTTGGCGCGGGAGCAAATCCGGAGATCGGTCGCAAAGCCGCTCTCGAAGATACCGACAAAATTATCGAAGCGCTCGAAGGTGCCGACATGATCTTCATCACCTCCGGCCTGGGCGGAGGAACCGGCAGCGGCGCCGCTCCCGTAGTTGCTTCACTTGCCAGCGAACTCGGTGCATTGTCTGTTGCCGTCGTTACGAAACCGTTCGCCTTCGAAGGCAAGCGCCGCATGCTGCAGGCGGAGCAGGCACTTCAGGAATTGATCGGCGTGGTCGACACCGTCATCGTCATCCCCAACGAACGCTTGATGGAAACCGTGGAACGCGGCACCAGCTTTTTCGATGCGTTCCGCATTGCCGACGACATTCTTCGCCAGGCAGTGCAGGGGATTTCCGACATCATTACCGTTCCCGGCATCATCAATCGCGACTTCGCTGACGTGAAAGCCATCATGCACGGTCAGGGCTATGCCGTCATGGGTACTGCTGTGGCCACGGGAACGAATCGCGCCGTCGACGCGGCGAATCGCGCTATCTCCAGTCCCTTGCTCGAAGACAATTCCATCGAAGGCGCCCAGGGAATTCTCATCAACATCTGCGGCAGCTCTTCGCTTTCGCTCCATGAAGTTCATGAAGCCTCCAGCGTGATCCAGAAAGCCGCTCACGAAAATGCCAACATCATTTTCGGCGCGGTGATGGACGAAGCCATGAAAGACGCCGTCAAAATCACCGTCATTGCCGCTGGCTTCAAAGATGCCGGCAAGAGCGCGGTCAAGTCCCGGCCGGCTTTCCTTCCTGCAACATGGAAAGCGGGACGCGAAGTTCCTGTCCAGCAGGAATTGCCGCAACCACCGCCCAACGTCGTCCACCAGGTTTCGCAAAACATCCGCGAAGTCCAGAAGGAAGTTCCCAAGGACGACTTGGACGTTCCGACGTTCCTTCGTCGTCAGGCAAAGGCCGGAGCTTAATCGCACTCGGGCATGCGCCTTCGCCACCTGCTCTATCTCTGCATCCTTAGTATCGTTCTCGTGCTTCCAGCACAAGCAGGCCGCATCCTGGTTCGCACGGTCACTTGCGAGGGTGAGCCAATCAACTATCTCCTCAAGCTTCCCCCTGGGGAATCTGTTCCGTCCGCCAAACTTCCTGCCGTCCTCCTGCTTCATGGTGCTGGTGACAAGCCTGCCCCCATGATTGACGCCTGGCACTCCCTCGCCGACAAGGAAAAAATAATCCTGATCGCGCCGGAACTTCCACGCACAAGGGAATTTGAAGACATTGCGCCGCGTGTCTTTCACTGCATAGTCGAAGACACCAGACAAGCTGCTCAACTCGATCCAAAACGCATCTACGTTTTTGGGAATTCCATGGGTGGCTATCTCGCCTACGATGCGTTGGCTTTTCAGTCGGAGTATTTTGCCGCAATGGGTGTTCACGCCATGGGCATCGATCCACAATACGATTCCATCCTCGATCACGCCACGCGCAAGACTCCGGTAACCATTTACATCGGAGTAGATGATCCGTTGGTGCCAATCAAAAACGTTCGTCGCACCGTCGATCTACTCAAGAAGCGTGGATTTGCTGTCCGCTACAACGAACTGAAGAATCACGATCATAACTATTACGCGGTCTCCGCAAAAGTGAACGCAGACGCCTGGGAGTTCTTCCTCGGCCAGCACCTTCCTTAGCCGGCGTTCCCGCTTTTAGGTGTGGTGGCCGATCTTTAGATCGGCGCTCTTCTTCAATGGCGGTCCGAGCTTCAGCTCCAACATCAAGATCTCTCAATGATCGGGGCTTCTGCCCCTGAAAAAACTCTTCACTTTCAGGCTTGCCAAGTTCTTGACTTGCTCCGCGAATCGGCGCGTATCCTTACTTCCGTATTCCAAAACCCTACCCAGCCCCGAGTGAAATTCCCGCGCGCCAGTTACTTGCTGCACGAATCCGAAATTCTCAGGCGTTATTCCGCCCCCCGGCATAATAACGATTCGTTCTCCCGCTGCCACAACTGACTCACGGAGCGAATCAGCACCCGCCACCACATCTGGCTTGCCACCCGAAGTAAGAATTCGATCCGCCCCGGTCTGAATTACATTCTCCAGCGCGCGCATCCTGTCGCGGCACTCGTCAAACGCGCGATGAAATGTAACCTTCATCGGTCGTGCCAGGTTCACCAGTTCCTTGGTTCGTTCAATATCCACCGAATGGTCTTCGCGAAGAATTCCTAGCACCACTCCATCCATCTTCATCTCTCGTGCCAATTCGATACCGCGCTGCATGGCACGGAACTCCTCCGGCGCGTAGCAGAAATTTCCTGCCCGCGGGCGAATCAAAACAAAAACAGGTTTGTTCACGCTGCTTCGTGCCTGTTGCATTGATTCCGCGCTCGGTGTCAGCCCTCCACAGCTTAGCGACGAGCACAATTCGATTCGATCCGCACCTCCGCGCTCGGCCGCTTGAGCCGCTGCAACGGATTCCACTGCAATTTCCAGGGTGACGTGGTCATTCATTGGGTAGACCGCGAAGTCTATCAGGCAGTACGAGGGGAACGAAATAATCGGAAAAAGAGGAAAACCACAACTAATGCTACGAATGCCCCCGCGGAATCCAGAAGCGAATCCCAAACGGAAGCGGTTCTCGACGCTACGAACGATTGGTGAATTTCATCCAACGCCGAATAGAAGGCGGCTATACCCAGTGCAGCGGCGGCCCAGGAGAGACGCCAGCCGCGGCGATCTCCCCGAAAGCCGCGAAACAGCAGCAAATACAAAATAAAATATTCCGTGAAGTGAGCCGTCTTGCGAACCATGTGATGGATATGCTCGAACTGATCGTCGTTTAAGTGAGGAAGTAGCCAGTGCAAAATCGTGGCGAGTACCGAGCCCGTGTGTTCCGCGGAAAACGAATCGGTCGACAACAGGAAAATCACGTACGCCCACGCCATCGCAGGCCACCAGGCGCGAACCCAGCTGGGAATCATTGATTTTGCTGGAACCCGCGCTCGAATCTCTTCCGCCGAAGGAGCGGGACGCGGGTTTCTCCAAGGTTCATTTCCGGGCAACAGAATCTCCTAAGTAGCGCAGGCTTCAGCCTGTGTTCTTTCTACTGGCCAAGCAAATCAAAATTTCATCCTGAGGAACGTCCGACAAGGTCTGCGACCAAGGATCTCAACTTATCCCCATCGACCTCACACCCCCAGGTCCTCTTCTCCGTGCTCGCTGTGTTCTCTATCGCGAATCCTTCGATTATTCCATCCGATAGTTCGGCGCTTCCTTGGTTATCACCACGTCGTGAACGTGGCTCTCGCGCAATCCTGCTGCGGTGATTCGCAGGAATCGTGCCTTCTCCCAAACTTCTTTGATCGTTCGCGCGCCAACATAGCCCATGCCGCTTTTCAAACCGCCTACCAGTTGATCCGTCAGCCCGCTCAGCGGACCTTTATACGCCACACGTCCTTCCACACCTTCCGGCACAGACTTGCCGCGCTCCGCTCCCTCTTGTGAATAACGATCCGCGGAGCCGGCTTCCATCGCGCCTAGCGAACCCATTCCGCGATAAGACTTGAATGTTCGCCCTTGATAGAGAATGGTCTCCCCGGGCGACTCCTCCGTCCCCGCGAACAGGCTGCCAATCATCACGCACGAAGCGCCTGCGGCAATCGCCTTCGAAATATCTCCGGAGTATTTGATACCGCCATCCGCAATGATCGGCACTCCGGTGCCTCGCGCCGCTTTCGCCGCTCCCATTACCGCCGTCAGTTGCGGCACGCCCGCGCCCGTAACGACGCGCGTGGTGCAAATCGATCCCGGCCCGATGCCTACTTTCAATCCGTCGATTCCAAGAGAAATCAGGTCTCGAGCGCCCTCTTCTGTGGCCACATTTCCCGCAATCAACTGCATGTCCGGCAAGCGATGCCTGATCGCTTTAATGGCTTCCATCACCCGTTCTGTGTGTCCGTGAGCAGTGTCAATTGCCAGAACATCGGCCTTTGCTTTGGCCATTTCCACGGCACGTTCCAGGAAATCGCCCGTTGCTCCCACCGCCGCGCCACAGCACAGCCGGCCATGGTCGTCCTTTGATGCCTTTGGGTATTCCAATTTCTTCTGAATGTCTTTTACGGTGATCAGGCCTTTCAGATTGAAATCGGCATCCACCACTAGGAGTTTTTCGATGCGGTGTTTCTGCAGGATTTTTTCCGCTTCTTCCAGCGTCGTCCCTACCGGCACGGTGACCAGATTGTCCTTGGTCATTACCTGGCCAACCATCTGGGCGTGGTTTTTCTCGAAGCGAAGATCGCGATTCGTCAGAATTCCCGTCAACCGGGTTCCGCGCGTGACCGGTAACCCGGAAATCCGGTACTTGTTCATGATCTCAAGTGCCTGGCGAATGGTAATGTCGGGTGAAATCGTCACCGGATCGACGATCATTCCCGACTCGGACCGCTTCACCCGGTCGATCTCTTCATATTGCCGGTCAATTGCCAGGTTGCGGTGGATGATGCCGATGCCGCCCTGCCGTGCGATCCCAATGGCCAGCCTCGATTCCGTCACCGTATCCATCGCGGCAGAAGCCAGCGGAATATTAATGGTAAGTTTGCGCGTAAATTGCGTGGACGTATCTACGTCGGTGGGCAGGATCGACGATTTGCCCGGCACCAGCAACACATCGTCAAATGTCAGACCCTCAAGTATCGGACCATCAATCATGGATGCCTCGCAAAATGGGATGTGGCCCGTCGGAGCGCGTGGCCAGAAACAGCGCAGCCCAGCGTGTAGCCGCTGGGCCAGTGGATGAGTTCAGTAAGTCGATAAAATGCGTCACGGTTTAATCTTTGATTTTAGTGGTTAACTCAGAGCCCGGTCAAGTTGCGGCAGTTTGTGCTTCGGATCTTGCTAAGCTATTCAAACCAGGTACAACGAAGAAAAGTCGTGTCATCCTTTGAACCTGCGCACGATTTTTGTACAGTACACTCGAATTCTGCCAGTAGCAATGACATGCGATAGAGGTTGCATGACCGAAAAGATCAAGCCGTTTGAACCACACCGACTATTGAAAAACGGCCATCTGCAGACCATTGCGGGCACATTCATCCGCCGCAAGTTCGCGCTGAATTCGCCCGAAGAGCGGCTGTTCCGCGTCGATCCCGAATCGCGATTGAAGGGTGTTTGTCACTGGCAGCCGGGGCAGCGCCGCGATGTCCCCATCATTCTTATTGTGCATGGACTCGAAGGTTCCAGCGACTCTGGCTACTCCATCGGCATTGCCGACAAGGCTTTCGCTCGTGGCTACCACGCCATTCGCCTGAACCAGCGCAATTGCGGTGGCACCGAACTCCTCACACCGACGCTTTACAACAGCGGCATGAGCAACGATTATCACGCTATTCTTCTGGAATTAATCGCTGACGGCTTCCATCACATTTTCTTTGCTGGCTATTCCATGGGTGGCAACCTCGTCACCAAGATGGCCGGTGAACTGGGCAGGGAAGCGCCAAAGGAATTGCGTGGACTTGCTGTCGTTTGCCCCGCAATGGATTTGTCTGCTTGCGCCGATGCTCTGGAAGAGCCGCAGAACTTTTTCTACCAGCGCCATTTTGTGAAAGGCTTGCTCGCTCGCTTCCTCCGCAAAGCTGAACTTTTCCCACAGCGCTATTCAAAGAACGGTTTTGGCCCGATTCGCTCTGTACGAGAATTCGACGACGTCATTACCGGCCCGCAATTTGGATACAAGGATGCCGAGGAGTACTACGAAGCCGCGGGAGCAAAACGAGTAATCGCCCAGGTGAAAGTCCCGCTCCTGTTAATGACCGCTAAGGATGACCCCTTCGTCCCCTACCAATCCTTCCTGCGCGCGAAGGTCGCGGACAATCCGCTTGTCCAGTTTGTCGCTCCCGATCACGGTGGCCATTGCGGTTTCATCTCCAAATGGCAGGGCCAAGAGCGCCATTGGGCCGAAGCCAGGGTCGTCGAATTCATGTCCAATGTAATGGGCTAGACCCGTTTATCTCATTACATGCCCCTCATTTCATTGAAATGTAATGAGATAAATCGCGTTATCTCATTACGCAAGGCTTGCCTGGAGCGGAAATGTAATGACCACAAACCTGTTATCTCATTACATCCTGCGGATCCTGGACTTGCTTTCTGCAAAAACGCACTTTTCGCTTCGCTACGAATTCCACAGCCGCCTCGATTGTCTAGCGGCCGCCTTTCGATGCGGGCACCTTTGTTTGACTCGCTAGCCCAGGGGCTTTTCCAAAGAGACTTGAAATCCTGGCGTAAGCAACTGCGCCGGTCCTTCGGCGGCGATGACCATATCGTCCTCGCAGCGGATTCCAAACTCCCCGGGAATGTAAATGCCCGGCTCGTTGGAAAAGGTCATTCCAGCGTCCAACACCGTTTTGCTGCCACGCACCAGATAAGGATGCTCGTGGCCGTCGAGTCCCAGGCCATGACCCAACCTGTGCGTGAAGTATTTGTAGTCGGGCCCATAACCCCCAGCAACGATGACGGCACGCGCCGCGTCATCCACCGAGCCGCTGAGTTTGCCTGCGCGTGCGGCATCAAGTGCTGCATCCTGCGCCTTCCGAACGATCTCAAAAACCTGCTGAACCTTGTCCGACGCCTTTCCAAAAACTCCCGTACGCGTGACATCCGATTCGTAACCTTCTATAGTGCAGCCGCCATCGATCAGCACAACGTCGCCTTCCTTTAGTTTATGCGGCATCTTGGAACCATGCGGAAGCGCGGCAGCCGGTCCGATTAACACAAGAGCGCCGCCGCGAAGATCCTGTTGCGCAAAGCCTGCGCTAACCAGGTTTCCGATATCTTCTTCCGACATGCCTTCCTTCAATGAAGCAAAGACTCCGCGAAACACGTCGCACGTAGCGGAACACGCAGCCCTTAATGAAATTGAGTTCATGCTGGGATTTTACGGAGCGGCACGCAATCGTGACCGGATCCGCCGAAACAAACGTGCAACCAGATGCAGCCTCGCGCAGATGATCGTAGAACGTGAACGGCAGAGTCTCTTCGATTCCGATTCGGCCAGAGCCAAGATGGCGATCAGCAAGCGCCGTGGCGATCAGTTTCGTTGGACTTACATCTTCCTGCCATACGCGAACTTCCGCCGGATAGTGCAGCGACTCGCGCATCCGCCCTTCCTCAAATGCAGGGCACACCAGAATCGGCTGACCTGACTGCGGAAGTACCAGCGCCAGCAAACGCTCACTGAGTCCCCAGCGAATCCCAGTGAAATAGTAGAGCGAAGACCCTGGTCCAAGGATGAGCGCATCCAGTTTTGGTGATGCTTCGGCCATCAGTTCCTGTGCACGCTGCGTTCGCTGCTGGAATTCCTCAGCGCTGATCGGCTCTACCCGCTTGCCGAACGGCTTTGTCGAAGAAGCGCTGGAAGTTTGCGAAACTTCAAGCTGCCTGAAGGACAAGAGCGCAGGAGTTGTCGCTAATGCGGTTGCTGCCGATGAGTGGAGAAAGTCGCGACGCGAAAGTGACTGAGTTTTCGGAATCATGGGAGAGAAGAATGGATGCAGAGAGGTGCAGAGTCAAGCGTATGCAGGTGGCGAGTGCTTATAGATGCTTATAGAAGTGGTAAAAGACATCAGTACCAGGACTAACTGGCTATATTCAAAAAAACATAGATTCTACCGAGATGCGTAGTCGCACGGCCTGGAAGGAAGGTCTGCATATACAGCAATGAATCTATATTGCTGATAAATATAGAATTACCTGGACATGGTTTATACAAGTAAACGTGTGTTTGGAGAGTCAATTGCATAATTGAGGACAACGGTTGCTTACGTTCGTTTTCTATCATCTTTGTGGCAGCTCAGTTTGGTTGTTGATTTGGGGGACGACGCGAAGCGTATCTCGCTTTGCTGTCGGAACTTTCTTCCCATTATGAAATTACAGGTTAAGTTCTAGGAGGAGTGCATGGAGCTCACGTACCACAAGTTGTTGGTTTATTTCTTTGCAGTGGTCTTAGGATTAGGTTTGGTGATCGGTACCGTCAATTCGCAGGTGATCAGCGGCGACCTCACCGGGACGGTTCTGGACAAGAGCGGCGCAGCGGTTCCCAATGCGACGGTTACTGCGACCGCCGTTGAGACTGGTGTAAAGCACGAGACCACGACCAATGGGCAGGGTGAGTACCGCTTCAACAACCTGCCGGTCGCTGCGTACAATATCTCGGCAACGGCACCCGGCTTTGCCACGACGAACATCAATGGGCTGCGTGTGGAGTTGAACAAGACCTCCACGCTGCCAATTACCCTGGAATTGAGCACCACAACGACATCCATCGAAGTTTTGGGTGGCGTAACGGCACTCGATACAACGACTTCGCAGTTGAGCACCACCTTTGAGAATACGGCCGCAGCAGTTCTGCCCTCTGCTACACAAGGCAGCGGTGTACTAAACCTGTCACTGTTGAGTTCTGGAGTCTCATCGAGCGGTGGTGTTGGCGCCGGTTCGGGCCCCTCCGTTGGTGGGCAGCGCCCACGCAACAACAACTTCACGGTCGAGGGCGTAGACAACAACGATAAGAGCGTAACCGGACCACTGGTTACCATCCCGAACGACTCCGTTGCGGAATTCACCGTGTTGCAGAATGACTACTCCGTGGAATTTGGACATTCCTCTGGTGGCCAGCTGAACTTCGTACTCAAGAGCGGCACCAACGCGTTACATGGTTTGGGCTACGTCTACAGCCAGAACCGGAATATGAACGCCATTGATCAATCCACAAAGAATAGCGGATTCGACTCGAATCAGCGGTATGACAACAACCGGTTTGGTGGAAACATCGGCGGTCCGATACTCAAGAACAAACTGTTCTTCTTCGGCAGCGCACAATACAACCCGGTAGGTCAGGCCAGCGTTCCACTCGGTGGTATCTGCACACCAACCGCGAATGGTTACGCCACGCTAGCTGCGCTTGATTCGGCGGGCAAGATTTCGCACAACAACCTCGTGGAATTCCAGAAGTACATGCACGCCGGCAGCCGCGGTCACCAACGACAATGCTTGTACGCAGGCCGCTAACTATGATGGGACCGTAGCCAACCCGGCGGCTACATCCTTCAATACAGTTGCTGGCTCTCCTGTCGAAGTCGCCACGTTCTCCTTGGCAGCGCCGAACTACAACAACGCATTGACCTGGATGGCGAAGCTCGACTACGACATTTCCTCCAAGGACCGCCTGAACGGCGCGTTTATGTTCAACAACTTCACTACCTTGGACAATGCGAACGCCACGTTCCCGGCTTTCTTCCTGACGCAACCCGCCAACAACAACCGGCTGGTCACCATCAACGAATACCACACCTTCAACTCGTCAATGAGCAACGAATTCCGTTTGGGCTACAACCGCTCCTACAACGCGTTGAACTCGGGCAGCTTTGCGTTCGGGGGGCTCGACAGCTATCCGACCTTGGCCTTCTTCGATTTGGTGGTGCCCAACTTGGGCCTGACAATCTCGCGCCTCAGTACACATATCAAAACGTCTACCAAGGTACCGATACCTTCACTTGGGTGAAGGGACGCCATACCATGAAGTTTGGGTTTGAAGGCCGCAAGTACATTTCGCCGCAGACCTTTACGCAACGCGCGCGTGGAGATTACGAGTACAACAATATGGATGTCTACTTCCGCGACCTGACCCCCGATTCTCTCGGCGAGCGCAGCTTGGGCAATCCGGTTTATTACGGCGACCAAGTGGCCCTCTACTGGTTCGCCACCGATAGCTACAGAATCCGGCCGAACTTGACCTTGAACTACGGAATTCGCTACGAATACACAACAATTCCGTTCGGTGAACGCCAGCAGACATTGAATTCTGCCGCTACCGTTCCCGGACTTGTGAGCTTCGCTGAACCAAAGGCCCCGAAGAATAACTGGGGACCTGGCGTTAGCGTTGCCTACTCGCCCGGAAACAGCGGAACCACTTCCATTCGCGTCGGGGGCCGCATCTCCTACGACGTGCTTTACGACAATATCGGCATTTTGTCTCTGCCTCCACAGTTGAGCGGCACGGTGGATTGCCTGCTTACGGACGATCCGGCCACTGTAAACCCATTGTGCCCTGTAGCCCCGGGACAACCCGGCTTTCTTGCAAAAGGCGGTATTCCGACGAGTTCGGGTATCGTTACCTTCCCAGATGTGGCGACACAGCGTGCGAATACCGCAAACCAGGTCTTTGTGAACCAGTTGAGTCCGAAGTCCATCACCTGGACGGCGAGCATTCAACACCAATTCATGAAAGACTTCACGGCCGAAGTGCGCTACGTCGGCACGGCTGGTATCCACCTCAACGTGCAAGAGCGCATCAACAAGCAGCCGCTAATTAACAATACTGTGTTTCTGCCGACCTATCTGAAGAATCCCGGACAGGCAGCTCTCGATGCTCTGCCTTATATCAAAGGGGTACCGGCAGTGCCTGCAACAGACACAACGCCAGAAATCCCAGCTACGGGAATTCTTGGCGGAGTCTACGGAAACGGAAACGGCTATGTCCCAGCTTATTTTGATGCAGGCTTCTTTACGCCTCTCGTTTCGTTCCGCCCAGACGGCCACTCGACTTATCACGGTTTGGCCACGCAGTTGAACAAGCGGATGTCGAACGGTTTGCAATTCGTTGCGGCGTACACCTTTAGCAAGACGATTGACAACAGCACGGCGGACTTTTTCTCTACCTATCTGACTCCGCGCCGTACGCAGGACTTCCAGAATCTGGCTGCTGATCGGTCGAACTCGGCGCTGGATCACCGTCACCGCTTCACCCTTGCCCTCTTGTACGATGTGCCTCTCTACAAGCACAGCGGCAACTGGATGCAACACAACCTTCTGGGTAACTGGGAATTCGGCCCGGTGTATACCTACCAGACTGGCGAGTGGATGACCGTGCAATCCGGAATTGATGCCAATGGCAACGGGGACACCGCTGGTGACCGTTCTATTTTCAACGTCGGCGGCGTGTCTGGAACCGGCTCAGGTATTCTGACGCTCCACAACAGCAATGGCGACATCGTTGCCTATCAAGCGATCAACCCGAACGCTCAGTACATTCAGTTAGGCACCTACGCCAAGGCAACTGCCGGGCGCAACACCCTGCCAGGCCGCGCCATCAACGACCTGGACCTGACCGCACTGAAGCGTTTTACCTTCGGCGAACGTTATAACCTGGAATTCTCCATGCAGGCATATAACGTTCTCAACCATCCTCAGTTTGTTCCGGGTTACTTGAACGACATCGCATCCTACTCGTTCACGAACGACCGCTCATTCCTGGCTCCGAAAAATGGAAACTTCAACGACGTTGAACACGCGTTCGCCAGCAATGCGCGCACGCTTCAACTCGGATTGAAGTTCATCTTCTAAACTCTTAGCCTTTGCCTTGGAAACAGGGCATGCAATAGGAAAGGGCGCTCCGGTCAACCGGGGCGCCTTTTCATTTTTTCGAGAGAACTACAGACTCGACAGGACCGCCTAGTTTCCAGAGATGGCCACACGATTTGGTAAAGCACCAAGGGATGAACTTGACCAGGCTGTAACTAGCGGATATTCTAAAGTTTCAACCATGCAAAATGAACCCAAATTCAGCGAAGACCCTTCGCTCATGCGCCGAGTCTCGCGGAGTCTTCCTTCGTTGCTGCTGGTTTTGGTGTTTGCATACCCTCTCTGGGGTCAAGGAGGATCCTCGCAAGCCGCGGGTGGACTGTCTTCCTTTGAGAATCCGAAGTTCACACGACAAACCGTAACAATCGATGTTGGAGTTCGGGATGCGCGCGGGCTTCCCTTGGACGATAAAGCGACTGTACGGATAAGCTCGGTGATACGGTCCGTCAATAAGACGGCAATGACGGAAGCGAATTCGACTGCCAGTTTCCCGAATCTGCTGGAAGGCCCGTACGAGCTAGAGATTCTCTGTCCCGGTTACCGGTCTGTTGTTCAACATCTTGATGTGAATGGCGGATTGGCGTTTTTTTCAACATACGTTTACTTGCATTCGGAAAATGAGGTTACGCCCACTGGCGGCCCCGCAAAGGGTCTGGTCTTGACGCCGAAACTGGCGGCGGAGATCGACAAGGGCCTCGCTTCAATGCACAAGCACCAATACGAAGCAGCTAAGCAGCATTTTGGCAAGGCAGAAAAGTTAGTTCCAGAGAGTTCGGATGTTGCCTATTTGATGGGAACCGCGAATCTTGGCATGGGGCAGACAGACATCGCGCGACAGGATTTTCAGCGATCCATCACCCTTGACCGCATCCAATGACAAAGCCTTGCTCGCTCTCGCGGAGTTGCAGATTCAGTCTGGTGATGCTGCCGGTGCGATTGAGACGCTCAACAAAGCATACGCCTCCAATGGCGCGAGCTGGAGAACCCGGTACTTGCTGGCGACTGCGTATGCCAAGACCGGGAAATTCCGAGACGCGGAAATGCACGCCATCAGCTCCGTAAAACTGGCCCGAACGAACACCGCCACTCCGCTCCTTCTCCTGGGTGACATTCAATCTGCAGCAGGCCGGTGGACCGACGCAAAGCAAAGCTGGCAACGCATCGTCACCGATTACCCGAATTCGCCGGAAGTTGGTGAAGCGCGCAAGAAGATAACCGATGCTGCCGGGAATGAAGGCAACGTTGAGGCAAGTAAAACGGGAACGTTCTCTCCTACCGCGATTGCGCCGGAGCTTCCTTCGAAAGTGGAAGAGCGGCCGTGGGCTCCCCCGGATGTGGACAGCAAAGAGTATTCGGTAGCGCCCGGGGTGTTCCTGCAACGCGGAGGAAATCATTCCGCGGGCTATGCTTCGAGAAAAATCCCAACTGGAGAATCTGGAAAAATTTGGAGCTACGGAACACATTGAACACCAGGAAATTGACAAAAATGGAGTGCCGGGACCTCTCAAGGTCCACAACTTTAATTACCTCGTGTTCGTCTACCCGTATAAGAATGATTCCGTATTTCTCGAAGAAAATCGCGACGGCGGATCAGGAGTGGCCGATTTTCCGACGAGCCTTGTCACGACGGGTTTGAACAGCCTCGGTATCAACGTAATACAGCCGGCATACCGACCGGTTACAACTATCAATGCGAAGGTCTCGAGCAGCATCCGAGGCGAAGCCGCGTGGCAGGTGCGGTTTGAGGAAAAGCTAAATGCCAACCTTGATGTGCGCCGCTGGCAACGATCCGGCACGATTTACAACATCCCGCTCAAAGGAAGGATATGGCTTTCTTCCACAAGTTACGATTTGTTGAGGATCGAGACGGATTTGCGGGAACCTGTAGTAAACCTGGAACTCAATCGCGACCACCTTCTAGTGGATTATGGCCCGGTGAAATTCGCTGAGGGCAAAACAACGATGTGGTTGCCCTGGAACGCCGAAATGTATCTGGAGATCCACGGTAAGCGCTACCATCACAAGCACTACCTCTCGAATTATTTGCTGTTTGGAGTGGATACATCTCACAAGATCAATGCACCCAAGAACATTGGTCCGGTTGAGGTGCCACCGGAGCAGACCAAAGCCAACAACCCGTCCCCCGAAGCACCGCACCCCTAGTTGGTTCAAGAATCCCCTAGCCGCCATCTCTCACAGCTTGGCAGAACGGAATGAAATTTGATCGGAAGTGGGATTTGCGAGATAGTTTCGCAGAGTATTGTTGTGCAGCTGATCTGTTTCCGCTTAACGTGAGAGTTTTTCTTTCTCCGAGGCTGTTTCGGCGCACACCTTTCCACCCGGGACTTAAGCGAGAAAAAAGTTGGTCGGGATTGTTCTTTTTCAATACTTTACGGGGACGACGCACAGCTTTTCATGAACTTGCCGGAACAGCGCGACGTGGGGATATCCACCCGCCAGCGAAATCCACACCTTCCGTACCGTAATGCGAATCAACGCGCCGATCTTTAGCAACTTGAGCCGAATGGTGGTGCACTGGGCCTTGGCCAACTCCGTTCCCTCCAGTCCCAGTCGCCGCAGCATCTGTAACAACACGTAGGCGATCGAAGAAAAGTACAGCCGCAGTTGATTGCTGCGCAGATAGTGCGTGCTGGTGCGGTCACTGAATAGCATCAGTTGCTCCTTGATCCGATTCTCCATGTCCCCTCTCGCGCAATAGTGCTCTTCATACAGCGCCTGTGCCGGCCATGCTTCTCCGTTCAGAGAGGTCACCACGAACCGCGGGTTCTCTCCCTTCTCCAGATGTTCGGCCTTGGCCACCACCCGTCGCGCACGGCTCCAGCTCTCCCGCGTTTGGTAGACGAACTCTTTGAACAAGCGGGCGGCGTGCCCGGTCTCTTGGTACCGGGCTTTCGCCTCCGCCATCTCCTTCACGATCTCGGCCTTCAGGCGTTCGTTTTTCGCCAGTCCCAGCAGGTAATCCACGCCTTTCGCTTCACACCAGACCATCAGCTCCTCGCGGCAAAATCCAGAATCTCCCCGCACCACGATACGCACCAATGGCCATGCGGAACGAATCTGTTCTACGATGCGCTTCAACTCCTCTACACTTCCCGCTGAGGCATCGATGTTCGACGATCGCAACCGCGCACACAGCAGGAACTCTCCGCAGAAGATGTACAACGGTAGGTAGCAGTAGTGTCCATAGTAGCCATGGAAGAAACGCCCCTCCTGCTGCCCGTGCAGTGGATCGTCAGTGGCGTCCAGGTCCAGGATGATTTCCTGCGGCGCTTCCCGGTAGGCTTCGAGGAAAAGATCCACCAGCAGCCGGTCCACGGCTCCATGATCCAGCACGATCTTTTTGTAGCGTTCCTTTCGGCTGACCGTCTCTTTAGTCAGTTCCAGCCGATTCAGGGTGCTCTTTCCGGCTAACGCTTGGTTATCGGGATCCTCCTTCTCCACCAGCACCGCCAGCAAGGGATCATTCCGCAACTCCTCGTGATCGTTCAGATCTTCATATCCCAGGGCCAGCCCATAGACTCTCTGGGCCACCAACTCCTTCACCTGATGTTCGATCAGATCCGGATTCCGATAATCCGTGAAGCAGGCGGCAAACTGGCGCAGAATCCCGACCCGTTTCTCAACCTCCCGCAGCAGCAGACCACCGCCGTCGCTGGTGATCGCTCCGCCGTCGAACTGTGCCCGAATCTCGCGTCGCCTTTGGGGATGAAATCCGAAGAGAAACTGGGTACACTCTGTGGTCATAAGGCTGTTCTCCTTCTTGGCAGGATTTCTTTCTAGACAAAAGAGTTATGCCATGAAGCAACAGCCTTTTTCTATTTAAATGTGAGAAATTCGCGCTAGCCGAATTGCCGAAGCCTGCAGCGAGGAAATGGCGGCCCGCTTCAGTTGCCTGATTTCACTTGCAGCTGGGGTGCGCGTTTAGTTTGGATACTTCACTGCAGTCTATTCCGTGCGGATGGCGAGGACTTCTTTGCCGCGGATTTCGATTTCTACGCCGAATGGGGGGCGGATATCGCTGCCTTGAACGATAGCGCCGCGAATCCAGACATTGCCGGCCAGATTGCCCGTTTTCAGCGGATCGTAGAGGGTGTGGCTGCACGGATTGCCAACCAAAGGGTGATTGGCGGCTCGATAGTCGTACTCACTGCGGAGCTTGTCAATGTCGGTGATGTATTCAAGCTGGCAAGAGCCATACGGAGCCTTGCGAGAGAAGGCCCAATAGCCTGAGGCTTGCGAACCAGAGCCGCTGGGAAGTCGCACGATGATTGCGGAAACGTTTTCGCCGGTCAGTCTGTTGCGCACGAAAAAATCTACGGATGACCAAGGTTTGGCCAGGTCTGCCACTATGGCGATCCCCGGATTGGCTTCTGTGGCGTGAGGCATCAACGCGGTAGGATCAGGCGGTGGGGAAGGAACTTCAATCTGAGGGGCTTGCTCAACGCGTACTGGCTCAACCGGCTTGTTATGCGCAAGCCAGCGAACTGCTACCAGGATGACAAGGCCAAGAACCAGGAAAGTAATGATCAAGGGAAGCAACGGATTACGTCGCGGCCGACGCGAAGAAGGGTCAGGCACGCCGGGAATCTGCGGCATCTCGACCTTAAAATGGGCTGGGGCGGGCGGTTCCGTCATTTTGAAAAACTACCAATGGAGGCACAGGGCGATCCCGGGAGCGAAGCGGATACGCGGCAAACAAGTCCTCACGTGCATTGTACTCAGGCGCAGGGCCGGGAGCAATGAAGGATGCGAATGTGCCGGAAAAGTTACTCGTAGTGGTCAAAAGGTGACAGAATCGCGCAGAACGCTTGTTTCCAGCTAGATTGCATTCTAGTGTAATGAAGGAAAGTACTGAGGGAATTCCGCAAACAAATGAGCGGCGAAACTCGATCGTCGGCACGCGCTTTCGTTCGCAGCCTGAATATTCTGTTGAAGTTTGCGCGGCTGTATGAATTTGGCCACGTCCGGACGATGGCACAATTTGAAACCGCATGGAAAGAATTGCGGACTGCGCTGGACGAAAGCGGCGACACGGGCTTGCTGCTGGGGGCGTCGGGAACGCAGATTCTTCTGGATGGAGTCCCACTTGGATCGGCGGCTGGAGAACGCAGCTTTGCGTTGCTGCTGACCTCATCAGGAATTGCAAGCATTCACTTCTCTCCTAATCTCCAACAAGGCCAATTTGCGCGGTTTGTGCGGGCGTTTCCAAGCGGAAATGCCAAACCGAGTTCGCTTGCGGAGCAGTTGAAGGCTGCGCTGGCGGGAGAAACCGGAATACGAATCAACGAAATTCGATTTGTTGCGGAAGATGGATCAGTGGCAGGGCTAAAAGTCGCTGCACAACTTACCGCAAAAGCGCTGGGCGCATCCAGCGACAAGATGAGGGATATCTTTGAAGACCCGAATAAACTCCTTCAATTAATTCTGGCAGCAGAAAGCAATCGCTCTGGTGGTGGTGGCGGAGGCGGAGGAACAGGACCGGGATTTGGCGGCGGTGGTTCTGGCGGATCTGGTGGCAGTGGTGGCGGGAGCGGATCGAGTTGGACCGGAGGAACCGGCGGCGGCGGAAGTTTGTGGGAAGCCGGAAAGGCTGCTGGGGGAGGCGGTGGTAGCGGCGCGGGCGGTGGTGGAGGAACTGGAACAGGCGGAAGTGGTGGAAGCGGCGGCACTGGCGGAACAGGTGTAGCCGGCGGAAGCGGAGTTGGTGGAGGAACGGGCAGTGGCGGCACAGGCGTGGGTGGTAGCGGAACCGGCGGGGGTGGTGGTGGGACTGGTGCAGGTGCTGGCGGAGCCGGTGGTGGCGCGGCGCACGGCGAACCAGGAAAATGGTTGACCGCGTCGGCACTGCTACGTGGCAGCGTAGTCGGCGGGGTTCCCGGCGCACCTGCTGTTCCCGGAATGATCGGTGGCGGGGTGTACGGAGTTGCCGAAGAAGAAGTGAAGTCCATGATCGGACTGTTCGCGCAACTCGGACGTTCTCGCAAGGATCCCGACAGGGCGATGGACTCAGCAACGTTTCAATCGCGGCTGTCTTCTTTGCCGGTGCGCGCGCAGTACACACTGCAACAGGCTTTGGCGGGGTTGGCTGCTCAGGCGCCTACGGATAAACCGGACAAACCGATGCTGCTGAAGCTGGCAGAACACGTGGCAATCCGGTTTGCACTGGACAGCTATGAACGCGGAGAGTTACGCGTAAACGCGGTGAAGCAGTTGCTGGACCGCATGAATGCGGAGATTGAAGCTTTGCGGAAAATATTGGGATCACAAGAAGAGATGATGGCCAGCGCTGGTATCCAGGTGCAGGCCTACACAGAACTGTTGGACCAGGAATTCTGGTCGCAAGTGCCGGAAGAGAATAAGAAAGAAGTGCTGACGTCGGATGAGTCCTGGTGCGTACCTCCGCGGAATGTGCGCGGATTCCTGGAAGAAATGTTGCGGCGCGGTGAGCTGAAAACGGTAAACGAGATTCTTCTGAAATACGCATCCTGCGTCCGGCTCGATGCGCCCGAGGCGAGGCGCACGACCGCGATCGGATTGGCAGACTTGGCGGAGTTTTACGGTAGCGGCGATGGCAGCGCGCTGATTGACGTAGTCCAACGATTGGGCGCGCAACTGGCCGTAGAGCGCGAGACGGATTTGCAGACGCTGATCGGTGCGGCGTTCGTGCGCATGAGTCAAGAAGCGGGATCGAAGAGGTTTTACCCTGCGATGCAGCAAGCTCTGGCTTCGCTGGACAGCGTTGAGGCGCTGCGACCGGGTTCCACGACCAACCTGCGGCAGAGAATCGGCTTTGAAGATCGATTGCCCGAATTCGTCGAAGACGCGATGCGAACCGGGCAGGTTCCGGATGGCATGCTCGACATCCTGGGATTGATGCCGAAGGCGTCGTTGCAGTATGTAACTCATCGATTTGCGAACTGCGGATTCCGCGAAGACTGTGAATTGCTGGGACAGGTTGTACGGGGATTGGGTGAAGAAGCGGTGAACCGGCTTGTAGAAACACTGCAAACAGCGCCGGCAGCGGAGGCCGCCGAAGTCATAGGATTGTTGAGCCAACTATCTGTTGAATCGGTAGAGAAGATACTGCCGCAAAGACTGGCGCAGTGGCCACGAAATTCTCACGACCGGGCTATCCGGCAATTGTCATCGGCACCTGTGGAACAGAGAGCGCAACTGCTGGTGAGTTTATACGAATCACTTGATCCGCTGATTCGTCCCTTGGCGTTGGACGAGATGGGGATGAGCGGTCGGCTTGAGTGCATACCTCTGCTGGTGGATTTGATCAGTAACGAGAATACGCCAGGATTTACGCGAATCAAGGCGATTGAAGCGGCCGGGCGTCTACGCGCCAGTGCGACAAGCACCCTTTTGCAGCGGTTGCTGGATTCGAAGCAGGTGTGGCGCTGGACCTATCACAGCGAACTGCGGATCTCTGCGGCGCAGGCTTTGCAGAAAATCGATCCGGCGCTGGCGATGGAAAAAATTGCGGCGAGCGGTCTGGATCGCAAGGAGCTTGTGTTGGAACCCACCGATCCGGAACCGAATGCTTCGGTGATCCGGCAGCGGCGCTACGCGAGATTGAAACTTTCCAGGCACGTGATCGCGGTGACTACGAATTTGCGGGAAGACTTGCGGTTGACGATTCCAGAACTGAATCTTGGTGGCGGAATCGGCGCGGCGAGCCGGCATTTGGCACCGGGATCACTGTTAACTATGAAATTCTCTCATGGCGTGCGAAATATTCGCGGGCAGGCCATTGTGCGCGGCGCGAGACCGCAAGCCATGGCCTTCGAATTTGTGGAAATGGAACTGGACGAACGCGCACGACTTCGAAAGCTGTTGTTGGAGTTGGGCGGATTGCCGCAACCATCGAATGTGGGTAATCGCAGCCGCCGGCAAGGCCGCATTGCGATGATGAAATAGATTTTGCCGACTCATTGAGTCTGCCTCTCTCGTAACCCACCTGTTCGTGATCAACGAAAGACCGGTCCGACGGGCAGGTACTCGGACTGCCCACAAGACGGAATGTCAACCGCGCTACATGGACCGTCTGTACCATTGTGGCCAAAAGGCAAGGGGTCTACGGTACTAGAGAGGACGTCCTAGTCGGACAGCAGCGGGTGCTATCGACTGGTCGCGGAACTAGCGCTAGATGAAAACGGACCCCAAAACTACAGCCGCACGAGCCTTTGTTCGGAGTTTGAACATTTTGCTGAAATTCGCACGGCTGTACGGTTACGATCACGTCCGTACTAACGAACAGTTGCAGATCGCGTGGGGGGAATTGCGCACGGCAATTCCGGAAGATAGTGAACAAGGCCTGCTCTTAGGAGCAACGGGCAATCAGCTGTTGCTCGATGGGGTTCCACTCGAAGGTGCCCCCGCTGAAAAACAGTTTGCACAGCTTCTGTCGTCGGCCGGACTGGCCAGCGTGCAGTTTGCGGCAAAAGTCACTGAAGTCGAGTTGACTAAATTCATTCATGCCTTTCCGACCGGAAAGGCGAAACCTTCCGAACTTGCACAACAGTTGAAGGCGGCGATTGCGGATGCCCGTGGCATTCGGGTGAACGAGATTTGCTTTGTGGCGACGGATTCTCGTTTGAAGGACGCCAGCGTGGCAGCGCAGATTGCGGCGGCGTCGCTGGGGGACGAGCAGGACCAGTTCAGGAAGATGTTGAACGATCCGCAGAAGTTGCTGGAGTTGATCGCCGCAGCGCAGGGTTCGCACGCGGATGGACCGGGAGGCGGCGGGGAAGGAGCAGGGACGGGCGACTCGGGAACCGGAAGCGGATTAGCAGGCGGTACCGAGATTCAAACGGGCAGCGGCCCAAGCGATGGAGAAACTGGCGGACATGGCAGCTACTACGCGGGTGGCTCGGACCTGGCGGGCCAAATCGGTTATTACACAGGGAGTCCGGAATCCGCAAGCGGATTTGGTGCAGGTCCGGGAAGCGGTGGAGGGCCAGGTGTTGGAGTAGGCGCCGGTCACGGGCTTGGCGGAGGAATGGGATCGGGGGTAAGAAGTGCAGCGGTACGGAAAGGCCACGTCGGCGGATCCGGTGAACCAGATGATGAGGAGATTTACAGGATTCTGCGCGCGCTGACAGCATTTGGAAGAATGGGAGCGGGAGAGAATCCTGCTGGGGCAGCCGTTGAGTTTCAGAGCCAGGTCTCCCAGATGCCAACGAGCGCGCAAATCACATTGCGCGACGCGCTGGCGGGAATTGCCGAACAAGGTCGGCACGCCAAGCTCGACCAAGGCGTACTTGTGCAACTGGCCGAGCACCTGTCGATCCGGTTCGCGCTGGAACGGTTTGAGAAGGGTGAAGTCAAAGTCAACGCAGTGCGGCAAATGCTGGACCGCATGAACCAGGAAGTGGAAGCTCTGCGGAAAATTCTGGGTCAGCATGAAGATAAGATGGCGGAAGCGGGTATCCTGGTCGAGTCTCACCGCGAGTTACTGGACCGCCAGTTCTGGTCGCAAGTTCCGGAAAGCGCGAAACGGGAGGTATTGCTTTCGGAAGAGGCCTGGTGCATCCCGCCGAAGAACGTTCAATCGTACGTAGCGGATCTGATTGGTCAGGGGAACGTCGCCGAAGCGATCAGCATATTGCAGAACTATGCAAGGTGCGCGGACAGCGAAGAGCCGGACGCGCGAAAGCGGGCAGCGACTGGCCTTTCGGAGTTGGCAGAACTTTATGCCAAGGCTGATCCGAAGCTGCTGGCTGAAGCGCTGCGATACGTGGGATTGCGGTTGAATGTGGAGCAGGATCAGGACTTGCAGTCGCTGGTAAGTGCTGCGTTCGTTCGATTGACGCAGGAAGCCGCGGCTCAGAGACAGTTTGGTGCGATGGAACAAGCTTTGGATTTGCTTGCGGGCGTGGAATCTCAACGGCCCGGAATAGCAAAAACACTGCGCGCAAAGATGGGCATCGAAGAGCGCGTGCCCGAGTTTGTGGAAGAGGCGTTGCGGGCCAGGGAAGTATCCGCGGGATTGACGGGAGTACTGAAGCAACTGCCGCAAATTGCGATGGAACAGCTTGCGGCGAAATTCAACCGATGCCAACTGCGCGACGATGTGGAGAATGTGGCGAGCCTGGCACATGACTTGGGTGAAGAAGCAGCACAGTATCTGCGCAGCACCGTGCGTGGCGGACCAGTGGCTGATGCCGTGGAGATGGTGGGATTGTTGGCACGACTCGACCCACAGGCCACGGAGGTATTTCTTCCCGGACGGCTGAAAGATTTTCCACGGATTGCGCAGGATCGCATCGTCAGGCAGATTGCAGCCAGTGGAGCCGCAGAGCGCTGCCGGATATTTCTGAAGATTCTGGATCACGTCGATCCAATGGTGATGCCATTAGTCGTGGACGAAATTGGTATCACTGGAGAGCGTGAGGCGCTGGGACGTTTGTTGACAATTGCCGATGGCGACCTTCCGGTGGATGCGGCGCCGTATCTTCGAGTGAAGGCGATTGAAGGACTGGGACGGCTGGGAGCGGAAGAATCCATTACGACATTAAGGCGGATTGTGGAAACGAGAAAAGTATTTGGCTGGCAATATCCGCAAGAGTTGCGAATTGCTGCGTTGCAGGTGCTCGAGAAGTTACAGCCGGAATGGGTCCGTGAATTCTTGCCAAAGAGCGGGATCGAGCAGAAGGAAATGGCACTGGCACCATTGGAAATCCCCGTGAACTCCAAATTCGTCAGGCAGCGGAGGCATACGCGGGTGCGCCTGCAAAAGAGTGTTCCGGCGGTGAGCACCAACCTGAAGCAGAACTGCAAGTTGGATATCAAAATGGCGAGCCTGAGCGGCGGCCTGGCGACAACCAACATGCACCTTGCCCCGGGAACGCAAGTGCAATTGAGGATACAGTTGGGGCTGCGGAACGTGCAGGCTACGGCGCTAATGCGCGATTACAGGGCGCAGGATATGTCTTTTGAAATCATAGATATGGGGTTGGAAGAGCGAGGGAAGCTCCGGAAGTTGCTGCAAGAAAACCTTCCGAAACACTGAACAGGAATCGCGGCCTGTTTGACACCAGAAAAGCTCGTTGTTGTACGGTGGGGCTCTCAATCAGTAACTGCTTGCTAGTACTACAACGCAGTACCTTTGTTGGATTTACTCTTCCCAGCCCAACCATCTAACCTTTCAGTACACGAAAGTCTATTCCCGCGTTTCCACCCGGGACGAATGGCTTCGTTTCGGATAGGTGGCAGACCTGTGACTGTGGGAATCAAACGGCAAATACTAGCTCTCTTTTTTGTGACCGCCATAGCTGCCTCCCGACTTGCTGCAAGCGAACAACAAGTTTCGTTCCCATATGATTCCCGATTCGCGGTGCAGCGTTTGGATGATGCGTTTGGGCTCGAAGCGGTGACCGTAACCGCAATGGGGCAAGACGCGCAGGGCTTTCTTTGGATTGCGACGCAGACCGGGCTGTACCGGTATGACGGGGCGCGAGCGAAGAAGATGACCGACGTCGAAAGTATTATCGGCCATTACGTCACGGATCTTTTGATTGCGCCGGATGGGACTCCCTGGTTTGCCGGCAACCATGGAATCGCGCATTTTCATAACGGCAAGTTTGAAGCGCTGGAAATACCTCACTCAGCCATGCCACTGGCGACGGGAAATCAACTGTTTGCCGTCGATGGAAAAGGCGTCGTGTACGCTTTGCTATTCAAACAGGGAATCCTGCGAGTGGAACCCGGGAACCCCAAGGCCACAAAAGTCATTGGCGGAACAGATGGTGCTTCAGAGAACGCAGCGGGGATTGTTCGTGATGCAGATGATTCGATCTGGCTGACGATCCAGAATCACCTGGCGAGAATTGCCGATGGTTCAGACGATGTCGAAGTGGATACCAAGATTACTTTGCCCAAAGAGCGCATCGTGGCGCTGCTATTTGATGGAACACACACGATGTGGCTGCGCACAGCCACGCAATTGATGAGGCTTGATCCCCGGCTGCATAAAGCAAGCGTTGAGAAAGAAGTCGTTGGAATGGCCAATGAAGAAGAAGGCAAGCCTACGGTGGACCAGCGAGGACGACTGCTGGTGCCATCCTCGGCCGGACTGTACTGGCAGCAGGGCGATCACTGGAAAGTGCTGACGGACAAACAGGGAATATCCAGTAACGACGTGGAGTGCGCGCTGGAAGACCGAGAGGGAGCACTTTGGGTTGGCGGTTCTGGGACGGGCCTGGATCGGTTGCCGGGAGTGCATGAATGGACAGCCTGGACGACAGCAGAAGGGCTGCCTGACAATGCGACCTGGTCCACACTGCGGGACCATTCCGGCCGACTTTGGGTAAGTACGTCTCGCGGAATCGGCATATGGAATGGAAAGTCGCATCGATGGGAAAAACTGCCGGCGGAGAAAAGCAACACTCAGTTGGAGATTCGGCAGATCCAACTGGCAGGCGATGGAGCCGTGTGGGCGTTGACAGCAAGAGGGTCCGTGGTACGGATCGAGCCCAACACGTTCCAGGAAACTTCCATAGCGACATTCCACGGAAGGGTGTTTATTTCGATTTTGGCCGCGCCGGACGGAAGTGTGTGGGCGACGACAAGGTCGCACATTGTACGTTTTGGATTGGGGCATGGCGTCCAGCAACCCGTGGAAATTCCAACTCCTGGTGATGCCGGTCAAGTGCAATATCTTGCGTTCTCTCCCAAAGGCGTGCTCTGGGCAACGGGGTCTGGGAAGTTGTACCGCTATAACCGTGGCAACTGGAAAATGTTCTCGAAAGAAGATGGTTTGCAGGGAGAAACCATCTCCAGTGTCGTGGCATTGAGTGATGACGAAGTGTGGATTGCGTACAACGACGTGGTTAGTGTGACACACGCAAAACTGGACGAATCAGGCGCCATGCACATGGAGCATCACCATTGGGACTGGGCGATTCTGGGGCACGATTCAAAGAATCGCATCTGGTTCAACGGCACGGATGGGATCGCGATACTTGCTGCCGACGGGCGATTCCAGCGAATGAGTCATGCCGATGGGTTGGTGTGGGATGACGTAAGTCCCTGGACCGGGATGCGGGAGGAAGCGGATGGAAGTTTCGTAATTGCGACCTCTCGCGGATTGGCACGCTACCAGCCTTCGGACAATTCTCCGGTGCAGACTACAGCACCGAATGTGACTTTGACATCGGTAACCCTGGGTGGAACAGAGCGGCCTGTAAATGAAAGGCCGGAGGTAGAGGCCTCCGATGGCGCATTGGCGGTGCAGTTTTCGCCGCTGGTTTTCGGAGACCCTGGTCGTGTCTCCTGCCGTTATCAATTGAAGGGCCTGGATCAACAGTCGTCAGAAACACAATTGAGAGAGGTACGATACGGCGGTTTGCCAGCCGGAAATTACGAGTTTTGGGTGCAATGCCAGGCCCCGGGATCGAGAACGGAATCCGCGCGAGCCAGTTTTAGATTCAAGGTATTACCTAAAATCTGGCAGACCTGGTGGGCGCAATTATCAGCTGGACTTCTTTGTATAGCAGCCCTGTGGGGATTTGTCTCATTGCGAGCGAAGACAGATGGACGACGCCGGCGAGAGCTGGAACAAGCGGTGGCGCAAAGAAACGCGGAATTGCTGCTGAAGAATAAAGAATTGGAAGATATTTCGCTGACGGACCCGCTGACGATGACACGCAACCGCCGCTATTTTTACGAAACGATTCAAACAGACGTAGCTCAGGCTTTGCGTTCACACCTGAAAACGGCGGATCCGGAGCTTCCACCAGGGCCAAAGCAAGAGTTGATTTTCATACTGGTGGACATAGACCGCTTCAAGCGCGTGAATGATGAACTAGGCCATGCAGCAGGTGACCGTTTGCTGCAGGAAGTGGCGAAGCGGATTGCATCGGTCATGCGCCGGTCCGATGATCTGGTCCGTTGGGGGGGTGAAGAGTTTCTGCTGGTATGCCGAACGACGGATCGTGAGAACGCCTCCATGTTATGTGGGCGCGTGCTGGAAGCTATACGAGAACTGCCTTTTGACGTAGGCAACGGAGTGCAAGTTCACAAAACCTGCTCGATTGGCTGGGCGCCGTTTCCTTGGCTGCCGAATGATGTTGGCCTGTTGTCGATCGACAACGTAATCGAACTGGCTGACAAGGGATTGTACCTGGCGAAGCGAGAGGGAAGAAATCGCAGTTTTGGCATGGTACCAGCGGAAAATCTGAATGAACGCGAGACAAATATCTCGATGAATAAGCTGCGCGATTGCCCCCCGGAACTGGTGCAGATCGTCTAGAAGAAATCACAAAAATAGCAGACAGACCAGCCACAGCGTCAGGCGTCGTCAGCGATGCAGGGCAAGATAAGACGCGAGTGCCCCTACAATGATCCCGACAATTAAGAAGCCGAGGACCTTCAAAGAAAACCAAGAAGGATGCTGAGCCACGGCTGAGTGAAGCCGTTGTGAAACTGAGGGTGGCCGCGTGAGAGCTTCCGAAGTGTTTGCCGCATGAATGTGCGAAGCTGCTGCACTCGGCTGGTCCGAATACTCGGTTCTGGCCACAAAGACGTAGCCTCTGCGTGGAATAGTTTCCACAAACGCCGGCTTGTTGGTGGAATCACCCAGCACCTGGCGCAGTTTGTTGACCGTGGTATTCACGTTCGCATCGAAATTGACGTTTTGGTTGGGGGGCCAAAGGCGAGAACGTAGAGACTCGCGAGTGACGATATCGCCTGGTTTTTCAATGAGGATCATCAGAACTTCAAGTACCTTGCGGGGCAGGGGCACACGCGTGCCAGCGCGGAAAAGCTCCTGACGGTGAAAGTCCAGGTCGAAGGGTCCGAACCGTGCGAACCGCCCCGGCGGCCTGGTGAATGCGCCGAAACCATCTTCAGGCTGTGAAAACTGCATCGGAATGATACGAGTATTCATTGGTCCCATCCCAGCTGGAATAAATACACCCATAAAACTCAATAAAGAGCCACTCGCTGGAGGTCACCGACGAGACCTGTGCAGGGAACTTGACACTGCGTTGAGAAGAGTTATATCTTAACATGCATATGCATGTCAAGAGGAGATGGTGCCCCTGATGCGAGAAAGCGGGCGCAGTCTGGACCTGGCCGGTACCGGATACTGTGCGTCTCTCAATTTTCGTCGAACGGCGCGCGCGGTGACCCGGTTGTATGACGCGGCCATGCAGGAATCGGGGATGCGCTCGACGCAGTTCGCGATTCTGGTGGGCATTGCCAAGAAGCAACCGATTGCCATCGGTGCGCTGGGCCAGATCTTGCAGATTGATCAGACGACCCTGACGCGAAGCCTGCGTTTGCTGCGAAAAGATGGATTGATCGAAACATCGGAGCGTTCGACTATGAGGCGACGTTTTCTGGAGATTACGCCGAAGGGTGAACGCGCTTTGGCGCGTGCGCTGCCTTACTGGCGAAAGATGCAGAGCGATTTTGAAATGTCGGTGGGGCGAAATTATTGGAATGAGCTGCGATCGGAACTGGAGAGGCTGGCAAAATTGGCGGCGAGCCTGGAAAACGATGGGGGATTTGCGGGTGTCGCAGAGCCGCTGAAGCCTTAAGAAGCGCGCCCTAACAGAATCGAAACGGCCCTTGCTTGATTCTAGCGGCACGCGAAAGACCCTCCTGAATTCAAAAAGAAATCAAAGCATCTCTACGCATTCCCAGAAGTTAGAAATCTAAATTCTCCAAAAGTATCGAATCGTTATCCGCAAACGGACATCCGTTTACCTGCAAGTTACACAAATTACTGAGACACACGTAAATCGGCGATTGGCAATGAACCTGCATCCTTGCCTTTCATCGCTGTTGCCCTCATAGACGCAAGAAAACAGGAAATAGCTTCTGTGAAAAGCAGCGAAACGAGAGTGGAGCCGGGGAAAATCCGGATGGGGGGAATGATGGAGAACGGAAGAAGTGTGCTTCTGTGTGGGAATGGCCAGTGGAAACGAAAAGTCAAAAGAGTCTTGGGATTGTCGTTGGGGGTAGCAGCTTTGTTTGTGTTTGTATTTGCTGCGGGTACCCTGGGCCAGGGGACAACGGGAACTCTACGTGGGCAGATTCTAGATCCATCCGGAGCGGTAGTGCCGGAAGCACAGGTGACCATAACAAACCAGCAAACGGGAGTGGTCACTAAGGTAGTGACGTCGACAGTGGGGACGTACAACGTGCCGAGCCTCTTGCCCGGGTTGTATAAAGTGGCAATCGAAGCTCAAGGTTTTAAAAGTTTTGTGAAATCAGATGTCTATGTGCAGGCGAATCAGGACAACGAAGCAAACGCGAAGCTGGAATTGGGCGTAGGCACGGAAATCGTGGAGGTTTCCAGCGGCGCAGTTACAGTACAGACGACGACTTCCACCTTGAACAATACGTTCGATAGCAAAGATGTGGATCTTCCAAATGCCCCGGGCACGCTGAATGGCAGCCCCATCAACCTGGCAGTATTGGCGCCAAACGTAATCGCGACTCCCGGAGGAACACAAGGGATTGGAGGATCGGTGGGAGGCACGCGCCCACGGGACAATTCTTTTTCCGTGGACGGGGTGGATGATAACAATCTGAACGTCACCGGAAACAACTCAACGGTGATACCGGACGCCGTGGCGGAATTCAATCTGACCACGAACCAGTTCAGCGCGGAGTACGGCCATTCAGCCGGCGGGCAGTTCAGCATCGTAACGAAGACGGGCACCAATCTATGGCACGGTTCGGGAGAGTGGTACAACCAGAACCGGAACTATGATTCGCTGGACAATTTGACGAAGAACGCGATAGATGGCGGGACAATTCCCGGCAAGCCGGCCTTCGACAACAACCGGTTTGGGGGAACCATGGGCGGACCGATCGTGAAGAATAAGTTTTTCATATTTGGAGCGTACGAATACACCACGCTTCATGGAGATGGGACGCCTACACCGCTGATTCAGCCCACTGCGAGCGGATTGAGCACGCTGGAATCCATGGCTGTGGATTCACAGGTGTCTGACTTGTTGAAGAATTTTCCGGTCGCTCCGAACGCGGATTTGCCGCAAGACAAATGGCCGGTGGTGAATGGCGTTGCGATCCCTACTGGGAATCTGGTAGTGACCAGTCCTTTGTATCAAAGAGAACACGATGCACAGGTAAACGCAGACTATACGCGCGGGAGCCATCAGTTTGGGGCTCGGTTTCTGTTCAATCAGGAGAATTTCATACTGCCGGTGAACTCGACCATTTCACTTTTCAACCAGAAAGAGCCAGTACACAACCGTAAAATCGCCTTGACCGATGTGTGGACACTGAACACGCGGATGGTGAACGACTTGCGGATTCAGTATTCATTCTTCTACCAGGCAGTGGTGAATCCATGCTCGGAATGCCCGGTGGATGTGACGATTCGAGACTTGGGGAATAATACAATCGGCCCGAGCGATAACCAGTATCAGAAGCAGAACACGTACCAGATTGTGGATACGTTTGCATGGTCGCATGGCAAGCATAACTTCAAGTTTGGCGGTCAGTACAACCACTTTATCTATCCTTCGTACTTCCTATCGCGGAGCAACGGAGATTATTGGTATTCGAGCACACAGGAATTCATCAACGATCAGCTTCCGAGCCAGCCGGGCCGCACACTTCGCGGAGCGGGGACAGGCACTTTCCTGGGGACGCAGAGCGCGATTTTTGCGTTTGCTCAAGATGATTTCAAGCTATCGCCACGGCTCACCGTCAATCTGGGCCTTCGATACGAATACTGGACAAACCCGGTGGGAGGAAACGACCAGGTACTGAATGCGATTTCAAATGTTCCGGGCGTAATTACCTTTGGAAAGCCAAAGACGGATAGGAACAACATTGCGCCTCGCATTGGATTTGCATACGACCCAACGGGAAGTGGGAAGACCTCCATTCGTGGAGGATTCGGAATTGCATACGACGTGAAGTTCCAGAACTTTGCGTCGATCACATTGCCGCCCCAGCTGCAGAGCGAATTGAATCCCGGCACTGCGTGCACCGCGCTGACACCAGTTCCGGTATGGTGCGGAAATCCCAATGGAGCAGGATTCCTTGCAAATGGTGGCTTGCCTCAGGCCTATGTTCCGCCTGTGGACCAGGCGGATGCGCGCGGTTTAACGACCAGCTATATCGACGACACCGTGATGCCCAAGATCCTGACCTGGTCATTGGGAGTGCAGCGAGAAGTGGCGCGCAATGCGACGATCGAAGTGAGGTACCTGGGGACGCGCGGACTTTCTTTACCCGTGCAATTTCGCAGGAACTACGAGAGCTACTTTGACGCTGGGGGGGCGGCGCTGCCAACCTATCTAGATGCATCGAAGATTCCTCAAACCTGGAATGCCAGCACGTTGACGGACACGCCGTACAACAATTTCAGCTGCTGGACATCGCCTTATAACTGCAATCCAGATCCAAGCTTCTCGAACAATACCTATCTGCAATATGGATTTGGCGGAAACGTAACTTCCGATCCTCCGCTGGGAAGCAGCATCTATCATGCGCTGTCAGTCAACTTCACGGAACGAGCGAGGCATGGGCTGACGTTCAATGCCAACTACACTCTTGCACACACCATTGACAACGCCACGAACGAGTTCTTTACCAGTTTGTTGAATCCGCGGCGGGCGCAGGATACCACGCAGATCAATCAAGACCGTGGGAACTCTGACCTGGATGTGCGTCACAAATTCGCGATGTCTCTGACATACGACATACCGGGCGTTAAGAGCGAAAACCGGCTGGTGAACGCGTTGGTAAACGGGTTCCAGATCAGCACGGTTTATTTGGCGCAGACTGGACAGCCGATTACGCTGCAATCCGGAATCGACTCCAACGGAAACGGAGACACAGCGGGAGACCGGGTGGTGGTAAATCCGGGAGGAATCGGGAATACCGGTACAGACGTTTACGCGGTGTGCGCTTCAACGTCCGGAACAGCCAGCGGAATCCCCTCCGGGCAAACCTACGTGGGCACAGTGGGAATCACGTCCGCTGCGACGAACGGCTGCGCTGCCAATTCTCAGAGCATTTTCGGGTTTGACCCTGCGATTGGATACACGCCGATAGATCCCAAGGCGAAGTACCTTGTTGCCGGGCCGGGCGCGAAGACGACGGCTGCACGCAATTCGTTCTATTCACCGGGATTCGGGACGTTGAACTTCTCTGTCGTGAAACGATTCCACTTCACGGAAGGAAAGTATCTGCAGGCGCGGGTTGATGCCTTCAACGTGCTGAACCATCCAAGCTACGCATTGAGCAACGGAAACGTGTTCAACGTGGCGGGGACAACCACAGCAACGACAACGCAAGGGTATGCGCTGCCGTTCGATCCCAACTTCCTGCATCCTTCGGCGTTTTTCGGCGGAGGGATTCGGTCGCTGACGCTTGGGTTGAAGCTGGTGTTTTAGAAAGATGAAGTAACGGAAGCAAAGAAGTTTCACAGAGTGATGACGGGCGCTCATTGGGCGCCCATTGTCATTTTAGGGACTATGTCAGCCGGATGTCCAAGAGAGCGAGCCAGTATTGAATGGATTGCAAGGCGAAGCCGCAGAGGATGAGGACGATGCCGAAGGCGCCCAGGCGGCGCTCGGGAAGATTGTCTGCGTAGTATTCGATGAACGGATTGACGGCGATGCCTACGCCAGTGACTATCCCGGTTACCAGGCCAACGCGAATCGCAAATATCCATGCGTGGTCGACGTGATGGACGAGGGCACTGCAGATAAGCGCGGTGACGGTGTAGCCGACGGTTCGGATAACCGTGCCCCAAAACTGGCGGCGCGTGAGGCGTGGTCGGCGAGAGGCGGAATAGTCAGTGGCGGGACGCATGCCGCGAGAATAGGCGAAGATTTGGCCGGCAGTTATTACGATGGCAAAGGCGACGGCGAAGTTGAAGCCCAGGTGGTGGTACAGTCCGGCGCCGAACGCGAAACCACGGATAGCGGCAAACAGAGCTTCCCATGGCAGGGAGTGAGGCGGAAGACCGCGAGAGGCGCGGTTGAGCTCAATCGTGAGGGTGATACCAGTCGCGAGGCCCGAAGCCAGGCCGAAGAAGAGACCCAAGCCCAGGCCGTAGCCAATGCCAAAAACGATGGAGTAGGTTACTACACGGGTAAGCAGGCGCAGCGGGCCGCGTTGACCGCCGAGAAGATCGTAGGCGAGGTAGAGGCTACCCAGCACATCGAGACAGGTGCCAATGATGCTGAGAGCGGCGAGGGTGTGGTGGTTCATTGGAAGGATTATATAGGTGAAGTGACCGGATGAAGCTTCAGCGACTAGCCTCAGAGACACACCTTCGCGAATTTCAGGACCAGCACTAATTCTCGTGACGGGTTGCAGAAAACTGCCCGGCGGCTGCGGTTGTCGTGGTTGTTGGCGATGGTGCATCCAACCAGTTACAATTAAGTGTTTGCGCAGTGTCGATTAGGACAGTGCCGGGCTAAAGCCGCGGCGCTGCGCAGTGCAAGCGAGATTCAGGCGTATTCGGCGTCAGGAGACGCGAGACTTCCATGGAAGTAGCCCAAATATTGGACAGAGTAGTGGCCGGATTTATCGGCACGAAACACGAGCGGGATATCAAGAAGCTGCAGCCCGCTGTAGCGGCGATCAATGCGCTGGAAAGCCAGATGCAGGCGCTGAGCGATCTGCAACTGAAAGAGCGGTTTGCGGAGTTGCGGACGCAGGTGCAGGAGCAGCTTAAGGACGCGGACCCGGCGGAGGCATCCTACAAAGAGGAATTGAGAAAGGCGCTGGATCCGGCGATAGTGCCGGCATTTGCGCTGGTACGCGAGGCGGGGCGGCGATTCCTGAAAATGAGGCATTTCGACGTGCAGTTGATCGGCGGAATGGTCCTTCACGACGGAAAAATTTCGGAAATGAAGACCGGAGAAGGGAAGACGTTGGTGGCGACGCTTCCGGCGGCGTTAAACGCGCTGGCTGGGCGCGGCGTGCACCTGGTTACCGTGAATGATTATCTGGCTCGACGCGACGCGGAATGGATGAGCCCGCTGTATAAGGCTCTGGGGTTAAGCGTCGGCGTGATTGTGCACGACCTGGATGACGAGCAGAGACGCGCGGCTTATGGCGCGGATTTGACGTACGGGACGAACAACGAATATGGGTTCGACTATCTCCGCGACAACATGAAGTTTGACCTGGCGAGTTGCGTGCAGCGCGGGCACCAGTTCGCGATTGTGGACGAAGTCGACTCGATCCTGATTGACGAAGCGCGGACGCCGCTGATTATTTCCGGGCCCTCGGAAGAATCCACGGACAAGTATTTCAAGATCGACAAAATCATTCCTAAACTGATTCAGGACATCGATTACACGCTGGATGAGAAGCATCGCACGGCAACGCTGACGGAAGAGGGTGTCAGCAAGTGCGAGCGGCTGCTGAGCCTGGGCAACTTGTATGACCCGGCGCACATGGAAACGATCCACCACGTGTATCAGGGATTGCGCGCGCACACGCTGTATAAACGCGACGTCGATTACGTGGTGAAAGACGGCGAAGTCATCATTGTGGACGAGTTTACGGGACGGCAGATGCCCGGACGGCGCTGGTCGGATGGTCTGCACCAGGCGGTGGAAGCGAAGGAAGGTGTCAAGATCGAGCGAGAGAACCAGACGCTGGCTACCATCACTTTCCAGAATTATTTCCGCATGTACAAGAAACTGGCGGGCATGACGGGTACCGCGGAAACGGAAGCGGCGGAATTCGGCAAGATTTACAGCCTGGATGTGGTGGCGATTCCCACGAACCGGCCTTTGATTCGAAGAGAAAATCCGGATGTGGTCTACCGCACAGAAACCGAGAAATTTGAAGCGGTAGTCAACGGAATTCTGCAGGAAGACAATACCTACGCGAACGGTATTCGGCAATTAAACGAGCGCGGGCAACCCGTGCTGGTGGGAACGATTTCGATCGAGAAGTCGGAGACGATTGCGGAAATCCTGAAAAAATCGGGAATTCCACATCAGGTGTTGAATGCCAAGCAGCACGAACGCGAATCGCGCATCGTGGCGCAAGCGGGACGCAAGGGCGCGGTTACCGTGGCCACCAATATGGCGGGCCGCGGGACGGACATCCTGCTGGGTGGGAACCCGGAGTCGATGACGCGCGAGCACTTTCTGAAGAACAAGCTGGCGATTCCGTATGCGGCGGCTCCCGCCGTGATTGCGGCGGATGGAACAGGCGCAACCGCAGAGCCCGCGGTGCAGATGGTTCTGTTCCAGCATGAAGGAAAGATTTTCCAGGTGCCCAAGGATCAGTGGGATCCGATTTACGAACAATTTGCCGAGCAGTGTAAAGCGGAGCACGACGATGTTGTGGCGCTAGGCGGATTGCACATTCTGGGCACGGAACGCCATGAGGCGCGGCGCATCGACAACCAGTTGCGTGGCCGCGCAGGCCGGCAAGGCGATCCGGGTTCGTCGCGGTTTTTCTTGTCGCTGGAAGACGACTTGATGCGAATTTTCGGCGGCGAGCGGGTTAAGCAATTGATGTTTCGCCTCGGGATGACGGAAGGTGTGCCGATTGAATCGCGCTTGATTTCCAGCAGAATCGAGAACGCGCAGAAATCCGTCGAAGCGCAGAACTTCGACGCGCGCAAACATTTGCTGGAATACGACGACGTCATGAATAAGCAGCGCGAGACGATTTATGCGATTCGCCGGTCCGCGCTGGAAGGTAAAGATCAACGGGATTATGTGCTGGGTATTGCGGAAGATGTGGCGCGCGAACTGGTGGATCGCTACTGTGCCAAAGAACTCCATCCGGGACAATGGAATACGACGCAATTCCTGGCGGAGATGAACAGCCAGTTTGGGATAGATGCCAAGGCGGCCGGTGCGGATCCGACGACATTGAATCACGATCAATTGACGGACGCGGCTGCGGAAGCGGTGCAGCATCGATACGAGGAAAAGGAAAAACAATTCAGCCCGGATCTGCTGCGATGGTTGGAACGGCGCATCATTCTGGACGTGGTGGACACACAGTGGAAAGACCACTTGTTGTCCCTTGATCACTTAAAGGAAGGCATCGGGCTTCGCGGATACGGACAAAAAGATCCACTGGTGGAATTCAAGAAAGAAGCGTTCATCCTGTTTGAAGACATGATGACGCGCATCGACAATGAGACGGTGCGTTATCTGTACCACGTGCAGGTCCAGCAAGGAGAGCCGCCTGCCGAAGGGCAACAGGCACGACAACCGAATCCAACACAGCCATCGCATGCGCCGTCCAATGCGCGAGCGGCTATGGCTAGTGCCGCTGCCCGTGCAGATGAGGCTCCTGCTACTCCTGCGCATTTGCCGGATTTTGCCCGCGCGATGGAACGTCGACAAGAGCGGCAGCAGCGCGATTTGCAATATCAGACGGGAGCGGCGCAGGCAGAGGCTCCCAAGCCTGTGAAGACGGGAGCAAAGGTTGGGCGGAACGATCCTTGCCCTTGCGGCTCTGGAAAGAAATACAAGAAATGTCACGGGGCGAACTAGAAGAAGGAATGAAGCAAGGAAGTAAAGAAGTAGCGAACTGAGAATGCGGAAGAGGAATTTATCCACTCCGAGCCAGCAAAAGACGCCGGCTCTGCGGTCTAAATGACAGTTCAAGGGTGGCGACAGAATCTGAAGTCTTCAGAAAAACCCTGGCAACAGGTCAGCACAATCCAGAAAAAGAGGGAACATGCCACCAGGTCCACAGCAACAGCCGGAGCGCCAGCCGATTCCGGGAGTAAAGAATCTGATTGCCGTCGCCAGCGGAAAGGGCGGTGTTGGGAAAACCACCGTTGCGGTGAATCTGGCATTGGCTTTGGGGAAGCTCGGACACAAAGTTGGGTTGTTGGACGCGGACGTGTACGGGCCGAATGTGCCGATTATGCTGGGTTCGACGGCAGAGCCAATGGCTACAGCGGCGCAGCGGATTATTCCGGTGGAAGCACAGGGAATCAAGATGATCTCCATGGGACTGCTGAATCCTGGAGATAAGCCGGTGATCTGGCGTGGCCCGATGCTACACAGCGTGATCACACAATTTCTGCGGAGTGTGGAGTGGGGCGAGCTGGATTATCTGGTGATCGATTTGCCGCCAGGAACGGGCGATGTGCAGTTGACGCTGATTCAGACCGTGGCGGTTACCGGCGCAGTGGTAGTGACGACACCATCGACCGTCGCGCTCGCCGATGTGCGCAAAGCGATTGAGATGTTTCGCCAGGTGAACGTGGAAGTGCTGGGCGTGGTGGAGAATATGAGCACGTTTACATGCCCGCACTGCAGCAAGCCGATTGATATTTTTGGACATGGAGAAGGAACGAAAACCGCGCTGGCCTATGGAGTGCCGATGCTGGGCGAGATCGAAATCGATCCACGGATACGGCTCGGAGGAGACACTGGTAATCCGGTGGCGGCACAAGGCGAATCGGCTCCTGCGGCGCAGAGTCTGTACAAGATTGCGAAGGCCGTTACGACGCGGCTGGAAGCGGTAAGCGCGACTGGCGGCGGTCCCAGCGTTCAGATTGATTGACAATTCCGCGGCAACCGAACTTCACATTTCAGATAGAATCCGCATGGAACATTTAAGTGGCTTGCTGCGTTCTGAATAGTGAGGGTCGTGATGAGCGATGCGGAAGCGGTTACTGGCACCGCTCAGTTGACGGCCAGCGAATCCCGCCGGGGAGTTTGGGCACTCCTGGGCGGATTCGCTATTGTGGCTCTCCTGCTACACTTCATTCTTTATCGAGGTTATGGATTTTTTCGTGATGAGTTGTACTTCGTTGCGTGCAGCCACCATTTAGCGTGGGGGTACGTGGATCAGCCACCGGGTGTGGCCGTGTTAGCTTGGCTGGGGCGGCATTTTTTCGGAGACAATCTCTTCTCCGTGCGGTTCTTCCCTGTTGTATTTGTCTCCCTGCAAATTGTTCTGGTTGGCTTAACCGCGAGAGCCATGAGAGGGACGCGATTTGCCATTGCGCTTGCTTGCCTGTGTACATTTGCCGTGCCGCAGTATTTTGGCACATGGCTGAACACCGACATGTTCATGGATCTGGGGTGGGCAGCGTGCGCGTGGATCGCCGCGCGAGTTTTTGCGGGCGAGAGCCAGAAATTGTGGATCTGGTTCGGCGTATTTGCGGGACTGGCGCTGCAAGGAAAACACGCCATGGTGTTTTTCGGATTGGCGTTCTTTGCGGGCCTGGTGCTTACCAGGGAGCGCCGGTACCTGGCCGGGCCGTGGTTGTGGCTGGGCGGCTTTGTGGCATTTCTGATCGCGTTGCCAAATATCATCTGGGAAATGCGACACGACTGGGCGACATACGAACTGCTTTCCAATATTGCGCATAGCAACAAAAACGTTGTGCTGGGCCCGCTGCAATATCTGGCGGCCAACATCATGTCGTTCACGGTACTGCCTTCCATCATTGCGTTTGTTGGACTGGGATGGCTGTTTTTTAGCGAACGTGGACGGCCATTTCGCGCGCTTGCTTGGACTTGGCTGTTTTCCTATGTGCTGATGATCGCGCTGAAAGGGAAGGCCTACTACCTTACGCCGATGTATTCGACGTTGTTTGCGGCGGGGAGTGTTGGGGTCGGTTGGTGGATCGAAGGATTGCGGCACGCGCTCTCGAAGAGAATTGCCAAGCCTTTGCTCTTTGCGCTGACGTTGCTGGGATGCGCAGTGGGCTGGCCATTTGCGATGCCGATGATGTCCGTGGAAAAATTCATTGCGTATGAAGCGGCACTGGGAATCAAGCCTTCAGCAGCCGAGACGAACGAGCTTGCGAAGCTACCACAGCAATACGCGGATCAGTTTGGCTGGCCGGAAATGACGGCGACGGTCGCCAGAGTCTATTACTCCATTCCCGAGGACGAGCGAAAAGATTGTGGAATTCTTACGCAGAATTATGGCGAAGCGGGTGCAATCGATTATTTTGGGAAGGCGTACGGACTGCCCTCGGCAGTCAGCGGACACCAGAATTACTTTTACTGGGGGCCGCGCGGCTACACGGGATCATGTCTGGTTGTCGTTGGTCAAACACGAGAGCAATTGCGGTTGAAATACGAAACGGTGATCGAAGAAGGAGAGATGTATCATCCCTACGCGATGCCATTTGAAAATCATCGGGGAATATGGATTGTGCGCAAACCGAAGTATGGCTCACTGCAGGAAGCATGGCCAAATTTCAAGAAGTGGATATAGTTGGCCTCGCGGCACTTCAGAGGCTAAAGCCCGTTTTGCGTTGTAGGAACTTGCCAGAGGGCTGAAGCCCCGGCCCCCTGAGAGAAATGCCAAAGACAAAAAAGAGATTTCCGCCATGGCACGCTAGTTTGGCGCGAGCGACCAGAGGTAAAATAACGCTGGGATTTTTGGAGCGATGAACATGGATGGCAACGGTGCCACGAATGCGGAGTCGGCGCGGGACAAGAGGTTGATTGGAGGCATTGGGCTGATCGTTTTTCTGGCGCACATGCTGGTCAGCAACCGTTATGGGTATTTTGTCGACGAATTATATTACCTGGCGTGCAGTCATCATCTGGCGTGGGGCTATGTCGACCAGCCGCCGCTGATTGCCGTCATCACCTGGCTAGAGCGAACAATTCTGGGCGATTCGCTTACCGCGCTGCACTTCTTGCCTGCCGTTGCGGCGGGGTTGCGGGTGGTACTGACCGGCTACATTGCGCGGGAATTGGGAGCGAAACGTTTTGCGATTGCGCTTTCCAGTGTGTGCGTAGCGGTCGCGCCTCTCTATCTTGGGCTCGATTCGCTGCTCACCATGAATGTGTTCGAATCATTGTTCTGGATGGGCGCCGCGCTTGTCGCGCTGAAAATATTCAATGACGGCGATCCACGGTTATGGATTTTGTTCGGGGTGATATGCGGCATCGGCCTGCTGAACAAGCATTCTATGTTGTTCTTTGGATTTGGTTTGGCGGCCGGGCTGCTGCTCACCAAGCAGCGCAGTCAGTTGGATAAGCCGTGGATCTGGCTTGGGGCGTTGGTGGCGTTACTGATATTCTTGCCGAATCTGATCTGGGAGATTCAGCATCACTTCCCCACAATTGAAGTTTTGCAGAACGTCCAGCGTGGCGGACGGAATACCGAACTGAATCCGTTGATGTTTATTGTGGTGCAGATGTTCATCATGCACCCACTGGCTGCGCCTGTGTGGATTGCTGGATTGATTCTTCTGCTGCGCGATCTCAAAGGAAAGGGTTGGCGGGTGCTGGGCATAACGTATCTGGTCATCATGCTATGCATGCTGGTGCTGCACGGGAGAATGTACTATCCAGGGCCGGCTTATCCGATGCTGTTTGCCGCAGGTGGCGTGGTGGTGGACCGGTGGCTCTCTCGACTGGAAAGTGGCCGGTGGCTGAAACCTGCGTGCATCACGCTGCTGGTAGTGTCTGGCATCGTGCTTGCGCCATTCGCGTATTTTCCGTTGTTGAGCGTCAATCAATACATCGCTTACTCGAAATTTATGCATCTGCAGCCGGTGCGACTGGAGAATCACCAGATGGGCCCATTGCCGCAAATCTATGCCGACCAGTTTGGCTGGAAAGAAATGGCCCAGGTGGTGGCTAACGCTTATCAAGAATTGCCGCCGGAAGAGCAAAAAAGCTGTGGGATATTTGGGCAGAACTATGGGCAGGCAGGCGCGATCGACTTTTTTGGCGCGAAGATGGGGCTGCCTCCCGCGATTTCCGGCCACCAGAACTATTTTTACTGGGGCGCGCACGGATTCAGCGGCAATTGCATGATTGTGCTGGGCGACACGCCAGAGCGGTTGGGAGAGTTATTTGAGAGCGTAGAGAGGGTGGGCACGGTAGATCATCCGCTTTCGATGCCATACCAGCACTTTGACGTTTACCTTTGTCGCGGGGCGAAGTTTGGAACGCTGGAGAAGGTCTGGATGAAGTTGAAGCGTTGGGGCTAGAAGCGAGGTTTAAGGGCAAAAGCAGATACCTCAACTCATTCAAATGGCGAATGGGTTGAGGAATGACACTCAGAAGATACGGTCACGTGGATTGGGAAGATCCGCTGGGAAAAGACGCCTTAGCGGCTTTTATTTTCTCGAGCAGGCACTTACGGCAAAGGCAACCAGCCGATTGGGTATCCGCAGGGATAGGGAGAGGGGAAAGGTCGGCACACCAGCAGCCGCCTTCGGGCTCGCAGTTCATGGGCGCCTGACACTTCGCGCAATAGGTTTGCATGGGGAGAGTATGAGGCGGAGAGCACAGCTAGTCGAGAATCTCTTCGGATTTGAAATGAACGAATAGTTAAGGTTCCTCATGGTCTTTCCAAGTTGTAAGAATCGATACTAAGAAGAAAACGGCGATCGACATGTTGGTGAAACCTCCGACGAGAATGGCGCCCAGAGGAGCAGGGGTTTGGTTGGCAAGCGGAGAAAGAAGGATAAGGGCAGCAGGATTGGCGAGGATGGTCCAGCGAGGGTAATAGGTTTTCTTCCAGAGAACGAGAAAGACCAGGAGAAGTGCTGCAACGTAGCCGGGTAATGCGCCCAGATTGTAAGCAAGGCTCCAGTAAGACTTGATTGCGGGAAGTAAAGTCGAGCAGGGTTCACCCTGACCGTAGCAATATTTTAGTGCGAGTCCCCTGACCGTCCACAGAGTATGCACGGCGCTGCCTGCGACCATCAACATGGCAAAGAGTGCAAAGAGTATTCGACCGAGCAGTACGTTGGTGGGCCGCACGTTTAGATACACATGCCAGAATCCGACGATGCACAGACAAGCGGCGAGCGGCCCGACGAGGCCGCCGGCAAAAAGACGCGCGATTGATGCTTGCTGTACTGCTGCCAGCATTCCTAGTGCAAAGTTGGAGCCGGAGCCGAGATGCCCATATAAGAGCATGTCGCCAGCAAAGAACAGCAGCGCACCGACGAATCCGCTTAACCCGGCGAGCCTGCGAAACTTGTTGGTCCTTGCGAATTCCATGTGTCCTTCCAGCTTACAATGGCTGGCAATCTGGCGTTACTCCAAAAACGCTTTCCGGATTTCGATTGATTGAGTTTTGAACGGATAGACGGCAAGTGCATACTGACGACAGGTGATGAAGATGCGCACGTGGCAGACAATTCGTGTTTCCAGTCTGGGGCGTCATCTTCATGCGGAGATGTACGCGGCGGTGGTGCTTGCCGGTGGATATGAAGAAGCTGGCGATCATGGGCGTTTCCTGGCGGAAGCTGGAGACGTATTGTTCCACGACCGCTTTGAGGCGCACCTGGATCGATTTTCGATACGGGGAGCAATGGTGCTGAACCTTCGGATGCCCGAAGACTATGAGTTTCAGCCAGGACTGGCGCGGATTCTCGACACGGATTGCATCGTGCGAGCAGCTGAAAAGAACAGACAAGAGGCTGCGGATATGCTGCTTTCGATGCTCCTGGGGCGGCCTACAGTGTTGGCGGATTGGCCAGATGAATTGGCCGCGGCGATAATTGAGGATGCATCTCTAAGATTGTCTCGCTGGAGTATGGCGAAGGGAATTGCGCCTTGGACGATATCGCGAGGGTTCACTCAAGTGTTTGGGATATCTCCGGAAGCGTTCCGGGCGCGCACCCGGGCGCGTCGCGCATGGAAAGCGATTCAGCATAATGCGAATGCGCCTTTGGCCGGAATTGCTGCCGAGCTGGGTTTTGCCGATCAGGCGCACATGAGCAGAAGTGTGCGAGAGATGACCGGAATGACCCCGCGGGAATGCCGAGCAGCTGCAAATAGATTCAAGACAAATTGAGGCAGAAACTCTAGAGTTGGCAGCATGCGCCGGATCGCACGCCTCGTTCTATGTGTCAGTTCATGGTTGATGTTGCTCATTATTACTCCACCGGGATTGCTTGCTGCTCAGCATGCGGAGAAGCACACAACAACGAATTGGGTTCTTAAACCTTCGCTGAAATATGACGCTCTTTGCCTGCTCAATGCGCTCAGCGGGGATCCCTACTATTTGCAATTCTACCAAGCGGAATATGACCACTTTCGTCCGCTTTTTACTGCGGAGGAGCGGGCGGCATTCCAGAAATTGAAACAGGTCATCAAGGATGAAGGAGAAGGAATTATCTCCGCCAGATTGTCACTGTATTTTTCGGCTGTGGACGACGAAACACTCCCCGAAATGATTCGTACGGCGCATGACAGCTCGAAAATGGAAGCGGCTTTGCGCAAGACGCCGTACTGGAGTGAGGAAGAGTGGAAGAATTACGAACAGGCGCAGCCGGCGCTTGAGGTCGCGCTCCGGGGACTGGATCGCGTGGGATTTGCGGCGTATTGGGAGAAATCGGCAAAACCGAAGATTGCGAAACGCATTGCGGAACTTACGCCTGATTTGCCCAAGTACAATATCGTGCCACTGATTGGGAACTACCTGGGAACTCCCTTCGCGTCAGACACGATTACCGTGTATCTGCTGGCATATTCGGAGCCACACGGGATTCGCATCACCGGACTGCGCTACTTGACGCACGAGTCCTATCCGTTTGAGATTGTGCTGCACAATGCGATCCATGAAGCGATGCATCCTCCTTATCGTGCGGATGAGTCACGGGTGAAACAGGCCATTGAACTGCTTGGCCGCGATCCTCTGGTTGCCGACAAGGTGAAGCACCACGATCCGTCTTTTGGGTACAACACGCCTGAAGGTTACATCGAGGAGGATTCGGTGCAGGCGCTGGAACAAATTGTCAGCGAAGACATCGGAATGGGGCGCGATACGCGTGCCTACTGGAAGGAGCAGGATGGCGGCATGCACGTGCTGGCTGCGGCCATTTATGTTCGGTACAAGGCGGCGATCAAGGGCGGTGTGCAGCCATACTCCAAGTGGTTTGTTCAGGCGGTAACGAATGGGCAGCTTCGCGAAGAAGAGCTGAGAAGTACAGTGGACAATTTCTTTTCCACCAAAATTCCCCAATAGCTGAGATAGCTTAGCTTATTTTTTGCCGCTGAACTCAAACTCCCTTCGGTCCCAATATTTCAGGCAACTTCTCGCCAGCGTTAGAACGCCGCTGTTCCTTGTCAGCAGTGTGAATCGGATGATATCTTGATGCTACGTAATGTGGGGTGAATCGTGTTCTTGCGATGCGTAATTCTAATTGCTTCAATCACTTACGGGAATTGATGGATGATGAGCCGGGTACCTGACATACGACCGTACAAAGGGAAGTGGCCGCAGATTGCAGCTTCGGCCTACATTGATCCGGCGTCGGTGATAATCGGCGACGTGACGATTGGCGAAGACGCCAGTGTGTGGCCGATGTGCGTGGTGCGCGGGGATGTGCATTACATACGGATTGGCAATCGCACGAATATCCAGGACGGCTGCATTTTGCACGTGATGAAAGACGAGTGGCCGTTGGTTCTGGAAGACGAAGTGACGGTGGGGCATTCGGTAACGCTTCATGGATGCACGATCGAAGCGCGGTGCTTGATCGGCATGGGAGCGATCATTTTGAATGGCGTGCGGATCGGCACCGGGAGCATCATCGCGGCGGGAACGTTGATCCCTGAGCGGACGGTGATTCCACCGGGAAGCCTGGTGATGGGCGCTCCCGGGAAGGTAAAACGCGCGCTGACGCCTGCGGATTTGGAATCGATTGGCGGTTATGCGCAGCGGTATGTGGCTTATAAAAATATTTACAAGAGCGAAGTGGCGAGTGGCGAGCATAAAGATTAGCAGAACTGGATTCCTCAGGGGCTAAAGCCCGGTTTTCTTACGGATTTCATGTCGGAGCTAGAGCTCCGACCCCCTAAAAAAACTGATTGGGTGATTCGAGAGCGAATGGCGACCAAGGCGAAATTTCAGGCGATTAAGGGTACGCGCGACTTGCTGCCTCCAGAGACGGAGTTGTGGAATCGCGTGGAGCGGACGGCTCGCGAGGTGTTTGGAACGTTTGGATTTGGAGAAATTCGCCCACCAATATTTGAGCCCACGGAATTGTTTGCGAGATCCATCGGATTGGACACGGACGTTGTGTCGAAAGAGATGTATTCGTTTGAAGATCGAGACGAAACTTCGGTTAGCTTGCGGCCGGAGGCGACGGCGAGTGTTTGCCGGGCTTATATTGAGCACAACATGCATGCATTGCCGCAGCCGGTGAAGCTGTATTACATGGGGCCGATGTTCCGGAGGGAGCGGCCACAGAAGGGGCGTTACCGGCAGTTTTACCAGATTGGCGCGGAAGTGCTGGAGGCGCAGCAGCAAGGGCAAGCGGATTCGGCGAAGAGCACCGGCAAAGACGCAGCGGTGGACGCGGAAGTGATCGAGATGGTGATGGCGTTCTTCGCAAAGCTGCAATTGGAAGGTGTCCAACTGGAAATCAACTCGATTGGATGCCGTGATTGCCGGCCAAAATATGTGGAAGTGCTTCGCGCGGAATTGCTGAAAGTGAAAGACAAACTGGGGCCGGACAGCCAGCGACGCATCGAGACGAATCCGTTGCGCGTGCTTGATTCAAAGCTGGAATCGGAGCAGGAGATTATTGCGACCTTGCCACGGATCAGTGAGCACTTGTGTGCGGTCTGCGCGGCGCAATATGTAGAGGTAAAGCGGCAGCTGGGCGTAAGGGGAGTGGCGTTCAAGGAGAATTGGCGGTTGGTGCGCGGGCTAGATTATTACATGCGAACTACTTTCGAAATTACCGCGCACGGGCTGGGCTCACAGAATGCAGTGTGTGGCGGCGGGCGCTATGATGGGCTGGTCGAAATCCTTGGCGGAATGCCGACGAAGGGGATTGGTTTTGCAATTGGCGAAGATCGCCTGATCCTCTCGCTGCAGGAAGCAGGGAAGGGAGATGCTGCCAATGGGCGTGATGTTTATGTGGCGTGGATGGGAGAGAACGCGCAAGACACGGGGATTCGCGCAGCACGCACGTTGCGCCAAGCAGGGTATCGCGTAGAGTTGCCACCCATCGAGCAGAAATTCGGGAAGGCGCTTGGACAAGCGGATAAGATTGGTTCGCGCTACGCATTGATTCTTGGTGAGGATGAAGTGGCGAGCGGGCAATGGACGTTGAAGACGCTGGCCGACGGGACACAACAGAAATTGACGGAAGCGGGGTTGTTGGAGTTTTTGAAGAAAAGCCGGTAGCTTGCAGCCGGTAGTTTTGTGGGAAAGAGGGACACTGTCGTGCTGGACTTTTTGGGTGATTTGAAACGAACACATTATTGCGGGGTGCTGCGGCTGCCGGACGCGGGGCGCAATGCTACGGTGATGGGATGGGTGCACCGACGTCGCGACCTGGGAAATTTGCTGTTTCTGGACGTGCGCGACCGTTCGGGAATCGTGCAGGTTGTGTTCAACAAAGAGACGCAGCCCGAAGCGCACGCGAAGGCGGAGCAGGCTCGAAGCGAGTTTGTGGTTGCCGTGGAAGGACGTGTGACGAAGCGCGAACGCGCCAACACGGATATTGGCACGGGTGAAGTGGAGCTGGTCGCATCGAAGCTGCATATTCTGAATAACGCCAAGACGCCACCGTTCCCCGTAGAAGACGAGATCAATGCGGCGGAAGAGACGCGCCTGCGTTATCGCTATCTTGATTTGCGGAGGCCAAAGCCTCACCGCAATCTGGCGCTCCGTCACAAGATTCTGCTGGAAATTCGCAAGACCATGGACGAAATGGGATTCATCGAAGTGGAAACGCCCATGCTGACTCGTTCCACGCCGGAAGGCGCGCGGGATTATCTGGTGCCCAGCCGTGTGCATCATGGGCAGTTTTACGCGCTGCCGCAATCGCCACAGATTTTTAAGCAGATTCTGATGATTGGCGGACTCGACCGTTACTTCCAGATCGTGAAATGTTTTCGCGATGAAGATTTGCGAGCGGACCGCCAGCCGGAATTCACACAACTTGATCTGGAGATGTCGTTTCCGCGGCAAGAAGATATTTTCAGCGTGATCGAAAACGTGATGGTGCGCGCGTGCGAGGTTGCCGGGATCAAGGCAGAGGCGCCCTTCCCGCACATGTTGTACAAGGATGCGATTCGCAAATACGGAAGCGACAAGCCGGACATGCGCTTTGGCATGGAGTTGCACGATGTAACGGAATGTTTTCCAGCGGAGGCGAAGCAGAAACTGCAAATCGAAGGCAGTGTGTTTGCACTCGCCGCTCCCGGCGCGGCGGGATACTCGCGCAAGCAACTGGACGAATTGTCAGAGAAAGCCAAATCTGTCGGCGCTCGTGGGGCTTACTTTGTGAAGGTCGCGGCCGAAGGCACGACTTCCACAGTGGACAAGTTGATCGGGGCGGAAAACGGGAAGAAGGTGGCGGAACTTTGCGGCGCGAAAACGGGCGACCTGGTTGTGGCGGTCTCCGCGAAACAGGAAATCAAGGGAACTGAGGCGGCCGCGCTGGTTGCGGGGCAATTGCGCCTTCAGCTTGGCGAAGCGCTGGGACAGCTTGACAAGACGCAGTGGAAATTCCTGTGGCTGACGGGATTCCCATTGTTTGAATGGAGCGAGAACGACAAGGCATGGGTGAGCGCGCAACATCCCTTCACGGGGATTGTGGACGAAGATCTTGAAAAGCTGGAGACGGCGCCGTGGGAAGTGCGCTCCAAGGGATACGACCTGGTATTGAATGGAGTAGAGTTGGGCTCGGGCAGCATACGGATTCATCGCCAGGATATTCAGGAGCGGTTGTTCAAGGCTTTGGGATTGAGCGAAGAGACTTTGCGGCGACGTTTCGGATTCTTCCTGGATGCGCTCACGTATGGCACGCCTCCCCATGGCGGCATTGCGCTTGGACTCGATCGCGTAGTCATGCTGCTGACGGGTGAAAAGTCCATTCGCGAGGTGATTGCCTTTGCGAAGACGACGGCGGCGGTTGATTTGATGGCGGAATCGCCCTCAACGGTTGATAACGAACAACTGGATCAATTGGGGATACAAATCAAGAAGTCATGAGCCGGATACGCATATTGGCGGAGGCCGTGGCGAATAAGATCGCTGCCGGAGAAGTTGTGGAGAGGCCTGCGTCCGTTGTGAAGGAGTTGCTGGAAAATTCGCTGGATGCGGGCGCTACGTCTATTCGAATCGAAACCGAGACGGGCGGCAAGCGGATGATTCGTGTCATCGACGATGGGCACGGGATGGCTCATGACGATGCGCTGCTGGCGTTTGAACGGCACGCCACCAGTAAGCTGAAGAGTGCGGATGATTTGCTGTCGATTGCAACACTGGGATTCCGCGGCGAGGCTCTGCCGACGATTGCCGCGGTTTCACGATTATTGCTGGAGACCCGCGATGGAAGTGAGGCGGAAGGAACACGGGTGGAATTCGCCGGAGGGAAGCTGGTGGGAGTTAAGCCCGCGGGACTTCCGGCGGGCACGACGATTAGTGTGGCTGATTTGTTTTACAGCGTGCCGGCACGGCGAAAGTTTCTTAAGTCGGATACCACGGAACTGGGACACATCGCATCGCTGGTAACGCACTACGCTTTGGCAAACCCCACAAAACAGTTTATTTTGACGACGCCCACGCAGGAGATCATCAACTGCGCGCCAGCCGAAAAGACGGCGGACCGGGTCTACCAGTTGTTTGGCAAGCAGGCGCTCGATGAATTGCTGGAGATAGCTTCGACTTCCGCTGCATTCCGTGCGGCGATTACGGAACCGGAAATGGAAGCCAGTGAAGAGGCTTCAACGCTCACTGTTTCTGGATTTACGTCGAGACCGGATATACAACGGCCGAATCGAAACGGGATTTATGTATTTGTGAATCGCAGACTGGTGCGCGATCGTTTGATCCTGCATGCCATTCACGAGGCCTATCGCAATATTTTGCCGCCCACGGTTTTTCCAGCAACGCTCCTGTTTCTCGAAATGCCCTACGACGAAGTGGACGTGAACGTGCATCCCGCGAAGATTGAAGTGCGCTTTCGCCGACCGCAGTTCGTGCATGATTTCACCCGCGATGCGATTCGACAGGCGCTGATGAGCGTTCGGCCAATCGCCAGCTTTGCGACGGCGGCAAGTGCGGCGAATGCGCTGAATCCCACGGTGCCGCCCGCTTCTTTTGCGGGAGGATTTGGCGAAACCAACATCAATTCCGGAGCGTCCCGCGCGGTGATCCCGCCGATGGAAGAGCTTGGTGTGGGCTCGGGAGTTGGGTCTGACTATGCTTCAAGCACAGGTTTTGATCTGACGAGCGCGCCCATGCAACCTGTTCCGCAGCGATTTACTTTTGAGCCGGGGAGTTCTCTAGGTGGCAACGGCATTCCCGGAGTGGCGGACCTTTCGTTACGGGGCGCACCAAACTGGGCGGAAAATCTTTCAAGGCCTAATAGTGAGACTCCGGCAACATTGCCGCGGCCCGATCAGATAGCGGATCTGAAGCCGTTGGGACAAGTGAGTTCCAGTTTCATTATTGCGGTGAATGGAGAAGGACTATGGATTATCGACCAGCACGTTGCCCATGAACGCGTGCTGTTTGAGCAGCACCTGGAGGCGCGCCGGGCGGGCAAAGTGGAATCGCAACGGATGCTGATGCCGATGGTGATTGAGCTTTCGCCGCGTCAGATTGTCACCTATGAAAAGATAGCCGAGGAGTTGAACGCGAACGGCTTTGAAGTCGAACCAATGGGTCCAAAAAATGTGGCCATCCAGTCGGTACCCGCGGGAATTGCGGCGAACGATGCCGAAGGGCTGTTGACGGAAATTCTGGATGGAATTGAGCGCGAAAACGCGGCAATTTCGATCGACACGCTCCAGTCAAAGATAGCCGCTTCCACGGCGTGTCACGCGGCGATCAAGATCAACATGCCGCTGGAGCAGACGAAGATGGAGTGGCTGCTGGGAGCGTTGGCCAAGACCGACTGTCCGATGAGTTGCCCGCATGGCCGTCCCGTGGTACTGAGGTATTCTCTAAAAGAAATCGAACACGCATTTCATCGAATTTAGGAAAGCTCTTTTGGCTGAGCATCTGCAAAAACAAACAGGTGAGGTAATTGTGAGCGAAACGAAGAAGACGGCGGTGGTTTTTGGCCTGGCAAACAAGAGGAGTATTGCTTGGGCCATTGCGCAAAAAGTGCACGAGGCGGGCTGGCAACTGGCCATTACTTATCAGAACGAGCGGTTGGAACAAGAAGCGAAAGATCTGATTGCAGAATTGCCGGGCGCCGAAGGTTTCATGTGCGATGTAACCTCCGATGAGCAAATCGCACAATTATTCGAGAAACTGAAAGCGCGTTACGGCGTGCTGCACGGAATTGTGCATAGCGTGGCGTTCGCTCCGGCGGAGGAACTAAAAGGCGAATTTCTGAATACGAGCCGCGAGGGATTCAAGATTGCGCATGAAATCAGCGTATATTCACTGATTGCGGTGGCGCGCGGGGCGGCGCCATTGATGACGGAGGGCGGAGGGATTGTCACGCTGACCTATTACGGTGCGGAGAAAGTTGTGCCGAAATACAACGTGATGGGTGTGGCGAAGGCGGCGCTGGAGGCAACGGTGCGGTACCTGGCGAGTGACCTTGGGCCCCGAGCGATTCGCGTCAACGCCATTTCTGCTGGACCGATCAAGACGCTGGCGGCGAGGGGCATTTCCCAGCTTGGCGAAATGTTGAGGCTGCACGCAGAGCGAGCGCCGTTGAAGCGCAACGTGGATCCCCTGGAAGTAGGCAGTACGGCAGTGTTCCTGCTTTCAGAGGGTGGCTCTGGAATTACCGGAGAGACGCTGTATGTCGATTGCGGGTACAACATCATGGGTTTTTAAAGTCCCAAGTGTTCTGTAGTCAGTTTCCAACAAAAGCAGGGAAATCATGACTCGTTTGACGATTGCGATTGACGGCCCGGCTGGCTCCGGAAAGAGCACAGTGGCGCGAAGGGTTGCCGCGATGCTGGGCTATCTGTATCTGGACAGCGGCGCGATGTACCGAGCGGTGGCCTTGAAAGCGTTGGAAAGGAACATCGCGATGGATAACGAAGCGAAGCTGGAAGAATTAACTTTGGAAACTCATATCGAGCTGAAACCGCCTACCGCTCAACAGGAAGCCGAAGGACTGAAGAACAGGGTATTTCTGGATGGCCGCGAAGTTACCCGTGAAATCCGCCATGGAGACGTTGCCCAGGCAGCATCGCGGCTGGCGACTGTGGCCGGAGTGCGCAGAGTACTGGTGGCTGAACAACAGCGCGCCGGCGAGGGCGGCGGAGTAGTGATGGAAGGCCGTGACATCGGAACCGTGGTCTTTCCGCAAGCCGAGCTGAAAATATTCCTGGACGCAGCCGTGGAATCGCGCGCGCATCGGCGCTGGCTGGAACATCAGGAAAAAGGCGAGCAGAGGACGGTTGAGGAAGTGCTGGCGGAAGTTCGTGAACGAGACAAACGCGACAGGGAAAGAAAGGTCTCACCGCTGGTACGCGCGGCGGACGCTATCCTGATCGACAACACCGCCATGGGAATTGAAGAGACGGCGCGATTGATTGTGATGCTGGCGGAAGAACGGCAGAAAGAGGCTGTAGAAGCGACCGGAGGAAAAGCTTGAGGCGAAATCCGATTGCGACCGGTGGCTTGTCATTGTTGCTGGCGTATCTGGTTTTTCCGTTGCTGGGAGTAGCCCAAACGGCCGCTGCACATCATTTTCGCGACTACCTCCAACAGGATTGGAAGCGGTGGATGCATGAGTATCCGGAAATTGCCAGCGACATAGGTTTTCCGGCGGAGAGCCGGCGCTGGGACGATCATTCACCGGCAGGATTGGCCAGCCGGGAACAGCATTTACACGAAAGTCTTGCCGCGCTGTTGAAGATCAAACGTGTTGAGCTTCCAAAAAACGAACAACTGAATTACGACCTGTACCGCGAGCTCCTGGAGAGTGCCATCGAGGGCCTGCAATTTGGCGATGACCCGCTGCCTTTTCGAAGCGTGGTGCCGGGTAACCGGTGGATGCCGATTGATCAGATGAATGGGATACAACAGGGAGCGGCAATGACGTTGTCGAACATGCCGCATGAAAGCGTAGCCAATTACGAGGATATCCTGGCGCGGTTGGAAGCGCTGCCGGCCGTTGTCGATCAAGTGAGAGCAAATCTCGAGGCCGGATTGAAGAAGGGCTATACGCAACCAAAAATTACGATGCGCGATGTACCACAACAAATTGCGAATCTGATTCCGGCCGATACCACAAAAAGCGCGTTGTTGCAGCCATTTCAGGAGTTCCCGGCGTCGTTTCCAGAGGGGCAACGGACGGCACTGACCGAGCGCGCCAAGACAATTTACGTCAGCGGTGTGGCCCCCGCGTTCCAGCGGCTGCACGATTATGTTGTGGCAACTTACCTTCCGGCTTGCCGGGAAAATATCGCCGTAACTGCCTTGCCAGACGGAGCCGCGGCGTATGCGTTCCATGTTCGTTGGCAGACGACTACGAAGCTGACTCCAGAACAGATTCACGAGATCGGATTGAGCGAGGTGAAACGAATCCGAAAGGAGATGGACAAGGCGGTTCGCGATTCAGGGTTCACGGAGAGCTTTGAAGAGTTCAAGGACTTTCTGAGAACCGATCCGCAATTTTATTATGAAAAAGCCGATGACCTGGTGAACGGGTATCGCGTAATCGCGAAAAAGATCGATCCGGAGCTGGCGCATGAATTCGGAAAGCTGCCGCGCCTGCCGTACGGTGTTGCGGTTATTCCAGAATTCAAGGCGCCATCGCAAACGACAGCCTATTATCAGCCGGGTTCGAGTTCCGTGGGACGGCCTGGCTATTATTTCGTGAATACCTACAACTTGAAGGCAAGGCCGAAGTGGGAGATGGAGGCGCTGACATTGCACGAGTCCGTGCCCGGGCATCATTTGCAGTTTGCGCTGGGGCAGGAATTGGAAAACGTCCCGGAATTCCGCAGGTACATCGGGTTTTCGGCTTACAACGAAGGGTGGGGCTTATATGCAGAGAGCCTCGGACCTGAACTGGGATTATTTAAGGATCCGTACTCGAAATTCGGACAACTGAGTTACGAGATGTGGCGCGCGGTGCGATTGGTTGTAGATACAGGGATACATGCGAAAGGTTGGACGAGACAGCAGGCCATCGATTATTTCCGCGAGAATACGGGTAAGACGGATCAGGATATTGCGGTGGAAGTGGATCGGTATATTGTGTGGCCGGGACAGGCGCTGGCGTACAAACTGGGGCAGTTGAAGATTCGAGAATTACGTACGCGAGCGGAAAAGGAATTAGGCTTGAAGTTTGATGTGCGGAAATTTCATGATGTGGTGCTGGAAGAAGGAGCGGTGCCCCTGGATTTGTTGGAAGTACATGTGAATGAGTGGGTGAAGACTCAGAGTGCGGCGAAGAGCAACTAAAGTAAGTTGAGCGAAATCCGACCGAATATTCAGTTGTCGAAAGCGGGAAAGGGGAGTTTAGGTTTAATCCTTGCGTTTTACCAACTACGCCCAAGCGCGGCATCCGGGACCCAGGTTCAGAAAACACCAGCGAACCTGGGGCATCCTCCCAAAACCAATTTCTTCACACGTTCCTGTCTCGGGTTTCCAGCGTCTCGTCGGGTCCTAGTGCCACGACTGAAGGGAAAAGGAGCTGCAAAAACCAAATTCGAGAGTGGTCATTCGTAGCGCAGTGCGACCATCGGGTCGACACGCGTGGCGCGATGCGCGGGCAGGTAAGCAGCAATCAAACCGACCGCGATCATTATTGCGGTGGCAACGACAATCGGAATGGGCGTGGCGACTGGCAGATCGGGGATCAGGCTGGCGGTTACACGTTTCCCCCAGAACGCAAGAGGCGCACCGATGGCGAAACCCGCGCAGATCATCCACACCGCGTCGCGAAGAACCATGCGCATCACGTCCGTTCCTGTTGCACCGAGCGCTATGCGAACACCGATCTCCTGTGTGCGCCGCGCGACCGTGTAGGCTAGCAGGCCGTACAGGCCGATGACCGCAAGCAGCGCGCCGAGCGCGCCGAACCCTGCGGAAAGCATTGCTATCAACCGCTGTGGAACGATGGACGAATCGATCTGCTCATTCATCGTTATAATCCGAATGATAGGAACAGCCTTCAACACGGCCCCTTCGGTTTGGCGAATTGCGCTGACAACTCCGTCGGGACCGATTCTTGTCCGAATCGCCAGCTGAGAACCCGCGAAGTCCTGTTGAAACAGGTCCGCATAGATCGTAGCCGGCGCGGGTTGCTGGAGGTCGTTGTATTTCGCGTCGCGGACGAGTCCGACCACCTCATAACTCCTTTCGCCCTCCGTCAATGTGATATGGCTCAGCGTGATGTATCTTCCGATGGGGTTTTCGTTCCCGAAACAGTTGCGAGCAGCAGTCTCGTTAATTATGGCGACAGACGCCCCGGCCTGGTCGCGCGCGGAAAAATCGCGACCGGCAAGAAATGGTGTGCCATACGTCTTGAAGTAGTCAGGAGCCACGTAATTGATGGAGGCTTCGGTCTGTTTTTCAGGATGGTCTTCCGCAGACGCGATACTCGAAGCCCCAGGGCCCTCCATTGGACTCATGTCACTGAAGGTGGCAGAGCTTACACCGGGAATCGCGTTCAGCCGGATCACTAACTCTTGGGACAGCTGTGCGAATTGCGCTGTGTTATAGCCACTCTGCGCGAAATCGAGCGTGACCAGCAGCAGATTATTGCGATTGAATCCCAGATTCAGGTTCCGAAGCTGCGACAGATATACCACAAACAGACCTGCCGAGCTCATCAGCACGAGCGAGAGCGCCACCTGCAATGAGACGAGGCCTTTGCCGAACAGCCGTTGCCGCTTTGTCTCTCCGATTCGCGATCTAGGTTGCAGCATGGAGGCCAGTGCCATGTTCGAGGCGCGCATAGCGGGTACCGCTCCGCACAGGAGTCCTGTCAGCAGAGCGATTCCTCCAGCGAACAGCAGCAGGTGCGCATCGGGGTTCGTCAGCAACTCAAAATGCACCGGTGAGTCAACGATGAACCTGCCTGATGCGAAGACCCGAATCAGCGCGTGCGCGGCGAAGTACGCGACCAAGATGCCCACTGCGGTTCCAGCCACCGACAGGAGCAGGGATTCCGTGAGAGTTTGGCGGAGCAAGCGAACCCGACCCGCTCCGAGGCAAGTGCGCACTGCCATTTCGTGCTGGCGCGATGCGCCGCGGGCCAGGAGCAGCCCTGCTAAATTGGCGCACGCGAGAAGCAACAGAAGGCCTACCGTTGCCATCAAGATCGTCAGGGGCGTCGAGAGCATCTGGCTCAAAGGCGTCGTGACGCCGTTTCCCGCGGGCTCAATGCGGAGTTTTAATTTATGCACGAAGGGGCCGACGTCGGGTTGACTCACGGCCTCTTGGAACAAGCCCGACATTTCCGACCTTGCTTGCTTGATCGATACGCCGGGCTTCAACCGTGCCAGCAAACCCAATGAACCCCATCCCTGCGAAGGGCCAAGTGACGTAGGCCACCAAACGTCTTGCGGCTCTTGGCCGCTGACCCCGTAAAACCCGCGTTGCGTCACGCCGACGATGGTAAGCGTATCGTCTCCAACCACGATTGTTTTCCCGATGATTCCGGGGTCCAGATCGAATCGGGACTTCCAAAATGACCAGCTCACAACCGCTACTGGGGCGTGATAGCCCGAGTGAACATCTTCGTGGCCGATTAAGCGGCCTGCTTCGGCTCGCACCCCAAGCCCGTCGAAAAACGTTCCCCCTACTGCTCCGCCGAACACGGTCTGCGGCTCCAGCTTTTCGCCGCGAACAGTGAAGAAGTTCATCGACCAAACGATCACATCCGAGAAGACGTGATTGCCTTCGCACATGATCCGGTAAGCGTCCCACGAGAAACCGTTGAACGCAGGTTCACCAGGGTATTGATGCAGTAGTTCGACGAGCTGCCCTGGCTCGCGCACGGGGAGCGTATGCAGCAGCAAACCGTTCGTCACGGTGAAGATCGCGATATTCGCCCCGATGCCGAGGGCCAAGGTGATCACAGCAACAGAGGTGAACCCGGGAGACTTGCGTAACATGCGCATCCCAAAGCGGACATCCTGCCAAGAGGTCTCCAGAACAGATTCCCAACCGGAGTCTCGTACAACTTCTTTCGCTACTTCGGCGCTGCCCCGCTCCAAGCGCACGGCACGAAGCGCTTCCTGGCGGCCCATTCCCTGCTTCGTCTTTTCCTCCACCGCCATCTCGAGAAAGGCGTTGAGTTCTTGGCTCAACTCCTGCTCCTCCATTTTCCTTCGGAACAGTGATCGGATACCCCCGACGATGGAACGAACCAATGACATTGTCCGTTATGACGCCTCCAAAATTCTGGCGATCGCGGCCACTTGCCTTTCCCATTCGCGAGTTTCGCTGTTGAGCTTTCTTCGCCCTTGTTCGGTGAGGGTGTAATACTTCGCCCGCCTGTTGTTCTCCGTAGCCCTCCATTCGCTCTTGACCAGTGCGGCGCGTTGAAGCCGTTGGAAGGCAACGAACAAAGACCCTGCATTCGGACTTAACACGCCTCTGCTCATCTGCTCGATGCGGACAGCAACACCATATCCATGCATTGGTTCCAGTGCTAGCGTTTTCAGAATGAGCATGTCCAGGGTGCCTTGGACGACATCGCCCGATTTTTCCGGCATAAGCGAACTTCTCCTGAACGTCAAGTGGAGGATACACCTCTCCTACTGAGTGTCAAGAGGAGAATCAAAAGCAGGAACATGTCCCCAAGTTTCCTAGCACGGGCTCAGCTATGGAAATGGCTTAGGCACTGGAACCGAGTGGCTCCGGAGCGTATGGCGCAGAGGCTAGGTAGCGATGGTGGAGGCCTTTTGGATGGCTTGTTTGTACGAATCGGGGATAGTGTCTTCAGGGCAGCCAAGACGTGTCGCGTGATCGGTGAGCTTGGGCCACTCGGCGCGTTCCATGGCTAGCAAAAGTTGGTAGACGTCGCTCAGTTTGTTCGTGCCGCCGCAGAGCGCGGCCTTTAGTTCTGGGGTGACGGCCAGCGAGTTCAGCACTTCGTCCATGGGACGATCGAGCAGCGCATCGGATACGGAGAGAAGCCCCATCAGGAATAGAGTGGAGCTGTTTTCGTTCAGCCCCGCGCGGGCGGAAAAATCCTCGCAGAAATACGCGCGAGTCAGCGCGGTTCGGATGAGTTCGGGAGAGTTGCCGTTCATCATGGAGACCACGGCGAAGATGGAAGCCCACCGTCGAAACTCCTTTTCACCGAGCAAGGCAATGGCCTGACGAATACTGTTCACTTCCGAGCGAAGACCGAGCACCGGAGAATTCAAGTAGCGTAAAAGGCGATAGAGGAGGGACGGGTCCTGTTTCAAGAGACTCTCGATTGCGTTGTAATCGAGTTCGGGGCTGGCCACGGCACTTAAGAGTTGCATTTGAACAAGGCGGTTACCGGAAATGTCCCTGGTTTCAAGCATGGCCGGTCTGCAGAAAAAGTATCCCTGGAAATAGCTGAAGCCTAGGCTGCGAGCCTCTTCCATTTCGCGCTTTGTCTCCACTTTTTCCGCGAGCAAAGCTATGCTTTTCGCGCGGTATTTGCGCGCGAGGTCCTCACGGCCTTCCTGGCCGAGCAACTTGAAATCAACCTTGATGAATTGCGCTAGTTCGACGAGCGGCGCCAAATTGGGAGCGTCCAGGAAGTCATCCAGGGCGATCTGATAGCCAGCATCGTGGAGCTCACGACAGATGGCGATAATTTCTTTCGTAGGGCGCACAGTCTCAAGGATCTCAATGACTACGCGGTCAGGCGGAAGCAGGCGGGGGGCACCGAGGCGGAGGGCAACCTCATCGACATTGATGAACGCACGGGTGTTGCCAGTGAGCATCTGCAGATCGAAGAGAGTAATGGAATCGGCGATGACGCTGGAGGAGGCATTCGCGTAAGGGTGAAATGCGTTGTTGGGACCACCACGGAAAAGAAGTTCGTAGGCGAATACTCGTTCCCGAGCGTCAAGGATAGGCTGGCGAGCGATGAATTTTTCGGCCATCGATAGATCCCCTAGCCTGTTCCTTGCGCGCGCTTCACGGCACGTGCGAGTGACTCATACGCGAGCCCTCGGGGAGGGGAACCATTCGTTTGAAGCAGTTTCCTCAGGCTGGCGCAGCCATCGAAGCGAGGAATTCAGAGTTCGCCTTGGACTTGGCAAGACGACTTAGGAGCAATTCCATAGCCTCAACGGTCGAGAGGGGGCTCAAAACCTTGCGCAATACCCAGACGCGGTTCAATTCGTCGGGCGGAAGGAGCAACTCATCCTTACGTGTTCCGGAGCGCTGAATATCAATGGCCGGGAAAACGCGCTTGTCGGAGAGGCGGCGGTCCAGGTTAATTTCCATGTTACCAGTGCCTTTGAATTCTTCGAAGATGACGTCGTCCATGCGGCTGCCGGTGTCGATCAGGGCGGTGGCAACGATGGTCAACGAGCCACCTTCCTCGACGTGGCGAGCGGCGGCGAAGAAACGCCGTGGACGCTGCAACGCGTTGGCATCGATCCCGCCAGAGAGCACCTTGCCCGAAGGCGGAGTGACGGCGTTATAGGCACGAGCCAGACGGGTGACGGAATCGAGAAGCACAACGACGTCGCGCTTGTGTTCCACCAGGCGCTTAGCCTTTTCGAGTACCATTTCCGCAACCTGAATGTGGCGCTGGGGTGGTTCGTCAAAGGTAGAGCTGATGACTTCACCCTTCACGGTGCGCTGCATGTCCGTGACTTCTTCCGGTCGCTCATCAATGAGGAGCACGATCAGTGCCACTTCAGGATGATTGGTGGTGATTGAATTTGCGATGGACTGCAACATCATGGTTTTACCGGTTCGGGGCGGGGCGACGATCAGGCCGCGCTGTCCTTTACCCACGGGGCAGAGCAGATCGAGCACTCTTCCGGTTAGATTTTCCTTAGTCGTTTCCATCTTCAGGCGGCCCTGAGGATAAAGGGGCGTGAGGTTATCGAAGAAGATTTTGTTGCGCGCGACTTCAGGATCTTCAAAGTTGACGGCCTCTACCTTGATGAGGGCGAAATAGCGTTCGCCATCTTTGGGGGGACGAACCTGTCCCGAAACGGTATCACCCGTTCTCAAGTCGAACTTGCGAATCTGCGAGGGAGAGACATAGATATCATCCGGGCCCGGGAGATAGTTGTACTCCGGGGCGCGGAGGAATCCGAATCCGTCGGGGAGACATTCGAGGACGCCTTCGGAGAAGATGAGACCGCTCTTTTCGGTCTGAGCGCGAAGGATCTGAAAGATCAGTTCCTGCTTGCGCATGCCGCTGGCGCCGGGAATGTTCAATTCCTTGGCGATCTTGGCGAGGTCGGTGATGTTTTTTTCTTTAAGCTCAGCAAGGCTGATGCTTACTTGATTATTCGCTTCTGGAGTCGTTTCTTTTGCCATAGTTCCTGACTTTATTTTTGGTTTGATTGTGATAAATGACCTAAGTCTTTCCGGAATGCACTGCGTGGTGGTGTACCGACTGGCCAAAAAAATCCGCCAGGAGGGGCAAACCAAACTACCTGCAACCGGAAGCAGCTCCAGGTCTCGGGAAAGCAACAGCCAGCGGGTGCAGGCCGCGCCTAGTTCACTGCCTAGTTGGTCAAACTCTTGTCTTTATCGGCGCCCCCGGCCAAAGCATCGGTAACGGGCGCAACGGCAATGTGCTCCAAGGGCACAATGGGACGTTCCAGGGCAATCTGCAAAACCTCATCCATGGTTTCAACGAAGTGTAGCTTCAAACTGGAGAGAATCTCCTGGGGGATCTCTGCAAGGTCTTTCTCATTATCCTTCGGAAGCAGTACGGTACGCAAGCCCATTCGGTGGGCGGCGAGGAGTTTCTCTTTCATGCCGCCGATGGGCAAAACCTTGCCCCGAAGAGTGATTTCACCGGTCATGGCAACGTCGCAACGAACAGGAATCTTGGTGAGCGCACTGACGATGGAGGTGCAGATGGTAATGCCGGCAGAAGGACCGTCTTTGGGAATGGCCCCTTCGGGCACGTGCATGTGAATGTCGAGCGTACGGTAGAAATCCTTATCGAGGCCGATGGTGGATGCCTTGGAGCGAATATAGCTCATTGCGGCTTGCGCAGATTCCTGCATGACGTCACCGAGTTTTCCCGTGAGCGTCAGCCGGCCCTTGCCTTCCATCAGTGTGGCTTCTGTGGTGAGGACTGAACCACCTACTTCTGTCCAGGCCAAACCGTTGGTCAGGCCGATTTCGTTCTGCTTCTCCAACCAGAATTCGCGATACTTAAGAACACCAAGGAAATCGTTGACGTTGGCAGCGGTAATTTCGACGGTGGAGGCGGCGCCATCGGTGACCACTTTGCGAGCCATCTTGCGTGAAATATTCTGGATTTCGCGCTCGAGGTTACGGACGCCGGCTTCATGGGTGTAGTGGCGGATGATGTGGAGCAGTCCTTCATCTGTAAATGTCAAATTTTTATCGGTCAGGCCGGTGGCTTCCAAGGCGCGGCGAACCAGGAAGCGCTTGGCAATCTCCAGCTTTTCCTGCTCGGTGTAGCCGGGGATGCGCAGAATTTCCATGCGGTCTTGCAGGGCCTGCGGGATGGTATGCATCACGTTAGCGGTGCACACGAACATCACCTTGGAAAGATCGTACTCAACATCCAGATAGTGGTCCGTGAAAGAGTGGTTCAGCTCAGGATCGAGGACTTCCATCAGAGCGGCCGACGGGTCGCCGCGGAAATCGGTGGACATCTTGTCCACTTCGTCGAGAACGAAAATCGGGTTAGTCGTGCCAGCCTTCTTCATCATCTGGATGATCTGGCCGGGCAGGGCACCGATATAGGTCCGACGGTGGCCACGAATTTCAGCTTCATCGCGCACTCCGCCCAGGGAAACGCGGACGAACTTGCGACCCGTGGCGTGGCCGATGGACATGGCGAGCGAGGTTTTGCCAACGCCTGGAGGTCCGACGAAACAGAGAATGGAGCCCTTGGGATTCTTGACGAGCTGACGAACAGCGAGGAATTCCAGGATGCGTTCCTTGACCTTCTCGAGGCCGTAATGTTCCTTGTTCAGGATTTCTTCGGCGGCTTTAATGTCGCGAATTTCCTTGGAGCGCTTTTTCCAGGGTACAGCCAGGAGCCAGTCGATGTAATTGCGGCTCACAGTGGATTCCGCGGACATCGGCGGCATCAATTCCAGCCGCTTCAACTCCGTAGTGGCCTTCTCGTGGACCTCTTTAGGCATGCCCGCCGAATCAATCTTTTTCTTGAGATCTTCGGTTTCGTTCTTCTCGCCGCGGCCGAGTTCCTTTTGAATGGCCTTCAGCTTTTCGTTCAGGTAGTACTCTTTTTGCGCGCGCTCCATCTGGCGTTTCACGCGGGTATTGATGTTGCGGTCGACATTCAGTTTCTCTAGCTCAATTTCCAGAATGTCAGATATGCGGTTCAGGCGCTCCAGCGGATCGGCGGTCTCAAGCAGGTCCTGCTTTTCGTCCACGGGCAATTGAAGGTTCGCGGCGATGGTGTCGGAAAGGCGAGACGGATCGTCCACGCGGGCCGCGGCGATCATCGTGTCGTAGTTCAAGCTTTGCGAGAGCTTGATGAACTGCTCGTAGAGGCCGGTAACTTTTGTAACGAGTTGCTCGACTTGTGGAGTGGACTCCATCTTGGAGTTGAGCAGCCGAATGGTGGCACGGAAGAAACCTTCATCCGTGGTGATGGAGAGAGAGCGAGCGCGTTCAACGCCTTCGACCAAAACTTTAATGTTGCCATCAGGCAGCTTGACGCTCTGAACGATATTGGCGAGCGTGCCGACGGCATAAATTTCTTCTGGCTTGGGGTCATCGATAGAGGCGTCGTGCTGGGTCGAGAGGAATATCTTCTTCTCACCGGTCAAGGCTTCTTCGAGCGCGCGGACGCTGGCTTCGCGGCCGACGATAAATGGCGTCATCTGTTGCGGAAAGATGACCATATCGCGCACCGGCATCATGGGTACGCGCTTCATTTCCTGTTTCTCGCGATTAAACATGCAGGCCCCTGAACTCCTCAGCCACGGAAAGCCCGGTTATCCGGCTTTCTCGAGCAAACTCCAGTTGATTTCGTGTCCCCGAACCATGTCAGCCGTCACCACGAAATCGCGTACCTTGCGTTGCATAGGCAAGTGGTACATCAACTCAAGCATGAGGTCTTCCAAGATCATTCGCAAGCCGCGCGCGCCAACTTTGCGCGCAAGAGCCAACTCCGCCACGGTCTCCAGTGCTTCATCGGTGAAGCGCAAGCGAACGTTTTCAAACTCGAACAAGCGCTGGTATTGCTTCAGGAGGGCGTTCTTCGGTTCGGTCAAAATCTTTACCAAGGCGCCCTTGTCGAGGTCGCTCATCACGCCAGCAACCGGCAAACGGCCGACAAATTCGGGGATCAGACCGTAGCGAATCAAATCCGTGGGCTGCACTTGCTCCAGCATTTCCGTGTTGCGACGTTGCTGAGTAGTCGGCGCTGCTTCGGTGTGGAAACCGAGCGAACGCTTTCCAGCGCGACGCTCAATAATCTTTTCGAGCCCCACGAAGGCGCCACCGCAAATGAACAATATATTGGTGGTGTCGACAGGGGTGAACTCCTGGTGCGGGTGCTTTCTGCCACCTTGCGGAGGAACGTTCGCCAGTGTGCCTTCCAAAATCTTCAGCAGGGCTTGCTGCACGCCTTCACCGCTGACGTCGCGGGTGATCGACGGGTTTTCGTCCTTTTTGGCAATCTTATCGATCTCATCGATGTAGATGATGCCTTGCTGAGCTTTCTGCACGTCGCCATCGGCGGCCTGCAGCAGCTTCAGAATAATGTTTTCCACGTCTTCACCTACGTAACCGGCCTCGGTCAAGGTGGTGGCGTCGACAATGGCAAACGGCACATCGAGCATGCGGGAAAGCGTTTGAGCCAGGAGCGTTTTGCCGGTGCCCGTGGGCCCAATCAGCAGAATGTTGGACTTGCTCAGTTCCACTTCGCCTGGCTGTTTGTTCAGGAAAATCCGTTTGTAGTGGTTGTAAACCGCAACCGCCAGCTTCTTCTTGGTACGATCTTGCCCGATAACGTAACTATCCAAAAATTGTTTGATTTCCGGGGGGCGGGGAAGCCGTTTTGCGGGCGCCACGGCCTGTTCACGCTTTTCATCTTCCAGGATGGTCTGACAAACGCCCACGCATTCGTTGCAGATGTAAGCGCGAGGGTAGTCCGAAGGCGAACTGATCAGCTTCTCTACCTGTTCTTGCGTTTTATGGCAGAAGGAACAGCGAAGGGGCTCATCTGGGCTGTATTTTTTCACGTGAGTGTGGGCCTCGTCTCCGGCTTAGATCCCGGCGGTACTTCATATTCTAGGCCGATTTTTCCCCTGAGAGAAAGAATTCTATGGGAGCCTATGTGAAACAGGAACACCTTACGAGAGCGGTGAAGCTGAGTCGTTTGGTTACAGATTCCATCCAATATTCAGTAGCCGGTCTTTAAATCCTGAAACTTAGCGGTGTTTGTAAATAATCTCGTCAATCATTCCGTATTCTTTGGCCTGCTCGGGATTCATGATGTAGTCCCGCTCCACATCCTTTTCGATGCGCTCCACAGGCTGTCCGGTATGCTTGGCCAGGAGTTCGTTAATGGTCTTGCGCATGCGCAGAATCTCTTTGGCATGCAGATCAATATCGGTAGCCTGACCGCCAAGGCCGCTCATCCACGGCTGGTGGATGAGAATTCTCGAATTCGGAAGGGAGAAACGCTTCTTGGGAGCACCACCAACGAGTAATACCGCGGCAATCGAAGCTGCCTGGCCGACACAAGTGGTGACCACGTCCGGCTTCACAAACTGCATGGTATCGTAGATCGCAAAACCCGCGGTGATGGAACCGCCGGGGGAATTGATGTAGAGCTGAATATCCTTCTCCGGGTCTTCCGCCTGGAGGAATAGCATCTGTGCGGTAGCCAGATTGGCGACATGGTCATCAATCGGTGTGCCGATGAAGACGATGTGCTCTTTCAGCAAGCGCGAGTAGATGTCGTAAGCGCGTTCGCCGCGGCTGGTCTGCTCCACAACCATGGGAACCAGTGTGGTGGCGTAATATTGCGGATCTTCGTGGTTTTTCATGAGAGAAAGTGTGCTCGCAATAGCGGGGTTCAGTTAACTTTTGTGATCACTTGGCGCTTGCCGCGGAAACCGTCTTGACGCTTGCATTTTGCGCAAGCCAGTCGAGAGTTTTGTCGCTGCGCAGCTTAGCTTTCATCCTATCGAGCGTACCTTGCTTTGTCAAACTGGCGCGCAAAGCGTCCGCGGATTGGCCGCTATGGCTGGCCATGTGTTCCAGTTCGTGCTGCAATTCTTCGTCGGTCACGTCGATCTTTTCTTCGGTGGCGATGCGGTCGACAACCAGTTCCGCCTTCACATCATCCTTCGCGCGGTCTTCCTGCTTGCGGCGCAGGCTGACCCAATCGACGTTCACGGCGCGCGGATCGACACCCTGTTGCGCCAGCGAGCGAACTACGCGCTCCAGCCGCACGTCCATTTGATGCTCGACCAGCGATTCGGGAACCGGAAAGTCATGCTGCTTTACGAGTTCTGCCAGCACCTTTTCGCGTTGCAGGTCTTTTTGGCGATGATCGCGTTCGTGCTCAAGTCCTTCGCGAACCTTTTTCTTCAGCTCATCAAGCGAAGTGGCGTCGCTGACGTCCTTGGCGAATTCGTCGTTTAATTCAGGTAGTGTCTTGGTCTTTATGCCGAGAACATCGACGGAATAGTGGAATGTTTTGCCGGCGAGTTTGGCATCAGGATAATCGGCGGGATACACCACGTCAAAATCCTTGTGATCGCCGGTGTTCGCGCCGCGCAAGTTCTCATTAAAAGGCGCCATGGTCTCTTCGGCGCCGACGTGGCACAGCACGCTGTCTGCTTGCAGAGGTTCACCCTCACCTTCGGGAGTTCCGTGCAGCTTCACCTGGACGTAGTCTCCGTCCTGAACCACACGTCCTTCGACAGGAGTGAAGGTCGCAGCCCGCTCCCGCATTTCTTCCAGAGTTTTGCCGACGGTGTCGTCGGTAATACCCATTTCAGGCATTTCGATTTCGAGAGATTTGTAATTGGCGAGGGAGAATTCCGGCAATACATCAAAGCTGGCGCGGAACTTGACGGGTTGGCCGTCGTTGAATTCCAGCTTGTCGACCTGCGGCTGAGAGACGGGCGTGAGTTTCTGTTCTGCCACGGCTTTCTCTACATATTCCGGCACGAGCTTTTGCAGCACGTCGCCCTTTATGTCTTCGGCAAAGCGCTTCTTGATTAAGGTTATGGGTGCCTTGCCGGGACGAAACCCCGGCACGCGAGCCATTTTCGCGAATTCCTTGGCAATCTTTTCGGTCTGCTTGCTTATTTCCTCAGCCGGGATCTCCAGATCCAGTTCTCTCCGGCAAGTTGCGTCCGCCATCTTGTTTCTCCCTTACTTGACTCGCGATTCCGTAGAGGCAGCCTGATGCTGCCTGCGGATGACTTACAGAGAATTCAGCGCGCTTCGCGCCATCAAAAACACTTTGACTGCCCGTCTACTTCCCATCCCGCTCTGTCTGCGGAAATTCGAGGAAACTACGAGTGGTGAACCGGGCGAGTCTGCCTCAACAACACAATTATAAAGTATAGGTGAGGCAACAGAAACGGTCAACGAATCGCTGGGATAGGCAGTGGTTCCGCAACCAGAGCTAAGAAATCAACCAAGCCGTTCCAAATTAAGCAAGTTTGGTGAAATTGACGGAGTCTACCAGCTTCGCGATGCTATGGAGGGGCGAATCCGCCTATGTGGCTCGTCCGTGGCAGTGGGGAGAGACGCCTCGAGCGATGTGTGGCGAGCGGGTGTGAGAAAAAAGGCCCTCAACGACGAGTGGCCGTTAGGGGGAGGGACCCTTGAAGAAGCGACCCGCCTCAGCGTAGAGCTCCGCAGCAATCAGATGCATCCAGAACACTTGTGGTTTGCGCATCCGGATTTGCGGCTTCAGGTTCAGAAGCAAAAATGCGTGATAAAGGTTATAGGCCAGCATGGTCATCAGTAAGAAAGCCTGGATGGCCTGGGCGTCGTGTTTGTAGACATGATCGGCATGCCAACCCTGAACCAACTCTTTAAACCCGTGGTTTTCGATGTCCCAGCGCTGGTGCCCGAGGCGCACCGCCCAGTCGGTGCACAGCTGCGCGACCGGCAAGGTCGTCACCCAGATCCAGTCACTGCTCTGCTGCTCCACCTCCTCCGTCAGTTGCCGACGTACCGCATAGGTCTCCTGTGAACGGATGACGCGTAAACCTGTTTTCACCTGGGGCCAAGAACTCAAATCAGAAAAGTCCCACCATCGACACGAACGGGTTCGATAGCAACCCGGGCGTGACGGTGTCAGCGCCATCAGACCGTGCACATCCTGATAGAGATCGCGGCGCTCCTGTTTGAGCACCACCAAAACATGTTTGCCACCGGCCAACAGAAAATTAAAGAAGGGGGCCTGGGCGTAGAGAGCGTCAGCCAGCACGAGGTCGAAGGCTCGGGGATAATCCACCAGAACCCGTTCTAGCAATCGCAAGGCGGTGGCGACTTCATCTTCTCCGGGCCGTTGCGCTTCGGCATCCAACAATAAGCGCAGAGGCGCGTGCCCCGGCAGGGCGCCGGGGAGCAGCATCAGCGTGACGTGGCGATGATAGAACTGAATTCGATCGCCCTGCTCGCAATGGATCACTCTCTGCAAACAACCTGAGCAGTGGCGCCGATAGCTGGCGTGGCTCTCATGGCCATCCAGCACCGCCACATCATGCCCGAGATTGAGGGGCAGCGCTTTGTTGCGTTTTAATCGCTCGTAAACATGGTGGATACTCTGGCGCAGATCGGCAGCCCTGAGCTGGGCGTGAATACGGCCAATCGTGTCGATACTGCACAAGGACTGGCCCAGCCAGTGTTGCCAAAAACGAGCCCCAGAAACGGTCTCTACCGCATGGAGGCTTCCCAGCTGCGCCCAGAACATGACCAGGGTGGCTTTCAGTCCCACCACCGTGGGAATCCGCGGCGCAGGCCGCTGATCGGCGACCTTCTTCAGAAGGCTATCCGTTAAGCCGAAGATCTTCTCCGCGTAACCGATTAGCCGACGTAGGATCACGCACCTCTTAGGATCGTGTCTTGTCTTCCCTCAACCGCTTCCACTCCAGCTCGGAAATCTCTTCGATGAGTTCCTGCATGCGCTGGTAGTTGTGTACCGCCTCTCGAACGCGGCCCTCCCAGGCTCGGGGAATGGCCAGCTGACGCAATTTCCCTCCATGGCTCTGCACCAGATACAAAGAGGCGTGGAGCTGGCCCCGAACACAACGACAATTGGGTTTGCCGCACTGGCGACTGCGCACGGAAAGGGTCCCGCGCAGAAACAAAGCTTGGTGGACTAACTGGGTCAGGCGGGAGCGGAAATTGCGTTGAGGGCCGGAGGGATGGGGCATACAGGGTCTCCTAACCTGAGATATAGTTATTATCTCAGATAAACAACGATGTCAAGTAGCAAAATCGAATGCGAATTTGCTCAGAAGTCAGGATGAGGTCAAAACAGGAACGAAATCAAATAATTACGAGCGAAGAAAAGGTCGGTTGCGGAATCACTGTGGGATAGGGGATAGGCTAGAGCGAAACTGCCCTATTTGCGATTTCTAGACATAGGTATGCACCCCCCAAGTCATGTGAATACAGCTAGTGATTAATACAATCCCGTTTATCAATTTTATTCAGCCATCGAAGTGCGGGTGGAATGCAATAAACACCAGACTTGATACAAAGGGAATGGAAACACTGAAGAATTTTTATCGATTTTGCAAATCGTGGAATGCCGTTCCAAATTTGAATTTGCAGCGAGTAAGTGGCGCGTCTGTAGAATGCACATAATGCAAGGATTACAGGGGTTTAAAAGAAATATCTTCCTGCAAATCTTTTTTCTTTTTTGGTATCGATTGTGAAAAAAAGCAAGCTTCGAATTCGGATGATTACATTTCTGTTTTATTTTTTCAAAAACGGTTCCCATGATCAACGTCAGGCATTTGCGTACTAGTATCCGGGAAGCTCGTTTCCCAGGCAGGTAGCATCGCGGAATGCTATTCTCTGGGAATTAGGCACACTCCCTTATGAATGCAACGACAAAGGCCAGTCTCGCTTCTCTGCTCAATGGAGCTTCATACCTGTTTTTTGTGATTGCAGGGATGGCCTTTTGGTTGGGGGGAGGACTAATTGCCGCGGTGGTCCAGACGGAGCGATTACTCGCCGAGGCTGAAGGCATTGGTCTCGCCGTGCTATTCGGAGGATTTGGCGCACTCGCAAAAACAATTGCGACCCGGTTAGAAACGGGAGAGGGCATGATTTCACTGTCAGATTCACTCCGGAAATAGCGTTCACGCCAACTTTCGGCTGACCGCGCATTTAGGTACTCGTCGCCACTTCTCCGGTAACCGCGTTAATCGAGACCTGGATAGATTCCTAACTCAATCGGGTATAACTACAATCGCGCTACGCGCCGCCATCTGTGCGCCTTCGGAATCATGCACCACTTGCCGCACCAGGTATTTCCCCGCCTTTAGGTCGAACGCGGATTTCACGACAAATCCCGTGTGGCCCATCCTTTCGATAGATACATCCAGCAAGCGCATCTTCACAAACTTCTCGCCACCCATGACGAACTTCCCGTTATCGTCAAAGACCACCGTGACCACCGTGACGTCGTCAATATTTCTTCCTTCTGACTTGCGGAATTTCATATTTCTAACATCTAGATGTGACACCACACTGAGTGTCGTTCCACCATCTTCGGTTTTGAAAAATTGCGTCTGTAAACTCATGGGCAGGTCAAGAATCTCGTTCTGCGAGAGCACCGCTTCCTGAATTTCTTGCTTTGCCGCCTCCCGCGGGTCGTCCGCCTTCTTTGGAGCAAAATAGCCGCGCCTGGCCGCGATTGCATATTTCGGCTTTCCCGGGACTGTTACCTTGATGGTGTGAAAGTGTCCGTCCGGCTTCGGATTTTGCGGAGAAAAGCCCAACACGTAGGAAACTTCCGGCGCGTTTCCCAATTCTTCCAGTCCGCCTTCGAGGTCGTTCGAATTATGGAAGAATCTGCCGCCAGTGGCATAAGCAAAATCCATCAACACGAATTGCTGTTCGAACTGTTCCTCCAGGCGGGCAGTGGCTGCCTGTCCTGCCGTCTGTGGGGAATTGGAACCTGGCTGCGAAATGTCTCCCAGTAAATCCGGTGTATAGAGTCCACGAGCGTCAATCGTATTGATAACAACATCGGATCGACTCGCTTGATCTACAAGCAAAAAGAAAAAAACCGCAGTGACAATGGCAAGATGAATCCCGGCGATGCCAGCAATAAGACTCGTTCCCCGGGTTTGCTACCCAACAGTCGAAGCGTATTTCCAAGTTCTGCAAGCCCCCTGCGGATTTCCTCGTCCCCTTCCTCTTCCAATGCGTTCGATGAGTTCATCAGTGATTCCGGGAGCTGTGGGAATGGCTGGAAGCAGCTCGACGCTGACTTTTTCACGCTCTACGCTCCGGTCAGGTGGGAGTTTCGCAGGAATGCAGGGGATTGACTCGTATCTGGGCGTGAACCATTCCTTCGTCAACGCTTTCCAGACTGTTGGATTCTTTACCAATAAATTTGATTTCGTCGATCTTAATGTGCCGCCTTTGCAGCAGACCAATCGTTTGACGACCGCAGGGATTTCCAGCCTCATCCGCACATTTTGATTCTGGGTGAAATTCATACTCGGTGATCAATTCTCCGTAAGTCCTGACCCGAGCAGCCCATCGAGTCCCGCAGTTGCCTTGCGTTGTGATTCGATACTTTTTCTTACTATGTTGGTCGATCCATTCTTGCTCAAGCCACTTTCTTGGGTCAGGATCGTATGGCATCACTAAATGGAACCGTTCAGGGTCTGCGTCGTTAGGATGACCCTCCGGTATTACGTGGGCGGTGAGCAGGAAATTGAATGGCTTGACCTGCTCTGCATAGGGTTTGCCGCGATTCATTGATTCAAAGCTTTTCATTAGGCCAGGACTGCTAACCGAGGTTCGCCCAATCGCTGGAAGATCGGCAAAATTAACTGTTTTGGTTTTTAGACCGCACGACCTGCGAACCATCATCTCCCAGACCGCTGCCGTCCAATTTCTGTCAGAAGCTTCGGGGTCTGACGGGTTTAGTAAATGGCCCAGCCCATGTCTTGACCAACGATCTTTCTTATTGTTCTTTCCTTCCCTCAGCAGCTCTGGTGCGCCATTCTTGAGCCTGAGAAACAGTGCGTAACGTTTTGCGGAAATCGCCAGACAATACAACTGACGCTGTTTTTTGGTCTTGGGGTCGAAGTTGTCCTCCTCGATTTTGAGTACTGAACCAGAAATCACCTTCCGGTTGTATGGATTCAACGCTTCAAACTTCCTGACGATTTTGCTCACCTGCGTCCAACTAAGAGTTTTGATGGAATTTGCCTCGGATTTTCCCGGAACGTATCCACCTTTCTTTGTACTTACAATAGCCATCGAATCGGTGTCTTCCATCGCGTAAGTGCCGCCGAGCTTTGAAACGCAGTGTTCGAGCAGAGCCAACATGAGACTCGCGCCACCAGTAATAAGCGATGCCAAAGACGGGAAACAATATTCGCCGGGCTTCTCTGGATGAAGCACAGAGCAAGTGAATGGTTCGGGGTCGAGCCCGTGACATCGAACCTTTGTCTTCTTTTCTGTTTCCTGTCGATTCATTTCGGCGAAGATTCCATAGCTAGTTGCATTTGCTAGAACCTTTGAATTTGCAGCGAGTAAGTGGCATAAATCTGCTGTCCACTTTCAAAAGTTGTCTTTTGAAGCGAACCCGTCCTATCATACAAACAAAATTTGCTCATCTGACCCAATGTCGTCGAAGGTAGAACACCGGAACTTAACAGTCATCAAGCAGGAGGATTCTACGTGACAACTCAAAATGATGCGTTTGACCGGACACAAATTAATCTCGCTCTCGAAGCCTCAATCCACATCGGGTTAGCGATTCTGCTGGCGACTGCATGTTTGCTAATTCTGCGCCCATTCGTCCCCCTACTGACCTGGGGCATCATCATTGCCGTTTCTGCGTATCCCAGCTTTCGACAATTGCAGGCCAAGCTCGCCGGCCGAGGTGTACTGACGGCCGGTGTATTTACTCTGGTATTGCTCGCCCTTCTGTTTGTTCCCGTGATGTTGCTCGCCGGAACTTTAGTGCAGGGTGTGCAATCGCTGGCGGCCCACTTCAAGGACGGGACGCTACTCATTCCGCCGCCACCAGCAAGTGTCGAAAACTGGCCGATTATCGGCCTTACGGTGAACAGGGTATGGGGCCTGGCATCTACGGACCTGGCCCAGGCACTCAAAAGCGTTGCGCCGCAGATCAAAGCGGTCGTCCCAGGCCTATTCACGGCTTCAGCTGAAATCGGACTCACAGTGTTACAGTTTGGGCTCTCTATACTGGTGGCCGGAGCCCTTTTGGCGAACGCTCAGGCCGCGTACGAAGTGACCTGCTCGCTCGCCAAACGGTTATTTGGGAGACAGGGACCTGAATTCCAGCAACTGATCGGAGCCACAATTCGAAGTGTAACTACGGGAATTCTCGGAGTGGCCTTCATCCAATCAGTTCTCGCGGGACTCGGATTTCTCGTGGTAGGACTCCCTGGTGCGGGACTTTGGGCGGTAATGTTTCTAATCGCCGCCGTGTTGCAGGTTGGAGTACTCGTCCTTATTCCTGCGGTGGTTTATGTGTTTGCAGTTTCCACGATGACGAAGGCCGTAATCTTCTTAATTTGGTGCGTAATCGTCGCTCTGGTAGACAACGTACTGAAGCCTCTTCTACTGGGCCGGGGCGTAGCGGTGCCTATCGTTGTAGTTTTTCTGGGTGCGATCGGTGGGTTCGTAGCTCTTGGGATCATAGGCTTGTTCGTCGGTGCAATAGTCCTGTCCGTGGGCTATAAACTCTTCCTTGCTTGGATCAATGAAGGCTCTCTGACGAATCGGGAAGCTTGATTTGTACGAAAAGGGGGCGGAATCCTATGAGTGGGCGGGCTGCTAGCCTGTACGAACTTGCTCCGACGACGTACTTGCGAAATCGCTACAGGATATTGTTTTACACGGTCCTGCTAACGATGGTTTCTGCTCCAATTCTCAGCGCGTTTAAATTTAGCGGAATCCTGATCGAATCATTTCTGGCGGCGAATTTGCTCGCCGCGATAATGCCGGTCAGCGGTGTAAGAAGCCGCCCATACCTGCTCCTTGGCATGGTTGCGGTCTGGCTGGCACGTCCGTTCACTGCATGGCTCGAGCATCCAGCCCTATCGGCAACAACTCTCGTAATTTGGACCGTGATTGGACTGCTTGCGGCAGCAGCAGCGTTGCGGTTCGCGATGAGTGCCACTAAGGTCGACACTGAGCATTTGTACGCGGCGCTCTCCGCCTACTTATTAGCAGGTATTTACTTTGGCCTGCTGTACTGGGTTCTCGAGCAGATAATCCCCGGTACATTCACCGCATCCACCCATTTTTCCCAGACCAGCGCAATTTACTTCAGTTTCGTCACCTTGGCGACGCTCGGCTATGGAGACATTGCTCCGCGCGGAGATATCGCGCGTGGCATTGCCATCATCGAAGGCGTTGGCGGTCAACTATTCCTAGCAGTTTTGGTCGCAAGGCTTGTCAGTCTGTATTCGAAGCCTGCCCACAACTAGACTCATCATTCAACATCGCACAGATGCCCAGCCATTCACTATAAGCTATGACCAGCGGCTAGATGATCGAGAAGGCAGATATCGTTCCGAAAGCTAGGCATATGTTTAACTCTCCACAATCCCGGTAAGTCCGGTGGTCTCAATGGGTCGACGCAACACTTAGCTAGCACCCACTTTGCATTGAAAACAAAAACTAAAAACCTCTCGTTAGGTTAGATCAGCCGGAACGCTGCCCTAGCCAGGTTCTGACCTGGTACATACAAACAGATCAGTTCTCCAAGGAAAGTATTGTCGGATTTCCTAGCCGCCTTTTGCCGCCGTTGAGTTTCAAATCGAAGGGCTTCAGCCTCCGGGCTATGTGTTGCCATCGCCCTAACTTTGCTGCTTCCAGAAGATTCTCTTTCGACACAGTCGGAACACAATTTCGACAATACTTATCGCTCGACTTGATGGCTTTCCCGCAGAGTAAGCACAGCGCTTGAAGAGTGGTATTTACTTTGATTGGTTTCTGAAACGAAAATCCTCTGGCATCCCGCTTTGTACTTTGCGTAAGTCTGGTAGCTGGCCCTCGATTGATTCGCTTGTGAACTATCCCATCCCAGAATGAACGGGCTATTCCCTCGGCAAAGGGCGCTAAATCAATGTCTCCAAATGTGAGTTGTTTCGGAAAGCTTGCTCGCAAGATCAGCCATCAATCGACAATTCCCATCCCTCTGCTCGAAGAACCATTCCCGTCGTAATGGTGTGCGCCTCAGCCAGTCCAACAGAAATTCGTGGCGAATCGACTCCATAAGATCACACGCCAGGCTATCTCGAGTACGAAGATCGTTATGGAGTACACCAAGTCCCGGATCGAGTCCTAGTGCAGCGAGTGCCAACCTCGATTCTGATTCAAGTAAGGCGTAGAGATAGTTGAGCATTGCATTGGGAGGATTCACTGAGAGACGAGGAGAGGAAGTCAGAGGTGAAACCCTACTGCCAAATATCTTCCAGTGATCTGGAACTCTGGGTATGTCAGACCTGGTAACCCTACTAGGACTTTCCCCAGTAGCGACTGTTTACAGAGAGGGTTGAGGATGGATCCTGACTAGTACCCTATATGGGTGTGCTCCTGACAATTTAGAGAGAGAGTTGAGAAACATAATGCCAAAGCGAGCGTGGATCTTTTTGAGCATCGGATTAGGATTCGCGGCCTGTTCTGGCGGGCTATCTTCCTCTTCAGGGTCCTCCGCCGTAATGGCAGACGCTCGAGCGCCGATTGTGCCTGAAGCCTTAAGCGCTGCCGGCGAGCAGGAACTGCGGGCGATTGTGAACGCGGGCAAGCTGGCGGACCTACAGTGGCCGAACTTTGCCGACCACGCTGTCTCCGTGAAGGAGTTCTATGAAGGGACGGGCTACAAGCTGGGATGGAGCCAGAGAGGCAAGCCCACGGCCGAAGCGCTGGAATTGATCGCGGTTCTGCAAGAAGCGGACCAGAAAGGCCTTTCCAGCAAGGACTACGATGGACCGCGATGGCCGGAGCGAGTGAAGGCCTTACAGAGTGGGAGCGGAGCGGAAGAGTCCGCGTGCGTAAAGTTTGATGTTGCGCTGACGATAGCGGGAATCAGGTATGTCTCTGACCTCCACCTGGGTAGGGTGGACCCGGAGAGCCTGCACAAGGATTTCGATCCTGAACGCCAGCATCGCGATGCAGGAGCCTTCCTGCAAGACCACGTCAAGAACGCAGCAAATGTTAAAGAAGCGTTGGCCCCGGTCGAGTGCCCCTTCCCGGGTTACCAGCGCGGGCTGGCAGCGTTGCAGAAATATCTGGAACTGGCCAAGGAAGAGGTTCCCGATCCACTGTCCCAGGTGGAGAAATCGATTGCGGTGGGACAGAGTTACGAAGGAATGAGCAAACTGATCAAGCGGCTGCAATTCCTGGGTGACTTGGAAGCGTCCGCGACAACCGATTCGCAAACGTACTCTAGAGAAGTAGCGCAAGGAGTAAAGCGATTCCAGACACGACACGGATTGGAGGCGGATGGAAAGCTCGGGACGAAAACAATAGCAAAACTGAACCAGCCGATGAGTGACAGCGTGGAACAGTTGCGCCTGTCGCTGGAACGCTGGAGATGGCTACCGCACAATTTCGCGGAGCCGCCGATCGTGGTAAACATCCCTGAATTCAAATTACGAGCGTTTGACGCACGGGGAAAACTGGCGTTGATCATGCCCGTGGTGGTGGGGAAATCCATGCGCACGCAGACGCCGGTCCTGGATGAGAACATGAAGTACATGGTGTTCTGGCCGTATTGGAATGTGCCTCCAAGCATCCTGCGGGGCGAGATGATCCCTAAAATTGCAAAAGACCGGACGTATCTTCAGGAGAATAACTATGAAGTGGCGACTTACACCGGGCAAGTTGTGACGGACGGGGAGGTAAATGACGATGTGCTGGCGAAGTTACGCGCAGGAAAGTTGATGATTCGCCAGAAGCCGGGCCCCAAGAATGCACTGGGCTTGGCAAAATTCATCTTCCCGAACGACAGCAACGTGTATCTGCACTCCACACCTGCACAGTCAATGTTCAGCCGAACGCGACGCGATTTCAGTCATGGATGTATACGCGTTGAGGATCCTGAGGCGCTGGCGTTGTGGGTGCTGAGAAACAATGTGGGGTGGACAAAAGAGCGAGTTGAAGAAGCATTTAAAGCCGGAAAAGAACAGCAAGTAAATCTCACTCGCACAATTCCCGTTCTGGTTGTTTATGCCAGCGCCGTGGTGACGGAGGATGAACAGGTCTACTTTCTCGAAGACATTTACGGCCACGACAAATCCCTGGCGAAACTGGAAGAGCAGGCTTACGCCTCATTGAATTGAGGTTTCCGGCGGACTGCCTTGCTGAGCATGAAAGAAGGCGAGTCCAGGTAAGGGGCCATGCATATTGGTAAGAAGAGAGGGAATTACCAGCGGCGTATGCGACCCACGTCCACGTGAACAAAATCGGATTTTTCGTAGTAGCCAACTCCGCCGCGATGGAGTGCGAGAGCCGCATCTCGCAACTGAGAGGTATTTATTCCAGACATGCGGATGTCGATTGCCATTGCCTGCATGTGCAAACTGTGTTGGGCTACGCCGTGACCTTGGGTGCGCAGAAATTCGTTGCTCCAAGGAGAGCGATAGCCACAAATGATGTCAATTTCAGAGTCGGGCTGCCCCAATGTGGCACCGAGGTCATGAAGTAGATCGAACACCCGAGGATCGTAGTGATAAACGGCGCCGGTGCGGTGGTCTCGCAGGTACTCATCGAGCTGCACAAGGGCTCCAGGAATGTAACTGTCACCTCTGCGATAGACAATATCCAGCCGTTTTCCGGTGTGGGTGTGGAAGAGCCGCAGACGATATTCCGGCTCAGGTGAAACCGTGGCCACGGACGTTTGAGCGGGAATAACGATCAGCAAGATAAAAACATACAAACAAGCTAATAGCAGGGGCGCCTTCAAGCGGTTCCTCAGTTCTTTCATCAGCAAGGTATGGATACAGGCAAGTATAGCATTCTAGAGCATTCTGTTGCCATCGTGTCAGCGTGGTTCGAGGACGAGCTGAAATCTGGCAGTTTTGTGAGCGGACGGTGTGGGTTTATAGCCGGGACGAGGGACCATCATTCAGGGCCAAAAGGAACTCGGGCTTGAATCTCTGTAACGCCGAAAGGCTGACTCTCCACTGACAGCTCTCTGTGAACCACTGGCCTTCAGCTGTAACTTTTCGGCGGGTTACGTTACTCTGAATTCTGGGAAATAAATTCCGCTCCGGACAGGATGGGGGACGTAACGATGAAATTTATGCTTCGGTTTCTGGCGGTGGCTAGTTTGTTGGTCGCCAGTGTTCATGCTGCCGATGATGTGGTTACCGCGGTCCACGGCGTCGTGACGAAGGTGGATGCCGGTACAAAGACGATTGTGGTGAAGGCTGACGATGGAATGGAACACACCATTCATTACGTGGATAAGACTGTGGTGAAGGGAGCAAATGCAACCGCTACCGGCGCGAAAGACAGTTGGCATGGCATCTCCACCGGTTCCGAAGTTGTGGCTCACTACACGGTGCAGGGCACGGACAAAACCGGCGTGGAAATCGACAAGCTGGGCAAAGACGGATTGAAGTCCGTCGATGGCACCGTGACCAAGGTTGGCGACGAAGGCAAGACGGTTGTTGTTAAGGCAGCCGATGGCACGGAACACGCTTTCGAGGTTGCTGGCCACGATACGGAAGTTGCAGCCAAGAACATTGGCAGGGGCGCGGACAAGAGCAGAAAAGTGACCGTTTACTACACGGAAGATGCCGGAAAGAAAGTCGCGCACTTCTTCAAGAAGCTCTAGGCGGCTATACCTGGATTAATCATTGAAACAAAAGGGCCGGAGTGATTCCGGCCACACTGTTTGGCAGCTATGTAAATGAAAGCTCAGTGAACGACCTTTACCTCGCCGATTCCCAATTCCCTCATCTTAGGCTCGATGACGGCGCGATCGCCCACGGCAACGACAATCATCGATTCGGGGTGCAAATACTGTCTGGCCACACGCAGTGTGTCCGCCGAATTCACCTTGCTGATCTCCGCGGGTAAATCCCGGTAATAAGCCAGTGGCAATCCGAATACGCCCTGCAGGCCGATCGTGGATGCCGTCGCTTCCACAGTTTCAAAATTTGCGACCAGTGTCTTAGAGAACGAGTCTTTCGCTTTCGTAAGCTCGTCCGCAGTCAATTCCGATTCGCGTATGCGCTTGATCTCAATCAGCATCTCTTTCGCGGCGGGCGCCGTCGCATCGGTGCGAACTCCAGCGGCGGCGAAGAACGGGCCGACTCCACGACGGAAGTTAACCGTGGAGAACGCACCGTAAGTATAGCCATGCTCTTCGCGCAGATTCATGTTGATGCGGCTGGAGAATAGCCCGCCCAGAGCCGTGTTCATCACTTCCAGCGGAGCGTAGTCTGGAGTAGACCGATTGGCGCCTAAACCTGCTACCGCGAGGAATGTCTGCGGTGCGCCCGGTTTATCGACAATTAATGTTGCGGGCAACGGAGCCGCCGGAGTCGCAGGCACCTTTGTGGTAAACGCAGGGCCGGACCACTTGCCAAAATATTTGTTGGCGAGTTCCGTTAAGCCCGTTTCGGAAAGATCGCCGGCTACGGCAAGAATTGCGTTGGACGGAACGTAGCCCTGCTTCCAAAAAGCGAGCATGTCATCGCGGGTGATGGCTTTATTCGATGCCTCGGTTCCAAGCACAGGAGAACCGTAGGGACTCTTCGGGTAGAGGGTGTGGTCGATTGTGCGAAACGCCACGGCACCCGGCTCATCATCTTCCTGCATAACGGCGGTGATACGACGGTTGCGGAGGCGTTCGATTTCCTTTGCGTCAAACGCGGGGTGCAACGTGGCATCAGCCAGCAGATCGAAACCACTGGCGGCGTTCCATGTGAGAGCGGTTAGCTCCAGGTAAGCGCTGCTGTAGCCCGCTTCCGAACCAAAAGTTGCACCGATCTGATCGGTATCGTCGGAGAATTTCAGCGAAGAGCGTGACGTCGTTCCTTCACCCAGCATATTCGCAGTGAAACTCGAGAGTCCCGGTTTATCGACCGGATTCAATTCGCTGCCACTTAACGTAAACAATGTGGCGGAAACCAGTGGAAGATTGTGGCGTTCGACCAGGAGAACAGTAAGGCCGTTGGCAAGTTTTACTTGCTTGGCGACAGGAAGCGTAAAGGTTGGGGTTGGACCGGAAGCGGGGGGATTGGTACGCCAGGCCTCATCGGCCATAGCGCTCTTGCTCTGTCCCGCAGCGGCAGACTGCTTCTGATTCTCTTCGTCGGTAGTCTTGGGAACTTCGGTGACAACTTTGTCTCCGGGGACACCGTAGACCACGACACGTGCGGTGTTCTTGAAAATATTTTGTACAGAATGAGTGACATCAGCGGGAGTTGCGGCGTCGTAGCGCGCCAGATCCTGCGAGAAATAATCGGGTGTACCGACATAATAATTGTAGTAATTCAATCGATTGGCCACACCATTGGTGCGCTGCAGGCCGCGAACCAGGGAAGACTCCGTAACGTTTCGCGCGCGTTGGAGTTCCGCCGCGGTGATTCCTTCCGTGCGAATCTTGTCGATCTCGACATCGATCGCCTTCTCTAGATCTTCCAGTTTGACGTTTGGTTTCGCGGTAACTTCCAATTCAAAAATCGAACCGAGTTGCGTACCTTGAATGGATGCGGTCACGTCTTGCGCGATCTCTTTGTCGTACACCAGCGTCTTGTAAAGGCGGCTGCTCTTGCCCCCGGCCAGGATTTGCGAGAACAGGTCGCACTCCACGTCTCCCGGTTTAAACGCAGGAGGTGTGATCCAACCCATATAGATGCGCGGCAGTTGCACTTGATCAGTAACGGTCGCGCGCCGCTCCGCGGTGATAGGGGAGGTTACAACCGCTACTTTCGGTACGTGTGGGCCTTGCGGAATGCTGCCAAAGTATTTTTCGACCCACGACTTCACATTTTTTTTGTCGAAGTCTCCCACGATCGCAAGACTTGCGTTATTTGGTGTGTAATATTGCTGGAAAAATTCGCGCACATCTTCAAGCTTGGAGGCTTCGATGTCGGCATGGGAGCCGATCACGTTGGGATAATAAGGGTGGTCCTTGGGAAAGAGCTGATGGACCAGCCCCTCCTCCACAAGACCGTAGGGAGTGTTTTCCGTGGATTGCCGCCGTTCGTTCCTCACTACATCGCGTTGATTCGCCAGATTCTGGATATCGAGTTTGCCGAGGAGATACCCCATGCGGTCACTCTCCAGCCAGAGTGCCAGCTCGAGCTGGTTTGATGGGACAGTTTCAAAATAGTTGGTCCGATCAAAATCGGTCGAGGCGTTTACGTCCGTTGCACCGGCACCTTCCAGATAGTTGAAGTGTCCCTTAGCGCCCACGTGCTGCGAGCCTTCGAACATCATGTGTTCGAACAGATGGGCAAACCCCGTATGGCCGGCCTTTTCGTTCGCTGCGCCGACGTGGTACCAGATATTCACGGAGACAAGCGGCAGGGTGTGATCCTCGGAGAGAATCACCTCAAGGCCATTATTCAATTTATATTTCTCAAAGGGAATAGTGGGCAATTTGTGCGCCGGGGGAGCAGCCGTCTGCGCAATAGCGGAATTGCACATCACGAAAAATGCAGCTGCGGCTACCAGGATCGCCTGTGCGCGCACCGATTTTGACCGAAGAAACATCCCTTGCCCCCTTATGTTCCTGTTGGAATGATACAAAACTTGGCCGAAGCGCGCATATTACAGCAATTTCAAACTTCTACCCGTTTGACGCGCCGCAAAATCGATGGGTAGCAGATTACAAACAGCCGACGCCCGCAAAGTGCCAAAATAAGGCTCTTCGGGTAGGCTCAATAGTATGAGAAGCTTTCGTTCCTTCTGGTTGCCTGTTCTCCGCACGCAACTTCTCGTTTTATTGCTCGTCCATTGGCCAGTGCTGTTGTTTGCCCAGTCCGCCGCATCGAATTCAGTGAGCGCGCCGGCCTCAACAGCTAAAACGCGGGCCTGTTCGGCTAATCCAGTGCTGGTTCCAAAACTCAAATCCAAAACGCCCAAGTCCAAACATCCGCTCCCGCCCGATCCCCCGCCTGTCTGCCTGGAGGTAAAGGGCCAGTCCATCGAGATCCAGGAGTTTCTACAATCGGTGGTGCGGGAACTGCAATGGCGCACGGGCGAAACCCATGCTTCCGAAGACACTTGGAGTTTCGTCCGCTATCTGAACGACGAAGAATTGGCGAAGTACGGCGACACGAAGGTGCTGGTGGAATCGATCGAGTTTTCCAGTGGAAAAGCCGCTGTCACGGTTCGAACGACCGAACTGCCTGACGGTTATTCGCGCGTGCAAGTCACCGCTTATATTCAAGGAGAAGGAAAGTCGACGGACAAGGTGTGGGCGCAACCGGGAAATAGCTGGTCGCTGCGTTCCAAGGGAGTGCTGGAGCAGGAATTGACTGACGCGCTGCAAACCCGCTACAAGCACACGGAATGAATATTCAGTCCGCGGCGATGGGCCGGTCCAGCCCGCGAGTCATATCTGAGTAAAGCAACCTGTGAAAAAGATGCTCCCCGGCTTCGCGCCGCACAGATAGCCTTCCAGCCACATACGCTCGCGAAGAAAGTCCCCGCTGAACGGAATCGCAAATCGCCATATCTTCGTCCTGGACTTTTTCGCTGACGGCGATGCTTTCCTGGTGATGTTTTTGTGCGGCCGAGCTGATATCCGCAAAGTAGTAGTCAAAGATCACGGCGCATTTATCCACGCCGAGCGGTAAGACGAGATTTGTGTCCATCACTCCCGAGTACGCATTAATCATGAAGTTGGGATACAGCCAAAGATAAAACGCGTGACCTTGCCTTGTGGAACCGATGGCCGATTCCAGGGCGGCGGAAGAATCGAGGGGACTCGATTGCAGGCAAGCGCGCTCCAGGTTTTCAATGGTGTATTTCGTGTATTCCACCACACTGCTCAAGCCCTTGTGCGCATGAGGAACGTGATAGCCGCCGTCGAGATAGTTGTCGACATACACCTTCCAGTTGCAATTCAAGGCGTAAATGCGGCGATCAAAATAGTGCAGCTTCTGCGTTAATTGCAGGGGCGCCACCAGTTCCGGCACCCTGCCGAGGAATTCGCCGAGCGGAGCGGCATGGCCATCGAGATTTACAAAGATGAAATTCTCCCAGGTGTCTACGCGAACCGGGACCAGGCCGTTATCCGCTCGTTCAAAGTTGCAGACGCCTTCGAACTCCACCATTCCTTTTAGCGCGCCGTCGTTGCCATAGGTCCAGCCATGATAAGGACAGCGAAACTGTTTCGCGCAGCCACTCTGTTCCGGCACAACGGCTGCGGCATGATGCCGGCAAACGTTGTAGAACGCACGCAAGTTGCCGTCGTCGCTGCGCACAACTATCAATGGCTCTTCATTCACATCGATAGTGAAGAACTGCCCGCGCTCTTTCACCAGATCCAGACGGCCGACCACCTGCCAGTTCGCGGCGAAAACACTGCTGCGCTCCAGTGTTTCGATGCGTGAATCGAAGTACCACGGAGCCGGAATCGTATAAGCCTTCTCCAGTGGATTGGCGGGATTATAGAGGTTCAGAACTTCGCGAACATTGCGATCAAACATGAATAAGACTCCGAGGTGAAGAGGGAAGAAGTTGGTGCGGGAAAGAGGACTTGAACCTCCACGACCTTTCGGCCACAAGATCCTAAGTCTTGCGCGTCTGCCAGTTCCGCCATTCCCGCACCGATAGTTCCGATAATACTTGGAATGGCCGGTTTTTGGCCAGCGCCGGATTAAGCGATTAGACGGATGGGACGCGATGTTGTCTGCGTTACATGACTGCATGGAACAGAATTAAGTCAGGACCGTATGGAGGATTAACAGCTATTAATTTGTCGTTCCCATTTTGTGAAGGAACAGTTGTTGAAGAACCACAAAACAAAACACGGAACTCTTGGCGATCCGTCCCAGCTGCTGAAATCCTGGAAAAGCCGCTCCGAGAAACTCGTCCAAGTGGTAATCAAACCCCCAAAGGACCCCGCAACAAATATGACTTCAATCAAGACTTGGAGTTTTCGAACTAAGAAAGGTTCTGCCATCTGGAATGGAGTTCCCGTGCGACTTTGGTTTTGTTCTTTCGACATTGGCTGACGACGGAAATCCCGTGGACGTGCTGGTCTTAATGGACGAACCGGCCTTTGCCAGTTGCGTCCTGAAATGTCGAATTGTTGGAATCATTGAAGGTGAACAGGTCGGGAAGAAGAAAAATACGCGAAATGACCGGGTTGTCGCGATTGAAGAGCGCAATCACGGTTTTCCGATATCAAACATATTGACGACCCGGGCAAGAATTTCTGAATGAACTGGAGCAATTTTTTGTCAATTATCATCGCATGATGGGGAAAGAGTATCGCATCATGGGCGCGAGCGGGCCTCGGAATGCGAAGCTAGTGATTGACCAAGGATGCTTCGTGCGAAGAGACGCTGAGCGCGCAGGCAAGTACTACCCATAGAATCGTTTAGCGGAGGATTGTTGTCTGTACTTTGAATCGTGCATTTCTGGAAGCGGAACAATATAGATTTCGAGATTTCGTGCTAACCTCGACTTCGGGCGCGGCAAGGCACGGCTCCGGCAGCCAGATCCTACGGACGAACCTGTTCTGAAAGCTCGGGTACATTCCAGTCTGCGACCCAGTGCCTTACAGCCGCAAGCCCAGGTAATTTGTCGAGCCAGCCACAGTCGCAAAGCAACTCGAAATAGCCTGCGTCAACCCCTTCGATATTTCCGCTTTCGGAGGAATGGACTACCGAGAGAGGGTTGCCGCAAGACAAACATTGAAAAAGTAAAACGTGAACAAAGGTTTTTATGTTGCTACCGCGTTCGGTTTTATTCATGGGACTAGGCTAAGCGAGTGCGGATGCCAAGGGCATACCTACCCTCAATTAGCCAAAGTTTTGCTGATACTTAGAAGGAATGTCGAGTTGTTAGGAGCTTTTTTCACACACGCAAATCGTAGAGTTCAGGTGACTTGCAGACTAACGATCGCGATTTTATTTCTTCTCAGGCGAGTGTGAGAGCCGCGGTGGGGAGAAAAAAGTAAAATGCTATTGGGCAGGGACCTTCCACATACCGGGTTGGCAGGGACAAAACTAAAGGGATTTATGGATGGGAGTTTGTTTTAACAACGTCGTAATGTCTCTTCCAGTTGGAAGATATGGAAAGTCCTACCACACGGATCGTGCTGGCGGATGACCATGAGGTGGTCCGCACAGGCGTCAGAGCTATGCTTGAGCAGCAACCCGGCTTTGCCGTGTGCGGCGTGGCTCGAAACGGTCAGGAAGTGATCGACAAAGTTATAGAGCTGAGGCCCGATCTTGTCATTCTGGATCTCAGCATGCCACTCCTCAGTGGATTCCAGGCAGCAATAAAGATTCGTCAATTGATACCGGCCATAAAGATCTTCATTTTGACGATTCACGACACTCCATTGCTAAAACAGGTAGCTGATCTTCTGAATGTGGATGGTTATCTCCCCAAAACTGCTTCTCGCGAGGAGATAATAGCGGCAGTGAATTCCGTCCTGGAAAGGGGCATCTCTCAACCGAAGCTTTCCGAGACACCTCCCATGGGGCAGTAAAAGCAGATTTGATCCAACCCTGGCGGTTGCGCCGACGAGAGTGAACTACATTTGAGCCATTCAAAACCTCTCCGATTTTTGACTCGACTGCCGCGCATCCGGAGTGGCTTAGATACAATCCGCAGACCTGAAATTTGTAACGTATAGAGTCGTGGGGTTCTTTCTGTAAGGTCCTTTCCCTGCAACAGTGTCACATTTTGTTATTTTGTTCTCGCTGCGGTATTTAGCTACAGCATCAACCTCAATTCCGTCCGTACTTCTCTGAATAGAAACACCTGCGTACTCCGATGCATTCTGAGGTTGGTTGTTCATGGAGGTTGTGATGATTAAAAAGGTAGAGGGCGGCTACAAAGTAGTTTCGGAAAAGGGCAAAAATCTTGGCGGGCCTTACAAGGCCAAAAAGGAAGCGGAAAAGCGGCTGCGGCAGGTGGAATTCTTCAAGCACAAAGGCGCATGAAGCATGACTTTCAAACGGAGAATGCCGTGAAGAATACGGTGTTCAGTGTGAGGATGCTCGTTGGAGTCTTGCTGGTCATTGCCTTGGCCGCTGCTGTGGCTTCGCCAAGGAATCCTGGAAGATCCGCTACATGAGAAATAAATCAGCCGAATATCTTCTGCCATGGCATCTGTAAAGCCTTTCAACGTGAGAGGCAAAGAGTTGGAAAGCATTTCTTAAACAGTCTTCAGACACGAATGGGGGCCCCCAGTGCGTATTGCTCAGATCGCGCCGTTGTACGAAAGTGTTCCACCGCAACTCTACGGAGGGACGGAACGCGTTGTTTCGCATCTTACGGAGGAATTGGTGCGGCTTGGTCATGACGTTTCTCTGTTCGCTAGCGGCGACTCCATCACCTCTGCACGCCTGGTGTCTTCGTGTCCCTCTGCTTTGCGTTTAAATCCCAAGTGTGTCGATCCGTTGCCCTACCATATCGTCTCGCTCGATCAGGTAGCACGAGAAGCCGAAAGCTTCGACATACTCCACTTTCACACCGATTATTGTCACTTTCCGCTTACTAGAAATTTAAACTTGCCGAGCATTACCACTTTGCATGGCCGGCTCGACATGCCCGATCTGCAGCCACTTTATTCCCGTTTTCCCAATTCACAGGTTGTGTCCATATCGTTTGCGCAAAGGAAGCCTTTGCCGCGGGCCAGTTGGATCGGCAATGTCTATCATGGCCTGCCGACCGACCTCTATACCCCGCGGTTTGAAAGTGGCCGGTACCTGGCCTTTCTCGGACGTATTTCTCCGGAAAAACGGCCGGACCGCGCTATCGAAATTGCATTGCGTTCCGGCATGCTGCTGAAAATTGCCGCAAAGGTGGATAAGGCGGACAAAGAATATTTCGAGTCCAAAATCAAGCCGCTGCTCAATCATCCGACGATTGAATATATCGGTGAAATTGGCGACCACGAGAAAAGTGAATTCCTGGGAAATGCGTACGCTTATCTCTTCCCGATTGACTGGCCCGAGCCATTCGGCCTGACCATGATTGAAGCAATGGCATGCGGTACGCCCACGATTGCTTTCTCTCGTGGTTCCGTTCCCGAGATTATGACTGATGGAGTAACCGGTTTTATTGTAGAGGATATGGATACCGCAATTTCCCGCGTCGCAAGAATACCGGAAGTCAGCCGGCGGGGTTGCCGAGCTGTTTTTGAGCGTCGCTTCACCGTGGAACGGATGACCGCCGATTACGTCTCTCTCTATCAGCAATTAGTAGGAGAATTGGAGGTTCCGGAGATTCTGGAACTGGAAGGCTACCCACCGCCTCTTACCCTGAAGTGAGAGGAAACACAATTGGGCGATATTATCCGGTTTCAAGAGAAGTTCTATGTCCTCGCCTCTTCGGCTTTTGCCGATGACCGCACTCGTGTACTCAAATTCGGCGAGACATTTGGTGTTTTCAATCGTTATGGGGATATCGAGACGGTTGGAAAGGGGCAGCTAGGACTATTCCATATGGAGGCGCGTTACTTGGACAGGCTCACTTTACGTTTGAATGGGCAAACTCCGCTGCTGCTGGCTTCGACGGTTCGAGACGATAATGCTTTCCTTTCCGTGGACCTGACCAACGTGGATTTCGCGGATAAAGATCTTCCGCCTATTCCCAGAGGCACAGTCCATGTTTATCGATCCAAATTCCTCAGCGAGGGTGCCTGCCACGAGCAGTTTCGCGTTACGAATTACGGACTGGCCGATGCCTGCTTTTCACTCTCCATTGAATTCGGGGCAGATTTTGCCGACATTTTTGAAGTGCGGGGAAGCCAGCGTCCCCGCAAAGGACAATTTCGGCCAGTTCGATTGGAACTCGACAAAGTCGCATTGAGCTACCTCGGACTCGACAGCGTTTTAAGAACCACATGCCTCCAGTTTTCACCATTGCCCACCTCGTTGTCGGAAACGGCTGCCGTATACACTCTGCAATTGCGCCCCAAAGAGGAATACACCATATCCTTAATGGTGGGTTGCGAGCGCAATTCCGCTCGTGTGCACCGACAAGTCTACGGCCAAGCGCTGACGGAGCGGGACGCCCTCTCTCGAGCAGAATTGTTTGGTGGTTGTAAGATCACGACTTCCAGCAAATCCCTGAACCAATGGCTATCACGATCGGAATCCGATTTGAGAATGTTGATCCAGGGTAATCCTGAAGGTGCATACCCGTATGCGGGCGTACCGTGGTTCAACACCGTTTTCGGGCGTGACGGAATCATCACTGCGCTAGAGTGCCTTTGGATCAACCCGACGATTGCGCAAGGCGTTCTTAAATATCTGGCAACAACGCAAGCGACCGAGATAGACCCAGAACGGGATGCGGAACCTGGGAAAATTGTCCATGAAATCAGGCGCGGAGAGATGGCTACGCTCCACGAAGTGCCGTTCGAGCGCTACTACGGAAGCGTAGACTCGACCCCTTTGTTTGTCCTGCTGGCAGGGAATTATTTTCTCAGATCTAACGACCTGGAATTCCTAAAATCTATCTGGCCAAACATCCTCAGGGCGCTGGAATGGATTGACAAATATGGCGATTCGGATGGCGATGGATTTGTCGAGTATTCTCGGCAATCCTCGGAAGGGCTTTCTCAACAAGGCTGGAAAGACGCGAGTGATTCCATATTTCATGCCGACGGCCAATTGGCCATGGCGCCGATCGCCCTCTGTGAAGTGCAGGGATATGTGTTCGCCGCCAAACAATCCGTGTCATTGATCGCGAGAGCACTGGGAGAAACTCATTATGCCGCCTTACTTGAGAAACAAGCCGCCCAACTGCGGGAACGCTTCGAGGAGCAATTTTGGAGCGACGAGCTAGGATCCTACGTTCTTGCCTTGGATGGGGAAAAGAAGCAGTGTCGCGTGCGCAGTTCAAATGCAGGACACGCTCTGTTCTGCAACATCGCGAGCAAAGAAAGAGCAGCACGCTCCGCCGACACCCTATTGAGCGAGGTCATGTACTCGGGGTGGGGAATTCGAACGATTGCGGCGGGTGAGGCTCGCTACAATCCTATGTCCTATCACAATGGGTCTGTCTGGCCTCATGACAACGCGATCATAGCGCACGGACTCTCCCTCTACGGTTTCCAATCCAAAGCCGTTGAGGTTCTGTCTGGTCTATACGAAGCCAGCCTTCATGTGGAGCTCCATCAACTGCCGGAACTTTTCTGCGGATTCCACAAGAGGGCCGGTTCTGGTGGACCCACACTCTATCCCGTGGCGTGTTCGCCGCAAGCATGGGCGGCGGGTAGCGTCTTTCTACTCTTTCAGGCAGCTTTGGGAGTTTCCATCCATGCCGCGGAACACGCCGTTCGCTTTTCCAATCCGACTCTGCCTCCAAATCTGGATGGGATGACTATTCATGGTCTGAAAGTTGCCGACGCTTCTGTCGACATACTGATCGCTCGACACCGAGCCGGTTTCGCCGTGGAAGTGCTCCGCCGCGAAGGGGATCTGGAAATCGTGAAACTAGCTTAGCTAGACATTTCAATTTCCCGCAGGCCAAGAATTCTTTTTAGCGCTTTCCGTGAACTAGGTGCTTTCTTTCGTTTGCCTACAGCCATTCCCGTCTCGTGCGCTTGCTTTTATCGCGATACCGTCACACTGAAAGAAGTAAATCCAAGCGACACTTTGGTCAAGGAGTCGACGATGCCCAGATATGGAAAGGCCGCAGCGAAATCCGTTAAGAGTGCCATGCGTCGAAAAAAACACGGGACTTTACGATCCGGCAAAGGTGGAAAAGGTGGTCGTGTGAAGAGCAGAAAACAAGCCATCGCCATTGGACTCTCCGAGGCCCGAAAGAAGGGCGCCAAGGTCCCTCGTGCATCTTCTTAAGCTCCTCTGCATTCGGTAGAGATTGCATAAATGTCCGTGGAGGAACTAGGGTGCTTTGTCGCTTATCCCAGACCCAACTAAGATACAGATAATTGTGTATGGATTGCCTTTTGATTTCGTGGTCCACTTTTTCCCAATAGACATCTTCTGCATGCTTTGTGCCTGGGATTGATGACGAACCGAAACTACTGTGGGACAGACCACTCTTTCGCTGAAAGGCCATGAACTTACTTCGAATTCTTGTCGTAGACGACCATGAATTTGTTCGTCGAGCGCTGCGATCCCTGCTTTCATCACATCCCGATTGGGAGGTCTGTGGTGAAGCTCCGGATGGCAGGGCCGCCGTAGAAATGGCGCGAGAATTGCGACCCGACGTCGTCTTGATGGATGTTTCCATGCCAGAGATGAATGGAACCGATGCCACCAGGATCATTAGGAAGGAACTTCCATCGGCCATAGTGGTGATCATCAGTCAAAATGAGCCCGATATTACCCGCAAGCATGCGCTTGCCGCAGGTGCCGCCGCCTACGTTGCCAAGCCTGATTTGTCTCGCGATTTGCTGACTACGATTGAGAAATTAATTGCACCCGATCAGGGGATTCAACAAGACGTATCGACAGGCAGTTCCCCCAGCCAAGACCGCATTTCCAATTCTCCACCGTGGCTTGCCGGGGGTGGAGACGTCGGTGCCTTGATGCGCTCCATGGACTGGCGGCATCACCCTCTTGGACCCCTCGAGAATTGGCCAGAGAGCCTGAAGGTCAGTGCAGGTATCTGCATTGCCTCCCGCTTCGATTTGATTGTCTGGTGGGGACCGGATCTGATCATGCTGTACAACGATTCTTACCGTCGGACGCTGGGCGTTAAACATCCCGGTGCTTTGGGCAAACCAGGGCGGGAAGTCTATCCCGAAATCTGGGAAGTGATTGGCCCCATGCTCCAGCATGTGCTCGCCACGGGAGAAGCAACCTGGTCCGCGGATCTTAACTTGTTGTTGGAACGCAACGGATACCGCGAAGAGACCTACCACACTTTTTCTTACACTCCGATTCGTGATGATAGCGGCAAAGTCGTCGGCATCATCACTCCGGTCAGTGAAACCACCGAAGAGGTCATCAGCCAACGCCGGCTCATCACTCTTCGCGACCTGGCCGCTCGCAGTGTTGATGCCAAAAACGAGACCCAGGCGTGGGAATTCGCCGCTAGCGCGTTGAGTGGCAATCCGTACGATATTCCCTTCGCCGTTCTTTACAGATTCAGCGACGACCTTACTTCTGCACGGACCGTTGCCTCTGCGGGAGTCTCTCGTAATGATTCCTTTCTACTCGAGCAAGTACACCTTAACGGTCGCCAGCCAATCGCAAAGCTGATTCGACAAGCGATGGAATCAGGGAAAGAGGTTGAGCTAAGTGGGCTGGAGAGCTTAAGGATCTCTTTGCCGGCGGGCTTCTGGGGTGTAAGCCCTAACGAGTTGATGGTCCTCCCTATTGGCCAATCAGGAAAACAATCCGGAATGGGTGTCCTCGTGGCTGGAGTCAACCGCTATAAGAGACTGGACGACAGGTACCGCAGTTTTCTTGGCCTTGTAGCTGGTCAAATCGCAAAAAGCGTTGCCGACGTTCGAATTCTGGACGCAGAGCGCAAACGAGCAGAATCCTTGGCCGCGCTCGACCGCGCGAAAACCACTTTCTTCAGCAATATCAGTCATGAGCTAAGGACGCCGCTGACGCTTATCCTTTCGCCTCTGGAAGATCTAATTGCTCACGAGAAGGACTTTCCTCCTGAACGTGCCAAGGAGATTGAGGTCATTTATAGAAATGCCCTGCGCCTTTTGAAACTCGTGAATACCCTCCTGGACTTCTCCCGGATGGAAGCGGATCGTGCTAAAGCACATTTCCAACCTGTAAATCTGGAAACAACTACCGCAGAAATCGCGAGTGTCTTCCGGTCTGCCATCGAGAAGGCTGGGCTTGCGTTCGACGTCAGCTGCGAGGATTTAGGGTCTGACGTCTACGTGGACCCGCAGATGTGGGAAAAGATCGTTCTGAACTTGATTTCGAACGCATTCAAATTTACTCCCGAGGGAAAGATCACAATCCGGCTTCGCAAAGTCGACAACAGGGCCGAGCTCTCGGTTCAAGATACCGGTGTGGGCATTCCTGAAGCGGAAATGCCAAGACTGTTTGAGCGCTTTCACCGTGTGGAGGGAACCCAGGGACGGACACACGAAGGCACGGGGATTGGTCTCGCCCTTGTCCAGGAACTGGTCAAGATGCATCAAGGTACGATTCAAACCTGCAGTGAATTGGGCAAGGGAAGTCGATTTGTAGTTTCCATTCCTTTAGGTAGCTCCCACCTTCCCAAAGAACAAATTGCAGCTCGAACCAATTCTCCCGCTGACAATATGACTACCCAAGCCTACGCTCAGGAGTCACTCGCGTGGTTGCGGGAAGATGGTCCACCTCCTGACGATGTGTCGTCTTCAAGATCCATCCCTATGGATTTTGCCCCCTGTGGACTGGAATTCGGTATTCAGCCTCTTATTTTGCTCGCGGAAGACAACGGTGACATGTGCAACTACCTGCGCCGTGTGCTGAACGATCAGGGATATGAAGTGGAAGCCGTGCCTGATGGACTCACGGCTTTGGAAACTGCCCGTCGCCGCAGGCCTGACCTGATTTTGACCGACGTCATGATGCCCAGAATGGACGGTGAAGGTTTATTGCGTGCCATCCGTGAAGACAGCATTTTAAGTTCTATTCCCGTCATTCTTCTTTCCGCACGTGCAGGTGAGGACTTCCGCATTCAAGGGCTTGGATCGGGAGCCGACGACTATCTCGTCAAGCCATTCAGCGCGCGTGAACTTCTCGCCCGCGTTAAATCGCACGTCGACTCAACTCAGCGTCGAGGAGAATCGGAGAACCGCCTGAGACTCGCGCTCGAACTCGGCCGTATGGGCAATTGGGAGAGGAATCTACGCACTGGTGAGGTTTTTTGGTCCGTCAACCATTACGCCCTCCTCGGATACCAACCGGGAGAATGCGTTCCATCGCTTGAGGCTTGGGAGCGGCGAGTCCATCCTGCCGATCTAGCCCGTATAAAAGCCTGTTGGGAAGCTGCCAAGCAATCGCATGAGGACTATGAAGTTGAGTATCGATTGATCTTGCCAGACGGCGAGATTCGTTGGATCGCGGCAAGGGGGCGATTCTTCTACGATCATACGGGCGAAGCGTACCGGCAGATCGGTGCCAGTCAGGATATTACCCATCATAAAATTATTGAGAATCAGCTTCGACTTGGGCGAGACGAATTGGAGGTGCAGGTACGCAATCATCGACTGGAACTCAAAGAGCGAATTTCTGAATCCACTACGCAAGCCCGGCTCCTCGATCTCGTCACGGATGCGGCCTTTGTCTGCGACCAGACAAACACAATCAATTACTGGAATCACGGCGCCGAGCGATTGTATGGCTGGAAACAGGAGGAAGCCCTGGGGCGGCATGCTTCTCAATTGCTGCAAACTCAATTTCCCGTGCCATTCAGCGAACTAAGGTCCATATTGGAGCGCACTGGCAGATGGGAAGGAGAACTTGTCCAGACTACGCGTTACGGGTTGCAAATGACCGTTCACAGCCGTTGGACTCGCAAGCAAGATGAAAAAGGCCAAACCGTTGGATGGCTGGAAATCAACTCTGACATGACGCAGCAAAAGCAATCAGAGGAAACCGCCCGCAGGTTGAGCGGTCGCATTCTTCAAGTGCAGGATGAGGAACGTCGCAAAATGGCCAGGGAACTTCACGACAGCCTTGGGCAGTATCTCGTCATGCTCAAGTTCAATATCGACGCCTGCCTGAAGAACGTTGAGAACGCATCCTCGCGTAAACTCTTGAAACAGTCTTCAGAAACCGTTGACCAATGCCTTTCCGAGACGCGTACGATGTCCTATCTTTTGCATCCTCCCTTACTGGATGAAAGTGGACTTGCATCCGCGGTTCGCTGGTACGTGGAAGGATTTGCCCATCGCAGCGGGATAGCCGTTGAACTGAATGCTCCACGAACGATTCCCAGGTTGTTGAATGAAATCGAGACAGCACTGTTCCGTATTCTTCAGGAGAGCCTGACGAATGTTCACCGTCATTCTCACAGCAAGCGCGTCGATATCGCTATTTCTTACGACAGTAACACGATATCTCTTGTTGTGCGCGATTTTGGGAAGGGCATTTCCATCGATCGTGTTCGGCTATTCCGAGACAAGGGAACTGGAATGGGTGTCGGGATTGGCGGCATGCGTGAACGCGTCAGAGAATTGGGTGGCACCCTCCGCATTGAGCCTGGAGAGGAATCCGGCACTGTAATTGAGGTGGTCATCCCCCTAATCGAAGAGAAAAAAGAAGACTCGTCCTTTCCGGAAGACTCCTCCGATTCGGGGAAATCACAAACCCACGTCAATTAAGACCAGGCTTCCAGGTGAAGAGCACATCTAACTTGCCAGGCGTTTGCTCTGACGCGACGCGGATTTGTTTTCGGAAGAGGTCTGCGCCTGTCTAGCTCGCGATTCGGACGCTTTAAGGCTCTTTTTCAGCGCATCCATCATGTCGATAATTGCGGCTTGTTTGGGAGCGGCCTGCTCAACAAATGTTTTTCCTATTTGCTTGGCATCGATCAATGCGCGTAGTTGTTCCTGGAACGTATCGTGATAATCTTTCGGCTGGAACTTTGTCCATAGGTCTCGACGAGTTGCTCTGCCAATTTGATTTCCTGTGGCTTCAAGTGCAGATTCTTCGGTCTGTCTCCGTAGCCTTCTACATCGCGAATCTCATTTTGAAAATATATGGTGTGCATGGTAAGCCCATGGTTTCGAGGCCGGATAAGCACCGTGTACTCTCGCTGGTGCATGGTCACCTTGGCAATTCCAACCCTCTCGGTATCTTCTAGAGCCTTCAACAGCACCTGGTATCCCTTTTCGGCGTCCTTATCTGGCAATGCTTCGTAGGACGTGTCCAGGTAGACAGGATCGATTTCTTCCGCTTTCACGAAGGCAAGGATCTCCATGATCTTTCCGGATTTTGGAGTGATCTTCTTCAGGTCGTCCTTATTCACGAGGACGTATTGTCCTTCTTCGTATTCGTATCCTTTGATTACTTCGTCTTTGTTCACGATTCGTTCGCAAGTTGGACAGTAGAGGGGTTGTTTCAATCGCGTGTGACACTTCTCGTGCAATTGGTGCAAGTAAACTCTCTGGCTTCGCGCGGCTGGATATAGACGAATCGGGATGGTCAGCAAACCAAAACTGATCCAACCCTTCCATGTTGGTGATGGCATAAGACTCTCGAGACAATTGTCACAGAACAATTGTTCTGGCCTATCGGGTGAACAGCCTATCAACGTAGTAAATTACCGGCAACCATGCCCGGTCCGCATATGAACGATTCTCAAAAGGATGCGAGAGATCGGCCCGGGTAAGTCTCTCCCGTTTAGCTAGCGACACAGCCCTGAAATACAGTGTTTCCCCGATTCTGTTCTGTCCCATAGCCGAGTAAAAAGTACTTTTCCATCTAAGAGCCTCCAGGGAAGGACAGTGCGCGCTAAAAAACGTCTTGCACCATTCGCGGCCTTAATTCCTTCCATTTCATATTCTTTGGGGAGTTTTCCTCGTCTTGGACTCTCGTCTTTCATGGGCTTAGCATGAGCAGGGTGCTTGTGGTGGACGACCACGCATTGCTGCGTAAGGGCATTCAGACAATTTTGGGAGCTTGGCCGGAGTGGGAGGTAGTCGGGGAAGCGGGAAATGGTCAGGAAGCGGTACAACTCGCCAAGGAACTTCTGCCCGACATTGTGCTAATGGACATTTCCATGCCCGGCATGGGCGGTCTGGAAGCAACCAGGGTAATTCGGCGCGCAAGCCCGGATACCAAGGTCCTGTTGTTGACATTGCACAACTCCATTGAATTGGTGGAAACCGCACTTCGCGCTGGAGCACGCGGCTATTTGCTGAAATCAGATTCCGAGGGCGAACTTGTGCGGGCACTAAGAGTCGTTGCTGAAAATGGAATTTATATCAGCCCGGGCCTCGAAATGGATCAGGTCCGCCGGATTGTCACAGGTCAGGAACACGCGTCCCCCGTAGATCGAGCCTCGACGGAAAAATAAATTATTGCCAACCAGGAGTGGCGGCGTGAAACGAACGGAACAAAGCGGTTCTGCCACGCGAACGGAACCACGAACCAACCTCGTTGCCGACCCAAAGGGCAACGGGCATCCCACCCCTTTGGAGATGTCTCAGGCGGAACTGGGAATAATTCTCGCCAGCCTGCAAACCATGCGCGACGGCGATTTTTCCATTCGTTTGCCGGCTGCTTGGACCGGTATTGGCGGCAAGATTGCCGACACCTTCAATGAAATTGTAATTGCAAACCAGCGCATCGCTAATGAACTACAGCGCGTGGGCCACGTTGTTGGCAAGGAAGGACGGACGAAGGAACGTACTCGCTTCTATCAACCCAGGGGCGCCTGGGGAGAGATGGAAGCTTCTGTTAACACCCTGATTGATGACCTTCTCCGGCCAACTACCGAGGTAACGCGTGCTATCGCTGCCGTCGCCCAGGGAAACCTGGCGCAGACCGTTCGACTTGATGTCGATGGCCGTCCATTACAGGGAGAATTTCTTCGCCTTGCCAATATCGTCAACACCATGATTCAGCAGCTTAGCGTTTTCACTGCGGAAGTCACCCGTGTGGCTCGCGAAGTTGGCACCGAAGGCAAGTTGGGTGGCCAGGCAAAAGTTCCGGGAGTTGCCGGAACCTGGAAAGATCTCACCGACAACGTAAACCTCATGGCCAGCAACCTGACTGGTCAGGTGCGCAACATTGCCGAAGTTGCTACGGCCGTCGCCAGTGGCGATCTTTCCCGCAAAATTACTGTCGATGTTCGGGGCGAAATTCTTCAGCTCAAAGAAGCCATCAATTCGATGGTTGATCAACTACGCTCCTTTGCTTCCGAAGTCACTCGTGTTGCCCGCGAAGTCGGCACGGATGGAAAACTGGGCGGTCAAGCTGTTGTTCCCGGCGTGGCAGGCACGTGGAAAGACCTTACGGATTCTGTCAACGCAATGGCCGGAAACCTTACCGCACAAGTCCGAAACATTGCGGAAGTAACGACCGCCGTTGCGCGGGGCGATCTTTCGCGCAAGATCACTGTCGACGTAAAAGGTGAAATTCTTGAACTAAAAAATACCATCAACACCATGGTGGACCAGTTGAATGCTTTCGCCGGAGAAGTTACCCGCGTCGCCCGAGAAGTGGGAACCGAAGGCAAGCTTGGCGGTCAGGCACAGGTACCTGGCGTTGGTGGCACCTGGAAAGACCTCACCGACAACGTCAACTTTATGGCCAGCAACCTTACCGGCCAGGTCCGCAACATCGCGGAAGTAGCTACGGCCATCGCCAGTGGTGACCTTTCCCGAAAAATTACCGTCGACGTGCGTGGAGAAATCCTTCAGCTCAAAGAAACTCTCAATACCATGGTCGACCAGTTGAATCGCTTTGCGGGTGAGGTGACGCGCGTCGCTCGCGAAGTCGGCAGCGAAGGCCGGCTCGGTGGCCAGGCAAACGTGCCCGGTGTTGCTGGAACGTGGAAAGACCTGACGGACTCTGTAAATTCCATGGCCGGAAATCTAACGGCACAGGTTCGTAACATCGCTGAAGTCACCACTGCCGTGGCTAGAGGCGACCTGTCCAGAAAAATCACCGTCGATGTGAAGGGTGAAATCCTCGAACTCAAAGACACCATCAATACCATGGTCGACCAGCTTAACGGTTTCGCTGGTGAAGTCACCCGCGTTGCTCGCGAAGTCGGCACCGAAGGAAATCTTGGCGGGCAGGCACGAGTTCCGGGAGTTGCTGGCACGTGGAAAGATCTCACCGATAACGTGAATTTCATGGCCAGCAACCTCACTGGCCAGGTTCGTAATATCGCCGAAGTTGCTACGGCTGTGGCTCGAGGCGACTTGTCGCGCAAGATCACGGTCGACGTTAAGGGCGAAATCCTCGAGTTAAAGAATACGATCAATACCATGGTGGACCAGTTGAATGCCTTCGCTGCTGAAGTTACCCGCGTCGCTCGCGAAGTGGGTACCGAAGGTAAACTCGGCGGCCAGGCGCAAGTGCCAGACGTGGGCGGTACGTGGAAAGACCTCACGGATAACGTCAACTTCATGGCCAGCAACCTCACCGGCCAGGTCCGCAACATCGCCGAAGTCGCAACCGCCATCGCCAGCGGAGATCTCTCTCGCAAGATTACGGTCGATGTTCGCGGCGAAATTCTTCAGTTAAAAGAAACTTTGAACACGATGGTGGAACAGTTGCGTTCGTTCGCCGCGGAAGTCACCCGCGTTGCACGCGAAGTTGGCAGCGAGGGCCAGCTTGGCGGGCAAGCCAACGTCCCGGGCGTTGCTGGAACATGGAAAGACCTTACCGATTCCGTTAATTCCATGGCTCTAAACCTCACCGCGCAAGTTCGCAACATTGCCGAGGTCACGACAGCGGTGGCGAAGGGTGATTTGTCTCGCAAGATTACCGTCGACGTTAAGGGCGAAATCCTCGAGCTAAAGAATACGATCAATACCATGGTCGACCAGTTGAACGCCTTCGCTGGAGAAGTCACCCGCGTGGCACGCGAAGTAGGTACCGAAGGTAAACTCGGCGGCCAGGCGCAAGTGCCAGACGTAGGCGGTACCTGGAAAGATCTCACGGATAACGTCAACTTCATGGCCAGCAACCTCACCGGCCAGGTCCGCAATATCGCGGAAGTTGCAACCGCCATCGCCAGCGGCGACCTTTCTCGCAAAATTACGGTGGATGTCCGCGGCGAGATTCTTCAGTTAAAAGAAACTTTGAACACGATGGTGGAACAGCTGCGTTCCTTCGCCGCGGAAGTCACCCGCGTCGCCCGCGAAGTAGGAAGCGAAGGCAGGTTGGGTGGACAGGCCAACGTTCCTGGTGTTGCCGGCACATGGAAGGACCTCACCGATTCGGTCAATGCCATGGCAGGGAACCTGACGGGCCAGGTCCGTAACATTGCCGAAGTTACCACCGCAGTGGCCAAGGGCGACTTGTCTCGCAAGATCACGGTTGACGTTAAAGGTGAAATTCTTGAGTTGAAAAATACCATCAACACCATGGTGGACCAGTTGAACGCCTTCGCCGGGGAAGTAACTCGTGTGGCTCGCGATGTGGGCACGGAAGGCAAACTGGGTGGACAGGCCGAAGTGCCCGGTGTTGCCGGCACGTGGAAAGACCTTACCGACAATGTCAACGTCATGGCCGCGAACCTCACGGAACAGGTTCGCGGCATCGTCAGAGTGGTGACGGCCGTCGCCACTGGTGACTTGACGCAAAAACTGATCGTGAATGCTAAAGGCGAAGTTGCCGCACTCGCCGAGACAATCAACAACATGACGCGGACCCTTGCTACCTTCGCCGATCAAGTAACTACCGTTGCGCGCGAAGTGGGCGTCGAAGGCAGACTCGGTGGACAAGCTAACGTTCCTGGCGCGGCCGGCACTTGGAAAGACCTCACGGGAAACGTCAACCTTCTGGCAGATAACCTGACAAACCAGGTTCGCGCCATCGCGGAAGTCGCCACTGCCGTCACTAAAGGCGATCTCACCCGCTCCATTCAAGTGGAAGCACGCGGCGAAGTCGCTGAACTAAAAGACAACATCAACACCATGATCGACAATTTGCGTCTCACCACTGATCGCAATAAGGAACAGGATTGGTTGAAGACGAATCTTGCGCGATTCACCGGCATGCTTCAGGGGCAACGTGATCTTGGCACGGTCGGCCGTTTGCTGCTCTCTGAACTCGCGCCTCTGGTAAACGCTCAACAGGGCGTTATTTATCGCATGGAATCCGATAATTCCACGGGCATGGTTCTGCTTTCCGCTTTTGCGGATAACGGGGAAGACGGCCACAAGAAGTATCTGAATCTCGGCGAAGGCCTGATCGGCCAGTGCGCCTTGGAAAAGCGCCGCATGCTCATCACGGAAATGCCTCTGACCGCCATTCCGATCCGCTCCGGATTATTTCAAACTGTCCCTCGCAACGTGATCGTCCTTCCCGTTCTGTTTGAGGGGCAAGTCAAAGCGGTCATCGAGCTTGCGTCGATCGGCGATTTCACCGCCTCGCAACTGGCTTTTCTTGAGCAACTGACCTCCAGCATTGGCATCGTGCTGAATAGTATCGAGGCCACCATGCAGACAGAGGGTCTGCTCGAGCAGTCACAACAATTGGCAACGGAGCTGCAAACGCAGCAACGCGAACTCCAGCAAACGAATGAACAGCTCGGTCTCAAGGCTCAGCAACTCGCCGAACAGAATGCCGAAGTCGAAAGGAAGAACCAGGAAATCGAACAGGCACGGCGTGCTCTTGAAGAAAAAGCAAAGGAACTGGCACTTACATCCAAATATAAGTCGGAATTCCTTGCCAATATGTCTCACGAGCTCCGCACTCCTCTTAACAGCATTCTGGTGCTCGGTCAGCAGTTAAGCGAAAACCCCGACGGAAACCTCACTCCGAAACAAGTCGAATTCTCCCGTACTATTCACGGGGCTGGTACGGATCTTCTGAATCTCATCACCGACATTCTGGATCTGTCGAAGATCGAATCGGGAACTGTTTCGGTCCAAGCCGAAGAAGTCTATTTCGCGGGCCTGCTTGAAATGATTGCGCGTCCCTTCCGGCACGAAGCGGAGAATCGGCGCCTGACCTTTGAGACTCACGCCGATGTTGCGCTTGGCCGGAGTTTGATCACCGACGCGAAACGCCTCCAGCAGGTGTTGAAGAATCTGCTATCCAACGCGTTCAAATTCACGGAGCAAGGGCAGGTAAGCCTCTCGGTCTACAAAGCTCCCTCTGGATGGGCAGCCAATCATCCCATTCTCAGTAAAGCGGAATCCGTAGTTGCCTTCGAAGTGACTGATACGGGCATCGGTATTCCAGTGGAGAAACAGCGGATTATCTTTGAAGCATTCCAGCAGGCCGACGCGGGCACCAGCCGGAAATACGGTGGTACCGGACTCGGACTTGCCATCAGTCGCGAACTGGCCAGCCTTCTTGGTGGTGAGATTCAACTGCACAGCACAGTTGGATCTGGCAGCAAGTTCACGCTCTATCTTCCGCAACTTTATGTCGGCCCGACAACTTCTCATCCCTCTCAGATCCAGGCACAGCTTGCCGCAGTGCCTCCGGCGATGGCTGTTGCTCAAGAACGTCAAGTGGAACGCTTTGCCGATGATCGCAATAATCTGCAGCCGGGCGACAGTGTCCTGCTGCTCATCGAGGACGATTCCCACTACACACGAATCCTCTTTGATCTCGCCAGGGATACTGGCTTCAAGGTTCTAGTCGCTTCCACGGGCACGGAAGGACTTTCCCTCGTTCGAGAATTTAATCCGGTGGCCGTTTCCCTGGATGTTTTTCTCCCCGACATGCTTGGCTGGACGGTTCTGAATCACCTGAAGCAGGATCCCGCCACTCGCCACATCCCCGTCCAGATGCTGACTCTCGACGAAGATCGAAGGCACGGTTTGTCTCGGGGTGCTTTTGCATTCTTGACCAAACCAGCCAGCCCTGAGGGTTTGGAATCCGCCTTCGCCAGGATGAAGGAATATGCCGCGCCTCGTAGGAGACGGCTATTGGTAGTCGAAGACAATCCCGCCGAGCAATTCACCATTCGCGAACTCCTTGGCAACGACGACATCGATATGGAAATTGTGTCCAGCGGAGCCGACGCCCTTCATGCCGTGAAAGAAAAGGCTTATGACTGCATGGTTCTGGATTTGCGGCTGCCAGACATGTCCGGGTTTGATGTCCTTGAGCAGTTGAGTGCGGAGTCCTCTTCCAATGAACTGCCTGTTGTTGTCTTTACCGGGCGCGAACTCTCGCTCGAAGAAGATATTCGTCTCCACCAACTGGCCAGAAGCGTCGTCGTCAAGGATGTCGAATCGCCAGAAAGGCTGTTAGACGAGACGTCGCTCTTCCTGCATCGCGTGATCGCCAATTTGCCTCCTGAAAAGCAAAAGATGCTGGATCGTCTGCACCATTCCGATGACGCGCTGATCGGCAAGAAAGTTGTGGTTGTGGATGACGACGTTCGAAACATCTTCGCGCTCAGCAGCGTCTTGGAACGTCGAGGCATGACTGTGCTAACCGCGACTACTGGTCGCGAAGCCATTGCATTGCTCGAATCGGTCTCCGACGTAGCCATCGTCTTGATGGACATCATGATGCCGGAAATGGACGGATACGAAACCATGCAAGTGATTCGCGAAATTCCCGCGTTTCGGCGGCTGCCCATCATCGCGCTTACCGCAAAGGCCATGAAGGGTGACCGCGAGAAGTGTCTCGAAGCGGGTGCTTCGGAATACTTGGCAAAACCAGTAAACACGGAACAATTGCTTTCCGCTTTGCGCACCTGGTTACATCGCTGAGCATATGGGTGACTCTGAGGCCATGAGTGTCACAACTAAAATGACGACCATAAACCCAGTGAACATCCTGATGGTGGATGACCAGCCCGCCAAACTTCTCAGCTATGAAGTGATGTTGCAGGAACTCGGCGAGAATTTGATCAAAGCCACATCTGGTCGCGAAGCCTTGGAGTTGCTCCTGAAAACGGACGTGGCCGTCGTGCTCATGGATGTCAGCATGCCAGAGTTGGACGGTTTTCAATTGGCGGAAATGATCCGGCAACACCCGCGTTTCCAAAAAACTGCCATCATCTTTGTCTCGGCCGTACACCTTACTGACCTTGACCGGCTGAAAGGATATGAACGTGGTGCCGTGGATTATATTTCCGTTCCCGTCATCCCGGAATTGTTACGGGCCAAAGTCAGCGTGTTTGCAGAGCTGCACCGGAGGGCAAAACAGTTGCAGGTTCTTAATCGTGAGCTTCGGCGTCTTTCTAACCACCTGATAACAGCCCAGGACGAAGAGCGAAGACGCATCGCCAGAGAGCTTCACGATAGCCTGGGGCAGGATCTTACCGCCGCGAAAATGCTGCTCGGCGCAGTTGTTCAACCGCAACAATCGAGTGAGGCGAAAGAGAAGGCCATCAAGGAAGCCAACTTCATGATGGACCACGCCATTAAACAGGTTCGGACCATGTCCCATTTATTGCACCCGCCGCTTCTCGACGAAATGGGTTTGCTCTCCGCTCTGCGCTGGCACGTCGAAGGTTTTGGAAAACGGGGGTGTATTGAAACAAGACTGGAAGTGTCCGAGGAGTTCCCGCGTCTTGCTTCCGAGGTCGAGACGGCGATCTTCAGGATTGTTCAAGAGTCCCTGACCAATGTCTTCAAGCATGCGCAAGCTCGCTCCGCCAGCGTCAGGCTCGAAGCACAGGCCGACAAAGTCGTCGTCTCGATCGCCGACGACGGGAAGGGATTCGTTGCCCATTTGGAAGAGGCGGAAACAGGTAGCTTCGGAATCGGAATTATGGGTATAAAGCAACGAGCTGAAGAGCTGGGGGGACAGCTCGCTGTCCGGAACGGACAGCCGGGAACGGTCGTCGAAGTAATGATCCCCATGAAAAGTGCAAAAGCAAGAGCGGAAGTCGGCGTAACCTCTTTTTGAACTTCGGGATACAGCCAGTCTTTTCCCAATTTCCCCGCAAGTCTTTCTATGGGTTTTCTTTTGGTTCCCTACATTCCTAGCCCGATGGGCAGGATTGTTACATCCAGCTATCCTTTGTCCTGAGAGAATGAAGAGAACGCCTCTCGCAAGCACATCCGGCCACAAATAATCCCGCCATTCCATGCCGCCCTGCGCATTGATGGCGGCTAGGGAGAAGAAATGACGCGCACCTCAACATTGCTCCGTCTCCTCGTCTTGGCTGTCCTGATGTCGGTTTGTTCCACCGTCTCATTTGCGCAGTTTGGTGTGGGTATCTCGGTATCTTTCGCTCCCCCAGAACTCCCGGTTTACGAACAGCCTGTTTGCCCCGGTGAAGGCTATATTTGGACTCCCGGTTACTGGGCTTGGGACGAAGACGGGGACGACTATTATTGGGTACCAGGAACCTGGGTCATGGCTCCTGAACTCGGTTACTTCTGGACTCCTGGCTACTGGGGCTGGGGCGACCGGGGCTATATTTTTCACCAAGGTTATTGGGGCCCGGAAATCGGCTTCTACGGCGGGATTAATTATGGCTACGGCTATTTTGGCCACGGTTATGAAGGTGGGCGCTGGGATCACGGCCACTTTTTCTACAATCGTTCCGTGAACAATGTAAACACCACGGTCATCCACAACGTTTACAACACTACGGTCGTAAACAATTACCAAAATACACGCGTCAGCTACAACGGTGGCCAGGGCGGGGTGAATGAGCAGGCCACCTCTCGTGAAGAAGCTGCCGCTCAACAACGCCACGTCCCCCCGGTTGCCGCTCAAACGCAACATATTCAGGCTGCACGCAGCAACCAGGAACTTCGCGCTTCCGAGAATCACGGTAAGCCACCTGTGGCGGCCACTCCCAAACCAGGGGATTTTCATGATCGGGGAGCAGTCGCCGCTACCAATGGAGGAAGGTACAATCCTCCTCCACGCTCCACGAACTCTTCGAATCGTCCTCCTGCCTCGAACAATCCAGGGGAACGTCCTGCCCCTTCCGCCAATCCAATTCATCCAAAAGAGGTTCCTCCCCACACCCGACCAGAGGTACAGAATTCCGGCAATGCCAACGCAGACAAGAAATATCAACAGCAAGAAGAAAAACTCTATAAGCAGCAGGAGAAGGACCACCAGAAGCTCCAGCAGGAGCAGGACAAGGAGCATCAAAAATTACAGCAGCAGCAAGAAAAGGAGCAGCATAACAAGGCAGCCGCACAACAAGACGCTGCAAAGAAACAACAGGCGCAGCAGCAAATGGAGCAACGGCACCAACAACAAACCCAGCAGCTTGAGCAAAAGCACACGCAACAGCAACAGAAGTCGCAACCTCACCCGCAGCCCCCTCCGCGGCAGGAAGCGCCTTCAAACCATCCTTCGAATCCGCCAAAACCGCCGCTGCATAATTGAAGCAAATTGATTCTTCAACTATCGGAAGGCGGGCCCACGATTGCGCTACTTCTGTTTTGCCTCTGACTATGACGGAACTCTGGCTACCAATGGTCAGGTCCATCCATCGACGATTGAGGCTTTGCAACGTGTCGCGGCATCCGGCCGAAAGCTGGTTCTGGCCACTGGACGCACCGTCGATTCTTTAAAGAGTGTTTTTTCCGAGTGCGCCCTCTTTGACGTAATTGTCGCGGAGAACGGAGCCGTTCTTTACAATCCTTCAACAGACCAGCAGAGCCTTCTCGCTGCTCCCCCGGATCCCACATTCGTCGCCGAATTGCGCCGGCGCCAGATTCAACCCTTCGAAATTGGCCAATGCATTGTGGCCACATGGCAACCGCACCAAGCCGCTGTTCTGGATGTCATTCGTTCCCTGGGCCTTGAGCTCCAAGTCATCTTTAATAAAGACGCAGTGATGATCCTGCCGTCGGGCGTAAATAAAGGTACGGGATTTCTGAAGGCTCTCGATGAGATAGGCCTCTCTGCGCATAACAGCATCGGCATTGGTGACGCGGAAAACGATCACGTCTTTTTGAGTCTGTGCGAATGCAGCGCTGCGGTTGCCAACGCTCTTCTTCCACTGAAAGAACGAGCTGACATTGTCACTGCCTCGCCGGCCGGGGAGGGTGTTCGGGAACTCCTTGGCCACTTGCTGTCTGATGATTTGGCCGCACTTACTTCGCAATTGAGGCGGCATGACATTCTGCTTGGGCACGCGCAGGAAGGCGGCGAGTTTCGCTTCGACCCTTACAACTCTCGAATCCTTGTGGCCGGTCCTTCAGGCGGTGGAAAATCAACCATTGTCACTGCCATGTTGGAGAGGCTGATCGAAAACCAATACCAGGTATGCGTTCTGGACCCCGAGGGCGATTACGACGATTTCGAATTGTGTGTGAGTCTTGGCGGTCCTGACCGCGTTCCCGCTGCCTCTGAAGTCATTGAACTTCTGCGGTCCGGTAAGGAATCACTCTGTGTGAATCTGCTCGGTGTGCCTCTCGCTGATCGGCCCGATTATTTCGTCAGCCTTCTTTCGCGAATACAGGAATTGCGAACACAAACGGGCCGGCCGCACTGGCTGGTCCTGGACGAAGCTCATCATCTTCTACCGGTGGAAAGAAATTCCGTCAACTTAACGCTATCCAAAGAACTGGACAATTTTGTTTTGATCACGGTTCATCCGGAGAAACTGGCTCTTGCCGTGAGAGATGATGTGAATCTTGTCATCGCCATCGGGCCAGACCCGGCACAAATCGTTCGCGAAATTAGTCCCAGGGTTGGCAAAGGACTCGATTCGCGCCAGTTCGCGGACTTGGAAAGCCGCTCGGGCGAAATGTTGGTCTGGAAGACGGGCGAGGCTTGGGCCACAAGAGTCAAATTGGAGCGCGCAAAAACGGAACTTCGCCGTCACAAGCGGAAATACGCGACCGGTGAACTCGGCGAGGACAAGAGTTTTTATTTCCGCGGTTTAGACCACAAAATGAACATTCGCATTCAAAACCTGACTCTTTTTGCTCAGGTCGCGGAAGGAATAGACGACGAGACCTGGCTGTATCATCTCCGCCGGCATGACTATTCGGAGTGGCTCAGGAATGCCATCAAGGATGTCCCGATCGCGGATGAGGTGCTCTCGATCGAAAATTCACAGCAGATGTCCGCGGCGGAAAGTCGCGCGGGAATTCTCGACGCAATCCGCAAGCAGTACACAGGACCCGCGTGAAGCTGACGGGTGGGAGGGAATATGAGAGGCAAAAAGTCAAAAAATAAAAGGGGAACCAACCGAAGCGATTTGTCCCCTGGTGAATCTAATCGTTCCTCTCTTCGGATCGAAACGCCTGACCTCCCTCCCAATTCCAACGTGAATAAGCTTCCCGATGAGGTCTACGGAGACACAAGCATTCCGGCTCACCAGCGCAAAAGGAAATAAGGCGGGGGCCAGGCACATAAGCCTTAATGAATGCCCGCTCGTTCCAGCAGGGAACGCATACTGGCGAGCAATTGCTCCGTGCCGCCTACGGCCTTGGAAACAACATCTCCAATGCCCACGGCCTTTGCTTCCGTTTCTAGCTCTCCTGATACGTAAATGGTGAATAACACCATGGCAAGATTTGGCGCAATGTTGGTAATCTCTCGCGCAGCGTCGAGTCCGTTCATGACCGGCATTGCCAAATCGAGAACTACAAGGTCCGGTTGAAGTTCCATCACTTTCTCGATGGCCACTTGACCATTTTCCGCTTCCCCGCACACTTTCCAGTCCGTGTCTTGTTCAATGCACGTTCGTATGGAAGACCGTAAGGCCCTGTTGTCATCGACAATCAGGATTTGAGCCATACAACCTCCGTCAATCTTTGGTGAGTGCCCGCGGGAGGTTGAGGTACTCAGAAAGCGCAGCGGACCAAGCGTACCGGCCCAAGTTTATCTGACTCATGCATCGGTACAATAAGCGGAACCCTGTACGATAGCTTGATAAAGAGGGAATAAACGCGCTTCGCGAGCCGGACGATCACTCTTCAGCAACATTTTCACCCACCGCAGTGACGGAAAGATAGTTTGTCACCTGGAGTTGATCACGCAAGCCTCACCCTCCGCTTTGGCTACAGCATGGAATCCACACCACTACTTCAATTCCGGGATAGCTATTACCGATCGTCGATCTTACCCTTGCGAATGCAACTTTCCCGATGAACGAATGGACGGGTGGCGAAACCTGTAGGGAATTCCACCGATTTCCAAAATGCACATCTCTCCAACTTATTGGAGTGGTTGGGGACTTTATCGGAACTCCAGGGAGGAAAAATGAGATTTGGACCATTTCTTGGTTTGGCAATCCTGCTATTTGTCTTGTGGGTTGGAGGTTTCGTAGTCTTTCACGGCGCAGGCATGCTCATTCATCTGTTACTGGTTTTTGCGGTGATTTCAATATTGGTACATCTGTTCACCGGCTCCCGCACGGCGTGACGCATCCTTTGGCTACAAAGCCGGCCAAGAATGCAAACCGCTGCTGGTACGAATTGATTCTTTGGTTTTGACTGGAGAGTCGAATGTCTTCATGCTGGTTCCGTATGAATCTGCAGACGACATTCCTCTCCAGCACCAGGATAAACGACAACTGTTGTTGTGCGTGCTTCTTATTCTGTCCTTCTGGCGAAGAATGGCGCCCAGGCTAACTGCAGAGTCTCAGCCGAGGACCTTCAAAGCACCACCGCCAGAGGGATCTCTGACCGGTGGTTTTTTATTTTGGGGTCTGGCATTTTGCATGATTCATAGAGGTGCATCGGCGGCGCGGTCGCCAAGTGGTAAGGCATAGGTCTGCAAAACCTATATCGGCGGTTCGATTCCGCCCCGCGCCTCCAATTTTCTATCTGTTCCTTGCCCGTTTCTTCCGCCTTTGCATTCTGTTCCGCTGCCCGTCCTCTCAACTGTGGCAGACTAGAAGGACATGTCCACGCCGGACCAATCGTTCACTGCCGGTACCGCCGCTTTCCGCTACTCCGGTTTTCGTTTTTATCAGATCGCTCGATTCTGCATCGTCTTTTGCACGGAAATGCAGTCCGTCGCTGTTGGCTGGCAGGTCTACGAAATCACCCATCGCCCGTTGGACCTTGGGCTCACCGGGCTGGTGCAATTCCTACCAGGAATTTTTCTTTTCCTCGTCGCGGGGCATGTAACCGATCGCTTCGATCGTCGCAAGCTTCTGAGTCTCTGCTACGTCGGGTTCGCCATCTCCTCGGCTTTGCTGCTTTTTGTTGCGCTGAATCAGGAGGTGTTGCACCGTGCCGGTTCCGTCAGGCCCATCTTCGCAATCCTGTTTCTGGTCGGAGTGATTCGCACTTTCAGCATGCCTTCGAGTCGCGCTTTGCTTCCTCAACTTGTGCCCGAGGAGAGTTTTCAGAACGCAGTGGCGTGGAACTCCAGCATGTTTCAGTTCGCCACCATTCTAGGTCCTGCCATGGGAGGACTCCTTTATGCCTTCTTTCGCGGACCAGCGGCTGTCTACGCCACGGCACTTTCAACCGCCATTATCGCGTTCCTCATCACCCTGCGCATTAAAACAGAGTCCAAGCCCCGTCCGCATGAGCCCTTCAGTCTGAAAACGGTTTTCGCCGGGTTCCATTACATCTGGCAGCACAAAGTCGTTTTCGGCTCCATTTCACTCGATCTTTTTGCCGTCCTGTTGGGCGGTGCGGTTGCACTGCTTCCGGTTTACGCCAAGGAAATCCTGCTTACCGGCCCTTGGGGGCTCGGCCTTCTGCGCAGCGCCCCCGGAATCGGTGCAGCCACCATGGCCCTGCTGTTGGCCTATAAGCCCATACGCAAACGTGCGGGCGCCACCATGCTCTGGTGCGTTGGGGGATTCGGGGTTTTCACTATGGTTTTCGGGTTCTCGCGAAGTCTGCCGCTCTCTCTGCTCTCACTTCTATTTGTCGGAGCCGCAGACATGGTCAGCGTGGTCGTTCGCGGCGTGCTGATCCAGATCGAAACTCCAGATGAAATGCGCGGTCGAGTCAACGCCGTCGATATGATTTTCATCGGCGCTTCTAACGAATTGGGAGAGTTTGAATCCGGTCTTGCTGCTCAGTATCTGGGCTCAGTGCCCGCAGTGGTACTCGGCGGCGCAGGCACTATCCTTGTTACGATCCTCTGGGCGTGGCTATTCCCGCAGTTACGGCGAGCAGATTCGCTCACCAGAGCTTCCTGATTTCGAGCTGGCTTTTTAGGGGGCTCGGATCGCTAGATCCCAGGCCGTACTCCCCGCAGAGCGGCACTCTGCCAACTTCAGTGCGCGCTGTGATCGTGTTCTGGTTCTGCCTTAATTGCACCTGCGGGCATCGTCGGCACCGTCACGGTTACCGGACTAGCTAGCTCTGCCTTTACAGAAGCCGGCAGTTTATCCGCATCCTTCAGCAACACGCTCACTTGCCACATCTTCGTTTCGCCAAGCCGGTCTTTAAATCCTGGCATGCCTGTCATACGAATTCCGTGGGCTACTTTCCAGTAGGTTTCCCACGTCTCATCATCCGTCACGCCGACGCCCTTGAAGAGCTGCGGCGGTTTCGGAAACATCCCGTCAGCAATCATGGTCCTGGGTTCTCCGGGCAATCCATGGCAAACGGCACAGTCTTCCTTATAAACTCTCGCCCCTTCCAGGAAGTTCTTCTCATCTTCTGGTACGGCGGGGTTCAAATGAGGCTGTTTATCCAAGAACGCATGCAGAGCCATCCCCGCAAATTTCCTCTCAAACGGCATTTCGGGAGCTGTCACCGCCACCGGAGCCTGCCCTGTCTTGAAATAGAAATAAGCTCCTAGAAACACCAGTACAAATCCCAATGCGATCCCCAACACTATGCCCTTCAGCATCTTTCAGTCTCCTGATTCATTCAATTTCACGGAAGCGAATGCCTGACCTGTAAGACAGGGTAGTTTACGATGGCTGGTCCCACTCTGCACCGTGTTTTCCTTCATTCCCGCTGCGTCTGGGTCAGGTTCCTGCCCATTCGCCTGCCGTAACCATTCCACGCTGCCATGCGTCCTAGGCTGTGTAAGCCCTAATTGTGTTTTAGGGATACACTAGGTGTGAACCGCCCCCAGCGTTTCCTGGCTTCGCTCAAATTCCAGGCCGCACGCACCGCAGATTCTGCTGATAGGAGTTGTCGGAATGGCACCTTACGATACGGTCGACGCGCACGAGACGCGCCCTGGCCGACCCACCACGGTCTCTGTGCCCTCCGGCTCGGGGAGCCGCTGGTGGTTGTGGCTTCTTGTCATTGCTGTGATTGTTGGTGGCGTTTGGTTCTATCGTAGCCGCACATCCGCAGCGAATTCTGCGGGGGCCGCCACTCCCGGTACGCCTGGTTCCGGTGCAAAAGGCGGCGGCACACGTGGTCCCATGACTGTTCCCGTCGTAGTGGCTACATCTACCAAGGGTGATCTCCCCGTCTTCTATAACGGTTTGGGCAGCGTGAATGCCTTCAACACGGTTACGGTGCGTACGCGAATCGACGGCCAGTTGATCAGTGTCGCCTTCAAGGAAGGCCAAAACGTAAAAGCCGGTGACGTCCTTGCGGAAATCGATCCGCGTCCTTATCAGGTGCAGCTCGAGCAAGCCGAAGGCCAACTTGCCAGAGATATTGCCCAGCAGCAAGACGCCTTGGTCAACCTCGAACGGTTCAAGTTGCTATATAAGGAAGGGGTCATCCCCAAGCAGCAACTCGATACCCAGCAAGCCTCTGTTGGGCAGTTCGATGGTGCGATAAAGACCGACAAGGCCACCATCGATAACGCCAAGCTGAATCTTACTTACTGCCGCATCACCGCTCCCATTAGCGGTCGCATCGGCCTTCGTTTGGTCGATGCGGGCAACATGGTTCACGCGTCGGATGCCAATGGCCTGCTGGTCATAACGCAATTGCAGCCTATCGCCGTTCTTTTCAGCCTGCCGCAAGACCAGCTTCCGGTTGTCTACACCAAGCTTCGCGCCGGCCAGCAACTGAATGTGGAGGCATTTGACCGCGACAATTCTGCCAAGATTGCCAGCGGAAAGCTGCTCACCATCGACAACACGATTGACGTCACCACGGGCACTTACAAACTCAAGGCTGTCTTCAATAACGAAGACAACGTCCTCTTCCCCAATCAATTTGTGAATGTCCACCTGCTCGTCAACACTCTGAAGAACGTTGTCATCGTCCCGACTACGGCCATTCTGCGTGGCTCTCAGGGCGTTTACGTTTTCTCTGTCTCACCGGATGGAACCGTCAAAGTTCGCATGATCACCGTTGCGGAAACCAACGGTAACGTCACCGGCATTTCCGCGGGGCTGAATCCTGGCGAATCGGTTGTTATCGACGGGCAGGACAAATTACAGGAAGGCACCAAAGTGGAATCCCGCCCAGCCACTGGCTCGGGTACGGGAGCGAAGACCAGTTCGAACGGACCCGCCGATTCACCCTTTGCCTCACCAAATGGTGGAGGTCCCGCTCGATGAATCCCTCTCGGCCGTTTATTTTGCGGCCGGTCGCCACCACACTGCTGATGGTGGGCGTCATGCTGGTTGGCTACGTAGCCTATCGCCAGTTGCCCGTTTCGGCGCTTCCGCAGGTCGACTATCCCACGATTCAGGTGCAAACTTTTTACCCCGGCGCCAGTCCCGAAGTCATGGCCTCCGCCGTTACTGCTCCGCTCGAGCGCGATTTTGGTCAGATTCCCGGCTTGCTGCAGATGACATCCACCAGTTCCTTCGGCAGCTCGCTGATTACCCTTCAATTCAATCTCGATCTTAATATCGACATTGCCGAGCAGGAAGTGCAGGCGGAGATTAACGCCGCCTCTAATCTCTTGCCGCAAGGCCTACCGAATCCTCCTATCTACAGCAAGATCAACCCCGCGGATTCGCCGATCCTTACTCTGGCACTAACCTCGCAAACGCTTCCTCTTTCTAAAGTCGAAGACCTTGCTGACACTACACTGGCGCAGAAGATATCTCAGCTTTCCGGCGTTGGGCTCGTCAGCATCAGTGGCGGCCAGCGTCCAGCCGTTCGCGTGCAGGCAAATCCCACCGCACTCGCTTCCTATGGTTTAAGCCTCGAAGATTTGCGCACCGCGCTTGGTGCGGCAAACGTCGATCAGGCAAAGGGCACCTTTGACGGTCAGCACCAGGCCTTCACTATTGGTGCAAACGACCAGCTCCTCAGCAGCGAAGGGTATAGCAAGATCATCATTGCCTATCGCAACGGTGCGCCCGTCCGGCTTTCCGATGTGGCTACCGCTATCGATGGTGCGGAAAACGTTCGCCAGGCAGCGTGGGCCAACAAGCAACCCGCTGTCATTTTGAACATTCAGCGGCAGCCGGGTGCCAATATTATCGGTGTGGTTGACCGCGTCAAAAAAATTCTGCCGCAGTTACAAGCCGCGCTTCCTGCTTCGATAGAAGTAAATGTCCTTACAGACCGCACCACTACCATCCGCGCTTCGGTGGAAGACGTACAGTTCACTTTGATTCTGACCATCGCACTGGTAGTCATGGTTATCTTTCTTTTCTTGCGCAGCCTGCGCGCCACCATTATCCCCAGCGTTGCTGTTCCGCTGTCGATCGTGGGCACTTTTGGCGTGATGTATTTGCTCGGTTATTCTCTCAATAACCTCTCGCTCATGGCCCTTACCATTTCCACCGGTTTCGTGGTCGACGATGCCATCGTCATGATCGAAAATATCAGCCGCTATATCGAAGAAGGCGAATCGCCCCTTCAAGCCGCGCTGAAAGGTTCGGAACAGATCGGCTTCACCATCGTTTCGCTGACTGTCTCCCTGATCGCCGTGCTGATCCCGTTGCTCTTTATGGGAGACATCGTCGGCCGGCTCTTCCGCGAATTCGCTGTTACTCTTGCCGTCACGATTCTCGTTTCCGCCGTTGTTTCGCTGACTCTTACTCCGATGATGTCCGCCAAACTTTTGCGCCATCAGCCTGAGAATCAGCAGACCTGGTTCTACCGCAAGTCCGAGAAAGTCTTTAACGATGTGATTGCGTTCTACGGCCGCACGCTTCAAGTGGTTTTGCGTTTTCGTACCACCACGCTGCTCGTTACCATCGCCACGCTTGTTGGCACCATTCTTCTCTATATTTACGTTCCAAAAGGTTTCTTCCCGGTACAGGATACCGGAGTGATTCTGGGGGTTTCGCAGGCCCCGCAAAATATTTCGTTTGCGGCCATGTCCACGAGGCAGCAGCGGCTTGCTGACGTTATTCTCCAGGATCCGGCCGTGCAGAGCCTTTCTTCCTTCATTGGCATTGATGGCACCAACACCACACAGAACAGCGGCCGCATTCAGATCAATCTCAAACCGCTCGATCAACGCAAAATCAGCGCCTCCGACGTCATTCGCCGTTTACAGCCGGAACTCGCGAAACTCGATGGCATTGAACTCTTTCTCCAGCCTGTGCAGGACCTGACTGTCGAAGACCGCGTCGCTCGCACGCAATTCCAATACTCGCTGGAAGATGTTGATTCCAAGGAACTCGCCTACTGGACGCCTCGTTTCGTCGCCAAACTGAAGACGCTCCCGGAATTGCGTGACGTTGCTACCGACCAACTGGACGACGGCCTCCTCGCCACGCTTACGATCGACCGCGACACCGCCTCGCGCCTCGGCATTCTTCCCGCCGATATCGACAACACTCTCTACGACGCCTTTGGCCAGCGACAAGTCTCCACCATATTCACTCAGCTCAACCAGTATCACGTCGTGATGGAAGTGCAGCCCAACTTCCAGCAAAATCCCGACGCGCTCAAGGATATCTACGTCCACTCTTCGAACGGCCAGCAGGTGCCACTTAGCGCCTTTACCCGTTTTGAGCCCAGTGCTTCCGCTCTCGCTATCAATCACCAGGGACAGTTTCCTGTCGTCACTATCTCTTTCAATTTGGCGCCCAACGCTTCTCTTGGCGACGCCACCAAAGTGATTGAACAAGCTCGCAAAGATATTCAAATGCCTCAGAGCGTGCTAGCCACTTTCCAGGGCACCGCTGCGGCCTTCCTGCGTTCGCTTTCCAACGAGCCCCTGCTGATTCTTGCTGCCCTCGTCACCGTCTACATCGTTCTCGGCATCTTGTATGAAAGCTACATCCACCCGATCACGATTCTCTCTACACTCCCTTCTGCCGGTGTGGGCGCCATTCTGGCCCTCATGCTGTTTCGCACGGAATTCAGCATCATCGCCCTGATCGGCATCATCCTGCTGATCGGTATCGTGAAGAAAAACGCCATTATGATGATCGACTTCGCATTGGAAGCCGAACGCAATCATGGCAAAGCTCCGCTCGACGCGATCTACGAAGCGTGTCTCCTTCGCTTCCGTCCCATTATGATGACCACTATGGCGGCACTCCTCGGTGGACTGCCTCTTGCTCTCGGTCAGGGCGTTGGTTCGGAGCTTCGTCGCCCCCTTGGCATCACCATTGTCGGCGGCCTAATCCTCAGTCAGTTGCTGACTCTCTACACCACGCCCGTCGTTTACCTGGCTTTCGATTGGCTCGCGAATCGACTCCATCTCGGTGTCACCAATACCTTGGAAGAGCCTGCTACCGGAGACTAGGCCATGAATTTTCAATCCAATTTCTCCGCTCCTTTTATCCGGCGACCTGTTGCGACTTCCTTGGTTACCATCGCTATCTTCCTGGCTGGTGCGATTGCGTTTCGTTTTCTTCCCGTTGCTCCGCTTCCCCAAGTCGATCTACCCACGATCGGTGTGGGTGCCGGCTTACCCGGCGCCAGCCCGGAGACCATGGCCTCCGCCGTAGCCACACCTCTTGAGCGCCAGTTTGGTCGCATAGCCGGCGTCACGCAAATGACCTCCTCCTCCACCCTCGGGAGCACCGGCATCACTCTCCAGTTCGATCTCAGTCGAGACATTAATGCCGCCGCGCGTGACGTCGAAGCCGCCATCAACGCTGCACGCAGTCAGTTACCCGCCGACCTGCCCAGCCAGCCTTCCTATCGCAAGGTGAATTCCGCGGACTCTCCCGTAATTTTGCTTTCCGTTACTTCAGACACTATTCCCGTCGGCCAGATGTATGACGCCGCCGATTCCATACTCGCGCAAAAAATTGCGCAGGTGGAAGGCGTCGGCCAGGTGTTCACTTGGGGCTCTTCCCGTCCCGCCGTTCGCGTACAAGCGAATCCGCAGCTCCTGAACAGTTATGGCATTAGCCTTGAGACCGTTCGCAAGGCTCTGCAAGGGGCAAATTCCAATCTTGCCAAAGGGTCCCTTTCTAATAATGACCGGGCCTGGTCTATCTCCGATACCGATCAGCTGTTCAAGGCCTACGAGTACGAACCGCTGATTGTAGCCGGGCATCCCGGTGCCGCCGTACGCCTGGTCGACATCGCCACCGTCACAGACTCCGTCGAAGACATTCGCAATCTGGGCCTCACCAACGGCAAGCAAGGCGTCATCATCGCCATCTTTCGCCAGCCCGGCGCTAACATGATCGAGACAGCGGACCGGGTAAAAGCTACGCTCCCCTGGTTGCGTGCTTCCGTTTCTCCCGCGCTGAATATTAACGTCATCATCGATCGCACCTTGGTCATCCGCGCTTCCGTTCATGAAGTCGAGCGCACCATGATCATCTCCATCTTGCTAGTCATTCTTGTGGTCTTTGCCTTCCTCCGTAACTATCGGGCCACCGTCATACCCAGCATTGCGGTTCCGCTTTCTCTGGTCGGCACCTTCGGGGTCATGTATCTGCTGGGCTATTCCATCGACAATCTTTCTCTCATGGCGCTCACCATTTCTACGGGCTTCGTTGTCGACGACGCCATCGTGGTCATTGAGAACATCGCGCGCCACATGGAAAACGGCCTCTCCGCGATGCATGCCACCATGAAGGGTTCCAGCGAAATTGGCTTCACCGTTCTCTCCATGAGCCTCTCGCTTATCGCCGTCTTTATCCCCATCCTCATGATGGGTGGCGTTCCTGGCAAATTGCTCCGCGAATTCGCCGTCGTCCTCAGCACCGCCATCATCGTCTCTTTGTTTGTCTCGCTGACGACAACGCCTATGCTCTGTGCGCGTTTTCTCAAACATGATCACCAGAAGAAACACGGATTCTTCTATCGAATTTCCGAAGGCACCTTTAATCGTATGCTGTACGGCTACGATCGCTCGCTCAGACTGGTTCTCCGTCATCAATTCATCGTGCTGCTCATCACCATCGGCACCGCATTCCTCAGTATTTACATGTTCAGGCATATCAACCAGGGCTTCTTTCCCCAGCAGGATACAGGGCGCATCAATGGCTTCATCCAGGCGGACCAGGACACTTCGTTCGCGGAAATGGCCAAGAAAATGCGCGCCTTTACGGACATCGTCCGCGCCGATCCCGCCGTTGATACGGTTACCTCCTTCACCGGAGGCGGCAACGGCACCAGCACCGCGCGCATGTTCGCCCAGTTGAAGCCTCTCGAAGAGCGCAAGCTCAATTCCGACCTGGTAATCGCGCGCCTTCGCGGGAAGACTTCCAAGATTCCCGGCGCGGCCATGTTTTTGTCATCCGTCCAGGACGTTTCGATCGGCGGCCGTTTCGGCGGTGCGCAGTATCAATACACTCTTCAGGCCGACAAACTCGACGACCTTTACCACTGGGCCCCCATCGTCATGGAGCGCCTGAAGCAAATCCCCGAATTGCGCGACGTGAATTCCGACCAGCAGAACAAAGGCCTGCAATCCTATCTTGCGGTTGATAGAGATACCGCGGGACGACTCGGCGTCTCTATGCAGGATATCGACAATTCTCTCGGCGACGCTTTCGGCCAGCGCCAGGTATCCAACATCTACAAAGGACTGAACCAGTATCACGTCGTCCTCGAAGTCGCTCCCGAATTCCAGCAGAATCCCGCCGCGCTCGATCTCATCTACGTTCCTTCAAAGTCCGGCAAACTTGTTCCGCTCAGCTCTTTCGCGCATTACGAGCCGTCCAACACCTCGCTCTCTGTGAACCATCAGGGCATTTTTCCGTCCATTACGCTCTCCTTTAATCTGGCTCCCGGTTCTTCCATCGGACCTGCCGTCCAGCACATTGAAGAAGCGCGCGTCCAGCTTGGCGTTCCCAACAGCGTCCACGCCACCTTTCAAGGCACCGCGCAAGCCTTCAAAGATTCCGTCGCAAATATATTCTTGCTCCTCTGCGCGGCAATCTTCGCCGTATACATCGTTCTCGGAATTCTGTACGAGAGCTTCATTCACCCCATCACTATTCTCTCCACGATTCCCTCAGCCGGAATAGGCGCGCTCATCGCTCTCCAGTTGATGCACATGGACCTCAGCATCATCGGCTATATCGGAATCCTCTTGCTGATCGGCATCGTCAAGAAAAACGCCATCCTTATGATCGATTTCGCTGTGCAGACGGAAAGGGAAGAGAATAAGCCGCCCACCGATTCCATCTACAAAGCGTGCTTGCTGCGTTTTCGTCCGATCATCATGACCACCATGGCCGCGCTTTTTGGCGCACTCCCGCTCGCCCTCGGAACCGGCGTTGGCTCCGAACTCCGCCGTCCCCTCGGCATCACCATCGTTGGCGGCCTCATCCTTAGCCAACTCCTCACCCTTTACACCACTCCCGTCGTCTACATCTATATGGACCGCCTCCAAACTGCGTTACGCCGCGCCTTCCTTCGCCACCCCGCCCCAACCCACGCCCCCGCCCATTCCGACTGAGTTCCGCCTGGGGTGGGGGCGGTTTGCTCCGCCTTCCTTGTGCACCGGGGAATCTTTCGGGTAGCACTACTTCGCGAATCTCCGTGCTTCTTTGTGCCTGCGGTATCCCTGCACTTCTTTTCCCTTGACACGAATCCATATTTCTGCAATTATCGAAATATGACGCCTGCTTCTCCAAAGACTTCCACCAAGAACGTCGCCAAATTTGCCGACATGTTTTCCGCCATGGGTACGGAGCCGCGCCTTCGCATCATGCAGCTCCTGCTCACCGCTCATCCTGAGGGTCTCGTCGTTGGAGAAATTCAGGATGAGCTAGACATACCCAATTCCACGCTCTCCCATCATCTCGACAAACTTAAAAACGAAGAACTCGTTCTCGTCAAACGCGAAAGTACTTTCCTCCGCTACACCGCCAACACAGAAGCCCTGCAGGAACTCCTGCAATTTCTCTACGCCGAATGCTGCACCCGCAACAAAGCCCTTAAACCGCAAGACGTCATCCAAATCTGTCGATAGGAGCACCACATGGCCGATACCAGCATTAAAGAGGTAGTGAAAGAGAAGTACGGCGAAGCCGCTTTGCGCGTGAACACCGGCGGAAGCGCCTGCTGTGGCGCCACCTCCGCATCCAGCAGTTGCGGCGGTCCAGACCCCATCACCTCGAAACTCTACGACGCTTCTCAAGTAGGCGAACTTCCAGCGGAAGCCGTGCTTGCTTCTCTCGGCTGCGGCAATCCCACGGCGCTTGCCAAACTCAATCCCGGTGAAGTTGTCCTCGATCTGGGATCTGGTGGCGGCATCGATGTGCTTCTCTCTGCTCGCCGCGTCGGCCCAACCGGCAAAGCCTACGGTCTTGATATGACCGACGAAATGCTCGCTCTTGCCAACGAAAACAAAAAGAAGTCCGGCATCGCGAACGTCGAATTCCTCAAAGGCGAAATCGAGAACATCCCTCTTCCAGACAATTCTGTCGACGTCATCATCTCCAATTGCGTCATCAATCTCTCCGCCGACAAGGATAAAGTTATTCGCGAGACGTTTCGCGTCTTAAGACCCGGTGGGCGATTTGCCGTCTCCGATGTAGTCACGCGCGGCGAAATCCTGCCTGAAATCCGCAAGAATGTTCTGCTGTGGGTTGGTTGTATCGCGGGAGCTCTCGATGAAAACGACTATCGCAACAAACTGACCGCCGCCGGTTTCGAACAGGTCGCGGTCGAACCGACGCGTATCTACCACGTCGAAGATGCTCGCGAATTTCTCTCCGGCCAGGGCTTTGACGTCGACGCCATGGCTCCGCAAGTCGACGGCAAATTCATGAGCGCCTTCATCCGCGCCGTGAAGCCGGCAACCTCCACCGGCAAATCCTGCTGCGGCCCCACCTGCTGCAACTAGAAGGGAATTGAGCTCATTGCAATGGCCAATCACTACAATGTCCTCTTCCTCTGTACCGGCAACTCCGCGCGCTCCATCCTGGCCGAAGCCATCCTCAATAAAAAAGGCTTCCCGAATTTCACTGCTTACAGCGCTGGCAGCCATCCAAAAGGCACCGTCCATCCCGCCGCCCTGCGTCTATTGGAAGCCGCCAATTTTCCGACCGCGAAGTTTCGTAGCAAGGCCTGGGATGAATTTGCCAAACCCGATTCACCCAAACTGGATTTCGTCTTCACCGTTTGTGACAACGCCGCTGGAGAAGTCTGCCCTATCTGGCCCGGCCAGCCGATGACCGCGCATTGGGGAATTCCCGATCCCGCCGCCGTTCAGGGTACAACCGAGCAGGTCAATAAAGCCTTCCGCGATGCATTCATCGCGCTTGATCGTAGAATTGGTCTCTTCCTGTCTATTCCACTCGCCAGCTTGGACAGGCTCGCCATCAAAAAAGAAATCGACAGCATCGGCATCGGCCCCCAATAGCTGCATTGCGCATAACCGCTCCAGGAATCACGAGGTTTTCCCTATGAAAATTACCGGCCGTCTCAATTTCTTGGATCGCTACCTTACCGGGTGGATTTTTGCCGCCATGCTTCTGGGAATTGTTCTCGGCTGGCTCGTGCCCGGCGTGGTGCCATTTCTCAACCGCTTCAGCATCGGCACGACCTCAATCCCCATCGCCATCGGCTTGATCGTGATGATGTACCCGCCCTTCACCAAGGTCCGTTACGAAGAATTGCACGAAGTGTTGCGCAACAAGCGCGTGCTTGGTCTTTCGCTCATACAGAACTGGGTCGTTGGGCCCATCTTGATGTTCATCCTCGCCATCGTCTTCCTGCCCAACCATCCCGAATACATGGCCGGCCTCATCATGATCGGCCTCGCTCGATGCATCGCTATGGTGATCGTCTGGAACGAACTGGCCAAAGGCAACACGCAATACGCGGCGGGACTGGTCGCCTTCAATTCCATCTTTCAAGTGCTCTTCTATTCGGTCTACGCCTGGATCTTCATTACTGTACTTCCTGCCAGGCTTGGCCTCCACAGTTCGGTCGTCCACGTCTCTATTGCGCAGATCGCGCAAAGCGTCACCATCTATCTCGGTATTCCGTTTCTTGCCGGATTTCTCACTCGCACAACGTTAGTCCGCGCGAAAGGTCGCGCCTGGTACGAAAAGAATTTCATCCCGCGCGTCAGCCCGCTCACTCTTTTCGCTTTATTATTCACCATCGTGATCATGTTCTCGCTCAAGGGCGAATACATCATCCGACTGCCGCTCGACGTGCTGCGAATCGCCGTGCCACTGCTGATCTATTTCGTGGTGATGTTCCTGGTTTCGTTTTATATGGGGAAGAAACTTGGCGCCGACTATTCAAAGACCGCCACTCTGGCTTTTACCGCCGCATCCAACAATTTCGAACTCGCCATCGCCGTTGCCATTTCCGTCTTCGGGATCAATTCTGGAGCGGCTTTCGCCGCTGTTATCGGCCCGCTGGTAGAGGTACCCGTGATGATTGCTCTCGTAAACGTTGCCCTCTACTTCCAGCGCACCGTCTTTCCGACGACGGATCTGGCCGCAATCGCCCCCGTTCCGTCGCCGGAGCACCCGCGTCTCCCTTAGTACAGTTCGATGTGCAGCAAATCCACCACAACATTTGTCCGCACATTCAGCAGCACCACGTGTCCCCCAAGGAGCACGTGCCGGCAATCCGGCGGGGGAGGAGGCAGCCTGCGTTCCAGGTCATCCGGGCAACGATAGTACTTCTTCTGCAATCCTGGAGGTAATGCTCCATTCCGTACTAGCTGCTTTTCAAGACCAGGCGGCAATCGGTCTTTCTTCGCCAATCCCGGCGGTAGATTGTTGTAATGGTCTCCATACCACTGGTGTACAGACTCGCGATAGTCATGATGGTAGTAAGCGTAGTTGTTGTCATCATCGTCGTCGTGCTTGTGCTTATCGTGACCTTTTCCATGGCCATTTCCGTGGTCTTCCCCATGGTCATGGTCCTGCGCGGGCAGAGCAGCGCCACCGAGAAAAAGCACCCCCGCTGAAACCAGAATTGCCGTCCGAATCCGTTTCATTCTTTCTCCCCTGAGTTGGCTAGTGATAGTTGGCTGGTGAATCTATTTTACAAACAGTGGAATGCACTCTCCAATTCACTTGTTTCAGATTTGTCTATTCAGAAAGCTGCCTCAAAGTACAGGCCAGAACCTTCTAGCGGCGCGGCACAAATCTCTCGCCATTCGGGTAACGATTGAACAATTATCCCGGCCCTACAACAATCCTAATTGCTTGCTTTCCAGCGCCAGCAGTTTAGCCTTATTCTCCAGCCCTCCTCCAAATCCCGTCAGGCTGCCATTGCTTCCAATCACTCGATGGCACGGCACAATAATCGGGATCGGATTCGCTCCATTCGCCAGACCGACCGCGCGCACCGCTTTGGCATTCCCGATCCGCTTCGCCAGCTCCAGATAGGGAATCGTCTCCCCATACGGGATCGATTGCAGTGCCTGCCACACCCGCACCTGAAAATCCGTCCCCAGCAGTATCAGCGGCACATCAAAGGTTTGCAGCTTCCCCCTGAAGTAGGCGCGCAGTTGCTGGATCAACTCCCCGAACGGCGCCGCGTCTTCCCTCCAGCCATCCTTAGGAAACTGCTCCCTCTTCCCGCCGCCCACACTCATCGTTCCAAAACTCACGCGCAGCAGTCCTCGCTCATCTCCCGCCAGCAGCAGCGGCCCCACAGGACTCTCTATCGTTGTGTAAGCAATCATCGCAAGAGGATATCACTGCGGAGTGGCAAATGGCCGCAGGTCACATTTGAGGGGATTGAAGGACCGGCAACATACACCTTGCGAAAGCAACGCGAACACGGGCATACTTCACCGATGCCGAGGCATGACAGAGGGTGGGGCCGACGCGAATTGACGGGAGAAAGTAACGATGAAGAGAGTGATGCTTTTGCTGGGCGTGATGGTCCTTGGTGCAATGACGGCTGGCCAGTTGCGTGCCGATGACAATCCTTTTCTCGGAACATGGAAGATGAATGCGGCTAAATCAAAGGCGGAAGGCAGTACGGTTCCGAAAAGCTTGACGCGCACGGTTACCGCTGCGGGTGACAAAGTGACCTACAGCTTTGAAGGTGTTGCAGCCGATGGCAGCGCCTTGAAATATTCCTTCACGGTTTCTTACGACGGCAAAGACTATCCCGTGACTGGTAACGGCATGCCCGGCGGCGCGGACATGATTGCCATCAAACGTGTTGCACCCAATAAAACTACGGCTGTGCTGAGAAAAGGTGGCAAAGAAATTGGCACCTCCGAAATAGAAGTCTCCAAGGACGGAAAGACAGCCACTCTCAAGTCCAAGGGCACTTCCGCCGACGGCAAACCCGTGACCGGCGTAACGGTCTACGAAAAGCAATAAAAAGCAGGGGCACAATCATTTGTGCCCCTCTCGTGTTTGGCCCTTTGACTAGTTCGGAAGGCTTTCCCCGTAGTGAATCCACACCATCTTTGTAGTTGCTTTCTTGTGTTTTCCTGTATCTAGTCATATAACTAGATTGCAGGAGGCACCCTTATGGGATTCCCCACCAAAGTTCAACTTATCCAGCGCAAGGACAGTCAGCAGTGGTACATCAACTTCCCCTCGGCCGTCGCCCAGGCTATGGAGTTCAGCCGCGGCGAGGTCGTCGAGTGGATCGTGGAGGACAAGAACCGCCTGCTGCTCCGTCGCCGCAAAGTTTCCGCAGCGACGCTAAAAAAAACGAAACACCGCAAGCTGTGATGGCTGGTTGGAATGCGCTGTTCGATCGAGCGCGTGCTGCTTTCGCACAGCAGCGCAGCTTCGAGCGGGCGCGCACCCTGGGCGTGTCCGCCCTGACCTGTTTGGGCCGACACACGCTGTCCGGCTTGCTCTGTGCCACCGGGCAACAGTTCCGCGACTGGTCGGCAACTTACCGCTTATTCGAGCGCGAGCGTCTTGACGGCGAGGCTCTGTGGCGGGTTCCGCTGCGCGGGGTGCTGGAAACTCTGCCGCCGGCCAGTCCGATCGTGGCGTTGATCGACGACACCCTGATTCGCAAACGCGGACACCGCATCGCTGGCACTTCCTGGCGACGCGATCCACTGGGACCTCACTTCGCCGATAATTTCATCTGGGCCAGCCGCTTTCTGCAGATTTCCCTGGCACTGCCCGAGCATCCCGAAGCGCCGGTCAGCGCGGCTCGCGCCATTCCCGTCGATCTGCTGCATGCACCTTCCCCGCGTAAACCTTCACGCCGCGCCGATCCCGCTGGGCCGGAGTGGCAGAGTTGGCGAGCGGCTTCGGCCGCTTCCGCCATCAGTCGTCGCGGAGCAGAACGCCTCACTCATTTGCGACACGCCATCGATCAGTTCGCCGGCGGTGCCACTCGCCCTCTGCTGGTCTGCGCCGATGCCACCTTCACCAACCGAACGGTGTTGCAAGATCTGCCCCCGCGCAGCACCCTCCTCGGTCGCATCCGCAAGGACGCTCGCCTCTACGCGCTGCCCACTGCCGAAGAGGAAAACCACGGTCGCGGCCGCCGCCGCTGCTACGGCCAGCGTCTACCCACTCCCGAACAATGGCGCCGCAGGAATCCATCCCGTGGACCACCGTGCAAGCCTTCGCTGCCGGAAACATCTACGACTTCGACATCAAATTCATCACCCCGCTGCGCTGGAAGAATGCCGGTGGCGAGCGACAGCTCTCGTTGCTCATCGTCCGCCCGGTCGCCTATCGCCTCGCAAAGGCGCCCATCTTAGCTACCGGAATCCCGCTTACCTGATCTGCACCGACCCCACCTTGTCGCCACAGCAGATCCTACAGGCCTATCTCTGGCGCTGGGAGATCGAGCTCAACTTCCGCGACGAAAAGACTCTGCTCGGCTTTGGACAGCCCCAGGTCCGCACCGATCCCGCTGTCCGCACCACGGCTACCTTCTTTGTTTTCGTCTACGCGATTCTGCTCCTGGCGCTGGAAAATTGCCATCTCGCCCACCGCCCGCTGCCGCCTCCGCGCTGGCAACGGCTTCGACCGCAACGCCCTCATTCCCGCATCACTACGCCCCAGGCCATCTCCCTGCTCCGCGCCGACTTGTGGGCTTCCGCCTTGGGCTTCCCAAATAAAAACGGCTTCGCTGCATTCAATCCCGTGCAACGAAGCCGCTCCAATTCCAATACGCCCTGAAATCCGCCGTGTTGTATGCCACAAGATAGCCAAACACGAGAGGGGCACAATCATTTGTGCCCCTCCGCTTTACCTTCTTGGGTGGCCTTCCCTCTTATCAAAGGTCACCCAAGATCTTCTTTCCAGTGTGCCACCCTCTATGACTGCGTCGGCTCTGTCAAGAGAGACACTTCCTCCATAACTCCTTTCGCTGCCATTCTTGCGAGAAATCTGCAAAATCCCGCAAAAGCCGTACCCGTAAGTCCTTTAGCTGCCATACATACGCTTACACGATCGCGTAAACCCTTTTGCTTGACATACATCCTAAGAAACAAGGGGGAGGGGGAGTATCAATCTCATAAACAGCAAAGCCCCAAATGGAAACGTGCCACGCACTTTTCCTCGGCCATTCCAGGCATGCACCACTACACCACTACCGTTATGCTGGTAACTGGCCTCTTATCGGTGGATAATAGCTTCACGCGCCCTCCCCCGCAGCGCAATCGCTCAAAGGCAGCCGCCCATGATTGTTCAGCAACAAGCTGATCCCCTGATTGTCATCCGGCAGACCGATCACGCCTACTTGGCGGGGTTCTTCGCTCGTGAACTCGGTAACGAAGCGTTCCCTAAGCCCGAGCCATTTTCCTCGTTTTGCTTGGCTGCGGCCGAGCATGACAATGGCTGGCAAGAATGGGAGCTGGCGCCCGGCATCGATCCTAAGTCCTTCAATCCCTATACCTTCATGAGCGTTCCCACCGAGGAGCACGTAGCCCTCTATCAGCGCGGCATCGAACGCGTTGTCAAAGCGGACCTCTACGCGGGACTACTCGTGGCTGGGCATTGCATGGAGCTATACGACCGCGCGCACGCCACCATGCCGGGATATTCCGCCAAGTATGTAAAGAGTGAAGAGCAGCACACGGCCAACGACTTTGCGCAACGCCTCCGTTTGCAGCAGTTGCGCCTGAAAGTCGATTTGCGCAGCAATCCGGACTTCAAGCCTTATACCAGCGAGAATCTGATCAAGGCCAATCTGGCTCGGCTCGAAGCCCTCGACCGCCTGTCTTTGTATTTCTGTTTGGGTTCGCACAACGACATCGCCATTGAAGCGGTGCCTGTGGGTGACGACGAAAGCGAAGTGGATTGGGAGTTGCGTTCGGTCGGTGGTAACGAATTCTCGTTGGCGCCCTATCCCTTCCGGCGAGACCCGCTGCAATTTTCTATCCTGGCGCGTCGCATTCCCAAAATGCGCTACACAGACGACGCCGACTTGCAGAAAGCCCTCGCTTCCGCGCCGTTCTTCAATATCAATTTCACGTTGCGATCCGGAGCCGTCAGCGAGCGTTCTTACGCCGCAGGCGCGTAAACAAAGGGGAGAATCGGTCTGCTATTTTTCTGGAGCGGCAGTGCCGGGCGCAAAATTTTCCGCCGCTGCGGGAGCTGTCGGGAAAATCTCCACCAGCTTATCCACCTTCGTCAATTTCAGCGTTCCTTCCAGCATGCCCTTGATTCCCGCAAGACGGAGCAGCCCACCCGACTTTTTCACCTGCGTGTAGCTGCGTACCAACGATCCAATCGCCGAGCTGTCAATGTGCGAGATGTGCGTGAAATCAAAAATCACTAGCGCCGTTTTCGCCGCGATCAGATTTTCTACTTCCAATTCCAGACGTCGGCAGTCTGTTCCGGCGTGGATGCTGCCCTTCATCTCAATCACCGTGATTCCGGGTTTCAGTTCGTGCTTCGCGAGATGCAGTATCATGCTTCTCCCTCATACGGAAACTGCCGGATTAATCGCACGCAATCTCCCAGAGCGCCATACAACGAACTTCCCCAGCCGCACGGAGTAAATGGGGCAGTCTTCTGGTTCATGGCTTTGTCTGCTTCCGCGAAAAACTTCACATGTTGTCCAGGCGGAGGAACGGCAAATTCCCTGACGGTTATAACGAAGGGAATTTCCGTACCTTGCTGCCGCTTGATGATGGAGAAATGATGAAGCATCGCCAATTGCTCTGCCGGGTTTTCCTGAACGTACTGCCAATCGCTCATGCGTGAGCTCCTCGCGTTGCGGGCCTGGGAAGAGAAGAAGCAGGGCGATGTTAGGCCAGCAGGGCGTGCAAGTCAACGAGAGCCAATTGCAGGATGGGCTTTGTACTTGACAATCGTCGCCAAGCCATTCATCGTTTATAGCTTTGCTCCTTCTTCCGAACTCGCTTGATAAAGGAGATGGAACAAGAACACGACCTATGACCAAAGTCCGACTCTGCTTTCACGATCGTTGTTTCGATGGAACCGCATCGGCCGCACTCTTCTACCGTTTTTACCGGGAATGCTTTGACGATAAGGCGGAATTCCACTTTACGGGGATGACGCACAAAGCCAAGCACCCCTGGGAAGAGGGATTGTTCGATGGCGACGAGAATGCCATCGTTGACTTCAAATATTCCAATTCGCCGAAAGTGACATGGTGGTTCGATCATCACCAGAGCGCTTTCCTGACACCCGCGGATGCCGAATACTTCAAACGATTTCCGGGCAAGCAGATGTTTTACAAGCCGGACTACAAATCCTGCACGAAGTTGATTGCAGACGTAACGAAGGAAAAGTTTGGATTCAACACCAAGCCGCTGGAAGATCTGATTCACTGGGGAGACATCATTGATGGCGCGCAGTTTCCGACTCCGCAATCGGCTACGGAGCTGGCGGATCCCGCGACACAGCTTGCTCTGGTGATTGAAGCGGCGCCGGAAGATGGAATTCCGGCGAAGTTGATCCCGGATCTGGCATACAAATCGCTGGCAGAGATGGTGAAATTGGCGCTGGTAGCAAAGCATCTGGGACCGTTGCTGGAACGCCACAGGAAATCGATTGAGATATTGCGGCAGCGGTGCGAGGCGAGAGATGGCGTGATCTTTTTCGACGTAAGCGACCTGGACCTGGAAGGCTATAACAAATTCATTCCGTACCTGTTGCATTCGGAGTGTGTTTATTCGGTGAGCGTGAGCGCTTCGGCAGTGCGCGCGAAGGTTTCTTTGGGTACGAATCCGTGGAATCAGGCGACAGCAGACAAGAACTTGGCTTCACTGGCGGAAAAATATGGTGGAGGAGGTCATCCACGCGTCTCGGCAATCTCGTTCGACCCTAACGATCTGGAACGAGCCAAACAAGTGGCGCGCGATTTGGCGGCAGTCCTGCGCGCAAAGTAAATTGAAAAAGTGAGTGGGAGCAGGGCAGCGCTGTTTACATGCTGATTGTGTGGCTGCGAGAGGAATCAGTGGCCAAATTAAATCCGACGAGATGTATCGACAAGAATTTCATAACTATGTAAAATAAAGAATTGCCCGTGGTCCGGTAGCTCAATGGTAGAGCAGCTGACTCTTAATCAGCGGGTTGCAGGTTCGAGTCCTGCCCGGATCACCATTAATTTGTAAGCACTTATCCCTCCTGCGATTCCTTCGACAAAAAGCCAGTCCAGGGACTTTTCCAGAGAGTCCATCAAAACTTCATTTCCGGTTGCGTGTGAGGGGACGGATTTCTCGCACGGGCGAAAGCCGGGTGACGCTTCCGCGAGCTGAGTCGGCAGGAGAAACAGTCTCGGCCAGATTGTCTCGCAAATTGTCGAGGCCGCCGCGTAGAATGCCCCGCCGTGAAACGCTGGCGGCCGCTGGCGAACGATTTGCGAAGAGTTGAGGGGGTTGTGTGAGGAGGAAATATGAAAACGCCGTTCAGTGTCGTTGCGAAAGGCGCGACGTTTGTGAAGCGCGACGCGGATTCCGAGTACGCGACTCAGCAGGCCGGGGAGATTCAAGCGAGAATCAATCACACGACTCTGGTCGAGCTGAAACCGTTGATGGAATAGTTGAACGAACTGATCGCCGAAGAAATGCGCCTTTTTGTCACCGGCCAGGGCTCCACGAATGAGCTGGGAATTGTGGTTCCCGCTCGGCCGGGCGATCTGAAGAGTTTGCTGTAAATCGGGAGGAGCACGGCTGGGCAGGGTGGCCAGTTTATTGAACTACCAACACAGAGTATGTAAATAAGTGCAGATGACGGCAGTTATTATGCGCGATTCAGAGGGGTTCTTTGATGACCCTAAGGAAAGTGAAGACCTTCAAATTACAGTCAGGACGTTGGGGTCACATCGTACGCAAGAACAATCGTTCAGGCAAACGGAGCAGAACCTTGCCGCGACGCTTTATTAAGGCACGGTCACGTTGCCACTTACTCATCAGACGGCTTGCAGTGAATGGTGTGATGTTCGCCGCGTTAGCCAACTCCTCATTTGTAATTTGGAGCTCAACACCATCCGGGGTTTCCCGGCCGATAGTGCGGGCAAGAGTCACGAGTACTTGAGCAACTCGTTGCCGAACCGTGTAGCAGGCTAAACCTATGTGGGACGCGAGTTGCCAATCCACATAATCTGACGCAGTTAACAACGCATTTTCCAGCAACCTGGGATGCCGTTCGACAAAGCCTCGGATTGTGGGGCGATCCCACACCAAAACCGAGCTGTCCATTACTGTTTCTGTGGCGAAGAGATAGGTAGAAGGGCCCGACAAAATAGTCCGAGCACCGAATATATCTCCTGGTCCAATCCACTGAAAGAGAAGCTTCTTGCCCTCTTCTGTAACGAAGAAAAATCTGACAAAACCCTTCGCCAGCAGGAAAAGATGATCGGCAGAGTGATCCTGGTTTGTGATCACGGAATTGGCGAAGAATCGCCGCTGTGTTGCGGCGGCCAGGATTGTCTTGCGATCAGTCGGATTCAGTCCATCAAGGAATTGCGATCCCTGTCTCGGGGATACGGCAGCAATCCCCGAGGCAATCGGTGTGCGTCCTTGAGTGGGAATGGGTCGAGTCCTCACTTTCCAATGGTGGCTTAGGCAAGTCGGCTCACACAAATAGCAGTCACTTCATGTGGTACACACGCTAGAGCCGCGCACATGCAGTGTCTACTGTCAGAAGTTATAGTTCTCGGATGAATTGTTCAGTAATACGCATGAAACAAATCTTTAATCTAACCCACCCCGAACCACGTCGATTCAGAAAGGCAGCAGACGGGTTTTGACATGCCTGGTAAATCATGCAAACCGGTAACTTGGGTACCGGGACCGAGTTGTGGTTACAAACTGTGGAAAGAATTGAGTTCTCCTGTTGTTTCGCTCTTAGCTCTTGACGGCCACTAAACCGCGGCCTATCGTGACGCTGTCACAAGAGGAAACTGGACACCACACATCAGGTCGTAGTTAGACTGGGTGCCCGCTTGCCAGATTTTCTCCCTCCTGATTAAAGCCCGCCCAGAAAATGGAAAAATAAAATGACTCCAGATGAACTCAATAACATCGCAGTTGAATTGAAACGGCTCGGCTCAGAACTAAATCTTTCGGATCAGCAAAAAGACCAAGTTAAGACGTTCCTGGCGGACAAGTACGAAAAGTTCCAGGAATACAAGCAACAGAACCCAAACGTCTCGAAAGAAGACGTTGCCCAATACCTCGCCAAGAATCGTAGCGCCGGACGGGAGAAACTTGAAAAATTCCTTAGCCCGGAGCAACTGGCAAAATGGGACGCCGAGATCGCAAAGGCTAAGGACTTCCTCAGCACACGAGCTGCATCCGCCTAATTCTTGTCTGCCGTCTTAAAACAGTCGAACAAAAAGGCCATTGGTCACAGGGCGATTGTTTCAACCAATCGCCCTGCTCTATGCAGGTTCTCTCCGTTAGTTGCCCTAAGACCCGGTTAGTCGCCCGTGGCGTCGATTGCCCGAAGGAGGGTAAGCCGACGGACCAGCGTCCTGCGCTAGCACTTTTCCGATTGTTGCGGGGGCGCATCGCGCATGACCGGGGCAGCAACCCGAACGCGGCATATTTGCGCACCCGCGCTTGCGTGCCGGAGTAAAGTCTCAGCGTCCGTTGGATGTAGGTTCATGCCGGAGCGTGAACCCTCCTTGTTCGGCGCCAGGGGCGAGCCTCATCAACTCGCCCGATTTTTCTAGAAGCACGTTTTCGCCGAGTGGACAAAAGCGGACAATGCCGCATGGCCGAAAAGGCAAAAGAGCGACTGCGCGAACGCGCGATTCCGCATTCCTCGCATCGAAGTCGGTCGAAGCAGCGGCCAAGAAAGTCGGCGTGAGCGCGAAAACACTCTCGCGCTGGCTGCGCGACGAGGAGTTTCGTGCGGAGTATCAGGTGGTGAAAAAAGACTTACTTCGCGCCGGAATCGGAAACCTAGCGCGCAAGATCTTCGACGCGGCGGAAGTGTTGGGCGACGTCGCCAAGCACAAGGGCCGACCGTATCAGGCAGCACGAGCGCACGCGGCGACCGCGATCATTCGCCTGAGCCTCGACGCGGATGTGATAGACGATTTAGAAGCGCGGCTCGCAAATTAGAAAACCAAAAGCCCAATGCCCTTTGAGCCACTCAAACGACGACTGGAAGAATCAGTGGCTCGTTTCAAATAGGTGTCCAGAGCGCGGCGAACGATCACACCCTTCGGCGTGCCGGTTCGTTCGGAGAGTTTTCGGAGTTCCCTCCAAAGAGGAAGCGTGAAGTTCATGTTGGTCTTGTGAGAACCTTCTTTGAATTTGGCAGGCATGATTCCGCTTGTATACCTGAGCGTGCGGCGAAAATAAAGCAAAAAAGGACTTGTGTATATAAATGCATCGCGCTATGGTTCTGCGCGTACGTACGGCTCTTGAGAGAGTCGGCCATCATCAGTCCGTCGCTGTCACCCAATAGATAGCGACCGTCGCTTCCCCGGAGGGAAGAGACGATGCGTCCAAGCAGTGAGACGCGCCGGTACCCCTCTAACTGCTACCTACAAAACTACAAAACTGCCCACTGACGCGATGTGCCTGCGGCCATCGTTGCTTTTTCTTGGCTAAAAAAATCCCCCGGTCAGCCCAATGCCAACCGGGGGAAAAGCAGATCCGCCAAGATCTGCGCCTGTCTGAAAGAGGAACAGAGGTCCTCGATCATGAACAACCGCACGCTACCACTGATTTCCCGCCAGGGCCACGGACACGCCACTGCACGGACGACAGGAAGCACGGTTCTTTCACGGTTACTACGGGCACTACTGCTATCTGCCGCTGTATGTGTTCTGCGGCGATCATCTGCTGTGTGCGCGGCTGCGGCCCTCGAACATCGACGCGAGCGCAGGAAGTCTCGAAGAACTGCAGCGCATTGTGCGGCAGATTCGCGCCAGGTGGCCAAAGACCAGGATCATTCTGCGGGCGGACTCCGGCTTCTGTCGCGAGGAGTTGCTGACTTGGTGCGAAAACAGCGATGTGGACTACGTATTCGGCTTTGCGCGGAACCACCGCTTGCGACGGATCATTGGCCGCGCGATGCAGGAAGCGAAACAAGAGCATCAGCGAACGGGAAAACCGGCGCGCGTGTTCTGTGAGTTTACCTATCGCACCAAGAAAAGCTGGTCACAGGCGCGGCGGGTGATCGCCAAAGCCGAACAGATCGCAGGCAAGGAAAACCCTCGTTACCTGGTCACGTCTCTGGACGCACAGGACTGGCCGGCGCAGAAACTCTATGAGCAGCTCTACTGCGCACGCGGCGAGATGGAGAACCGCATCAAGGAGCAGTTGAGCCTGTTCGCAGACCGGCTAAGCACGGAGACGTTACGGGCCAATCAGTTGCGCCTGTACTTCTCCTCACTGGCCTATGTGCTGGTCGAAGCCTTACGGCGGTTGGGCTTGGCGGGTACGGAGTGGGCGGAAGCGCAAGTCGATACCATTCGACTGAAGCTGCTGAAAATCGCTGCGCAAGTGCGCATTACCGCGCGCCGCATCTGGGTCCGCTACAGTTGCGCGTATCCCTGGCAGAATGTTTTCGCCGCAGCCTGGACGGCCCTGCGCTGTTGAAAAAGAAGGAAGAACAAAACCTTGTCGCGCACTTCCAGAAGCAGTCGAAGTCTGTCTGAAGAACGTTATTAACAGGGCTGGGGACGTCCGAACGCCCACAATAGGCGGAAAACAATTCAGCTGAGAGAACTGACGAACAGAAAGCCTGAATCCCTCAGTTAATTTGCTCCTTGTGAGAAAAGGCGGTTAGACTCGCTACTGAACTACCAGCCGCCCGACGAGAAGTAGATGAGTCGGCCGCCTCTGGAGGTGGCCGATCTGATCCGCGCTGCGGGAGAAGTATTCATCGAACGAAATCGTCACTGGCTCTGTTGGAAGCACGTCAAAGTGTTGCTGGCCATTCGGCGATGTCGTACCGCCGCACTCGGCGGTCATCTCGATGAGTGCACCCGTTGCGGGCATCGTGCCTCCATCTCCTACAGCAGCTGCCGGGATCGGCATTGCCCGAAGTGTCAGATCGCTGCTCGGGAACGCCGCTGTCGAAGCAGCGCAACAAGCATCTGCAGACCACGCTGATCGAAGCGGCTAAGATGGCCCGCTGACGGTGGCCCGGAAACTAGTGGCGTATCTGGTGGCGGTGGACCGCGGGCAGACGCATTTTCTGGTGCTGGACCGCGACAGCTGCGCCGCAGCGTAGGCTGACCGGAGAAAACGGAATTTTTCAGCGCGAGGCCTGCCAGGTCTTGCCTTTAAGCCGACTGAGCACGAGAACGCAAGCTCCCGATGCTCCCGTTGATTTGTTTTGAGACTGGCAGGAAGACACAAACTCAATCTTGCTGGGCAGCCAGACGAGCTGCACCTGCCAATGGATGTCTGGTTCTATTCACAAATAGAAACCGCGGCCGAGAGGCCAACACCACGCGCTGAGAAAGGCAGAGAAATTACACCGGCGCTCCTCCCGAGCGCATCAGGAGGACTTTTTGCCTCTTGACGAGGACCTATCATAGATGTCATCGCTTCTGGTTGCCTTCGTTTTTGCCACCGTTTGCGTCATCGCCTCGGGATTCAGGATTCGGAAGAAGCTCTTCGCACAATCAACCGAATCACTTCCCCGTGACCTTAGCAAGGCTGTCAGGCTCTGGAAGGGAGCCAACTTGGTCAGCTTCTGCTGTGCCCTAAACCCGCCTATTTACGGCGTCGTCCTGAAAATCGCTGGCAGTGGCTGGTTAGTGCCTGGGATACTCTTCGGCTTGGGCTTATTCGGAACACACAGGACTAAGAGCAAGTGGGGGACGGAATGAACTCCCGATCCTACGACGCCCGAAGGAAGGGTAGGGGACTTAGCGGCATCGCCCTCCGAATTTGGAATAGGGAGATAACTATGTTTGCACGTCATATCACACTGGAGTTTAGGCCCAACGTAGCAAAGGAGTTTCCAGTCATGTTTGAAAAGGAAATCTTACCTTTGCTGAAGAAGCAGAAGGGATTTGTGGATGAACTGCTTCTGGTGACACCCGATAAGAGTGAGGTAGTCGCGATCAGCTTGTGGGAAAAGAAGGAGTGCGCGGAGGTTTACAATCGGGAACTTTATCCCAAGATCGAGAAGATGCTAGATCCGTTTATTATTGGAGTCCCGATTATCAAGAATCTCGAAGCGGAATACTCATCGTTCCACAAGATTGCATTCACAGCAACGGTTTGATTCCTCGGCTTTGGCTTGATTCGCGGGGGGGTGATATTTCGGCCCCCTCTTTTGTTTTCTCGACTGCTGTCCAAACTCCACTTTGGACATTTTGCAACTAGTAGCCGAATCATCGAAGAGATACGCCTGGCGTGTCAGGTGAAACGCGATTACCGGTTCTGGAACCGTGAGTTTTAATTTTTTCTCAGTCAGCGCTGGGGCTTTGCACGTGCTTGCATGAGGGGGAGGGGGTGTTCCTGCCCGGGAGCCTCTTGGGGCCCCTTGATTTATGGACTGCACCCTTGAAATGAGACAGCTGGAATGGGCACACTTTGCAGGAAAGGACTGCAAAGTGAAGCGGAAACGATACTCTCGGAAGTTTCAGCGGATGGCCGTTGAGCGCATGCGGAGCAGCGACAACATTGGCGATCTAGCGAAAGAGTTGGGAGTAGGCCGACGGTGTCTCTACAGGTGGCAAGCCAAACTCGATCACCTCAAGCCAGGAGAAGAAGCACCGCGGACGAACTCGCATGAATCTTCTTACCGACAGCAAGTCCATCAGCTGAAGCGGCTGCTGGCGGAGAAGGCGATGGAGGTGGATTTTTTCAAAGGTGCCTTGCAAAAAGTCGAGGCTCGACGCCAGAAGAAAGGCGAAACTGGCGAGATGGCATCTACGACCAAATCCGAGAAGTGATGTCATTGCAAGGCAGCCTGAGTGTCGCGCGAATGTGTGAGTTGGCGCGAGTCAGCCGGGCAAGCTTCTACCGTTCTTTTCGAGAGCAGCACCCGGCCGAGGAGGAAATGGAAGTGCGATCGGCGATCCAGCAGATTGCCGTCGAACATCGGCGACGCTACGGTTACCGCCGCATTGCGGCGGAATTGCGGCGTCAAGGCATGCCCATGAATCACAAACGGGTCATGCGGATCATGGCCGAGGACAACCTACTCGCCGTGCGGGCCCGGGCATTTGTGGTGACCACGAACAGCCATCACGAATTCGAGATCCATCTGAACCTAGCAGGCCGCATGAAGCTGACCGCGATTGATCAGCTGTGGGTAGCGGACATTACGTACATCCGATTGAAGTGGGAATTTGTGTACTTGGCGGGACCCGTGACGCTGCGTGGTAACAGGTTCTATTAGTACTAGTACATTTTTCATACCCTTGATCCTGCAATCCTTGTTGTTCTCTTATCCTACTTCCCCTAGAATTTGCTCTCACCTCGAAGACCGCCCTCAGGTATCCAGAAATGACAACCACGTCCTATCAATGTGTTTTCGGCTATTTCGGGCTGAGTGAAAATCCGTTCCACGTTTCTCCCGACCCTCGCTTCTACCATTCGACGCTCGCGCACGATTCCGCACTGAATGAGCTTCAATATGGACTGCATACGAGGCAAGGGTTACTGCTGCTGACAGGCGAGGCGGGCGTGGGAAAAACCATGCTGCTGAATAATATTCTGGAATCCCTGGAGCAGCGCAAGATCTCGACCGCGTATGTGTTCCATCCGCTGCTGGAGCCAGCCGAACTGTTTGAATTCATACTTAGCGATTTTGGAGTCAGTTGCGAATCCCGCCGCAAAGTAGATTTGCTGCGTACGCTTCACGAGTGGCTGATTGCCAGAAATGTCGCGGGAGACTGTCCGGTTGTGATAATTGACGAGGCGCAATCGCTCTCATCGCAAGCGCTCGATGAATTGCGGCTATTGCTTAACCTGGAAACAGCGCGCGGAAAATTGCTGCAGATTATTCTCGTGGGCCAATCGGAGCTGGAAGAGAAACTTCGCCGGCCGGAACTGCGGCAATTGCGCCAGCGAGTGCCCATTCACTGCAGGCTCCCGCTTTTCTCCGAAGAACAGACGGTAGGCTATATCGGCTCCCGCTTGTCCCGTGCAGGCCTGAACTCTACGGAACTTTTTCCAGCGGAGACGCTTCAGGTCATTCACGAGCATTCCAGGGGAATTCCACGGCTCATCAATCTTCTTTGCGAGCACGCGCTGATCACAGCCTATGGTGAACAGCAGAAGATCATCGTTCCCGATATCATCCAGCGCATAGCCGTGGACTTCGATCTATCCGCAAGACCCATCTCGGTGGAAAACGACTATTCCGCTAGTAAGTATGGACGGCTGATTTCATTTCCCGCAGTGGAGCCGAGGCCGGTCGTTGTCATTCCGCCGGCGAAGGGTGAACCTCAGGCCGAACCACCGCCGGAACGCGCGAGCGTACAAGCGGCGATTGATGAGGCTCTACTCGCTGCTGCCGCGGAACGTGCCAAGGAGATCCCCGTCCCCCCGCGGACACTCGCGTCCCAGACTGACGTGCCGACATTCTGGCGGCACCGTCATTCGCAATTCCGCCATGCGGAATTCATTCGCAACGCCGCCGTCTCTTTTCGCGAGTACTGGCGGCAGGTTGTCGAGTCGTTTGTTCGCGACTTGCGCTATTTCATGAGCCCTTTGACCTTGCCCGCACAAGGAGCGCCGCCTGCAAGCAGTGCCCGGCGAAGAGACTCGCAGCGGCGCAATCTGATCATTCCCATCGCCAGTTGGCTGCGTCACCCAATTACCCACGGCCCCATGCGAGTACATGGTCAGCCTGATCGTCCGGCCTCTTCGAAGTAACTAGCGTTGATACGCAGGAACAGCGTTCCGCTCTCCCCCTTCTGCTGTTGCGAGCTGTTCAAAGTCACGCAGGAACAATTGTAGAGATTGCCAGTGCCCTCCCCCAACCGCGAGTTTTGATGTCTTCTCTGCCAGGGCTCGACTTTGCACGTGTCCGTGAGACTTGCCGGGCCTTCGATTTATGGACTGAACCCTTAACTTGAGACACTCGGATAAGGCACACTCTGCAGGGAGAGGAACTGCAAGTGGCAAAGAGACGAGTGGGAAAGTACCCGAAAGCATTCCGCCGGATGGCGGTTGAGCGATTGAAGACCTGCGACAACATCGTGGAGTTGTCACAGGAACTTGGGGTGCATCGACGGCTTCTCTACAAGTGGCGAGATCAATTCGATCCTTTTGACTCCGGCGAGGAACCGCCTACGGGGAACTCGCGTGAGTCCACCCTACGCAAGGAAATCAACCAGCTGAAGCGCGTGGTGCTTGACAAAACGCTGGAGCTGGATTTTTTCAAAGGTGCCTTGCAAAAAGTAGAGGCTCGACGCCAGCAGAGCGGTATCAGTGGCGAGAGGGCATCTACGACGAAATCCAAGAAGTGATGCCATTGCAAGGCAGCTTAAGCATCGAACGCATGTGTCAGCTGGCCGGAGTCAGCCGGGCCGGTTTTTATCGTTCTCTGCAGGAGCGAGCACCCGTCGAGGAAGACATGGAGGTGCGAAGCGTGATTCAAAAGATCGCTGTCGAGCATCGACGCCGCTACGGGTATCGACGGATCAGCGCCGAGTTGCGGCGGCGGGGGATGCTGGTGAATCACAAGCGTGTGCTGCGGATCCTACGGGAAGATAACCTGCTAGCCGTGCAGCCGCGGGCATTCGTGGTGACCACGGATTCCGACCACGAGTTGGAAGTCTATCTGAACCTAGCCAGTCGCATGAAACTGACGGGGATGAATCAGCTCTGGATAGCGGATATCACCTATATCCGTTTGAAGAAGGAGTTTGTCTACCTGGCGGTGGTTCTGGACGCGTTCTCACGCAAGGTGGTGGGATGGGCTCTGGATCGCACGCTGGCGGCCCGTTTGCCGATCGCAGCTTTGGAGCAGGCCATCGCGCAACGACAGCCGCCGCCGGGTCTGGTGCATCATTCCGACCGTGGTGTGCAGTACGCGTGCGGAGACTACGCCCAGATCTTGCAACAGCACCAGATGATTCCCAGCATGAGCCGACCGGCGAACCCCTATGACAACGCCAGTTGCGAAAGCTTTATGAAGACTCTCAAACGAGAGGAGATTTATGCGAACGACTACCGAGATTTAGAACACTTGCTGGGTAACATCGAAATCTTTATCGAACAGTACTACAATCGCTGCCGTTTACATTCGGCGCTGGGCTATCGACCGCCGGAAGAGTTCGAGCAGGAAGCGAGTCCAGGGATAAATTCTGCTGGAGCGACGATGAGTTTTTTCAGGCATGAGGAGATCTATCAGTCCGATGTACGAGGAAATAGTAGCGGGGAGCGACCCAAGAGCCGCCCCCCGGCTCATCGTTCCGATGAGTCTCCAGCTGGTTATTCCTCGGCGAGTTGCTCTCCAGCAGAGCTCGCCTCCGCTTCACCAGCCGAGCATCATCCTGAAAGAGAAGAGAAAGAATGAGAAGGAAAAATCATTGAACTGCATGTGTGCCAATTCCAAACTGTCTCAACAGAGGGGTTCACCCCATTTAGCTGTGCCCAGTTTTGTGCCCACCCTAGATCAAGAACCATAGCAGACCATAGTAATGAAGCAGGGAAGCGAATCGCCTGTACTGGTGCGGTAATTCAACACGATAGCAACCAATCGCACTCCATCTTAATTGTCCTTGGACGGTCTCTTAATCAGCGGGTTGCAGGTTCGAGTCCTGCCCGGATCACCATTTCTTTCAATTACTTAGACAAGCCATAAGTGATCCATACTTACTCGATGTAGCGGGAACTGTAGCGGGTGCGAGTAATTTCTCTGCGCCACGGCTTCTTTCCCAATCGGCTCTCCGAAAGCCGCTTACTGCGGAAACTCGAACCCTGTACCCGCCCCAATCACTTCAGCCCTTTCCAGGCATTGAACCTGGTATCCCTCAGCTAGTTCTTCGGCAAGGGCAAGAAAGTCACAATTGAATCGAGGGGCCCCAAAGGCTCCCCGGCAGGAACACCCCATCCCCTTAGCACTAGCACGTGCAAAGCCTCAGCCCTGACTGAGAAGGAATTGAAGTCGCGGGTCCAGTACCCTACTACAACCTACATTTCCAGTAATCGGGGACTGCTAGTGAATCTCCCGCGTCGCTCTGCTACACTTCACTGAGATTACAGGTCACACCATGGTTGGACCCTCGTCTCGTAACAACCCACATTGAAAGGAGTTCCGCCTCCCATGTCTGGTTTCTACCCTCGTCTGCTTGGCTGTTCTCTCATACTGCTGGCTGGCCTTGCGCTTGGTCTCCCTTTGGCTGCCCAGGAGGCTGCTCAGCCTGTCTATTTGAATCCAAAGTTGCCGTTGGAGCAGCGCGTTGACGACCTCATCGGCCGCATGACGCTGGAAGAAAAAGTCGCGCAGATGCGGGATCACGCTACCGCCATCTCGCGGCTTGGCGTTCCGAAGTACGACTGGTGGAATGAGGGTCTGCATGGAGTCGCTTTTTCCGGTTACGCGACGAATTTTCCGCAGGTGATCGGGATGGCTGCCACCTGGGACGCTGAGCTTGTGCACCACATGGGTGAGACCATCTCGACCGAGGCGCGCGCGAAGTACAACGAAGCGATCAGCCATGACCAGCACGAAGCGTTCTTTGGGCTAACGTTCTGGGCGCCGAATATCAATATTTTTCGCGACCCCCGCTGGGGACGCGGCCAGGAGACTTATGGCGAAGACCCGTTCCTGACGAGCCGCATGGGCGTGGCCTTCGTTAGCGGCATGCAGGGAAGCGACCCGCGTTATTTCCGGGTAGTCTCCACACCGAAGCACTACGCGGTGCACAGCGGCCCGGAGCTGCTGCGGCACGGTTTCAACGTCAAGGTCTCGCCGCATGATCTTGAGGACACCTACCTGCCCGCCTTTCGCGCGACGGTGACCGAAGCGCACGCGGAGTCGGTGATGTGCGCGTACAATGCGATTGACGGCGCGCCTGCGTGCGCCAGCACGATGCTACTAGGCGAACATTTGCGCGAGGCCTGGAAGTTCGACGGGTACGTGGTCAGCGATTGCGGCGCCGTGGCTGACGTGTATAACGGGCACAAGTACTCCGCGGACATGCCACACGCGGCGGCCGCCGGCGTGAAAGCGGGCACCGATCTGGAATGCGGATACAAGGAGGGGCAAGCGTTCCCAGCGCTCATTGACGCGGTTCATCAGGGCCTGATTAAGGAAGCCGATCTTGACAATGCGTTGCGCCGCCTCTTCCGGGCGCGATTCAAGCTCGGCATGTTCGATCCGCCTTCCAGTTATGCGTATGGAAGGATTCCCGCAAGCGAGGTCAACTCGCCCGAGCATCGGCAACAGTCGCTGCAAGCGGCACGGGAATCCATGGTGCTATTGAAGAATCAGGGTCAGACGCTTCCACTGAAGGCTGGCATCGCGCGCATCGCCGTGGTCGGCCCGACTGCGGAGTTCGTCCAGTCCTTGCAGGGCAACTACAACGGACCGCTGCCTTCGCCGGTCTATCCACTCAACGGAATCGAGAAGCGGTTCGCTTCGACGAAGGTGGTTTATGCGCAGGGCTCGACGCTTGTGGAGGGTTTCGCGATGCCGATCGAGCATACCGCGCTTCATCCTGCCAGTGGTTCCGGCGACGGACTTACCGGCGAGTACTTCAGCACGCAGGATCTGAGCGGAACGCCGGTCCTGACGCGCACCGACCGGAACGTCAATTTCAATTGGGACAAGGTTGTTCCCGTGAACGGGCTGCAGCGCAACAACTACTCCGTACGTTGGAGCGGTAACTTCAACCCGCCGGCGGCTGGCGAGTACAAGCTGGGCGTGCGCATGAACTACTGCTATTCCTGCGAGAACCAGGAAGGCTTTCGGCTTTACCTGGATGGGAAACTGCTCGTGGAAAGCAGCGGCAAGACGACCGGCGAGCGAGGCGAGGTTATCGAAGCAGCAGTGACGTTCAGCGATGCGCAGCCACACCCGATCCGCCTGGAGTACTTGCACACCACGGGAACCGCTGGCATCAATCTTACCTGGCAAGTCCCGGCGGCTATGCTGCGCGAGCAGGCGGTCGATGCAGCAAGGGAGTCGGACGTGACCATCGCCTTCGTGGGGCTTTCGCCCGAGCTGGAAGGCGAGGAGATGCCCGTGAAGCTGGAAGGGTTCAGCGGCGGGGATCGCACGTCGATCGATTTGCCGGCGGCCCAGGAAGAGTTGCTCAAAGCTCTTGCCAGCACCGGAAAGCCGCTGGTTGTCGTGCTGCAGAACGGCAGCGCGCTGGCGGTCAACTGGGCGCAGCAGAATGCGAATGCAATTCTCGAGGCATGGTATCCCGGAGAGGAAGGTGGTACAGCAATTGCAGAGACGTTGGCCGGGGACAATAATCCTGGCGGGCGTCTCCCGCTGACCTTCTATTCGTCGCTAAGCCAGGTTCCGCCGTTTGAAGAATATTCCATGCGCGACCGGACGTATCGCTATTTCACGGGGAAACCGCTTTATGGATTCGGCTTCGGTCTTAGCTATACGAGCTTCGCGTACGAGCACCTGAAGATTGCGCCGTCGCAAGTCAAGGCCGGTAATCCCGTGGAGGTACAAGCCGACGTGCGGAACACCGGCGCAGTGCCAGGAGATGAGGTCGTTGAACTCTATCTCACCCAACCCTCCGGCGTGGAGATTCCGCTGCGCGTGCTTGCGGGATTCAACCGCGTGCACCTGGCTCCGGGCCAGTCAGCTCATGTTAGTCTTACCATCGATCCGCGCTCTTTGGGCCAGGTCAATCAGAAAGGCAATCGCGTCATCGTGCCCGGAAAATACAGCGTCTCGCTGGGTGGTGCGCAACCTCAGGATGCAGCCTCGGTTCTGACGGGCAAATTCAACGTAACTGGCACAGCCGAGTTGCCAAAATAGCTGAGCCGACCTGGCAACTTCTGCGCGTCCGCGAAAACACTCTAAACATCAGAATCGCCTTTTCTGAGTCCCAGTGCC